>NZ_JBFANY010000003.1:0-907236 GCF_040674975.1 Amycolatopsis sp. NPDC049688
TGAACGCGCTTTCCTCGGTGACCGCCACGACCTCGGCGAACAGCGTCGCGCGGTCGCCGAACTGCTCGTAGACGGCCTGGCGCGAGACGCCGGCGCCCGTATCCGACAAGGGGGTCCGCCATGCTGTCCGACGACGTCCGCCTCGAACTGACCGGGATCGAGGTGCACGACCTCGAACCGGCGTTGTGCCTGCTGATCACGCCGAACGGCGGCCAGTACCGGATCACCGCGCCGGCCGGGGAGTTCCGCGCGTGGCTCGCGCGCTGCGACGGCACCCGCACCCGCGCCGAGCTGCTGTCCGGAATGGACCCCGCCTACGCGGAGGTGCTCGACGTCCTGGCCGACGACGGCAGCCTGCGCCCCGTCGCGGACCCCGCCGGCGCCCGGAACCCGGCCACCACCACCGTTCTCATCGCCGGCACGCCGGAGCTGACCGTGCCCCTCGGGCGGATCCTCGCCCCGGCGGGCTACGCGCGAGTCGAAACCCTCTCGGACTTCGACGGCCGCCCCTTCCCCGCCGACCCGGCCGACACCGTCGTCGTCGCCGCCTTCACCCACCCGGCGTATTCCGAACTCACCGCGCTCGACGCCTACTGCGCGGACCGCGGGCTGCGGCTGCTGCCCTTGCGCTGTGAACGCGGGCAAGGCGTCGCCGGGCCCGCGATCACCCCCGGCGGCCCCGGACCCGACTTCGCCGACGTGCTCGCCCGCCGCCGCGCCGCGGCTCTCGACCCGCGCGTGCTCGACGCCTTCGCCACCGCCACCCCGCCGTCCGGCCGCCGGTTCCGCCCGGGCGACGCCCAGTGGATGCTGACCGTGCTGGCCGTCCAGCTCGAGCGCTGGCTCGCCGGCGAACCCGCCGAGACGACCACCGGCGAGCTCGAGCTCGACCCCGTCCGGCTGAGCGTGCTCCCCCGGCCGGTGCTGCCGCTGCCGGACCGGCCCCGGCCGGTCGACGCGCGCGGCTCGCGGCCCGGGCTGCTCGTCGACGACCGGACCGGGATCGTCACGGCGGTCCACGAACTCCCGCCCGCCCAGGGCATGCCCGCCCGGCTGAAGGTGTGCGCCGTGGACGTCGCGGACATGCGCCGGGTCGTCGACTGGCCCAACGACCGCCAGGCGTTCGGCACGTCCTGGCACGACTTCGACCTCGCCCGCGACTCCGCGATCGGGGAAGCCGTCGAGCGCTACTGCGGCAGCTGGCTGCCCCCGGAGCGCGAACTCCGGCGCGCGAGCTACCGGCAGCTGTGCCGCGACGGCGTGCCCGCGCTCGACCCGCGCCGCCTGAACCTGTACTCGGCGCGGCAGCACGCCACTCCCGGCTTCCCCTTCCAGCCGCTGACGCCCGACACGGACTGCACGTGGCTCGAAGCGTTTTCCCACACCACCGAGGAAGAGCTGTGGATCCCCGCCTGCCTGGTCTCCTCCGAGGCCGACGGCGGGCGCTTCACCGATCCCCTGATCGCCGGGCTGGCCAGCGGCACCAGTGAAGAACACGCGGTCACGTCGGGGCTGGAGGAGGTCCTCGAACGCGACGCGACCATGATCTGGTGGGCCAACACCCCGCGCCTGCGCCGGCTGCCGATCCCGGCCGAGCTGCAGGCGCTGATCGCCGACACCACCGGCACCTACGACGTCACGCTGATCCCGCTGGACAACGAGTTCGCCGTCCCGATCGTCGCCGCGGCCGTGTTCGACCGCACCCGGCGCTGGCTGTCGATCGGGTTCGCCACCCGCCCCGACGCGTTCGAGGCGGCCAAGAAGGCGCTGGCCGAAGGGTTCACGCTGCACCACACCTGCCTCGCCCTGGACGACGAGCACGAGCTCGCCGGGATGCAGGCGGACCTGCCGCACCTGGGCAACCTGAAGCCCTACCGCGCCGACCGGCGCTACCTCGACTCCTACCGCGAGGACTTCGGCGACGTCGTGGACCTGTTGTGCCAGCAGCAGGTCTACCTCGACCCGCGGGCCGCGACGCGGGTGGCGCCGTGGGTGCGCGACCTGCCGGTGCGTTCGTGGGAAGGCCTGCCCGCACTGGGCGAGCGGCGGCTGAAGGCGTACCAGGAACGCGTGGAAGAGCGCGGCTTCGAGGTGATCAGCGTCGACCTGACCACCCGGGACGTCGCCGCCGCCGGGTTCCGCGCGGCGCACACGATCGTGCCGGGCCTGGTGTCCAACTTCCCCGCCGGGTTCCCCTACTGGGGCGACGGCCGGATCCGGCGCGCCGCCGTCGACCTCGGCTGGCGGTCCGCGCCCCTGCCCGAGGAACGGCTGAACACCTTCCCGCTCCCGCACGCGTGAGGACGGCGATGACGGTCACCGAACTGCTCGGCCTGCCCCGCACCCGCGGGCGGCGGCCCCTGGTCGCCGCCCAGGCCGTCGACGCGCTCGGCACGGGCTTGTTCCTGCCGTTCGCCGTCGTGTACTTCCACGCGGCCAAGGGCCTCCCCCTGACCGCGGTCGGCGGGGCGTTGTCGGCTGCGGCGCTGCTGGCGCTGCCCGCGGGACCACTCGCGGGACCGCTGGTCGACCGGCTCGGCGCCCGGCGGGTCGTCGTCATCGCGAACCTGCTGCGGGTGCTGACCTTCGCCGGGTACGTCGTCGCGGGCTCGCTGTGGCAGCTGGTGGTCCTGGCGGCCCTGACCTTCTGGGGCGAGGGCTTGTTCTGGCCCGCCTCGAGCGCGCTCGTGGCGCAGGTGGCCGACGACGGCCAGCGCGCCCGCTGGTACGCGATGGACCGCGCGCTGCGCAACGTCGGCATCGGCGCCGGCGGGCTGGCCGGCGGTGTCCTCGTCGCCTGGGGCGGCGTGGGCGGCTACACGGCGATCGTGCTGGCGAACGCGGCGACGTTCCTGGTCGCGGCCGGGCTGGTCGCCTCCTGGCGGGGGTCGGCCGCCACGCCCGCGCCGTCGGCCAGGGAACCGGCGGCCCGCGCGGGCTACCGGGCCGTGCTCGCCGACCGGGCCTTCCGGCGCGTGCTGGTGACGGTGTTCGTGTTCGCCCTGTGCGACCTGGCGTTCACCGTGCTGCTGTCGGCGTACGTGATCGACACCCTCGGCTTGCCGTCGTGGCAGCCGGGCCTGCTGTTCGCCCTCAACACCGTGCTGGTGGTGGCCGGGCAGACGGTGGTGGCGAGCCGGCTCGAAGGCCGTGGGCAGCCGCGGGTGCTGCAGGTCGCCGCCGCGGTGTGGGCCCTGTCGTTCCTGCTGTTCGCGGTGGTGCCCGCGGCCGTGCCCGGCGCGGCGATCGCCGTGCTCACGGTGGCGACCGCGGTGTTCACCGCCGCCGAACTGCTGCAGGCGCCGACGAGCAGCGCCCTCACGGTCGCGCTGGCCCCGCCCCACCTGCGGGGGCGGTACTTCGGGCTCGAAGAGCTGCTGTGGGGCGCGGCCCGGGTCATCGCGCCGGTGACGTTCACGGCGTTGCTGGCGGGGAGCGCGCTGCTACCGTGGCTCGTGCTCGCCGGGTGCTGCGGCCTGGCGTTCGCCGTGCTGGCCGGGCTGAAGCCGGCGGCGGCGCGGGTGGCCGAAGCGAAGGAGCCGGCGGGTGCGTGACCGGTGGGACGAGCTGGCGGAGGCGTACCTTTCGGTCTACCGCGAGCCGCCGTACGGCGAGGACGCCGCGGACGCGGCCCGCTTCCGCGAAACCTTGGTGCGGCACTCGGCGCTGCCCGGGTTCGCCCTGGCGACGGTGCGCGACGGCGAGGCGCTCGGCGGGTTCGCCTACGGCGTCGGCCACGGACCCGGCTGGTGGCACCCGGCCGCGGCGACGCCGGCCCCGCGGTGGCTCTCCGGCGGTTCGCTGTTCTACGTCTACGAGCTCGCCGTCCTGCCGGCTCTGCGAGGACGCGGGCACGGCGGCGGGTTGCTGCGCGACCTGCTGGCCGGGCGGCCCGAGCCCTTCGCGGTCCTCGCGGCCGCGCCCGCGGCGCCGGCGTACGCGATGTACCTGCGGTGGGGCTGGGAGCGGATCGGGGCCCTCAAGCCGGGTCCGGCGTTGCTCGCCCGGCCGTTGAACGCCCGGGTGCCTGGCTGAAACCACGAACGGGCCCCTGCCCGGGACGGGGCAGGGGCCGGTTCGGCGGTGGTCCCGGCCGGGGATGGTGGCCGGGCTGGTTCCGTCGTCAGCGGGTCAGTGGTTCACCTTGAACCACGGCTGCGACCAGCCGAGGTAGGTCTGGCCCCACTTCTGCTTGATCTGCGCGATCGTCGTCTCGGTGTAGCTGCCGTAGCCGTTGATGTCGTTCGACAGGAACTTGCCGCCGCCGATCGAGATCATCGTGTGCCCGGCACCGCTGCTCTTGAAGAACGCGAGGCCGCCGGCCGGGACCTGGTAGTCACCCGGGTGCTTGAACGACGCCGGGATCTGGGTCCAGTGGATGTAGGCCGTCTCCGAGCCCGAGGCGGACCAGCCGTAGTTCTGCGCGTTGATCCGGTCGCACCAGCCCTCGTAGGAGTCGAGGTCGTTGGTGTGGATCCGGGACTTCGCCTTGGTGACCGCCTCGGCGCAGGTGTTCGGGTCGCCGGTGCCCGCGGTGGAGCAGGTCAGCGTCGAGCCCGCGCAGTCCGGCGCGACGCGGCCGTCGGAGCCGGTGTAGACGTAGGCGTCGCTGACGTAGCCGTCGCCCACCTTGTCCCAGATGTCCGACGTGCCGTACTTGCCGTCGACCGTCGAGCCGTTGGTCTGGCAGCTGATGGTCACGGCGGTGCCGTCGGCGATGGAGCCGACCGAGGCGCCGCTGGTGCTCGGGGTGGCCCGCACGGTCAGCGCGGCACCCGAGTCGGTGTGCACCGTGCCCGATGCCGCGAACGCCGGGCCCGCCCCGGCGACCACGATCGCCGCGGCGATGCCGGCCACCCCGGCCATCCGCTTCACGATCCCCATGTTCATTGTTCCGTCCTCCAGTTTTCCGGTGTGGGAACAGCATGGGGACCGCCGGTACAAGGCCCGTACAAACCGCGGGCGGGGTTCTGGAGTTGCGGCAAAGCGGACGAAACCCCGCTCGGTGAGCGGGGTTTCGTCCGGTTTCAGGCGAGATGTTCCGCGGCGGCGCGCAAACTGACCCACGAGCCGCTGAACGTGTCGATCCGCGGGCCGTCGCCCGCGGGGCCCGGCACGCCGGTTTCCACCCGGATGAACTCCACAGTGGACAACGCGGCCAGCAGCGCCCGCACCTCCGGGTGCCGGTGCGCCTCCCGCGTGACCACGACGACGCTGCGGAACTCCCGCGCCGCTTCGAGCACCGCCTCGGCGTCGTCCGGGGTCGCGGTCATCGCCCGCGTCCCCGGCACCAGCTCGGCCAGGTGCGCGCCGAGCCCCCACGGCATCGGTCCGGCGGCGATGGTCGGCTCGGTCTGGACGTCGACCACCAGCGGCGGCCCGTCGAGCCGCGGCTCACCCTGCACCCGGAGCGCCTTGCGGGCCGCTTCCAGGCCGAGCCGCCGGTCCACCGGGCCCACCGAAGCCGGCGCCGGGTCGGTGCCGAGCGCCGCGGTGCGCGCGGCCGCCTCTTCCAGCCGGTCCAGGGGCAGCTCCCCCGCTTCGACGGCGGCCACGATCGCCGACACGCAGGCGTCCAGGTGCTCGGCCTCGAAGGCCGCACCCCCGAGACACAGGGCATCGGCTCCGGCGGCGAGGGCCCGCACGGCCGAGCGGCCGAGACCGTCGTGCTTGCCGTACGCGCCGGACACCGCGCCCATTTCCAGGGCGTCGGTGATCACCGCGCCGGTGAAGCCGAGCTCGCCGCGCAGGACGCCGGTGAGCGCGACCCGGTTGAGCGTGGCCGGCTCGTCACCCCAGGCCCGCACGACCAGGTGGCCCGACATCACCGAGCGCACCCCGGCCCGGATCGCCGCGGCGAACGGGACCAGCTCGATCTCCCGCAGCTCTTCGACGGTCCGCGGCAGCACCGGCAACGCCACGTGCGAGTCCTCCGTCGCGGCGCCGTGTCCCGGGAAGTGCTTCGCGCAGGCCGCGACCCCGTACTTCTGCAGGCCGGTGACGTAGGCCGCGACGTGCGGGGACGCCTTCGCCGGGTCGGACCCGAACGCCCGGACGCCGATGATCGGGTCCTCGGCCGCCAGGGTCAGGTCCGCGCAGGGTGCGAGGTTGAGCGTGACGCCGCAGGCCGCCAGCCGTTCGCCGAGCGCGGCCGCGACGGCCGTGGTCAGCTCCGGGTCGTCGGCCGCGCCGAGGGCCAGCGGGCCGGGCACGAACGAGCCCGTGTTCACGTCGAGGCGGGTGACGTCGCCACCCTCTTCGTCGATCCCGACCACGACCCCGTCGCGTTCACCCCGCAGCTGCGCGGTGAGCGCGGCGACCTGCTCGTCGTCGACGACGTTGCGGCCGAACAGCACCACCCCGCCGAGGCCGCCGGCGATCCGCCGGCGCAGCCAGTCCGGCGCGGTGGTCCCGGCGAACCCGGGCAGGAGGACGGCCTCGGCGAGCTTCTCGGGAGAACTCAACGCCCTACCCCTTCACGGCGCCGGCGGTCGCGCCGGACACCAGCTTGCGTTGCACGAGCAGGAAGAAGATCAGCGCCGGGATCGCGTAGATGACCGACGCGGCCATCACGCCGCCCCAGTCGGTGGCGAACGCCGTGCGGAACGACGCCAGCCACACCGGCAGGGTCTCCTTCGGCTTGTCCTGGATGAAGACCAGCGCGAACAGGTACTCGTTCCACGCGGTGATGAAGCTGAACACCGACGTGGTGACCAGGCCCGGGCCGAGCAGCGGCAGCGTCACCCGGCGGAACGCGCCGGTCTGGCTGCAGCCGTCGATCATCGCGGCCTCCTCCAGCTCGTACGGGATCCCGTTGACGAAGCCGTAGAGCATCCACACCGTGAACGGCAGCGTGGTGGCGAAGTAGATCAGCAGCAGCGACGGCAGCGTGTTGAGCAGCCCGGCGTCCCGCATCAGCAGGAACAGCGGGATGAACAGCGCCGACACCGGCGCCAGCTGCGCCACCATGACCAGCACCAGGAAGCCCTTGCGGCCGGTGAACCGCAGCCGCGACAGCGGGATCGCGGCGAGGGTCCCGGCGACCAGTGCGCACAGCACCGACCCGACCGTGACGATCAGGCTGTTCATCAGGTAGGTCGGGAAGTTGTCCTTGCCCAGCGCGGTGGCGAAGTTGCCGAAGGAGAACGACGTCGGGATGAGGTCGTACTTCGGCGAGAGGATCTCACCGGGCGTCCGCAGGGACGTCACGAACATCCAGTACGTCGGGAAGAGGATCAGCAGCGCCACGACCACGCCCACGACCGAGAGCGCGATCCGCTGCGGCAGCGACTTCCTCACTTGAGATCACCTTCCGGGGTCCGGACCAGCAACTGGATGTACCGGCCGGTGATGAGCGCGAGCACGATCAGCATCAGCGTGGCGATCGCCCCCGCCGCGCCGAAGTGGTTGCCCGCGATGCCCTTGAGGTACAGCACGACGGCCAGCGTGGTGCTCCCGCCGTCGGGGCCGCCCTCCCGGATCGCCCAGATCTGCGCGAAGGCGTTGAAGTCCCACAGCACCGACAGGAACGTCACCATGGTGGTGATCGGCCGGATGGCGGGCCAGGTGACCGCGCGGAAGGTCTGCCACGCGCTGGCGCCGTCGATGCCGGCGGCCTCGTACTGCTCGCGCGGGACGCCGATGATGCCCGCGTACAGCGAGAACGTCACGAACGGGACGGCCTGCCACACGATGAGCAGGCCGATCACGGTCAGCGTGCTGGCGCCGCTGGAGAACCACGAGAACCCGATGAAGCCGGGGAAGCCGAGCCGGTCCAGGGTCTTGTTGAGAATCCCGTACTGCTCGTCGAAGATCCACTGGAACACCGTGGTGGTGGCGATCACGGGGGTCGCCCACGCCAGCACCAGCGTCACCTGGACCATGATCCGCACGACCGGGCCGAGGTGGCGCATCAGCACCGCCAGCAGCAGGCCGCCCAGGATGGTGGCGGCCACGATGGCGGCGGTGAAGACCAGCGTCCGGACGGTGACCGTCCAGAACTCCGGGTCCGACAGGGTGTTCGTGTAGTTGTCGAAGCCGATCCAGATCGTCTTGCCGGAGACGAGCTGGCCGATGTCGAGCTTGCGGAAGCTGATCGCGAGCACCTGGACCAGCGGCCAGGCGAGCAGCACCAGGATGGCCGCCAACGCGGGGAGCAGGAGCAGGTACGGGAGCACCCGGTCGCCGAACCGGCCCCGCCTGCGCCGCCTGATCCCCGGGTCGCGCGGCGATGCCGGCGGGGTCGCCCCCGCCGGCATCGTCACGTTCGCGGTCGCTGTCATCCGCCGATGAGCTTGTTCAGCGCTGCGTTGGCGTCGGCGGTCGCCTGGTCGAGCGTCTTCTTGCCGGTCAGGTACGCGGTCAGCATGTCCTTGATCGGGTTCTGGCCGGACTCGACGTCACCCCACTTCGGGCTGGCCGGGACGGCCTTGCCGTTGGCGGACGCCTTCGCCATCACGCTGCCCAGCGGGTCCTTGTCCAGGCCGGTGAGGTCGGTCGAGGTGCCGGGCACGACGCCGGCGGCGGCGAGCTGGCTCTGGTACTTCGCGCTGGAGAGCAGCTTGATGTACTCCTTGGCGGCGGCCGCGTTCTTGCTGTTGGCCGGGATCGCCAGGTTCGAACCACCCAGGAACACCGGGGCGCTCTGGCCGGCGGTCTTGCTCGGGATCGCGAACGCGCCGGTCTTGGCGGTCAGGCTCGGGTCGGTCTTCGCCGCCGTCGCCAGCTCCCACGGGAGACCGATCATCATGGCCACCTTGCCGGCGCCGTAGACGGTCGCCTGCTGCGGCTTGGCCTCGTCGGCGTCCTTCGGCGCCTTGGTGGCGGAGGTGTCGACGAGCTTCTTGTAGAAGTCCAGGCCGGCCTTGGCCTCGGGGGTGTCGAGGGTGGCCTTGTAGTTCTTGCCGTCGGCCTTGGCGATGTCACCGCCGTTGTCCCAGATGAACGACAGCAGCGCGTACCAGTTCTGGCCCGGCATGTACAGCGGCTGGAAGTCGGGGTCGGAGCCGAACTTGGTCTTCAGCTTGCCGATCGCGTCGATCCACTCGTCGTTCGACGTCGGCGTCTTGGTGATGCCGGCCTGCTCGAACATGTCCTTGCGGTAGATGACCTCGCGGTTGGCCGCGTAGAACGGGACACCGTAGGTCTTGCCGTCGTAGGTGCCGGAGTCCGCGAGGCCCTTCAGCCACTGGGCGCCGTTGAAGCTGTCCTTGTCACCGGAAAGGTCGGTCAGGACGCCGTCCTGCGAGGCGAACGCCGCGGTCTGCGTGTTGCCGATCTCGATGACGTCCGGCGGGGTGCCGCCGGCCAGCGCGGTGGTCAGCTTCTGCTGGATGCCGTCCCACTGCTGGACTTCGTACTTGACCTTGACGCCGGGGTGCGCGCTCTCGAACTCCTTGTTGAGCGCGTCGGTCAGCGTCGCCGGCGCGGAGCCCGTCATCAGCCAGACCGTGACCGTGCCGCTGAGCTGCGCGGGAGCACCGCTCGACGAAGCGGCCGTGTCCGAGCCGCTGGAGCCCGCGCAGCCTGCGGTCGCGAGGGTGAGTGCGGCGGCGCCCGCCGCCAGCTTGAGCCAGCGTTTCACTCGATGCCGTCCTTTCGATGCCCGGCCACCGTGGCCAGGCGCCCCAAATGGTGTAGACCAATGTTGGGGTTAGAGTGGTACGTACCACAGGCCCTGTCAAGGCGGTTGCCGGAACGTTGTAAACGCATGCGAGGAGTAGCCGGGCGGTTACACGTGAGGCGGGCGGTGCGCCAGAAGTCGTCCGGATAGGAAGGTGTCCCGGACGTTTTTCACCGCCTGCGCACCGGAATCCGGCGCGCCCGCGGTGGCGGGGCACGACGAAAACCGCCCCGGGAAAGGGTTCCCGGGGCGGCGGTGGCGGTCAGGCCGGCGTTTTCACCGATGGCACCGCATGTCGCCGGGCGCGGTGCGCGGCCATCCGCACCGGCGCGTTCGCCACCCCGTACCCGCGGTACCCGCCGATCCGCTGCACCACCTCGAAGAACACCCGCGCCCCGGCCAGTGCCGTGTAGAAGTGCAGGAACTCGCCGCCGGAGTCCCGGTCGTAGAGCACCGAGTGCGCCCGCAGCCCGGCCAGGCGCCCGGCCGGCAGGTCCAGGCGCGCTTCGAGGTCGTCGTAGTAGTTGGCCGGGATGTCCAGCAGCGGCGCACCCGCGGCCCGCATCGCCGCGGCCGCCGCGAGAGCGTCGGTGCAGGCGAAGGCCACGTGCTGCGGTTCGGGGACCGCGGGCGCCCATTCGCCGCGGCGGACCAGGGCGCTGTCCAGCGTCAGCCGGACCTCCCCCGCCGCCACCGCGCGGCTGCGCACCAGCCCGAACGGCGCCGCGAACTCGGCCGCCGGCGACGGCGTCAGCCCGAACACCGACCGGTAGAACAGCGCGGCCTCGTCGAAGTGGTCGAAGGGCTGGGTGAGCGCCACGTGATCGATTCCGAAAACCCCGGCGCCGGCCGCCGTTTCGCCGGTCGGCACGAAGTCGTCGCGCCAGTCGTCGCCGCACAGGAACACCTGGGTGCCGTCCGGCGCCGCCACCGCGGCCAGGTCGGCCTCGCGCGGGCCGTGCACCCGCGGCAGGACCGGCGCGAGCAGGGCTTCGGCCCGCCGGGCCGAGCGGGCCGGGTCGGCACTGGCCAGGGCCACCGCGCCGACGGCACCGTGTGCCGCGCCGCCCTCGTTGACCACCACCCGGGCGTCGCCCTGCTCCCACAGCTCGACCGGCTTGGTCCGGTGCACGCCGGTGCGCGCGAAGCCCAGCGAGGCGAGCACCCGCCCGCCGCCCGGGTCGGTGACGACCTCGGCGAACGCGTGGCCGCTCAGCGCCGGGGCGGGCGGCAGGTCCCGCACGCCGAGGGATTCCTCCAGCGCCAGCAGGGACCGCATCGCGTCGACCGCGGCCGGCCGCGGGTCGGCCTGGCGGAAGACGTCGTTGAAGACCTCCAGGGACAGCGGGCCGCGGTAGCCCGCGGCCAGCACGTGCCCGGTGAACGCCGTCAGGTCGAACTCGCCCTGGCCGGGGAAGAGCCGGTGGTGGCGGCTCCACGGCAGGACGTCCATGGGCAGGCGCGGGGCGTCGGCGAGCTGCAGGAAGAAGATCTTCTCGCCGGGGATCGCGCGGATCGGCGCCGGGTCGTGGCCCTTCGACAGGATGTGGAAGCTGTCGAGGCAGATGCCGAGCGCGGGGTGCGCGGCGCGGCGCACGATGCGCCAGGCGTGCTCGTACCCGCTGACGTGCCGTCCCCAGGCCAGGGCTTCGTACGCGATCCGCATCCCCCGCTGCTGCGCGAGGTCCGCCAACGCGTGCAGCTGTCCGGCGGCGAGTTCGTCGTCGTCGATCGCGTCCGGGGAGACCGACGAGCAGACCAGCACGGTGTCCGTGCCGAGCTCGGCCATGACGTCGAACTTGTGCCCGGCGCGGCGGAGGTTGGCCGCGTGGATTTCCGGCGGGACGGCCTCGAAGTCGCGGAACGGCTGGTAGAGGTCGATCGACAGGCCGAGATCGGCGCAGCGCCGACGGATTTCGGCCGGGCTCGACGGGGACACCAGCAGGTCGTTCTCGAACAGCTCGATGCCGTCGAACCCGGCCGCGGCCGCCGCGGCGAGCTTGTCTTCGAGGGTGCCGGACAGGCAGACGGTGGCGATCGCGGTACGCGGTTCAGGCGGCACGGGCGGCCTCCCCTTCGAGGGCGTCGAAGTGCCGCAGCATCCGCGCCGGATCCGGGTCGACGCCGGTGAACAGCCGGAACGACTCGGCGGCCTGCAGCACGACCATGCCGCCGCCGTGCAGCACGCGGCAGCCGCGGGCGCGGGCGGCGGCCAGCAGGGCGGTCTCCAGAGGCCGGTAGACGATGTCGGCGACCCACAGGTCCGGGCGCAGCAGCTCGGCCGGCAGCGGCGAGCCGGGGTGGGCGGCCATCCCGGTCGGGGTGGCGTGGACCAGGCCGTCGGCGCGGCGCACCGCGTCGAGGCCGCCGGTCCCCGCGCGCCCGGCGCCGAACCTGCGCCGCAGCGCCTCGGCGAGGTTCCCGCTGCGCTCGCGGTCGACGTCGTGGATGGTCAGCCGGCCGGTCCCGAGCGAGAGCAGCGCGTGCGCGACCGCCGCGCCCGCTCCCCCGGCGCCGAGCAGGACGACGTCGTCGAGCCGGACGTCCGGCAGGCCGCGGCGGAGGCTGCGGGCGAAGCCGGTGGCGTCGGTGTTGTGGCCGACCGCGCGGTCGTCGCGGAAGACGACGGTGTTGACCGCGCCGAGGGCGGCGGCTTCCGGGGAGAGCTCGTCGAGGTGCTCCAGGACCAGCTGCTTGGCCGGGTGGGTGACGTTGAGCCCGTCGAACCCGGCGAGCCGGGCGGCGGCGAGGACGTCGGCGACCGGGCGGCGCAGCACGTCGAGGTCCAGCAGGCGGTAGACGTAGCGGAGGCCGAGCTCGTCGGCCTCGCGTTCGTGCAGCGCCGGGCTGGCCGACGGGCCGATGCCCGAGCCGACGAGCCCGATCAGGTAGCTGGTCAAGCGTGGCCTCCGGATTAATGTACGAACTAGTACGTTCACGTTAGCGCGGCGGCGGCTCCCGCGAAAGGGCTGGGCTAGAGTGAGGCGGTCGACCTGCAGCGGAGGGAGCCCGGTGGCCGCACCATCGTCGGAAGCCGAGCGCCAGCGCGACAAGGAACGCACCCGCGCCGACATCCTCGCGGTGGCCACGCGCGAGTTCGCCGACAAGGGCTACACCGGCGCCCGCGTCGACGAGATCGCCGCCCGCACCAGCACGACCAAGCGGATGATCTACTACTACTTCGGCGGCAAGGAACAGCTGTACATCGCCGTGCTGGAGCAGGCGTACTCCGCGATCCGCGCCTTGGAGCAGCAGCTCGACGTCGAACACCTCGACCCCGAGGACGCCCTGCGTCAGCTGGCCGCGTTGACGTTCGACCACCACGAAGCCAACCCGGACTTCATCCGGCTGGTGAGCATCGAGAACATCGAGAACGCCCAGCACCTGGCCCAGTCGGAGATCCTGTCCGGCCTGGCCGACCCGGCCCTCGGCGCGCTGAAGGTGGTCCTCGAGCGCGGCCGCGCGGCCGGCCGCTTCCGCGACGCCGACCCGCTGGACGTCCACATGGTGATCAGCTCGTACTGCGTGTTCCGCCTGGCGAACCGCCACACGTTCCAGGCGATCTTCGGCCGCGACATGCTGGACCCGGCCCGCCGGGAGCACTACCGCGCGATGCTGGGCGACCTGGTGATCGACTACCTGACCGCGCGCTGAGCTCCCCGCTCCGCCCGGCGAAAAGGATCTCTTGACACCCGGGGTCGGCTCTCGCACTCTTTATTAACTAACTAGACCGTACATTGCTTCCCCGCCGAGTCTGAGCAACGAAGCACGGACGTCAGGAGCACCTCCCCGTGACCGGATCGATGCCCCGCAAGGCGGCGCTAGCCGCCTGGATCGGCAGCGCGCTCGAGTACTACGACTTCTTCATCTACGGCACCGCCGCCGCGCTCGTGTTCTCCAAGGTGTTCTTCCCCGCCTCCTCCCCCGCCACCGGGACCCTGCTGGCCCTGGCCACCTTCGGCGTCGGGTACCTCGCCCGGCCGGTCGGGGCCTTCGTGCTCGGGCACGTCGGGGACCGGTTCGGGCGCAAGCGGGTGCTCGTCTTCACCCTGCTGCTCATGGGTTTCGCGACGTTCTGCGTCGGCTGCCTGCCGACCTACGCCGGCGTCGGTGTCCTGGCCCCGGTGCTGCTGGTCGTCCTTCGCCTGCTGCAGGGGCTTTCCGCCGCCGGTGAGCAGGCCGGGGCCAACTCGATGTCGCTGGAACACGCCCCGGAACACCGGCGGGCCTACTTCACCAGTTTCACTCTGAGCGGCACGCAGGCCGGGCAGATCCTGGCCACCGCGATCTTCCTGCCGGTCGCCGCGCTCCCCCAGGCGCAGCTGCTCAGCTGGGGCTGGCGGGTGCCGTTCTGGGGCAGCGCGCTCGTCGTCGTGGTCGGGTTCGTGATCCGCCGCAAGCTCGACGAGACGCCGGTGTTCGAACGCACCGAGGTCGCGAAACTGCCGGTCGCGATCCTGTTCCGGCACCACTGGGCGGACGTCCTGCGCGTGGTCGTCGCGGCGACGATCGCCTCGGTCAGCACGATCTTCACCGTCTACGCCCTGAGCTACGCGGTCAACACCATCGGACTGGCGCGCACCCCGATGCTCTGGGTCGGCGTGCTCGCGAACGTCGTCGCGCTGGCGGCGATTCCGCTGCTGGCCGGGCTCGCCGACCGCGTCGGCCGCAAACCGGTGTTCATCGCCGGCTGTCTCGCCTGCGGGGTGCTGATCTTCCCCTACCTGTGGTCGATCTCGATCGGCTCGTACGCGCTGCTGTTCGTGCTCGGGATCGTGCTGTTCGGGGTGGCGTACTCCGGCGTCAACGGCGTCTGGCCGGCGCTGTACGGCGAGATGTTCAGCGCCCGCGTCCGCCTGTCCGGCATGGCCATCGGCACCCAGATCGGCTTCGCGGTGGCCGGGTTCGCCCCCAGCGTCGTGGCGGCGATCGGCTCCGGCAAGCAGGACTGGCTCGGCGTCGCGATCTTCACCGCGGCGGTGTGCGCGGTGGCGGCGCTCGCCGCGGCGACGGCCCGCGAGACCTACCGCGTGCCGACCGCGGAACTCGGCGGCGCGGCACCCGCGGCGCCCCTGGTTCCGTCCACTGTAGACGGCTAGAGGGGAACGCCCACCGCGGCGGCGAGGGCGCGCACCGCGGTCCACAGCCCGGCGCCGGCGGTCGCGAGACCGCCGGCGTCCCGGAGCAGGTCCCGGACCTTCGCGCCCGCTCCCCGCCCGCCGTGCACGACGTCCCGGTCGACCTCGTCGAGGGCGTCGTGCACGGCTTCCTTCGTGGCCGCCGGCAGCCGGGCCGCGTCCAGCTCGCCGCGGACCGCCCGCACCAGCCCGGCCACCTGCCGGGGGTCGAGTCCACCGTGGACGGTGTTGATGTCGCCGTGCACGGCGTTGTTGACCGTCCCGGCCCGCACGTCGCCGTGGAAGTGGATGCCGTCCATCTAACGCCTCCGGTGCCGCGCGGCCTTGGCCAGCACCAGGCCGATCATCGCGACCACGCCGCCCAGCCCGAACAGCGCGAAGCCCACCGCGCCCAGCGGCACGCCGTCGAAGACGTCCGGGCCCAGCAGCGACGGCGGCGTCTCGAAGCCCGCGCGGGAAACCGCCTTGGCGAACCGGAAGATCACCGACGCCCAGATCGCGAACCCGGCCAGCATCATCAGCAGCCCCAGCACCATGACCGCGCGGCCGGCGCCCCGCCCGGTGGCCAGTTCCGAGATCAGCTGCCCTTCGGGGGTACTGAATTCGTAGTGCCGCCGGTTGTCGTAGCTGTGGTTGACGTCGCGCCCGGCGTTGTTGATCGTCCCGGCCGACACGTCGCCGAACGAGACACCCCCGGAGCGCTGCCACGTCCGGGTGGCCGCCACCGGCGACGTCCCGTCGGAGTAGACGGCGCTGATCGGCCCGAATTCCAGCCGGTCCCCGTGCCGCAGCGGGTGGTCCTGCCCGGCGGCCAGCCGCCGCCCGTTGAGCCGGGTCCCGTTGCGCGACCCGGCATCGGAGACCCAGGTGCCCCGCCC
Organism: Amycolatopsis sp. NPDC049688; assembly: GCF_040674975.1. Classification (NCBI taxonomy): domain Bacteria; kingdom Bacillati; phylum Actinomycetota; class Actinomycetes; order Pseudonocardiales; family Pseudonocardiaceae; genus Amycolatopsis; species Amycolatopsis sp. NPDC049688. The sequence continues at coordinate 15,639 of NZ_JBFANY010000003.1, forward strand.
GTCGCGGCGGACCCAGGCGTGCCGCAGCGACACCTGGTCCGAGTACAGCCGCAGGTCCGCCTCGGGCCCCCGCCCGACCAGCCACGAACCCCGCCGCACGGCCAGCCGCGCGACGGCCCCGTCGAGCGTCTCGATCCTCGCCTCAGCCTGCCCGGCCATCGGCCCTCCTCCCGCCGCACGGCGTCTTCGCGAAGGAAGAGCCGCCGGGCGGGGGCGGGAATATAGGACGAACGGGTGAACCCGGTCAGGCCTTCGGGGCCGATCGCGACCTTACAAACCTTCCTCGTAGTCCTCCACGGCGACCAGCGCAACCGTCTCGCCGTGTCTGGGGGGGCGGCCCACAACCATTCTCCATCCCCGCCGACAACCGGCGAACCACTGATCAGCTCGAAGTTTCGTCAAGAGCTGTTACGATCACAAGGTCACGATTCCGGACGACGGGAGGACTGTGATCGCGAAACCCCCACCGGCATTCTTGCCGGGCCGCCCAGACCGCGTGCGGATTTCCTTCAGTGTCCTGCTGCGGCTCGTCGAGGACGACGGTTTCGTGTTGTTCGACGCACCCAAACGCCCGGGCGCCTTCGGACCACCGGGCGGTGTCGTCAAGTACTTTCCCCCGGCTGGGCGAATCCTGGAGAGCCTGGGATTCCAGCCCGAACGCACCGGCTCTCCCCAGCGCAAGCTCAGAGCGGACCTTCGCGGCATCCTTCCGGCCGGCGCGCTCCGCCGGTTCCGCGTCTGGTTCGCGTCCGGAGCGTACCGCGAGACCGCGGATGAATGCCTGCGCCGCGAACTCTGCGAAGAGCTCGCCGAAGTCGGCATCCACGGACTGGATGAGGTCGTTTCAGAATTGAAGTTCACCTCCGTTCGGACGATACAGGAGGGTCCCCATTCTGTGCCGGGCAAAAATTACCGGCAATTACGTGGATTCGATGTGCGCGAGCTGGCAATGACCAATTCAGCGGCTCGCCGGCTGAACAGGACGCTGGCGGACGCAGCCACGGACGACGCATATCCCGGTGTCCTGCTGGCCGGCTTCGACGACATCGCCCACGGCCGCCTCGATCGCGCCCTCATCGCCCCGCAGAGCGCGTTCCTCCTCGGTCCGGCACGGCTCGCCCCGGACCTGCCGCCGCTGCGATGACCAACCCCGAACCGCACATCGCGGAGCTGCGCACCCCCTCCCGGAAACGTCCCCTCGGCGCGGTCCGGCTCGGCCTTCCGACGGTGAACCCGGTCGAACCGCCCGACGAAGCTCCCGAAGGGCTCAGCTTGGTGGAGTTTCGCCAGCAGTACAGCCTGGAACCCATCGGACGCCGCGCACGGATCGCCGCCACGTACTTCATCGCCGGCTTCTCGGACCCACGGGTGCGCGTCCGGGAGCTGTCCGGCATGACCGCCGGTCCCGCCACCGAACTGGTCGTCTCCGAACTGCCGCAGGGCTGCGGCTGGCTCGCCGGTGATCCGCTGGGGGTGACTCCGGCGCCTCGAACCGGCGAAGTCCGGGCCAAGCTGTGGATCCCCCGAGACCGAGCAGAGCTGTCCGGGGTCAGCCGATTCGACAGCACGATCCTGCGTCCCGCCTGGCACCGCCGGCGGCTGCACGCCGGCATCGGGCCGGTTCCCTTTTCCGTGGCTCTGCCGCCCGGGTGGGCGAGGCGCCCGCTGCCACCGCCCCGGCCCGTCAGCAACCGGAAGCCGGCCGTGCGCCTGTGCATGGCCGCCGACACCGCCTCCTACCGCCGCTTCACCACGAGCGAAGCCGCGCGGACGCAGGAACGGCTAGTGACGGTCCTGGCCGAAGCGAGGCGGGCTGCCGGAATCCCGGAGGCGGAGGTCGACCTGCAGCCCTCCGGCGACGGCCAGTTCGCGATCCTTCCGACCGGTCTCGACGAGACGGTCGTCATCCCCCGGCTCGTCGACGGGGTCCGCACCGCGCTGGCCACGGTGAACGCGGATTTGAGCGATCGAGCCCGGCTGCGACTGCGGGTCGCGCTGCACCGGGGCCACGTCGCCCCCGGGGTGAACGGCTGGGTCGGCGCGGTCACCGTCGCCGTGCACCGGCTGCTCGACTGCGCGCCGCTGCGGATCCGGCTCGAACGGGACGGGTCCGCCGACTTCGCACTGATCGTCTCGGACGTGGTCTTCGCCGATGTCATCGCCACCGGCGGCGGTGACCTCGATCCGGTCGGCTTCGAGCCGGTCGACGCGGTACTGCCCGACAAGGATTTCGCCGAGCGCGCGTGGGTGCACACACCGCGGCCGTGAAGGGGTCACGGGCGGCGGTACAGCACCGGGACGTGCTCCCCGTGGGTGCGCTCGTCGCCCAGGGCCATCGCCGCCCGGGCGCGCCCGAACGCAGGCTTGATCGCCAGGCCCGCGGCGAGGGCCTGGTAGAACGCCACGCTGAAGTCCGTGGCCGAGCGATCACCCAGCCAGCTGCGCATGCCGATGACGTAGCTGATGTGCTCGGAGAGCGCCTCGGCCAGCCTCGCGCTGTGACAGGCGTTGACGATCACGCACTCGACGCTGTCCGACACCTCTTTGAACAACGCAGCAAGACCCGGTACCGAAAGGATCCGGCCCTCGCCGCCGGCGGACTCGGCGAGAAAGCGCCCGTCATCGGTGCCGTGCCCGGAAAGGTGGACGATCCGCGGCGAAAAGTCGAGCAGTGCCTGGGTCAAGTCCCGCACACGCAGTGCACCCCGTTCGTGGAGCTCGAACCGGTCCCGGTGCACGCCCATCCGGAGCGTGTCCCGCACATCCCGCAGTTCGGCATCCCAGCTGATCCGCTCGGTGTCGGTCGGATTGGCGGCGAGGTACAGGATCTCCACGGTGCCGGCCCGCTGCTGGCCGAGGTGTCCCACCGCGACCGTTCGCCGGACCCGGCGCTCGATCCGGCCGCCCGATCCGCCCGTGCACTCCGCCGAGAGGTGCACCGGAACAGCCTGCCCCGGGTCCTTGGCCAGGACGTGGAACTCGAACGGCTCGCGCGCCCCTGGCGGCAGGTTGCCCAGTGAGACGGCGACCCCCTTCGGGTCGACGGAGAACGGTCCCCACAGAGCGAGCCGTCCCGATGTGATGGCGGTGGCCCCCGTGTTGATGACCTCGCCCTTGATGGCGTCCCACTCCCCGCAGGCGATCCGCACGGTGGACAGTTCGATCTCGAACTTCGGCGGCGAGGCCGGTGGCCGCTCCACCGGCGCCGAGACCTCGATCACCGCGCGGAAGTCGGCGACGCGGTGACCGTTCCCCACCTCATCGCGGAACGAGAAGTTCGTGCTGGTCGCCGTCCAAGAGCCCGCCCGCAACGGCCGGACCTTCACTGTCGCCGTCCACTCCGTGCCTGCCTCGAGCCGGGCCACCGCGAACTCCTTGTTGCCCCACAACGCCGGGATCTGAGCCGGCAACCGCAGAGCGAAGTGGATGTTCGTGCACGCACTCGATCCGTCGTTGCGCAGATGGACGACGATGTTCGCGTCCTCGCCGACGTGCAGCACAGCGGCGGTGACTTCCGCGTGGATCATTGTGGCCTCCCGTCCATGAGCGTGGCCCGCGGGTGGTGGGCCCGACGGCAGCTTTCGCAGTGGACGGCGATCCGGTTCACCGGGATCAGACGGGTGGAGTCGGTCGCCGCGAAGGCATCGTCGATCACGGACTGCTGGTGCGACCGGCAAAGCGGCTTCCCGCAGTGATGGCAGACGGCGTCGACCAGCACCTTTCCGTCGCTGCTTTCCTCGGCGTCACAGTCACCGCACTTCCAGGTCATTTCACCCCTCCCAGTTCTGCGGGCCGCCGTAGCCTTCGTCCAGGTCGGCGATCTCGCGGTCGATGCGGGCGATGAAGTCCCGGCAGGCGTCTTCGGAGATCCGCCGATCCAGCAGAGCGTCCTCGAACTTCTCACGCCGCCGCTTGAGCTCCTGGATGCGCAGGTCGGACGCCGGGTTCCGCGCCCCGACGCCGTGCTCCTCGCTCGAGCGGGCCGCCTTGCGCTGCTGCAGGAGGGTGTCCGAGATGATGCCCTGCAGCCCGTACCAGACCGACTCGATTTCGTCCTCCATGTCCTTGCTGGCGAACGCACCCTTGACGTAGAGCCGCACCTTGGTGTTGCCCGCGTCGGCACGGATGTCGCTGCCGTAGACCTCCTCGCCGGTCAGCACGACGTGGAAATCGACCGGGTAGACCCCGAAATAACGGCGTCCGGCGACGTCCCAGGCCCGGTTGACGAGGTCAGCGCGGCCACGGTCGCGCGGCGGGTTTTCGATGACGCGCTTGACGTAGTACCCGTCCCCGCTCATCGCGTCGGTGAGGGCGATGAGCGTCTCGTGGTCGGGGATCACGCCCGGGAACTCATGGGTCTCCGGGATCCGGGCAGGGTGGTCCTTGCGCGGGTCCGGGACCACCCGGATGTCCTGGTAGCGGATACCGTTCAGGCTCAGCTCGATGTCCGCGGTGACTTCGGTCTTGACGTCGGAGTACCGGGCGCCGCGCCGCCTTCCGCCGAGCGGCTCGAACAGGTCGACTCCCTCCAGCCCGGACAGCGCCCCGCGGAAGGAAACGACCAACGACCCCGTGATCACGTCGGTGAGCTTGATCTTCTCCTCGAAGTGGACCGCGAGCTCCAGCCGACGTTTCTCCTGGTCCAGGGAAATCTGCTTCCATTCGATGCGCCGGCGGCCGGTGTCCGGGTTGGCCCGGCTCTCGACCGCGGCTTCTTCGACGAATTCGACGTTCCCCCAGGCGGCCGGCACATGGAGCGTCAAGCGCTCGACGCGGTCGGCGTCGAGACTCGATTCGGTCGAGGGCCAGTTGCCGAGCCATTGCAGGTCCAGCTGGAGGGTGCGCTGGTCGGACTCCGGCATCAGGGCCGGCGTGAGCCACAGCGGGATTTCACTCTGCCCTGGCACTCCGGTGACGCGGTGCCCCAGGTTCACCTGCCACTTGGCGCTCACGGGAACGTCTTGGGAGGCGAGGAAGGGTTGTGTGTCAGCCATGCCGGCCAGCGGAACCACCAAGCTGCTCCCGACCCGGTCGGTGAACTCGAGTCCGGCGGGCCCGCGAAGCACCAGGTAGCCCGCCGAGAACGGGACGTTCTCGGCGCTGCTCAACCCGAACTTCTTGCGGTACTCGCGCAGGCGGTCCTGATCCGGCCGGCCGAAGGTCGTCTCGACCTTGATGTGCCCGTCGACCGGCGTCACCGACGTCCGGTAGGTGCCGTCCTCTTCGAGCACGAGCTCACCGCGCAGGACTTCCCGCACCTCGACCGCGTCGATGCTGGGCACCACCGGCAGCGCCGGCCGGTCCAGCAGCGCGGCGCGAGCGCGACGGCGATCCACGTACCGGATCAGCCCCACGGCGCCGGCGCAGCCGAGCAGGAGGATCACCCCGGCCGGCGGGAGCAGGAAGAGCACGACCAGGGCGGCGGCGGCGATACCACCCACCACGTAGTACATCTGCCAGAGCGACGCACCGACGACGTGGTCGTGCGTGGCGCAGTGGTGCGGCTGGGACTTGCGCAGACCCAAACCTTCGAATTCACTTGTGACCGCCGGTTTGCGGACGTGCTCCCGGCAAAGGGGCCGGCCGCAGTGGTGGCAGACGGCGACGATCTCGGCCGAGCCGCAGCTGTGGCAGCGAACACGGGGGGCACGTTCGCGGAGTTCATAGGACATTCGGTGGCGCTCCTCGTCGAGTCCCGGGTTTCACCGCAGCGCGCGGATTCGGTCGAACCGGTCGCGGACTGCCGCGTGCAGCGCGTTCATCTCACGGGTGACCGCTCGGCTGGCCCGCGGAAGTTCGCCGTACATGAAGACTTTCAGCTCCCCGCTGGGCAGCTTGCTCGTATAGGAATGGCCCCCCGGCTTGTGAACCGTGCGCTCGGTTTCGTGGTGACTTCCCTCCACGAAGATGATCAGAGTCATCGTCTCCGGCCCCTCGGCGCGCTGGGCCCGGCCCTGCCATCGGCGTGCTCCGCCCTGCTCGGACTTCTCCGTGAAGGCAACGTCGAATCCCCGGTCGGACAGCGCGTTTTCGATGTCGGCGATGCGCGCTTGCTCCGGGATCACCTCGTCGAAGTGGAGGTGCTGGTGCGGCTTGAGCTTCCGCCGCGCGAAGGCCTCGCCCAAGATCAGGTGCACCCGGGACGTCAGCCGGGTGCACTCCCGGTGATCGTCCTCCACCAGCCGGCCGAGACTGTCGAACAGCCGGGTTCGCATGCCGGAGAGCAGGACGTCCGGGATCTCGATCTCCACCGTGCCGTCGAGACTCGGCTGCCGGTACAGTTCGCCGGGTTGACGGATCGAAACCACCATGGGATCGCTCACGAAGCGCCGTTCGTCCCGCCGCTGGTGGTCGCCGTCCAATTGCATGGACACGTTCCGCCATTCGATGGTCCGGTCCACCGGGTTGTAGGTGATGGGCCGGCTGCTCTCGTCGCTGCCGCGCTGTTCGACCTTCAGAACCTGCAAAGACGTGATCGTCGGCCAGTCCAGCGAGATGCGGTCGATGACCGGTGCGGGCTCCGGCCGGTCGTCCGGCCAGGGGATGATCAGCGTGACCCGCACCCGGAGCCAGAGGTAAGGCCGGAAGTTCGGTTGCTGCGAAAGCCGGGCGAAGTCCGGAGAGTCCTGCGTGGTGATCGTCCCCCCGTAGGTGTCCGGGTCGAGCAGGTCGATCTGGACGTTCACCGGGACCACTTCGAGCAGGCCCGGCTGAGGCCGGTACTCGTGCCGGATCACCCCTGCCTGCCGATCCCGGCGCAGCTCGTTCCGGCCGCCCGGCGCGTCGGGCCCGGTGACCGGCACCTCGATGGGCAAGGCGCCGTAACTGTCGTCCAATCCCAGTACCGCGCCCAGGTCGGTGTGCTGGTGCCCGGCGAACGCCAGGTGGCCGATCACCGCGTTCCGGGGGATCTTCTCCCCCGCCTCGATCACGGGTGCGACGTCGGCACAAGCCTGGCGCGTGAAGTGGTCGGCCCCGTCGAACGGCACGACGATCTCGATCCGCCCGGTCGGCGCGCCGACGCTCCCGATCGCCGGGTTACGAGAGATCTCCTGTTCGTAGTGGTGGCATTCGGTCACCGTGACGCGCTCCGGATGGGCCCGGGCGAACAACTGGTCACCGACGGCCGGTCTGGTGGCGCCCGTGGCCAGCACGCTGAACACAGAGCGGAACTTGCGGCGGAGAACGTCACGGAGATTCTGCATGCGCGCCCTTTCGGACGGTTCACGGTGGTGCACGAGGCTGACGTGGATCACTCTGTGACAGATCGCGACGAGTAACGCCGTACTATTACGGGATTCCGCCAGGAAGTTCCCCGAATCGGCGGAGGCCGGGCAGGTCGACGATCAGTACTCGTCGGTAGCGGCGTCCGAGCACACCCGCCGACTCGAGGCGCCGGAACGCCTTCTCGACCGTGCTGAGCCCGGTGCCGGCCATGGAAGCGATCTCCGCCTGGGACAGCGGGATCCCGATCTCCCACCCGGCGGAGGTGCACGAACCGTGCTGCTGAACGACGTCGAGCAGCACGCGGACGACGCGGACCGGAGCCGGGCACACGACGAAGTCGATCCCCTTGCGGTCCGCGGACCTCAGGCGCTCGCTGAGCATCCGTGCGACCGCGAGGCACACCTCGGCGTTGCGGGCCAGGAACTGCGCGAGATCGGTGCTGTGGATGGCGCGGGCCTGCACGGGTGAGCAGGTCAATACGTGCGCCGATCGCGGGCGGTGCTCCAGCGTCGACATCTCGCCCAGCAGATCGCCGGGACCCCGGACGGCGACGACGACATCGCGCCCGCGCTCGGTGTCGACGACGACCTTGACGACTCCCTGGATGACCAGAAGCGAGTGCGGAACGGCGTCGCCCTGCCGCATGACGCGCAGCTGGGCCGGAAAGGTCACCGGTCTGCCCAGGCCGAGCAGGGCTTCGGCATCCGGCCGGCGAAGCCTGCCGAGCAGGGAGGCGGGTGGCCAGCACATGGCGTTCACCAGACGGACTGTGCCGTGCCCAGGTGCGGCGAACCCCGTGCCAGGACGGGATTGTCCGGCTCAGTCCGGTAGATCGGCGAGGAGGTGCAGCCGGTTTTCCAGCCACGCGGGGTACGGGTCCCGCGGGACCGGGCGAGGGTGATAAGGGCACGAGCGACTCGGGCCGGGACGTCGTACCCGCTGAAGTCGACGCTCGCGCGGGCCGGTGAGCCACCACAGGGCGTCAGCCCGTTCGGCCTAGCGCTGATCCGGAAGCAGAGCGCCGTGCTGTCGCTCCACCTCGAACAGCAGCTCCTCCGCGAGCGACCGGCGGCCGGGCGAGAGCGCTGCGTCCGCCAGCCGCTGCTTGAGCCACGACGCGACGGCGACCGGCTCGCCCAAGCCGGCAGGCGTCGCCGGACCGGGCACCCACTCGCGCACGGTGTGCCGGGCCGCCGTGTCCAACCGACCCCCGTCGCCCGATGCAGCCTCGACCAGGGGGATCCAGTCACCGAGGTAGCCGAGGGCGATCGCCTTGCCCTCCGCGACGCTGGCATGCAGCCCGGCCGGATGGAAGTCGGCCAGAAGCCGGCGAGCTGCGTCGCCTTTCCCGCTTCGGCGGGCCAGCTGACCGTACGCCGGCAGGATTTCGCCCAGCGGGGCCACCTCCACCAGGCCGTACCGGCCGGAAGAGATCGTCGACGCCGTCGCGCCCAGACTGCGGTCGGCGATCAGCTCGGTGATCTCCGTCAGCCCCTGGGGCAGCCCCGCCGCGCAGAGGGCCAGCGCGCGGACGACCGGATCCCCGCTTCGGTCGGCAAGCAGGAACCGGCAGGCGGCCTCGCCGAATTCCAGAGGGTCGGGCGGAGCACCATCGAATGCCGTGCATGCCGTCGCCACCTCGGCGATCGCCCGAACGTCGCCCGCGGCCAGCAGGACGTCCAGCTCTTCCGGGGCGGGACGGGTGTGTGCCAGCATCGTGATCCACGGCCAGTGCAGGCGGGCGGCGACCGCGCGATCCTGCAGCCGGCTCGCGGCATCCCGGCTGATCCGGAACCCGGTGGCCGGATCGGCCTGGACGATCGCGTGCGCCAGCGCCGCAAGGCCTTCGATCCGCTCTCCCCTATCGTGTTCGGCCAGCTCGGTCACCAGCTTTGCGGCGATCCAGACCGTCGTCGGAGAACCCACGGCCGCCGCCGCGATCAGCAGCACCGAGGTCGGCGATCCGCGGTCGGCCGCGAACACCAGCTCGTCACGCAGCCGGGGGTGCTCCGCCAAAATGCGGTGGGCCAGGATATTCGCCGCCCCGACCTCCATGGCTCCGAGGTGCCGCACTTCGCTCAGATCGACCGGGCCGTCGAACAGACCGTCGACGCGGTCGGCCACGTCGTGCCGGATCCCGTAGGAGTAGAGGCGCTCCGACCAGAACGCGGGATCGTCCAGCCGCTCCAGCTGCCGGAGCCGGTCCGCCCGCGCCGCCTGGATCTCGGCGTCCACCGACATGGTCGGCAGCACTCGTTCGATGTCGGCCAACCGCGCGGCGGCAAGCCCCGGGCGCCGGGAACGGAGGGAGCTGGGCAGGACGACGTCCAGGGCCGCCAACGCGTCGTCGGCTGCTTGAGCGACCTCGTCATCGAGGCCGGTGACGAGGCCGGCAAGCATAAGGTCCAGCCCGCGCACCCGTTCGTCCTTCACAACGCGGATGACAGCGAGGCGCGTCTCACGGGGACTGTTCGCGTCGAGGAGCTCACCGAGCAGGTTTCGCAGCCACTCTTCGGGCACCGCGAAGTCTTCCGGCTTCGACGGCGAGCGGCCGGTCAGCGCATCCAGTGCGGCGCGCAGCAGTTCGGGTGACGCCGCCTGGGCGGTGAGCTGTCCCATGAGCTGTCGTAACGCGTCGGGAGTCCCCAGGATCCCGAGTGCGCGGAGTGCCCTCAACGCGGTGAACCGCCCCCGTGCCGGATCGCCGAGGGCGGCCGATTGGGCCTGGACGAACTCGCGGCAGTACGGCACCGACGGCCGCCTGCGCAGGAGCCGGGCGGCGAATTCGGGGTCGCCGTCCCCGGTGGCCCGCACGATGGTCTCCAGGACATCGTCGGGCACCTCGGGCAGCTGAGCCGCCAGCAGGGTGATCGGTCGCCAGGCGAAGCTGCGGGCCCGTTCGCGAAGGGTGGCCTCGGATGCTTCGGTGAGGGACATCGCGGCGAAGAAGTCACGCTCGATGCCCTGCGCGAAGTGGATTTCGCCGCCTTCGCGGCGGAGCACGCCACGCGCGACGAAGTCGTCGGTCCCCGCCGGCGGCGCGACCGGACCGTCGGCGCCGACACTCACCTCTGCCGCACGGACCAGCTCCGACGGGTCCAGCCCGTCCAGGAGCGCGACGAAGTATTCGTGGTAGACGTCCGTCAAAGCCACGAAAGTGCGACGCTCACGGAGGACGTCGAGGTACATGGTCAACAGTCCGGGCGTGACGCCTTCGACGCCACGGAATTCCTGCCGCAGGCGAGAATAGCTCCAGGTCACCACCGAGGAACTGTGGTCGACGATGTATCGCATCGCGAGTTTCGGGGGCCACGGATCAATCCGCACCACCTCGAAACCCATCCGGACGGCCTGCTCCGGGTTCCGGGCCGCCAGGATCACCCGAGCGCGGGGAAAACGACGGTGCAGGACGTCGAGCCGCTCGAACAACCGGGCCCGGTCGGGGGCTGGGACCTCGTCAACACCGTCCACCAGCAGTCGGATCGCACCCAAGGCGAGCGCTTCCCGTGGCAATCCCCCGGTGTCCGTGTCGTCGAGGAGCCTGCGGGCGTGGACCAGCCGCGGCATCCCGAGCCCGGCGACCCCGCCGTCGGGACGGACGATGTCCATCGCGGCCCGGTAAGCGAGTTCGCGGAGAACCGTGGTCTTCCCGCTGCCCGCACCACCGGCCACGACAAGGGGCGTCGGCGTCTCCTCCGGCGCACCGCCCATGAACCAGTCATGCTCTCGGGACAACTCGAGCACCATTTCGCGCGCTTCTGCCGAAAAGTACCGGATCACGTAGCGATCGGTGAACTCGCGCAGATCCACGTCGGCGCCCGGCTGCTCCCGGTCGGCGGCCGCCACCAGCCCGGCGATCACATCAAGGGTCTCCGGATCGGCCGGGTCGGCGAAGCTCGCCACGCACTTCAGTACTTCGTCCGGGTCCGGCCAGTGCGCGAACGAATCGTCGTCGGCCAGCCACTCGGTGGCCACCGCAGCGACTGCGTGCACCGCGCGGAGCTTGGCCGCCGTCTGGACCTCAGGCCCCCACTTCGCGGTCCGGTAAGCGGTGAAGTGCACTTGTGCCAGGTAGTCACGCCACGCGACCACCTCTCGCGGGTACGAGCGAGCAGCGCTCGACCGGATTTTGGCCAAGATGCCGAAGGCGATCCTCGCCTGCCGTCCGTCGAGCAGGTCCGCCAGCCGTTCGTCCGCACCGGGAGCAGACAGCCGGCCGGCCAGCGCCAGCAGCCGCTGAATCCGGACGGATTCGGCGTACGTCAGTTCGGCGAAGACGTCCCGGATCAGGCTGACCTCCAGGTACGCCGCGTCGGCGAGCACCGGTTGGTCGTCGGTGGTGGCGGCGAAGTCGATCAGCACCGGGCGGCCGTCCACGCACATGACGTTCCGGCCGTTCAGGTCTCCGTGCACGACACCGCGGACCCGGCCCAGCTCCGGGTCGGTCAGCACGCGCTGCAGCCCACGGGCCGGATCGGCTGTGCGGACACCGTCGGCGACGACGGCGTCCGCCGTCCGCTCGACCGTCTCGAACGCCCCGTCGAAGCGGGCCCGTCGTTCGGCGAACCTCGTGCTGACGACCACTCCGGAGATCGGCCCGTCCGACGGTGAGGACAGGACGACCCGCACAGCCGAATGCGCCGGATCGGCCAGGCGGATCGGCGTACCGGGCGGGAAGTTCTCCGTCCCTTCCAGCGACGCCTGCAGGATGTCTTCGGGGTAGGTCAGCTCCGCGGTCACCACACCCGGCTCGATCACGATGTCCGGCCCGAGCACCGGGTTGAGGTCGCGCAGGCTTCGTTCGGCCTGCACCTCCCGGCGATTGTGGAACGGTGTTGCCATCGCCGTGAACAACGCGGTGATCAGCCCGTGGGCAAGCTGTTCCGCCGTCCCGCTGCCGAACGCCCCGGCGACGACGTCCTCGAGGGTGACCGCAGGCACCTCCGATCGGCCGGCGTACTCCTCGACGTGCGCGTAGACCACAGCCTCGGCTTCGATGCCCGGCCGGCCACCCTCTCCGCGTGCGCCGTCCGTCACCTCTTGGATGGGTGCGCAAACCGCTGTGGGGTAGTCGCCCAGAAACCGCCGGAAATTCGCGAACTCCGTCACCATCTCCGCAACCGGCCCGATTTTGACGACCCGCTGGCGGCGCTCGGAACCCGCCCGCAATACGACGTCCAGCACCAGGGCGCCGCTGCGCCCACCATCGAACACCCGGCGTATCCTGACCGATTCCACCGGCCCGTGCCAGCCTTGCCGCGACGTGGTGATCCGCAGGATCGCGTCGTGGATCTTTCCCCGCGTGCCCTCGGGGAAAGGAAAATCCCGGGGAACGATCTCGGGAACCGAAGACATCGACACCTCCTGCGTGGTGTGCCACCTTACCCAATGGACGACCGTGATCCGTGATCGGAGACGAAATGCCGGAGGAACACCGGAAGCTGTGGGCCGATATCTGCGCCCGGTTGCTGCGGATCCACGACGAAGCGACCGTGGTGCAGGAACGCGGCCGGTACGAACACCTGCTGGCCGATACCCGTGCGGGACTGGACACCCTCGACGGCTGGAGCGCATTGACGCGAAAGATCGACCGGCTGTTGCGCAACGGGGGCACCCAGATCATCCGTGACGGTGACTCGGCCGGCAGAACGCCGTCGTGGCTGCGCGGACAGTTCCGCGTCCCCCACCGGTGCCCGGTCGATCATTGCGACCGCCGCGTCCTGGCCGCGCCCGGCAGTGCGCCCCGGTGCGCCCTCTTCGCGGCCCGGATGGTCCCCGACGACTCCCAGCGCGATAGTTCGTTCGACTGAGCTCCCGCGGAGACCGTTGAGCTACCGGTTCGACCGGAGGTCGAACCTCACGCACGGCTGCAGATCATTGCTCTCACGATGCTCGGTGGACTCGGCACAAGGCGCTTCGCACAGCGGTGCAGCGCACGCGGAAGGCGCCGGCCGGTCCCTCGACCGACGCCGACCGCGATCTCGCCGTTCTACTGTGGGGCGCATTCGTGCATTCCAGCCACGAATGCCGCCCGGTCAGGCCTTCGGGGCCGAGGTGTCCGGGGTCTTCACCCGCTCCAGGAGCAGCTGGGCGACGTCGCGGACGTCGACGTTCTCCGCCTTCTGCTCGCTCTGGCGCTGGACCAGGCCGTCGGTCAGCATCACGCGGCAGAACGGGCAGCCCGTCACGATCGTCTCCGCGTCCGTTGCGATCGCTTCGTCGACGCGCTCCAGGTTGATGCGTTTGCCGATCTGCTCCTCCATCCACATCCGGGCGCCGCCCGCGCCGCAGCACAGTGCGCGGTCCGCGTGGCGGGGCATCTCCGCCAGTGTGGCGCCCGTCGCGCCGACCAGCTCGCGCGGCGGGGTGTAGACCTTGTTGTGGCGGCCCAGGTAACAGGGGTCGTGGTAGGTGACGCGCGGGCCGTCCTCGACCGGCTTGACCGGGGTCAGCTGGCCGCCGCGGACCAGGCGGTTGAGCAGCTGCGTGTGGTGGACCACCTCGTAGTGGCCGTCCAGCTGGGGGTATTCGCGGCTCAGCGTGTTCAGGCAGTGCGGGCACGTCGTGACGATCTTGCGCAGCCGGGGCTCACGGCCCTCGAACACGGCGTTGAGCGTCTCGGCCGTCTGCTGGGCCATCATCTGGAACAGGAACTCGTTGCCCGCGCGGCGGGCCGGGTCGCCGGTGCAGGACTCCTCGTTGCCCAGCACCACGTACTTCACGCCGGCGATGTGCAGCAGCTCCGCCGTGGCGCGGACCGTCTTGCGCGCCTGGTCGTCGAACGCGCCCGCGCAGCCGACCCAGTAGACGTACTCGACGTCCTCGGCGAGTTCGCCGTCGAACACCGGGACGTCGAAGCCCAGGTCCTTCGTCCAGGCCAGGCGCTCCGAGTTGTTCTGGCCCCAGGGATTGCCCTTGGTTTCGAGGTTCTTGAACAGCCCGCCCAGCTCGGTCGGGAACGCCGACTCGATCATCACCTGGTAGCGGCGCATGTCGACGATGTGGTCGACGTGCTCGATGTCGACCGGGCACTGCTCGACGCACGCGCCGCAGGTGGTGCACGACCACAGCACGTCCGGGTCGATGACGCCGCCGTCGTCCTCCGGGCCGACCAGCGGGCGCGCGCCCTCGTGCTCGGTGCCCGCCAGGATGTAGGGCGCCTCCTCGAACAGGTTGTCGCGCAGGTTCATGATGACGAGCTTGGGCGACAACGGTTTCCCGGTGTTCCACGCCGGGCACTGCGACTGGCAGCGGCCGCACTCGGTGCACGTGGCGAAGTCGAGCATGCCCTTCCACGTGAAGTCGCCGATCTTGCCGCGGCCGAACGTGTCGTCCTCGCCCGGGTCCTCGAAGTCGATCGGCTTGCCCGCGGACTCCATCGGCAGCAGCGGGCCGAGCGCGTCCGGCAGCCGCTTCGCCGAGACGTTGATCGGGGCCACGAAGATGTGCAGGTGCTTGGAGTAGAGCACGATCGACAGGAACACCAGCATGACGCCGATGTGCAGCAGCAGCCCGACCGTCTCCAGCACCTCGGTCGTCGAGTGCCCGAGCGGCTCCAGCAGGTTCCCGACGCCGAGCGAGACGTAGGCGCCGTTGTCGTACGGGAAGTTCCCGGACGCCGAGGACGCGCCGCGGAAGAAGAACATCGTCCAGACGACGTTGAAGATCATGAACAGGATCAGCCACGCGCCGCCGGTGTGCGAACCGTAGAAGCGGGACGCGCGGTCCTTGCGCTCGGGGGCGTTCCGGATGCGGATGACGGTGAACACGGCGAGCGAGACGGCCACCGCGACGGCGATGAAGTCCTGCAGGAAGCCGAGCACCGCCCAGTGGCCGATCCACGGAATCGCGAACCGCTCGTCGAAGAGCGCGCCGTACGCCTCGAGGTACACCGAAGCGAGGATCACGAAGCCCCAGAACGTGAAGAAGTGTGCCAGGCCGGGCACCGACCACTTCAGCAGCTTGCGCTGGCCGAACACCTCGCGCACCTGCGCGAAGACGCGGGCGCCGAGGTCGTCGGACCGCTTGGTGTCCGGCTGGCCCGCCTTGATCAGCCGGTACAGGAAGGCCACCCGCTTGCCGGCGACGGCGAGGCCGACGACGGTCATGAGCAGGCCGAGGATGAGACGAACGAGCACGAGTCCTCCGCGTCGTGATGGAAGGACCGGCTCAGTGCGAGCCGGTGTAGTACCGGCACGCCTGGCACGCGTACCGCATCTTCGCGACCCGCCAGCGTTTCCGGTACAGATCGAGGTCGGGCGACCGCCGGACGCCGAGGCGCTGGTAACGCCCGGGCCGCCGGCCGGTTTCGTACTGCTCGGTCGCGCGGCCGAGGTGGGCGCGCCGCAGCACGCACCCCCGCGTCCGGCAGCGGCCGAGCGCGCTGCGGCAGAACCGGTGCAGCAGCACGAGGTCGCCGGTCAGTTCTTCGACCACGCCGTAACCCGGGTGGTCGCCCGGGCCGGCGAGCCGCACCGGCAGCCCGCAGTACACGCATTTGAGCGTGCAGGTGAGGCAGCCGGTGAGGTGCCTGAGCCGCAGTTCGCGCCGGTCTTCGGAGCCGGGTCCTCGGACGCGCGACGCCATGGGGCCTCCTGGAACGACTGTGATCGGCACCACTGTCTGCTACTGGAGGGTAATGAGGAGATCACCGGACGCGACAGGACCGAACGGTCCAGTTACCTTGGGCTGTTCGGGGCAATTTTCGAAGCAAGGATGACCTTACTGTCCGTAGATCGGACACTCGACACCGCGAATCGTACGTTCGGCCCTGCTGCCGGGCGCGTGTCCCCCGCCACAATCCGGACATGACCTACCACCCGGTCCCCTACCGTCCCGCCCGGCTGTCCGACGACGAAAGCCTCGCCCGGGCCGCCGCGCTGCGGCAGCGCATGGAGGCGCGGCGCTCGGTCCGGATGTTCTCCCCCGACCCGGTCCCCGAACGCGCGGTGCTCGACGCCATCGCGGTGGCTTCGACCGCCCCGAGCGGGGCCCACCAGCAGCCGTGGACGTTCGTCCTCGTCACCGATCCCGGCGTGCGCCGCCGGATCCGCGAGGCCGCCGAGGCCGAAGAACAGCTTTCCTACGACGGCCGGCTCGGCGACGAATGGCTCGCCGCCCTGCGCCCCCTCGGCACCGACGCGGTGAAGCCGCACCTCACGGACGCGCCGTACCTCATCGTCGTGTTCCAGCAACGGTTCGCCCTCGCCGAGGACGGCGGTGTCCGCAAGCACTACTACGTCGACGAGTCGGTGGGCATCGCGGTCGGCATGCTGCTCACCGCGTTGCAGGTGGCGGGCCTGGCGGCGTTGACGCACACGCCGTCGCCGATGCGGTTCCTCGGGGAGCTGCTCGGCCGTCCCCGCAACGAAAAGGCGTTCGCGGTGATCCCGGTGGGCTACCCGGCCGACGACTGCGTCGTGCCGGACCTGCGGCGCAAACCCCTCGGCGAGGTCCTCGTCCGGATCTGACCCGGATCCGCCTCAGCAGGACGGCAAGCCGCCCGGCGGCCCGGGGAACGCCGGGCCCGAAACCCGGTCCGCGCCCCGTTCCTGCCACCACTCCGCCTGCCCGGCAGTCTCGACGCCGTCGACCGAGACCGCCGCCCCGGCCGCGTGGGCCGCGTCGACCAGCGCCGACAACGTGCCGGTCACCAGCGGGTGTTCCCGGCGCGCCACCAGGTTCGGCGCGAGCCGGACCGCGCGGACCGGGAACTCCGTGAGGCAGGTCGCGTCGCCGAAGCCGTGGATCTCCACCGGCACGCCGATCTCCGCCAGCACCCGGATGTTGTCGGCCGCGTCGCCGGCGTCCGCCGCGAGCGCAGCGGCCGGGAAGCCGGGGCGCAGGCGGTCCGGCGCCAGGCCGGTGTCGTCCAGGACGCGGCGGATTTCGCCGACCAGCTCGGGGTCCGCCGCCTGCGGCACGGTCAGCTCGACGACGAGCGGCACGCCGAGCCCGGAGGCCGCCAGCCGCTCGGCCGCCGCGCGCAGGAGCCAGGTGCCCAGCGGCAGGGCCAGGCCGGTCTCCGCGGCCAGCCGGACGCATTCGTCGTGCGCCAGCACCCCTTCGCCCGGGTGGTTCCAGCGCAGCCGGGCTTCGACGCTCTCGACCGAGCCGTCTTCCGGGCGCACCAGCACGCGGTAGCCGACGGCGACCTCGCCGTTCTCCCACGCGCCGGCCATCGCCGCGGCGAGACCGAAACCGTGCCGGTCCCGCCGGTCCAGCTCGGGGTCGAACAGGCCCCACTGGTGCCCCGTGCGGCGCACGCGCCGGACGGTCAGGTCCGACGCCCGGAGCAGTTCCGCCGGCGTGACGTCCCGCGGCGGCCGGTGGACGACGCCGACCGCGGCCGACACCGCGACCCCGTGCTGCCCGTCGACGTACTCCGGCTCGGCGAGCTCGTGGGTGATCCGGCGGACCAGCGTCCCCACGTCCGGCGTGTCCTCGGTGTTCTGCACCAGCACGCCGAACTCGTCGCCGCCGAGCCGGGCCACGAGCGCCTTCTCCGGTTCGAAGACCGTCTTCAGCTTGGCCGCGACCCCGCGCAGCACCCGGTCCCCGAGCTCCTGGCCCAGCCCGCCGTTGATCTGCGAGAAGCCGTCGAGGTCGAGGTGGAAGAGCGTGACGCCGCGGGCCGGGTCCGCGTCGCGCAGCAGGGTTTCCAGGCGGGTGCCGAAGAACTGCCGGTTCGGCAGCCCGGTCAGCACGTCGTGCAGGGCCTGGTGGCTCAGCCGTCGCTGCAGCAGCGACACCTCGGTGTCGTCGTCGACGATGGTGAGCACCTGCCGGGGCGTGCCGACCGCGTCCCGGATGACCGACGCGGCGAACGTGGCCCACATCGGCTCGCCGTCCTTGCCGACCAGGCGCCGCCCGGTGCGCAGCCGGTGCAGCCGGCCCGCCACCAGCTCGCGGTAGCCCTCCCGCAGCTGCTCGACGTCCTCGGGGTGGACGAGGTCGAACAGGGTCCGCGCGGCGATCTCGGCCGGCGTCCGGTTGAGCGTCTTGGCCAGGGCCGCGTTGGCCCGCAGCACCCGGCCGTCCAGCTCGGTGAGCGCGACGCCGCTGGCCGAGCCGGCGAACACCTCCTCGAACTGCGCGCGGGTGATCACCTGCTTCTGCCGCGTCTCCTGCTCGACCTTCAACAGGGCGCGGCTCAAGCCTTCCTGCCGTTTCTGGATGTCCTCGCGCAGCATCTCGCCGTAGCCCGAGCTGAACGCGCCGAGCACCAGCACGACCCGCTCGGCGAGCCCGTCGACCCCGTGCAGTTCCGGTTCCCGCAGCAGCGCCTTGGCCAGCACCTCCAGGCTGCGCCGCAGGCTGTCCGCGCCGACGCACCGCAGCTCGACCAGCCGCCCGCCCGCGGCGGCGGCCGCCTCGAGGTCCGGCGGATCGCTCACGACCGCCTCGAACAGCCTGCCGGACAGGGCCGCCAGTTCACGTTCGATCTCCTCGGGGGTGTGCGGCAGGTAGGCCGTGGTGCTGACCAGGTAACCCCATTTGCGCGCCAGCGTGCCGAGCCGGCGCGCCGCGCGTTCGGCGGACGGTTTCTTCCGCGGGCCGCCGCCGCGGGGATGAGCAG
Organism: Amycolatopsis sp. NPDC049688; assembly: GCF_040674975.1. Lineage (NCBI taxonomy): Bacteria > Bacillati > Actinomycetota > Actinomycetes > Pseudonocardiales > Pseudonocardiaceae > Amycolatopsis > Amycolatopsis sp. NPDC049688. The sequence continues at coordinate 34,444 of NZ_JBFANY010000003.1, forward strand.
CAGTCACTTGAGGCTGTCCAAAAGTTCAGTACGCCCACCGGATCGGGTCAACCGATCCATCTTGTCTCGGAATTGCACGGGACGCACGGATTCAGTTTCGTCCGATCGAGTGATAACCCTGCGGAGCGATACCCAGGCGGTCCTGCAGCCACGAACGGGTCGCGCTGCGGTATTCGCCGGCGTTTTCGTGCAACGCCACGGAATGCCCCGCCCCGGGCAGCACGTACATCGACAACTTCGAAGGATCGGCGTAGTAGGGCGCCTCCTGGGCCCGTAACACCCCGGCGTCCGAACAGTCACGCAACGCCAGCACGCCGCAAAAAAGGACGTCCTTTTCGCCGACCACCTGGAAAACCGGCACCGTGATCCCCCGGGTCGAGGGCACCACGATGCCGAACAACGCGACGGTGCCCATCCCGGGCACCGAAACCTGGTCCTTGGTGGCTTCGTCGGCGGCGATCACGGCGGGGTCGGAATCGCCCGCGGCGTAGAACAACCCGGCCCGGGCGCCCGGCTTCGTGGTGAAGTACAGCGGGTCGCTGCCCAGGCCGGCCAATCCGCTGTCGACCATCGCCGGCTGCAGGCCGAGCGCGGCCCCGAGCGCGAGCACCGGCAGCGCGGGCAGGTGCGTGATGCCGGTGAGGACGACGCCGTCGACGTCGTGGTAGGTCGACGCCTCCACCGCGACGACCCCCGACCCGACCGAGTGCCCGACGATGACCACCTTCGCGAACGGCCCCCCGCCGGCCCGGCCGGCGCGCAGGTGGCCGACCACCTCGTGCATCGCCTCCGCCTCGGCCCAGGCCGACAGCGGCAGGCTCAGCGGCCGGCTGCTGCGCCCGGCGCCGAGCTGGTCGGCGGCGAAGGTGGCGTAGCCGTGCGCGGCCATGTCGCGCTGGTAGGAGTAGCGCTCCGGCTCGTACGGCAGGTCCCAGTACGCGCTGTTGTACGTTCCGCCGTGCACGAGCAGCTGGACGGTGTCCGGCGCCTCCCCCGCGGGCAGGCACAGCCGGCCGTGCACGGTCGCCGGCGCGCCGGGCACCAGGGGTGGCAGGCCGGGCCCGGAAACCGGCAGGTCCGTGTCGGTGCAGGAGATCGCGACGGCCTCGGCGGGGACCGCCGCGGTCAGCGAGGCGAGCAGGACACCGAAGGCGAACAACGCCGACGTCAGCTTGAGCGGCCGTCTCACGCCGTAGTTCCCTTTCGTCGGGCACAGCTGGCTGTTCAGGACCCGAGAACACTACACCCGGTAGTGGAACCGGTACCGTCAGGTCCGGCGGGGCACCACGGTCATCGGCAGCCGGTTCGGCTGCATCGTGGCCTTGATCTGCGCGTACACCCGCTGCCCGGGCACCGGGACCAGCCGCCAGCGCGCCCCGATCGTGGCGGCGACGATGCCGATCTCCGTCGGCGCGAAGACGTGTCCCGGGCACAGCCGGGCGCCGGCTCCGAACGGGATGTACGCGCCCTTCGGCAGTTCGGCGGCGCGGCCGGGCGTCCAGCGGTCCGGGTCGAACCGGTCGGGGTCGGGGAACCAGCGCGGATCGCGGTGCAGGGTGTGCTGGCTGACGGCGACCTCGCTGCCCGCCGGGATCGCCACCCCGCCCAGCTCGACGTCCTCGCGGGCGCGGCGCATCAGGATCAGCGGCGGGGTGCGGCGGACGATCTCGTTCACGATCCGGTGCGTGTACCCCAGATCCGGCAGGTCTTCGAAGCGCGCGGGGCGCCCGGCGAGGACTTCGTCGACCTCCGCGTGGAACCGCCGTTCGACGTCGGGGTGCTGCCCGAGCTCGTGGAAGAACCAGGCCAGCGCGACGGCGGTGGTTTCGGCGCCGGTGGTCAGGATGGTGATGACCTCGTCGTGCACCTGGCGGTCGGACATCCCCTCGCCGGTGTCCTCGTCGCGGGCCAGCAGCAGCATCGAAAGCAGGTCGCCGTGGTCGGCGCCGTCCTCGCGGGCCTTGACGACGGTTTCGCCGATCACCTCGCGCAGGCGCGCGGCCGCGGCGTCGAAGCGCCGGTTGGGCGGGATCGGCAGCTTCTCGACGAATCCCGGCGAGAACGCCCGGACCAGCACGTACCTGAGCATGACCGGGATCGAGCGCCGGATCTCCGCCAGGGCTTCGTCGCCGAGCGCGGTGGAGAACAGCGTCTGCCCGGCGATGGTCAGCACGAGGTCCTGCATCCGCTGGTCGAACTGGACGACTTCGCCGGGCCGCCACGAATCCACCAGCTCGGCGGCCAGCCCGGTCATGGTGTGCTCGGCGTAGCCGGCGATCCGGGCGTGCCCGAAGGCCGGCATCACCAGCCGGCGCCGGCGGCGGTTGACCTCGCCGTTCGAGGTGGCCAGGCCGTCGCCGAAGAGCGGGCGCATCTTGTCGAAGACCAGGCCCTTGTCGAACTTGCCGGCGTCGGTGGCCAGCACCCGCCAGGCCAGCTCCGGGGTGGTGACCACGTGCACCGGCAGCGGGCCGAGGTGGATTTTGACGACTTCTCCGTGCGCGGACAGGGAAGTGAGGAACTTCAGCGGGTCCCGCAGCAGCGGCACCGAATGGCCGAGCACGGGCCGCCGGCCGGGAACGGGACGCGGGTTCGTCATGGCCTCGTCTCCTCGCGACCGGGCCACCTTAGCTCCGGCGCCGCGGCCCCGGCGCACGAGTCCACACGAACGGAGGAGGCGGCTAAGCTTCGCCACCGCAGAGTCCGCGAGGGTGGGAGGGTCCCGTGACCGGAGAGCTGAGCTGGGTACCGCCGGAGATCGACACCACGGTGCCGAACCCGGCGCGGGTGTACGACTTCTGGCTCGACGGCGACCACAACTTCGCCGCCGACCGCGCCCTCGGCGAGCAGATCCTGCAGATCATGCCGGGTGTCCGCGACGCGGCCCGGCTCAACCGCGCCTTCCTGCGCCGCGCCGCGCGGTACATGGTGGCCGCCGGGATCCGGCAGTTCCTCGACGTCGGTTCCGGCATCCCGACCGCCGGCAACCTGCACGAGATCGTCCAGCAGGCCGACCCTTCGTGCCGGGTGGTCTACGTCGACCGCGAGCCGGTCGCGGTCGCGCACAGCGAACTGCTGCTGCAGGGCAACGACAACTGCGCGGTGCTCCAGGCCGACCTGCGCGACGTCAACGACATCTTCGACGCGGAGCCGGCGCGCCGGCTGCTCGACCCCGCCCAGCCGACCGGCGTGTTCATGTTGCTGCTGCTGCACTTCGTGCCCGACGCGTGGGACCCGGCCGGCATCCTGGCCCGCTACCGCGACCGGCTTGCCCCGGGCAGTTTCCTGGCCCTCACGCACGTCGCGGCGGACTCCGGCTCGGCGGGCCTCGACGAGGCGATCGAGGTGTACACGAGCCGGCAGAACGAGCAGAACCGGCCGTTCCCGCGCACGCACGACCAGGTGCTCCGGTTCTTCCAGGGCTTCGACCTGGTCGAACCGGGCCTGGTCGGCTGCGCGATGTGGAACCCCGAGGGCGCCGGCGACATGTCCGACACCCCGTCGGTCAACTCCCTCCCGTACGCCGGCGTCGGCCGGAAGCCGTCGTAAGACTGCTTACCGCAGGGTGAACGTCGCCAGGTTCACCGGGCCGTCGAACGTCAGGTAGACGTCGTGCCGGCCGCTCGCCTTCGCCAGCGCCGCCGTCACCGTCGTGTAGGCGTAGTGGTCACCCGTCGACGGGACCGGAACCGTGGCCAGCACGCGGCCGGTCGGCGAGCCGAGCCGGACCGTGATGTGCGATGCCGCGGGCGCGGACACCGAGGCCGAGAACCGCGCCGGGCCGGTCAGGGCCACATTGCGGTACGCCACCCAGCTACCGGCCACGCCCGCGACCGAGGTGCCCGACACCTTCGACGTGTCGGTCAAGGTCGTCCCGGAGTAGTCGTCGAAGTTCTGGGCCTGCGTCGGACGGCTCAAGTCGCGCGGCAGAGGGCGTTCCCCCGGCACGTGGACCGGCTGCGGCGCCGAAAGGTCGGTGGCGTTGCGGCCCACCGAGAACTCGTAGACGCCGTCGGCCACCACGGACCGGTCCCGCGCGACGTCCCAGGACGCCAGGTCCGCCACGGGCACCTCGAACCGCAGCGTGCGAGTCTGCTTCGGCGCCAAGGTCACCTTCGAGAAGTCCCGCAACCGCTGCACGCCGGAGTTCTTCGAGTAGAGCTGGACGACGTCGGACCCGCTGCGGGCGCCGGTGTTCGTCACGTCGACGCTCACCCGGACCGTCCCGCCGGCCAGCGCCGCGCGGACGTGGTCGTAGCGGAAGCTGGTGTAGCTCAGCCCGTACCCGAACGGGAACAGCGGCTTGCCGCGGTAGTACTGGTAGGTCATCCCGGTCTTGGCGATGTCGTAGTCGAGGATGCTCGGCAGCCCCGCGTCGGAGGCGTACCAGGTCTGGGTGAGCCGGCCGCTCGGGTCCTGGTCGCCGAAGAGCACGTCGGCGACCGCGTGCCCGGTTTCCTGCCCGGCGTGGCTGGTCCAGAGGATGCCCGGCACCGGAAGCGTGTCCCAGCCGGTCGTCGGGTAGCTGTTCTCCACCACGACGACCGTGTGCGGGTTGGCCTTCTGCACGGCCTCGATCAGCGCGCGCTGCGCCGGGGCGAGCTCGGTGCTCGTCCGGTCGTTCGCCTCGCGGCCGTTGATGAACGGCATGCTGCCGACCACGACGACGGCGGTGTCCGCGTCCTTGGCCGCGGCGACCGCGCTGCCGACACCGCTGGTCAGCACGTCACGGCCGAACTTGGTCGCGTGCGCGGCGTCCGGCGACGAGATCGTCAGGACGCCGTCGGCGCCGACCACGGCGAACTTGTTCGGGCCGAACCACGGCTCGTTCACCTCGTTGCCCGCGTACTCGAGCACGTAGCTGCCGTCGGGCTGGGCGTCGAGCTTCAGCTGCTGCTGCACGAACCAGCCGGCCGGCTGGTCGACGTCGTTGACCAGCGCGCCGCCGGAGTAGCTGAGGAACTTGCCGTTCGCGGCCGCGCGCAGGGTGTTCTTGCCCGCGCCCCAGTCGTAGACGTCGAAGGACTCCGCGGTGCCGGCGACGGTCCCGCCCGCGGTGATCTTGCCGGTGGTCGCGGGGGCCGTCAGGTACCGGCCGGTGGACAGGTCCTTCAGGGCGATCCGGTCCACGCCTTCGGACGACGCGACCGTGCCCGCGGAGCCGAGCCGCTCCTTGATGCCCTGCACCGGGGTCACCTTGTACTGCATCGCACCGGCGTACCAGTCTTCGTACAGGGTGTTCGAAAGCGGGCCGACGACCGCGATCTTCTTGTTCTGCGCGGTGTTCAGCGGCAGCGCGTTCCCGTTGTTGCGCAGCAGCACCAGCTGCTCGTCGGCGGTCTTGCGGGCCAGCGCCTGGTGTTCGGGCGAGCCGATGACGGCCGGGGTGATCCCGGCGTACGGGTTGCGGCCCGGCGGGTCGAACTCGCCGAGCCGGAACCGCAGCGACAGCAGGTGGCGGTCGGCGTTCTCGACGTCCGCAATCGTCAGGAAGCCTTTGGCCAGTGCTTCCTTGACCGCGGCGACGGTGATCGAGCCGTCGGTGTCGTTGTCGGTGAAGCTGTCGAGCCCGGCCTTGATCGCCGCGGCGTCCCCTTCGGCCTTGGTGGCGTAGTACTTCTCGGAGTTGACCAGGTTGGACGGCGCGCCGGCGTCGCTGACCACGGCGATGTCCTGCGGCGCCCACTTCCGCAGCGCGCCGTCGAGGTCCGGGCTCACGTGGTTGGGCCGCCCGTTGACCAGGTTGTACGACGGCATCACGGCGTTGGCCGCGCCCGCCTGCAGCGGGATCTTGAACGCCTGCTGGTCGTAGTCGTGCAGGATCTTCGGCGGCACCGAGGAATTGCTGGTGTCGCGGTCGACCTCGTTGTTGTAGGCGAGGAAGTGCTTGAGCGTCGGCGCGGCCTGCAGGTACCGGGGGTCGTCGCCCTGGATGCCGTGGCCGTAGGCCTTCGCGAATTCGCCGGTCAAGTAGGGATCTTCGGAGTAGCCCTCTTCGTTGCGGCCCCACCGCGGGTCGCGCAGCAGGTTCACCACCGGGGCCCAGAGGTTGAGGCCCCACAGCGTCGGGTTGCGGGCGTTGAACCCGCGGGCTTCCTGCCCGACGGCCGCGCCCACCTGCTTGACCAGCGCCGGGTTCCAGGTGCTGGCCAGGCCGATGGCCTGCGGGAAGACCGTGCCGTCCGCCTTCACGACGGCGCCCTTGTTGTCGTAGTCGGTCGACCAGGCGACGCCGTGCAGTGCTTCGGTGCCCGTCTTGAACACGCCGATGCCGAGCCGCGGGATGGCCGGCTCGTACTGGTGCAGCAGCGAGATCTTCTCGTCCGCCGTCAGCCGGGACAGCAGGTCGCCGATCCGGGTGGCCAGGGGCAGCGACGGGTCGCGGAACGGCGGTGGCGGCGCCGCGAGCGCCGGCGAAGGGGCCAGCAGCAGGGTCGCGGCCACCGCCGGGACGAGGGCACGGCGGAACAGGGACTTGCGCACGGACAGCCTCCGGAATCGTCGAATCGTTTCGACGGCGCGGCGCGGAACATTCGCGTCGAAGGGTGGGGAGCGTGACGACTATTACAGCCGTGTGAGCATGTGGTCAAGAGTTCCTGGGAACGCTCCCAGGGCGGCCGGCTGGATGCCGGTAATCCGGCGCTGAGCTGCAACAAGAATCGTCATCAGGCAGTTTCGACGAATTCGACGCGAGAGCCCGTTGTCGAATCCGAATCGAATGCGGGCGAACGGCGAATGGCGCTTGTGTTTCCGCCCGGTGTCACCTACCTTCGTGCCATCGTCGATGCGCTTCGACACCGACGCATTCCTCCCCCGTCCCCAGGAGGCCGCCCGTGGTCACGATCAACGACGTCGCCAACGCGGCCGGGGTCGCCCCCAGCACGGTGTCGTACGTGATCAGCGGCAAGCGCTCGATCTCGCCGAAGACCCGGCGGCTGGTCGAGGACAGCATCCGCAAGCTCGGGTACCACCCGCACGCCGGGGCGCGGGCCCTGGCCAGCAGCAAGACCAACGTGCTGGCGCTGGTCGTGCCGCTGCGCACGGACCTCAACGTCGCCGTCGTGATGGAGTTCGTCGCCTCGGCGGTCACCGCGGCCCGCGCGCACGACCACGACCTGCTCCTGCTCACGAAGGACGAAGGACCCGCTGCGCTGCAACGGGTCGCCTCGTCGGCGATCGCCGACGCGCTGATGGTGATGGACGTCGAAACCGCCGACCCGCGGGTGCCGATGCTGCTGGCCCTCGACCTGCCGGTGGTGCTCATCGGCGTGCCGGACCACCCGGCCGGGCTCAGCTGCGTCGACCTCGACTTCACCGCGGCCGGCTCGGCGTGCGTCGCGCACCTGGCCGACCTCGGTCACCGCTCGATCGCGCTGATCGGCCCCTCCCCGGCGGTCTACCGGCGCGGGACGAGCTACGCGACGCGGTTCCTGCGCGGTTTCGACGAAGCCGCGAAGAGCCGTGACGTGCGCGCGGCCTCCCGGTCGTGCGCCCATTCCTACGAAGCGGTGAGCGCCTGCCTGGACGACCTGCTCGCCACCGACCCCGGCCTGACCGGCCTGGTCGTGCACAACGAGGCCGTGCTGCCCGGGCTGCTGTCGGATCTGCGCCACCGCGGCCTGCGGGTGCCCGAGGACATCTCGGTCATCGCCGTGTGCCCGGACAGCATGGCCGAGCAGCACGTGGTTGCGCTGACCAACGTGGCCATCCCGGCCGAGGAGGTCGGCACCCAGGCCGTCGAGATGACCATGCGCCGGCTCGCCGGCCACACCACCCCGGAGGTCCGGCTGCTCGGGCCCCGGCTCACCCGGCGCGAGAGCACCGCCTCACCGCGCGCCTGAACGGGTTCTGCTCCGCCGCCGAAGGAGAATCATCATGACCGTACTTCGTCGTGCCCTCGCGCTGTCCGCGGGCGCCGCACTGCTGGCCGCCTGCAGCCCCAGCCCGGCGCCGTCCGCGCCGGCCGGCTCCGGCGCCCCGGCCGCCACGTCGATCACCGAACTCGACTACTACGCCGACGAGCAGGGTTCCGCCGCCTGGCAGAAGATCCTCGACACCTGCGCCCAGCAGACCGGGATCAAGATCGAGCGCCAGAAGGTGCCGACGGCCCAGATGCTGCCGAAGGTGCTGCAGGGCGCCAGCTCGAAGACACTGCCGAACCTGCTGTTCACCGACAACCCGACGCTGCAGCAGGTCGCCGCCACCGGCGCGCTGACCCCGCTGGACGGCTACGGCATCACCACCGACGGCTACTACCCGAGCATCGTGAAGGCCGGGACTTACCAGGACAAGGTGTACGGGGTCGCCCCCGGCGTCAACGGCCTCGCGCTGATCTACAACAAGGACCTGCTGCAGGCCGCGGGGGTCGAGCCGCCGAAGACCTGGGACGAGCTGAAGGCCGCGGCGGCGAAGCTGACCAAGGACGGCAAGTACGGCCTGGCCTTCTCCGCCGTCCCGTCCGAAGAGGGCACCTGGCAGTTCCTGCCGTTCTTCTGGAGCAACGGCGCCGAACTGTCGCAATTGGACTCCCCGAAGGCGGCGCAGGCGCTGCAGTACGTCACGGACCTGGTGAACTCCGGTTCCGCGTCGAAGTCCGTGGTGACCTGGAACCAGAACGACGTCGCCGACCAGTTCGTCGCCGGCAACGCGGCGATGATGATCAACGGCTCGTGGAACATCGCCCGGCTCGACGAGCAGAAGTCGCTGCACTACGGCGTCGTGCCCATCCCGGTGCCGCAGGCCGGCGGCAAGCCGGTGGTCGCGCTCGGCGGCGAGGTCGGCACGGTGCCGGTCACGAACGGGCCGGGCCAGCAGGCGGCCGGCAAGGTGCTCTCCTGCATCCTGTCCGAGCCGACGATGCTCGAGTGGAGCAAGGCGCACGCCTACATCCCGTCGAAGACGGCCACGGCGCAGAAGTTCGGCGCCGGGCAGCCGGCGATGCAGGCGTTCGTCGACGAGGTCGGCACCGCCCGGTCCCGCACCGCCGAGCTCGGCGAGAAGTACCCGAAGGTCTCGCAGGCGCTGGCCGACGCGCTCCAGGCGGCGCTGACCGGCAAGACCCCGGTCGACCAGGCCCTCAAGGCCGCGCAGCAGGCGAGCGGCTCGTGACGCTCGCCGCCGCCCCGACGGTGTCGGCAGCACCCCGGGCGAGCCGGAAGTCCCGCCGGGACAGCCGGTTCGCCGCGTGGGCGTTCCTGCTGCCCGCGGTGGCCTACGTCGTCGTGTTCTTCGGCTACCCGCTGGCCGCGAACCTGGTGATGAGCACCCAGAACTACACGGTGAAGTCGTTCTACACCGGCGAAGCACCGTTCGTCGGCTTCGCGAACTACTCCGCCGTGCTGAACAACCCGCTCTTCTCGACGGCGGCGCTCAACACGGTCCTGTTCACCGCGGGGTCGCTGGTTTTCCAGTTCGGCATCGGCCTTGCCCTCGCGGTGTTCTTCAACGGCCGGTTCCTCGGCAGCGCCCTGCTGCGCTCGCTGCTCCTGCTGCCGTGGCTGCTGCCGCTGGTGGTCAGCGGCGCGGTCTGGCGGTGGATGTTCGACCAGGACCACGGCGTGCTCAACGCCGGGCTGCGCGCGGTGGGCCTCGACGCGGTGCCGTGGCTGAGCAGCACGAACTGGGCGCTCCCGGCGGTGATCCTGACCAACATCTGGATCGGCATCCCGTTCAACCTGGTGATCCTGCACGGCGGGCTGCGCGCGATCCCGGCGTCGCTCTACGAAGCCGCCGAACTGGACGGCGCGGGTGCGTGGCAGCGGTTCCGGCACGTCACCTGGCCGCTGCTGCGGCCGGTCACCGGGATCGTGCTGATGCTCGGGCTGGTCTACACGATCAAGGTGTTCGACGTGATCATGGTCGTCACCGGCGGCGGCCCGGCGAACGCGACGCAGACGCTGACCACGTGGTCGTACCGGCTGTCCTTCCAGGACTTCGCGTTCGGGCAGGGCGCCGCGGTCGGCAACGTCCTGATCGTGGTGGCGACGGTGTTCGGGCTGCTGTACCTGCGCTCGGCCAAGGCCACCCTGGCGGAGGCGGCATGAGGATCCCGGCCCGGACCGTCTTCGGTGTGCTGATCGTCGCGGTACTGCTGTTCCCGCTGTACTGGATGGTCAACGCCTCGCTGCAGCCGAGCGGTGCGCTGCTGCGCCCGGACCCGGCCTTCTTCCCCGTCGGCGGCACCCTGGACGGCTACCGGAAGGCCCTCGCCACGCAGGGCCCGAACCTGCTCTCCAGCGTCGTCGTCGCGGCCGGCACGGTGCTCGTGTCGCTGGTGGTCGCGGCGCCCGCGTCGTACGCACTCGCCCAGCTCAGGGTGCGCGGCGGCCCGGTCATGGTGTTCGTGCTGCTCATCGTGCAGATGATCCCCGGCATCGTGATGGCGAACGCGCTGTACACCGTGTTCAGCAACCTCGGCCTGATCGACAACTACCTCGGGCTGGTGCTGGCGGACTCGACCGCGACCATCCCGTTCGCCATCCTGCTGCTGCGGGCGTTCATGATCTCCGTGCCGAAGGAGCTCACCGAAGCGTCCCGGGTGGACGGTGCCGGGTACTGGCGGACGTTCTTCTCGATCATCCTGCCGGTCAGCCGCAACGCGCTGGTCACCGCCGGGCTGTTCGCGTTCCTGTTCGCCTGGGCGGACTTCCTGTTCGCCGTCACCCTCACCACCGGGCAGTCGTTCGAGCCCATCACCGTGGGCATCTACCGGTTCGTCGGCAACCAGTCCGCCGACTGGAACGGGATCATGGCCACCGCCGTCCTCGCCGCGATCCCCGCGGCCGTCCTGCTCGTGGTCGCCCAGCGTTACGTCGTCGCCGGGCTGACCAGCGGCGCCGTCAAAGACTAAGGAGTCCGCTTGATCGCCACGACCGAAGACGGCCGCTCGCTCGAAGTCAGCGTGCGGCACGAGGTGCTGCGCATCGAGCCGTGGGGCGAGGGCAGCCTGCGCGTGCGCGCCGGGCGGCACCGCATCCTCGACGACGTCCCGGGCGCGCTGCTGCCCGCGAAGCCGTCGGCGGCGGCCGCATCGGCCGAGGGGCGCACCGGCCGGGTGGTCAACGGCGGGCTGACCGCCATCGTCGAGATCGCCGACACCGACACGGGCATCGACGCGCAGCTGCGGTTCGTGCGCACGGACACCGGCGAGGAACTGCTGGCCGAGCAGCGCGCGCACTTCTGGTGGCCCGGCGCCCGGCTGTTCATGCCGTCGCGCAACGGCTACGGCCGGCTGGAACAGCGGTTCAGCGCCTACGACGACGAGCGGATCTACGGCCTGGGCCAGCACACGCACGGGCGGCTCGACCAGAAGGGCCTGGTGCTCGACCTGGTGCAGCGCAACGCCGAGGTGTCGGTGCCGTTTCTGCTGTCCAGCCGCGGCTACGGGTTCCTGTGGAACAGCCCCGCCGTCGGCCGCGTCGAGCTGGCCGCCAACGGCACCCGCTGGGTGGCCGACGACGCCCGCCAGCTCGACTACTGGATCACCACCGGCGACGGCCCTCGGCAGATCCTGAGCCACTACGCCGACGCGACCGGGCACGCCCCGATGCTGCCGGAGTGGGCGGCCGGGTTCTGGCAGTCGAAGCTGCGCTACCGCACCCAGGAGGAACTCCTCTCCGTCGCGCGGGAGTACCACGAACGCGGGTTGCCGCTGTCGGTGATCGTGACGGACTTCTTCCACTGGACGCATCTGGGCGACTGGAAGTTCGACACCGCCGAGTGGCCCGACCCGGCGGGCATGGTGCGCGAGCTCGGCGAGCTGGGCGTCAAGCTGATGGTGTCGGTGTGGCCGTCGGTGAGCCCGCTGTCGGAGAACTACCGCGAGCTGCACGAACAGGGTCTGCTGGTGGCCGCCGAAAGCGGCGTGCCGGCGCACGCGCCGTGGAAGGACAAGGGGTTCGGCGTCGAGATGCCGGTGGCGTTCTACGATGCGACCAACCCGGAGGCGCGGCGGTTCGTCTGGACCAAGGTCAAGGAGAACTACTACGACCTGGGCGTGCGCGCGTGGTGGCTGGACGGCGACGAGCCGGAGATCCAGCCGGGGCACCCGCACAACCTCGGCTTCCACGCCGGCCCGGGCGCGGAGGTGTTCAACCTCTACCCGCAGGTGAACGCGCAGACGTTCCACGACGGCATCCGCGGCGAAGGCGACGACGAGGTGGTGCTGCTGTCCCGGTCGGCGTGGGCGGGCAGCCAGCGGTTCGGGGCCGCCCTGTGGTCGGGTGACGTCGGGGCGACCTGGGCGTCACTGCGGGCGCAGGTGCGGGCCGGGCTGAACGTGGCGCTGGCCGGGATCCCCTGGTGGACGACGGACATCGGCGGCTTCCACGGCGGCGACCCGTCGTCGCCGGAGTACCGCGAGCTGATGGTGCGCTGGTTCCAGTACGGCGTGTTCTGCCCGCTGTTCCGCCTGCACGGCTTCCGCGACCCGCGTCCGGCGTTCGGGCCGGAGATGACCGGCGGTCCCAACGAGGTCTGGTCGTTCGGCGAGCCGGCGTACGAGTCGATCACAGCGTCGCTGCGGCTGCGGGAACGGCTGCGGCCGTACCTGATGGAGCAGATGCGGGTGGCGCACGAGCAGGGCATCCCGCCGATGCGCCCGGTGTTCGTCGACTTCCCGGCGGACAGTGCGGCCTGGGACGTCGACGACCAGTTCCTGCTCGGTCCGGACGTGCTGGTGGCCCCGGTCCTCGAACCCGGGGTGACGGCCCGCCGGGTGTACCTGCCCGCCGGCGCGCACTGGACGGACGCGGTGACCGGTACGCGGCACGAGGGCGGCAGCTGGGTCGAGGCGACGGCCCCGGCCGAGCGGATCCCGGTGTTCCTCCGCGACGGGGCGGAGCTGCCGATCCGCGAAGACTAGAGTGGACCTGTGAGTCCAGAGCTGACCCCGAAGGGTGCCGCGACGCGGCAGCGGATCGTCGAAGGGGCCGCGGCGGAGATCCGCGAGCGCGGGGTCGCCGTCACGACGCTCGACGACGTCCGGGCGCGGACGGGGACCAGCAAGAGCCAGCTGTTCCACTACTTCCCCGACGGCAAGGAGGAGCTGCTGCTGGCGGTCGCGCGGTTCGAGTCGGACCAGGTCCTGGAGGTCCAGCAGCCGGAGCTCGGGCAGCTGACGTCGTGGGCGGCGTGGCGGCGCTGGCGCGACACGGTCGTCTCGCACTACGACGGCCGGGGCCGGCACTGCCCGCTCAACGTGCTGATCTCGCAGCTCGGCCGGTCGACCCCGGGGGCGCAGGCGGTGGTCGGCGAGATGCTGCGGCGCTGGCAGGACGCGATCGCCGCGGGCGTCCGCCATCTGCAGCAGGCCGGCGAGGTCGCCGCGGAGCTGGACGCGGACCGCACGGCGGCAGCCTTGCTGGCCGGCATCCAGGGCGGCGTGGTGGTGATGCTGTCGACGGGCCGCATCGACCACCTCGAAGCGGCCCTCGACGTGGGGATCGAGAACCTGCGGGCCAGCGGGGACCGGTGACCGGTCCCCGCTGCCGGGATCAGGCGGACTTGATCGCGGAGATTTCGAACTCCAGCGTGACCTTGTCGCTCACCAGCACGCCACCGGTCTCCAGGGCGGCGTTCCAGGTGATGCCGTAGTCCTTGCGGCTGATCGTGGTCGAGCCCTCGAAGCCGATCCGGTCGTTGCCGAACGGGTCCTTCGCGGCGCCCTCGAACTCGAACGGGATGGTCACCGAACGGGTGACGTCCTTGATCGTCAGGTCGCCGGTCACCTCGAAGCTGGTCTCGCCGGTCTGCTTGATCTCGGTCGAGGCGAAGGTGATCTGCGGGTACTCGTCCATCGACAGGAAGTCGTTGCTCTTCAGGTGCCCGTCGCGGTCGGCGTTGCGGGTGTCGATGCTGTGGGCCTGGATGGTCACCTGGGCCGACGACTTCTCGGGCGCGTCGCCGTCGATGGTGGCGGAGCCGGTGAACTCGTTGAAGCTGCCGCGCACCTTGGTCACCATGGCGTGCCGGGCGACGAACCCGATCCGCGAGTGCGTGGGGTCGAGGGTGTATTCGCCGGTCAGCTGGGGGTAGGTGGTCGCGCTGGTCATCGTTGTTCTTCTCTCCTCGTGGTGGCACCCCCCGGTGATTGAGGGTTCAACGACACTGTACTCACTTTGGCTGGTTGCGCAAGCAAGCTTTCGGTAGAGTCGCCGACATGGGTGATCTGTCCGCTCTCGACCTCGACGAAGCCGCCTTCTGGCGGCCGCTGATGCGCATCATGACCGCGCTGCCACGCGCGCTCGAGGACCAGTTCCTGCCCGAGACGGGGCTCACCATCACCGACTACGGGGTGCTGGTCGCGCTGTCCGAAGCGCCGGACCACCTGCTGCGCATCTCGGGGCTGGCCGCGACCACGGGGCTGTCGCTGAGCCGGATCAGCCGGGTGGTCGACGACCTGACCCGCCGCGGCCTGGTGGAGAAGCGCCGGTGCGCCGAGGACGGGCGCGCGTCCAACGCCGTGCTGACTCCGGCGGGATTGGCCAAACTGGAGGCGGCCTTCCCGAGCCACCTCGCCCGCGTGCGGGCTTCGGTGTTCGACCACCTGAGCGCCGAGGACGTCCGCACGGCCGGGCCGGTGCTGGCCCGGCTGGCCGCGGCACTGGACACCGCTCCCCCGACCGACGACTGCTGAAGGGCGCCGATGAGCGACAAGGGCGAGTACAAAAGGGACCTGAACTACCTGCCGGACCGCAGCACGGCGGACGGCCGTGACGGCTGGCCGGTCGAGCCCGGCCGCTACCGGCTGGTCGTCGCGCGGGCGTGCCCGTGGGCGAACCGCGCGGTGATCGTGCGCCGGCTGCTGGGCCTGGAGCCGGTGCTGTCGATGGGCATCGCGGGCCCGGTGCACGACGAGCGCAGCTGGAGCTTCGATCTGGACCCGGGTGGCCGCGACCCGGTGCTCGGCATCGAGCGCCTGCAGGAGGCGTTCTTCAAGCGCGACCCGGACTACCCCCGCGGCATCACGGTGCCGGCGTTCGTGGACATCCCGACCGGCCAGGTCGTCACCAACGACTTCGCGCAGATGACGCTCGACATGTCGACCGAGTGGACGGCGTACCACCGCGACGGCGCGCCGGAGCTGTACCCGGAGAAGCTGCGCGACGAGATCGACGACGTGGCGCAGAAGGTGTTCACCGACGTCAACAACGCGGTGTACCAGGCCGGTTTCGCGCGTTCTCAGGAGGCGTACGAGCGCGCGTACGAAAAGCTGTTCGCCCGCCTGGACTGGTTGTCCGAGCGCTTGGCGGACCAGCGTTACCTGGTCGGCGACACGATCACCGAGGCCGACATCCGGCTGTTCACGACCTTGGTCCGGTTCGACGCGGTGTACCACGGCCACTTCAAGTGCAACCGCCAGAAGCTGACGGAGCTGCCGGTGCTGTGGGCCTACACCCGCGACCTGTTCCAGACGCCGGGCTTCGGCGACACGATCGACTTCGCCCAGATCAAGGAGCACTACTACGTGGTGCACAAGAACGTGAACCCGACGGGCATCATCCCGGCGGGCCCGGACGTCTCGGGCTGGCTGGCCCCGCACGGCCGCGAGGCACTCGGCGGCCGCCCGTTCGGCGACGGCACCCCGCCGGGCCCGCCGCCGCCGGACGAGACGGTGCCCGCCCTGGCGTGACGGGCCCGCGACCAGGTCAGACCCCGACGCGGCGGGCCCGCTCGATGTCCGGCCCCCGGTACAGCCGTTCCGGGATCCGCGCCAGCGTCGAGGGGTGCACCTGCTCCCCCAGCCCGTAGAACTTCTGGAAACTCATGATGAGCGGGCGCCAGGCGTCGGGGTCGATGTGGTCCGCGGTGCCGGCCGTCCGGACCGCATCGTGGACGAGCACCCGCTGCACCCGCACCTCGAACGCGACGACACCCCCGTCACCCACCGGGTGGTGGGCCTCGACCACCGCCTCCATGGCCACCGGGCACTCCGCTACCCGCGGCGGGGCCACGGTCTCCGACGGCACCGATGTGAGACCGGCCCGCCCGAACTTGTCCGCCACGTGGAAGTACCCCCGCTCCTGCTTCCCGGGCGGAACCGGATCGGACCCGGTCGTCAGCGCCAGCCGGTCGACGGCCGGGGCGAGGGCGTCCGACGGCAGGTTGAGCACGCACTCACGGGTGCGCAGCAGGTTCGAAGCCGTCCGGGAGCGGGCCCCGAGGCCGAGCATCGCCCGCCAGCCGAGCCAGAACGCCGAGGACATCGGGGCCAGGTTGGCCGAACCGTCTTCGTTGGTACTGGAAATGAGGACGACCGGGGTGCCGAAGTACAGGATTCCCGGCTCGATCGCCGTGTGCGCAACAGTTTCCACGCGGCCGAGTCTGCCGTCCACACCGGACCCGCGGCTGGCGGGAATCGGCCGTCGCGGTACGGGGGCGGCGGTGCGCCGCAGCGCCGCCCCCGTCCGTCAGCTCCGCGAAGCCGCCTGCTGCAACGCCCGCCGCGTCAGCACCCGCGCCAGGTGGCGCCGGTACTCCGCGGTCGCGTGGGGCTCGTCCGGCGGGTTCGTGCCCTCCGCCGCCAGTGCGGCCGCGTCTTCGATGGACGCCCCGGCCGCCAGCGCCTCCTCCGTGGCCGTCGCGCGGAGCGGGACGCCGCCCAGGTTCACCAGGCCGACGCGGCCGCCGGCGACCGCCACCCCGGCCATCGCCCAGTCGATCGCGCGGCGGGTGAACTTCTCGAAACCCCAGCCCTGGCCCGTCTGGGCCGGCAGGCGGATCTCCGTCAGCAGTTCGGCCGGTTCCAGCGGCGTCGTGAACGGGCCGAGGAAGAACTCCGCCGCCGGGATCCGGCGCTCCCCCGACGGCCCGCGGACCACCAGGACCGCGTCCGACGCCAGGACCGCCGCGGGCAGGTCCGCCGCCGCGTCCGCGTGCACCAGGGAGCCGCCGATCGTGCCGCGGTGGCGGACCTGGCGGTCGCCCACCAGCCCCGAAACGTGCGCCAGCAGGGGCGCGTGCGCGAGGAGCACCGGGTCCTGCACCAGCGCGCTGTACCGCGACAGCGCCCCGATGGCGACCTCGTCGCCTTCGAGCCGGACGTACCGCAGCTCGTCGAGCGCACCGATGTCGACCAGGTACTCCGGGGCGGCCAGGCGCAGCTTCATCAGCGGCAGCAGGGAATGCCCGCCGGCCAGCACCTTCGCGTCGTCGCCGTGGGCGGCCAGCAACGCCAGCGCCTCGTCCACTGTGGACGCCCGCAGGTACTGGAAAGCCGCGGGGATCACCGGTCCACCTCCTGCCCCGAAGCGTCGATCACGGCGCTGACGATGTTGTGGTAGCCCGTGCAGCGGCACAGGTTGCCCTCGAGCCCGGCGCGGACCTCGTCGCGGGTCGGCTTCGGGTTGTCGGCCAGCAGCGACACCGACGCCATGATCATCCCCGGCGTGCAGAACCCGCACTGCAGGCCGTGCTGCTCGCGGAACGCCCGCTGCACCGGGTGCAGCGCACCGTCCGCAGCGGTCAGTCCTTCGACGGTGGTGACCTCGTGGCCGTCGGCCTGGGCGGCCAGCACCGTGCAGGACTTGACCGACTCGCCGTCGAGCAGCACCGTGCAGGCACCGCACGACGTCGTGTCGCAGCCGATGTTCGTGGCGGTGAGCCCGGCGGTGTCGCGCAGGAAGTGCACCAGCAGCGTCCGGTCCGGCACCTCCTCGGTCACCGGCCGCCCGTTGACCTCGATCGAGACCTTCACTGCACGTTTCCTTCCGAGAGTGCGGCCCAGACCCGGATCGGGGTCGTGGGCATGTCCAGGTGCTTGACGCCGCGCGTGGAAAGCGCGTCCACCACGGCGTTGTGCACCGCCGGGGTCGAGCCGATCGTCGCGGCCTCGCCGATCCCCTTGACGCCCAGCAGGTTCCGGTCGGTCGGGGTGGCCATGTCGACCAGCTCGAAGTCCGGCAGCTCGACTGCGGTGATGAACGAGTAGTCCGCCAGCGACGCCGTCGTCGGGTTGCCGTCGTCGTCGTAGGTGACGACCTCCATGAGCGCCTGCGCGGCCCCCTGGCCGAGGCCGCCGTGGCGCTGGCCGCGGAAGGTGAGCGGGTTGACGATCGGGCCGGCGTCGTCGACGGCGACGATCCGGCGCAGCTGCACCTTGCCCGTCTCGGTGTCGACCTCGACCACCGCGAGGTGTGCGCCGAACGGGAACGTCGGCTGGCCGTCGCCGAACCAGACGTCGGCGGTGAGTTTGCCGTCGCTGGCCGTCTCGGCGACCTGCGCCCAGCTGAGCACGGTGCTCGACGGCGCGCCGCGGACCTGCCAGACCCCGCGCTCGACGTCGAGTTCCAGGTCTTCGGGCGCGGCCTCCAGCAGGTTCGCCGCCAGGTCGCGGGCCTGGGCGATCACCTCGTCGGCCGCCTGCCGGATCGCCGAACCGCCCAGCTGCAGCGACCGCGAGCCGAACGTGCCGATCGCCTTCGGCACCTCGTCGGTGTCGCCGTGGCGGACGGTGATCTTCTCCAGCGGCACGCCGAGCCGGTCGGCCAGCAGCATGGCCAGCGACGTGCCGAGCCCCTGCCCGTGCGGCGAACTGCCGGTCCACGCGACGACCGAGCCGTCCGGGTGGATGTCGACGCGGCCGCTCTCGCCGCCGCCGTCGCCGCCGGTGATCTCGACGTAGGCGGCGATGCCGAGGCCGAGTTCGACCGGGTCGCCCGCCTCGCGCCGCCGCCGCTGCTCGGCGCGCAGCTCGGCGTAGCCGGCGGTCTCCAGGACCTTGTCCAAGGCCGCCGCGTACTCGCCCGTGTCGTAGAAGGCGCCGGTCGGCGTCCGGTACGGGAACTCCTCGGGCCGGATGAAGTTGGCCCGGCGGACGTCGGCCGGGTCCAGGCCGAGCTCGGCGGCGAACAGGTCCATCGCCCGCTCGACGGCCGCGGTCGCCTCCGGGCGGCCCGCGCCGCGGTAGGCGGCGATCGGGGTGGTGTTCGTGACGACCGCGCGGCTGCGCGTCTGGACCTGCGGGAACCGGTAGACGCCGACGGCCATCAGCTCGGTCAGCGTCGGCAGGAACAGCGTCCGCGGGTACGCGCCGGCGTCCTGGACGACGTCGAGGCGGTACGCCAGGACCGTGCCGTCGCGCTTGCCGCCGATGGTCACGGTGTTGAGCTGCGCGCGGCCGTGCGTCATCGACGTCAGGTTCTCGCTGCGCGACTCGACCCAGCGCACCGGCCGCCCGAGCTGCTTGGCGGCCCAGCCGAGCACCGTCGCCTCGGGGTCCGCACCGATCTTCGCGCCGAACCCGCCGCCGACGTCCGGGGCGATCACCCGCACCGACTCCTCGCCGACACCGAGGCTCCCCGCCAGCTGCGACCGGGCGATCTGGGCGTTCTGCGTGGACAGCCAGGCCGTCAGCCTGCCGTCCTCGCCCCACGCGAGGGACGCGCCGCGCACCTCCAGCGGCGCGGGCGCGACGCGCTGGTTGGCGATCGTCTGCGTGACCACGACTTCGCAGTCTTCGAAGATCGCGTCGTCGAATTCCGCCATGCCGTTGACCTGCACGATGTTGCTGCCGGTCTCCGGGTACAGCAGCGTCTCGCCGTCCAGCGCGGCGCCGATGCCCGCGACCGCGTCCAGCGGCTCGTAGTCGACGTCGACCAGCTCGGCGGCGTCGGCCAGCTGGTAGCGCTCCTCGGTGAGGACCAGCGCGACGGGCTCGCCGACGTACCGCACCACCTCGTCGGCCAGCCAAGGTTCCTTCACCGGCCCGGCCGGGTGCGGGTCGAGGCCGAGGTCGGCGGCGGTGAACACGCCGAGCACGCCCGGTGCCGCCTTCGCTTCGCTCACGTCGATGCCGCCGATCCGCGCGTGCGCGATCGGACTTCGCACGAAAACCGCGTGCGCGGCACCGGAAAGCGCTTCCGCCCGCAGATCGTCCACGTAGGTGCCGCCCGCGGTGATCAGGTTCCGATCCTCTTGGCGGACCACCCTGGTCCCGACAATGCTCATCTGGTCTCCTGCTCGCCGATACCCCGCCGATCATGCCCTCAGGGCGAGGACGACCGCCAGGCCCAGTCCGCCGATCCCGATCGCGATCCGCAACGGCGTCGCCGGCAGCCGGCGCACGAGCGCGGACCCCAGCCACGAGCCGCCGAGCGAGCCGAGGCAGACCGCGAGCGCGGCGGACCAGACGACCTTGCCGGTGACCGCGAAGACGATCGCCGCGAGGAAGTTGGCCGACCCGGTGACCAGGTTCTTCGCCGCGTTCGTCCGGGCGAGCGGCTGGTTCCAGACGGTCACGAGCAGCGCGAGCATGAGCACGCCCGCGGCGGCGCCGAAGTACCCGCCGTAGATGCCGATCAGGAACGCGACGACGGCGGTCACCGGGCTCAGGCCGTGGTGTTCGGCGCCTTCGGCGAGCCGGCGCAGGCGCGGCCCCGCCATCAGCACCAG
Organism: Amycolatopsis sp. NPDC049688; assembly: GCF_040674975.1. Classification (NCBI taxonomy): domain Bacteria; kingdom Bacillati; phylum Actinomycetota; class Actinomycetes; order Pseudonocardiales; family Pseudonocardiaceae; genus Amycolatopsis; species Amycolatopsis sp. NPDC049688. Next base: position 54,835 of record NZ_JBFANY010000003.1, read on the forward strand.
CGACGCCCCGCCGATCAGCCACGGCACGATGACGGTGAACGCGCCGGACGGCGTCAGCAGCAGCACCAGGCCACCGCACGCGCCGCCCACGGTGGTCAGGGCGCAGAGCGGGACGAGCCGCCGCCGCTGGCCGGCCAGTTCCGGCCGGGCCCCGGCGGCGGCGCCCGCGGTGGTGCCCAGCATCGCGACGGTGTTGGTGATGTTCGCGGTCACCGGTGGCAGCCCCGCGGCGAGCAGCGCCGGGTAGGACACCAGGGACGCGAGCCCGGCGGTCGCCCCGGTCAGACCGGCCCCGACGCCGGCCAGCACGAGCAGGAGCAGCACCCACGGGTCGGTGATCACGTTGTCATCAGATCACGCCGCGTCCGCTGCCGATCGGGGCCGCCGCCGTTCGTATGGGTGGTGACACACCGATCAGGAGGAGATCCGATGCGTTCGATCACCGTCACCATGAGCGTCACCCTCGACGGCGTCGTGCAGGGCCTCGGCCGGCCCGACGAGGACACCCGCGGCGGGTTCACCCACGGCGGGTGGGGCACCCGCTACCAGGACGACGTCATGGCCCGCGAGATGGCCGACGGCATGAACCGGCCCGGCGACATGCTGTTCGGCCGCCGGACCTGGCAGGACTTCACCACGGCGTGGGGCGGGCGGGACGACGGGAATCCGTTCACCACGCACATGAACGCCGCGACCAAGTACGTCGCCTCCACCACGCTCGAGGACGCCGGCGCCTGGCAGAACTCGGTCCTGCTCCGGGGCGACGCGGCCGAAACCGTGGCCGGACTCAAGGCGCAGCCCGGCAAAGACTTGTCGGTGATCGGCAGCGCATCCCTGGTGCGGGCACTGCACGCCGCCGGCCTGGTCGACCGCTACACGCTGCTGATCCACCCGCTGACCCTCGGCACCGGCGCGCGCTTGTTCGGCGACGCGCCGCTCACCGAGTTCTCCCTCGTCAGCTGCGTTCCCACGACCAAAGGCGTGCTGATCGCGCGGTACGACCGCCGGGTATAGGGCGTTATACGAAGGGTTGTCCGAAACCGGACGGGATCCGCCGCCGGGCTTGCCGGGCACGGCGGTGGCATCCCAGAATCCGCGCTGACAAGGTTGTCAGCGCGAGAGGCCGGAGCATGGGCGAGCTGGACCGGCGGCAGGTGCTGCGGCTGCTGGGTGCGGGCGGCGCGGCGGCCGCACTGGCGTCGGGTCTGCTCCCGAGCATCGCCCGGGCCGCGGACAGCGGCCCGCCCGACGCCGTCGCGGCGACCTACCTGCGGGTGCTGCTGCGGCACACGCGCTGGGCGGAGCAGCAGTTCGACCCGGTCGCCGGCACCTATCCGCTGCGCGACTTCACCTTCGCCGTGGTGCTCGGCAACGCCGTGCTGCTGACCCGCGACGGCTACGACGCCGCGATCGCCGGCGTCGGCCGGGAGACGCTGCGCGACCACACGCTCGCCACGATCCGCCGGTTCGCCGCGTCGAACCGGCTCGTCGGCGGTACCGAGTGGGGCCGCAAGCTGTTCTTCGACACGACCTTCCAGTCGTACTTCGTGCTCGCCGCCCGTCTGCTGTGGACGGACCTCGACGACGCGACCCGGGGGAACGTCGAGCGCATCACCGCCGGCCAGGCCGCCTACACCACCGCGCTCGGCACCGGCGACGACCCCGATTCGGGCAGCTGGACCCCGAACGGCCTGCGCGGCGGCCACGTCGGCGACACCAAGCTCGAAGAGATGGGGGTCTACGCCCAGTCGCTCGCCCCCGCGCTCGCGTGGGCGCCGGCCGACCCGCGGGCGGGCGGCTGGCGGGAGGCGTTCGGCGCGTGGAGCCGCAACGAGGCCGGGCTGCCGGCCGCCGACCTGGCCAACCCGCGGCTCGTCGACGGCCGCCCGATCAGCGCGAACACCGCGGCGAACCTCTACGACACCTTCCTCGTCGAGAACCACGGCTCGTTCGGCCCGCACTACCAGGAGGAGCTCTGGCGGACGTCCGGCCGCAACGCGATGCATTTCCTCGCCGCCGGCACGCCGCTGCCCGAGGTGCTCACCGCGCAGCCGAACGGCGAACTGCTCTGGCGCACGATGCTGCTGATGACCAGCGACGCCGGCGAGCCGCTGATGCCGATGGTCGCCGACCGCGAGCACCTCTACGGCCGCGACGTCATCCCGCTGGCCTTCCGCGCCCAGGTGCTCGGCGACCGCCACGCCGCCCACGCCGAAGCGCAGCTGGCTGCGCGGCTCGAGCCCTACCAGGCCTACGCTCCCGCAGATCGGATCACGAAGTTCTCGGGTGAGCCGAAGTACGAGCCGGAGGCCCGCGCCGAGCTCGCCATCAGCTACCTGCTGCACGAGTGGCGGGCGAGCCACGGCGGCCCGGTCGTCCCGGTGGGCGACCGGGAGTTCGCCGCCCACGCGGCCGGGGTCGCCGACTTCGGCGCCGGGCCGGGCCTGCTCGCCCACCGCTCCCCCGCCGCCTGGGCCGGGACGGTCAGCAAGCCCGGCTTCGTGAAGTTCGCCTGGCAGCCGCACCACGACGACTGGCTGTTCGTGCTCGGCGGCGCGAACCCGATGCTCCTGCCGTCGACGAACGTTGCGGTGCGGGAACGGCACGCCACGACGTACACGAAGATCCGCGACGGCTTCGACGGCACGGTCGGCGTCCTCCGTTTCGACACCGGGTACGCCACCTTCGCGACCCTCCCGACCGGCGCCGCCGTGTACGCCAGCACCGGCGTCGCCGAGGGCGAAGGCGTGCTGAACGTCTACAACCTGAGCATGCCCGGCGTGCCCGGCCTCGACGGTGACCGCACCTACACCGCGGCCGAAGGCAGCGTGACCCTCAAGGCCCAGACCCCGGGCGTCCGGACCGACGACCTCACGTTCGCGCCGGTCACCGCCCGGCACGTCCGCATGCTCGGCGTCCAGCCGGACCCGCAGTACGGCTATTCACTGTGGGCCTTCGAGGTCCGCGACGGCGACGGACCGGACCTAGCCCGCACCGGCACGGCGTCGGCGTCCTCGGCCGCTCCCGGCAAAGAGGCGAAGTACGCCGTCGACGGCGATCCCACCAGCCGCTGGGCAGTGTCCACATCGGACCGCCCGCGCGCGGACAGCTGGCTGGCCGTCGACCTCGGCGCGCCGCGGACGGTCGACCGCGTGCGGCTGAGCTGGGAAGCAGCCGCCGGGCGCAAGTACCGCATCGAAACCTCGGCCGACGGCGTGGCCTGGACGCTGGTCGCGAGCTACCCGGTGCCCGCGCTCAGCAGCACGCGAGGCCGGCTGGACATCGACGGCCGCGCCGGGATCACCGTCGCGGGCCCGAACCCGCTCACCGTCACCGGCGACCGCGTGACGCTCTCCGACGGCCCGCCCGCCCCCTTCGTCGCCGAGCTGTACCCCGGCCCCGCGAAGGCGAGCGGCCGGGTCCCGGCCGGCGCCGCGGTCGAAGCCACCGTCACCGACGGCTTCCTCGTGCTGCTCAACCTCTCGGGCGCCGCGGCGAGCGGCACGGCGATCATCCCGGGGCACGGCAGCACCCGGCGGCTCTACCGCGGCGAGCAGACCGTCACCCGGACCGGCACGGAATTCTCCTACGCACTGGCCGCGGCGGAGGGTCGCATCGAACCGCCGCGGTTCACGCTGACCGGCCCCGCCGGGGTGCGGGCGGTCGTGCGCGACGCGAGCCGGGTCGAGCTCACCGCGCCGGCCGGGCTGCTGCCCGTGCCGGTCACGGTGACCCCGGACGGCGGGCGCGCCCGGCCGGTGCTGCTGCCGCCGCGCCGGACCGTGCCGGTCGTCTTCGGCGACCTCCGCCCGTATCCGCTGGCCGACCTCGCGCTCGGCGCGGTCACCTTCCCCGCCGAGCCCCTGCCGCCCGGGATGTCGAGCCCGGCCGCGGCCGTCGACGACGACCCGGCGACGGCGTGGCGGCCGGGACCCGGCGGCCGGATGGTGGCCGATCTCGGAGCGGTGACAGCGGTTTCCGCGGTCGAGCTGACCTGGACCCGCGGCCGCGTCCCCGCGGCCACCGTCGAACTCAGCGTCGACGGCGTCACCTACACGGCCACTCGCACCGGGCCGGCGCGGTACGTGGCCGTCCGCACGGACTGGCGAAGCGGCGACGCGGGCCTTACGCGGTTGTCCGTCCGCACTTGATCGATCTCGGACCGGTCGCACCGGGCCCGCGGGCGGGTACCTTGGCACCACAGGGCTTGCCACCCCTGATCGGAGGACGGATGCGCGTCACGATCGCCGAAGTCGCCCGCCGCGCGCGGGTGAGCAAGACGACCGTGTCACGAGTTCTCAACAACAAGGCCGACGTGGACGCCGCGACGGCGATCCGGGTGCGCGAGGTGATCGCCGCGACCGGGTACATCCCCAGCGCCGGCGCGGTCGGGCTGGCCCGCGGGGTGACGCGCACGGTCGGGATGCTGGTGCCCGGGCTGACCTGGCCGTGGATGGGCGAGGTGCTGCAGGGCGTCGCCGACGTCGTGGAGTCGAAGGGCTACGGCCTGCTGCTGTCCACCGCGAACCGCGGCCCCGATTCGCTGGAGGAGTTCTCGCGCCAGGTGTCGGCGAAGGCGTTCGACGGACTGCTGCTGGTGGAACCGCCGGATGCGGTGCGGCACCTGCGGGTGTTACACGACTCCGGGCTGCCGGTGGTGGTGATCGACGACCGCGGCCGCCGCCCCGCGTTCCCGTCGGTGGGGACGGACAACCGGCAGGGCGGCGCCATGGCGGCCCGGCACCTGCTGGGAACGGGCCGGACGCGCCTGGCCACCGTCACCGGGCCGCGGGACTTCGGCTGCACCGCCGACCGGCTCAACGGCTTCAACGAGGCCGTCCTCGACGCGGGCCTGACCCTCGACTCGCGGCTGATCATCGAAGGCGACTTCACGAGCGAAAGCGGTGAAGCGGCGATCCTCCAGCTGCTGCACTCCGGCCCGGAGTTCGACGCGGTCTTCGCGCACAACGACCTCACCGCGGCGGGCGTGCTGGCCGGCCTCCGCAAGGCCGGCCGGTCGGTGCCGGGGGACGTCGCCGTGATCGGCTTCGACGACATCCCCCTCGCCGCGCACACCCAGCCGCCGCTCACCACGATCCGCCAGCCGCTGCGGCAGATGGGCGAGACGGCGGCCGGGCTGCTGCTCGACCGGCTGGGTGGGGCACCCCAGCCGGCCGAGCCGGTGATCGTCCCGATCTCCCTGGTGGTCCGCGAATCGACTCAGGAGACGGTCAGCGCCGCCGAGAGCGGGACGTTGCGCGAGGAGTCCCCGACGTAGACGCGGTACTGCCCCGCGTTGGTCGTCCACGAGCCCGTCCAGTGCGCCAGGTCCCGCGGGGTGAGCGGGAACGACACCTGAGCGCTCTGCCCGGGGTTCAGCTGCACCTTCTTGAACCCCTTCAGCTGCTTCGGCGGCTCGCCGTTACCGGCCGGCTGGCCGACGTAGAGCTGGACGACGTCCGCGCCCGCCCGGGTGCCGGTGTTGGTCACCGTCGCCGTCACGGTCGCGGTGCCGTTCGTCCCCTGCGGCGTGACGACCGGGTTCGAGAACCCGAACGTCGTGTACGACAGGCCGAACCCGAACGGGAACAGCGGTTCCAGGTTGCGGCTGTCGTACCAGCGGTAGCCGACGTTCAACCCCTCCGAGTACTCGATCCGGTCGTTGGCGCCCGGGAACTGCTGGACGTTCGCCGTGGGCAGGTCGGCGAGCTGCTTCGGGAAGCTGACCGGCAGCTTGCCCGACGGGTTGACGTCGCCGTAGAGCAGCGACGCGATCGCGTTGCCGTTCTCCTGGCCCGGGTACCAGCCCTCGATCACCGCCGCGACCTTGCCCAGCCACGGCATGGTGACCGCCGAACCGGTGTTGAGCACCACGACCGTGCGCGGGTTGGCCGAGGCGACCGCGTCGATCAGCTCGTTCTGCTGGTGCTGCAGGTCGATGCTGTCGAGGTCCTGGGTCTCGGACTCGCCGTAGCTGGCGAACACGACGGCGACGTCGGCGGCTTTCGCGGCGTTGACCGCGCCCGGGATGTCCGGCGTCTGGACGTGCTCGCCCGCACCATCCACATAGGACACGCTGACCCCGGACCCGGCCCGCGCCCTGATGCCGTTGATCGGGTTCACCGACGCCGGTGACGGGTTGACCTTGGCGCTGCCGCCCCCGATGTTCTGCGGGTCGATGGCGTCGCCGCCGGACAGGGCGATCGACTTGACCGACGAGCTCAGCGGCAGCACGCCGGTGTTCTTCAGCAGCACCGCCCCGGCCGCGGCGACGTCCCGCGCGGTGGCGACGTTCGCCGCGCTCGTCACGACCGACTGCGGGGTCCCCCGCCGGGCCCGGTCGAAGAGGCCGAACCGGAACATCTGCGTCAGCACCCGCCGCACCATGTCGTCGACGCGCGCCTGCGTGACCTCGCCGCGCGAGACGGCGTCGAGCAGGCCCTGGCCGAAGAACGCGCCGCCCGGCATTTCCAGGTCCAGCCCGCCGTTGGCCAGCTGCCGGGCGCCGCCGGTGGCCGAACCCCAGTCCGAGCCGACGAACCCGCCCCACCCGGCGTCCTGCTTGATCGCGGTCGTGAGCACGCCGCTGTTCTGGCAGGCCGGGACGCCGTTGATCTGGTTGTAGGCGCACATCATGGACGCGACCTGGCCCTGGCTCGCCACCTGCTGGAAGGCCGGGAGGTAGAGCTCGTGCAGGGTCCGGTCGTCGATGATGACGTTGTCCGACGGCGTCCCGCGCGAGGCCCCGGCTTCGACGTTGTACGCCGCCGCGTGCTTGGCCTGCGCCATCACCCCCTGGCCCTGGATGCCCTGGACCGTCGCGGTCCCGGCCGCCCCGGCGAGGTAGGGGTCCTCGGCGTAGGTTTCGAAGTTGCGGCCCCAGCGCGGGTCGCGGACCAGGTTGATCGTCGGGCCGAGGGCGATGTCGACGCCCTTGCCGGCGAACTCGGCGCCCATCGCGCTGCCGTACCGGTTCAGCAGCGCGGTGTCCCAGGTGGCCGCGGCCGTCACCGGCGCCGGGAACTGCGTGACGCCGTCGAGGCCGTCGCCGACCCCGGCCGGGCCGTCCTGCAGGCCGAGCGCCGGGATGCACAGCTCGGGCACGGCGTCGGTGTTGCCGATGTACGGCCCGGTCGCGCCGTTGCCGTGCAGCACCTTCACCTTCTGCTGCGGCGTCATCACGGCCATGAGCTGGTTGACCCGGTCGGCGACCGGGGCCGTCGAGCCCGCCCACGGGCAGCCGGTGGGCGGCGGCGGCCCGCTGTCGGACGTGTGCACCGCGAACTCCCACAGCGAGACACCCCACTGGGTGGCCCGTGCGGTGGCGTTCAGCCGGACGTACCGGGCGGTGCCCGAAACGGCCGGGTGCTCGGTGCCGCCCGCACCGGTCACGGTCGCCGCGGTCGTCCACGAATTCCCGTCGGCGGACAGCTGGATCGTGTACGCGCTCGCGTAGGCCGCCTCCCAGGCCAGGTCGACGCCGCAGACCGGGCGGGTGCTCCCGAGGTCGACCTGGATCGACTGCGGGTCCGCGGCCAGGCTCGACCACCGCGTCCCGAGGTCGCCGTCGAACGCCGCCGACGCCGGGAAGGCGTCCGACTGCACGCTGGACGCCGTCGCAGGCTGCCGCAGGGCGGCGTTCGCGCTGCTGCACGCCTGGGCGGTGCCGTCACCGAAGACCTGGAACTCCCACAGCGACACGCCCCACTGGGTGGCGCGCTGGGTGGTGGTCAGCCGGACGTACCGGCCGCTGCCGGACACCGGCAGCGTCTGGGTGCCGCCGGTGCCCGTCGTGGTCGAGTACACCGTCGCCCACTGGTTCCCGTCGGCGGACGCCTGGAGGGTGAACGCCTTCGCGTACGCCGCTTCCCACTGCAGGACGACCTGGGTGAGCGCGTGCGCCGAGCCCAGGTCGACCTGCAGCGTCTGCGGGTCGGCGGCCAGGCTGGACCAGCGCGTGCCCGGGTCGCCGTCGACCGCCGCGCTCGCGGGGAAGGCGGCGTTCTCGGTGGAGGACGCGGTCACGGCGTGCCCTTGCGACAGGAGCGCAGGCGCCGCCTGGGCGGTGAGCGGCGGGACGGCGAGCAGTCCCAGCGCGACCACGGCCCCGAGGACGAGCCGCTTCACTGGTACACCCGCACGTAGTCGATCACCATGTCCTGCGGCAGGACGGTCCCCGCACCCGGCGGGCCGGGGAAGTCCCCGCCGATGGCGTTGTTGAGGATCAGGAAGAACGGGTGGTCGTACACCCACGGCCCGCGCGTGCTCTCGACCGTGTCGCGGTTGATCGTCTCGAACGCGGTCCCGTCGACGGAGAACGTCATGTGGGTGGCGTCCCAGTCGAGGCCGAAGCGGTGGAACCCGGCGGAGACGTCCTGGCCGAGGTCGAGCGGGGCCCCGATGCCGCCGGCGCCGTTGTACGCCGGGGCGTGGATGGTCGAGTAGGCCAGGTTCGGCGACTTCCCGACGTGCTCCATGATGTCGATCTCGCCGCAGTTCGGCCACGGCGTGCCGCTGAAGAAGTTCGCCCCCAGCAGCCAGAACGCCGGCCAGAGGCCCTGCGTGCCGGACACCTTGATGTTCGCCTCGACGTGGCCGTAGGTGAAGCTGAACTTGCCCGCGGTGTTGATCCGGCCGGAGGTGTACTGGCAGGTCGTGCTGCCGCTGACCGGGTCCCGCGGGCAGGCGCTGCCCGGCGTGGCCTCGCGGCGGACCTGGATGACGAGGTTGCCGCGGCCGTCCTGCTTGGCGTTGTCGTTGTTCGTGTAGTACTCGAGCTCGTTGTTGACACCGGGGCCGGTCTCCGCGGTCCATTTGCTCGCGTCGGGGGCCGCGCCGGCAGCGCCGTTGAACTCGTCGCTCCAGACGAGGGTGCCCGGGAAGTGCGGGGCGGGCGGCGCGGGCGGCGGCGGGGTCGGGTTGCCGCCGGTGCCGTAGACGTCGAAGCCCCACAGCGAGTAGCCGTAGCCGTTGGAACGGGCGGTGCCGTACATCCGGACGTACCGGCCGGAACCGCTGACGGTCAGCGTCTCCTTGAAGCCCTTGCCCGTGGTGGTCGAGTAGATCGACGTCCAGTTCGCGTTGTCGTTGGACACCTGGATCTGGTAAGCGACCGCGTAGGCCGGGTCCCACTGCAGGACGACCTGGTGGATCGTCGCGGCCGCGCCGAGGTCGACGGTGATCCAGCCCGGGTCGACCCAGCCGGTGGTCGCGCTCGTCGCCCAGCGCGTGGCCGGGTCGTGGTCGAACGCCTTCGCCGGGAGGCAGCCGGGGCAGGCGCCGTCGTCCTGGAAGGAGGACGCCGTGCCGGGCTTGCCGTAGGACAACAGGACGTCACCGGGCGGGGTCGTGCCGCCCCCGCCGTAGACCTGGAACTCCCAGAGCGAGTAGCCGTACTGGGTGGCCCGCTGGGTGCCGGTCAGCCGGACGTACCGGCCGCTGCCGCTGACGTTCAGCGTCTGCGTGCCGCCGGTGCCGGTGGTGGTCGAGTAGAGGGTGGTCCAGGCCGTGCCGTCGGCGGACGCCTGGAGCGTGAACGCCTTGGCGTAGGCGGCTTCCCAGCTCAGCACGACCTGCGTCAGTTGCTGGGCCGAGCCGAGGTCGACCTGGAGGGACTGCGGATCGCTGAACGCGCTGGACCAGCGGGTGCCGGGGTCGCCGTCGACGGCGGCCGAGGCGGGGAAGGCGGCGGATTCGGCCGAGGACGCCGTCACCGGGCGGCCTTGGGAGAGCAGGACGGGCGCGGCCTGGGCGGCCGGCGCGGGGGACAGGGCGGCCAGGATCAGGACGAGGACGGCGAGAACCCGGGTTCCCGTCATGCGGCGTTGCATGGGCACCTCCACGGCGAACCGGCGCCGGGGCGGCCTTTGCCCCGGCGCGGATCGGCTCACGTGGTCTCCGGCGCGGGTGTGGGTCCCGGCCGTCGGCACGCTCTTAGTTCAAGATATAAATAAAGAGCCGTAAAATGTCAACGGCCTGGCGCCCGATACTGGTCCGGGAGAACGAATCCGGCGCGGATCCTTGACGCAGGCGAACTTCGCGCTGTTAACTGCCATCTCACCGACGGAACCGGTTCCGTGACCGCCACCGGGACGGCTCCGCCGCGACCAGCACCTTTCGGGCTGGCCGGTCCGCGCTCACCCCTGCTCCGGTTTCCGCTCCTCCGGCTCACGGCGCCGGGCGGGGGCCCGGGCGCGGACCCGCCGCACCACCCGACGCCGGCGCGAGCTGTGGGGCTCCGCCGGCCCGCTTTCGCACGTCCTCCCCCGATCACAGGCAGGCTCATGAGATCGACGACGCTCTCCCCCCTCCACCGTCTCCTCGTCATCGCCACCACCTTCGTCACCGCGGTCACCACCGCGGCCGTGGTCGGCTCCGCACCGGCCCAGGCCGCCGCGTGCGGCAGCACGAACCTCGCGCAGGGCCGTCCGGCGACCGCGTCGTCCACCGAAAACGGCGGGACGCCCGCGTCCGCCGCGGTCGACGGCAACTCCGGCACGCGCTGGTCCAGCGCGTTCAGCGACCCGCAGTGGCTGCAGGTCGACCTCGGCTCGGCCCAGCAGCTCTGCGACGTCGTGCTCAGCTGGGAAGCCGCGTACGCCCGCGCGTTCAGCGTGCAGCTGTCCAGCGACGCGAACACCTGGACCACGGCGTACTCGACGGCCACCGGCACCGGCGGCACGCAGACCGTGGCGTTGTCCGGCACCGCGCGCTACCTGCGCGTCACCGGCACGCAGCGGGCCACGCAATACGGCTACTCGCTGTGGGAACTGGCCGTGCACGGCACCGGCGGCAGCACGATCCCGCCGACCGACCCGCGCAACCCGGACTTCGGACCGAACGTGTCGGTGTTCGACCCCTCGACCCCGGCCGCGACGATCCAGAACCGGCTGACGCAGATCGCGGACCAGCAGCACACCAACCAGTTCGGCAACGAGCGCTACGCCGTGCTGTTCAAGCCGGGCACCTACAGCGCCGACGTCAACCTCGGCTTCTACGAGCAGGTCGCCGGGCTGGGCCTGTCGCCAGACGACGTCAACCTCAACGGCCACGTCCGCGTCGAGGCGGACTGGCTGCAGCAAGGTGACAACCCGAACAACAAGGGCAACGCGACGCAGAACTTCTGGCGGTCGGCCGAGAACCTGTCGGTGACGCTGCCGGCCGGCCAGGTCGAACGCTGGGCCGTCGCCCAGGCCGCGCCCTACCGCCGGATGCACCTGCGCGGCAGCCAGATCCAGCTGTGGAACGGCGGCGACGGCTGGGCCAGCGGCGGCCTGATCGCCGACAGCAAGATCGACGGCGTCGCCGTTTCCGGTTCCCAGCAGCAGTTCCTGACCCGCAACAGCGAGCTCGGCGGCTGGCAGGGCGGCGTGTGGAACATGGTGTTCGTCGGCTCCACCGGCACCCCGCCGGCGTCCTTCCCGAACCCGCCGGAGACGGTCGTCGGCCAGACGCCGGTGATCCGGGAGAAGCCGTTCCTCTACGTCGACGGCTCGGGCAGCTACAACGTGTTCGTCCCGGCGCTGCGGCAGAACTCGGCCGGGACGAGCTGGGGCCACGGCGCCCCGGCCGGGACGTCGATCTCGCTCAGCGAGTTCTACGTCGCCCACCCGTCCGACTCGGCCGCGACGCTCAACGCCGCACTGGCCGCGGGCAAGCACCTGCTGGTGACGCCGGGGGTCTACCACCTCGACCAGGCGCTGAACGTCACGCGCCCGGACACCGTGGTGCTCGGCCTCGGCCTCGCGACCCTGATGCCCACCAACGGCACCGCGGCCATCACGACGTCCGATGTGGACGGCGTGAAGATCGCCGGGCTGCTGGTCGACGCGGGAGCGGTGAACTCGCCGGTGCTCGTCCAGATCGGCCAGCCGGGGTCGAACGCGAACCACGCGGGCGACCCGACGTCGCTGCACGACGTGTTCTTCCGGATCGGCGGCGCCGCCGTCGGGAAGGCCACCCAGACGCTGGTGGTGAACTCGAACAACGTCATCGGCGACCACATGTGGCTGTGGCGCGGCGACCATTCGTACGGCGTCGGCTGGAACGTCAACACCGCGGCCAACGGCCTGGTCGTCAACGGGGCGAACGTCACGATGTACGGCCTGTTCGTCGAGCACTACCAGCAGTACGAGGTGCTGTGGAACGGCAACGGCGGGCGGACGTACTTCTTCCAGAACGAAATGCCGTACGACCCGCCGGACCAGGCGTCCTGGTCCAGCGGCGGCGGACGGCAGGGCTGGGCGGCGTACAAGGTGGCCGACTCGGTGACCAGCCACGAAGGCTGGGGGCTGGGCAGCTACTGCTTCTTCAACACGAATCCGTCCATTGTGGCCAGTCACTCGTTCGAGGTGCCGAACACCAGCGGGGTCCGGTTCCACAACCTCGTCTCGGTGTCACTCGGCGGCGTGGGCACGATCGCCCACGTCATCAACGACGCGGGTGACGCCGCGAACACCGGGCACCAGGTGAGCCCGCTGGTCTCCTACCCGTAGCACGGCGGCGACGTACGCGTCCGGGCGGACCAGCCAGGCTTCGCCCGGACGCGCACCCAGCGCCCCGCCCAGCGGGATCTCCGCCGACCGCAGCCCCTCGGCCCGCACACCCGGGGTCGTGAGCATCAGGAACCCCTGCCGGGCCAGGTCACGCAGCCGTCCACTCGCGACGGTGACGTCCGGGAGCAGCACCCCCGGTCCCGGCGGCGGCAGCGCACCCCGCGGCGGCCGTCCCGCGAACGGCCGCCGCGGATCCGGTGTGGTCAGCGGCGAATCCGCGTACCAGAACGGTTCCGCCAGCCGGCCCGAGTCGACCTGGGCGCAGGCGGCCGGGTCGTGCGCCGCCCGCGTGAGGACGTCGAGGCGGCGACGGTGCTGTTCCTCGTCCTGGGGCACCAGGAAGTCCATCGTGGCCGTGGTGACGGCCGCGTTCTCCACGGCCGCCGCGTGCCGCTCGGTGTGATAGCTCTCCAGCAGTTCCTCCCCCGCGTCGCCGCGCAGGACGGCGGCCAGCTTCCAGGCCGCGTTCTCCGCGTCGGCCACGCCGGAGTTGAGGCCGCGCGCGCCGAACGGCGCGACCAGGTGCGCGCAGTCCCCGGCCAGCAGCACGCGGCCGACGCGCATCCGGTCGGCCAGCCGCGTGTGGAAGCGGTACACCGAGCGCCAGAGCACCTCGTACGGCCGGTCGCCGATGATCGCCCGGATCCGGTGGTCGAGCGCCCCGCCCGATTCTTCGGCCGTGAGGTCGTAGTCCTCCGGGACCTGCCAGTCGATGCGGAACTGCGAGCCCGGGCACGGGTGGATGAGCACCTGGCGGCCCGGGTTCCACGACGGGTCGAAGTAGAACCGCCGTTCGGCCGCCCAGCCCGGCAGGTCGGCGCGGATGTCGCAGATGAGGAACAGGTCCCGGAACGACACCCCGGCGAGGTGCTGGCCGAGCGCCCGCCGCACGGTGTCGCCGCGCGCGCCCGCGCAGGCGATCGCGTAGTCGGCCTCGATCCGGCGCGGCCCGTCCTTGGTCTCGCAGTGGATTTCGACGCAGCCGGGCTGGGTCAGGCCGGTGACGCGGTGGCCGCGGCGGACGTCGATCAGCGGCTGCCGCGCGATGAGCTCGTCCAGGACCTCCTCCACCCGGGCCTGCGAGAGGTTGACGAACGGCGGCAGCGCGGACCCCGCGTCCGGCAGCGTCAGCGAAAACAGCTCGCGGTCGCGGTGGAACGTCCGCGCGGTCGTCCACGTGAGACCTTCCTCGGCGAGGCACCCCGCGCCGAGCGACGCCCAGACGTCCAAAGTGTCCCGTTGCTGGCAGATGGCCTTGGACCCCACGGGGTCGCGCACCTCGTGCTCGTCGACGAGCACCACCGGTACGCCCCAGCGCGCGAGCAGCAGCGCGGCCGTCTGGCCGACCGGGCCGCTGCCGAGGACGGCGATGGTCATCCCTGGAGCTGGTCCCAGACTTCGCGGTCGCGTTCGGCCGTCCAGACCACCGGCCGTTCGATGCCGCCCAGTTCGTCCCAGAGCCGCGAGACGTCGAAGGGCAGGCAGTGTTCGAAGATCGGCCAATGGCCGTACTGGTCGTTCAGGGCCGCATGGGTGCGTTCGAAGGCTTCCTTGAGTGTGCCGCCGGAGTCGCGGACGGCGCCGACCTCGCGCAGCATCGTGGTGAGGAAGTGCCGGGTCTGCGCGATGGCCGCGTCGACCGCGTCGCGGCCACGGCTCACCCCGCCGCGGCCGCCGATCAGCGTCTCGGCCCCGAAGGCGGCCACACGGTCCAAAGTGGACGAGGACCAGTCGCGGTGGAACGCGTCCCCGGTGTACAGCGCGGCTTCGGCTTCCACGAGGTCACCGGCGTAGAGGATCTTCTCGCGGGGCAGCCAGGCGACGATGTCGCCCTCGGTGTGGCCGCGGCCGCAGTACTGCAGCACGAGGTCGCCACGGTCGCCGCCGAGGTCGATCGTGAGCCGGTCGGAGAAGGTGAGTGTCGGCCAGGTCAGCCCCGGCACCGATTCGGCGCCCTTCGCCAGCCGCGGCATCCGGCCGAACTCGCTCTCCCAGTCCTCCTTGCCGCGCTCGGCCACCAGGGCGCGGGTGTTCTCGTGCGCGACGATCACGTCGGCGTCGAAGGCGGACGCGCCGAGCACGCGCACGGCGTGGTAGTGGCTGAGCACCAGGTACCGCACGGGTTTGTCGGTGTGCTCACGCAGTTTCGCGAGCCACTCGCCTGCCGCGACCGGCGTGGCCAGCGCCTCGAAGCAGACGAGGAAGTCCTCGCCTTCGATCGCGCCGATGTTGGGGTCGCCCTCGGCGGTCAGCGCGTAGACGCCGTCGGCGAGGACTTCCAGGGTCTGCGCTTTCTCCGCCAGGTCGGCCGAAGAGGCGAAGGCTTTCTTCGTCACGGCGAGCGCTCCTTGATCGTCAAAGGATTGACTACTTCGGGTCAGGCTAGCTCCGCCGGCCCCCGCGCGGAACCCTCTTTCGCCTAACCTGGCCGCATGACCGACCGACCGGCCGACCTCGACTACCTCTCGTTCGTCGACTACGCGATCGGGAAGACGCAGGCCGAGCTGCCCGCGACCGACCCGGTGGCGATGCGCCTCGGCCTGACGCTGCACCGCCTGGCGGGCGCGCTGGTCTACGACTGGGAGTCGACGGTCCACCGGCCCCGCGGCTGGAGCTGGGGTGGGTTCCGGGTGCTGTTCGTGCTGTGGCTGGCGGGCCCGCTGGAGTCCCGCCACGTCGCCCGCCTGGCCGGGATGAGCCGCGCGGCGGTGTCGGCGCTGGTCAAGACCCTGGAACGGGACGGCCTGGTGACCCGCACCCAGGTCCCCCACGACCGCCGCGCGGTGCAGCTGGCCCTGACGGAGGCGGGCCACACGGCGGTGACCGACGCCTACCAGGAGCACAACACGCGCGAGCAGGCCTGGGCGGCGTCCCTGACCCCTTCGGAACAGCACACGCTCATCGGCCTGCTGGAGAAACTCACCACCGGCCCGGCCGCGGCGGCCGCCCAGCGCCTGGCCTAGCTGGCGAGGCCGGGCAGGGTCAGCGTGTGGCCGGTCTGCTCGGCCTTCGCGCGCAGGTACCGGACGTTGTTCTCGGTCGCGAACACCCCGGTCGGAACCCGGTCGCGCACGGCGATGCCGGCCGCCCGCAGCTGCGCGGCCTTGTCCGGGTTGTTCGACAGCAGATCGACCCGGTCCACCCCGAGCGCACCCAGCATCTGGGCGGCGACGGTGTAGTCACGGGCATCCTCGGGCAGGCCGAGCGCGGCGTTCGCGGCGTAGGTGTCGAGGCCGCCGTCCTGCAGGGCGTAGGCGTCGAGCTTGTTGTACAGCCCGATCCCGCGGCCTTCCTGCCGCAGGTACAGCAGGTAGCCGCCGGCCTCGGAGATCCGCCCGACGGCCTCGGCCAGCTGCGGGCCGCAGTCGCAGCGCGCCGACCCGAAGACGTCCCCGGTGAGGCACTCGGAGTGCGGCCGCACGAGCGGCACGTCACCGGGCGTGCCCAGCACGAACGCGAGGTGCTCACCACCGTCGGCCAGCCCGCGGAAGGTCACGGCCTCGGCGTCGACGGCGGGTCCACCGCCGAGCCGCAGCGGGATCCGCACCCGCGTCCGCACCTCGGCCGTCATGCCGTCACCCCTGGAGTCACCCACAAGATCGACCCTACACGAAGTTCAAATTCGAACATCGAAACCCGGTCTCACCCCGATCCAGCGGCCGACACACGTGCTTGAGCAGCCGACACGCGTGACTGGCAGGTCGACACGCGTGACTAGCAGGACGACACGACGCCACCGCACCCCGCACACCGTGTCGACCCCTCAATCACGCGTGTCGACCCCTCAATCACGCGTGTCGACTCCTCAATCACGCGTGTCGACCCTGCAATCACGCGTGTCGGCTGCTCCGGCACGCGGGTTCGGCCGGAAAACCGGTCGCGGCCGGGTCCTATCCTCGGGTCATGCTCCCTGGGACCACCGCCGCCTCGTTCCTGCTGGTCGTCGTCCTCGGGGCGATGTCGCCCGGGCCCGACTTCGTCGTCGTCACGCGCTCCGCGCTCACGGGAGGGCGGCGGGCCGGGATGGCCGCCGGGCTCGGGATCGCGCTCGGGGTCTTCGCCTGGGTCGTCGCGATCGCCCTCGGGGTCGCCGCCGTGCTGACCGCGTCCGCGATCGCCTTCACCGTCGTCAAGCTGGCCGGGGCCGGTTACCTGGTCTTCCTCGGGGTCAAAGCCTGGCTGGCCGTGCGCCGCGGTGAGTACCGGGATCTCGGGGAGACGCCCGCGACCGGACGGCTCCGGGCCGGCGCCGCCTTCCGGCAGGGGCTGGTGACCAACCTGCTCAACCCCAAGGTCGCCGTGTACTTCCTCGCCCTGCTCCCCCAGTTCCTCCCCGCCGGCGGCGCCACCCTGCAGACCCTCGAACTGGCCGCCATCGCCACCGCCGGCACCGTCGTGTGGTTCGTCACCCTCGCCGTCGTCGTCGGGGCGCTGAAGCGGTTCTTCAGTGCCGGCCGCGTCCGCCGGGGCCTCGACGCCGTGCTGGGGAGCGTGCTCGTCGCGCTCGGGCTGAAGGTCGCCGCCGAAACGGCGTGAGCCCGGGACACGGGCCCACGCCGCCGACGCTCAGAGGGCTTCGGAAGCCAGGCGCGTGCCCTCGACCCGTGCCGTGATCTTCGCGAACGCGATGTCGCGCGAGGTCGACGTGTCGTCGGCGAACGGCGAGAACCCGCAGTCGTCGCAGGTGCCGAGCCGCTCGGCCGGGACGTACTTCGCCGCCGTCAGGACCCGGTCGCGGACCTCTTCCGCCGTCTCCACCCGCGGGTCGATCGGGTCGGTGACACCGACGAACACCCGCTGATCGGCCTTGAGGTGGTCGGCGATCACCCTCAGCGCGCGCTCGGGGTCGGCTTCGCTGGCCAGCTGGACGAAGAAGCGGCCGGCCTTCAGGTCGAACAACGCCGGCAGCAGGCCCGCGTAGTCGACGTCGAGGCTGTGCACGGAGTCCTGGTCGCCGCCCGGGCAGGTGTGGACGCCGATCTTCGCGCGTTCCTCGGCGGTGAACCGGTCGAGCACGGCGTTGTTGAGGTCGACGAACTGCCGCAGCAGCCCGCCCGACGGGTCGAGCTTCAGCGACAGCCGCCCCTCGGTGAAGTCGATCTGGACGCTGTCCGCGCCCGCTTCGAAGCTGCCCCGGATGTCCGCCTCGGCCTCGTTCACCAGGTCCGCGATGAACTGCTCCTGCGCATACCCCTCGATCCCGTCGGCCGGGTAGATCAGCGACAGCGCCGACGCGGCGATCACCGCCTGCTTGACGGGCCGGCCGGTAAGCGTTTTCGCCCGCGTGAGGTAGGAATCGGCGTGCGTCGCGTAGCGGAACGGGCCCGCGGTGAGCCGCGGCAGCTGCCGGGTGTGCCCGTCGGCGAAGGGGATGACGACGCCGTCCGGTGCCAGCGCTTCGAGCCCGGCCAGCGGGTACGTCGCGAAGCTGGGCTTGCCCTGCTCCCCGTCGCTCAGCACCGGCGACCCGGTCTCCTCGAACCGGCGGATCGTGTCCGCCAGCGCGCGGCTCTCCAGCTCGGCGAGCGCGGCGGCGTCGATCCGCCCGGCCGCGAACTCGCCGAGACCGTCGACGAGGTAGTCCGGGCGCGGGATGCTGCCGATCGGTTCGGTGGGCAGGGTCATGAATCCTCCGCTTGCTTGAAGGTCCTGACCGGCCACGAGCACGGCAACAGGACGTGGCCGCCCCCAGCCGTCCGGCCGTGACCGGCCACGTTCACGCAGCAACTTAACGTGGCGAAGGCCGGTCACGGAGCGCGGATCACCCGGTCGGACCAGAGAAAAGCACGAAATCGGAAGGCGTTCGGCGGTTCGCGAGGAGGACGATTGGGTATTCGCTACGGCGATACGGCGGGTTCGGCGCCGAAGGAGTGCCCCGATGCTCAGTCACCACGATCGCACCGAGCTCGAGAAGATCGAGCGCAGTCTCGAACTCAGCGACCCCGACCTGGCCGCCGCGCTGCGCGACGGCCGTCGCCCGAAGTCGCGCGCGCTCCGCAGCACCTTCCTGATCGTCTTCGACGTCACCGCCGTGACCCTGCTGGTGCTGGGCCTCGTGCTGCCCGACCCCGGGGTGACGCTGTGCGGCATCCTCGCCCTCACCGGCACCGTCTGGACCCACGTGGCGCGGCACCGGATCTGAGGCAGACTGGGCGGGGTGAAGTGGGTCCTGCACGTCGACCTCGACCAGTTCATCGCCGCGGTCGAGATCGCCCGCCACCCCGAGCTGCGCGGGAAGCCCGTCGTGGTCGGCGGCAACGGTGATCCCACTGAACGCGCCGTCGTCGCGACGGCGTCGTACGAGGCCCGCGAGTTCGGCGTCCAGTCCGGCATGCCGCTGCGGATCGCCGCCAAACGCTGCCCGGACGCGGTCTTCCTGCCCAGCGACCCGGACGCCTACCTCGAGGTGTCGGCGCGCGTGATGGCCGCGGTGCGGGAGCTGCCGGTGGTGGTCGAGGTGCTGGGCTGGGACGAGGCGTTCGTCGGCGCGGAAACGGCCGGCCCCGAGGCGCTGGCGGTATCGATCAAGGACGCGGTGGCGCGCGAGACAGGGTTGTCGTGCGCGGTCGGGATCGGCGACAACAAGCTGCGGGCGAAGCTCGCCACCGGCTTCGGCAAGCCGGGCGGCATCTTCCGGCTGACGCAGGAGAACTGGTGGGACGTGATGGCGGCCCGCCCGACCGACGCGCTGTGGGGCATCGGCGGCAAGACGGCGAAGAAACTCGCCTCGCTGGGCATCGAAACGGTCCTCGACCTGGCGGGCGCGGACCCGGAAGAGCTCGCGGCCCGGTTCGGCCCGAAGACCGGCCCCTGGCTGCGGTTGCTCGGCGGCGGCATCAGCGACGCCGAGGTGAGCGCGACGCCGTGGGTGGCCCGCTCCCGCAGCCGCGAGACGACGTTCCAGCGCGACCTGACGGACCCGGCGGAAATGGCGGCGGAGGTCTCGGCGCTGGCGAAGCGCGTCGCCCAGGACGTGCTCGACGAGGGCCGCCCGGCGGCGCGGGTCGCGGTCAAGGTGCGGTTCGTGCCGTTCCTGACCCACACGCACAGCATCACGCTGCCGGAGCCGACGTCGGACGCCGCCGCGATCGACCGCGCGGCCCAGGAGGTGCTGGGGATGTTCACCCTGACCCGGGCGGTGCGGCTGCTGGGCGTGCGAGCCGAGTTCCCGCGCGCGGACTAGAGCCCCTCCGGCAGCGGCAGCGGCCGGTCCGGGTCGACCGTCACCCCGCCGGCCCGCAGCGTGTGGTCCAGCATCGCCCAGATCGTGCCGGTGAGCTGGCCGGTCAGCTGGGCCAGGCTGAGCGCGCCCGGGTGGTCGAGCCAGCGGGTGGTCGCCGATTCGACGTAGCCGACCAGGCCGAAGGCGATCGTGTCCGCCGGGGCCGGGTCGAGCCCGAAGGCCGTCAGGTAGCCGGTGAACAGCGCGCTGAGGTGGCGGGCGATCGCACCGCGGACGTCCGGGCCGCCCGGCTGCGTGCGGGTGAGGTAGCGGTGCAGGTGGGCGTGCTCGGTCAGCCAGCGCAGGTGCGTCGAGATCACCGTGGAGATCATCTCGTTCGGCGAGCCTTCGGGGTGCCAGAGCGGCGCGAGGTCGGCGGTCACCAGTTCGGCCGCGCGCTGGGCGATCGCCCGCTGGAGGTCGGCCGCGTCGTCGAAGTGCCGGTAGAGCCGGGTGCGGGCGACGCCGGCGCGCTCGGCGATCTGCTCGGTCGAGACGTCCGGGCCGTGCTCGGCGATCGCCGCCAGGGCCGCGTCGACGAATTCGGCGCGCCGCCGCTCCTGCTGGCCCGCCCAGCGCGCGGCCCGTCCGTCGACCTTGGTCACGGCGGAAGCCTACTCAGGACCGGCCGGGCGGTGTACGCTCCCGGAAGTAACTAGTACACCGCGTACCCCCTACTTTTCCGGAGGCCGCCATGGGCGTCGAGGCCCAGGACCGGGACGTCACCGCGGCTCGCCTGCTCAAGAGCTCCGCGAAGAACTCCTACGACCCGTACGTCGACATCGACTGGGACGCTCCCCTCGCCGAAGGCAAGGCGTACATGCCGCTCGAACGCGTGTCCCTCTACGGCACGGACCTCTGGGCGAGGCTGACGCCGGAGCAGCGGATCGAGCTGTCGAAGCACGAGATCGCCAGCATCATGAGCGTCGGCCTGTGGTTCGAGATCGTCCTGATGCAGCTGCTGGCCCGGTACGTGTTCGACCTGGACGCGCGCACCGAGCACGCGCAGTACGCGATGACCGAGATCGGCGACGAGACCCGCCATTCGGTGATGTTCGCCCGCACCGCCGAACGGCTCGGCGTACCGCGCTACGGCGTACCGAAGGTGGTGCACCGCGCGGCGAAGGTGTTCGGCGCGACCGCCGCCGGGCCGTCGATGTTCGCCAGCGTGCTGGTCGCGGAGGAGACCACCGACCGGCTGCAGCGCTCGATGATGGACGACGACGGCATCCAGCCGCTGATCCGCTCGGTCAACCGGATCCACGTGGTCGAGGAGGCCCGGCACGTCCGGTTCGCGAAGGAGGAGGTGCTGCGCGAAACGCCGAAGCTGTCGAAGGCGGCCCTGCAGCGGCACCGCCTGCGGACGGCACTGGTGGCGTTCGGCGTGATCGACAGCATGGTGGACGCCCGGATCTACCGCAGCGTCGGGATCGACCCGCGCGAGGGCCGCGCCGCGGCGCTGGCGAACCCCCACTTCCACGAGACCCGGCGGTGGATGGCGGAGAAGATCGTGCCGTTCCTGCGCGAAGCCGGGCTGATCGGCGGCCGCTCCGAGAACATCTGGCGGCGCGCGCACCTGGTGTGATCCCGGGGCGAAAGCCCCTACCTCAGCATCCGGTCGTGCGCGACAGTTCCCGGATGACCGCCGACTTCCCGCCGGAGCCGAAGGCCCGGCCACTGCTCACCCGGCCTGCCGTCACCGCCCTGATCGGCCTCCTCACCGGCGCACTCCTGGTCGGCGTGCCATGGCTGGTGACCAGCGGGGGCGGCGCGGAGCCGGACGGACGGCCGCTGGTCGCGCCCGCTGCACTGGGCGAACTCGGCCGGACCGAGGACGCGGTCGCGAAGATCGACAACGTCCGGGGGCAGGCCCAGATCGCCCGCGTCGAAAAGGCCGACCGGGAGACCGGTGCCCGCCTGTCGGCGGCCTACGGCGGAGCGGCCGCCGTCGTGCAGGAGTACCAGAACGCCACGCTGTTCCACGGCCTCCAGCTGACCGCCGTCCGTGCGGCTTCCCTGAACTGTTCACGCCGTACGTGGACCCCCAGGCGCTCGGCGTGGCCAAGCCGGGAACCGAGCTTGTGCGCGTAGGCGCCGTGCAGTGCCTGGTGCACAACGACCCGGCCGCCCCCGGATCGCCCGCGGACCCGAACCAGACCTACGTCATGAACTGCCAGCGCACGGGACCGGGCCTGACCGTGGCCGTCCGGAGCCTCGGCGCGGACGGCAACCGCGACCCGGCGAAAATCGCGAGCCTGCTCGAGCAGGCATGGGACACACTGAGCCGGTGATCTCCCTCCGGCCCGCCCGCGAAGACGACGAAGCCGCGCTCGCGAAGCTCGACGAGCGCACCTGGACCCCGGACGCCTCGCCCGCTCCCCCGCCCCCGGCCGGCACGCCGTTCTTCGGCGACGGCACGCGCCCCGGAGACGTCATCGTCGCCGAGCACGACGGGGTCGTCTGCGGGTACGTCCGGCTCGGCGAGGGGTTCGGCATCCCCGCCCACCGGCACGTGGTGGTGGTCGACGGGCTTGCCGTCGACCCGGACCGGCGCCGGCTCGGGATCGCGCGGCAGCTCGTCGAGGCCGCCGTGGCCGAGGCGCGGCGGCGGGGGGCCCGCAAGGTGACGCTGCGCGTGCTCGGGCCCAACGCCGGCGCCCGCCGGGTCTACGAGCGCTGCGGGTTCGCCGTGGAAGGCGTGCTGCGGGGCGAATTCCGCATCGACGGCACCGATGTCGACGACATTCTCATGGCGCGCTCGCTCGCTTGACAGCCTCGCGGCCGCTTTGCCATCCTGGTGCCGGGCCGAGAGGCGCTGCGACGGAATCCTTCCGCCACGCTCGGCCCGCCGACCACGACTCCAAGGGCGCCTCCCGTGCGGGAGGTGCCTTTTTCGTTGTCCGCAAGGACTTCCGCTGCCTCCCGAACGTCTCCCGACGATTTCCGGAGTGCACCGAAGAATGAGTGACAAACTGCAGACCCGAAACGGCCTCGACTTCGCCGTGGCCGACCTCACCCTCGCCGACGCCGGCCGCACCCAGCTGCGGCTGGCCGAGCACGAGATGCCCGGCCTGATGGCGATCCGCCGCGAATACGCCGCCGCGCAGCCGCTGAAGGGCGCCCGCATCGCCGGGTCGCTGCACATGACCGTGCAGACCGCCGTGCTCATCGAAACCCTCGTGGCCCTCGGCGCCCAGGTGCGCTGGGTGTCCTGCAACATCTTCTCCACCCAGGACGAGGCCGCCGCCGCGGTCGTCGTCGGCCCCGAAGGCACGGTCGACGCCCCGGCGGGCACGCCGGTGTTCGCGTGGAAGGGCGAGACGCTCGAAGAGTACTGGTGGTGCACCGACCGGCTCTTCGCCTTCCCCGGCGGCCAGGCGCCGAACATGATCCTCGACGACGGCGGTGACGCCACCCTGCTCGTCCACAAGGGCGTCGAGTTCGAGGCCGCGGGCGCCGTCCCGCAACCGTCCGAAGAGGACCCGGAGGAGTACCGGATCATCCTCGACACGCTCCGCGCGAGCCTCGCGGCCGACGGCGACCGGTTCACCCGGATGGCCAAGGAGATCCGCGGTGTCACCGAGGAGACCACCAACGGCGTCAAGCGGCTCTACAAGCTCGCCAAGGACGGCGAGCTGCTCTTCCCCGCGATGAACGTCAACGACTCCGTGACGAAGTCCAAGTTCGACAACAAGTACGGCATCCGGCACTCCCTTGTGGACGGCCTGAACCGGGCCACCGACGTGATGATCGGCGGCAAGCGCATCGTCGTCTGCGGCTACGGCGACGTCGGCAAGGGCGCGGTGGAGGCCCTGCGCGGCCAGGGCGCCCGGGTCGCGGTCACCGAGATCGACCCGATCTGCGCGCTGCAGGCGGCGATGGACGGCCTCGACGTCGTGGAGCTGGACGACGTCGTCGGGCAGGCCGACATCTTCATCACCACCACCGGCAACTTCGGCATCATCTCCGCCGAGCAGATGGGCCGGATGAAGCACAACGCGATCGTCGCCAACGTCGGGCACTTCGACAACGAGATCGACATGGCCGGGCTGGCGAAGCTGCCGGGCGTGGTGAAGAAGGAGATCAAGCCGCAGGTGCACGAGTGGACGTTCCCCGACGGCCACGCGATCATCGTGCTGTCCGAGGGCCGGCTGATGAACCTCGGCAACGCGACCGGCCACCCCTCGTTCGTGATGTCGAACTCCTTCACCAACCAGGCCATCGCGCAGATCGAGCTGTTCGCCAAGCCCGGCGAGTACGCCACCGACGTCCACCGGCTGCCCAAGCACCTCGACGAGAAGGTGGCCCGCCTGCACCTCGACGCCCTCGGTGTGAAACTCACCAAGCTGACGAAGGCCCAGGCGGAATACATCGGCGTCGAGGTCGAAGGCCCGTACAAGCTCGATCACTATCGGTACTGATCCCAGATTGCTCCGTTCGCCGTAGTTTGGTTTATCGGGAAAATGGCCATCCTCCCGGCGAGAGCGCATCCGCCCGGACGGCACGGAGCCGGGCCGGGTCTCATGCGAAGGAGTGTGTCAAGTGATCATTCTCGGTGTGATTCTCCTTGTCATCGGGTTCATCGTGGGCATCCCGGTGCTGTACACCATCGGTATCATTCTCGCGGTGGCCGGCGTGGCACTGGCCATCCTGGGCGGCACCGGCCGCCGGATCGGTGGCCGGGCGCACTGGTACTGATCCCGGGACTTCGCCACGGCCTGGCGCGCGTCAGCAGCACTGCTGGCCGCGCCAGGCCGTTCGGCCTTTCTGCCCACCCGGCACCGCCGGGGAAAAGGTAAGCGGAGAGAAAATTCTCTCCGAAATCCGCTTTGCCCCGCGACAGGAATCGCGAGCGCGAAGAACGAAAAGGGGTCCTCCGGCTCCGAGGGGGAGGGAGAGCCGAAGGACCCCGTTAGTGTTAGCACATCGCCAAGCCCGTGTACACAGCTGCATACACGATCGGGTTACGACCCTGACGGCTTCCTGACGCCGTGCGGGCCTGACGGGAGGCTCAGGAGGCCCGGCGCAGCAGGGGTTCGCGCGGCGCGGCGGCACAGCCGCACCCGCCGGCGATGCCCTGGCAGTCGACGATCAGCGCGTGCCGCACGCGGTCACCGTCCACGCAGGCCGGTTCGGTGCACTCGGCGGATCCGCCGTCCGGGTGGACCACCAGCGTGCCGTGGCAGTGGTCGATCCGCGCGTCACAAGAGGCGCACTCCATGTCCGCACCGCCTTTCCGCGTTCGTGGACATGCCCCACGGTAGGCCGGTACCGCGGCCGGACGCGGGAAAGCGGCGGCGTGTCGGCACGACCACCCGTCCGGGCGGCTCAGGCGGACTTCGGCGCGCGCTTGCGGGCGGCCGGCTTCTTCTTCGCCGGCTTCTCGTCCTCTTCGGACGCCGCGGAAGCCGTGGCGGCCTCCGAAGTGGACTGCCGCGACTTCTTCGCGGCGTCCACACTGGCCTGGAGCGCGGCCATCAGGTCGACGACGTCGGCCTTGGCGGTGACCGCCGCGGGCTTGGTCGTCTCGTCGCCGGCGACCTTCGCCTCGATCATCTCCTCGAGGGCCTCGCGGTAGTGGTCGTGGTACTTCTCCGGCTCGAACACCGGCTCGGCCAGCGAGTCGATCAAGGACCCGGCCATGGTGAGCTCCTGCGGCCGGATCTGCGGCGGGTCGTCGCGCAGGAACGGGAAGTCGGGCTCGCGGACCTCGTCCGGCCACAGCATGGTCGTCATCACCAGGACGTCGGCGTGCACCCGCAGCACCGCCATGCTCTCCCGCTGCCGGACCGCCACCTTCGCGATCGCCACCTGGCTCGACTTGTGCAGCGCGTCCCGCAGCACGACGTACGGTTTCACCGCGTTCTTCTGCGGCTCGAGGTAGTAGGTGCGGTCGTACTGGATCGGGTCGATCGACTCCAGCGGCACGAACTCCAGCACGTCGATGGTGCGCTGGGTGGACAGCGGCAGCTCGGCCATCTCGGCGTCGGTGATCACCACCATCTCGCCGTCGGGCAGCTCGTAGCCCTTGGCGATCTCGGCGTACGGCACCTCCTGGCCGTCGATGGTGCAGAACCGCTTGTACTGGATGCGGCCGCCGTCGGCCTCGTGCACCTGCCGGAGGGAGACGTTCTTGTTCTCGGTGGCCGCGTACAGCTGGACCGGGATGCTGACCAGCCCGAAGGACACCGAGCCCTTCCACATCGCCCGCATGCCACGTACCTCCGAGGTCGTCTTCACTCTCGGTAGTTACCGTAGCTCGGATCGCCCATCGGCGACAGTCTGATCTAGACCTCTGCCAGGTATTTCTCCCAGAGTGCGGGGTCCATGAACCAGTGCTGGAAGTCGGAGGGGTCCATGAATCCGTTGACGAACCGCTTCGCGACCGCGGGGTTCTGCCCCGCCACCCCGAGGATCTGGAGCACGTGCGGGGGCGGCGGCAGGAGCAGTGCGTTCGTCCATTCGGTGACGTGCCGGGCGTACTCCCAGTAGCGCTCGAACGTCGCCTCCATCCAGGCCGCGTCGAACGGCTGCTCGCCACGGGAGACGATCGCGTCGAGGTACGTCGCCGCGCAGTGGCTCGCGTTGTTGGACCCTTGCCCGGTGATCGGGTCGTTCGCCACGACGACGTCGGCCATGCCCAGCACGATCGCGCCGCCGGGCAGGGTGCCGACCGGGTGGCGAACCACCGGCGTGTACCCGCCGGCCAGGGCCGCCTTCGCGTCGGTCAGCTCCGCGTCGCGGCAGCGGTCGTACTCCCATGGCACGAACTGCCGCATCAGGTCGAGCACGCGCTTGAAGTGCTCGTCCGGGCCCGGGTGGTCGTCGAAGCAGTCCAGCGGCCCGCCGGGCACGCCTTCGAAGAAGAGGATGTCGCAGTTCCCGCTCAGCGTGTACGCCGGGATCATGAACAGCTCGCCGACGCCGGGGACGATGTTGAACCGCACCCCCACCTTGTCCGGGTGCTCCGGCCGCCGCTGCACCCCGCGCGCGTAGACCAGGGAAAGGGCGCGCATCGGCTTCGTGTACGGCGAGCGCTCCGGCACCCGGTCGAACAGCTGGACCAGCTCCCCCTTGCCGGCCGAGATGACCACCAGGTCGTAGAGCCGCGACAGCGCGTCCAGTTCGGACGTCATCACCCCGTGGATGACGAGCTTGCCGCCGCGGTCCTCGAACAGCTCCAGCCAGCCCGCCATCTTCACCCGCTGGTCGACCGACTGCGCCGGGTGGTCGAGCTCGGCGAACCAGTCGAGCGCGCGGCCGCCGTCCGGCGCGGCCACCGAGACGCCGAGGCCCTCGACGTTCACCGTCTCGGCCTCCCACAGGTTGATCCCGAGGTCCCGCTCGTGCTGCAGGGCGTCGTGGAACATGCACTGCGTCGACATCACCCGCCCGTGCCGGATCTCCTCCGGCGTCCGCGCGGACATCACCGTGACGTCGTAGTCCTTCGCCTGCAGCCCGAGGGCCAGCTGCAGCCCGGAC
Source organism: Amycolatopsis sp. NPDC049688 (assembly GCF_040674975.1). Taxonomy (NCBI): domain Bacteria; kingdom Bacillati; phylum Actinomycetota; class Actinomycetes; order Pseudonocardiales; family Pseudonocardiaceae; genus Amycolatopsis; species Amycolatopsis sp. NPDC049688. Next base: position 82,093 of record NZ_JBFANY010000003.1, read on the forward strand.
TGCCCGGCGCCCACCACCAGGACCTTGCGCATGGAGCTCTTCACCTTCCGGGGTTCAGGCGTGCGGGGTGCTCACGGCGAGCTCGCGGCCCGCCGGGCCGGAGAGCACCGCCAGCGACAGCGTGTGGCCGACCAGCTCGGTCAGGGTGGCGATCGTCGACGCGCGGTCCCGGGCGTCGCAGGTCACCAGCGGGACGGCCGGGTCGAGGGCGAGGGCGTCGCGCACCTCGTCGAAGTCGTGCACCGGCTTGCCCTCGAACTGGTTGACCGCCACGACGAACGGCAGCTCCGAGTCGTTCTCGAAGTAGTTGATCGCCGCGAACGACTCGTCGATCCGGCTGGTGTCGACCAGCACGACGGCGCCGAGCGCGCCCCGGCTCAGGTCGTCCCAGAGGAACCAGAACCGCGCCTGCCCCGGTGTGCCGAACAGGTACAGCAGCAGGTCGGGACGCAGGGTGATCCGGCCGAAGTCCATCGCCACGGTGGTGGTCGACTTGCCGCCGGGCGGGATCTCGTCGATGCCCTCCCCGGCCTCGGTCATCCACGCCTCGTTGCTCATCGGCGGCACCTCGGACACCGCACCGACGAACGTGGTCTTCCCGACACCGAAGCCCCCGGCGACGACGATCTTCGCGGAGATCGTCAGCAGATCGCCCTCAGGCGGGGAGCCGCTTGAGCCCATCAAGGATCCTCTCGAGCACGTTGGTGTCGTGGTGGTAGGCGTGCGCGGTGGGGTGCACGAACACCGCCCCCTGGGCGGCGAGGTCGCCGATCAGCACCCGCACCACGCCCAGCGGCAGGTCCAGCCCGACCGACAGCTCGGCGATCGAGCACCGCGCCCGGGCGCGTTCGTAGAGCGAGCGCGACTCGGGCATCAGCGTGCCGCTCAGCGCCGGGTCGTACTCCGGCACCGACACGAGCGTCTCGACCAGCAGCTGGAAGCGGGTGCCGGTGCGGCCGCCGGTGAGCGCGTACGCGCGGATCCGGCGGCTCCGGCGCGGCAACGGGGTGTCCGGTCCGGACACGGGCATCACATCCTGATCAGGCACGGTGTCACATCCGAGGCCGGCGCGCGGTCAGCACCTGCCGCAGCTCCGCGCGCACCTCGGGGGTGAGCGCGTGCCCGGCGTTGGTGATGAACTGGGTCATCTCGTAGGCGACCACCTTCATGTCCGCCTCGCCCGAGGTCAGCACCGCGAGCCCGGCACCGGATCCGATGCCCATGAACAGGAAGTAGCCGTGGGTGAGCCGGATGATGATCTGCTCGCAGCTGCCTTTCCCGAACAGCGCGGCGCTGTTGCCGGCCAGCGAGAGCAGGCCGCTGGCGATCGCGGCCAGCTGTTCGGCCTCGGCCTCGCCGACCGAGTCGGACGCGGTGAGCGGGAAGCCGTCCACGCTCATGATCAGCGCGTGGCTGACGCCGTGGACCTTCCGGACGAAGTCGTCGAGCAGCCAGGCGAAGTTCGCCGTGGCCGGGTGGGGCGCGCTCACCGGGTGGTTCCTCCGGGCGTCTCGTCCTGCCGGGTGCGGTGCTCGGCGAGCGCGGCCTGCTCGCCGTCGGCGAACGCGCCGAGGTCGGCGAGCAGTTGTTCGTGCCCGGCGGCGGTGTTTCCGGCCGGTGGTGGCGGGGGCGGTGGCGGTTCCGGTGCGGCCCCGCGGATGCTGCCGGGCACGCGGCGCGGCAGGCCGTTCGCCGTCGTCCCGCCGACGGTGCTCTCGACCGGACGGGGTCGCGGGCTGGGTTTGCGCGGGCCCGCCGGCTCCGGGGTCTCGCGGGGGAAGGTGCCGGCCCGGCGGCGCGGCAGCCCGCCCGCGGCAGCCGGCTCGCGGCCGCCCTTGACCGGTTCGATGGTGACGGTCCGGGTGCCCGACCAGGCGTGTTCGGCGAGCTCGGTCACGACGCCGCTCGGCAGCAGCACGGTGGCCACCGTGCCGTGCGGGCTGCGCCGGTCGAGCCGCACGGTGACGCCGTGCCGGGCGGCGAGGCGGGCGACCACGGCGAGGCCCATGTGCCGCGCCGAGGCGTCGTCGAGGTCGCCGCCCGCCGCGAGCCGCGCGTTGAGGTCGCCGACGCGGTCCGCGGGAATGCCGATGCCCTCGTCCTCGATCCGGACGAGCACGCTGCCCTGTTCGGTCAGGTGCGCGCTGACGTGCACCGGCGAGCTCGGCGAGGACTGGTTGGCGGCGTTGTCGAACAGCTCCGCCAGCACCCGTCCCAGGTCTTCGGCGGCGAAGCCGACGACGCCGAGGTTGACCACGCGGCCGATGGTGATCCGCGCGTAGTGGTTGATCGAGGACATCGCCTCGCGCATGAGGTCCAGCACCGACGTCGCGCGGGCGGTGTCGTCGGCGGTGTCCTGCCCGGCGAGCACGCGCAGGTTCTCGGCGTTGCGCCGCAGCCGCGTGGCGAGGTGGTCGAGCTGGTAGAGCTCGGCGAGGCGGTGGTGGTCCTCCTCCCCCGCCTCCAGCTCCTCCAGGCGCGCGAGGAGCTGGTCGAGCAGGTTCAGGTCCCGCAGGGCGACGCTGGCGCAGATCTCGGCCAGCACGCCTTCGCCGCCCGCCGCTGGAGCCGCCGGCGGCTCCAGCGGCGTCAGCTCCGCGATCGCCGGCCCGGCCGGGGGTGCGTACCCGGGGTGCTTCGGGGGCGCGGTGAGGAACTGCGCGGCGGCCACCCGCGAACGGTCCAGCAGGACGCGTGATCGATCCAGGAGTTCCCGGGCCCGGCTCGCCATGTGGTCCCACTTCTTCCTTGCTCAGGTGCACGAACGACGGTGCTGCGAACGACGGTGGCGCCGACCCCCGGCGGCGATGCGGGACATGCAAGCAGAAAGGTTCGTGGGATGTCCACAGCCGGTCCCCGCATGATCGCCCTGTGTGATCGCGATTTCGGAGCGTCGCCGCTGGTGAGCGCAGTGGATTAGGCCATTCGGTTCAATTTTGCAAATTGCGGGTCGCAACACTGCGCACACGGCCGGCGAACCCGCAGCTGAGGCAGGCCCTGGCCGCGAAACCGCAGGTGATGCCCGATTCGTCCCGAACTTGCGTGCCACGCAATTTTTTGCGTGGCACGCAAGTTTTTCGCTACACTCTGCACATGCCGCCGGAAGAACTCCCGAAGCTGACCCTGCGGGAGCGGAAGAAGCGCGAGGCCCGCCGGGCGCTCGCCCAGGCCGCGCTGCGGCTCACGCTGGAGCGGGGGCTGGAGAACGTCCGGGTGGAGGACATCGCCACCGAGGTGGGCGTCTCCCCCCGCACATTCAACAACTACTTCTCCAGCAAGGAGCAGGCGGTCTGCGCGGTCGTCGTCGACCGCCACGAGGGGATGCGCGAAGCCCTGCTCGCCCGGCCGGCGGGCGAGCCGCTCTGGGACTCGGTCAAGCACGCGGTGCTCGAGCAATATTCGCGTGATGGCGAGCCGGATCGCGCGTATGTTGCCCGTATCCGGGAGCTGATGGGCCAGCTCGCGCTGCGTGGGGAGTTCCTGAGAGCCCATGCGACGGTCGAGCAGGTCCTGGCCGAGACGATCGCGAAACGGGTGGGCGGTGTGGACCACCTGCTGTGCCGGCTGATGGCCTCCTCGGTGGAAAGCGCCGTCCGCGTCGCCTTCGTCAACTGGTTCACGAGCGAAGGCGAACTGCTCCTGCCGACCCTGGAGCGGTTGCTCGACGAGCTGGCCGCCGGGATGCCGACCCTGACCGGCGGCACCGAAGGAAAACCCGACCCGAACACCACCACTCCACTGGGGGAACCGTTGTGCTAGTCAAGCTCCTGCGCAGCCACCTGCGCCCGTACCGGGGCACGCTGTGGGTGATCGTCGCGCTCCAGCTGGTGCAGACGATCGCCATGCTCTACCTGCCGACGCTGAACGCCGACATCGTCGACAACGGCCTGATCAAGGGCGACATGGCCTACATCCTGCGGATCGGCGCGGTGATGCTCGCGGTCACGCTGGCCCAGATCGCCGGCTCGGTCGGCGCGGTCTACTTCGGCGCCCGCACGGCGATGGCGATCGGCCGCGACATCCGCGCCGGGGTCTTCCACCGGGTACAGGACTTCTCGGCGCGCGAGGTCGGCCAGTTCGGCACGCCGTCGCTGATCACCCGCACCACCAACGACGTCCAGCAGGTCCAGATGCTGGTGCTGATGACGCTGACGCTGATGGTCTCGGCGCCGATCATGTGCGTCGGCGGGATCATCCTGGCGCTGAACCTCGACGTGCCGCTGTCGTCGCTGCTGCTGGTGATCGTGCCCGTGCTCGCGGTCTCGGTCGGCCTGATCATCGCGAAGATGCGGCCGGCGTTCCGGCTGATGCAGGTCCGGATCGACCGGATCAACCAGATCCTGCGCGAGCAGATCATGGGCATCCGGGTCATCCGCGCGTTCGTGCGCGACAAGCACGAACGGCAGCGCTTCGACGTCGCCAACGACGAGCTGCTGACCGTCTCGCTGCGGGTCGGGCGGCTGATGGCCCTGATGTTCCCGATCGTGATGCTGGTGATGAACGTGTCCAGCGTCGCGGTGCTGTGGTTCGGCGGCCAGCGCATCGACTCCGGCAGCATGCAGATCGGGGCCATGACGGCGTTCCTGTCCTACCTGCTGCAGATCCTGATGGCCGTCATGATGGCCACGTTCATGTTCATGATGGTGCCGCGCGCCGAGGTCAGCGCCGAGCGGATCAGCGAGGTGCTGGACACCGAGTCGAGCGTGCGGCCGCCGGTGACGCCGATCCGCCCGGGCGCGGTGCACGGGCACCTGGAGCTGTCGGGGGTCGAATTCCGTTACCCCGGCGCGGAAAAGCCCGTCCTGTGCGACATCTCGCTGATCGGGCGGCCGGGTGAGACCACCGCCGTGATCGGCTCCACCGGCACCGGCAAGACGACCCTGCTCAACCTGATCCCCCGGCTGATGGACGCCACGGCCGGCACGGTGAAGGTCGACGGCGTCGACGTCCGCGACCTCGACCCGGCGGTGCTCGCCCGCGCGGTCGGGCTCGTGCCGCAGAAGCCGTACCTGTTCGCCGGCACGGTGGCGAGCAACCTGCGCTACGGCAACCCGGACGCCACCGACGAAGAGCTGTGGCACGCGCTGGAAGTGGCCCAGGGCAAGGACTTCGTCGAAGCGATGCCCGAAGGCCTCGAAGCGCCGATCGCCCAGGGCGGCACGAACGTCTCGGGCGGCCAGCGGCAGCGGCTCGCGATCGCCCGGATGCTGGTGCACAAACCGGAGATCTACCTGTTCGACGACTCGTTCTCGGCGCTGGACTACGCAACCGACGCGGCCCTGCGCCGCGCGCTGGTGTCGGAGACGAAGGACGCGACGGTGGTCATCGTCGCGCAGCGGGTCAGCACCATCCGGGGCGCCGACCGCATCATCGTCCTCGACGAGGGCCGGGTCGTCGGCACCGGTACCCACCACGAACTCATGGACACCAACGAAACCTACCGGGAGATCGTGCTGTCCCAGCTGACCGAGCAGGAGGCGGCATGAGCACCACGGAATCGCCGAAGACCGCCGTCACCGACGCCGGGGAACGGCCGACCGCGCAGCGGCACCGGAACACCGGGGCCGCGGCCGCCGGGCCGGGTGCCCGTTTCATGGGCGGTGGCGCGCCGCCGGAGAAGGCCCTGGACTTCAAGGGATCCCTCAAACGGCTGCTGCAGCTGCTGAGACCGCAACAGGTCGCGCTCGTCGCCGTCTTCGTGCTCGGCGCGGCCAGCGTCGCGCTGACCGTGATCGGGCCGAAGATCCTCGGCCAGGCCACCGACGCCATCCTCGCCGGCGTCCTCGGCAAGCAGGTGCCGCCGGGGGTCACCAAGGAGCAGATCGTCGCCGGCCTGCGGGCCCGCGGCGACGGCACGCTCGCCGACATCTACAGCCGGGTCGACCTGGTGCCCGGGGTCGGCATCGACTTCGACAAGGTCGGACAGATCCTGCTGACCGTGCTGGCACTGTTCGTCATCTCGTCGTTCCTCGGGCTGATCCAGGCCCGGCTGACGACGACCCTGGTGCAGCACGCGGTGTACCGGCTGCGCCAGGAGGTCGAGGAGAAGTTCGCGCGGCTGCCGCTGAAGTACTTCGACCGCCAGCCGCGCGGCGAGGTGCTCTCCCGCGTCACCAACGACATCGACAACCTGGCGATGTCCCTGCAGCAGACGCTGTCGCAGATCGTCTCGTCGCTGCTGACGGTGATCGGCGTGCTGATCATGATGTTCCTGATCTCGCCGCTGCTGGCCGCGATCGCGCTGCTCACGGTTCCGCTCTCGGCCGTCGTGGCGGCGAAGATCGGCAAGCGGGCGCAGCCGAACTTCATCAAGCAGTGGTCGACGACCGGGAAGCTCAACGCGCACGTCGAAGAGATGTACACCGGGCATTCGCTGGTCAAGGTGTTCGGCCGGCGCGACGAGTCCGCGGCGATCTTCGACAAGCAGAACGAAACACTCTACCAGGCGAGCTTCCGGGCGCAGTTCATCTCCGGGATGATCCAGCCGGCGATGATGTTCATCGGCAACCTCAGCTACGTGCTGGTGGCGGTGATCGGCGCGCTGCGCGTCGCGTCGGGCAGCCTCACGCTCGGCGAGGTGCAGGCGTTCATCCAGTACTCGCGCCAGTTCAGCCAGCCGGTGACGCAGATCGCCAGCATGGCGAACCTGCTGCAGTCCGGCGTCGCTTCGGCCGAGCGGGTGTTCGCGCTGCTCGACGCCGAGGAGCAGGGCCCGGAGCCGTCGGACCCGCAGCGGCCGTCGCCGGTGCGCGGCCGCGTCGAGTTCCAGGACGTCTCCTTCCGCTACCTGCCGGACAAGCCGCTGATCGACGACCTTTCGCTGACTGTCGAACCCGGGCAGACGGTGGCGATCGTCGGCCCGACCGGAGCGGGGAAGACGACGCTGGTCAACCTGCTCATGCGGTTCTACGAGCTCGACAGCGGGCGGATCACGCTCGACGGCGTCGACATCGCGAAGATGAACCGCGAGGAGCTGCGGGACCAGACCGGCATGGTGCTGCAGGACGCGTGGCTGTTCGGCGGCACGATCGCGGAGAACATCGCCTACGGTGCGGACGACCCCAGCCGCGAGGACATCGTCCAAGCGGCACAGGCGACCTACGTCGACCGCTTCGTCCGCACCCTGCCGGACGGCTACGACACGGTGCTCGACGACGAGGGCGGCACGGTCAGCGCGGGTGAGAAGCAGCTGATCACGGTGGCGCGGGCGTTCCTGGCCAAGCCGATCATCCTCATCCTGGACGAGGCGACCAGCTCCGTCGACACCCGCACCGAGGTGCTCATCCAGCGGGCGATGAACGAGCTGCGCAGCGGCCGCACGAGTTTCGTCATCGCGCACCGCCTGTCGACCATCCGCGACGCCGACGTGATCCTGGTGATGGAGCACGGGCGGATCGTCGAGCACGGCGACCACGAAACACTGCTGCACAGCGGTGGTGCGTACGCGCGGCTGTACGCGGCGCAGTTCGCCGAAGCGATGGCGGAGACCGACTGAGGGTTCGCCCCGGTACCCTGGACGCTCTGGAGCGGAAGGGGTACTGGGGCACCCATGGCGGACAGACTCGAGGAATACCGCGGCAAGCGGGCCCGCGACCGCACCTCCGAACCCTGGCCGGACGGCCCGCCCGTCCCCGGCGGCAACGACCTCTTCGTCATCCAGGAACACCACGCCACCCGGCTGCACTGGGACTTCCGGCTGGAACGCGACGGCGTGCTCGTCTCGTGGGCGGTGCCGAAGGGCCTGCCGCTCTCCCCCGGCGTGCCGCGCCTGGCGGTGCACACCGAAGACCACCCCATGGAGTACCTGACCTTCTCCGGCGAGATCCCGGCCGGCGAGTACGGCGGCGGCCGGATGACCGTGTGGGACACCGGGAAGTACGAAACCCTGCACTGGAACGACCACAAGGTCGAGGTGGTCTTCCACGGCGAACGCGCGCGCGGCAAGTACCTGTTCACCAACCGGCACGACGAGGACGACCGCGACTGGACGCTGCGGCGCCTCGACCCGGCCGAACCCGGTCACGAAGACGCGCCGGAGTTCCTGGAGCCGATGACGGCGGTGCCCGGCGAACTGCCCGCGGACGACGACGAGTGGGCCTACGAATTCGCCTGGGGCGGCCTGCGCACGATGCTGCTGGTCTGCGGCGGCCGCGTGACCGCGCACGACGAGACGGGCGCCGACGTCACGGGCCGGTACCCCGAACTGCACAAGCTCGGCGAGCAGCTCGGGTCGACGGAAGTGCTGCTGGACGGCGAAGTCGTCGTGGTGAAGGACGGCAAGCCGTACCCGGACGGCCTCGAAGAACGCCGCCGGGCCGACGGCGCGGCCGCCAAACGGCTCAAGGCCAGCTGCCCGGTCTTCTACTTCGCGTCCGACGTCCTGCACCTCGACGGCCGGGCGACGCTGGACCTGCCGTACACGAAACGCCGGGAACTCCTCGACGGCCTGGCGGTCGAGGACCGGCACTGGCAGGTGCCGCGGTACTACCTCGGCGGCGGCGAGGCCGTTTCCGGGGCCAGCCGCCAGCACGGCCTCCCCGGCATCGTCGCGAAGCGGGCGGACAGCCCGTACCGCCCGGGCGGCGGCCCGGGCGACTGGCTGCTGATCAGGAACTGACGCGGCGGGCCAGCGCCACGCCCGCCACGACGACCACCAGGCCGGCCGCGACGTTGCCGACGAGGGCACCCGTCGACGGCGCCGTCTCCCCGGCGTGCCGCAGCAGCCACGGCGAGATCGCGGCCCACGCCCCGAGGACCGGGACCACCCAGCCGATCAGGGCGAGCCGCCGGGTCGCGGTGCGGGCGATCGCCAGCGCGATCAGGACCAGGCCGACGAGCGTGTCGCTCAGCGCGAGGACGCCCGCGCCGCCGAACCCGGTGATCCACGGGGCCATGACCAGGTACAACCCGGCCAGCAGGACGAGACCGGCCGCCGCGCCGACCATCGCGGTGCGGTGCCGGGTGGCGGGGGTGCCGGTGGATGTCATTTTCCCACCTCCGCCCGGAGGGGTACCCGGCCGCCGCGGCCGGTAACCGGGCCTGCCCGCTGCCCTCGGAGCAGGCAGGCCCGGCCCCGCTCAGCAGCCGCAGGTGTAGTACGTGATGTCCCAGTGGTTTCCTTCGTCGCAGTAGAGGTTGCCGGAGCCCGCCTTCCACTGCGGGTAACCGTCGCCGCGCAGGCCGATGTAGCCGAAGCTGTTCTTGATGTAGGCGTCGATGCAGCTGTTGTGCGAGATGTCCACCTTGTAGCCGTTCCAGTGGCTGTAGGTGCCGGACGCGTGCCCGGTTTCGGTGCCGCCGGTGATGTTGACGGCGCACCCGCTGGCCCGCTTCAGCGTGATGACCCCGCTGACCGTGCTCTGGTTGATCTGCTCGTAGGACGTGCACGTCGAGTTGTTGCGGTCGGTGCAGCCGCCGCTCGACGAGTGCGTCACCCCGGCCGCCGACAGCTGCGACGCGGCCTGCGCCTGGGTGAGCTTGGTGACCTCGACGGTCGCCGACGCGGTGCCGATGGTGGCGAACACCGCCGTCGCGGCGGACGCGGCCAGCCCCAGTGCCACCCGCGCCAGCATCCGTTGTCCCCGCATGCGTTGTCTCCCTCGTAAGCCGATCCGGACACCCGCGAGCCAAATCGGGGCGGCCATAACTTCGCCAAACGAGACCGCCGCGCGCCGGGGGTCAGGTTTTGATCTTCGTCAAGACTTCACGAGTCCGGTCGCGGTCCGCGGCGGCACCGGTGACGGCGGTGAGTTCGCGTAGCGCCCGCAGCTCCCACAGCGGGAACCCCAGCTCCCGGAACAACCCGGCCGAGGTGCGCAGCAGCCGCGCCGCCTCCGCGGTGGCGCCGTCGCCTGCCTGCGTCCGCCCCAGGCCGAGCAGGGCGTACCCGGCTCCGCGGCGGTCTCGCAGCTCGCGGAACACGCCCAGCGCGACGAGCAGGTGCCGCCGTGCGCCCGCCGGGTCGCCCGCGCGGCGGCGGGCTTCGGCGAGGCTGCGGTGGGTGTAGGCGGCCGCGTGCCGGTGCCCGATCTGCTCGAACAGCGCCAGCGACCGCGTCAGGAAGTGCTGCCCGTCGGCGAGTTCGCCGGCGTCGGTGTGCAGGTCGCCGAGGCTGCGCAGCACGTGCGCCTCCCAGTGCCGCTCGCGGGTGCGGACGGCCCCGCCGAGCGCGCCGGTCAGCAGGTCGGCCGCCCGGTCGTGGCCGCCGTGGCGGCGCAGGACGTCGGCGTAGCGCTTCGCGGCCTGGTCGTGCCCCCGGCCGTCGTCGCAGTCCCGGGCGAGCAGCATGCTCATCTCGAAGCTTTCGACCGCGCGCCGGACGTCGCCGACGTCTTCGGCCAGGGAGCCCAGCTGCGCCGCCACGGCCGCCTGCCCGCGGCGGTCCCCGCACGCGCGCAGCAGCCCGAGGGCTTCCCGGAGCTCGGCCTCGGCGGCCCGCGGGTCACCGCCGTCGAGGTGGACGTCGGCGAGCGCGGCCAGCACCGCGCCGGTGCCCCGCGGGTCGTCCAGCGCGCGGTAGCGGTGCTCGGCCATGACGAAGTAGTTCTGCGCCCGGTACCAGTGGCCGTGCTGCGAATGCACGGCGCCGAGGTGGTGGAGCTTCTCGGCCTCCGCGCGCGGGTCGCGGCGGCGGCGGGCCGCGGCCAGCCCCAGCACCGAGACGGCGCGGGCGGCGTGGCCGAGCCACGGCGTGCCCGCCAGCTCGGTGCAGGCGTCGGCGAGCCGTTCGGTCAGGTCGTGCCAGCCGTGCCCGCCCGCCAGCCGCGCGGCGGCCGCGAGGTGGGCGGCTTCCCCGGCCGGGTCGGCCGCGATCCGGCGGGCGACCGCCGGATCCGGCTTGGGCAGGCCGGGTGCCGGGCGGCCGCGGGCGTGTTCGGCGTACGCGAGGGCGGCCTCGCAGGCCCGGCGCAGCGCGGCCCGGTCGGTCTCCCCCGGGTTTTCGGCGTTGTCGGCCAGTACCAGCCGCACGAACGGGGGCACCGCCCACCGCGGCCCGGCGGGGTCCAGCAGGTGGGCGGCGGCCAGGTCGTCGAGCCGGTCGCGGGCCGCGTCGAGGGGCCGGTCGAGCAGGGCCGCCGCGCACCAGTCCGGGACGGCGGTGCCGAACGCGGCGAGCAGCCTCAGCAGCGGCACCTCGGCACCGCGCAGCGCCGACGTCACCGTGGCACGGACGCTGAGGTCGCCGGCGGTCAGCTCGTCGAGCCGGCGGCGGTCGTCGGCCAGGCGCGCGGCGAGGTCGGCGACGCGCCGGCCCGGCCGGCCCGCGAGCTTCACCCCGGCGATCCGGACGGCGAGCGCAAGCCCGGCGCAGTGACCGAGAAGCCGTTGCGCCGCCTCGGGTTCCGCCTCCAGGCGCGGCTCCCCCACGATCGCCGCGAGCAGCGCCCAGGAGTCCTCAGTGGACAGTGCAGGCACCGGGACGGCCCGTGCCCCGCACAGCCCGGGCAGTTCCCGGCGCGCGGTGACGAGCGTGGCGCAGCCCGGCCCGCTCGGCAGCAGGGCCCGCACCTGGGCCTCGGATCCGGCGTCTTCGAGCAGCACCAGCAGCCGCCGGTCGGCGGTGTAGCCGCGCCAGAGCCCGGGCAGGCCGGCGCGGTCGGCCAGTTCCGCCGGGGTCGCGCCCAGGCGGCGCAGGAACCCGGTCAGCACGGCCGCCGGATCGGCCGGCGTCCCGTCTTCGGCGCGCAGCGAGGCGGTCAGCTGGCCGTCGGGGAACCGGCGGCGGGCCCGCCAGGCGGCCTGGACCGCCAGCGCGGACTTGCCGGCCCCGGCGGCGCCGTGCAGCACGACCGGGGCCGGGCCCCGCAGCGCGCGGGCGAGCTCGGCGAGTTCGGCCGCGCGCCCGGTGAAGTCGGGCACCGCCGGCGGGAGCTGGGCGGGCGGCCCCGGCGTCGTCCATTCGGTGCCGGCGATCCGGCGGTACACCGCGGTGAGGTCGGCGCCCGGCCACACGCCCGCCTCGTCCCACAGCGCCCGCCGCGTCCGGCGGAGCACCTCCAGCGCCGATCCGCGGCGGCCGACGGCACCGAGCGCGGCGGCGAGCCGCGCGGCGAACACCTCGTCCGCGGGCCGCGCCGCGACCACCGGGTCGAGCCGCTCGACCACGGACCGGCCGTCGCCGTCGGCCAGTTCGAGCTCGACCAGCTGCAGCAGCGCCGCCGAGCGCCGGTCCGCCAGCCACAGCTTGTGCGCCTCCAGCAGCGGGCCGCCCGGGACGTCGGCGAACGCGTCGCCGCGCCAGCACGCGAGGGCCCGTTCGAGCGCGCGCCGGCGTTGCGCCCGGTCGTCGGCCCCCGAGGACAGCAGGGCCAGGAAGTCGTCCGCGTCCAGCTCCCCCGGCTCGAGGGTCAGCGCGTAGCCGCGCGGCCCGGACCGCAGCCGCTGCCCGGCCTCGGCGGCCCCGAGGCCGGGCGAGAGCGTCTTGCGCAGCTTCGACACGGTGACCTGGACGATCGCCGCGGCGCTCGGCGGCGCGCCGTCCGGCCACAGTTCGTCGACCAGCGTGTCGCGGCCGACGAACCGGCCGGCCCGGGCGAGGAGGACGGCGAGCAGCCGCCGCGGCTGGGCCGCCGACGGCAGCGGGACGGAGGCCGCCAACGGGCCGAGGACCTGGAACCGCACGGCTACCACACCCCACCCGCGAGATCACCTGATCGAGCGAGGTGAATCTAACCGTCCGGCGGGCCGGCGGAACCCCGCTCACCCGGATGGCCGACGACGTTCGTCCTCACGCGTGCGAAAGCAGTTTCGCCAGCAGATCGGGGTGCTGCGCCAGTCCTTCGCGCAGGGTGTGCTCGCGCAACGGCTTCAGGTCGCCGTACGGCTGGTTCTCCCAGTCCAGGCCACCCTGCGGCGGTTCGGGGTCGTACTCGATGGCGAACTGGATGTTCTTCGCGACCTGCGGCCCGGCCAGCCGTTCGGCCAGGTGCAGCGCCAGGTCGATGCCCGCCGAGACGCCGGCCGCGGTGATCACCGGGCCGTCCTCGACCCACCGCCGCGCGACCGGCGTCGCGCCGAGGCCGGGCAGGAGGTCGCGGAACATCCAGTGCGTCGTCGCCTGCCTGCCGTCCAGGAGGCCGGCGGCGCCGAGGACGAGCGATCCAGTGCAGACCGACGTCACGAGCTCGGCGCTCCCCGCCGCGGTGCGCAGCCAGGCGAGGAGCCGCTCGTCGGCCATCGCGTGCAGGGTCGGGACGGTCCCGCCGGGCACCAGCACGGCGAAGGGGTGCGGGACCTCGTCGAAGGTGTGGCCGGGCGCGATCCGCAGCGGGGTGTCCGTGCCGACGGTGTCCTTGGTCGCCCCGACGACGACGGTCCGGTAGCGCGGGTCCATCTGGGCGAGGGCGCTCAGCACCTGCAGGGGGCCCACGAGGTCCAGCGGGGTGAGGCCGGGGTACACGACGAAGGCGATGGTCTTGCGGTCATCGGTCATGCCGTTCACGGTGGCGCCCGCGCGGGACGCGGGCGGGGCGGATGTCCGGATTCCTGCGAACCACGTCCGAGCGCCAGTCCCGGCTGCTAGCGTGCGATCATGCCAGGCTCACCCAGACGGGTCGCGATCGTCGGATACGCCGACGCCGAGCTGCTGGACATCGCCTGCCCCGCCGACGTGTTCGACGCCGCGAACCGGCTCGGCGCGCGCCCGCCGTACGAGCTCCAGCTCGCCTCGGTCGACGGCCACGGCATCCGCACCGGTTCCGGCCTGACGCTGCAGCCGCACCTGCGGCTCGACCAGGTCGCCGGCGACCTCGACACGCTCGTCGTCGCGGGCGGCTGGGGCAGCACGGCCGCGGCGGCCGACGAGCGCGTCCTGGCCCACGTCCGGCGGCTCGCCCGGTCCAGCCGCCGGATCGCGTCGGTGTGCACGGGCGCGGAGGTGCTGGCCGCGGCGGGGCTGCTGAACGGCCGCCGCGCGACGACGCACTGGCGGTACGCGGCGCGCCTGGCCCGGGACTACCCGTCCGTGACGGTGGACCCGGTGCCGCTGTACGTCCGGCACGGCAACGTCTACACGGCGGCGGGCGTGACGAGCGGGCTGGACCTGACGCTGTCCCTGGTGGAGGCCGACCACGGGCCGTCATTGGCCCGTGAGGCGGCCCGCGCGCTGGTCACGTACCTGCAGCGGCCGGGCAACCAGGCCCAGGTGAGCATGTTCCTGACCGGGCCGCCGCCGGAGCACCGCGAGGTCCGCGACCTGACGGCCTACATCGCCGAGCACCTCGACGCCGACCTCGGCACCCCGGCCCTGGCGGCCCGGGCGGGGATCAGCACCCGCCAGCTGACCCGGCTGTTCGACGCCCACCTGGGCACGACCCCCGGCCGGTACGTCCGCACGATCCGCACCGAGCAGGCGGCCCGCCTGCTGTCCGGCACCGACCTCCCGCTGGCGACGATCGCCCGCCGCTGCGGCTTCGGCTCGACGGAGACGCTGCGCCAGGCCTTCCTCGACCACTTCGACACGCCACCGTCGGCCTACCGCCGCGTCCACGTCCGCCAGGCCTACGGCTGATGCCCCGCTGATCACGCGCGATGCCCTCCCGATCACGCGAGATGCCCCTCCGATCACGCGGGTCACGCGCCTGATCACGTGAGTTCGGGCGAAGGCGGGAGGAACCGGGCGGCGGGGCGGCCCGTTGCGGGCACGGGGAAACCCGCTGTCAGGATGTGCGGGTGGACCGCCCTGACCTCGACGACGACGAAACCGGCCCGATCCGCCGGATCACGGACGAGGTGTCCCTTTCGCCGGGCCACGGTGAGTCCGGAACGCCGGGTACGCCCCGGAAACCCGCCCGCCGGACCCCGGCCGAGGGCACCCGCCGCGCAGCCGACCCGGCTCGCCGGCGCACGGACACCGGCCCGCAGCGGGTGCCGGCCGGGACGAACGGCGCCCGGCGCCCCGACACCGGGCCGCAGCGAGTTCCCGCCGACGGCACCCGCGCCCGCCGGGGAGACACCGGACCGCAGCCGGCCTCGGCCGGCCACGACCGCACGGGCCGCCGGGGTGACACGGGACCCCAGCGCATCCCCGCCGGAAGCGACCGCGCCACACGCCGGGACACCGGACAGCAGCCGGTCCCCGCCGACAGCGACCGAGGGAGCCGCCGAGGCAGTCTCGCCGACACCGGCCGCGCAGGCCGCCGGGGAGACACCGGCCCCCAGCCGGTCCCCGCCGAAGGCGACCGCACGGCCCGCGGCGACACCGGACCCCAGCGCGTCCGGCGCCCAACCCCGGCCGCCCCGGAAACCGGCCACGGGCACGGCCATGGGCACGGCCACGGCCCCGCCGCCCCGGCCTCCCGCCGGGTCCGGCTTCTCCTGATCTGGCTGCTCGCCCCGCTCGCCCTCGCCACCGTCGTCGGCATGGTCGTCCTCTACCCCTGGGGCAAGGCCTCGCCCACCAGCGTCGTCCCGCAGGGCACCCCCGTGCACGCCGACATCCGCACCACCACCACCGGGCCCTGCCTCGCGCAGGGGCAGGTGCAGGTCGGCGACCAGTCCGATCCGAACGCGAAACCCTGCCTGACCGTCGAGCTCGCCATGACCGACGGCCCCGCCGCCGGGAAGCCGCTCAAGCTGACCGTGCCGATCGAGCCCAGCACCCCGCGGTTCGCCGCCGGGGACGCCGTCGTGCTCGCCTACAACAACGGCAACCCCGGCGATCCCGCCAGTTTCCAGCTCGTCGACTTCCAGCGCGGGACCCCGCTGCTCGTGCTGGCCGCGCTCTTCGCCGTCGCGGTGCTCGTGCTCGGGCGGTGGCAGGGCGTCGCCGCGCTCGTCGCGCTCGGCCTGTCGTTCGTCGTCATCGCGCTGTTCGTCCTCCCGGCCATCCTCGCCGGCGAGAACCCGCTGGTGGTGGCCATCGCCGGGGCCGGCGCGATCATGTTCATCGCGCTCTACCTCACCCACGGGCTGTCCGCGAGAACGTCCGCCGCCGTGCTCGGCACGCTCGTCAGCCTCGCCCTCATCGGCGTCCTGTCCGCGATCTTCTCCGCCGCGGCGTCGCTGACCGGGCTCGACGACAGCACGTCGACCCTGATCGGCTCCCTGGGCCACGGCATCGACGCGCGCGGGCTGCTGCTGGCCGGCGTCGTGATCGGGGCGCTCGGCGTGCTCGACGACGTGACCGTCACCCAGACCAGCGCGGTCTGGGAGCTGCGCCGCGCCAACCCGGACCTGACCTGGCGCGAGCTGTACCACTCGGGCCTGCGGATCGGCCGCGACCACGTCGGTTCGGCGGTCAACACGCTCGTCATGGCCTACGCCGGGGCCGCGCTGCCGGTGCTGCTGTACTCGTCGATCTCCGGCGTCGGGCTCGGCGCGCTGCTGGGCAGCGAGGACATCGCGCAGGAGATCATCCGCACGCTCGCGGGCAGCGTCGGCATCGTCGCGGCCGTCCCGGTGACCACCGTCCTGGCCGCCCTGATCGCCTCCCGCGAGCCCGCCGGGCACCTCGCCGCCGGGAAGCTCAGTCCAGCGTAGCCACGAACCGGCTGACCGCCTCCATCGTGAACCGCTGGACGTACTTGCCCGACGGCGCCACCGACGCCAGCCGGTAGAGCGGGCGCTCGGCCACGCCCGCGCCGCGCGCCTCGGCCTTGAGCTCGGCCACCAGCAGCTCGCCGAACACCAGGCCGTTCGCCTCCGTGTTGTTCATCAGCGCGTTCGCGAGCTTCCGCAGCTGCAGGATGCCCAGCTCGCGCCCGCCCGTGCCGGAGAACACCGCGAGGTCGACCTTCGCGACCTTCCCCCGCTGCCCCGCGTTGACCAGCAGGCTCACCGTGCGGCTGCCCCGGACGTCGCCGACGACGAGGTCGAGGCGGGTCGCCGTGACCAGGTCGACCCGGCGCAGGCCCCAGGTGCGCACGAGCAGCGTCGAACCCTCCAGCCAGACGCGGCGGCGGATGCTGACCGCCATCACGTACAGCAGCGGCAGCGCGATCACCAGCGCGACGACCAAGCCGGTCACCGTGCCGCCGATCAGGCCGGCGATCCCGCCGAACGCCGCCGCGACGATCACCACGCCGATCAGGCCCGAGATCCCGCGGCGACGGCGGCCGCGGGGGTCCTCCTCGAACAGCGCCACGCGTTCGGTCACCGGCCGGCCCCCGTCCCGGCGAGGAACGGGTTGCCCGCGCGTTCCCGGCCGATCGTCGTCGCCGGGCCGTGGCCCGGCAGCACCACCGTGTCGTCCGGGAAACCGGCCAGCAGGCTCCGCAACGCCTCCCCCACGTCCCCGCGGCCGACCGAGCCGGCGAACAGCGTGTCGCCGGTCAGCGCGAGCCGCCCGCCTTCCGGCGTCTCCAGCGCGATCACCACCGATCCCGGGGTGTGGCCCGGCACGTGCCGGACGTCGACGTCCAGACCCGCGTACGCGCCCGGCGCAAGGGGCACGCTGTCGCCGTCGTGGAGGTCCGCGTCGGCCGGGTGCAGGTGCAGCGGGACACCGTGCTCGGCCGACAGCGCGGCGGCCGAGGCCACGTGGTCCGGGTGCCCGTGTGTGGCCAGCAAAGCGGCCGGGACCAGCCGGTGTTCGGCGAGCGCGGCGCCCAGCGGCGCGGCCACCTCCTGCCCCGGATCGACGACCACGCACGGCCCGCCGGCGGCCGCCGCCAGCAGGTAGCAGTTGGCCTGCAGCGGGCCGCTGCCGAACCCGACGACGAGCACCGAACGCCTCCAGCACCTCCGCGCCCGACGGCGCCGATCACGATCGGGTTGAGACTAGCGGGCCCTGTACATGGTCCTCACAGGCTGTGCCCATACACTGCCGCTACCTCAAACGTGTGAGACGAGCGGAAACCTGGAGGGTACGGGGTGGCGACCAACCAGCAGCGCCGCGAAGCTGCGAAGCGCAAGCTCGAGCGTCAGCTCGAGCGCCGATTGGAGCAGCAGAAGCGACGCCGGATGATCGGGGCTGGTGTAGTCGGCGTGGCCGTCCTCGTCGTCGCCGGTGTCGTGGTGTGGATCGTGAGCGCGAACAGCGGCGACGGCACCGACACGGCGGCGTCGTCGTCCTCGGCCGCGCCGCCGCCCACCGACCTCCAGATCCCGACGCAGCGCACCGCGCTGCCGAAGCGGGCGACGGCGCTGCCGAACCCGACGACGTGCGACTTCAAGGCCGACACGACGGGCAAGGCGCCGAAGAAGGTGAACCTGCCCGACGGCAAGAACGTCCCGTCGACCGGCACGGTGAACGTGACGCTCAAGAGCACCGCGGGCGACATCCCGCTGACGCTCGACCGGGCGCTCGCCCCCTGCGCGGTGCAGAGCTTCGTCAGCCTGGCCAAGCAGAACTTCTACAACGACACCATGTGCCACCGGCTCGGCACCGAGGGCCTGCAGATGCTGCAGTGCGGTGACCCGTCGGCCACCGGCGACCCGACCCAGGACGGCCAGGGCGGCCCGGGCTACACGATGCCGGACGAGGCGTTCCCGGAGATCAAGTACGGCCGCGGCATCCTCGCGATGGCGAAGACGCAGGCCCCGAACTCCGGCGGCAGCCAGTTCTTCATGGTCTACGGCAACGCCGACGGCCTCCCGGCGGACTACTCGGTGTTCGGCAGCATCAGCGACGAGGGCCTCAAGGTGCTCGACGCGGTGGCGAAGGCGGGCATCGCGAACCCGAACCCGCAGGACGGCACCGGAGCGCCGACCAAGCAGGTCAAGTTCACCGGCGTCACCGTCTCCTAGCACCGCACGTCCACGAAGCCCGCCAGGCCCCGCCTGGCGGGCTTCGTGCTGCCGCGGGGAAGGCAAGATCTGAACCGCGTCCGCACCGGCCCCGTGTAGAAGGGCAACACCGGCGACCCGCCGAGGGCCGCCGGGGAGAGGTGCCGACATGGTCGAGAACCGGGTCCCCGCGGTGCGCCGCGCCCTCGGACGGGCCGGCCAGGCGAGCTGCGCCGGCATCCTGTTCGCCGTGCTCGCCGGCGGTCCGGCACTCGCGCAGGCCGACCCTCCGGCGCCGCCGGTGAAGTACTACATCGTGCCGCACGCCGACAACCCGGAGGACATCACGCTGTTCAAGATCGCCGAACGCGCGCTCGGCGACGGGCGGCGCTTCCCGGAGATCTTCCGGCTCAACCAGGGCCGGCTGCGGCCGGACGGCACGCCGTTCACCGACCCCGCCGCGATCGAGCCCGGTCAGGTCCTCCAGCTGCCCCCGGACGCCGTCCAGGAACCGGGGGTGCAGTTCGGCCCGCTGCCGCCGCCCCCGCCGGCCGCCGCCCCCGTGGCGAACCCCGCGCCCGCCGAAGCACCTTCCGGCCTCGGCGTCGGGCTGGCTTCGGCCGTCAGCGGCACCGGCGGCCTGCTGACCGGCCTGCTCGCCGGGCTCTGGTGGCGGCGCCGGCCGCCGCTGCTGCCACCGGCCCCGTTCGAACCGGCGGCGGACGACGAAGACTTCGGCGCCGGTTCGGTCAGCGGAACCCTGCCGCTGCCGATCGTGGTCCCCGAACCGCGGCCGGACGTCGTGCTGCGGCCCGAGCCGGTCACCACCGAGCTGGCCATCATCGTCCTCGACACGGCCGAGAACCAGGTGATCGCCGCGGTCCGGCCGGGCTCGCGGTTCCACTTCCGGATCGGCCCGGAGCCGGAGTTCGCGGACAGCTCCACCGTGCTCGTGGTCGACGGCGAGCGCGACGCACGCTGAATCCGGGGCGTGCGTGCGGGGTCACGGTGCGCTGAACGGATCAACCGGTGCCGGAACACTGGCCAGCGGGCCGCCGGGCCCGCGATAGTCGTCTCATGACCTGGGATCCGTTCGGCACCCTCGGAAAGGCGCTGTGGATCGGCGGCGCCCGGTGGACCGGGAAGTCCACCGTCGCCCGGCTGCTCGCCGAGCGGCACGGCCTGACGACCTACCACCACGACGACCGGGCCCGGCCGGGCAACCCGCTGCCCGACGACCTCCCGGTGGGCGACCAGCTGACCGCGATGATGGCCGAGTTCGGGCACCGCTTCCGCTGCGCCCTCGACGATCTGCGCGCGCTGACGTCGCCGCGGCCGATCGTCGCCGAAGGCCGGGGCCTGCGGCCGGAACTGGTCGCCCCGCTCGTGGATTCGCCCGGCCGCATGGTGGTGCTGGTGCCGACCGAGCTGTTCCGCCAGCACCAGCTCCGGCACCGGCCGGACGAACCGGCGATCCCGGTACAGCGGACCCGGCTGACGCGCGACCGGATGCTCGCCGCCCACGCCGTGCGCGCGGCGCGGGACCTCGGCATCCGCGTGATCGAGATCGACGGGCGGCTCGACCCCGCCGGGGTCACCGACGTCGTGGCCGAGCACTTCCACGCGTACCTGGAGAGCTGAAAGGGTCAGCGGAAGGTGAAGCGCGGCGGGCGCCGCTGCAGGAACGCGGCGACGCCCTCCGCGTAGTCCTCGCCGTGCAGGGCGTCCGAGCGGATCTCCTCGACCTCGGCGTCCGGGGCCTCCTGCCCGGCGACGATCTTTTCGATGATCCGGTTCATCCCGCGGATCGACGCCTGGGAGCGCGAGCACAGCGTCCCGGCGAAGGCGAGCGTCGACGCTTCGAGGTCGTCGGCCGCGAAAACGTCGTTGAGCAGGCCGATTTCGCGGGCGCGGCCGGCGCTGATCAGCTCGCCGGACAGCAGGAAGTACTTGGCGTGCGCCGGGCCGACGAGCGACACGAGCTGGCGCGTGGAGTCGAAGTCGTAGACGATGCCGAGCTTCGCCGGAGTGATGCCGAACCGGGAACCTTCGGCGGCGAACCGGAAGTCGCAGGCGACCGAGACCTGGCAGCCGCCGCCGATGCAGTTGCCCTGGATCATCGCGATCGACGGCTTCCGCATCGCGGTCAGGGCGGCGACGGCGCCGGCGACGGCCTTGTCGTAGCTCGCCGCGCCGTCCGCGGTGGTGCGCAGCTCCCCGAACTCGCTGATGTCGGCGCCCGCCGAGAAGTGCTTCCCGGCGCCGGCGATCACCAGCACCTTCAGCGCGGAGTCGGCCTCCACCTCGGCCACGACGTCCGGGATCGCCGACCACATGCCGTAGGTGATGGCGTTCATCTTTTCCGGCCGGGTCAGCGTCAGGCGGGCGACTTCGCCTTCGCGCGTCAAGGTGAATCCGTCGGTCATGAACCGCACCTTAGTCTCTCGCCCTCAGCGAAACCGGGCGTGTGTGACACGGTCGTGCCGCTAGCTTGGGGCCATGGCGACGATCGAGGTGGACGGGACGGCGTTCGGCTACGACGAAGCGGGTGAGGGGCCCGCGGTCGTGCTGCTGCACGCCGCCATCGGCGACCGCCGGATTGTGGGACGCGCAGTTCACCGAGCTCGCCGCCGGCCACCGGGTGATCCGCTATGACCGCCGCGGTTTCGGCGAAACCGGCGGCGAAACCGGCGAACACGCCCACTACGAGGACCTGCTGGCCCTGCTCGACGCCCGGGGGATCGAGCAGGCCGCGCTGGTCGGGGCGTCGATGGGCGGGGCGTGCGCGCTGGACGCCGCCCTGGCCGCGCCGGAGCGGATCACCCGGCTGGTGCTGCTCGGTTCCGGCCTCACCGGACACGAGTGGCCGGACCACATGCAGGCGGACATCGCGCGGCTGACCGCCGAAATCCTGCCCGCCGGCCGTCTCGACCGCTACCGCGCCCGCGCCGTCGACGTCGACCCGGCGGACGTGCGGGCCATGGCGGAGGCCAACATCCGGTACCTGGTCGCCGGTCCGGGGCGGGACGTTTCCGTGCTGCCGAAGGAAATGCTCGCCCTGGTCCGGGAAATGTGCGAGCAGGTGTACCGGCACGACTGGACGGCTCCACAGTGGACGGAACGGATCCCGGACACCCGGCACCGGCTCGCCGAGATCACCACACCCGCGCTGGTGGTGATCGGGACGGAGGACGCGCGCGGACTGGTCGAACTGTCCACGCACCTGGCGGAATCGTTGCCGCACGCGGAACTCGCCGAACTGGCCGGCACGGGGCACCTGCCGTCGATGGAACGGCCGGCGGAGGTGAACGCCCTGCTGCGGAAGGTCCTCTAGGCGAAGATCCGGTTCATGCTGCCGGCCGGGATCGCCCTCGGCGTCTTGCCCCCGCTCGGCGCGCTGGTCGCCGCCCTCTTCTAGGCCGGGTCGATGCGGTCGACCAGTTCCTCGCTCCACGACCGGATGGCCGCGGCCTGCTCGCCCGTCAGCGCGTCGAGCACCGTCCGGCGGATGTTGGCGCCGTGGGCCCGCGTTGCACTTCCCGCCAGGCGGCGGCCTTCCGTGGTCAGCTCGATCCCGGTGCGCCGGCCACCGGCGCCGTCCTCGGTCCGGGCGACCAGGCCGCGCTTCTCCATCCGCGTCAGCAGGTGCGAGACGCGGCTCTTCTCCCAGCCGAGCGCGTCGGCGAGCTCGCCGACGCGCATCGGGCGCCGCAACGTCACCAGCACGCTGAACTCGGCCTTCGAGATGCCGCAGTCGCGTTGCAGGCCCCGGTCGAGTTCGCGGAGGACCAGGCGCTGCGCGCGCATCCAGGTGTCCCAGAACGCCCAGTCCTCGGGGCTCATCTCCGCCATGCGAACAGTCTAGGCTAGAGTTGACGTATCAACTCTTGGGGAAAGGGACATCCATGAACACGCTCCTTCGCGGCGGCATGGTGGTCAGCATGGATCCGGCGGCCGGGACGCTCCCCCGCGGTGACGTGCTCATCGAGGACGGCCGGATCGCCGCGGTCGGCCCCGATATCGAGGCAGCCGGGGCCGAGGTCGTCGACGCCTCGGGCAAGATCGTCCTGCCCGGATTCGTCGACACCCACCGCCACACCTGGCAGACCGCGTTCCGCGGCCTCGGTGCCGGCTGGACGTTCGGCCAGTACCGCGTCGCCGTGCACGGCACGCTCAAGCCGCACTACCGGCCGGAGGACGTGTACCTGGGCAACCTGCTCGGCCGGCTCGAAGCGCTGAACTCCGGCGTCACGACCATGCTCGACTGGTTCCACTGCGCCGGCCGCCCGGAGAACGCCGACGCCGCGGTCCAGGCGCTGCACGACGCACCGGGACGCTCGATCTTCTGCTACGGCGCCGACGGCCCGGACATCGAGCCGGAGATCCGGCGCGTGCGCAAGCTGCTTCCGGGCGACGACATGGCGCTCGGCCTGCGCGGCCCCGTGATGTCCACAATGGACGATACGGCCGCGGATGTCGCGCTGGCGCGGGAACTCGGGCTGCCGGTGAGCACGCACGTCCACGGCACCGGTGGCTGGCCGCGGGGCGACCGGCCGATCGCGGAGATGTCCGCCCGCGGGCTGCTCGACGACCGCACGACCGTCGTCCACGGCAACGGCCTCTCCGACGACCAGCTGGCGATGCTCGCCGACGCGGGTTCTTCGGTGTCGATCAGCCCGGACGTCGAGCTGAAGATGGGCTTCGAGCCGCTCATCACCGGCCGGGCCTTGGCCGCCGGGCTGCGGCCGTCGCTGTCGGTCGACGACTGCCCGTCGGCGGGCGGCGACCTCTTCGGCGCCATGCGCACGGCCCTGGCCGCCGAGCGCGGTTTGACGGCGCGAACCGTCCTCGAATGCGCCACGGTGAACGGCGCCCGGGCCTGCGGGCGCGACGCGGGCAGTCTCACCCCCGGCAAGGACGCCGATCTGGTGCTGCTCGACGCCGAGGACCTCTCGGTCTTCCCCGTCGGCGACCCGGTGGGCACGATCGTCAGCGCCGGTCACCCCGGCCTGGTCGACAGCGTCTTCGTGGCCGGGAAAGCCGTCAAACGGGACGGCAAGCTCCTCGGCGTGGACCTGCCGGCCCTGCGCGCCCGCCTGTTGGAATCCCGCGACCGGATCGCCGCGGCCGCGGGCGTCGCCGTCGACGGTTCGTGGATCCCTCAGGAAGCGGACGTCACGCGGTAGACGTCGTAGACGCCTTCCACGCCGCGGACCACCTTGAGGACGTGGCCGAGGTGCTTCGGGTCGCCCATCTCGAACGAGAAGCGGCTGACCGCGACCCGGTCCCGGGACGTGGTCACCGAGGCCGACAGGATGTTGACCTTCTCGTCGGCCAGCACCTTGGTCACGTCCGACAGCAGCCGGTGCCGGTCGAGCGCCTCGACCTGGATCGCGACCAGGAACACCGAAGACGCCGAGGGCGCCCACTCGACCTCGACCAGCCGCTCGGGCTGGGACTGCAGGTCGCCGGCGTTCGTGCAGTCGGTGCGATGGACCGAAACACCGCCGCCGCGGGTGACGAACCCGAGGATCTCGTCGCCCGGCACCGGCGTGCAGCAGCGGGCGAGCTTCGCCCAGACGTCGCTGGCGCCCTTGACGACCACGCCGACGTCGTTGGAGCCGCGGCGGCGGGTCACGGTCGACGGTGTCGCGCGCTCGGCGAGCTCCTCCTCCGCCGCGTCGACGCCGCCGATCAGCGCCACGAGACGCTGCACGACGTGCTTCGCGCTCGTGTGGCCCTCGCCGACCGCCGCGTACAGCGACGAGATGTCGGCGTGGCGCAGCTCGGTGGCCACCGCGCCCATGGACTCCGCGGAGACCAGCCGCTGGATCGGCAGGCCGACCTTGCGGATCTCCTTGGTGATGGCCTCCTTGCCGCCCTCGATCGCCTCGTCGCGGCGTTCCTTGGCGAACCACTGCCGGATCTTGGCGCGCGCCTTCGGCGAGCCGGCGAACTGCAGCCAGTCGCGCGACGGGCCGGCGTTCTCCGCCTTCGACGTGAAGATCTCGACGACTTCGCCGTTCTCCAGCTTGCGTTCGAGCGCGACCAGGCGGCCGTTGACGCGGGCGCCGATGCAGCGGTGGCCGACCTCGGTGTGCACGGCGTAGGCGAAGTCCACCGGTGTCGAGTCGACCGGCAGCGTGATGACGTCGCCCTTGGGCGTGAAGACGAAGATCTCGCGCGCGGCCAGCTCGTAGCGCAGGGACTCGAGGAAGTCGCCGGGGTCCGCCGCTTCCCGCTGCCAGTCGAGGAGCTGGCGCATCCACGCCATCTCGTCGACGTCCATCGCGTTGCCGGTGTGCGTGCCCTTGGTTTCCTTGTAGCGCCAGTGCGCGGCGATGCCGTACTCGGCGGTCCGGTGCATCTCGTACGTGCGGATCTGCACCTCGAGGGGCTTGCCGTCCGGGCCGATCACCGTGGTGTGCAGCGACTGGTAGACGCCGAAGCGGGGCTGGGCGATGTAGTCCTTGAACCGGCCGGGCACCGGCTGCCACAACGCGTGCACCACACCCATCGCGGCGTAGCAGTCGCGGACGTCCTCGACCAGGATCCGGACGCCGACCAGGTCGTGGATGTCGTCCAGGTCGCGGCCGCGGACGATCATCTTCTGGTGGATCGAGTAGTAGTGCTTCGGCCGGCCCTCGACCTTCGCGGTGATCCGCGACGAAACGAGGTTGCTGGTCAGGTCCGTGATGACCGAGCGCAGGTAGATGTCGCGCGAGGGTGCGCGGTCGGCGACCAGGCGGACGATCTCGTCGTACTTCTTGGGCTGCAGGATGGCGAACGCGAGGTCCTCCAGCTCCCACTTGACCGTGGCCATGCCGAGCCGGTGGGCCAACGGGGCGAGGACTTCGAGGGTCTCGCGGGCCTTGCGGGCCTGCTTCTCCGGCGGCAGGAAGCGCATGGTGCGCATGTTGTGCAGCCGGTCGGCGAGCTTGATGACCAGCACCCGGGGGTCCTTGGCCATCGCGATGACCATCTTGCGGATGGTCTCGGCCTCGGCGGACGAGCCGAGCTGCACCTTGTCCAGCTTCGTGACGCCGTCGACCAGCTCGGCGACCTTCTCGCCGAAGTCGGCCTTCAGGCTCTCGACGGCGTAGCCGGTGTCCTCGACGGTGTCGTGCAGCAGGGCCGCGACCAGCGTCGTGGTGTCCATGCCCAGCTCGGCGAGGATGGTGGCGACGGCCAGGGGGTGGGTGATGTACGGATCGCCGGACTTGCGCCGCTGGTTGCGGTGCAGTTCTTCGGCGACGTCGTAGGCGCGCTGGAGCAGGCCGAGGTCGGCGTTGGGGTGCAGCTCGCGGTGGATGACGGCCAGGGGTTCGAGGACCTGCTTGACCGGGGCGGCGCGCTGGGCGGTGATCCGCCGGGCGAGGCGCGCCCGGACCCGCCGGGTGGCGGACGGGTTCGGCGCCGCGCCGTTCGGCTTCGGCGGCGCGGGCGACGCCGCCGCCTGCCCGTTCTGCTGGGCGCCCTGCTTCGCGGGCACCGCGGCGTCGAGCTCCTGGCTCACCCGCACCTCCTGCTGCTCGTGCGGCCTTCGGACCACCAGGGTAGCCGTTGCGCCTCGCAGCCCTGTCGGGTGCGCCCGTTCAGGGGGATGTGGACCCCGTCACCAGCCCGTTCTCTGCCGCGGCGGGTCGTGAGTGAGAAACAGTGTTCTAACCCTGTTTCTCACTCACGAGGGCCGCGGCAGGCTCGTCAGCAGGTCTGGAGGGCGTGGATCTTGCGGTCGCCGAGGACCTGCCGGCCGCCGAGGGCGGCCAGTTCCAGGACCACCGACACGCTGTCGACCACCGCGCCCGCGTCTTCCAGGAGCTTGCCGGTGGCCGCGACCGTGCCGCCCGTGGCGAGGACGTCGTCGAGGATCGCGATGCGCCGGCCCGGCTGCACCACGCCGGCCGGGAGCTCCACCGTCGCCGTGCCGTACTCCAGGGCGTAGTCCACCCGGCCCGCCACGGCCGGCAGCTTGCCCGGCTTGCGGATCAGCACCACGCCGAGGCCGCGGGCGTACCCGACGGCCGCGGCGAGGAGGAACCCGCGGGCCTCCACGCCGGCGAGCGCCTCGACCGAAGGATCGAGGGTGCTCGCCAGCGCGTCGATCACCGCTTTGAACGCGCCCGCGTCGGCGAAGAGCGGGCTCAGGTCGCGGAACAGGACGCCGGGCTCGGGGAAGTCCGGCACCTCGGCGATCAGGCCGAGGGCGTCTTCGAGCTGCACGTCAGCGCTTCCGCTTCCCGGCCGGGCGCTGCTTCTGGATCCGGGCGGGGACGCTGGCCGCGGCCGCGTACGCCTTCTCCTTGCGCAGTTCCTTCGCCAGGGCGTCGTCGTCCGAGGCGTCGAAGTCCTCGCCCGCCGCCGCCTTGCGCTCCTGGCCCGCGCGACGCTGGCGGACGCGCTCGGCCTGCTGCTTGTACTTCGGGTCGCGCATCTTGAAGTCGACCAGCAGCGGCGTCGCCAGGGCGACCGACGACAGGACGCCGACGAGGGTACCGGTGAGCTGCACCAGTGCCAGGTCCTGCAGCGTGCCCGAGCCGAGCAGCACGTACCCGACGATCAGCAGGCCGAGGATCGGCAGCAGCGCGATGAACGCCGTGTTGAACGACCGCATCAGGGTCTGGTTCAGCGCGAGGTTCGCCGCTTCGCCGTAGGTCCGGCGGGTCAGGCCGAGCAGGCCGCGCGTGTTCTCGCGGACCTTGTCGAACACCACCACCGTGTCGTACAGCGAGAACCCGAGGATGGTCAGCAGGCCGATCACGGTCGCCGGGGTGACCTCGAAGCCGATCAGCGAGTACACCCCCGCGGTGACCAGGATGTCGTGCAGCAGCGAGATCAACGCCGCCGCGGCCATCCGCAGGTCGAAGTAGATCGCCAGGAAGATGACCACCGCGACGAGGAACACCGCGAGCGCGATCAGGGCCTTCTGCGAGATCTCCCCGCCCCAGGACGCGCTCACCGCGCTGTCGCTGATGGCCTGGACGCTGGGCTGGCCGTTGGTGCCCTTCGGGCCCAGGTCGGTGAACAGGCCCTGCTTCAGCTTGGCGACGTCGGCCGCGTTCAGCGTGTCGGTGCGGATCTGGATGGTCGCCGCGTTGCCGGTGCCGACCTTCTGCGCCTCCGCGGCCGGGTGGCCGAGCGCCTTCTGGAACGACTCCTTGGCCTGCTCCTCGGTGATCACGCCGTGGATGCCGTTGGCCGGCATCTGGATCTGCGTGCCGCCCTCGAACTCGATGCCGAGGTTGAAGCCGCGGAAGATCATCGAGGCCAGGCACACCAGCACCAGCGCCGCGAAGAAGATGTACCAGCGCTTGCGCTTGCCGACGACGTCGAACGCGCCGGTGCCCACGTAGAGCCGGTGGAAGACGCTTTCCTTCTTGCCGGGCTTGGCCGCCACCTTGGCGTTGCCTTCCGCGTCCGTGCCCAGTTCTTCGACCCCCACGTCAGGCCTCCTTCACGTTCGCGCGGCCGACCGAGGTCGACTTCTTACGCTGCGAACCCACTTGCTGCACGGCGCCGAGGCCCAGGTGCCTCGGATTGGACAGGAACGCGTTCTTCGAGGTGGACACCATGGCCACCAGCGGGTGCGTCACCAGGTAGACGACGACCAGGTCGAGGACCGTGGACATACCCAGGGTGAACGCGAAGCCCTGGACGTCGCCGACCGCGATCACGTACAGGATCGCCGCGGCCAGGAAGCTCACCGCGTCCGACGCCAGGATGGTGCGCCGGGCGCGGACCCAGCCGCGCGGCACCGCGGACCGGAACGTCCGGCCCTCCCGGATTTCGTCCTTGAGCCGTTCGAAGTAGATGACGAACGAGTCCGCCGTGATGCCGATGGCGATGATCAGGCCGGCGATGCCCGCGAGGTCGAGGGTGTAGCCGATCCAGCGGCCGAGCAGCACCAGCACCGCGAACACCAGCGCGCCGGACAGGGCCAGCGACAGGATGGTGAGCACGCCGAGCAGCCGGTAGTAGAACAGGCAGTAGACGAACACCACCAGCAGGCCGATGCCGCCGGCGATCAGGCCGGCCTGCAGCGAGGCCAGGCCGAGGGTCGCCGACACCGTGGTCGCGTCCGAAGAGGCGAACGACAGCGGCAGCGAGCCGTACTTGAGGATGTCCGAGAGGTCCTTCGCCTCGGACTGGGTGAACTTGCCGGTGATCTGGGTGTTGCCGTCGAGGATGGCCACCTGGATGTTCGGCGCCGACACGACCTGCGTGTCGAGCACGAACGCCGCCTGCTGGCCGGTGTTCTTCGAGGTGAAGTCCGCCCAGGTCTTGGTGCCCGCGCTCTTGAAGCTGAGGTTCACCACCCACTGGCCGCGCTGCTGGTCGTAGCCCGAGGTCGAGTCGGCGATCTCGGTGCCCGGCAGGAACTCCGGCTCCAGCAGGTACTTGTAGGTGTTGTGGTCACCGCAGGCGACCAGCGGCAGCTTCGGGTCGTCGTTGCCCTCGAGGGCGTCCTTGGCGTTCGGCGCGCAGGTCAGCGACGCCATCGCCTTCGCGACGAGCTCCTGGTTCGGCTGGCCGTCGGCGCCGATCAGCTGCGGGTTCTGGCGGACCGCCTTGGCGGCCTGGATCTGCTGCGCGGTCTGCGCGTCCACCGAGCCGTCCGAGGGGGCCGGCGTCGGCGCGGGCGGCGGCGTGGCGCTGCTGCTCGGCGCGGCCGGCGTGGTGCTCTGCTGCTGCGCGGGCGCGGCAGCAGGGGCGCCACCGCCACCGGACTTCGTGGTGGTCGGGGCGCCGGAGGTCGCCGACGGCGGCGCCGAGGTCTTCGGCGCGCCCGAGGTGGGGGTACCGGTGGCCGGCGGCGGGGTGGTCGTCTGCGGCGGCACCACCGGCTGGGTGGCGTTCGCGACGACCTTCCGGAAGCCGAGCTTCGCGGTCTTGCCCAGGTTCTTCGCCTGGTCGCCCTGCTCGCCGGGGACCGTGATGACGACGTTGTTGCCGTCGAGGAGGACCTCGGTGCCGCTGACGCCGATCCCGTTGACGCGCCGCTCGATGATCTGGCGCGCCTGGTTCAGGGACTCCCGCGTCGGCTGGCCGCCGTCGGGGGTGCGGGCGGTGAGCGTGACCCGGGTGCCGCCCTGCAGGTCGATGCCCAGCTTCGGGGTCGGCTTGTGGTTGCCGGTGAGGAACACCAGCGCGTACAAGACGATCACGATCAGGGCGAACAGGGCGAGATAGCGTCCCGGGCGGAGATGCCCGGCTGAAGCTGCCACGGTGCTTCGGTCTCCTCGGACGGGGTGGACCCCAAAGTTGCGGTGCCCGCCCGGAGGGTTACCGGGAGGGACTGTGTGCGATTCACTCCCGGGCACGGGTATGACGGCGGACACGCACGCAGCACCGAGACACTACTCGGTGCTGCGTGAGCCCGGCGTGCGAGGCCGTACCGACTTTCGTCGGGATTCGGCGTCCCGGCCCAGGAGTGCCGCGGAAGTTACTTCTTGCCGTGCTCCAGCGGCGGCGCCACCTGGGCGGTGGTCTGCGGCTCGTCGGTCTTGACGGCAGCGGACGACTCGATGACGGCCGGCTCCTCGGCGGGGGTCTCCACGACCTCGTCGGCGGAGTCCTCCTCGGTCTCGACGACCGGCTCGACCTTCTCGCGGACGGCGAGCCGCAGCCAGGTGGTGACGACGCCGGGGGCGATCTCGATGTCGATCGTGGTGTCACCGGAGGTGTCCGCGACGGTGCCGTAGAGACCCGAGGTGGTCATCACGCGGTCACCGGGCGCCAGGCTGTTCTGCAGGTCCTGCTGCGCGGCCTGCTGCTTCTTCTGCTTCCGCGTGCTCATCACCAGCGGCACGGCTAGGACGAGCACGAGCAGCAGGGGCAGCAATAGCTGTTGCATGATTCTCCGTTCGACGGACACCGGGCCCAGCCGAAATGTCCGGTTTTTGGGTATGTGCTCCTGTCAAGTGTGCCAGGTACCAGCGCGGACGCCAGCACCCACCCGCCGGTCCGGGCCCGCCCGCTCCCGTTCGAACTCAGTCCTGTTCGAACAGCGACGGCCCGCCCTGGTCCGGGCGCCCCGGGAGGTCCGCGGGCGGCACCATGCCGAGGTGTTCCCACGCGGTCGCGGTCGCGACGCGGCCACGCGGGGTGCGGGCGAGCATACCGGCGCGCACCAGGTAGGGCTCGCACACCTCTTCCACGGTGGTCGCCTCCTCCCCCACGGCCACCGCCAGCGTCGAGATGCCCACCGGCCCGCCACCGAACGACCTGGTCAGGGCGGTGAGCACGGCCCGGTCGAGCCGGTCGAGCCCGAGTTCGTCGACGTCGTAGACGGCCAGCGCGGCGCGGGCGACCTCGCGGGTCACCTTGCCGTCGGCGCGCACCTCGGCGTAGTCGCGGACGCGCCGCAGCAGCCGGTTCGCGATCCGGGGCGTGCCCCGCGAGCGGCCGGCGATCTCGGCGCAGCCGTCGCGGTCGATCGGGATGTCGAGGATGGTCGCCGCGCGGCGCACGACCAGCTCCAGCTCGGCGTCGGTGTAGAACTCCATCTGGCCGGTGAAGCCGAACCGGTCGCGCAGCGGGCCGGTCAGCGAGCCGGACCGGGTGGTCGCGCCGACCAGCGTGAACGGCGCGATCTCCAGCGGGATGCTGGTGGCGCCCGGGCCCTTGCCGACGACGACGTCGACCCGGAAGTCCTCCATCGCCAGGTACAGCATCTCCTCGGCGGGGCGGGCGATCCGGTGGATCTCGTCGATGAACAGGACGTCGCCGGGGGCGAGGTTGGACAGCATCGCCGCGAGGTCGCCGGCGCGTTCCAGGGCCGGGCCCGAGGTGATCCGGATGGCCGCGCCGAGCTCGGCGGCGACGATCATCGCCATCGACGTCTTGCCCAGCCCGGGCGGCCCGGACAGCAGGACGTGGTCGGGCGGCACGCCGCGGCGGCGCGCGCTTTCCAGGACCAGTTCCAGCTGCTCGCGCACGCGGGGCTGGCCGACGAACTCGTCGAGC
Source organism: Amycolatopsis sp. NPDC049688 (assembly GCF_040674975.1). Lineage (NCBI taxonomy): Bacteria > Bacillati > Actinomycetota > Actinomycetes > Pseudonocardiales > Pseudonocardiaceae > Amycolatopsis > Amycolatopsis sp. NPDC049688. The sequence goes on from NZ_JBFANY010000003.1 coordinate 113,725, forward strand.
TTGCGGGGCCGCAGGGTGCCCTCGACGTTCTCTTCGCCGGTCTGGGCCCACGCCGAGAGGGCTTCTTCTTCCTCCACGGCTTCATACTCCACGGCGCGGCCTACCGCTTCCGGCCGAGGGTGGCCAGGGCGGCCCGCAGCACACTCGCCGTCGTGTGGCCGTCGCCGTCCGCGAGCACCTTGTCCACGGCCTGCTCGGCCTGCTTGGCCGGGAAGCCGAGCCCGGCCAGCGCCTCGACGACCTCCGAGCGCAGCGCACCGGGCGCAGTGACCGCGGGCGCGTCGCCCGAGCCGAGCGCGGTGACCTTGTCGCGCAGTTCCAGGGTCAGCCGTTCGGCGCCCTTGCGGCCGATGCCGGGCACCGAGGTGAGCACGGTGATGTTGCCTTCGACCAGCGCGGCCCGCAGCTTGTCGGGGTCCAGCACGGCGAGGGTGGCCAGCGCCAGCCGCGGCCCGATGCCGGACACCGTCTGCAGCAGCCCGAACAGCTCGCGCGCGTCGGCGTCGGCGAAGCCGAACAACGTCAGGGAGTCCTCGCGCACGACCAGCGCGGTGTGCAGGCGGGTCTCTTCGCCGCGGCGCAGGGTCGCCAGCGTCGCCGGGGTGGCCTGCACGGCGAAGCCGACCCCGCCGACCTCGACCACCACGTGGTCGAGCCCGACCGACAGGACTTCTCCGCGTACCGACGAGATCATCGTGCTGCTCCTGGGTTCTTGGCTTGTTTCGCGGCCGCGGCGAGGCGGGCCTTGTGCGTGCGGGCCATCTCGGCCGCGCGGGCTTCGGCCTCGGCGAGCCGGGCCCGCATCGGCTCCCGCCAGAGGTGGCAGATGGCCAGCGCGAGGGCGTCCGCGGCGTCGGCGGGCTTCGGCGCGACTTCGAGGTTGAGCAGGCGCATCACCATGGCCGTGACCTGGGCTTTGTCCGCCCGGCCCGACCCGCTGACGGCGGCCTTGACCTCGCTCGGGGTGTGGAACACGACGGGCAGCCCGCGCCGCGCGGCGGCGAGCGCGACCACGCCACCGGCCTGCGCGGTGCCCATCGCGGTCCGGACGTTGTGCTGGGCGAAGACCCGCTCGACCGCGACGGCGGCCGGCTTGTACTTGTCCATCCACCGCTCGACCTCGTCGGAGATGCCGAGCAGGCGGTGCGCCAGGTCGGCGTCCGCCGGCGTCCGCACGACGTCGACGGCGACGCAGCGGACGGCCCGGCCCTTGCCGCCGTCGACCACGCCGAGACCGCACCTGGTCAGACCGGGGTCGACCCCGAGCACCCGCACCGCATTCCTCCCACCGCGAACATCAGTTCGAGCCTGCAGGCTACTGGGCGCGTCTGCGGCAGGATGGAGGACATGCCGCAGCCCGCCGATTTCGTCACCCACCTGGGTCTCCAGCCGCTCCCGGTCGAAGGCGGGCAGTGGGCGCAGAGCTGGCGCTCGGCCGACGGCTCGGCGATCTACTACCTGCTCGTCGCGCCCGAACGCTCCGCGCCGCACCGCCTCGACCGGGTCGAGGTGTACGCACACCACGCGGGCGCGCCGGCGCAGATGCTGCTGCTGCACCCGGACGGCTCGGTGGAGCGGCCGGTGCTGGGGACCGACGTCGCCGCCGGGGAACGCCCGCAGGTCGTGGTGCCTGCCGGCACATGGCAGGCCACCGTCACGCGCGGGGCGTGGAGCCTGCTGGGGACGGTCGTCGTGCCGCCGTACACCGACGACTGCGTCGAATTCGCGGCCGCCGCGGACTTGGCGCTGCGGTATCCGGAAGCGGCCGCCGACCTGCGGAAGTTCTAGGGACCGTCGACGCCGGGGGTCCAGCTTTCGGGGTCGCCGCTCTCGGTCAGCACCGGCTGCCAGCGCGCGAAGCCCTCGGGCGCGTCCGGGTGCCACGGGAACTTACCCTCGGGCGTGGCGACGATCAGCTGCAGGGCCGGGAAGTCGCCGTCGGGGTAGATGAGGAACGCCGTGCCGAAGTACTCGGGGTAGTGCCCCTTGTTGACCCGCTCGAGGACGACCGGGACGCCTTCGAAGAAGTCGTCGTAGCGCTTGCCGACCTCGAAGATCTCGCCGTTGGCGGCGCGGTCGACGTAGGCGTCGAGCAGGACCGGCCCCATCTGCTCGGGCAGCCCGACCACGACGGCCTCCGGCACGTTGTGCAGCGCCCAGGCGCAGGCGGTGAAGCAGTAGCCCGCGCCCTCCTCGTCACCGGCGACGTTGATGACGGCGTTGCCGCGTTCCTTCGCCTGCCCCTCGATCCATTCGATGAGGCGCAGTTCTTCCGCGGACAGCTCGGCGGTGATGTCGGCGGCAGCGGCGGGGGTCGTCGAGGTCACGGCGCACATTCTGCCTGACTCCCCCGCCGGAGCCCAGTGCCCGGGCCGGAAAGTTTCCGGCCCGGGCACGAAAGCGCTGTGGCGTAAGAAAAACTCAGCCGACTTCGGCGAGCACCTCGTCCGAAACATCGAAGTTCGCGTACACGTTCTGGACGTCGTCGCAGTCTTCGAGGGCGTCGATCAGCTTGAAGACCTTCTTCGCGCCGTCGGCGTCGAGCGGCACGCTCACCGAGGGCAGGAACGTCAGGTCGGCCGACTCGTACTCGAAGCCGGCGTCCTGCAGCGCCTTGCGGACCGGCACCAGGTCGGTCGCCTCGGACACGATCTCGAAGCTCTCGCCGAGGTCGTTGACCTCTTCGGCGCCCGCGTCGAGGACCGCCATGAGGACGTCGTCCTCCGCCGCGTCGCCCTTGGGCATCAGCACGACGCCCTTGCGGTTGAACAGGTAGGCCACCGAGCCCGGGTCGGCGAGCGAGCCGCCGTTGCGGGTCAAAGCGGTGCGGACCTCCGACGCGGCGCGGTTGCGGTTGTCGGTGAGGCACTCGATCAGGACGGCGACGCCGTTCGGGCCGTAGCCCTCGTAGGTGATGGTCTGCCAGTCGGCGCCACCGGCCTCTTCACCGGCGCCGCGCTTGCGGGCGCGCTCGATGTTGTCCTGCGGGACCGAGTTCTTCTTCGCCTTCTGGATGGCGTCGTAGAGCGTGGGGTTGCCATCCGGGTCGCCACCACCGGTGCCCGTGCGGGCGGCCACCTCGATGTTCTTGATCAACCGCGCGAAGAGCTTGCCGCGCTTCGCGTCGAGGTTGGCCTTCTTGTGCTTCGTGGTGGCCCACTTGGAGTGGCCGCTCATCTCTCCTCCATCTGTTCCGTACCCCGGCCGGGCACCGCGTCTCAGGCAGCCTTTCGCACGAGGTCGACGAACAGCCGGTGCACCCGCACGTCGGGCGTCAGTTCCGGGTGGAACGCGGTCGCCAGCACCGCCCCCTGCCGGACCGCGACGATCCTAGCGGTGTCGTCGTCCACGCCCGGCACGCCGCTGACCGAGGCCAGCACCTCGACGCCGTCACCGGCCTTCTCGACCCAGGGCGCCCGGATGAACACGGCGTGCACTGTTCCGTCGACCCCGGCGAAGTCCAGGTCGGCCTCGAAGGAGTCGACCTGCCTGCCGAAGGCGTTCCGCCGCACGACGACGTCGAGGCCGCCGAGCTGCTGCTGGTCCGGCCGCCCGTCGAGGGTCTGCCGGGCCAGCAGGATCATCCCGGCGCACGAACCGAAGGCGGGCATGCCCGCGGCGATCCGCGCCCGGAGCGGTTCCAGCAGCTCGAAGCTCTCCAGCAGCCGCGACATGGTGGTCGACTCGCCACCGGGCAGCACCAGTCCGTCCACTTCGGACAGCTCGGCGGCCCGCCGCACGGGCACGGCCCGCGCCCCCGCTTCGGCCAGCATGGCGACGTGCTCGCGCACGGCACCCTGCATGGCGAGCACACCGATGACCGGTTCCGACGACACCCGACCTCCCGAAAGACCTTCCCACCAGCCTAGACGCACCGGCCCCGCCCCTTCCGGGCAGGTCAGCCCCGCTCCCCGCGCGTGCCGGGAGGGGCATCACGCGTGACCGGCGGGGCATCACGTGTGATCAGAGGGGCATCACTCGTGACTGGAGGGGCATCGCCCGCGATGCCTCCCCGATCACGCTTGATGCCTCCTCAATCACGGCTGATGCCTGCCTGATCACGGGTGATGCCCCTTTCCGCACGTCAAGGAACGCCGGCCAGGCGCAGGAGGGCGGCCGTTGCCGCGGCCGCGACGACCACCAGCACGAACGGGGCCTTCCGCCAGGCCAGGACGCCGGCGACCAGGACTCCCGCCGGCCGGGCGATGCCCGCGAAGCCGTGGCCCTCCGTCAGCGCGCTGACCGCGACCAGCGCCGCCAGCAGCACCACCGCGGCCAGTGCCATCAGGCGCTCCGCCTTCGGCGACAGTTTCACCCGGGTGCGCAGCACCGGCCCGGCGAACCGGAACGCGAACGTCCCCAGGGCCAGCACCAGCGTGCCGATCAGCAGTTCTCCCGCGTCCATCAGCCGACCTCCTGCAGCTCGGGCTCCTTCGCCGCGACCCCGGCCACCACGCCGGCCAGCGCGAGCAGCACCGGCAGCCCGGCGGGCAGGAACGGCGTCGCCACCAGCGCGACGACCACCCCGATCAGCACCGGCAGCCGCGCCGCGCGGTCGCGCAGCGCCGGCAGCACCAAGGCCAGCAGGACCGCCGGGAAGGCCGCGTCGAGACCGAAGGCGTCGGTGTCGCCGATCGCCGTCCCGGCGAACGCGCCCGCCACCACGCCGAGGTTCCAGCAGGCGAACAACCCGATCCCGCACGCCCAGAACGCCGCGCGGCGGCGGTGGGTCTCGCGCTGGGCCAGCGCGAACGCGACCGATTCGTCGATCATCAGGTGGGTGCCGGCCAGCCGCGCCGTCCAGCGCTTGCCCAGCACGTCGCCGATCGCGAAGCCGAACGGCAGGTGCCGCGCGTTGGCCAGCAGCCCGGCCAGCACCGCGGCGAACGGGTGGCCGCCCGCCGCCACGATCCCGATGAACATGAACTGCGACGCACCGGCGAAGACCAGCAGCGACATCAGCATCGGCAGCCACAGCGGGAAGCCCGAGCTCACCGCGATGGCCCCGTAGGACGCCCCCACGAGACAATCGGCGAGACAGACCAGGCCGACGTCGCGGGCGAGGCCCCGATCGAGTGTTCGCCATATCGAACGCATGTGTTCTATGGTGAACAACCGACCGCGTGTTCGTCAAGGCGAACGGACAGACCGATGGAGCGAACAGTCATGACCCAGGAAGCCACCGGCGCGCCACTGGAGATCATCGCGGCGTCCCTGCGCCGCGAACGCACCCGCGCCGGCCTGTCCCTGACCGAGGTCGCGCGCCGCGCCGGCCTGGCCAAGTCGACGCTGTCCCAGCTCGAATCGGGCACCGGGAACCCGAGCGTCGAGACGCTGTGGGCCCTCGGCGTCGCCCTCGACGTGCCGTTTTCGCGGCTGGTCGAGCCGGAACGGCCGAAGGTCCGCGTCATCCGCGCCGGGAAGGGCCCGACGGTGTTCGCCGAACACGCCGACTACGCGTGCACGCTGCTGTCGGCCTGTCCCCCGTCCGCGCGGCGGGACATGTACCTCATCCGGGCCGAGCCGGGCACCCCCCGGCTGAGCGACCCGCACATGACCGGCGTGGTCGAGCACATCGTGCTGTGCGCGGGCCGCGCCCGGGTCGGCGTGCGGGAGGAGCCGGAGGAGCTGCTCCCGGGCGACTACATCTCCTACCCGGGCGACGTCCCGCACATCTTCGAGGCCCTCGAGCCGGGCACCTACGGCGTCGAGATCTCCGAGTACGTCTGACGCCGGACCGCCCGCCGGTAGGCACCCGGCGTGGTGCCGACCCGGTCGCGGAAGCGGCGGCGCAGGTTGACCGCCGAGGCGAGGCCGACGCGGACGGCGACCGCCTCCACCGGCAGGTCCGTCTCCGCCAGCAGGGTGCGCGCCGCCGCCACGCGCCGGGACAGCAGCCATTCGCCGGGACTGGTGCCCAGGCGCTCGGCGAAGCGCCGGGCCAGCGTGCGCGGGGAGACGTTCAGCCGCGCGGCCAGGTCCGCCACCGACAACGGGGTCCCGAGGCGGGCGCCGGCCCACTCGAGGAGACCCGCGAGCTCGTCCGGGGCCGGCTCGTCACCGCTTTCGCGGTGCGGCGGCAGGACCATGTGCTGTGCGAGCCGCGCGGCGTACGCGGCGCCGTGGTCACGCCGGACGAGGTGCAGGCACAGGTCGACCCCGGCGCCCGCGCCGGCGCTCGTGGCGACGTCACCGTGGTCGACGTAGAGCGCGTCAGGCTCGACCCGGACTCGGGGGAATTCGCGCTGGAGTTGCTCGGCGCGCGCCCGGTGGGTGGTCGCCGAGCGGCCGTCGAGCAGTCCGGTGCGGGCCAGCGCGAAGACGCCCGAGCAGATCGTCACCAGTCGCGCGCCTCGGGCGTGGGCCTGCAGCAGCGCCCGTCGCACGCGGGGCGGCAGCGGCGCCTCCACCGGCGCCCAGCCCGGGATCAGCACGGTGTCGGCGGTGGAGAGCGCGGCCAGGCCGAGCGGCACGGTCATCGTGTACCCGGCCGTCGTCGGCACCGGCCCGGGCACCTCCGCGCAGACGTCGAACGCGTAGTGCTGCGGCAGCCCGGCCCGTGCGGTGCCGAAGACCTCGGCGGCGATGCCGAGCTCGAACGTCGACTGCACCGGCCGCACCAGGGCCACCACGCGATGCATGGCAGGAAAGTACCCCACGGTGGCGTTCCGGGCGCTGGTCCGCGCGCGGGGGCGCCCGGCACGGTGGTGCCATGCACCCGGAGATCCTCGCCCAAGCGGGCTACACGTCCGTGTCCGTCGCCGACGCCGAAGTCCGGGAGGTCTTCCCCGGCATCCGGCTGCGTCCACTGTGGACGGGCGCGAACGGCGCCCACGCGAACGTCCTGGAGATGGACCCCGGCACGTCGTGGCCGCGCCGGGACGTCCACGAACCCGGCCCGGAGGAGGTCTACGTGGTCGACGGCACCTTCGAAGACGGCGCCCGCAGCTACCCGGCCGGGACGTTCCTGCACGCCCCGGCCGGATCCTGGCACGTGCCCGCCACCACCACCGGCTGCACGTTGTTCGTCTTCTACCCCGAGGGTTAGCCCGTCACCAGCCGCGCTCGGCGAGGCGGTGGGGCTCCGGGAGCTCCTCGACGTTGATGCCGACCATCGCCTCGCCCAGGCCGCGCGAGACCTTGGCCAGGACGTCCGGGTCGTCGTAGAACGTCGTCGCCTTGACGATCGCCTCGGCGCGCTGGGCCGGGTTGCCGGACTTGAAGATGCCCGAGCCGACGAACACGCCTTCGGCGCCCAGCTGCATCATCATCGCCGCGTCGGCCGGGGTGGCGATGCCGCCCGCGGTGAACAGGACCACCGGCAGCTTCCCGGCTTCCGCCACCTCGCGAACCAGCTCGTACGGCGCCTGCAGCTCCTTCGCCGCGACGAACAGCTCGTCCTCCGGCAGGTTCTGCAGCCGGCGGATCTCCTGGCGGATCTTGCGCATGTGCGTCGTCGCGTTGGAGACGTCGCCGGTGCCGGCCTCGCCCTTGGAGCGGATCATCGCCGCGCCCTCGGTGATCCGGCGCAGGGCCTCACCGAGGTTGGTCGCGCCGCAGACGAAGGGCACCGTGAACGCCCACTTGTCGATGTGGTTGGCGTAGTCCGCCGGGGTGAGGACCTCGGACTCGTCGACGTAGTCCACGCCGAGGGACTGCAGGACCTGAGCCTCGACGAAGTGGCCGATGCGGGCCTTCGCCATCACCGGGATCGAGACGGCCTCGATGATGCCGTCGATCAGGTCGGGGTCGCTCATCCGGGCGACACCGCCCTGGGCGCGGATGTCGGCGGGCACGCGTTCGAGGGCCATCACCGCGACCGCGCCGGCGTCTTCGGCGATCTTGGCCTGCTCGGCGGTGACCACGTCCATGATCACGCCGCCCTTGAGCATCTCGGCCATGCCGCGCTTCACCTTGGCGGTGCCGGTGACGGACTGGACGGTGCCGCTGGAGGGGGCGGGCTGCTGCTCGGACACGACGAGGCCTTTCGACACGGATGGGGGGCTTACGAATCCGAGGGTAGGTCGGCGGTGGACCCTTCAGGCAGGCCAGTACGCGGGTATCTCAGCAGTCCACTTCGCCAGTGCCCGCGACCAGGGCTTCCGCGAGCGCCGTCCGCGCGTAGAGCACGTGACGTCCGGCACGGTGCCCGCTGACCAGGCCCGCAGCCTTGAGGACGCCGAGGTGCTGCGACACCGCGCCGGCGGTCAGCCGGGTCCGGCGGGCGAGTTCGGCGGTCGAGGCCGGCGCGGCCAGCTCGGTCAGCAGCATCGCGCGGCCGCGGCCCACCACGGCGGCCAGCGCGTCCGGCGCGGTGGCGGTGCCGGTCTCCCAGAGCGTCGCGATGCCGCGCGGCGGGTAGCGCAGCACCGGCTGCCAGCGCGAGTCGGTCTTGGAGAACACCCGCGGCCAGACGAACGCCGAGGGCACCAGCACCAGGCCGCGCCCGTCGAGCGGCACGGCCGCGTGCAGGTGCCGGTGCGCCACCGTGAGCGTGCCGCCCTCCCAGCGGACCAGCGGGGTGAGGTCGTTGAACAGCTCGGCGGCCCCGCCGTGGGCCAGCAGCCGGGACCGGTGCAGCACGTCGGCTTCGAGCAGCGCCCGGATCCGCGGCCAGTCGGGGGCCAGCACCAGGTCCCAGTACTGCTCCATCAGCGCGGCGAGCCGGTCGAGGCCCGCTTCGGGGTCGCGGTGGAAGCGGCTCAGGGCGGGCGAGCGCGGCCCGGCCATCGCGTCCAGTTCGCGCCGGACCAGGCGGGCGGGCACGTCCCGCAGGTCGGCGAGCTCGTCGGCGAGCTCGGGCAGCGGCGTCGACGGCGTGCCGGCCAGGAAGCCGGGCAGGTGCCGCAGCGGCACGAGGTCGCGCAGCAGCCCGATGTCCAGGCCCGCGGCGTCGAGCGCCGCGGTGGCGCGTTTGACCCACGGCAAGTGGAGCGCGTGCTGCCCCGGCGAGTTCAGGACGCGGACGCTCGCGACGATCTCCCAGGCCGGGGAGAACGCGAACCGGGTGTGCGCCAGGTCCTCGGTGGAGAATGCCAGGTCCAGCACGCGCGCTGCCTCTCTGCCGCCGACGTCCGGCGGAGTCTAAGTCTCTCCGATGTGGACAGTCGAGCGGGGTGCGGAAAGCCCTTGCGGGAAAGCGAAAATTCCTCGCGGGTCGTACTTCCGGGCGACCGCGCGCAGCCGCGGCAGGTTCACCCCGTAGTACGCCTCCGCCCAGTCCGGCATCTCCGGGTCGAGGTAGTTGACGTACCCGGTGGTGCCGAACTCCGGCCCCAGCCCGTCCCGTGCCACGGCCACCGCGCGCCGCGCCTCGGCCTCGCCGCCGCGCTCGGGTTCCGCTCCGCGCAGGAACTGGAAGCTGGCCAGCGCCGTCCGGTGCGGGAACGCCGTTTCGCGGGCGCCGACGCGGGCGATCGCGCCGCCGCCGGCGTCGATGATCGTGTCGACGCCGGGCGCCGCGAGCAGCACCTCGACGACCCCGGCGGGGTCGGGGGCGCGCCGCAGGAGCATCCGCGAGGTCCCGACGTAGGCCGCCCGGTTCAGGGCCAGGCCGGGCCGGGATTCGTGGTCGTCGAACGACCGCATCGCGCTCAGGTGGTCCCGGACCTGCCGCCGCTGCTGCACCGGCGGCGTGCCGACCCGGCGGATCAGGTCGTCGAGCAGTGCGTCCAGCTGCGCCTGCGGCCCGAGGAACGTGCCGCCGAGGTTGGCGTGGTCGGCGCCGAGGTTCATCCCCGACCACAGCTCGTCCGGCATCGCGGGCTGCCAGTCCTGCCAGGCCGTGAACAACGCGGCCTGCGTGCCCGGCGGGAACTTGAGGTCGAAGGTGGCGACGTCGGTGAGCGGGACGGTCCGGAAGGTGAACCCGGTGACGATCCCGAAGTTCCCGCCGCCCCCGCCGCGCAGCGCCCAGAACAGGTCCGGTTCCGTCGAGCGCGACACCGTGCACGCGCGGCCGTCGGCGGTGACGATCCGCGCCGCCTCCAGGTGGTCGCAGGTCAGCCCGTACTTCCGGTCGAGGACCCCGACGCCACCGCCGAGGGTCAGCCCGGCGATGCCGACCGTGTCGCAACTGCCCGCCGGCAGCACCCGGCCGGCCGCCGCGAGCGTCGTCGCGATCGGCCCGAGGCGGGCGCCCGCCCCGACCACCGCCCGGCCGTCCGGGCGCACCTCGACACCCGAGAACCGGCTGAGGTCGACCATGATCCCGCCGTCCACAGTGGAATAGCCGGGGTAGCTGTGCCCGCCGCTGCGGGCGGCGACGGGCAGCCGGTGCCGGGCCGCGAAGGCGACCGCGGCCTGGACGTCCTCGACGCGGGCCGCGCCGACCACCGCGGCGGGCATCCGGTCGTCGTACATCGTGAAGAAGCCCTGCTTGGCTTCGGGGTAGCCGGGGTCGCCCGGCCGGAACAGCGGTCCGGCCAGCTGCCGGCGCAGCCGCGCCCAGTCGTCCGGCGGCGGCCAGCCGCCCAGGCCCGCCACCGGTACCGCCCCGGAAATCCGCAGGAAAGTCCGCCTGTCCATGCCACTCCCTCCCCCGCCCCCGGGGCATTCGGCTGGTCCCGGGAGCCCTGCCTTGCCGTGACCAGGGTAACGGGTGTGTGATCGAGGACACATCCCGTACACCAGCCGTTCGCCGAGGAGTCGTCATGGCAGACAAACAAGCCAAGAACGCCGACACCGGGGCCGCCGTCGCTGTGGACGACCCCGCCAAGGTCCGCAACGTCGTGCTCGTCGGGCCGGCGGGGTCCGGGAAGACCACCCTCGCCGAAGCCCTGCTCGCCGCGTCCGGCACGGTGCCGCGGGCGGGCTCGGTGGTCGACGGCACGACGGTGTGCGACCACGACCCGGCGGCGGTCCGCCAGCAGCGCTCGGTCGGCCTCTCGGTCGCGCCGGTGCTGCACCAGGGCCACAAGATCAACCTGATCGACACGCCGGGGTATGCGGACTTCGTCGGGGAGCTGCGGGCCGGGCTGCGGGCGGCCGACGCGGCGCTGTTCGTCGTCAGCGCCTCCGAGGGCGTCGACGCGGCGACGGTGGCGGTGTGGGAGGAGTGCGCCGCGGTCGGGATGCCGCGCGCGGTCGTCGTCTCCCGGCTCGACCACCACCGGGCCGACGCGATGGCCGAGATCGCCGCCTGCCAGGCCGCGTTCGGCGCCGGTGTGCTGCCGCTGTACCTCCCGGCGGGCGACGGCCTGGTCGGGCTGATCACCCAGCGGTACTTCGACTACTCCGGCGGGCACCCGCCGAAGACCGGCGAGCCCGACCCGGCCGATCTGGAACGGATGGCCGAGGCCCGCAACGAGCTGATCGAAGGGATCATCGCCGAGAGCGAGGACGAGTCCTTGATGGACCGTTACCTCGCCGGCGAGGAGATCGCCGAGGCCACCTTGATCGCCGACCTCGAAACGGCTGTGGCGCGCGGTTCCTTCCACCCCGTCATCCCGGTGTGCTCGACCAGCGGGATCGGGCTGGCCGAGGTGCTCGACGGCATCGTCCGCGCGTTCCCCTCGCCGCTGGAGCACCGGCCGCCCGACGTCACCACGCCGGACGGCGGTGCGCACGCCGCGATCACCGCCGACCCCGCGGGCCCTCTCGCCGCGGAGGTCGTCCGGACAGCCGTGGACTCCTACGTCGGCCGGGTGTCCCTCGTCCGGGTGTTTTCCGGGACGCTGCGGCCGGAACGGCCGGTGCACGTGTCCGGGCACGGCCTCGCCGAACGCGGCCACGAGGACCACGACGCCGACGAGCGCGTCGCCCACCTGTATTCGCCGCTCGGCTCGTCCCTGCGGGAAGTGCCCTACTGCGTCGCGGGCGACCTGTGCGCGCTGACGAAGGTCGGCTCGGCGGAGACCGGCGACACCGTCTCCTCCCCCGACGACCCGCTGCTGATGGAGCCGTGGGCGATGCCGGAGCCGCTGCTGCCGGTGGCGGTGGTGGCGAAGACCCGCAGCGACGAGGACACGTTGGCCCGCAACCTGTCGCGGCTCGTCGCCGGGGACCCGACGCTGCGGCTGGACCGCAACGCCGAGACCGGCCAGCTGGTGCTGTGGTGCATGGGCGAGGCCCACGCCGACGTCGTGCTCTCGCGGCTGCGCGCGGGCGGCGCCGACGTCGACACCGAACCGGTGAAGATCAGCCTGCGCTCGACGTTCAGCAAGCCGGCCAAGGGCCACGGGCGGCACGTCAAGCAGTCCGGCGGGCACGGCCAGTTCGCCGTCTGCGACATCGAAGTCGAGCCGCTGCCGCGCGGCAGCGGCTTCCAGTTCGTGGACAGGGTGGTCGGCGGCGCGGTGCCGCACCAGTTCATCCCGAGCGTGGAGAAGGGCGTGCGGGCCCAGCTGCAGCGCGGGCTGGCGGACGGCCACCCGGTCGTCGACGTCAAGGTGACCCTGGTCGACGGCAAGGCGCACAGCGTGGATTCGTCGGACGCGGCGTTCCAGACGGCGGGCGCCCTCGCCCTGCGCGAGGCGGCGGCGAGCGGGCACATCACGATGCTGGAACCCCTGGAGGAGGTGGCGATCCGCCTGCCGGACGAGCACCTGGGCACGGTCCTCGGCGACCTGTCCTCCCGCCGCGGCCGGGTCCTCGGCACCGAGGCGGGCGAGGGCGGCCGGACGGTGATCCGCGCGGAGGTCCCGGCCACGGAACTGGTGCGCTACCTGATCGACCTGCGCTCGATGACCTCGGGCACGGCGACGTTCACCCGCCGCCACGCGAGGTTCGAGCCGATGCCCGAAGGAATGGCCGTCCACTAGCCCGGTCGTGAGTGAGAAACAGTGTTCCAACCCTGTTTCTCACTCACGACGGGGTCAGAAGTCGAAGCCGCCGGGGCGGTTGTTGCGGTCGGCGACGAGGCCCGCGAGGGTGGCCAGGGCGATTTCCGGCGGGGTGCGGGAGCCGATGTTCAGCCCGACCGGGCGGTGCACGCGGGCGATGTCGGCCTCGGCGACGCCGAGGGCCTGCAGGGCGGCCACGTGCGGGCCCGGGTGCCGCGGGTTGCCGAGCACGCCCACCCACCGCGGCTTCCCTTCGAGCGCCGCCTTCAGCACTTCGCCCAGCTCGGGACGGTGGTGGTCGGTGACGACGACGTCCGCGGACGCGTCGAGCGACGGGAGCACGGTGTCCGCCTCGAACCCCTCGGGCACGTCCGTGACGCGCGCGGGGTCGGGCTCGAACAGGGCCACGTGGTAACCGAGGTCCTTCGCGAACTTCAGCAGGAACCGGGACACCGGCGACGCGAACACCGCCACCAGCGTCCGCACCCCGGGGTCGGCCGGGGCCGTGCCGTGGGCGACGTCGCAAGTCTCGCTCATGCCGCCCAGTGTGTCAGCCTCGAAGCTCTTCGAGCACGCTCAGCCGGAAGTGGAACGTCGACGTCCGGCCCTCGACGATCACCAGGTAGCCGCCCGGGCCGCGCAGCACCTTCCGCGACTTCGGCGACCACGGGTAGGCGGGCTGGTATTCGCGCGCCAGCCGCAGCGCCTCGGCCTCGGCGGTCTCCTGGTCGGGCTGCGAGAACGTCTCCGACAGCGACCAGTTGCGGCTTTCGCCCATGCCGCGCTGCTCCTCGACGACCACCCACCAGGTCATGCCGGTTCCGCCACGGTCTCGCCGAGCGTCACGCGGAAGTGGAACGTCGCCGTGCGGCCGGTCGCGATCACGAGGTAGCCGTCGCCGACGCGCAGCACCTTCCGCTCCTTCACCGCCGACGGGTGCACCGGCTCGTGCGAGAACGCCAGCCGCCGCGCGACCTCGTCGGCGTGCTCCCGGTCCCCTCCCGCCGGCTTCGTCTTCGTGACGTTCCAGGCGCGCGCGTCCCCGCCGCCGCGCTGCTCCTCGACGACCACCCACCACATGTCAGACCTCCGGCTCGGCGAACTCGAAGTACTCCGGCAGCGGCGCGGTCCCCGCGAGGCGGAAGTACCGCACCTTCCGCCGCCTGCGCAGCCGCAGCGTGTCGCGGACGGCGTCGTTGTGGACGCGGCGGGCGATCACCACCCGGTGTTCGGCGTCGGTCAGCTCCTCGGCCAGCTCGGCCGGCAGGCCCGCCCGGTCGATGCGCGCCAAAACCAGCGTCAGCTCGTTCTCCGCGGCTTCGCGATCGGCCCGCGGCGCCACTTCGGCACGCTCCGCCGACGTCCGCAGGCCCGGCGAGCCCAGCACCGAGGCGACCGCGCGCGCCACGACCGCCCGCCGCGCCAAAGCCGCGTCCAGGGCCGCCCAGCCGGCGTCCGTGCGGACGTGCAGCCGGTCGAGCCGGTTCGCCGTCGCCACCAGGAACAGCCCGCCCAGCACGACGATCGCCGCCAGCACCGGGAGCAGCCAGCCGAGCACGCTCACCGGGCGAGCTCCCGTTCCGGCGCCGCGACCCGCCGCGGATCGGCCGCGACGGCCGTCTCGTAGACGCGCAGCACCTGCGTGGCCACCACCGACCAGTCGTACATCGTGACGCGCTCCCCCGCCGCCGCGGCCAGCGACGCCCGGCGCGCCGGGTCGCCGAGGAGCTCGCGCAGGCCGTCCGCGAGCGCGGCCGGGTCCCCGGTTTCCACCAGCAGGCCGGCGCGGCCGTCGTCGAGCACCCGGCGGAAGGAGTCCAGCCCGCTGGCGAGCACCGGCGTCCCCGCCGCCATCGCCTCGGTGAGGATCATCCCGAAGCTCTCGCCGCCGGTGTTGGGCGCGCAGTAGACGTCGACGCTGCGCAGCGCCTGGGCCTTCGTGGCGTCGTCGGCCTGGCCCAGCAGTTCCAGGTGCGGCGCCAGCTCCGGTCCGGCGTCGCGGCGCAGCTGCTCGGCGTCACCCCGGCCGACCACGACCAGCCGCAGGTCCTCGAACTCCGGCAGGATCCGCCGCAACGCCTCCAGCAGCACGCCCATGCCCTTGCGCGGCTCACCGAACCGGCCGACGAACCCGACCGTGCCCCCGGCCCGCGGGTAGCCGGGCAGCGGCGTCGCCGAGGAGAAGAACTCGACGTCGACGCCGTTGGGGATCTCGACGGCGTCGCCGCCCGCGTGCTCCACCTGGACCCGGCGGGCGAGCGCCGACACCGCGATCCGCGCCGTGATCTTCTCCAGCAGCGGCCGCAGCACCGGCTGGAACGCCGACAGCGTGCGCGAGCGGGTGGTCGCGGTGTGGAAGGTCGCCACGATCGGGCCGTCCGCGATGAGCAGGGCCAGCAGCGACAGGCTGGGCGCGGCCGGTTCGTGCAAGTGCAGGACGTCGAAGTCGCCTTCGCGGATCCAGCGGCGTACGCGGGCGTAGGACACCGGGCCGAACTGCAGCCGCGCGACCGAGCCGTTGTACGGGATCCCCAGCGCCTTGCCCGCCGGGTGCACGAACTCCGGCAGCTGTGCGTCCTCGTCCGCCGGCGCCAGCACGGACACCTGGTGGCCCCGCGCGAGCAGGGCTTTCGTCAGGTCGATGACGTGCCCCTGGACCCCGCCGGGCACGTCGAAGGAGTAGGGGCACACGATGCCGACCCGCATCGGCCGCGCGGCCACCGCCTCAGCTCGCTTCTTCGAGGCTTGCCTGCTCGGCGGCCTCGAGGTCGGCCGGCCAGAACTTCTGCACCATGTGCCAGTCGGCCGGGTGCGCGGCGATGTCGCCGGCGAAGATGTCCGCCAGGGCCTGGGTGGCGGCCGGGACCTCGGCCCGCGCGGTGACCCGGATGCGCGGGTGCAGCCGGATCTGCCAGCCCTCCTCGGTGAACCAGCAGCCGGCCGGGATCAGGGCCGCGCCGGTCGTCGCCGCCAGCCGGGCCGGGCCGCCGGGGAAGCGGGCCTTCTCGCCGAAGAACTTCACCGGGATGCCGCTCGTCGTCAGGTCGCGGTCGCCCACCAGGCAGACGGCCTTGTTCTCGCGCAGGCGTTTCAGCAGCACGCGCATCGCCGAACTGTCACCCGTGAGGGGGACGATTTCGAAGCCGAGCGACTCCCGGTACTCGACGAAGCGGCGGTAGAGCGACTCCGGCTTCAGCCGTTCGGCGACCGTCGTGAAGCCGCCGAGGTAGTCGGCCAGCCACACGCCGGCGACGTCCCAGTTGCCGCTGTGCGGCAGCGCCATCACCGCGCCGTTGCCCTCGGCCAGCGCCGCGTCGAGGTTTTCCACGCCGGTGATCGAGGCCGCGACCTTGGCGCTGACCTCCTTGTGGTCCATCGACGGCAGCCGGAACGTCTCGTGCCAGTAGCGGGCGTACGAGCGCATCGCCCGCCGTGTCAGCTCGTCGAGCTCCACCGGGTCGGCCTGCGGCACCACGCGGGCGAGGTTCGCGCGCAGCTGCCGCACGCCTCCGCCGTCGCGGCGGACGGCGAGGTCGGCGCCGAGCGAGAAGACCGTGCCGCCGAACCCGGCGGGCAGCCAGCCGGCGAGCTTCCACCCGGCCGCGTAGCCGAAGGCGCTCAACCGCTCTGACAGCCTGCTCATGCCGGCTGCTCCCCCGCGGCGGCGCGGGCCGCCTTCGCCACCGCGGCCGTGCGCTGCAGCAGCGTGATCACCGACAGCACGGCGAGCAGCCAGAGCGTCACGTCCACGGTGTACGGGATGCCGAAGCCGTGCAGCCCGGTGCCGACCAGCGCGATGATCAGCCGCTCGGCGCGCTCGACGAGCCCGCCGTCGACCGGCAGCCCGGAGGCGTCCGCGCGGGCCTTGACGTAGGAGATGACCTGGGCGAGCACCAGGCACAGCAGGGCCGCGGCGGCGGCCGGGCGGTTGTCGTCGACGACGAAGCACCACCAGGCGATGGCGGCGAACAGGGCGCCGTCCACCAGCCTGTCGCAGGTGGCGTCGAGCACCGCGCCGAACGGGGTGCCGTAGCCGCGGGCGCGGGCCATGGCGCCGTCGAGCAGGTCGAGCATGGCGAAGCCCCACACCGTGAAGGTGCCCCACAGCAGGTGGTCGGTGGGGAAGAAGGCCAGCGCGCAGACGACCGCGCCGGCGGTGCCGAGCACGGTCATGACGTTCGGGGTCAGCCCGGCGCGGACCAGCGCCTGGCCGATCGGATCGGTGACGCGGGAGACGGAGGCACGCGCGAAGATATTGAGCATCGGTTCGTCGAGGCACCTGGCTACGAGGGTCGGGTGGGCGAATGCAGCCTATCCACCCGCCCCGGCGAACCCGACGCGCCGCCCCGGGTCAGCCCGATTTCGTGAGCTCGCCCTCGTGTTCCCGCGCGTCTTCGGCGGCTTTGGCGGCCGCGCACTTCGGCGAAAGCCGGCGACGGATCGCGGCGCTGATCTCACCGAGCGCTTTCACCTGCTCCGGTGTCAGCGGGTCGAACAGGCTTTCGCGGACGGCTTCGACGTGCCCCGGCGCGGCCGCCTCGAGCGCGGCGAAGCCGGCGTCGGTCAGCACGGCCCAGGCGCCGCGCTTGTCGGTCGGGCACGCCTCGCGGCGCACCCAGCCGTTCGCCTCCAGCCGCGCGACGGCGTGCGAAAGGCGGCTGCGGGACGCCTGCCGCGCGTCGGCGAGCTCGCTCATCCGCAGCCGGCGGCCGGGCGCTTCGGAAAGGGCGACGAGGACTTCGTAATAGGTGTGCGGCATGCCCGAGTCGTGCTGCAGCTGGCCTTCGAGGTGCGCGCTGAGCATGCGGGTGGCCGAATTGAACTCACGCCAGACGCGCTGTTCGTCGTCGCTGAGCCATCGGGTTCCGGACATAACCCCATCATACTCTCGGTTGAACACTCAATCAGGAGTTTTTGCCGGTCAGCGCCCCGGGCTACCAGGCGTCGGCCAGCATGTCCCGCGTCTCCCCCAGCAGCTGCGGGAGCACCTTCGTCTGGCCGATGATCGGCATGAAGTTGGCGTCCCCGCCCCACCGCGGCACCAGGTGCTGGTGCAGGTGCGCGGCGATGCCCGCCCCCGCGATGTGGCCCTGGTTCAGGCCGATGTTGAACCCGTGCGCGCCGGACACCGCGCGGATCACCTTCATCGCGTGCTGGGTGAACTCGGCGACCTCGCGCGTCTCCTCGACGGTGAGGTCGGTGTAGTCCGCGACGTGCCGGTACGGCACCACCATCAGGTGCCCCGGGTTGTACGGGTACAGGTTCAACACCGCGAACACGACGTCGCCGCGGGCGACGATCAGGCCGGTTTTGTCGTCCAGCGAAGGGATCCGGCAGAACGGGCAGCCGGGTTCCTCGTCGCCGTCCGGCTTGTCCTGGCCCTTGATGTAGGCCATCCGGTGCGGGGTCCAGAGCCGCTGGAAGGCGTCCTGGACCCCGATGCCCTGCTGCTCGACGAGCTCGGGACCCTCACTCACCGAACGACCGTCTCCAGCGCGTCGGCCGTCGGCGACGCGTTTTCGCGCCGCGCGACCCACTCCGCGATCGCCTCGACCGCCTTGGCCACCGGCACGCCGTTGATCTGGCCGCCGTCGCGGAAGCGGAACGACACCGCGCCCGCCTCGACGTCCTTCGCGCCGGCCAGCAGCATGAACGGCACCTTCTGCGTGGTGTGCGTCCGGATCTTCTTCTGCATCCGGTCGTCGCTCGCGTCGACCTCGGCGCGGATCCCCTTGGCGCGCAACGCCTTCTCGACGTCCTGCAAGTACTCCACCTGGTCGGCGGTGATCGGGATGCCGACCACCTGCACCGGCGAAAGCCACGCCGGGAACGCGCCCGCGTAGTGCTCGGTCAGCACGCCGAAGAAGCGCTCGATCGAGCCGAACAGCGCGCGGTGGATCATGATCGGCCGCTGGCGCGAGCCGTCCGGCGCGGTGTACTCGAGCTCGAACCGCTTGTTCTGGTTGAAGTCCAGCTGGATGGTCGACATCTGCCAGGTGCGGCCGATGGCGTCCTTGGCCTGGACCGAGATCTTCGGGCCGTAGAAGGCCGCGCCGCCCGGGTCCGGGACCAGCTCGAGGCCGGAGTCGATCGCCGCCTGCCGCAGCGTCTCGGTGGCCTCCTCCCACTCCCAGTCCTCGCCGATGAACTTGTCGGAGTCACCGCGGGTGGACAGCTCGAGGTAGAAGTCGGAGAGGCCGTAGTCGGCGAGCAGGTCGAGGACGAACTTCAGCAGCGACTTGAGCTCGCCCGGCATCTGCTCCTTGGTGCAGTAGATGTGCGAGTCGTCCATCGTCAGCCCGCGCACGCGGGTGAGGCCGTGCACGACGCCCGACTTCTCGTAGCGGTAGACGGTGCCGAACTCGAACAGCCGCAGCGGCAGCTCGCGGTAGGACCGCCCGCGCGAGCGGAAGATCAGGTTGTGCATCGGGCAGTTCATGGCCTTGAGGTAGTAGTTCTCCTCGTCGAACTGCACCGGCGGGAACATCGTGTCCGCGTAGTAGGGCAGGTGGCCGGAGGTGTGGAACAGCTCGCCCTTGCTGATGTGCGGGGTGTTCACGAACTCGTAGCCGGCCTCCTCGTGGCGGCGGCGCGAGTAGTTCTCCAGCTCACGGCGGATGATGCCGCCCTTCGGGTGGAACACCGGCAGGCCGGAGCCGATCTCCTCCGGGAACGAGAACAGGTCGAGCTCGGCGCCGAGCTTGCGGTGGTCGCGGCGCTCGGCCTCGGCGATGCGCTCGAGGTAGGCGTCCTGCGCCTCGGCCGACTCCCACGCCGTGCCGTAGATCCGCTGCAGCTGCGGGTTCTTTTCACTACCCCGCCAGTACGCGGCGGCGACGCGGGTGAGCTTGAAGGCCGGGATGAACTTCGTCGTCGGCACGTGCGGGCCGCGGCAGAGGTCACTCCAGACACGTTCCTTGGTGCGCGGGTCGAGATTGTCGTAGATGGTGAGCTCGCCCTCACCGACCTCCATCACCTCGGCGGTGTCCACTTCGGACTTGAGGTCGACGAGTTCGAGCTTGAACGGCTCGTCGGCGAGTTCCTTCTTGGCCTCGTCGACGGAGTCGAAAACGCGCCGCGAGAACTGCTGGGCGCCCTTCACGATCTGCTTCATGCGCTTTTCGAGCGCCTGCAGGTCCTCCGGGGTGAACGGCTTGTCGACGGCGAAGTCGTAGTAGAAACCGTCCTTGACCGGCGGGCCGATGCCGAGCTTGGCGTCCGGGAACTGCTGCTGCACGGCCTGGGCGAGCACGTGCGCGGCCGAATGGCGGATGACGCTGCGGCCGTCCTCGGTGTTCGCGGCGACCGGCTCGACCTCGGCGTCGGCTTCCGGCGCCCAGGCGAGGTCGCGCAGCTTCCCGTCGGCGTCGCGCACGACGACGATCGTGTCCTCGCCCTTGGTCGGCAGACCGGCTTCGCGGACCGCCGCGCCCGCCGTAGTGCCCGCCGGTACCACCACGCGGGAGGCGGCCACGGGGGAAACGGGGGGCGACTGGGACACGATCGGCTCCTCAAGCTGGAGTGACAGAGATGACGCCGTCGATGCTAGTCGGCGGCGCTTCCGCGCCTCACGCGCGTGGCGCGAACGCCGGACGGGCCGCCCCCGGCTCCGGAGGCGGCCCGTCCGATCGCGGTCAGAGGGTCTCGACGACCTGGTCGAAGTCGAGCCGCGGCAGGCGGTCGAACCAGGGGTTCTCGCCCGGCTTGCCGACGTTCACGATGACCAGCGAGCGCCACTTCTTGTCCGCGAAGAACTCGTCGTCGACGCCCTGGGCGTCGAAGCCGGTCATCGGGCCGGCGGCCAGGCCGGCGGCGCGGACGCCGATGATGAAGTAGCCGACCTGCAGCAGCGAGTTGAGCTTGGCGAACTCGACGCGGCCCTGCTCGTCGGAGAAGTTGTCCTTCACCTGCGGGGCGTGCGGGAACACCTGCGGGATGTTCTCGTGGAAGTCGACGTCCGCCGCGAGCACGACGGTCAGCGGGGCGGCTTCGGTCTTGTCCCGGTTGCCCGGGGCCATGTGCGGGAGCAGGCGGGCCTTCGCCTCGGCGGTCCGGAGCACCAGCGCGCGCAGCGGCTGGGTGTTCATCGACGTCGGGGCCCACTTGACGAGGTCGTAGATCGCGCGGACCTGCTCCTCGGTCACCGGCTCGGAGCTGAAACTGTTGGCCGTGCGGGCCTCGCGGAACAGCAGGTTCTGGACGTCCGCGGGGACCTGGATGGCCTCGGTCTGCTCGGCAAAGGTGGTCATGGGGCTGAGCTTCCTTCCGTTGGGTCGGTACCCCGTGCAACCAAGTTGAGCGTTGAACTATTTCGCGCTCAACCGCTTCGCCCCGGTGAACTGGCTCACGCCGATCGGACCAGGGTGCCCTCCCCGGCTGCCGGTAATCCGGGCGAACGGGCGCCATCGGACGGGCCCGGCCGGCGCGGCCCACCGGCGCGAACAGCGGCACGCGGGGGCCGCCTCGCGCGAATCGCCGCGGCGGCCGATCGCACGCGGTCAGCGCCACCCCGGGAACGAGCACGGCCGCCGACCCCCTCCAGCGGGGTCGGCGGCCGTGGTGGCAGCACGCGGGTGGCGGGTCAGTAGGCGCCCTGCCCGCCCATCACCGCGCGGAAGGTCTTCCAGAGGATCACCAGGTCCAGGGCGAGGGACCAGTCCTCGACGTAGCGCAGGTCCAGCCGGATGCTCTCCGCCCACGTGAGGTCGCTGCGCCCGCTGACCTGCCAGAGGCCGGTCAGGCCCGGCTTGACCAGGAGGCGGCGGCGCGCGTCCGGCGCGTACTGCGCGGTTTCCTCCGGCAACGGCGGGCGCGGGCCGACGAGCGACATCTTCCCGGAAACGACGTTGAACAGCTGCGGCACTTCGTCGAGCGAATACCGGCGCAGGAAACCACCCACACGGGTGATACGGGGGTCGCGCTTCATCTTGAACAGCGGGCCCGCGCCCTCGTTCTCCTGTTCCAGGGTTTTCCGGATTTCGTCGGCATTGGTGACCATCGTCCGGAACTTGAGCATGGTGAACGTGGCGCCGTCGCGGCCGACGCGGCGCTGGCGGTAGATCACCGGGCCGCGGTCGTTCAGCTTGATCGCCGCGGCGATCACCAGCAGCAGCGGGGACAGCAGGGTCAGCAGCAGCGCCGAGCCGGCGCGGTCGACGATCTCCTTCACCACCCGGCGGCCGCCGGTGAACATCGGCGCGGTGACCCGCAGGAGCGGCATGCCGAGCACGCCGGTGACGTTGAGCCGGGGCCCGGCGACCTCCATCAGGACGGGCGCCACGACCATCTCCGCGCCGGTGCCCTCCATGTCCCAGGCCAGCCGCTGCAGCCGCTTCGGCGTCCAGTACTGGTCGGCGGTGATCGCCACGACCCGGTAGCCGCCGCGCCGGACGTGCCGGGACAGCTCCTCCAGCCGCCCGACGACCGGGACGCCGTCGATCTCGCCGCTGTCGCGGTCCTCGCCGTGGCCGCTGAAGGTGCAGGCGGCCTCGACGCGCCAGCCGACGTGCACCTCGGAGCGGGTGCGGGCGATCAGGTCGGCGACGGTTTCGGGGCTGCCGGCCGCCATCACCGGCAGCAGGCAGAGCCCCTTGGCGCGCTTGCGGTGCAGCACCTGGCGCAGCAGGTAGCGCTGCGGGAAGGCGACCAGCGCGATGGCCGGGACGACGACGAACACCCAGACCTGGACCTCGAGCGCGCCGAACAGCAGGCCGCCCAGCGCGACCAGGACGGCGGCGGTGATGAAGCCGCGGCCGAGGGTGCGGTACTCCTCCGCGCCTTCGCCGAGCACGCGGGGGCTCCAGGCCCGGCTCACGGGCAGGGAGACGAAGACGGCGAGCATGGTGCCGAAGGCGTGCATGTCATGGGGGGCAACGCGATCGATGACGAACGCGCTGATCGCGATCACCAGCAGCGTGATGAACACGTCGCTGCCGATGACCCAGGCTCTGTACCGCGCTTCCCAGGCCGCGGGCCATGCCTTCGAGGACGGGCTCGCGGCGTCGTCGTCGGCGTGGCCGTCCCGCTTGGCGGGGCGGGGGATGGCCTGGAGGTCGATGTGCGGCGGTGGCTGGCTCACCGTGTACGAAGGCCGCACCGACTCTTCCATCTGACCTCCCGGGAACAGGATCTGGTTGACCGCGGGCACGCAGCGTCACCGAAAACGATTTCGGAGAGTCACTACAGTTCTGTAGTCAGTTCTGTAGTCGCGCAGAGCCCGCGGAGGCTTCACACGGCAAGTTATCGGCGACTCTCTCGGCAGTGTTACAAGGATTTCCAGCCACATGGTGCGTGACTTCCCCGCCGGAAATTGGCCGGGACATAACAAGATGATGACGATGGGTAATAGGGCGTATCCCCGTGAAAACTACGTTCCGTAGCGAACAGGACGGTGCCCGCACTCGGGTGGACCAAGCACCGCCGAACGGCCGAACGGGCCGGGCGGGTTCTACTGTGGACACTGGACGCGGTGGGTGGTCCACAGTGGACCAGAGGTCCGGCGGGCCGCCGGCGCGCGGGCGCCACGCGGACCGGCCGTGACATTCGTCGCCACGGCGTCACGCGCAGTGATTCTGTCACACGTCGGGCAGCGCGGGGCCGACCCGGGAGCGCGGGCGGACCGGGCGCCGCGGCGTGCCGAGGATCACATCGCCCTCCCACGGGGTCGCGTTCGACAGGAATCCGCCGCATCGACACGATTCGGAGGCAGTTCCGGCGGGCCTCGGCGGCAGGGGCGCGCAGTGCGCTCGTGAGCAGATACGGCCGGGCCGAACGGATCGTTCACTCCGGTTAACCCAGCCGGGCGCTGCGACAGGGAAATGCGGCCCGGCCTGGGCGCGCGCCGGGGGCACAAACAGAGAAAGCCCCGTCCGCATTCGGCGGACAGGGCTCTCGCGTGGGCGATACTGGGATCGAACCAGTGACCTCTTCGGTGTGAACGAAGCGCTCTCCCGCTGAGCTAATCGCCCGCTCGCGGTGTTGCAGGGAACTCTAGCGTACGACTTTCAGGCGCCTGCAAACGGGTGGTCCTCGCCGACCACACTCCGCTTACTGGCGAGTACGGTACGCACAACCCCGAGCTAGCCGGGGTTGTGCGTACGGGGGGCCGCGTGACGCCACGTTCGACATCCGTGCGACGGTGCTATCGCCCGGCGACTAAAC
Organism: Amycolatopsis sp. NPDC049688; assembly: GCF_040674975.1. Lineage (NCBI taxonomy): Bacteria > Bacillati > Actinomycetota > Actinomycetes > Pseudonocardiales > Pseudonocardiaceae > Amycolatopsis > Amycolatopsis sp. NPDC049688. Next base: position 137,667 of record NZ_JBFANY010000003.1, read on the forward strand.
CGCGCAGTATGGAGGTCGTGAGCCCCACGGGGCGCGCCGGTCAGCTGCGCGCCGTGGGTGGTCACGGGTGGAGACGGGGGCCGAAGAGCCCGGACGGGTGATCTGCGGCGCACCCGCGACGGAACAGGCCTCCCGATGCGTCCCAGTGGTGATGCCCTCGGCCGGGCCGGGCCGGGAAGGGAGACGAAGGGTAGGACGATGCGCAACGATCACGTGACGCTCCGCTCGACGGCGGTCTTCGACCTGCTGGCGCCGCGGACTCCCGCGGTTCCGGTGAAGGTGGAGCTGCGCTACGACACACGCGACCCGTATGCGGTCGTCGCGGCCTTCCGCACCGGCCGGGCCGGCTGGGTCGAGTGGGTGTACGCACGTGACCTCCTCGCGGACGGCCTCCTGGCCGACGCGGGCGACGGCGACGTCCGCATCCGCCCCTCGGTCGAGGACCCCGAAGCGGTCCTGATCGAGCTGAACTCCCCGTCCGGGCACGCGATGTTCGAAGCATCGGCCCAGGAGCTGGCGGACTTCCTCGACCGCACGTACGACGTGGTCCTCCCGGGCAACGAGCACCTGTGGGTCGACGTCGACGACGCCCTGACGCACCTCATCCCCCACGATTTGGCCTGATGACGGCCGAGTGACACCCCGGTGTCGAGCCGGTTTTCGGGGTCCGATATGGTTTTCCCACACCACGGCGACGGGGACTCGGGGTTCCCGGAGCTGCGGATTGCGGATGTAGCGCAGCTGGTAGCGCATCACCTTGCCAAGGTGAGGGTCGCGGGTTCGAATCCCGTCATCCGCTCGGCAGGCTCTCGGGCCTAGTCACGGTGGAGTGGCCGAGAGGCGAGGCAACGGCCTGCAAAGCCGTGTACACGGGTTCGAATCCCGTCTCCACCTCGCGCGATTAGCTCAGCGGGAGAGCGCTTCCCTGACACGGAAGAGGTCACTGGTTCAATCCCAGTATCGCGCACTCGATCGCAGGAGAGCCCTGCTTGCGGAACACGCAAGCAGGGCTCTCTTCGTCGTGTCCTGTGGGGCCGAGCCCCCACACCCCGCCGGGGGCACGCCCCCGGACCCCCGGTCCGGTCACCTCCCGGAGCACACCCGGCGATCGCTGCCACCGTTTTCCAGGGCCTTCAAGATCTCGTTCACCATCCCCGGCGTCACGTGGTCATAGACCCGGCGATGCCCGTCTTCCGTCCCAGCCGCGCGCGACGGCCTCCGGGATGCCGTCCTCCGCACCACGTGCTGTGGGTGTGCCGGCCTTCGTGGAAGGTGAACGTCGGGGGCCCGCACAGCGGCGTTGAGGATGGTGGAGAACAACGCGAAGTACGAGGCCACCGACGACTCGGCGTAGTCCTCATACAGCTCCGAGAGCCACCGCTCGATCTCGACGTAGCCGTTGAAGATCGCGATCAACGGCCACGCCTTCCACTGCGGCAGCAGCTGCGTGTCAAGGAAAGACCGGTACTTCGCGACCGTGTTCAGCTCCAGCCGCGGAGCCACCGCAGCGAGCCACTCTTCGGCGAAGTCGTCAAACCGGGTCTCTCCATCGCGCGGATCCAACCACAGGTTCCGCCGGATCAGGGCCTCCTGCCCCAGCCCCCACTCCTCGGCAGCCCTCTTGGTGGGGAACCCCGACCTACTCCCCCACGTCCCGTCGGGACGCTTGTACTGGGCACGCCACTCGCCGGTGCCGGGCTCTTCCTGGCCATGGGCCATCCTTCAGCTCCTCTTCTCTATTGCTTCGCCCGCATCACGCGGCACGGAAATCCTGGGCAACGTCCGCAACGGACACCCGCCGCCGCGGAGGCTTCACCGGTGCAGCGCTCAGCCGCACGATCTCCGCAACATCGCCACGGGTGAACCGGTAGTGCTTCCCGAACCGGTGATGCGGCAACATCCCGACAGCCGCCTGATCCTTCAACGTCCTCGGCGACAGCTGCAGCAACTCCCCCACCTCCTCCGCGGTCAACAACGCATCCGGATCCGCCCGCGGCTCCGGCACAGTCGCCCGCACCGCCGCGGCCAGCTCGCGGATGGCCATGGCGACAGCACCGCCGCCTCCGTTCCCGTGGTCGCATTCGTTCTCCATCACGCACTCCATTCTTGTTGTCGAACAATCGAGTCAGTCAGGGAAGTGTTCGCCCCAGCACACACCTATCTCGAAAGAAACTCAAAGAGCCTCGTACGTGAGCGAACCCAAAAACGCCCCGTATTTCTGCGACGTTACTATTCGCCGCACCGGCATTCGAAACAGCAGCAGAAGGAAAGGGTGAGTAGATGGCCAAGAGAGTGACGATCGAGATACTCGACAACACGAACGGCAGCCCGCCGAGCAAACCGCCCCCTTCGGAATCGACGGCGTCGCCTACGAGATCGACCTGTCCACAACGAACGCCAACGCACTACGTGAAGCACTGGCACCGTATGTGGCGTCCGCACGCCGAACCGGTGGCCGCCGGATCAAGGTCGCCGTCGGCCAGCCGACCGACAGCACAAAACAGGAATCGGAGCCAAGGACGATCTACACAGCGACTCACGACATCCGCACGTGGGCTCGAGAAAACGGGGACGAAGTAGCCGATCAGGGCCGCATCGCGAAGACCGTCATCGACGGCATACCACTCATCTCGCCAGCGCCTCAGCAGGGAAATGATGCTCTATCAACATCGATGCACCTCTGAATTCTCATGCCCCCTCCGAAGTGGCGATGGTGTGCCAAGTACGGCGCACCGACGCTCCCAACTCCGGCAAACAGCTCCACTGGAGACATGTGGTTACCAGCCTTCCAGCACACCAGCCTGCAGGGTGACCTGGTCGTACCACACAAGCGGGCCCGGCGGCAGTGCCGAGGTCGCGTCCGGTCCGGATGCTGATCTGCCGGCCTTCGGTGGCACCACGCCGAGGACCGCGACTTTCATCTGGACTGCCGTCCGACGCCTGTCAGGTTTGCCAGCAGGGGGCCGGATTTCTAGGATCTCGGCATCACGAGCCGGAGTGCTCGTCTGGGAGTTCGGAGGTTCACCGATGGCGCGTGCCGGCCGGCGAAGAGCCCGCAGCGGGCTTGACCGTCGAGGAGGTGCTGCCGAAGGCCGGGGATGGGCCCGTCCGACAGCCGAGCTGCCGGTGATCCCCGGCGAGCCGCGGAAAGCGGACGCCGACCGGGACGAGCGCCGCGCGTGGCTGGAACGGCAGGCCTGGGAAGCGGCCGACGCGCAACTGCGCGCTGGCGCGCGGATCCGCTGGGCGGTCGTGGTCGCGGGCGCGGCAGTGGTGGTGGCGAGCATCGCCGTGCTGACGACGATGTCGGGCCCGGCGCAGTCGCCGCGCGAGGCGGCGTTGTGGTCGGTGCCGCTCGAGCCGGCCACCCCGCTGCCGTCGAGTTCCGTCCCGGCTCAGTCCGCCGCGCCCACGACCTCGACCACGCCGCCGGCCACGACCTCGGCCACGCCGACACACTCGCCGACCCGCCGGAGCGTCGCCCCACCACCACCGCCGGCTGCCCCGGTCACCCCCACCCCGCACTGCCCGACCGCCGAGACGGCGACGCTCAACGACGACGCGAACGGCATCGTCTACAGCGGACCGTGGTACTCCGCCGGCAAGCGCGGCTTAGGCGACTTCCACGACGACGTGCACGCCACGAGGGCGGACGGCAGCCAGGTCGGCTACGCCTTCACCGGGACCGGCATCGCGCTCTTCAGCGAGACTTACTCCGACGAGGGCCGGATGGACATCTACCTGGACGAAGTCTTCCAGCGCACCGTCGACACCACCAGCCAGGTCCGGCACGCCCAGCAGAGCGTGTTCAGCACCTGCGGCCTGTCGCCGGGCCGCCACACCATCCGGGCCGTCAAGCGCAGCGGCACCTACATGCTGCTGGACCGCTTCGACGTCACGCCGTGAGCCGCTGGTCCGTTGGCCTTGCCGCTGAGGCCTGCCGCCTCACCGAAGTTGGCCGCCTGGGGACCGGTCAGCTGGGAGATCCGGCCAGTGTGGTCGTCTTCGGCGGGACTACGTAGACCAGTACAGCTACCGAACCCCCACGACCACGGTCCGGAGCCTGTGACCTCCTGGGCAGCGATCGAACCGAGCTCGGCTTCACCACTCGTTCGAAGTAACCGGAAGCCGGGAGCGAGGGCCGTGTTGCGCTGGAAAGGACGCCGGACCCCATGAACCCCACGTCGCGCGGCCCGGGAGCGGCGCGGCTCCCGGGCCGTACTGTCCGCCGTAGCGGGTTTCACTCGTTGTCGGCAGAGCCGGAGTGGTGGCGCTGGTGTTCGGTGACGTCGGCGAGCATCCGCTTGAACTGCCGGTACTCCCGCGGTCCGAGGCGGTCGGCGTGCCGCTGCTGCATGCCGGCCATGATCGCGTCCGCTGCCCGCATCTGGGCGAGTCCCCGATCGGTGGGGCAAATCAGTTTCGCCCGGCGGTCGCGGGGGTCGGGCCGGCGGTGGACGTACCCGAGTGCCTCCAGTTCGTCGATCAGGGTGCCGATGTTCTGCTTGTACTGGCCGGAAAGCCGGGACAGCTCCGACGCCCGCACCCCGTCCGGATCGAGGTAGGCGAGCACCGCGCCGTGGCGGGGTTTCAGGTCGCCGAACCCCTGCCGGGCCAGTGTCGAGAACAGTTCGCGTTGCACCGCGAACAGCAACCGGCCGGCCAGGACACCGAGGTCGGGGTCGGTCGCGTTGCGCTCGGCCCGGTTCACCGGTCCTCCCGCCGGCCGAGGGTGTCCCGGATCCAGCCGGTGATCTCCGGCCAGACCGGGTGGCCGGGGTGGACGACGTCGAAGTGGGTGCCGTTCTCGACTTCGAGGTAGCGGGCCCGGCCGCCTTCGGCGGTGGTCTTCTCGGCGTAACGACGGCTCCAGCCGGCCGGGACAGCCTCATCGGCGGTGCCGTGCACCGCGAGTACCGGGACGCCGGCGCCCGGCAGTGCCAGCGGCGAGGCCCAGGCGTAGTGCTCCGGCCCGCCCACCAGGAGCGGCACGATCCCGTCGCCGACAGCCGCCGCGACGGCGGGCCAGGCTTCCGGGCGTGCGGGCTCGGGTGCGTCTTTCGGCGGTTCGGCGGCCGGGTCGGCGAGAACCGCACCGAAGCCCGCAGCGGCAGCGGTCTCGAGGTCCAGGGCGCCGGCGAGGGTGACCACACCGGCCGGCGTGATCTTGGGCCCGGCGCCCGGAGCTTCGGGCGGGAGGACGCCGCGGTGGGCGGCCCAGGTGGCGAGGTGGCCGCCGGCTGGATGACCGAGAAGAACGACGCGGCCGGTGTCGAGAGCGGGGTCCATGCCGTCGAGGGCGTCGACCGCGGCGGCCACGTCGAGGAAGGTGCCGGGCCAGCCGCCCCCGGCCTCTCCGATCCGGCGGTACTCGATGTTCCAGACCGCGTAGCCGCGACCGGCCAGATCGTCGGCGACGTCGGTGATCTGGCGCCGGTCCCACATGGCGGCCCAGTAACCGCCGTGCACGAGCACCACGACCGGGAAGGGGCCGTCGCCCTCGGGCAGGTAGAGCTCGCCGACCTGCGAAGGGTGGGGGCCGTAGGCGACGGTCCGGGTCCGGCGGGTGCCGTCTTCGTGGCGAACAAGCGGATCAGGTCGTGCATCCCGGGGGTGTGCTGCCGAACCAAGATGGCACCGGGGCCGCCAGTTCGGCCACATCTACGACCAAGCTGCCCGTGCAGTTCCAGTAGGGCTTCAGGTGTTGTGGACCTCGCGCTCAGGACAGGGATGCGAGTGCACGTGACGTTCTGAACTACGTGGCCCGCGTGCGGTCGCCGGTGACACGGGCGGCCTCACGTGCCGCGAGCTCGACACGGTTGTGGAGCTCGGACCACCCGTCGGGAAGGTTGCTGACCGTGGGGTGGTAACCGGCGCGGCCATCGATGAGCTCGCGGACGATGTCGGCGTGACCCGCGTGCCGGCAGGTCTCGGTGATCATGTGGACGAGCATCCACTGCAAGGTCACGTCGCGCATGCCTTCGGGAAAGTGGGGCACCTTGCCGGGTGAGTCGAGATCGAGTGCCGCGATGGTGGCGTCAGCGTGCTCCCACGACCGTTTGTACTGCGCGATGATGTCCTCGCGTGTCTCCTCGGGGCGGGCGAGGAAGTCCTCTGATTGAGTGCGGTCGACCAGCCACTCCCCCGCGTGGGCGGGTCGGCCGAACACTTCGCCGAAGTAGCCGAACTCGTTGCCCGTCAGGTGTTTCACCAGTCCGAGCAGATTGGTTCCGGTCGGGGTGAGCGGCCGGCGCGCGTCGTACTCGGACAGGCCGTCGAGTTTCCACACCAGGACGTCGCGCACCTGCTGCAAGTACAGGTGCAGATAGGTTTTCGGATCCACGCCCCGACCCTAGAAATCCGGTATCCCCGCCGTCTTGGACACGCGTGCCGTCTCGATCGACGATGCGTGCCACGTGGTTGGATGGCCGGATGGACTCGGTACGCGGCTCGGTTCGGCTGGACACCGAACGGTTCGGTGTCGACGCCTTCCGCGACGGCTGGGAAGCGCAGGTCGGCGACGGTTTCACATTGCCCGCGTTCCGCCACGAAGCCACCGCCGGAGCCGTCGTTCGTGGTCTCGCCTCCCGCGTCGGGGACTCGGTCATCACAGACTTCGAAACCGCCACGCGCGTACGGGTCGATTCCGCGGCTCCCGACACTGGCGAACTGCGGCTCTACGTGGTGCATCGCGGCGCCTACATCCTCAAACGTGAACGCGACACGATAGCTGTCGACGCCGGCCAGTTCCTGCTGAGCCGCTCGACCGGATTCACCGGCTACGACGTCGCCGCGGGCACGACCGCCCAGGTGATCGGGCTGCCCGCCGAGGCGCTGGGCTTGTTCGCCGACGGCACGCAAGCGACCGGCCCGGCCGCCGCCGCGGAGGTTCAGATGCTGCTGGCGCACACGAGTGCTGTCCACGCGGCACTCGGCGACCTCACTGAAAGCGGCGTCCACGCCGGCCGCAACGCGTTGGTGGAGCTGGTCCGCGGCGTTTTGCACGGGTATGTCGACGGCACCGAACCCGGCCTGGCCGGCCCACTGGTCCACGCGGCCCGCAACCTCGTCGATCAACTGCTCACCGACCCGGACCTGACACCAGCGCTGCTGGCGCGCCAGCCTCAAGGTCTCGCTGCGAACGTTGCACCGGGCCTTCGCGTCCACCGGCGAGCCCGTCGCGGCGTACATCCGCCGACGTCGCCTCGAGCAGGCGCGCCGCGCGCTCCTCTCGCCGTCCCACCCCACGGTTTCGGAGATCGCGGCACACTGGCAGTTCGCCGACAGCAGCCACTTCATCCGGATGTTCCGCCGCTACTACGGCCGGACGCCGGCCCAGTTCGCCCGCGACCACCACCACTGAGCGTTCTAATACTGGCTTCAGGTTGATCGGGGAGACTGAGCCGCGTGCGGATCATGATCGCGGACGACGAGGCGGCCATCCGTGAGTCGCTGGAGCGGGTGCTCCAGGTCGAGGGTTACGACACCAGCACCGTCGCCAACGGTCTCGCCGTGCTCGACGGGGTCGGTGCCGACGCGCCGGATCTGCTGATTCTCGACGTGATGATGCCCCGTCTCGGCGGGTTGGAGGCTTGCCGGCGGTTGCGGGCGGCGGGCCGGGAGCTGCCGGTGCTGATGCTGACCGCCCGGGATCAGGTCTCCGACCGGGTCGCGGGGCTGGACGCGGGCGCCGACGACTACCTGCCCAAGCCGTTCGCCACCGAGGAGTTGCTGGCCCGGGTGCGGGCCCTGCTGCGCCGCCGCGCGCCGGGCGACGACGAGCCGCAGATCCTGTCGTTCGCCGACGTCCGGGTCGATCCCGACCGGTTCGAGGCGTGGCGGGGCGGCCGGCCGCTCCGCCTGACCCGGACCGAGTTCTCCCTGCTGCAGGTCCTCGTGCGCAACGCGACCCGGGTGTTGACCCGCGACGCGCTGTTCGAGGCGATCTGGGGCTTCGACATGAGCACCACCGCCAACAACCTCCAGGTGTACGTGAGCTATCTGCGCCGCAAGCTGGAAGCCGGGGGTGAGCCGCGATTGATCTACACGCTGCGCGGCTTGGGATACACGTTGCGGGAGACTCCTCCGTGAGCACGGCCGCCGGCCGGGAACCGCGCCGGCTGACCCGGTGGTGGCGCCGGCGGTCCCTGCGGACCAGGCTGACGGTGATCGCGGCGACGGCCATCGCGGTCAGCCTGTTCGTGGCCTTCCAAGTGGCCATCGAGCTACTGGACCGGGAGCTGCAGGACACCGCGAAGGATCAGCTTCTCGCCGACTCCCACGTCCTGGCGACGAACGCCGAGCGCGCCGGTCTGGCGCGGGTCCAGCTACCGCCGTATCCCGGATCCGGTGCGCTGGTGCGGGTCATCCTGCCCGACGGCTCGATCCGGACGCCGGCCGGCCAGCCCGCGCTGCCCCCGGTCAGCGAGGACGCCGGGCGTGTGGCGCAGGGCGGGTCGGCCGACCTGATGGAATCGAACGACAGGGACGACGACGTCTACCTCGTCTACACGCTGCGGGCGGGCGACGGCGCGGTCCAGGTGGCCCGCGTCGCCGACGGCAGCCCGAACAACGAGTTCGGGTGGGGCATGCTGCTGATCGGGCTGCTCTGCGTGGCCGGCGGCGCCCTTGTCGGGCGGACCGTGGCGCGGGCCGGGCTGGCCCCGATCGACCGGCTGACCGCCGCCGCGGTCCGGGTCGCGCACACCCGGGATCTCGACGCCGACATCCCGGATGAGGGCGGTGGGGAGATCCGGCGGCTGATCCGGTCGATCAACGACATGCTCGCCGCGCTCCGGGACTCCCGGCGGGCCCAGCGGCTGCTCGCCGAGGACGCCGCCCACGAACTCAAGACCCCGCTCACCAGCCTGCGCCTCAACGCCGAGCTGCTGATTCGGCTCGATCGGCGCGGCACCCTGGACAGCGCACTGCCGCCGGAGAGCCGGACCCGGCTGCTCAACGACCTCGGCGCCCAGGTGGCCGAGTTGAGCACCCTGGCCGCCGAGCTGACCGACCTGGCGCGCGGTGACGTCAGCGACGAGAGCACCGAGGTGCTCGACTTCGCCGACGTGGTGGTGGCCGCCGCGACCCGGGCACGTTCCCGCATGCCCGACATCGAGGTCGCGCTCGACGTGACCTCCGTGTGGGTGAGCGGGCGTCCCGCCGGCCTCCAACGGGCGGTGCTCAACCTCATCGACAACGCCGGCAAGTGGTCTCCCGCGGACCAGCCGGTCGGAGTCCGGCTCCGTGCCGAGGGCACGTCGGCGGTGCTCGAGGTCGACGACGCCGGGCCGGGCATCGACGCCGCCGACGTGCCTCGGGTGTTCGACCGGTTCTACCGTGCCGACAGCGCCCGGGCGTTGCCGGGATCGGGTCTGGGGCTGTCGATCGTGCAGCGGGTCGTCGACGCCCACGGCGGCCGGGTCACCGTCGCCCGCTCCGCACGCGGTGGCGCGCTGCTCCGGGTCGACCTTCCGGCCGCGGCCGCGCCCGCCTCGATCGCGCGGCTCACTGCCGGGGAGGACACCGCGGTGCGCTGACCCGCCCCGGCGCCGCGGCGCATGACGAGCGAGGGTATGGCCCCGCGCGGCTCACCGTCGGGGGCGGGACACCGCGGTGCGCCGCCCCCGCCCTGGCGCGTGGCGCTGGACCAAAGGCGGCTCACCGTTGCAGCGCAGGCTCCTCATTCGCACTCGGCCCGCCGACGATCGCCTCCGCCCCGCTCACCGCGTGCACAGCGGTGCGCACCCGCTTGATCGTGTCGTACTCGACGACGGTGTCCGGCGCGTCCGTCGGGAACACGGAGATGTCGGCCCAGCCACCGCTGGTCCGGCCTGGGCCACGCCGGGAGTGCCCTTGACGATGTCGAGCACCTGCTCCTGGTACGCGGGCCGCGCGAAGATCGTCATCGGCGCCGCCACCCACCGGCGGCGGCTGATGGCGGTGCCCAGCCGTCCCCACGGCCCCGGCTTCTCCGCCGCGGCCGTGCCGAACCGCGGGATGGCCGGCCAGAAGACCCTAGTCCGTGCCGACGCCGAACACCAGGATCGTCAGCAGCGCCGAGTTCTGGTCGTTGACCACGATGCCGAAACCCTTGACGAGCAGGTAGACGGTCGCCATCGCGGTCAATGCGGCACTGGCCCCCTACATACGTGTTACATCGCTTGTCCGACGCCGACTTCGTACCGAGCGAATCTGAAAGGACCATTAAAACGGGCGCGATTTCGGGCCCGGTAGTACCGTCGTACCGCCTTCCTCCCGAGAATGACGACCGCAGTACGACGAAACGGGACGGAATCGGGTCTAGCGTTCAGGCCATGACGAAACCTGATAGTCCACTGTGGAGGTTCGGGGCGGCCACCATGGCGCTGGCGACGGCGTTCGCCCTCGTCGCCTGCGGGTCGAAGGCCGACAACACTGCGGCGCCCGCCGCGAACGGCCCGCACAGCGCGCACGCGGGCCAGCCGGCGGCTCCGCCGCAGCCGCTGCGCGCCGGCGAGCGGTTCGTCGACCTGAAGATGGCCGAGGCCTACACGCCCGCGCCGCCGGAGGGCGGCGGCACGGACGAGTACCGGTGCCAGGTGATCGATCCGGGCCTGACCAAGACGGCGTTCCTGACCGGGACCCAGGTCACGCCGGAGAACGTCGCCCTCGCGCACCACGCCATCGTGTACACGGTGCCGCCGGGCGGCGCTGCCGCGGTGCGCGAGCAGGACGCGAAGACCCCCGGTCCCGGCTGGCAGTGTTTCGGCGGGACCGGTGTGAAGGGCGCCGAAGTGGAAGAGGGGGAGGCGACGTGGGCGGACACCTGGGCGCCGGGCGCCACGGAGACGCTGTTCACTCAGGACGCCGGCTTCAAGCTGGAGCCAGGCAGCCTGGTCATCCTCCAGATGCACTACAACCTGCTCGCGACCGACGGCAAGCCGGGCGGGTCGGACCGCACGGCGGTGCGGCTGCGGCTGACGGACGGCACGCCGCAGACCAGGGAACTCGACACGTTGCCGCTCGACGCGCCGACCGACCTGCCCTGCCCCGCCGGCGAGTCGGGTCCGCTCTGTGACCGGGCGGCGTCGATCGCGGACGTGACGAAGCGGTTCGGGCCGGAGGTCGGCGAAACCGCGGACCGACAGGTGGAAGAGTGCGGCCAAAGCGCGCCGAAGCCAGGCGACACCCAGACGTGCGACCACAAGGTGGAGGCGCCGGTGACGCTGTTCGCCGGTTTCGGCCACATGCACCTGCTCGGGCGGGCCATCAAGGTCGAACTCAATCCGGGCACGCCGAACGCCAAGGTCGTGCTGGACGTGCCGCAGTTCGACTTCGACAACCAGCGGCTGGTGAAGCTGCCGTCGCCAGTGGACATCGGTCCGGGAGACACGCTGCGGGTGACGTGCACGCACGACGCGGGGCTGCGCAAACGGCTGCCCCAGCTGAGCAAGCTGCCGCCGCGCTACGTGGTGTGGGGCGACGGCACCAGCGACGAGATGTGCGCGGGCATCATGACGGTCTCCCCCCGCAAGTCCTGACGAAGCGCCGGACGTGTGTGAGCTCACTGCGGTCACCAAGCCGAAAACAGCTCCGAGCTCACACACGTCCGCACCGGGATTCTCCTCCGCGACCTGAAAGGCGGCTTCTCTTGTCCCTCGAGCCTCGCCCTGGCGAAACAGCGCCACGGGCCGATGCGTCGCTACGCACCCAGATCTGGGCGCTCCTGCCGCTGCGCGTCTTCCTCGGCGGCACATTCCTCTACGCAGGCCTCTCCAAAATCCTCGACACCCACTACCTGGACGACACCTCACCCCTCGGCGTCCACGCCCAGATGCTGCACGCCGCGGCCACCTCCCCGATCGGCCCGCTGGTGTCGTTCGCGGCCGAACTCCCGACCGTCATCGGCCTGGTCATCGCCCTCGGTGAGGTCGCTGTCGGGCTGGGTGCCCTGCTCGGGCTGTTCACCCGCATCGCCGCACTCGGCGGGTTTCTCCTCGCGCTGAGCTTCTTCCTCACCGTCAGCTGGACGACCGACCCGTACTACTTCGGCGCCGACATCGTCTTCGCCGCCGCCTGGACCCCGCTGCTGATCGCCGGCGACGCAGGCCTGTTCTCCACGACGACCCGCCTGCGCGCCGCGATACGTCGCCGCCCGCCGAACCCCACCCCGGACAACGCCGAGCGACGCATTCTGCTCTGGGGCGGCCTGATCACCGCGACAGCCGCTGCCGTCGGCGGCGTCGGCATCGCCCTTTCCCGTCGCACCACCATCAAACCGAAACCAAGCCAGGCAACAGAACCGGGAACGCACTCCCCGGCAGTGATCGCCACGGTGGCTTCCGTCACCGTCGGTTCGTCGACGAGCTTCACCACACCGGACGGTTCCGCCGCATACCTGGTGCGCCCCTCGACCGACACCTTCCTGGCGTTCCTCGCCGCCTGCACACACCAAGGCTGCCCCGTCACGCCCGCAGACTCCGGCTTCCGCTGCCCGTGCCACGGCTCCACTTTCGACGGCAACGGCCAGGTCACCGCCGGGCCGGCGACGAAACCCCTGACCAAAGTGCCAGTGCAAGTCGTCGACGGGCAGGTCGTCACCGCATGACCGGAAGTGCTATACCGGCAGGGTGAGTCTCAGGTCGTAGGCGAGGATGACGGCCTGGATCCGGTCCCGTGCGCCGATCTTGGCGAGGACGCGCCCGACGTGGGACTTCACCGTGGACTCCGACAGCGTGAACCGTTGCGCGATCTCGCCGTTGGTGAGGCCGTGGCCGATGGCGACGAAGATCTCGCGTTCGCGGCCGGTCAGGGAGTCCAGCCGGGGATCCTCCCGCACGGGCCCGCAGAGATCATCGCCGAGCCGGTCGGCGAACGCGTCGAGCAGCCGCCGAGTCAGCGCGGGCGCGACCACCGCCTCGCCGGCGGCGACGGCCCGGATGCCGGCGAGCAGCACCTCCGGGCGGGTGTCCTCCAGCAGGAAACCGCTCGCCCCGGCCCGCAGCGCGGCGAGCGCGTACCGGTCCATGCCGAACGTCGTCAGCACCAGGATCCGCGAACGCCCACCGGCGGCGACGATGCGCCGGGCGGCCTCGATCCCGTCGACGCCCGGCATGCGGATGCCCAACAGCACCACGTCGGGACGCAGCTCGGCGGTCCGCCGAACGGCCTCGGCGCCGTTCGCGGCCTCGCCGACGATCTCGGTGTCGGGAGAGCTCTCCAGCAGCATGCGAAACCCGAAGCGCTGCAGCGGCTGGGGATCCACCACGAGCACAGAGATCATGAACGGCTGCCTTTCAGGGTCGCTTAGACGGTCCGGCCGCCGTCCGATGCGGGGGCCGGCGCTGACCGTGCCGCCGTAGAGCGCGGCGCGTTCGGCCACGTCGGCGAGGCCGAGACCCGCGTCGCCCGACGACGCCTACTTCATATCGAGCGAATCTGAGACGACTGTTAAAGCGGCGCTCAGGCCGGTTGGCCGCCGGCGCGGGTTCGTCGGAAGGTGGTCTTCTGATCGGAGCGGAGATGGATCCGCAAGATCCGCAGGCGAGTGCACCGGGCCGGCCGGAGCTGTACGCAAGCCGGTCGCAGGCGCCGTCCGGACACCGGAAGCGCTCCTCACCAGCCCGCCCGGACCGGCCCCGGCAGCCCGGTGCTCAGGCGTCGGCTCCGCTCCTGCCGACGAGTTACCCGGCAAAGCCAGGATCGGCCGGCGGAGGCGCGCCTCGGCTTCGATGTGTGCCAGCCAGCGTTGTTTCGCTTCAGTGAAGCTGCGGCTGCTTCTACCTCGGCGGCCAGAGCCGGCCGCAGGTCTTGCGGATCGACGAGGTGGCGATCATCGTGGCAGCGGCGCTGCTTCGTCGTTGACGCTCTCCAGGCGCCGGCCGGTGGTGCGCGGGCCGAGTACCGCGATGTCCGCCGCGACCACCACCAGCGCGCCCGCCACGACCAGGAACAGCGCCGTCGGGCCGTGCGAGTTCAGCAGTGGCACGAGCACGAACGGCATCGCGCCGCTGGCCAGCCGGGACAGGGAGTAGGTGCCGCTCGCGGCCGTCGAACGCAGCGCCGTCGGGAAGATTTCGGCCTGGTAGATGTGGAAGGCGTTCGAGAACAGGTTGCTGGTCGCCGTGTAGAGGAAACCGAAGACGAGGACCAGCGCCATCGAACCCGCGTAGCCGAAGGCGATGCCGAACACCGCCATCGCCAGCACCGAGCCGACCACCAGGTACTTGCGCTCGACGCGTTCCACGATCGGCAGCGACAGCGCCGAGCCCACCGGGTAGCCGAGGTAGGTCAGGGCGGCGAACAGCAGTGACTGCGAAACCGCGTAGCCCTTGGCCGCCAGCACCAGCGGCACCAGCGTGCCGAAGCCGTAGTAGCCGAGGGTCTGCAGGATGTGGAAGACGACCATCATCCAGGTGCGGCGGCGCATTCCCCGGCCGAACAGTTCACGCACCGGAGCGGCCGCGCGCTTGCGGGTGGTGCCGCGGGGCGGGGCGAGGTTCTCGTTGACGCCGCCGCGCGCCTCGGCTTCGAGGCCGGCCACCAGGTGCTCGGCCTCTTCCGTGCGGCCGACGGACTCCAGCCACCGCGGCGACTCCGGCAGTCCGCGCCGGAGCAGGAACACCGCGCCGGCGCCCAGCGCGCCGATCACGAACAGCCAGCGCCAGCCCGCGATGCCGAAGATCTCGTGCTCGGTGAGCCCGCGGGCGAGGAAGCCGACGACCGGGAAGCCGCAGAAGGCGAGCGTGTACGCCCAGGCGATGAACCGGCCGCGCTTGCGCGCCGGGAGCAGGTCGGTGAGGTAGGTGTCGGCCAGCGGCGGCTCCGCGCCGAGGCCGATGCCCGCGAAGAACCGCGTCACCAGCAGCATCAGTGCGCTGCCGCTGAACGCGCCGAGCAGCGAAAACAGCGAGTACAGCCCGAGGTTCAGCAGGAAGGCGCCGCGGCGGCCGAACCGGTCGGCGAGCCGGCCGAGCAGCAGGGCACCGAAGAACATGCCGACGAACGTCGACGCCAGCAGGGGCGGCAGGTCCGCCTTCGTCAGTTCGAACTCTTCGACGAGCACGGAGCTGAGCACGCCGGTCAGGAAAACCTCGTAGAAGTCGAAGAACAGCCCGAGCCCGACAGCGACGGTGGCCCGGCGGTGCGTGCGGGTGATGGGCAGCCGGTCGAGCCGGCCCGCGATCGCGCCGGTGTCCGGCACGGCGGCGTCGGGGGTGTTCGCCATCCGTCGTCTCCTTTGACTTCTCCACGATGTGGTTGGCCGACTCATCATGTGACGACCGCTGCGCGGAGTCAAGGAGGGACAGGACCGCACCGGACCACGTCAACGGGCAACAAGGCGGTTCTCGGCACGAATCGGGCGCCGCGGGGGAGATCAGAGCGCGGCGACGCGCTCCACGCCGGGCCGGTACCCGAGCCGCTCGGAAGCGCGCCGGCCGGCGTCGACGACGATCGGCGCCAGCCGCGGCACGTCGGCTGCGGTGAACCGCTGCGTCGGCGCGCCGATCCCGATCGCCGCGCTGACCTCGCCGTTCAGCCCGAACACCGGCGCGCTCAACGACGCCGCGCCGAGGTCGCGCTCCTCGAAGCTCACCGCGTACCCGGCCTCGCGGATCTGCCCGAGCTGCTCGGACAGCAGGTCGAGGTCGACCACCGTGCGCGGGGTGAAGCGCGCCAGGCCGTGCCCGATGGCGTCCTTGATCGCGAGCTTGTCCCAGGCCAGGAACACCTTGCCGGCCGAGCCCGCGTGCAGCGGCATCACCATGCCCACGACGAACAGCCGCACCACCGGATGGCGGGACTCCGCCAGCGAAATCACCGTGCGGTAGGCGCCGTCGCGGACGTACAGGCACGCCGTCTCGCCCGTTTCGTCGCGCAGCTGCTGCAGCACCGGCCGGGTCAGCCGGACCAGGTCGAGGCCGAACGTGCCGGGCGCCGCCCAGCGGACCAGGCCGAGCCCGACGCGGTAGGTGTCGTCGTACCGGTCGAGGAAGCCCTCGCGCACCAAGTTGTGCACCAGCCGCTGGCACGTGCTGGCCGGCAGGCCGGTCGACCGGGTGATCTGCTGCAGCGTCAGTTCGGGGTTGTCGATCGTGAACGACTCGAGGATCTGCTTGAACTTGCGCAGCACCAGCACCGGCGTCGTGCCGCTGCGTTCTTCGTCTGCCATCGCCCCGCCTCGTGCCCGTGGTGTGCCGCACAGTCTATCCACGCTCACCGCTGTTGACTCCGCGACACTCAACCGTATTCTGAGTTGGCAACTCACATAATGGTTTGGAGTCGGGCATGGATGAGCGAACCGGACCCTTGGCGGGCATCCGGGTGGTCGAACTGGGGAACTTCATCGCCGCGCCCACCGCCGGCCGGCTGCTGGCCGACTTCGGCGCCGACGTCGTCAAGGTCGAGCGGCCCGGCAGCGGGGACGAGCTGCGGCGCTGGCGGCTGCACGCCGGCGACACCTCGCTGCTGTTCCGCGCGCTCGGCCGCAACAAGCGGTCGGTGACCGTGGACCTGCGCCGTCCGGAAGGCCAGGAGATCGTCCGCGCGCTGGCGGCCCGCAGCGACGTGCTCCTCGAGAACTTCCGGCCCGGCACCCTGGAACGCTGGGGCCTCGGCCCGGACGAGCTGCGCGCGCTCAACCCGCGGCTGGTCGTCGTCCGCGTCTCCGGCTACGGCCAGACCGGCCCCTACCGCGACCGGCCCGGCTTCGGCGGTGTCGCCGAGGCGGTCGGCGGCCTGCGCGCGCTCACCGGCTACCCGGACCGGCCGCCCACGCGGGTCGGCGTCAGCCTCGCCGACTCCGTCGCCGGGCTCTACGCGGTGATCGGCGCGCTGATGGGCCTGCTCCGGCGCGACCGCGAGCCCGGCGCGGCCCCGGGCGAGGTGGTCGACGTGGCGCTGTACGAAGCCGTCTATTCGCTGATGGAGTCGCTGGTCCCGGACTTCGACGCGTTCGGCGTCGTGCGTGAACCGGCCGGCTCCGCGCTGCCCGGGGTGGCGCCGTCCAACACGTACCGCTGCGCCGACGGCAAGTACATCGTGGTCAGCGGCAACGGCGACGCGATCTTCCGGCGGCTCATGCGCGCCGTCGGCCGTGCCGACCTGGCCGACGATCCCCGCTTCGCCGACAACGCCGGCCGCGTCGCGCACGCCGGACTGCTCGACGACGTCATCGGCGCGTGGACGGCGACGCTCCCCCAGGAAGCCGCCGAGGCGGCGCTGCGGGACGCGTCCGTCCCCTGTGGACCGATCCTGACCGCGGCCGACATCGCCAAGGACCCGCACTTCACCGCCCGCGGCATGCACGAACGGCACCCCGTGCCCGGCCACGACGGCGAAGTCACCTTCCCCGGCATCGTGCCGGCGCTGACCGAGCGGCCCGGCCGGACCCGCCACCTGGGCCCGGATCTGGGCGAACACACCGACGCCGTGCTCGCCGAGCTCGGCATCACCGGCGAGGCGCTCGCCCGCCTGCGCGAGAAAGGCGTGATCTGACTATGACCGAAGTCCTCCTCACCGAGGTCGTGCTGCGCGACGGCCTGCAGGACGAGTCCGTCACCGTGCCGACGCACGAGAAGATCCGGCTCGCCCGCGGCCTGATCGACGCCGGCCTGCGCTCCCTCGAGGTCGGCTCGTTCGTCTCCGCGCGCCGGGTGCCGCAGATGGCCGACACCGGCGAGGTGCTCCGGGCGCTGCCGGACGTCCCGGCGGCGCTGCACACCCTGGTGTTCACCGAACGCGGGGCCCGGCAGGCGATCGATGCGGGCGCGCGCTCGGTCCGGCTGGTGGTGTCGGCGAGCGACGGGCACTCCGTGGCCAACGCGGGCGTCCCGACGGCCGCGGCGCTCGACCGGCTGGCCGGGTGCGCCTCCGTGCTGACGGCGGCCGGAGTCGCCATCGAAGCTTCGGTGGCGACGGCGTTCGTCTGCCCGTTCGACGGCGACACCGCCCCGGACCGGACCGCCGACGTCGCCGCACGGCTCGGCCGGCTGGGCGCACGCGTGCTCCACCTCGCGGACACGATCGGCGCAGCACGCCCGGGTCAGTTGCGCACGGTCGTGTCGGCGGTCCGCGACGCGGCGCCGGACGTCCAGCTCGGCCTGCACCTGCACAACACCTACGGCCGCGCGGCGGCCAACGCCTGGGAGGGCCTCGCGCTCGGCATCCGCCGCTTCGACGCGGCACTGGGCGGCCTGGGCGGCTGCCCGTTCGCGCCGGGCGCGTCCGGCAACGTCGCGACGGACGACCTGGTCGACTTCTTCCACCGCGAAGGCGTCGCGACCGGCGTCGACGTCGAGAAACTGGCCGAACTGCGCGACCAGATCGGGCTCGCGGTCGGGCACCGCCTCGGGTCCGCGCTGGCCGCGATTCCCGCGGTCCCGGCGGCGCTCCGGTGAGGCCCGACGGCCGCGCGCCGCTCGCGGAGTCCGTGCCCGACCTGGAGTGCGGAACGCGGGCAGCACGAAACGCGATCAAGCCGGAGATGTAGACGGTCTCGTGGTTCGTCAACTCCCCGAGGTCGACGAGTGACGAAGGGATGTTCATCGCACTGTCCGTGTTGTTCGCCGGCGCGTTCCACGCCTCGTGCATGGCCGTCCCGGCGGTCGTGTGGTGCGGGATGTTCACAGCAGCCAGCCTTCGCCGCCCTGCAGCAGCGTGTGGGCCCTCCCCCTGGATCTCCCGCAGGCCCGGCCCGCGTACATCGGGTGACGTAGTGCGTGTACGTCACCGACGGCCGATCCGCCGCTGTGGAACAGTCCCGATCATGACGGGGGTGGAGTTCAGGCCGCCGGCCCCGGTCGAGGCCTGCGGACGCCGGCGCGGAGCCGCGGGACGAGCCGGCATCCGCTCAGTCCGACCGCTCACGGATCGCCTGCACCCGAAACGGAGACCCGGTGCCATGACCGAACACCGGACCGACCGCGCCGCGCGAGCCTGGATCCGCTCCATGGCCCTGTTCGCCCGGACCCAGCCGGGCGGCTACTACCGCGAAGGCCCCGCCGGCACCGCCGAACTGATCACCGCCGCCCCGATGCCCCTGCTGAACGGCGTCATCGGCATCGCCGCCGAACCCGACCCCGGCGAGATCGCCGAATTCACCGGGTCGGAGCGGCTGACCGCCGTCGCGTGGAGCATCCAGGTCCGGGGCGAGCGGGTGGCCGACCCGATCACCGCCACCGCCGCAGCACACGGCTTGACCCAGCGGATGCACCTGCCGTTCATGCTCAAGGACCTCGACACCCGCGACACGCGCGAACCGGCGGGTGACGTCGAGGTCCGGCGGATCTCCAGTGTGGACAGTGAGCTCTACCGGACGACGATGGCCGCCGGGTACGAGGGGCCGGACCCGCTGTTCGCCGCCTTCGCCCGGCCGTCCGTGCTCGACCACCCCACCATGCGCGCCTACGTCGCCGAAGTCGGCGACACGCCCGTCGCGACCTCGCTCGGCGTCCTCGTGGACGACCTGGTCGGCGTGTTCAACATCGGCGTGCCACCGCAGTT
Source organism: Amycolatopsis sp. NPDC049688 (assembly GCF_040674975.1). NCBI lineage: Bacteria > Bacillati > Actinomycetota > Actinomycetes > Pseudonocardiales > Pseudonocardiaceae > Amycolatopsis > Amycolatopsis sp. NPDC049688. The sequence goes on from NZ_JBFANY010000003.1 coordinate 157,152, forward strand.
CCGCCGCCGCGGCCACGGCCGCGCCGCCACCGCCGCCGTGCTGCGCGAGGCCTACGCCCTCGGTGCGCGAACGGCCTTCTTGCACGCCAGCCCGCTGGGCGTCCAGCTTTACGAAGAAATGGGTTTCGGACACGCCGAAACCTGGACCCTGTTCACCGCCTGAAGGAGGACGAAATGCCCGAACCGAAGAACCTGGTGCTCGTGCCCGGCGCCTGGCACGGACCCTGGTGCTGGGAACCGCTGCTGCCCGAGCTGGCCGGCCGCGGCTGGACCGTGTCCACTGTGGACCTGCCGAGCACCGCCGGCGACCCGGCCGCCGGGATGCACGCCGACGCCCGCGCCATCGAAGCGCACCTGGCCACGATCGACGGCCCGGTGACCCTGCTCGCGCACTCCTACGGCGGCATCCCCGCCACCGAAGCCTCGGCACCGAACGTCCGCGCGCTCGTCTACCTCGCAGCACACGTGCTGAAGACCGGCGAATCCCTGGTCTCCCCGCTGGGCGGCCCCTGGTTCCCACCGGAAACGGAGTTCGTGCCCGGCGCCGAGCCGCACGCGGCTCTCTACCACGACGTCCCCGCCGACCTGGCCGCGGAAGCGGTCGCGCACCTGCGGCCCCAGAGCGCGAAGGCGTTCACCGAGCAGCTGACCCGCGAAGCCTGGCGCGACACCCCGTCCGCGCTGATCGTCTGCGACGACGACCGGGCCATGCCCGAACCGATCGTCAAGCGCGCCATCGAGGAGGAGCTGACGGACGTCGTCCGCCACCTGCCCGGCAGCCACTCACCGTTCCTGGCCCGGCCCGCCGAGCTGGCCGAGCTGCTCGACGACGTGGTCGCGGCGCTGACCTCCTGACCCGCCCGGTCAGGACGTCACGTCCGCCCCCCGCAGCCAACCGGCCACCATCCCAGCGCCGCGCCCCGGGCAGCACGTCGATCCGGGCACCTGTGTCGGCTTTCGGACCGCTCGTCACCCCGTCAATGCCCGGTGGTGACCATATTCCGATTTGCTCACCTTTTCCGGGCTGTCGACGCGGGCAGGACTCGCGGGCTCCGTCCGCGTCGACCGAGAGGCTGTCGGCTCTGCCCAAAGCTGAGCCAGACCTGGTTCGCCACCGTGGACGACGTGAGGCCTATGCGCGCAGACGTCCGGACACGGGAAGCCTGGCTCTAACAGCGGCCGCCCTCGACGGGGTGACGCGCCCGGTAAATCGCCGCCCGCACGCAGCGCTTGCTCGCCGAGCCCCAGCCGGAGGCACGTCTGCGGCTCCACGGCCACATCCGCGGCTAACCGATGCCCGAGTACGGACTTGGCCGTCGTCCAGTCATCCAGCACGGCGTTCTGCTCGGCCGACAGAGTGACCTGGTCGGCGCGCCAAGTCCGTGCCCGAGGTCGAGACGGTGGTGGCATTCCTGGCTGCCTGCTGCATCCACGAGCACGAAGCGCAGCGGTCGTGGCTGCTGGCTCAGAGAAGGGCGGTCAGCCATGCGGCGATGGCCGCGCCGATTTCGGCGCCGGAGTCCTCCGGCACGAAGTGCCGGCCGGGGACGGTGATCTCGGTCTGGTCCGGCCAGCTGCGGCAGACCGCGCGCTGGCGGTCTCCCAGGATGACGCCCGGTTCGGCGTTGATGAACAGTTGGGGGATCCCCCGTGTCGCCGCCAGCCACCGCCCGTAGTCCTCGACGACGCGGACCACATCGGCAGGTTCGCCCTCGGCGGGGATCTGCCGTGGCCACGTCAGTGTCGGCAACCGGCTCTCGCCCGGTTCGAGGTAGGGGCGGCGGTATTCGGCCATCTCGTGCTCAGCCAGCGCTCGCAGGGTGCCGGCGGGCACCATTTCGACGAAGGCGTTGTACTTCAGGACCAGCTCCTCGCCCTGGTCCGAGCGGAATGCCTGGAACAGGGCCCGGGAGTCTTCCGGGTCGATGGGTTAGCCGGATCGCCGAGGGGTAGCCGACCCGATCGGGCGCCTCCCGGGCTTCGGCACGCCGGGTCGGCCGACAGGGCGCAATCGGATACGGAGGCTGACCATGACGTGCTCGGTGAGCCCGGCAGCAGAACGAACCAAACAGGAGGAGGTGCGGCGGCAAGGCCGGCGGCTGGGCTGGTTGAGCTTGGGCTTGGGCTTGGCACAGCTGGCCGCCCCGCACACCGTGCGGCGGATCAGCGGCGTCGACGACTCGGCGACGTCGCGGGCGGTGGTGCCGGCGGTCGGCGTGCGGGAGCTGGTCCACGCGGCCGGGCTCCTGGCGGGCCGGCGGAAGGGTATCTGGGCGTGGACCCGGGTGGCGGGTGACGCGATGGACCTGACCGCGCTCGGCGTCGCCCTCGCCCACCGTGGCGGGTCCCGCCGGCGACGGCTCGCCGGGGTCACCGGCGCCGTCGCCGGGATCACCGTGCTGGACCTGCTGACCGCCGTGCAGGCCACTCGCGCGGACCACACCGGCTCCGCGCGGGCGGCGCGGGGCGCAGAAAAAGGAGATTCCGTGGAACTGACAGCAGCGACAACGATTCGCAAACCCGCGCCGGACGTTTTCGCGTTCTGGCGCGACCTGGAGAACCTTCCGGCGTTCATGGCGCACCTCGAGCAGGTCCGCACCACCGGTGACCGGACGAGCCACTGGACCGCCAGTGCCCCGTTCGGCAAGGACGTCGAGTGGGACGCGGAAATCATCGAGGAGACGGCGGGCGAGCGGATCGCGTGGCGGTCGATCGGGAAAGCGACCGTGCCCAACGCCGGCACCGTCTGGTTCACCCCCGCCCCCGACGGGGAGAGCACCGAGGTGAACGTCGTCCTGGTCTACGAGATCCCCGGCGGCGCGGTGGGCAAGGCGGTCGCCAAATACTTCGGCGAAGAGCCCCACCAGCAGCTCGACGACGACCTGCGCCGGCTCAAGCAGGTCCTGGAGACCGGCGAGGTCGTCCGGTCCGACGGCGCCCCGTGGGGCAAACGGGCCCGCAAGGAATTCCCGCAACGTCCCGCGCAACCCCTGTCGGACGCCGAGCTCGAGAAGGGACCGGACGCATGAGGGCGAACACCTGGGCGGGCCGCAACAAGGTCGAGGTCCGCGACGTCCCCGACCCGAAGATCCTCAACCACCGCGACGCGATCGTTCGGATCACCTCCACCGCGATCTGCGGCTCGGACCTGCACCTGGTCGACGGGTACGTCCCGACCATGCAGGACGGCGACGTCCTGGGACACGAGTTCATGGGCGAAGTGCTCGAGGTGGGCCCGGGCGTCGATCCGGGCCGGCTGCGTGCCGGGGACCGGGTCGTCGTGCCCTTCCCGATCGCCTGCGGCGCGTGCGCCGCCTGCGCCGTGAACCTGTACTCCTGCTGCGAAAACTCCAACCCCAACGCCGGGATCGCCGAGAAGATGTTCGGTCACCCGGTCGCCGGGATCTTCGGCTACTCGCACCTGACCGGCGGTTTCGCGGGTGGCCAGGCCCAGTACGCGCGCGTGCCGTTCGCCGACGTCGGCCCGATCAAGATCGAGTCGGACCTGACCGACGAACAGGTGCTGTTCCTCTCCGACATCCTGCCCACCGGCTACATGGGCGCCGAAATGTGCGACATCAGCTCCAGCGACGTCGTCGCGGTCTGGGGCGCCGGCCCGGTCGGCCAGTTCGCCATGGACAGCGCCCGGCTCCTGGGCGCAGCCAAGGTCATCGCCATCGACAAGGAGCCGTACCGGCTGGAGCTGGCGGAACGAGCGGGCCACATCCCGGTGAACTTCGAAGAGGTCGACGTCCGGTCCCGGCTGCTGGAGCTGACCGGTGGCCGCGGGCCCGACAAGTGCATCGACGCCGTCGGGCTCGAAGCCACCCACGGCAGCGCGCACATCGCCGCCTACGACCGGGTCAAGCAGGCCGTGCGGTCGGAAACCGATCGCCCGCACGCGCTGCGCCAGGCGATCATGTCCTGCCGCAGTGGCGGCGTGGTTTCGGTGATCGGCGTCTACGGCGGCCTGCTGGACAAGTTCCCGGCCGGCGCGTGGATGAACCGGTCGCTGACCCTGCGGACCGGGCAGTGCCACGTGCAGCGCTACATGGAACCGCTGCTGCGACGCATCGAACGCGGCGAGCTCGACCCGACCCGGATCATCACCCACACCCTGCCGCTGGAGGAAGCGGCCCGCGGCTTCGAGCTGTTCAAGAACAAGGAGGACAACTGCGAGAAGGTCGTCCTCAAACCCTGACCGGCACCCGCATCCGGCCACCGGGAGCTCGGTGGCCGGATGCCCTCGGAGCCACTCAGTCGTCATCGCCGTTGTCGGCTTCGTCGGCCCGCTCGCGGTTGCGCTGCTGCCGCTCCCGCTTACGCCGGCCGTAGGTCGCCCGGCGGACGCGTTCCTCGTCTTCGACGCTCGAACCCACCGCCCCGGCGACGATGCCGACGGAGGTCGCGAGCCACACCAGCTTCAGGTACGAAGCCGGGCCGGCCGGTGCTCCTCCGCCAGGGCCAGCATGGGAATGTCACCCTCCTCGTTCAGCGGAAGGGACTGCGTCTCGTGCTCGACGCGCCAGGTCGTCTCCTCGCCGAGGTCGCGGGCCAGGCGGGCGGGCGGGCCGTCCGCGATCCTCCCGGCGAGCTGCCCGGGCAACCCGTCATCGGTCAGCAAGCCCACCACCAGGGCCTCCGGCGCACGCTGAACCATCATGCTCGAGCCTTTCCTCGGGTCTCCGAAGTGAATCTCTCCGGGTTCCCGGCTTGATAGCTCCGGAGTCGACGTCCACGGGACGATCTCGTGCAGGCTACCTATCGAACTCGTCGCCGCTGGCGATCTCGGCAAGCACTTCTTCGGTGTGCTGTCCGGGTTTCGGTGCTCCGGCCGGCACGGTCACGGAGTGGCGGGAAAATCTCGGAGCGGGCATCGCCTGCAGGACACCGTCCACTTCGACCAGGGTGCAGCGTTCGGCGAGCTGCGGGTACCCGGCGGCTTCGCGCAGGGACAGGACCGGGGCCACGCAGGCGTCGCTTCCGGCGAACACCTCCGTCCATTCCTGCTGAGTACGGGTGGCGAAGGCGTCGGCGATCGTCGTGCGCAGTTCGCCCCAGCGAGTGCGGTCGTACTGGGTCGCCGGGTCTGCTTCGACACCCAGAAGGCCCACGAAAGCGGCGAAGAACGGAGGCTCCAGCGCACCGACGGCCATGTACCGGCCCTCCGCCGTCCGGTAGACGGAGTAGAACGGCGCGCCGCCGTCGATCAGGTTGGCCCCGCGCTGGTCGGTCCACCGGTCCTCGGCGAGCAGGCTGTGGACGATCGCCAGCATGTGCGCTGTCCCGTCGACGATCGCCGCGTCGACGACTTGCCCGCGGCCGGTGGACCTCGCTTCCCACAGTGCGGCCAGCACGCCCATCACCAGGTACGTCGCGCCGCCGCCGATGTCGCCGACGACGTTGAGGGGGATCTGGGGCGGTCCGCCGGCCTCGCCGATCGCGTGCAGCGCACCCGTGGGCGCGATGTAGGTGATGTCGTGGCCCGCGGTGGCGGCCGCCGGGCCGTTCTGGCCCCAGCCGGTCATCCTGCCGTAGACCAGCCGCGGGTTGCGGGCCCACAGATCCTCCGGACCGACGCCCAGCCGCTCGGCGACCCCGGGCCGGAACCCTTCGAGGAACACGTCGGCGGTCGCGCCGAGGTCGAGCAGCGTTCGGACGGACTCCGGGCGTTTGAGGTCGAGCACAACCGACCGTTTGCCGCGGCCCAGCAGGTCGGAGCCGGGGCCCGCCATGTCCAGGAAGCCGCCGGACGGCCGATCGATGCGGATGACGTCGGCGCCCATCTCGGCGAGGATCATGGCCGCGAACGGGCCGGGGCCCAAACCGGCCAGCTCGATGACCCGAACACCGGCGAGCGGGCCGCCGGTCGTCTCCGGCTCTGCCTCGCTCACGGCGCCAGCTCCAGGGCACGGCCGACGATCTCCTTCATGATTTCCGTGGTCCCTCCGTAGATCCTCGACACCCGGGCGTCGGCATACGCCCGGGCGATCGGGTATTCGAGCATGTACCCGTACCCGCCGTGCAGTTGCACGCACGCGTCGACGACACGTCCTTGCAGCTCGGTGCTCCACCACTTGGCCTTGGCCGCGTCCACCGCGGAGAGCTCGCCCGCGTTGAGCTCTTCCACGCACCGGTCGAGGAAGTGCTGCGCCAGGTCGAGTTCGGTGTCCATCTCGGCCAGCCGGAACCGGGTGTTCTGCAACGCACCGATCGGGCGGCCGAAAGCGTGCCGGTCCCGGACGTGGCCGACGGTCACCGTGAACGCCGCGCGCGCCTGCGCCACCGCCCCGATCGCCACGGAAAGCCGCTCCTGGACCAGGTTGCCGGTGAGCCCGGTGAAGCCGGCGCCCTCGGCGCCGAGCCGGTTGGCCACCGGGACCCGGACGTCCACGAAGGACAGCTCGGCGGTGTCCTGCGCGTGCTGGCCGAGCTTGTCCAGGTTGCGCCCCCGGGTGAAGCCGGTCATCCCCCGTTCGACCACCAGCAGGCTGAGTCCCCGGTGAGGATGGTCTCCGGTGCGCACCGCGGTGACGACGAGGTCGGCGTTGATCCCGTTGGTGATGAACGTCTTGACCCCGTTGACGACGTAGTGGTCGCCTTCCCGGCGGGCGGTGGCCCGGATTCCGGACAGGTCGGAGCCGGTGCCGGGCTCTGTCATCGCCACCGCCGCGATCGTCTGCCCGGTCGCGATACCGGGGAGCCACCTCGCACGTTGCTCTCCGGTCGTGAGGTGCAGGAAGTAAGGCAGGACGACGTCGGCTTGCAAGGACGGACCCGCCATGGCGGGGGCAACGCCGAGCGCCGCCGACTCTTCGAGGACCACCGCGTTGAAGCGGAAGTCACTGATGCCGGCCCCACCGTAGTTCTCCGGAAGCGCGGCGAACATGCCGAGAGAACCGGCCTTCACGAACAGGTCACGCGGGACGATGCCGGCCCGCTCCCAGTCCGGGTAGTACGGGACGACCTCCCTCTCCAGCATCGTCCGCACGCTCTCGCGGTAGATGTCGTGATCGGCTTCGAACAAGGTGCGTCGCATGGTGGTGTCCGCTTTCAGAGAGTCATGCCGCCGCCGCAGACGACGGTCTGCCCGCTCACGTAGTCCGATTCCGGCAGGCACAGCAGGGAAACCGCCCCGGCGGCTTCGGCCGGCGTGCCGGTGCGGCCCAGCGGGATGATCTGTTCGGCCGCCGCGAGCAGCTGCGGGTTCACCCCGACCTTGATGTCCCGGCCGGCCACGGTGATCGTGCTGTCGCCGTCGGCCGGCGCTTCCGTCAACCGCGTGCGGATGAAGCCGAACGCCACGGCGTTGACGGTGACGTTGTACCGGCCCCATTCCTTCGCGAGCGTCTTGGTCATCCCGAGGATTCCGGCCTTCGCGGTGGAATAGTTGACCTGACCGGCGTTACCGCCCGTACCGGCGAGCGAAGAGATGTTGACGACCTTGCGGCAGAGGACGGGCTCGCCGGCTTCCCTGGCTTCGCGGACCGCCGCCGCGATCACCGGCTGGGCCGCGCGCAGGATCCGGAAGGGAGCGGTCAGGTGCACGTCGATGATGGCTTCCCACTGCTCGTCGGTCATCTTCTGGATGACCGAATCCCAGGTGTAGCCGGCGTTGTTGACGATGATGTCCACGCCACCGAACGTGTCGACCGCCGTGCTGACGAACCGCTCGGCGAACGCGGGGTCGGTGACACTGCCGGCACACGCGGCCGCCACCCCGCCGCGGGCTTCCACCTCCTTGACCACCTGCGAAGCCGGCTCGTCGTCCAGGTCGTTCACCACGACGCGGGCGCCGTCGGCGGCCAGCTTGAACGCGATCTCCCGGCCTATCCCGCGACCGGCTCCGGTCACCAGTGCGGTGCGCCCGTCCAGCTTTCCCATGGGTTGAGTCCTTTCTTTCCCCGATTTCACGTCGTTTTCCTCCGCGGCCGCCGGAGGGCCGAGCCGATCGCCGCCACGGTCAGCGCCGCGCACAGCCAGGAGAAGACATCGCCGATCACCCGGTACACGGTCACCGCGCCCTCGGTCGGCACATCCGTGATCCACGGCTGGTTGTCCCCGGTCGTGGTGTCCTGCTGGGACAGCACGTGCCCTTGCCGGTCGAACGCCTGTGACGAGCCGTTGAGGTCCGACCGGACCAGGGCGTAACCGTTTTCGACCGCCCGCAAGCTCGCCATCTGGGTGTGGATGCGGCCCATCTCGGGCCAGTCACCCCCGGGGACGAGCATGATGTCCGCCGCCACGTGCGTTCCCGCGGGGAAGTCGGCGTCGTAGCAGATGATGTTGGACAGGCGGCCGTACGGGGTGTCGACCACCGGAACCGGCCCGGTGCCCGCGACGTACCGCTCGAGACCGGGAATCGGGTGGTGCTTCTGGTAGGTCCACAGCACCCGGCCGTCCTGGCCGAGCAGCACCGTTTGGTCGCGCCCGTACGCCGGCGCGTCGTGGGTGTAGACGTTCGCCGCGACGTTGAGGTAGATGCCTTCTTCCCGAGCGAGCGCGCCCGCCTGCGCGAGGAACGCCGGTTCGTCCTCGGCTCGCATCCGGGCCGAGTTCTCCGACCAGAAGACGATCTTCGCGCCGGATCGCGCGGCCTTCCGGGTGTCGACGAAGAGCTGGGAGTTGATCACCTCCGAGGCCGCGCGCACCTTCGCCATGTCGAGTTTGGACACGGCTTCGAGATCGGTGGGCGCCGCACCGAGGATCCGTTCGGCGGCCGACAGCGAAGCCGAGCTCGGGTTGATGCCCGCGATGCGCACGGTCGGCGAGCTCGGTGCGGGCACGAACGCCAGCCACGCCTGCCCGAGCGCGATGACGGTGGCCAGCACCGCGGCGACGATGATGACCGGCCTCGTGCCGCGCCACGACGGGCCGTGCTCCCAGAAGTGGTTGGCGGCGGTGGCGACCAAGCCGACCAGGAAGGTGATCGAGTAAGGGCCGAAGACGGAAATGACCTGGAGCAAAGCCAGGTTCTCGTGCTGGGTGACCGCCAGCAGACCGTAGGCCGTGCCGAACGGGTTGAAGCTGCCGAGCAGGTACGCGACCGTGGTCAGCGCGAGCGGGAAGGTGAGCAGCCGGCCGGCCCACCCCAGCCGGGGAGCCACCAGGCGATCCGCGAGGTAGGGCAGCACGACCACGGCCGAGAGGAACACCACCCCGGCGACCACCAGCAACGTCAGCGGAACCGCGAGCTGCACGGCCCAGAACAGGCCGCCGGCGATCAGCACCAGCAACACCGCCGCGAGGCCGCGAACCGGCCGGCTGACCCGGAGGAACCGCAGCAGGAAGACCGGGAAGAACCACACGGCCAGCGCGACGTCCCACCGGCCACCGAGGGCGAACAGGTGCAGGATCAGCCCCAGGACGAGCCAGAGGTACCGGCGGCGGGGAGAGAGCCTGAGCGCCGGGCCGCCGTCGGCTTGGCGGACGGAACCGAGCAGGCGGCGGATACCGCTCGGCGGTGCGCTATCGATGGTGTCGGTCGACATGACGGCTCCCGATCTGGCTTGGTGAGGGGGTGGAATTCCAGGTGCTGCACTGGGCTGGGCGGCCGTCCGCTGGCGCTGTCATCGCTCGGCCGGCCGGTAGGCGGTCACCACGGCGGCGCCGCCGAGCCCGATGTTGTGGGCCAGTGCCACCCCGGACCGGGTCGCCGCGGCCGGCACCTGGCGCTTCCCGGCCGTCCCGCGCAGCTGCCACGTCAGCTCGGCACACTGCGCGAGTCCCGTCGCGCCGAGGGGGTGCCCCTTCGAAATGAGGCCTCCCGACGGGTTCACCACCCACGTGCCACCGTGAGTCGTCCGCCCCGCGTCGACGAGCTCGCCGCCTTCGCCCGGTGCGCACAGTCCCAGAGCTTCGTAAGTCAGCAGTTCGTTCGTCGAGAAGCAGTCGTGAAGCTCGATGACGTCGACGTCCTCGGGACCGATGCCCGCCTGGTCGTACACCCGCTGGGCCGCGGTGCGGGACATGTGCGCTCCGACGATCGCGGCGGCGGTGCCGTCGAAGGTGTCTTCCCCGTCCGTCACCAGCGACTGGCCCACCACCTCGATCGCTTGCGGTGCCAGGCCGTGGCGGTCGACGAACTCCTCGCTCGCCAGAATCGCCGCGGCCGAGCCGTTCGAGGTCGGCGAGCACTGCAGCTTGGTGAGCGGGCCGGTGATCGTCGGCGCGGCCAGGATTTCGTCGAGGGTGAACTCGCGCTGGAACTGCGCGTACGGGTTGTCGACCGAATGCCGGTGGTTCTTGTGCGCGATCTTCGCGAACTGCTCGGCGGTCGTGCCGTACTTCTCCATGTGCTCCAGCCCGGCCGCGGCGAACATCCACGGAGCCATCGGCGCGCCGGGTCCGCGCAGTTCCGCGAGGGCGTGCACGTGCCGGGACAGCGGCCCTTCCCGATCCGGCCAGACCTCCGAGAGCGAGCCGGGCGACATCTTCTCGAACCCGACCGCGAGGACGCAGTCGGCGAAGCCGCCCTGGACCGACCGCCCGGCCAGCCACAGCGCCGATGATCCGGTGGCGCAGTTGTTGTTCACGTTGACGACCGGCACACCGGTCGCACCCAGTTCGTAGACGGCGCGCTGGCCGCTGGTGGAGTCGCCGTAGACGTACCCCGCATACACTTCCTGGACGGCCGAGTAGTCGAGGCCGGCATCGTTGAGCGCGGCGCTCCCGGACTCGGCCACCATCGCCGGGTAGTCCCAGCCTTCGCGGCGTCCCGGCTTTTCGAACTTCGTCATCCCGACCCCGATGACGAACACCTTGCGTGGCATGTCGGTCTCCTGCCTTTCGGGCTCGGTCAAGCCGCGAATTCGGCTCGGCCGTCGGTGAGAAGGCGCGCGCCTTCTCCGTCGACGGTGGTGAAGGCGTACTGGTCCCCTCCGAGCGACCAGACGCGAGTGCTGATCTCCTGACCGGGCCGGCCGGGGGCGCTGAAGCGCACCGCCAGCCGCCGCAGCCTGCCCGGGTCGTCCGCGGCGAACGACCGGATCAGCGCGTGGGAGGCGAAAGCCATCGTGCACAACCCGTGCACGATGATGCCGGGCAGCCCCACCCGCCGCGCGAAGTCCTCGTCGAGGTGGATGGGCATGGTGTCCCCGGACGCCTTCGCGTACCGGAAGGTCTGGTCGTCGTCGAACCGCTGGGCGATGGTGGCCACGGCGTCCAGACCCGCCACCCCTTCCGGCATGCTGTGAGCGGGTGCCGTCCGCCCGACGTCGCCGGTGTGCTCGGCCTCGCGGAAGAACGCCGTGAAGTACTGTTCGTTGACCAGTTCCGCTGCTTCGTCGCGCGTCTCCACGACCGTGGTCACCACGACGCCGGACCGTCGCGAGTGGACACCGACCACCTGCGCCCGGGTCGTCAGGACGTCGCCGGGCACGATGGGCCTGCGGAGGTGGATGTCGTGCTGCCCGTGCAGGATCTTGCCGGCGACTTCCTCGGGCACGAGGGCGAGTGTCTGCCCGGCCATCGCGGAGAAGCCCGGCACGACCGCGAAGACCGGCGGGGCGACGGTGCCGTCCAGGTGGGCGGCAATCGGGTCGTTGGTGGCTTCGGCGTAGGCGACTGTCCGGTCGGCAGTGACGCGGAACTCGGTCGGGTCGCTCCAGAGGCCGACCCGGTTCGTGGTGAACATGTCCGGAACGTTAAGGACTGGCCGAGCTCTTTCCGAGAACCGTGCCTAGCGCATATGGAGACCTTTGCGCGCATGGCCAGGCGCGGTGTCACCCCGCCGGAGGACATCCGCCCGGCGTGTGGGCCGGCGGGTCCACCCGGAGTTATATTGCGGTGTGAGCGGTTCGACGCTGCCGGGCGACATCGTCCGGCGACTGGTGCGCATCGGCGAGCGCCGAGGCTTGGACGTCGCCTCGATGCTGCGCCGGACGGGGATCCCGGTCGACGGGTCGGGCCGGCCACTCACCACGAGGACCACGCCGACGCAGGTGGCCGAGCTGACTCAGGAGCTGTGGATCCTGACCGGGGACGAGCTGTTCGGCCTTGGGCCGCCCGCGCCGAAAGGCCTGTTCCAGCTCGTGATGCGGTCGGTGATCCACGCGCGCGACCTGGAGGCCGCTCTCCAGCGGCTGACGGAGGCCGGGAAGGTGCACCCCGGGATGCCCGGGCTGGCGGTGTCGGTCGACGGCGGGGCGGTGCACGTCGAAATCGACATCAGCCGGCTGGACGATCCCGATCACCTCGTCGCCGAGCTCCTGGCCACGCTCGTGCACCGCATGCTGGGCTGGCTCGTCGGGCGCCGGATCGCCCTGCAGGACCTGCGGCTGCCGTGGCCGGCGCCGGAATACGCGGCGGACTACGAGCGCGTGTTCGGCCGGCACCCGGGTTTCGACGCCGACCGGCTCGGCTTCGCCTTCGACAAGCGCCTGCTGGCCCTGCCCCTGGTGCGGGACGAGGACGAACTCGCGGAGTACCTCCGTGACCAGCCGAACGTCTGGTTCACCACCCGCGACTACGGGTCGTCGACGGCCGACCACGTGCGCCGGGTCCTCGAGCGTGGCCTCCGGGGGCACTGGCCGTCGCCGGACACCATCGCCGCGCAGCTCAACGTGAGCACCCAGCACCTGCGCCGGCTGCTGCACGGCGAGCACACCTCGATCGGCCAGATCAAGGAGGACATCCTCCGCGACGCCGCCATCGCGAGCCTGGCCCGCGGTGAAGAGTCGATCGTGGCGCTGGCGCGGCGGCTGGGCTTCTCCGAAGCCAGTGCTTTCCGCCGCGCGTTCCGTCGTTGGACGGGGCAGCCGCTCAGTGCGTACCGCCTCGCGGACGCCCGTGGGCCGGTCTCGCCGCCCGGGTGAACCGGCTCACCGGTCCCGGTCACCCGGCCGAAGGCGGCTTGGCCCCGTACATCCCCTCGATGTCGGCTGCGTACTTCTCGATGATGTTGTGCCGCCTGAGCTTGTTCGTCGGCGTCAGCTCATCGCCACCGGGGGCCCAGCTGTCCGGCAGGATGCGGAAGTACTTGATCTGTTCCACGCGGGACAACGTGGCGTTGGCCGCCCGGACGGCCGCCTCGACTTCCGCGTGCACCTCGGGCAGCGCCGCCAGGGAGGCCGGGTCGTGCGCGTCGGGCAAGCCCCGCTCGGCCGCGAACTTCCGGGCCGCGTCGACGTCGAGGGTGACCAGGGCGACCACGTAGGGACGCCGGTCGCCTACCGCGACGACGGAATCGGCCAGCGAACACGACGACAGGACGGCGTTCTCGATGTTGGCGGGCGACATGTTCTTCCCGGACGCATTGATGATCAGCTCCTTCTTGCGGTCGACGATCGTGACGTATCCGTCCGCGTCGACGGTGCCGACGTCGCCGGTGTTGAGCCACCCGTCCGGGCCGAGTGCTTCCGCGGTTTTCGCCGGATTTCCGCGGTAGCCCCGCATCAAGGTCGGGCTGCGCATCAGCAGCTCACCGTCCTCGGCCACCTTCACCTCGATGCCGGGCATCGGTCTCCCGACGGTCCCCGGCCGGACCGCGCCCGGCCGGTTGATCGCTCCCCCGGCGGCCGACTCCGACATCGCCCAGCCCTCGCAGAGCTCGATCCCCAAGCCGAGGAAGAACCAGACGATCTCCGGGGCGATGGGGGCCGCCCCGGTGGCGGTCAGCACCGACCTGTCCAGGCCGATCCGCGCGCGTAGCCGGTGTAACACCAGCCGGTCGGCGATCGCGCGCCGGAAGGCGAGCCCCGCGGGGACCGGGCGTCCGGCGGCGTGCCGCTCCGCGACGGCACGGCCCGTGGCCAAGGCCCACTCCACCAGGCGACGGCGCGAGCCGGGCTGCGCCGCGATCGCCTGGCCGAGCGCCGTCTGGATCTTGTGCCAGAACGCCGGGACGCCCAGGAAGACCGTCGGCCGCACGGCCAGGACCACCTCGGCGATCGTCTTGAGATCGGCGACGGTGACGACGGTGGCGCCACCGGCCATCGCCAGGTAGTGGCTGAAGTAGCGGTTCGCCACGTGGGCGTCGGGCAGGTACGAAACCAGACGGCCCCCATCGGCGCCGGCGGCCATCTCCGGCAGGGTCAGCCCACTGCGGAGAGACTCCAGGATCGCGCGGTGCTCCAGCTCCACGCCCTTCGGCGGCCCGGTCGTCCCCGACGTGTAGATGATCGTGGCGAGATCGTCCGGGCCGACGGCACGCCAGGTGGCCTCGAAGTCGAACCCCTCGGGCCGCAGTGCCTCGAGTTCGGCCAAGGCGAGGGTGCCTGCGACGCCGTCGTCCACGCAGACGACGCGCTCCACGGCCCCGCCGGCCGCCTTGATCGTGTCCACCCACTGCCGTTCCGTGACCACCACCCGATTGCCGGCGTCGGAGAACAGGTACCCGATCTGGGCGGGAGGGCTCGTGTTGTAGACCGAAAACGGAACGGCACCCAGATGCACCGCCGCCGCGTCCACGAGGTGGAACTCGGGCCGGTTGGTCAGCATGATCGCCACCGCGTCCCCCCGGCGGACACCCAGTGCGGCCAAGCCGCCGGCGATACGCTCCACGCGCTCGGCGTACCGTCCCCAGGTCAACTCCACAGTGCCGTCGGAACTGCGCAGGGCGATCCGCTCCCGGCACCGCAGCGCCGTTCGCTGGAAGAGTCCGGGCAGAGTCTGCTCCGCATGCAATCCGTCACCGGCGACCACGAGCGTGCGACCTCCTCGTCTCGGCGCTGCCTCAGCTCAACCACCGGACATCGGTTCCGGTGGTCCGAGATGGACAATCATTCACCCCGTTACCGGGGCTCAACCAGGACCGCAACGCGCCGCATGCAGGACCGCCGCGCGCATGGACCCGGCGGGGCCATCGTCGACCGGTGTGATGCTTGGCGATGGCCTCGGTGGTGGTGTGCATGCCGGAGTGCGCCGCCTCGACGCCGTGTCACAGCCGCGGCGTCAAGAAGTCCGTGAGACCTACCGGACCTACGGCGTTTTCGCCGTCGCGAGCCGGCTGTAGGTGTCTTGAAGCTCGCGTTTGACGATTTCCCCGCTGGGAGCAACCCGCCCGCTCCCCACGTCGGAGCAGGCGCACTGGACGTCTCGCGCTCCTGGCTGAAGAATGGGGCGAAAGGGGGACAATATGGTACGACAGGAACGGCCGCTCGACGTCGGGGATGATCCGCTGCTGCAGTTCGCCGCGAAGCTTCGACTGCTCCGGCAGAAATCAGGAAGCCCGCCCTACCGGGAACTCGCCCGCCGGGCACATTATTCGTCCACCACGCTGTCCGATGCGGCGGGCGGTCGCAAGCTGCCGACGCTGGCCGTCACCTTGGCCTACGTGACGGCCTGTGGAGGAAATCCCGCCGAATGGGAACCGTACTGGCGGGAGGTGGCGAGCCTCCTCGCCGAGGACACCGCGGAAATCGGGAAGCCGGGATCGCACGCGCCGACAGAAGCGGACTCGCCCTACGTCGGGCTCGAACCGTTCCAGCCGCAGGATGCCCACCGGTTCTTCGGCCGCGAACTTCTGACCGACGAGTTGGTGTACCGCGTTCTGCACCACCGGTTCCTTGCCGTTTTCGGCGCCTCCGGGGCGGGGAAGTCCTCCGTGCTGCGAGCCGGCCTGATCGCCCGGATCCAGGCCGAAACCGACTGGCCGGTAGTGCTCATGACGCCGGGCACCGACCCCGTGACGCGGTACGAAAGCGCGCTGGCCGACCTGACTGACGCCGACGCAAACGACGACTCGGTCCTGGTCGTGGACCAGTTCGAAGAGGTTTTCACTCTCTGCCAGGATGCCGCCGAGCGGGCAGCCTTCATCGACGCCTTGATCCGCGCCACCCACGCCTCCGATGCCCGGCTGCGGATCGTGCTCGGTATCCGGGCGGACTTCTACCCGCATTGCGCCGACTTCCCTCGGCTGGCCGAAGCCATGCGCGACCGGCAGCTTCTCGTCGGGGCCATGACCCCCGACGAACTCCGGCGGGCGATCGTGCAACCCGCGGTCTCGGTGAACCACGTGGTCGAAAGCTCCTTGCTGGCCGCCGTGCTCACTGATTCCGCCGGGCAAGCCGGAATTCTCCCGCTGGTCTCGCACGCGATGCTGGTCACCTGGCAGCACCGCCGTGGGCATACGTTGACGCTGTCCGCATACCAGGCTTCCGGCGGTATCCAGCACGCTCTCGCACAGACCGCCGAAAAGGTGTATTCCGCTTTCGACGAGCACCAACGCGTGGCGGCCAAGGGACTTTTCCTCCGGTTGACCGCGCTCGGCGAGCGCACCGAAGACACCAAGCGCCGGATATTCCTGGACGAGCTGGGCGAGCCCGGAACGTCCCCACTCGCCGAAGTGCTGGCAGAACTGACCGCGGCCCGGCTCGTGCACCTGGACGAGAACAGCGTCGAAATCACGCACGAGGCCCTCATCAAACGCTGGCCCCGTCTGCGCGACTGGCTGGCAGAAGACCGCGAGGGACTCCAGGTGCACCGCCACCTCACCCACGCCGCGGACTCGTGGGAGGCCATCGGCCGTGAACCCGGGTCCCTCTACCGAGGCAGCAGGCTGGCCCTCGCCTCCGATTGGGCGGCTCACAACGGCACCATGCTCACGGCCCGGGAACGGACGTTCCTCGACACCAGCACCGCACACGAAGCCCGGGAACGCACGACCGTGCTCCGCCGCGCCCGTCAGCTCCGCCTGCTGGCCTCCGGACTCGTACTCCTGCTGCTCGCGACCATCGGCATCGCGATCATCGCGATGACCGAGCGGCACACCGCGAGACAGGAGCGGCAGATCGCGGTCTCCCGAGAGCTGGCCGTCCGGGCGAACAGCGGACCGCCGTCACGCGCCTCGCTGATCCTGGCCGCGGAAGCCTTCCGGCAGTTCCCGGGCAGCGAGGCGCGGGGCGCCCTGCTGAGCATCACCCAGCAGTCAGCCATCGCGACATACTTCGACCACCCGAAGAGCCTCCTCGGCCTCGCCTACTCCCCCGACGGACGCACCCTCGCCGTCGCCGGAGCCGACAACACCGTCCGGCTCCGGGACGTACCGGGACACCGCGAGACCGCGGTACTCACCGGACACGCAGCCGCGGTTTTCGGCGTGGCCTTCTCCCCCGATGGCGGCACGCTCGCGAGCGTCGCCAACGATCGCACGCTGAAGCTGTGGGACGTGGCGAACCGCCGGGAGATCGCCACCTTGACCGGCCACACGGCACCACTGAACGGCGTGGCGCTGAGCCCGGACGGACACCTGGCGGTGACGTCGAGCAACGACCGAACGGTGCGGCTGTGGGACGTGGCCGCCCGTCGCGAGATCGCCACCCTGACCGGTCACACCGGCGCGGTCTACGGCGTCGCGTTCAGCCCGGACGGCCGCACCGTGGCCAGCGCCGGTGAAGACCACACCGTCAAGCTGTGGGACGTGGCCGCTCATCGCGAGATCGCCACCCTCGCCGGCCATACGGCCGGCGCCGAACAAGTCGCGTTCAGCCCGGACGGGCATCTGCTGGCCAGCTCGGGTGACGACTTCACAGTCCGGTTGTGGGATGTCGGCTCGCGCACGGAGGTGGCTACCCTCTCGGGACACAGCGCTGAGGTCTTCGGTGTCGCCTTCAGCCGTGACGGCAGCTCGCTCGCCACCGCGAGTGTCGACGCGACGGTCCGGATCTGGGACGTGCCGCGCCGGCGCCAGACAGCCGTTCTGACCGGCCGCACCAGCAGCCAGTTCGGCGTGGCGTTCAGCCCCGATGGCCGTACCGTCGCGGCGACCGGAACGGACGGGACACTGACGATGTGGGCGCTGTCCCCGGCCGTCCTGGCCCCATCGCCGGCTGCCCATCAGCGGGTAGTGAGGTTCAGCCCGGACGGCCGAACACTGGCGACCGGGGGTGAGGACGGCGTCGTCCGCCTGTGGGACCCGGCGGGCAGGCGCGTGCTGGCCACCTTCGCCGCGGGCACCGACCAGGTCAACGACATCGCGTTCAGCCCGGACGGCCGGACCCTCGCCATCGCGGGCCGGGACGGCGAGGTCCGGCTCTGGGACGCCCGGACCCAACGGGAGATCCGGCAGTTCACCGGCTACAAGCACCCGGTGTTCGGGGTGGCGTTCAGCCCGGACGGCCGGACCCTGGCCACGACCAGCGGCGGTGACGCCGGCCGGGCGGTCCAGCTGTGGGACGTGGTGGAGGGTCGCCCGGCCGGGTCCCTGGAAGGGCACACCGGCTTGGTGTACGCCGTGAAATTCAGCCCGGACGGGCAGACACTCGCCAGCGGCAGCCAGGACGGGACAATCAGGCTGTGGGACGCCGCGACGCGGCGTGCGACGGCAACCCTGACCGGTCACACCACCAACGTGACGTCGGTTTCCTTCAGCCCGGACGGCAAGACCCTCGCCAGTGCGAGTATCGACCACACGGTCAAGCTGTGGGACCTCTCCGGAGACCGTCCGCCTGCGACGCTGAGCGGCCACGAAGGCGGCGTGACCGACGTCGCGTTCGGCCCCGGCGGCACGGTCGTCTCAGCCGGCCAAGACCACACGATCAGGTTGTGGGAGAGCTCGGCCCTTCGCCCGCTCGCGGTGCTCGCCGCTCACACCGACGCAGTCAACAAGATCGCCTTCGGGCCCGACGGCCACACCCTCGCCTCCGCGGCCGCCGACGGCACGGCACGGCTGTGGGAACTCGACCCGGCGAGGGCGCTGGCGGACGTCTGCCGGACCCTCGGTCCGGTCACCAGGGACGAGTGGGCCGCCCTGCTGCCCGATCTGCCCTACACACCCCCCTGCCGCTGACATCCTGAGCATATTCACGCAGGTCAGCGGCGCCTGGAAGCTACCGTCGACCGGGCCGGACAGCGAGCGCTCTTGTCCGGACGTTGTCGTCCGGACGGTCGGGGCCCGGCACCGGACAACCCGTTTTCACTACACCGATGTCTCGTGACCGTCTCGCCGACGGCACGCACCATCGCCAACGAAAACGGAACGGAAAAGGTGATCGAATGTCTCACAGGACGGTGACGCGCCCCTCTGGTGTTCGCCGGTGGGCTGCACTGTTCGTCTTGCTCGGGTCGGTCGTGCTCGGGCTCTTCGCCGGTACCGGCAGCGCGTCCGCGGCCGGCTACAACGGCGTTTGCGGCAGCGGCTACTCGGTGATCGACCACCACGACATCGCCGGCGGCACGGTGTTCCTCACCTACAGCTCGTCGACGGGGAACAACTGCGTGGTGACGGTCCGGAACACACCGGGGACGGCCATCTACATGGACGCTTTCATCCGGTTGAGCGGTTCCCTCGTCTGGAACGACGACCCTGGTTACTGGACCACGTACGCCGGACCGCGGTACGTGCACGCACCGGGCCGGTGCATCGACTGGGGCGGCTCCATCGGCAGCGTCACGTGGATCGAGTACAACTCGCACTGCCGGAGCTGACTCCGGCACGGGTCCGGTCCGGGAGGAGGGAGCCCGGACCGGACCACCGGCCCCCGCAATGCTTCAGGCGGTGTCCCCACGCAGGGCGGCGGCCAGCCATTCCTGGACCGCCGCTGTCCAGTCCTGATCCGGTGTGGGGGCCCCGTTGATCGTGGCCACCAGCGTGCCATATCTGCGGAGCAGGTTCGGCCCGGTCAGCTTGGCTCGCGTCTGCGCCGCCCGGTGCCGGTCGAAGGCCATCATGCTGCGTCGGGCCTGTTCGAGGTCGCGCTTGCCGGTCATGGCGGCGGAGAACTCGGCGGTGTCGGCGGCCATGCGCTCGGCGATGTCCCGGGCCTGCGGGGAGTCCGCGGGCACTCCGGCCTCGTACGCCGCCCGAGCCTCCTGCAGTAGCGTGAAACGCCGTTCGGCGCGGGCCGTCATCTCCGGCGTGGTCATCAGCTTGCCCTGCTCGGTGCCGAAGGTGCGGTGGAGGTTGTCCCGCAACGCCGTGCGGAACTGCTCGTCCTGCACCAGCTCGGCCAGCTCGATCCAGGCCTCGAGCTGCTCGGTGGTGGGCTCTTCGGGCAGGTCGGGCCGCCGGTTGTGCAGGGCCTGGACGTAGCTGGGATGCACGTCCAGTCCGTCGGTGACGAAGTTCCAGAACTCGGTGATGAGCCGGTCACGGTCGTCGTCGGACATCGACACGAGCTTGTGCATCAGGCTCACCTGTTCTGTTGTGGTGTGCTGCCGCACGATGGTGCGCAACACAGCTCGGCGGGCGCGGAACTGCCGCAGCTGGTCCTCGACCAGCCGCAGATGCGTGACGGCCAGGTCGGTCAGGGAGGTCTCGGCGGCCAGCACCCGGCGGATGTCGCCCAGGCCGGCGCCCAGGTCACGGAGGGTGCGCACGAGTTCCAGCCGGGCTATGGCGTGCACGTCGTACTGCCGGAAGCCACCCTCGGTGTGGCCGGTGGGGGTCACGACGCCCTCGTCGGCGTAGAACCTGATCGCGCTCACGCTCAGGCCGGTACGGCGGGCGACGTCGCCTATGGAGTAGAGCTCGTTCACACCGGCCACTATGGGATCTCAAGAGGGTCGAGAGTCAAGGAGCGCCTGACCCGGAGGAGCGGCATTGTCCGGAGCGTCCCTTCGACGGTGCACAGCAGCGCGGCCGCCGTCGCAGGTGGTGGCCGCGTCGTCGAACCCGCTTCCACCGCGCTCGCGGGTCGTCGAAGCCCAGGTCAGGTCGTCCGGGTCCAGGGTCGCACCGACTTTGCCTTGGCGGCCTCTTGCCCGGCGTTCGTCGGCGCGAAGTTCACCGTCGCCACCGCCTGGGCCCTCCTCGCGCCACGCCGGCCACAACCGCTGACACCGGCCCCGAAAGCTCCGAACATCCGGGTGGCCGACCGGTCGTGTCACCGTCCGTGCTCCAGACGCCGGCCCGTGGCGAAGAACTCCACCACAGCGGCCACGCCGGTCAGCTCGCGCATCGGACGGGCGGCGCCGAACGGGGCGTTCCAGAAGTCGCCGCTCTTCGGCTCGAACGGACCGACGTAGGCGTAGGGCTCCCCGAGGTAGCCATCGCCCGGGGAAACGCCGTAGTTGACCTGGTCGAGAGTGATCGCGACGTCGAAGTGCTCCGGCCACAGCACCGGCGTGGCGTCCGGCGCGAACTCGCGCAGTGCGCGGTCCCCGACGGCGAACGCCCGCAGCAGCGCCTTCAGCACGCCGGCCTCGAAGGTGATCGTCTCGTCCGGCCGGACACCCGGCCCGCCGGAATAGACGCCTGCGGGTTCGCCCACCTCGAGTCCGGCCTCGGCGGCCACGTCGGCGTAAGTGCGCCCGGCGAGCGGCAGCCGGGCGGACGTCGTAAGGAGTTCGTCACCTTCGACGCGCAGCTCGGGCTCGGCGGCCGTCGCGAAACCGCCGTCGACCACGGACAGGTCGATGCGCCCGGTCGCGCGGTGCTGCGGGCCGGCGAGCAGCAGCTCGGCCACCCCGTGCAGGGACCGTCTGGTGGGTTCCCAGTCCATCCGAAACTCCTCGTGTAACGCCCGGGAGGGTTCCGGGCACTGAGCTTGCCGTCACCGCAGTGTCCCGGAACCCTGGAGGCGTTACATGGCGGACTGGCATCGGGTGGACCCCGCCGACGTGCCCGCGGACGGCCGCGTCCGCAGCGTCACCGTGGACGGCCGCAGCGTCGCGCTGTCGAGGTGCGGCGCGCGGCTCGGCGCGTTGGAAAACCGCTGCCCGCACCAGGGCGGGCCGCTCGGCGAAGGCTCGATCGAGAAGGGCTGGCTGCGCTGTCCCTGGCACGGCTACGACTACGACCCGCTGTCCGGGCAGCCGCCCGAAGGGTTCGGGGACGCCGTCACCACCTACCCGGTCGAGGAGCGCGAGAACGGCGTGTTCATCGAGCTCCCCGAGCCGGCCGCCGCGGTGCGGACGGTCGCCGACGTGCTGGTCGAGACGCTCGTCGCCTGGGGTGTGCGGCACGTGTTCGGCATGGTCGGGCATTCGAACCTCGGGTTCGCCGAGGCCCTGCGCCGGGCCGAGGCCCGCGGCGAGCTGACCTACGTCGGGATCCGGCACGAGGGCGCGGCGGCGTTCGCGGCGAGCGCGTACGGCAAGCTCACCGGCCGGCCCGCGGCGTGCTTCGCGATCGCCGGACCGGGCTCGACCAACCTGCTCACCGGCCTCTACGACGCCAAGCTCGACGGGGCGCCGGTGCTCGCGATCTCCGGGCAGGTGCCGTCGAAGGTGCTCGGCCGGGGTGCGTTCCAGGACGTCGACCTCTCTGCGGTGTTCCGGGACGTCGCGGTGTCCACCACGACCATCCACAGTGGAAGTGACCACGCGGAGCTGGCCGCGCTGGCGGTCAAGCACGCCGTCGACCGGCGGGGCGTGGCGCACCTGGTGCTGCCCGACGAGGTCCAGGTGCTGCCGAGCGACGCGGCACCGTCCACACCGGACGGCCGCCGCGCGGGCCGGGCCGGGCGCCCGGACGCCGCCGCCGTGACCGCGGCCGCGGCACTCGTGCGGGACGCCCGCCGTCCGGTGTTCATCGTCGGACACGGTGCCCGCGGCGCCGCCGCCGAGGTCACCGCATTGGCCGAACGCCTCGGCGCCCCGGTCCTGACCACGTTCAAGGCCAAGGGCCTGGTGCCCGACACCCACCCGCTCGGGGCGGGCGTGCTGGGCCGCAGCGGGACGCCGGTGGCCAGCTGGCTGATGAACGAGGCCGACCTGCTGATCGCCGTCGGCGCGTCCTTCAGCAACCACACCGGGATCGCGGCCTACCAGCCGATCCTGCAGATCGACGACGACCCGGGCGCGGTCGGCCGGTTCGACGCGGTCACGACCTCGCTGCTGGGCGACGCCCGGCTCGCCCTCGGCGCCCTGTCCGCAGAGCTGACGGAGACGAAGGCCGAGGACCAGCGACCCGACGTGGCCGCCCGCTGGGCGATCTGGCGCGCCGAGAAGGCCCGCCGCGTCGCCGACGACCGCGGCCGCGGTGTCTCGGCCGCCGCGGTGTTCGACGCCTTGTCCCGGCACCTGCCGGAGGACGCCGTGGTGACCGTGGACGTTGGCAACCACGCCTACTCGCTCGGCCGCTACCTGGAGTCGAAGGGCCAGCCGGTGCTGATGTCGGGTTACCTCGGCTCGATCGGCTTCGGCTACCCGGCGGCGCTGGGCGCGTGGGCGGCGGCGCCGGAGCGGCCGATCGTGGCGGTCACCGGTGACGGCGGGTTCGGCCAATACGCGACCGAGCTGACCACAGCCGTCAAGTACGGCATCCCGGTCAAGCACGTGCTGCTCAACAACAACGCGCTCGGGAAGATCAGCAAGGAACAACTGGCCGGCGACTACCCGGTCTGGCAGACGTCCCTGGTCAACCCCGACTGGGCCGCCTACGCCGAACTCTGCGGCGCGAAGGGCATCAGCGTCACCGCACGCGACCAGCTCGACGAAGCCATGGCGGCGCTCTTCGCCGCCGAAGGTCCCACCCTCCTCTGCGTCGAACAGGACGCGGAACTCCTCTGAAAGGCAAGCGATGCCGAACTACGACGACCTGCGCGCCCTGTTCATCAACGGCACCCTCAAGCGCTCCCCCGACCCCAGCAACACCGACGGCCTGATCGATGTCAGCCGCGGCATCATGGAAAAGAACGGCGTCCAGGTCGAGGTCCTGCGCGCCATCGACCACGACATCGCCACCGGCGTCTGGCCCGACATGACCCAACACGGCTGGGCCACCGACGCCTGGCCCGCCATCTACGAGAAGGTGATGGCCGCCGACATCCTCGTGCTCGCCGGACCGATCTGGCTCGGCGACAACAGCTCGGTCACGAAACAGGTCATCGAGCGCCTCTACGCCTGCTCCCACCTGCTCAACGACGCCGGCCAATACGCCTACTACGGCCGAGTCGGCGGCTGCCTCATCACCGGCAACGAAGACGGCGTCAAGCACTGCGCCATGAACGTCCTCTACAGCCTCCAGCACCTCGGCTACACCATCCCGCCCCAGGCCGACGCCGGCTGGATCGGCGAGGCCGGCCCCGGACCGTCCTACCTGGACCCCGGCTCCGGCGGCCCGGACAACGACTTCACCAACCGCAACACCACGTTCATGACCTGGAACCTGCTGCACCTCGCACGCATGCTCAAGAACGCCGGCGGCATCCCCGCCTACGGCAACCAGCGCAGCGAATGGGACGCCGGCTGCCGCTTCGACTTCACCAACCCCGAATACCGCTGAGCCATGCCTGACGCCGGCTTCGTCAACCTCTTCGCGGTCGCGGCCATCGCCCTCGCCGCGCCGCTGCTGCTCGGGCTCGCGCCGAAGCTGCGCATCCCCGCCGTGGTGCTGGAGATCGTGGCCGGGATCGCGTTCGGGCCGTCCGGGCTCGGCTGGATCACCCCGGACCTGCCGGTGCAGATCGTCGCCCTGCTCGGCCTCGCTTTCCTGCTC
Source organism: Amycolatopsis sp. NPDC049688 (assembly GCF_040674975.1). NCBI lineage: Bacteria > Bacillati > Actinomycetota > Actinomycetes > Pseudonocardiales > Pseudonocardiaceae > Amycolatopsis > Amycolatopsis sp. NPDC049688. The sequence goes on from NZ_JBFANY010000003.1 coordinate 181,471, forward strand.
TTCCTGGCCGGGCTGGAGATCGACGTCCACCGGCTGCGCGGGCCGGCGCTGCGGGTGGCCCTGGTGGGTTACGTGCTGACGCTGGCACTGGGGCTCGCCGCCGGGGCGGGGTTCGCCGCCGCGGGCTGGGTGCACAGCCCCCTGCTGGTGGCGGTCGCGTTGTCGGCGACGTCGCTGGGCCTGGTCGTGCCGGTGCTCAAGGACGCCGGCCAGGCCGAAGGAGGCTTGGGGCAGGCGGTCATCGCGGCTTCGTCGGTGGCCGACTTCGCCGCCGTCCTGCTGGTCTCGCTGCTGTTCTCGGCCTCCGGCGGCAGCACGGGCGCGCGGCTGGTGTTGCTCGTCGCGTTCGCCGGGCTGGTCGTGGTGACCGCAGTCGTGGTCGGGCTGGCCGGCCGGTCGCGCCGGCTCGGGGCGACGCTGGTGCGGCTGCAGGACACCACGGCCGAGATCCGGGTCCGCGCGGCCGTGGTGCTGCTGGTCGCGTTCGTGGCACTGGCGGAAACTTTCGGGCTGGAGAGCATTCTCGGCGCGTTCCTCGCGGGTGCGGTCGTCGGCCTGCTCGACCGCGACTCGGCGTCGCACCCGCGGTTCCGGGTCAAGCTGGACGCGATCGGGTACGGCTTCCTGATCCCGGTCTTCTTCGTCACCAGCGGCCTGCGGCTCGACCTGTCCGGACTGCTCGCCGACGCGGCCGCGCTCGCCCGCGTCCCGCTGTTCCTGGCCGCGCTGCTGCTCGCCCGCGGAGTCCCGGCGTTGCTGTTCGCGCGGCAGTTCGGTGCCCGGCGGGCGATCGCGGCCGGCCTGCTGCAGGCGACGTCGTTGCCGTTCCTGGTGACGGCAACGCAGATCGGTGTCCTCACCGGCCTGATGACGCCGGTGACCGCGGCCGCGCTCGTGTGCGCCGGGCTGCTGTCGGTGCTGCTCTTCCCGGCCGGGGCCCTGTCGCTGCTGCGGTCGCGGGACCGGGTGACCGTAAGGTGACCGTCACCCTTTTCCCCGGCTGCCGCGGCTACGCTCGTCCGGTGACGAAGCTGCCGCCGGACGAAGAGCTGGTCGCCGCCCTGCGGGCCGGCGACGGCGCGGCGTTCGCCGAGGTGCTCGACGCCTGGTCGGCGTCGATGCTGCGGCTGGCCCGATCCTTCGTCTCGACGCACGCCACCGCCGAAGAAGTCGTGCAGGACACCTGGCTCGCGGTCCTGAAAGGACTGACGGCGTTCGAGGGGCGCGCGGCGTTCAAGACCTGGGTGTACCGGATCCTGGTCAACACCGCCAAGAAGCGCGGGACGCAGGAGAAGCGCAGCGTCCCGTGGACCAGCCTGCTGCCCGGCGACGAGGACCACGGCCCGACCGTGGACCCCGGCCGGTTCCAGGGCCCCGGCGGCGCCTACCCTGGACACTGGCGGGAAGCACCCGAACCGTGGGCCTCGCCGGAGAACACCGCACTGGCACTGGAAGTCCGCGAGGTGATCACCGGAGTGCTCGACGAGCTGCCCGCCCGCCAGCGCGCGGTGATCAGCCTGCGCGATGTCGCCGACCACACGGCCGAGGAGGTCTGCGAGATGCTGCAGATCTCCGCGGCCAACCAGCGGGTGCTGCTGCACCGCGCCCGCGCGGTCGTCCGCGAACGCCTGGCCGGCTACCTGGGAGCGGCGGGATGAACTGCGACGAGTTCGTCGAGCTGGTCACCGCCTTCCTCGACGGCGCCCTCGACCCCGCGACGGAAGAACGCTTCGTCGAGCACCTGGCCCTCTGCGAAGGCTGCGAACGCTACCTCGACCAGTTCCGCACCACCATCACCCAGCTCGGCGAGCTGCCGCCGGAGACGCTGTCCCCGCAGGTGCGCAGGGAGCTGCTGGAAGCTTTCCGCACCTGGCATCCCCACTGACTCCGCCCGTGCAAGTCCATATTGGACAAAGGACGACCGCCCCTGCCCGCACGAGTGGTTGTCCCTCGGGCGAGCTACCGCAGCTGCTTACTCCGGGGTGACTTCTCCCCCGTCCCGTTCCCGCTACCTTCGGCGCCGTCGATACGGCCGGCGGACCGGAAACGCCCGCCGGCGCCGGACAATCGGAGGGCAAGCAGAAATGATCACGACACGCAGGTCCGGGCGCCCGGGCCACCGGTTCGCCGCGGCTCTGGCGGTCACCACGCTGACCGTTCTCGGGCTGGCCGCCTGCGACAGTGCAGACGTCGAGGGCGCCCCAGCGGCCGCCGCCCTCGACTGGGGACCGTGCCCGGCCGCGGCGCCGGGCACACCGCGGGATCCCCGGCTCACCTGCGCGAAAGTGAAGGTCCCGCTCGACTACGGCCACACCGGCGGAACGTCGATCGAAGTCGCCGTCTCCCGGCTGGCCGGCACCGACCCCGCGAAGCGCCACGGCGTCCTGGTGCTGAACCCCGGCGGCCCGGCGCTGGCCGGCCTCGACACGCCCAGTGCGATGGCGCCGTCGCTGCCGAAGTCCGTCCTGGACGGCTACGACCTGATCGGGTTCGACCCCCGCGGCGTCGGCACCAGCACCCCGCAGAGCTGCGGCCTCCAAAACCCCAGCGTGGCCGCGCTCTTCCCCTATCCCGCCGCCGGCGGCTCGATCGACGCGAACGTCCAAGCCGCCCGCGCCACCGCCCAGCAGTGCGCCGCCAAGGCCGGGGAGAACCTGCGGTACTTCACCACCGCCAACACCGCCCGCGACCTCGACCGCATCCGCGAAGCGCTCGGCGAAGCGAAGATCTCCTACTGGGGCCAGTCCTACGGTACCTACCTCGGCACTGTCTACAGCTCGCTGTACCCCGAGCGGACCGATCGCATGGTCCTCGAAGGCAACGTCGACCCCGCGCACGTCTGGGCCGGGGAAGCCGAGCGCTGGGGCAAGGGCATGGCCGAACGCTTCCCCGACGCGGCCGCCGTCGCCGCCGGGCAGAACGCCACCCTCGGGCTCGGCGCCACGCCGGACGCGGTCACCCGTACCTACCTCGCGCTCGCCGACCGGCTCGACCACCAGCCGGCGCCGGTCCCCGGCTCCCCGCAGGCATTGAGCGGGGCGCTGCTGCGCGGCGTCACCTACGCGCTGCTTCTCCACAACACCACGCTGCCGGTGCTCGCGCAGGTGTGGAAGGCCGCGGCCGACCTGGCCGACGGTCACGTCACCGAAGCCGACGGCAAGGTGCTGCAGCAGGTGTTCGCCGATACGCCGGCCGCCCCGGGCGTTCCCGCGGACAACCAGGCGACCATGTTCCTGGCCCTCACCTGCGGTGACGCGGAGTGGTCCCGCAACACCGACGACTACGCCCGCCGCAGCGCCGCCGACCGCAAGGCCTGGCCCCTGACCGCCGGCATGCCGGCGAACATCTGGCCGTGCGCCTTCTGGCCGCAGCCGATCGAAAAGCCGGTCGCCGTGACCGATCAGGGCGCGCGCAACACGCTGATCCTGCAGAACCGCCGCGATCACGCCACCCCGTGGGACGCCGGCCTCGGCCTGCGCCACGTCCTGGGCAACCGCGCCGCCTTCGTCGGCGTCGACAACGGCGGCCACTACGTCTTCCACGAAGGCTCGGCGTGCGCCGACAACGCGACCATCGGTTTCCTGGAATCCGGCCGGCTGCCGGAGAAGGACATCGACTGCACCGATGTCACAAAGCACTGATCGGAACCGGCCCGGCTGACCGGATCGGTGCGGGCGGCCTTCCCCCTCGGGAGGCCGCCCGCGTTCTTGTTCCCGCCGCGGCGCCCGGGGCGAGCCGGTCTCGCTAGGCTCCCCGCCATGCCGAAGCTGCGACGTCTCCGGAGCCGATGGGCGGACGTGACCCCGCAGGCCCGGGACGCGGCACTCGCGGCGGCCGTCACGGTCGCCGCGTTCGTGCCGGGCCTCGACATGATCGGCGCCCAGTTCGGCGACCTGCCGAGGCACGACGGCGGTTTCCTCGCGGTGGCGCTGGTGCTCGGGCAGACGCTCCCGCTCGCGGCGCGCAGCCGGTGGCCCGCGGCGACCCTGCTGATCATCGCGACCTGCTTCGCGGCACACGAAGTACTCGCGTACGCCCCCACGATCGCCAGTCTCGCGCTGTACTTCGCGCTCTATTCGGCCGGAGCGCGCGAGGAACAGTTCCGCCGGGCGCTGCCCGCGGTGGTGTCGGCGGAGTATGCGGCCTTCGCAGTACTGGCCACGTTGCGCGGATCCCCGTCGGGCCCGCTGGTTTTCCTCGTCTACTACGGGGTTCTGGTCCTGTTCTGGCTGCTGGGTGCGCTGGTGCGGCAACGACGGCGCCAAGAGGCCGAGCGGCGGCGGCTCACCGCGTTGGCCGCGGCGGCGGACGAGCGGGCGCGGCTGGCGCGCGAGCTGCACGACGTCGTCACCCACCACGTGACGGCCATGGTGGTCCAGGCCGACGCCGCCCAGTACCTCCCTCCCGGCAGCGTTCCCGAGGTGCTCGCCGCCATCACCGGCTCGGGCCGCGACGCCCTCACCGAACTGCGGTTCCTGCTCGGCGTCCTCGAAGCGACCGGCGCGCGCACACCGGGGCTGAGCGCGCTGCGCGGCCTGGTCGAGCAGCCGGGCCGGACCGTGGAACTGGTCGAAGAAGGCGAACGCCCGGCGTTGCCGCCCGAGACCGAGCTCACCGCGTACCGGGTCGTGCAGGAAGCGCTGACCAACGCGGCCAAGTACGCCGCCGGCCACCCCGCGACGGTGCACGTCGGCTACCGCGCGGACCTCGTCGAAATCGAGGTGAGCACCCAGGGGACGGCGACCGCGCCCGGCGCACTCGGCTCCGGCGGACGCGGGCTGACCGGGCTGCGCGACCGGGTCGGCGCGCTCGGTGGCCGGTTCACCGCCGGACCGTCGGCGGACGGGTTCCGCGTCCGCGCCGAATTCCCCACCGCAGGAATCCCCGCCGCAGCTCGACCGAGGAGCGACCGATGACCGACGGCCCGATCCGGGTGCTGATCTGCGAAGACCAGCAACTCATCCGCGCGGGGTACGTGGCCGTGCTCGGCGCCCAGCCGGACATGGAAGTGGTGGGCCAGGCCGCGAACGGCCGCGACGCACTCACCGAAATCGCCCGGCTGCGCCCGGACGTCGTCGTGATGGACATCCAGATGCCGTTGCTGGACGGGATCGAGGTGACCCGCCGCGTCGCCGGCGTCGGCGCGCCGACGCCGGCGAAGGTCCTCATCGTCACGACGTTCAACGTCGATCAGTACGTCTACGACGCGCTGCGAGCCGGGGCGAGCGGGTTCCTGCTCAAGGACGCGCCGCTGGACGAGCTCGCCGCGGGCGTGCGCACGGTCGCGCGCGGCGAGTCGCTGCTCTCCCCCGCCGTGACCCGGACGCTGATCGGCCGCTACGCCGACCGCATCCAGCCGGTCGCTCCCGCCGGTGGTCCCCTGGACCGGCTCGCACCCCGGGAGCTGGAGGTGCTGAAACTGATCGCCGGCGGCCTGTCCAACGCCGAGATCGCGGCCGAGCTGGTGCTGGGCGTGGAGACGGTGAAGACCTACGTCTCGCGGATCCTCACCAAGCTCGACCTGCGGGACCGGGCCCAAGCCGTGGTGCTGGCCTACCGGACCGGACTCGTCAGCGCCGCGGGATGAGCTTCGCGCGGCGGAGCAGCAGCGCCGTCACCACACCGCAGCACAGCAACGCGAACAGCCCGGCTTCCGGGCCGAACGAGCCACCGGTGAGCGCCTCCGGTCCGGAAAGGACGGTGCGCAGCAGGCCCGGCTCGCTCGCGGCGCCGGAAACCGCGGTGCCGAACACCCCGCCCTGCAGGAAGTTCCAGGCGAAGTGCAGGCCGATCGGCAGCCACAGCGACCGCGTGGCGGTGTAGGCGACCGCGAGCATGGCGCCGCCCTCGACCGCGATGGCGAGCGTGCCCCACAGGGTGGCGTTGCCGTTGATGAGGTGCGTCAGGCCGAACAGCAGTGACGAGACCACGATCGCGACGACGCTGCCCGCGCGCTGTTCGAGGATGCGGTGGAGCACCCCGCGGAACAACAGTTCCTCGGTCACCGCCACCGAAGCCATCGAGCCGGCGACGCCCAGGCAGGCCCAGAACGAGCCGCCGGAGACGTCGGCGTCGGTGAAGACGAACAGGAGGAGCATGGTCGCGAGGAAGGCGGCGGCGCCGATGAGCGCCCCGCGCCCAAGGCCGCTCCACCGCCCGGCGATGGCCAGTTCCGCGACCTCGTCGCGGTTTTCGGCCCACCGGGTCACCCGCCGGTAGGCGAAGACCGCTCCGGCCGCGGCCCCGATCCCGGCCGGCAGGCGCAGGACCGGCACCCCCGCCACCAGCGCGTCGAGTCCGCGGGCCGCGACCAGCAGCACGGCAGTGGCGACGAGCAGGACAGGGACCCGCATCCGCAGTAAGCGCGACTTTCCCTCGGTGGGGCTGGTCATGGCAGTTCCTCTCGCCGCACGTTCCGAAGTGCGCCGAGACTACGAGCGCGACGCGGGGTGCCGCGTCACTCCGTGACAGACACTCGCGGTAGCTCTCGAGAGGGACAAGCGGTCACGACCGGTCCTCTCAGGCGAGGACGCCTACGCCGGCGTACAGGCCATCGTCCTGCGGATCGACCGCTGGGCTCAGCCGGTCCGGGCGCCAGTTCGCGCTCGTGGTCAGTCCCGGGTCGACCAGGGTGAATCCGTCGAACAGGGCCAGGACTTCGGCGCGGGTGCGGGGGTGGATGTGGTCCTGGGTGGAACGCATGGTTTCGGCGACCCGCGGGTCGGCGAGCACGGCGAAGTCGTTGGTCAGATGCGTCAGGGCCAGGTAGCTGCCAGGGGCGAGCGCGTCGCGGTAGGTGGCGAACACGGCGGGGACGTCCGCAGCCGGGGGCAGGTAGTGCCCGAGGGCCACCGCGAGCAGCCCGACCGGCCTCGACAGGTCCAGCAGCGACCGGACCGGCTCGGAGCCCAGCACGTGCTCGGGCCGGATGACGTCGGCGTGCACCACGCCGGCGTGCGGATTGTCGGCCAGCAGCAGCCGGCTGTGGGTGACCGCGACCAGTTCGTAGTCGACGTAGACGACCCTGGCCTCCGGATCGAGGTCCTGGGCGACTTCGTGGACGTTGCCGACGGTCGGGATGCCGGAGCCGAGATCGAGGAACTGGCGGACGCCGGCCTCGAGCATGAACCGCACCGCACGGCGCAGGAACGCGCGGTTGCGTTGAGCGACCTGCACGACTTGCGGCTGGATGGCGCACAACCGCTCGGCCACCGCGCGGTCGGCCGCCAGGTTGTGCGCGCCCCCGAGCAGGTAGTCGTAGATCCGCGCGACCGAGGGCGTGGCCCGGTCCACCTCGGCCGGGAGCCAGTCCGCGTCATCCGTCTCCGTCACCGTCGTCCCTCCTTCGCCGATGAATGCAATCCCACGGCGATGCGATGCGCAAGCCGGGACAGCCGCGACCGTACCCGCCGGCAACAACGGCAAGCGCCGGGTGGGCTCATCGACCGGCGGCCGGGGACGTCACCAGCGGCAGCAGGACCTCGTCGACGATCGCGGTCACCTCTGCCGCGGTGACCGTCCCCGCCTCCACGTGTTCGACGAGGACCAGACGTGGTCCCACCGCGGCGATCCGGGCGGTGACCGCGGCGGGGCGTGCCTCGCCGCGCTCGGCCGCCTCGGCCAGCACGCCGAGGATCAGCTCCTGGCGGGGACGCAGCACCAGGGCGCGGATCCGGGCGAACAGCTGCGGGTGGCGCGCCCGCTGCGTGATCAGCGGGCGCAGGGCCCGGCCGTGCGGTTCGTCGAGCACCCGGGCCAGCCCGCCGAGCAGAGCCAGCAGGTCGCCGCGCAGGGTTCCGGTTTCCGGTGGCCGGGGCTCCCCGAAGCCCGCGTCCGGGTCGGTGAGCGCGGCCAGCACCAGGTCCTCGGGCGTCACCCACCGCCGGTAGAGCGCCGCCTTGCCGGTCCGCGCGCGGGCCGCGACCTTCTCGAAGGTCAGTTCCTCGAACGAGGTTTCGGCCAGTTCGGCCAGCGTCGCCTCGAGGATCGCGCGGACCAGCGCGTCGCCCCGGCGCCGGGTCTCGGCCATCGGGTGCTCCTCTCGTGTACGGTCTTTAGTGAACGATACCGTTCCTTATCGGAGGGTGGGGCGATGACGGCCATCACGAACGTCCGGGTCTTCGACGGCACGGGGCTCACCGAACCGCGGACCGTCTTCGTCGACGGCGACCGCCTGTCCGGCGAAGCCACCGGCGGCCCCGTATTCGACGGAACCGGGCAGGTCCTGCTCCCCGGCCTCGTCGACGCTCACGTCCACCTGCACGGCCGGGAGAACCTCGAACAGTTCGCCCGGCACGGCGTCACCACGGCCCTGGACATGGCGACCACGTCCGCCGCCTTGCTGGCCGGCCTGCGGGATCAGCGGGGGCTCACCGACATCCGCAGCGCCGGCGTGCCCGCGATCGGACCGGGCGGGATGCACGCCCGCATGCCCGGCATGCCCGCCGAAGCGGTCGTCACCGATCCCGCGCGGGCGGCGGGCTTCGTCGCGGCCCGCATCGCGGCGGGCTCGGACTACCTCAAGATCGTGCTCGAAGCACCCGGTGGCGGCGGCCCCGAACTGCCGGTGGCCCGCGCCCTCACCGAAGCCGCGCACGCAGCCGGGTTACTGGTCGTCGCGCACGCCGCGACCGCCGGGGCGTACACCATGGCGCTGGACGCGGGCGTGGACGTCGTCACGCACGCGCCGCTCGGGCCGCCGATCGCGGACGCGGACCTCGCGCGGGCGAAGGTCGTCGTGCCGACGCTGACGATGATGCAGGGTATTTCGACGGCGACCGGCCGGCCGCAGCTCTACGCCGGCGCGGCGACGTCGGTGACCCGGCTCCACCGCGCGGGGGTGGCCGTCCTGGCCGGCACCGACGCGAACGCCGCGCCAGGAATCCCTTTTCCCGTCGCGCACGGCGCGAGCCTGCACGACGAGCTCGAGCTGCTCGTCGCTGCCGGACTGTCCACAGTGGAAGCACTGCGCGCCGCGACCGTGTTGCCGGCGAAGCACTTCGGGCTGACCGACCGCGGCGCGATCCGGCCGGGGCTGCGCGCGGACCTGGTCCTGCTCGACGGTGACCCGGTTGCCGACATCCGCGCCACCCGCGCGATCAGCCGCGTCTGGTGCGCCGGCGTCGAGCACTGATCCGCCGCCCGAGCCCGGAGGCTGCTCCAGCCGCGCCCTCTGCACCTAGCGGCGGCGACGCCGCATCCCGGCGACCATTTCCCTACTAACGGACGTAGACATCTGTCGCCTCAGCGTGTTGATTGTTGCGTGAGTCTGTGCAAAGTTGCGCGCTCCTGGAGGTACTCGTGCGTCGTCTTGTTGGAATGGCCGTCGCGATAGCCACCTGCAGCTCGGTGGTCACGGTCGCCGCAGCCGTCCCCGCCGCAGCCGCGGAGCCGGCCTACTTCGCTGCCCAGCGCGTCGGCGAACGCCCGCCGATGGGCTGGAACAGCTGGAACCGGTTCGGCTGCGACATCAACGAGGACCTCATCCGCGGTGCCGCCGACGCACTGGTGTCGTCCGGCATGAAGGACGCGGGCTACCAGTACGTCAACATCGACGACTGCTGGGCGGAACAGAACCGCACGGCCGAGGGCAAACTCGAACCCAGCCACGAACGCTTCCCGCACGGCATCAAGAATCTCGCCGACTACGTCCACGGGCTCGGCCTGAAGCTCGGCATCTACACCAGCGCCGGCACACTGACCTGCCAGAAGACCATGCCCGGCGCGCTCGACCACGAGGAGGCGGACGCCCAGTCCTTCGCCGATTGGGGCGTCGACTACCTCAAGTACGACAACTGCAACAACCAGGGCCGGCCCGCGATCGAGCGCTACACGAAAATGGGCGACGCGATCAAGAAGACCGGCCGCCCGATGATCTACGCCCTCTGCGAATGGGGCCAGAACCAGCCGTGGACGTGGGGGCGGGACGCCGGTGCGCAGCTGTGGCGCACCACCGGCGACATCACCGACAACTGGGACAGCATGACCGGCATCCTCGACCGGCAGGTCGGCCTGGAAAAGTTCGCGGGCCCCGGCGGCTGGAACGACCCGGACATGCTCGAAGTCGGCAACGGCGGCATGACCGACACCGAGTACCGGTCGCACTTCGCGCTGTGGGCGCTGCTGAACGCGCCGCTGCTGGCCGGGAACGACCTGCCCGCGATGTCGCCCGCCACCAAGGCGATCCTCGAGAACAAGGACGTCATCGCGCTGGACCAGGACTGGGCCGGCACACAGGGCCACAAGCTCCGCGACGACGGCGACACCGAGGTCTGGGCGAAACCGATGTCCGATGGATCGGCCGCGGTAGTGCTCTTCAACCGTGGGCCGGCCACCACGACCATCAGCACCACGGCGGCGGAACTCGGTCTCGAGGGGCACACCTTCCGCGTCCGCGACCTCTGGACCGGCACGGAAACCGAAACCGCGGGCCCCCTCCGCGACACCGTCGCGTCCCACGACTCGTCCGTCTTCCGGGTCTGGCCGTCGACGCACCCGTCGGCCGCGCCGATGACGACGCTGGCCCTGCCGGCGCCGGACTACGTGCCCGCCGACCGCCCGCTGACCACCACCCTCCAGGTCACCAACGACGGCAGCACGCCGATCACCCAGCTCCGGGCCACCGTCGCGACGCCCGTCGGCTGGCAGCTCGACGGCCCCGGCACGTTCACGGTGCCGGCCGTATCCCCGGGCAAGTCGTGGCAGCAGCCGATCACGTTCAAGCCGGTGGCGCCGGGTGGCGAGCGCGTCAGGCTGGCGGCCAAAGCCGACTACTCCACCACGTGGGGCAAGCGCGCCTTGGGCTGGGAAAGCACGTCACCGCTCGTCTTCCGCCCGTCGTCCGGCACGACGGCGTTGTCCAAGGCCCCGTGGATGTCGTCCGACAACGGCTGGGGCCCGGCCGAACGCGGCACGAGCAACGGCGAGAGCCAGCCTGGTGACGGCCACCGCATGATGATCGCCGGGGTCGGCTACGACGACGGCATCGGTGCCCACGCCCCCTCGAGCGTGAAGGTCTACGTCGGCGCATCCTGCACCTCCGTCGGCGCTCTGGCCGGGATGGACGACGAGAACTCCGGCGGCAGCGTGGCATTCCGCATCCTCGGCGACGGCAAGGAACTCGCCGCGACGGGCGTCATGCACCCCGGAGACAAGGCACAGCCGCTGTCCGCGCAGCTGACCGGCGTCCAGGTGCTGGAACTGTCGGTGACCGACGCCGGCGACGGCAACACCAACGACCACGCCGACTGGGCGAACGCCACGATCACCTGCTGAGGCCGGCAGCCGCCACCCGAAGCCGACCGCCGCTGCGGCAGGGATTCGTGGCGCTTCGGATGGTCACCCCATGCTCTACCCGTTGATTGCTCTGCGCCCGGGCGCAAACGCTGTGCGCCGCAGCGAAAGACCGCGCGTGTCCCGGGCGCCAGTCTTGGGGCGAACAGGGTAGGTATGGATTTCACAAGGAGTGAGTGGTTCGTGAGCGAGAAGGTTCTGTCGGGCAAGGTGGCGCTGGTGACCGGGGGCAGCCGAGGGATCGGCGCGGCGACGGCCCGGCGGCTGGCCACGCTGGGCGCGGACGTGGTCATCACCTATGTCACCCAAGAGGAGAAGGCGAAGACGGTAATCGAGGAACTGCGGTCGCGGGGCGTGCGCGCCGAGGCCATCCAGGCCGACCAGGCCGACCGCGCCCAGGTGACGGCCATGGTGGACGCGGTCGCCCGGCAGTTCGGCCGGATCGACATCCTGGTCAACAGCGCCGGTGTCTTCCGGGCCGGGGAGATCACCGACGCGGTCCGCGACGAGCAGCTCGCGATCAATCTGACCGGTGTCGCCGACACGACCCACCGGGCCGTGCGGCACATGCGCGAGGGCGGCCGCATCGTCAACCTGTCGTCCGCCGTCGCCAGCAAGACCTTCACGGCCGGCATGTCCGACTACGCGGCGACCAAGGCCGCGGTCACGGCATACACCCGTGGCTGGGCCCAGGATTTCGCCGCGCGCGGGATCAACGTGAACGTGATCGAGTGCGGCATCATCGACACCGACATGGCCATGCCGAAGGATTCCGAAGGCGGCCGGTTCATGCTTCAGGCGGTCATCCCGATGCACCGGTACGCCGAGGCCGACGAGGTCGCCGGCGCGGTGGCGTTCCTGGCCGGGCCGGACGCCGCGTACATCACCGGCAGCATCCTCCGTGTCGACGGCGGTGCCCTCGCCTGAGCCCTGGTTCAGGACTCACCGCGGGTCTCGCGGGGCGTGACGCCGAACTCGCGGCGGTAGGCGGTGGTGAACGACGCGTGGCTGGCGAACCCGGACGCGTGGGCGATGTGCGCGATCGACCGGTGGTCCCAGGTCGAGCTGGCCAGCCGGGTGCGGGCCAGCCGCAGCCGCTCGGAGCGGATCAGGTCGCGGGAGGTGGTGCCGGCGGCCTGGAGCACGTCCTGCAGATATCGCGCCGACCAGCCCAGCGACCGGGCGATGCCGGTGATGGAGAGGCCGGGGTCGGCAGCGTGACGGCGGACGTACTGCCGCACCTGCGCCTCGACCTCTCTTCGCCGGTCGGCCGGCGCCGAGTCGACGGCGCCTTCGGCGACCAGGCAGAGCAGGTCGAGCAATTGGTCGCAGGCGATGTCGAAGCTCGTCTCGGAAAGGTGTTCCCGCTCCTGCTGGAGGGTGAGCACCGTCTGCCGGATCAGCCGGCCGAGTCCCGCGGTGCCGTCGAAGACCCGGGAATCCCGGACCGCGGCCGGAATGCGGCGGTGGATCGCCTCCTCCGGGACGATCAGCCCGACCGACTGGAACTCCTCGCCGTGGGTGAAGGTCAACGGGCGGTCCACATCGCACAGTGCGAGAGCGCCCGGCCGGATCTCGCCCGCGGCCGCGGCCTGCTCCACCTGGGCGCTCCCGGCGGTCGGTACCAGGAGCTCGAACGTGCCACGCGGGTCGGCCCGGATGTGCCGCCGGTCCCGCACGAACTCCTCGCGGACGTTGCCGCAGAGCGCGATGCCGTACGACCGTGACCGCTGCCACTCCAGCCGGCCCGCCCACGGGCCGGCATCCGTCAGGGTGACGCGGCTCGCCCCGTGCAGATCGATGAACGCTTCCCGCCAGACATCGGGCGTCGGGAACAGACCACGCTCGTTCCAGCGATACATGCTCGTACAGTAGCCGGGCGGGGGCCGTCGCCCGCCTGACCGTCGCCGCCTGATGGTCAACGGCGGGCGGTACCGAACCGGCGCTGGTAGGCGGCCGGGCTGATCGAGAGCTTCCTGGCGAAGACGCGGCGCATGCTTTCGTAACTGGGGAAGCCGGCGAGGGTTGCGGCCTGCGTGGCGTTGTGTCCTTGGTCGAGCAGGGCCCTGGCCAGGTCGAACCGGATGTTTTCGACGTAGCGGGCCGGGGTGGTGGCCAGCTCGTCGTGGAAGAGGCGGGTGAGGTGCCGGGTGCTCACGTTGAGGTGCTTCGCGAGCTCACCGAGCGAGTGGTCGCCGTCGGGGTTCGCTGTCACCCGGTCGGTGATCGTCCGCACGGCCGGCGAGCGGGGCGGCGCTCCCCGCAGCGGCGCCGAGAACTGCGACTGGCCACCGGCGCGCTGCATGTAGACCACCAGGGCGCGAGCGACGTCGCGCGCCAGGGCGGGTCCGTGGTCCTCTTCGACGAGGGCGAGCGCCAGGTCGATGCCGGCCGTCACCCCGGCCGAGGTGTACGTGCGGCCGTCGCGGACGTAGATCGCGTCCGGCTCGACGCGGCAGGCCGGGCAGCGGGTGGCGAGCTCGTGCGCGACCTGCCAGTGCGTGGTCGCGCGCTTGCCGTCGAGCAGGCCCGCGGCGGCGAGGACGAACGCCCCCGTGCAGATCGACGCGACCCGGCCTGCCGTCGACGCCGGGATCCGCGCGGCCTCCGCCAGGGCGGCGGGGACCCGGGCGCGCGGGTAGCTGTCCGCCCCGACCACCAGGAACGTGCCGGCAGCCGGCTCCGCGGTGACCGCGCCGTCGACCGCGATCCGGACCCCGAGGCTCGAGGTGACGTCCGCACCGTCGGGTGACAGCAACACCATCCGGTAGCCGGCGCCGAACCGGTTGGCCTCTTTGAAGACCTCCGCGGGACCCGCGAAGTCCAGCAACGTCACCCCGTCATAGAGGAGGAACGCGACGCGATGATCGGACACCGGTCAATGCTGGCACACCGTCCGGATCCGAGGGGTTCCCGGCCGGATGAAGGCGGCGGCGCCCAGCACCCGGCGCGCAGCATGGAGACATGCCAGAAATCATCGCGGGGCTGGAGATCCCCGATACGGCGGCGGTCGCCGAGGCGACCGAGCACATCCGGGAAACGACCAGCCCGCTCCTCTACCACCACTCCCGGCGGGTTTTCCTCTTCGGCCTGCTGCACGCGGACCGGCTGGGCGTCGAACCGGACCCGGAACTGCTGTACCTGGCGGCCATGTTCCACGACGCCGGCCTCCTCACGCCGTTTTCCGGCGTCGAGCAGCGGTTCGAGATCGACGGCGCCGACCACGCGCGCAAGTTCCTGCTCGACCGCGGTTTCCCGGCCGCCGCGGCCGAAACCGTCTGGACCGCGATCGCGCTGCACACGACACCGGGCATCCCCGGCCGGATGGCCCCGGAAATCGCGGTGACCTACTCCGGCGTCCTGACCGACGTCCTCGGCCACGGCCTCGACGGTGACCGGGTGGCCGGCATCGTGGCCGCCCATCCCCGCGGCGATTTCAAGAACGAGTTCCTGCGCACCAGCGTCGAGGGGCTGCGCCACCGCCCTGACACCACGAACGGCACCGTCAACTCCGACTACCTCGAACACTTCGTCCCGGGCTTCCGGCGCACGACGACCGTCGAGCGCATCACGGGCTCGCCCTGGCCGAGCTGACCCCCGAAAGGAATCGAGCATGCGAGCGATCACCGTCCACGACCGGGAGGCGGGCGTCGCCGGCCTCACCCTCACCGATCTGCCGCATCCCCACGCCGCCGAAAACGACGTCGTCGTGCGGGTGCACGCCGCGGGGTTCACCCCGGGCGAACTGGACTGGCCCGCAACCTGGACCGACCGCGCGGGCCGCGACCGGACTCCCAGCGTCCCCGGGCACGAGCTGTCCGGCACCGTGGCCGCGCTCGGCTACGGCACCACCGGGCTCACCGTGGGCCAGCGGGTCTTCGGGCTGACCGACTGGGCCCGCAACGGAACGCTGGCCGAATACACCGCCGTCGAGGCCCGCAACCTCGCCCCGCTCCCGGCGGACATCGACCACACCGTGGCCGCCGCGCTGCCCATCTCCGGGCTGACCGCCTGGCAAGCCCTGTTCGACCACGGGAGGCTCACGACCGGCCAGACCGTCCTGGTCCACGGCGCCGCGGGAGGCGTCGGCTCGCTCGCGGTCCAGCTCGCCCACGAGGCGGGTGCCCGCGTGCTCGCCACCGGCCGGGGCGAGCACCGCGACCTCGTCCTCGGCCTCGGCGCCCACGAGTTCTTCGCCCTCGACAGCGGCGACTGGGCGCACGCCGCCGAAGTGGACGTGGTGCTCGACGTCTTCGGCGGCGAAGTCCTCGAGCGGTCGGCGGCTGTGGTCCGCCCGGGCGGCACCCTCGTCACCGTCGCCGCGCCCCCGGCCGTGCGGCCGAAGGAGGGGCAGGCCATCTTCTTCGTCGTCGAGCCCGACCGCGACCGGCTGGCCGACCTCGCGCAGCGCGTACGGGACGGGCGGTTGCGCCCTCTCGTCGGCGCGGTGGCACCGCTCGCCGAGGCGGCCGCTGCGTTCACTGATCGCCGGGGCGCGCCCGGTAAGACCATCATCCGCGTCGCCGAGACCCCCCAATGAGGTTCCACGGCGCTCGGTCTCGCCCTGCCCGATCCGGTGGAGCTCGCGACGGCTGCGCTTCCGATCCCTTACAAGCCGCCGACCTTGACGGGGAACTGCTGGATCGAGGCGATGGTGGTGTCCGGGTCGTCCGGGAGGACCAGGTCGACCGGGTTCTGCAGCCGGTAGAGGTCGCCCCGCGGGGGGAACTGGGTGAGCTGCCCGATGAGGGTGGCCGGCTCCTTGGTGGTCAGGACGAGGGGTTCGGCGCGGTCGGGCTGGTCGATGGTCATGGTGAAGCTGAGCACCATGATCTGCTCGTAGCGAGGCGGATATTTCTGGGTGAGCCGCAGCAGGCTCTTCGCGTCGACGTCGACGTCGTCCTGCTCGATCGTGATCGTGCCGCCGCCCTGACGGGCCTGCCGGTCGCCGCCGGGGAGCTCGGCGGTGAACCGCATTCCCGTGAGGCGCAGGCGCCGGGCGTTGGCCGGGTCGTCGAGGTCGGGCTCCACCTTCACCCGCAGGCCACCGCGGAAGTCCACCGAGACGAATGCGCCCCGGAGCTGGAGCGGAGTGTTGACCGCCAGCCCGCTCATCGGTATTTCCGCACCGACCGGCGGCAGCGGATCCGGCGGTTGCGCACGCGCGGCGGGTGCGGTGATCGCCAGCGCGGTCACCACGGCCAGCACGGCCATCGGGAATCGACGTCGAGCCATGGGCTTTCCTTTCAGCGAACAACGACCGACCCGGTTCACCACCGTGCCGAGATCAACTTTTGTGGCGCCGGCTGCTCCCGTAAAGCGCGTTCCCCGCATCGGGGGCCCTCGGCCGGCTTCGGCCCGCAGGCGGGACCGGGGCCGGCTTCGCCCGCACGGGTGAGGACCGGCGACGATCGGACCCCTGCCCGGATCCGGAGGATCCGCATGGTGCGTGCCACCCGGGCCAGTCGGCCACCGGCGTCCGGTCCGGTAGCCTGAGGGGCGCGTTCACGAAGTGAACAGCCGTACCAGACTTCCGGCGGAGGCTCCCGTGACCAAACCGACGCGGTCCGCGGACGCCCGCGCGGACCAGGCCGACATCCAGGCGGTGAGCCGGGTCAGCCAGATCCTTTCCCTGTTCGACCCGGCCACCCCCGAGGTGACGGCCGCGGAGGTCGCCGAGCGGCTCGGGCTCAACCGCACCACCGCCTACCGGTACTGCACGTCGCTGGTCGCGGCCGGGCTGCTGGAACGCAGCGCCGACGGCGGCTACCTGCCCGGTGCGCTGCTGCTGCAGCTCGGCGCGTTCGCCATCGGGCACCGCCGCGTGGTCAACCTGGCGCCGCGGCACATGCAGGCGCTCTCACGCGCCACGCAGACCAGCGTCGTGCTGAGCCTGTGGGGGCTCACCGGCCCGGTGGTCTCGCGGGTGGAGGAGAACCCGTCGACGATCGTCATCGTGTCCGTGCGCGTCGGCAGCCACCTGCCGCTGGACACCGCGCAGAGCAAGGTGTTCCTCGCCTACCACGCCGACCAGCTGTCGATGGAACGGCTGATCGGCACCCTCTCCGGCACCGCGCGCGACGAGCTGCGCGCGGACGTCGACCGGGTGCGCGAAGCCGGCTACTGCACCGCGATGAGCACGCCGGGCATCGTCGCGGTGGCGGCGCCGGTGTTCGACGAATACGGCATCTGCGCGACGATCGCGATCGTCGGCCCGGACAACACCCTGTCGATGGGCGACGACACGCCCGAGCTGCGGGTGGTGGTCGACACCGCCCGGGAACTGACCCAGGAGCTGGGCGGCCACTACCGGCCGGACGACGTCCGGCGGGCGGTGTAGGACAGCCACCCCTGTCCATTCAGGACAGTGCGGGGATGGTGCTGTCGTCGGCCATGTCGACGTCCTTGGTCTCCGGGCCGAGGAACCCGCCGAGGCTGATCAGCAGCCCGGCGAGGACGATCAGGACGGCCGGGGCCAGGTGCGCCGGCATGACGCCGTCGAACCGCTGCAGGTAGAACTGGTAGAACGCGGGCGCGATCAGGGCGAGGCTGTAGCCGACGCCGTAGCCGGTCGAGCGGATGCTCGCCGGGAACCGCTCGGTCAGGTACGCCGCGATCGGGCCGAACGTGCCGACGGTGAACACGCCGATCAGCACGCCGAAGCCGAGCGCCGCGCCGAACCCGCCGTTCGAGGTCATCAGGAGCGTGTAGGAGCTCGCGCCGATCAGGACCATCGAGAACCCGTAGCCGATGTAGAACCGCCGCCGCCCGATGCGCTGGGACAGCACGCCGAACACCGGGTAGGACAGCGCGGCGGCCGCGTTGATGACGAGCATGGTCAGCGTGACCTCCTTGCTCGAGAGGTCGAGGTGCGCCTTCAGCTGGGCGGGGGTGACGGCGGCCTCCATGTTGGTCGCCAGCCACGTGCCGGTCATCAGCACGAACACCTGGCCCAGCGCCCGCGGGTACTTCCTGACCAGCCGGGCGAACGGCAGCTTGTGCTTCTCGCCGGTCAGTTCGGCCGGCGGCTCGTGGACCTGCTTGAGGTAGTAGCGGAACAGCACCGCGGCCAGCAGCGCGCCGACGAAGAACGGGATCCGCCAGCCCCACTGGACGTACGCGCTGTGCAGCCCGGCGGCGGGCAGCAACTGCAGCATCAGCAGGGTGATCGCGGCGATGACCGCGTACGCGGCAGGCGAGGTCGCCGTGATGAGCGAGGCGTAGAGCCCGCGTTTGTGCTTCGGGCTCCACTCCATCGCCAGCGGCACGGCGGTCGTGTATTCGCCGCCGAGAAAGATCCCGTCGACGAACCGCAGCGCGATGAGGGTGCCGACCGACCACATGCCGATCGTCTCGTGCCCGGGCAGGCACGCGGTGAGCAGCGTGATGGTGCCGAACCCGCCGACCGCGACCAGCGTGGTCCGCTTGCGCCCGACGGTGTCGGCGAAGTGCCCGAAGATGATCGCGCCGAGCGGCCGGCCGATCAGCGTCGAGGCGAAGACCAGGGAGGCCAGCACCGCGGTCGTGCTCGCGCCGAGGTTCGCCGCCTGGAAGTACGCCGTGGCCGGCGCCAGCACGACGATCGGCAGGTAGATGTCGAACTGGTCGACGAAGTAGGCGAGCGTCCCGCCGCGGACCGCGGCCCGCACCTTCGTCATGTCCGGGCCGTGCGGGGTGCCGGGTCGGGCGGACGCCTCCGCGGCGCTGGGCGGTGTGGACATCGGCGTCCTCCGTTGCTCCGAACTGAGTGTTCACCAAGTGAACAGCAGACACTCTAAATATGCGCCTGTCGATGCACAAGAGCGGTCACAGGGTTGACAGGCGGTCTTATAGTGAACTTTGACTTCATTATGCGAACGGAAAGGCCGCTCATGAGCCCGCGCTCCGCCATCGCCACCGTCTTGGACGGCCTGGTCGACATGCACGTCCACTCCGGCCCCAGCCCGTTCCCCCGGCGCTTCGACCACGTCGAGGCGGCGCAGGACGGCGCGCGGATCGGGATGCGCGCCATGGTCGCGAAGTCGCACCACCACAACACCCAGATGGACATCCTCGCGATGAAGGGCCGCCTCGCCGACGTCGAAGCCCAGGTCTTCGGCGGGATCGCGCTGAACAGCACGGTCGGCGGCCTCAACGTGCACGCCGTGCGGATGACCCTGCGGATGGGCGGCAAGGTCGTCTGGTTCCCGACCATCTCCTCCGGACGGCACCTCGACTGCCACCCCGAGGACGGCGCCTTCCCGACCACGACCGTCCCGCTGACGCTGGAGCGCATCGACATCGTCGACGACGCGGGCGCGCTCAAGCCCGAGGCCATCGAGATCCTCGACGAGATCAAGGAGCAGCAGGCCGTGCTCAACGGCGGCCACATGTACCCCGAGTACATCAGGACGCTGTTCCAGGAGGCCCGCGAACGAGGGATGAAGCGGATGGTCGTCAGCCACCCCGACTTCGTCATCGGCGCCGACCCGGCGCTGTGCCGCGAACTGATCGAGCTCGGCGCCTTCGTCGAGCACGAGGTCGGCATGTACGACCCCGAGGGCACCCAGAAGTGGGACCCGAAGAACCTGCTGACCTGGATCGAGACGCTCGGCCCGGAGCACACGGTGCTGGCGTCGGACTTCGGCCAGCAGGCCAACCCGAAGCCGGTCGACGCGTGGTTGCGCGTCGGCGAAGCGCTGCTCGACCTCGGCCTGCCCGAGAAGGACCTGCGGCGGATGGTCCGCGACAACCCCACGTACCTGCTGAACCTCGACGCCTGAAAGGACCGCTCGTGTACGAAAAGGACGATCCCCGCTCGGGCCTGGCCACCGCGGCCCGGCCCGGCAGCGGCGCCGCGATCGCCGCCGCGCAGTACCTCGACCTGTGGGAGACCCCGGTCGTGCGGGCGCAGAACGTCATCCTCGTCCACACCGACGCCCGCGACGGCGACGACCTCGACAACGGGACCCTCGAAGGCGAACTGGCGATCGTCGTCACCGACGCCTCCCCGGCGTTCACCGTGCTCACTGCCGACGGGGCGACCGAAGTGGACTCCCCGGGGCTCGTCGTGGTGCCGCCCGGCGCGTCGCGGATCGGCGTCCACGGCGACGGGCCGCTGGTCCGGCTGGTCGAAGCGACCGAACCGGCGTGGCGGGATCGCGTCGCCAACGCCGCCGCCTACGCCCAGGACCACCCGCGCGTCACGCTGCTGGAGCGCTGGCCGGCGCCCGCCGAAGAGCGTGTCCGCGTCTACCCGCTGTCCGACGTGCCGGACGACCCGAAACGGTTCGGGCGGATCTTCCGCACGCGGTCGTTCATGGTGAACTTCCTGCCGCTGCAGGACGGCCCGCGCGACCCGCGCAAGCTCTCGCCGCACCACCACGACGACTTCGAGCAGCTTTCCCTGGCCGTGCAAGGGACGTATGTGCACCACATCCGGACGCCGTGGCTGCCCGACAGCACCACCTGGCGCGAAGACGAGCACGTGCGGATCGGCAGCCCGTCGGTCACGATCATCCCGCCGCCGGCCGTGCACACCTCCGCGGCGAGCGACCCGGGCGTGAACCAGCTGATCGACATCTTCAGCCCGCCGCGGGTGGACTTCTCGGAGAAACCGGGCTGGGTGCTGAACGCCGACGATTACCCCATGCCGTGAGCGGGCGCACCGGTGGCGGGCTGTTCACCCGCTCGCACACTCCCGTCGGGACGTGGCTGAAGATCGCCTCGACCGAGCCGGCCGAGATCATGGCGTTCGCCGGGTTCGACTTCGCCGTCATCGATCTCGAACACTCGCCCCTGGACCTGGTGACGGCGTACCGGCTGATCAACACCGCCGCCGCGCTCGGCGTGACGCCGCTGGTGCGGGTGCCGGACAAGACGCCGTCGACGATCCAGAAGATCCTCGACGCGGGGGCGATGGGCATCTTGGTGCCGCATGTGGACACCCTCGAAGAGGCCGCCGCGGTCGGGCGAGCGTGCCGGTTCCCGCCCCACGGCGTCCGCGGCGCCGGCGGCACCAGCCGGGCCGGGACGTGGGGGCTGAAGCCGACCGCCGAATACCTGGCCACCGGCAACGACGACGTCCTCTGCATCCCGCAGCTGGAGAGCGTCGTGGCGATCAAGGCCGCGCCGGAGATGCTCGCACTGGACACCGTCGACGCGGTGTTCGTCGGGGCGGCGGACCTGTCGATGTCGATGGGGTCGACGCCCGCCTCGCCGGACGTGCTCGACCTGATCGCCTCGGCGATCGCGGCCGCGCACGACGCCGGGAAGAAATGCGGGCTCGCGTTCGGCGGGGTTCCGGAGAAGGCCGCGCGGGCGGTGCGGGACGGCTGCGGCTTCGTCCTGCTCAGCAACGACACGACGATGCTGGCCGAAGCCGCGCGCGGCTTGGTCACGGCCTTCCGCGACGCAGCTTCATGACGCTTTCCCTGCCACGCACGGCGTTGTCGATCGCCGAACCGGACGGCCTCGACCACGACGGCGTGATCCGGTTCGTGCGGGCGCTCGAGGAGTACGGCCACCGGATGGTGTGGATCCCCGAGGTCACCGGGCGCGAGGCGTTCACGACGGCGGCGCTGGTCCTTTCCACCACCGAGCGGCTGATCGTCGGCAACGGCGTCGCCCGGGCGCTGGAGCGCGTGCCGAAGTCGGCGGGCTCGGCGGCGCGGGACCTCGCCGCCGGGTATCCCGGGCGGTACGTGCTCGGGCTCGGGGTGAGCGGGGCGGTCCGCGAACGCGGGGTCGGACCGCTGCCGTTCCTGCGGGAGTACCTCGACGGCGTCGACAAGGTGGCGCCCGAGGTGCCGAAGGTGCTCGGCGCCTACTCGGAGGGGATCACGCGGCTCGCGGCCGAGCGGGCCGACGGGCTGATCACGTTCCTCGTCACGCCGGAGCACACCCGGTGGGCGCGCGAAACGATCGGGGACCTGTTCCTGTCGGTCGTCCAGTGGGCCGTGGTCGGGCGTTCCCGGGCGGAGGCCCGCGCCGTGGCCCGGGAGCGGCTCGCCTACTACCTGACGCTCCCCCACCAGCTCGCGAAGCTGAAACGGCTCGGCTTCACCGACGCCGACCTCGCGCCGCCGGGGTCCGACCGGCTGCTCGACGCGCTCGTCGCGTCCGGCACGCCCGACCAGGTCCGGGCCGCCGTGCGAGCGCAGTACGACGCGGGCGCCACCCAGGTCGCGCTGACGCTGGCCGGCCCGCTCGACGACGCGAAGCTCGACGCCTACCGGGCGCTCGCGCCCCAGGAGGATTGATGCGCACGGCCGAGAAAGTCATCATCACCACCGCGATCACGGGCTCGGTGCACATCCCGTCGCAGAGCCCGCACCTGCCGCTGTCCGCCGACGAGGTCGCCGACGCCGCGCTGGAGGCGATCGAGGCCGGGTCGGCGATCGTCCACCTGCACGCCCGCGAGCCGGACGGCCGGCCGACGCCCGATCCCGGCGTCTTCGAGAAGATCGTCGGGCGGATCACCGCGGAGTCCGACGCCGTCGTCAACATCACCACCGGCGGTGCATCGTCGATGACGATGGACGAACGGCTCGCGGCCGCCTACCGGCTGCGGCCCGAGCTCGCGTCGATGAACATGGGGTCGATGAACTTCGTCTACTCCGGCATCGCCGGCAGGGTGACCGAGTGGAAGCACGACTGGGAGAAGCCGTACGTGCTCAACACCTACTCCCACCCCTTCGTGAACACCTTCGACAAGATCGAGCACACGCTGCGCACGCTCGGTGAGTACGGGACGCGGTTCGAGTACGAGTGCTACGACATCGGGCACCTGTACTCGCTGGCGTACTTCGCCGAACTGGGCCTGGCGAAACCGCCGTTGCTGATCCAGGGCGTGTTCGGCGTCCTCGGCGGGATCGGCGCCGACCACGCGAACCTGGAGCACATGGTGCGGATCGCGGACAAGCTGTTCGGCGACGAGTACTGCTTCTCGGCGTTCGCCGCCGGCCGGGACCAGCTGAGCTTCGGCACGCACAGCGCGTGGCTCGGCGGGCACGTGCGGGTCGGCCTGGAGGACAGCCTGTGGATCGGCAAGGGGCGGCTCGCGGAGAGCAACGCCCAGCAGGTCCGGAAGATCCGGGCGGTGGTGGAGGATCTCGGGAAGCCGATCGCCACCCCGGCCGACGCGCGCGCGATGCTGGCACTGCGAGGAGGAACGGCATGAGTCTGCTGACCGGCAAGGTGATCCTGGTCGTCGGGGCCAGTTCGGGCATCGGCGCGGACGCCGCGCGGGTGTTCGCTTCGGACGGCGCTTCGGTGATGCTGGTGGCCCGGCACGAAGAACCCCTGGCGAAGCTGGCCGCGGAGCTTTCCGATTACGACGTCGGCTACACGACGGGTGACGTGTCGTCGGCGTCCGATGTGGACGCTTTCGTGGCGGCGACGGTCACCCGGTTCGGCCGGCTCGACGGCGCGTTCAACAACGCGGCCATGGGCGGCGCCGGCCGGCTCGACCAGGTGTCCGAAGCCGACTTCGACCGGATCATGGCGGTGAACGTCAAGGGCACGTGGCTGTGCCTGCGTTCGGAGGTCGCGGTGATGGAGCGGCAGGGCGCGGGCTCGATCGTGAACGTGAGCAGCATCGGCGGCCTGCGCGGCAGCCCGGGCATGGGCGCCTACCAGGCGAGCAAGCACGCGGTGATCGGCCTGACCCGCACCGCCGCGCACGACTTCGGGCCGCTCGGCATCCGGGTCAACGTGCTGGCCCCGGGCCCGACGGAGACCCCGATGCTCGACGAGCTGCGCCGCACGATCCCGGGCGGCGTCGAGGCGCGCATCGCGGCGACGCCGTTGCGGAAAGCGGGCACGGGCGCGGAAGTCGGCTCGACGGCGGCGTTCCTGCTGAGCGACCGGGCGAGCCACCTGAGCGGTGTGGTCGTCCCGGTCGACGGCGGCTTCACGGCGTGAGATTTCGGCCGGCTCGGCGCCGATGACACCGGGAAGTGGCCGAAGAGGCAGACGTTCCCGACATCGATTGACGTCACCGTGCGGCGGGCACGAAGATGCCGCCTCGAAGCCGGAAGACCGGCTGAACGAGGAGGAATCCCTTGCCCGGTGCACCAACAGCCGCGACGCGGACCGCTCGGCAGCCGGTGGCGCGGTGGCTTTTCCCGCTGGTGCCGACGATGTTCCTGCTCGTGACGGCGTGTGGTCCGGCGCGCGTGGCCGGGTCGGCGAACGCGGCCGCGACCGGTCCGCTCACCTCGGCGGCGGACCTCCCGGCCCCGGCGTCTTCGGCACCGGCCGCTTCCGGCGCCACGAGCCCGGGCCTCGCCGTCGAGCGCTGGGTCACCCAGATCCTGCAGGAGCAGTACACGGAGGCCTGCCTGTCCGGCGCTCCGGCGCTGCCCGCCGGTCAGGACGCCGAGGCCTTGTGCCGGAAAAGCCAAGTCGCGGCGAGCGCCAGGTCGCTGCGCGAGGCGTGGGCGAAACCGGGTGTCAAGCTGCCCCCCGACGGAAAAGTCGAGGCCGCCGCCGTGCCGGCCACCGGCGACAAGGTGAAGGTGCCGGACACGGCGGTCAAGCTCGACGGCCGCACCTTGCGCAGTCTCGAACTCGTCGGCGCCACCGGCGACACCGGCTCCTTCAGCCTCAGCCTCAAGGTGGAAAAGCACGCGGGAGCCTGGTACGTCACGGGTTTCGAGCTGAACGCCTGACTCCCTCGGCGTGGTTCACGTCCGTTGGAGCACCTGCTCGATGATTTTCCGGGGACGCCGGATGAGGACCGCGCTCACCACCACCAGCGCCCCGATCATCACGAACGTCAGGATGTTGGCCACGTCGACGGCGTGAGCGATGTCGTTGTCCGGCGCGGAAAGGACAACGTAGGCCTTGGCGACGCTCATCACGACCATGATGAGCCCGATCGAGGCCGTCAGGAGCCGCTGCCACCGGCGGTAGCCGGGAATCTCCCGCCACGCGTAGTCGAACGCCCGCTCCCGCTTCGGGTCCCCGAACGTGGCGACGGACATCGCACTCGCGTGCGCCAGCGGCGTCCGGTACACGAGCGTGGCGAGGCAGAAGACGCCGGCGATGAAGATGTACGCCACCTCGCGCAGCGCGGCGACCCGGGCGCTGCGGGTGGCGACCGTGACGACGATCGTCGCGGTGATTTCGGCGAACACGAGGAGGCCGACCAGGTCGATCCGCCGGCGGCGGACGGTGACCACCAGCACCACGACGGCGACGGCGACGGCCGGCGCCGTGAGCGACCAGAGCACGCTGGCACCGAACGCGCGCAGCAGGTAGTAGCCACCGATCGACAGGACGATCTCCACCAGAGCGGAGAGCAGTCCGCCGGCCTTCGTCGAGCCGTGCGCAAGGGATGACATCGGACCTCCCGGTGCCCGCGTAGTACATACCGTACTAGTATACTATGCCCTATGGTTACCCGTGGGCACCTCTCGCCCCTCGCGATCGCAGTTCTGGCTCTGCTGGCCGAGGAGCCGATGCACGCCTACCGCATGCAGCAGCTGATGCAGGAGCGTGGCGTCGGGATCGTCGTCAACGTGCGCAACCGGTCCGGGCTCCACGCCTCCCTCGACCGGCTCGCCCGGGATGAGCTGATCCGCGTCCGAGCCGTCGAACGCGATGCGCGCCACCCCGAGCGCACCGTCTACGAGCTCACGGCACACGGCCGGGAGAGCTTGCTGAGCGGCCTGCGCGACAACCTGTCCACCCCGGTACCGGAATTCCCGCTGTTCCCCGCCGTCGTGTCCTTCCTGCACCTGCTCAGTCCCGAGGCCGCGCGCACGCAGCTTGACCGGCGGGCCGATGCACTGCAGCAGAAGCTCGCCGAGACGGAGGCGGTGCTGGACGCCTCACACCGCCACGGAGTCCCCCGCCTGCACCTGCTCGAGCACGAATACCTCCAGGCCACGACCGCGACGGAGCTGAACTGGGTGCGCGCGGTGTCCCGTGACATCGCTGCCGGAGCGTTGACCTGGGAGCCGTACGGCGATGCGCCGCTCAGCGTGCGGCCGTGATCAGCTGCCGCGCCTTGCGGGTCACGGCGACGGCGCTCGCTCCGTAGTTGCCGAGCACCACCGCCGTCCAGCCGGAATCGGGGAACCAGTCCAGGTTGGTGGACACCCCCTTCGTGCCGCCGTTGTGGCCGTTGATCCGTTGCCCGGTCATGACGTGCGTGCTCGGGCCGTAGCCTTCGAAGAACGAGTTGTCCGGGGCCAGCGGCCACTTCGGGCTGGC
Organism: Amycolatopsis sp. NPDC049688; assembly: GCF_040674975.1. Lineage (NCBI taxonomy): Bacteria > Bacillati > Actinomycetota > Actinomycetes > Pseudonocardiales > Pseudonocardiaceae > Amycolatopsis > Amycolatopsis sp. NPDC049688. The sequence goes on from NZ_JBFANY010000003.1 coordinate 207,964, forward strand.
GGCGAGGTGGGTGTACGCGGACGAGTGCAGCTTGTGGCACTGGAAGGCGCTCGCGAAGCGCGCCATGTCGGCCGCGGTGGCGAAAGCGCCGCCTGCCGGGTTGCCGATGATGCCCCCGTCGAACTCGGCCACCACGTCGGTCCACTCGTTGCTGTCCGGCAGCTTTTCGTAGGGGTGGGCGATCCGGCGGTCCTCACGCCACTGGGCCGCGGTGCAGAAACCCGCCGTGGGCATCGCGGCCGGTCCGAACACGTGCTCACGGACGTAGTCGTAGTAGCTCTGCCCCGACACCTCGGCGACCACGGCGGCGAGCACGTAGTAGCCGTCGTTGCTGTAGACGTTCTTGGTGCCGGGGGTGAAGTTCAGCGGCAAACCGCGGAGGTAGTCGACGGTGCCGTCGAAGATCTCCTGCAGCTCCGTCCACCCGTCCTGCCCCGGAGGACGCGGTGGATCGGCCGCCGGCCTGCCGAAACCGGAGGTGTGCGTGAGGAGCTGGTGAATGGTCACCGTCCCGGCGACCTCGGGCCGGAAGCCCGTCAGGTACGTACCGAGCGTCGCCCCGTACGACAGCTTGCCCTGCTCCGCCAGCTGGTGGACGGCCGTTGCCGTGAAGAGCTTCGTGATCGACCCCAGTGCGAAGATCGTGTCCGGGCCGTTGGGGATGCCGCGTCCCTTGTCGGCCTGCCGGTGGGAGCGAGCCAGGACGACGCGGTCCCGCAACGTCAGCAGCACGGTTCCGGAAAACGTGTCCTCCGCGGCGAGCCGGCTCACGTACTGGTCGAACTCGCCGCCCGGCCGGAGCGCGTCGGGGATCCGGCCGGCGGTGGGGTGTGCGGAGGCGGTGGCAGCGGGCAGGGTGACGGCCGCCAGCGGAGCGACCCCCAGGGCGGTGAGCAGGGTGCGCCGGCTCGCGGTGCGGAGTGCCGGTTCGTGGTTCTCGGTCATGGCCCGGAGCGTGCCGGGTGCCGGTCAGGAACTTGTCAGGATCCCGCCGTCACGAGGCTTTCTTGGCCGGTTCACAGGTAACCGGGCGAGACTGCCCGGCATGCGGGCACACATCCTGGTCGCCGAGGACGATCGCAAGCAGGCGGACCTGATCCGCCGCTATCTCGAACGTGAGGGCTACGAGGCGACCGTCGTCCACGACGGCCGGGTCGCGCTCGACCACGCCCGCCGCCGGGCGCCGGACCTGCTGCTGCTCGATCTGATGCTGCCGCACCTGGACGGGCTGGGCGTGTGCCGCGCGCTGCGGCCGGAGGACGACATCCCCATCATCATGCTCACCGCGCGGGCCGCCGAGGACGACGTGCTGCTCGGTCTCGCCGCCGGCGCCGACGACTACCTCACCAAGCCGTACCGCCCGCGGGAGCTCGTCGCCAGGGTGACCGCGGCGTTGCGGCGCGCCGCCCGCTCCTCGCGCGCCGAGCCCGAACGGTACCGGGTCGGCGAACTGCTCGTGGACCTCGCCCGCCACGAGGTCCGCGCGGCCGGACGGCCGGTGAACACCACGCCCGCCGAGTTCACCATCCTGGCCTGCCTTGCCGCCTCCCCCGGCCGGGCGTTCACGCGTGAGCTGTTGCTGGAACGGCTCGGCGGGTTCGACCGGGACGTCACCGGCCGCACGATCGACATGCACGTGCTGAACCTGCGCCGCAAGGTGGAGCCGGTCCCCACCAGGCCCCGCTACCTGCTGACCGTGTTCGGCGTCGGCTACAAGCTCGCCGAGCCACCGGAAGGGGCCACGGACAGTGCGTCGTAGCGTGCTGCCGAGACTGGTCGGGCTTTCCCTCGCGATCGCCTCCCTCGCGGTGAGCGCGACCGCGGTGCTCGCGACCTACGGCACCGGACACCAGCTGCGCGACCGGCTGACCGGCGACACCTCACTCCTGGCGACCGACAGCGACATCCTCGCGCAGCTGTATGCCTACGCTGACGAGCACCGCGACTGGACCGGCGTCGACGGAGTGGTCCGCGACCTGGCGAAGCGGACCGGCCGGCGGATCGCGCTCACCACGCCGGGTGGTGAGCTGCTGGCCGACTCGGCCGTACTGCTGGGACGTGGTGCTCCCGGCCTGCCGCCGGTGCCGGCCGCGAAGGTCGACGCGACACGGCCGGCACCGGGCAACGCCGGGGCGAAGCCGAACGTCGTCGTCCGCGATCCTTCGCTCGGGGTGAACATCGGGTTCTCCGTCTGGCGGCTGACCGAGGCCGAAAGCCGGCAGCGGCAGGTCTACGCCCGCGAGGCGATCGACTGCCTGCGCCGCACCGCGACGGAGCACCGGTCTCCGCACCGCCGCGTCATCACCGAGCGCGGACCGGACGACGTCCCGGCGGACCCGTGCCTGCCCGCCGCGTTGTTCGCCCCCTCGGCGGCGACCCGGGCACTCGACGAGCAGGTCATCGACCTGGCCGTGCCCTGCCTGACGCACCTCGGGATGGCCTACGACCTCACCACCGACCGGACCGGAGCGCGCGTGCTGCGCCCGCGGCAAACGGCAGGCCCGCAGTGGACGGGCTGCCTCGATGCCGCCCGGGCCGAGGCGAAGGCGGCGCACGTGGCCGCGCCCGCGGACCTGTACCTCGGCGAGAGCGACCGGTTCGACCCCTTGTCCGCCGAAAGCTGGTGGCGGACCGCGGCGACCGCGGCCGCCGTCCTGCTCGTCGCGGCCGTGGCCACCGTGGCGGCCGGGCGCCCCCTGGTGCGCCCGATCCGCACCCTGACCACCGCGGCCCGGCGGATGACGGACGGAGACCGCGCGGCCCGCGTTCCCGTCCGAGGCCACGACGAGGTCTCCCGCCTGGCCGCCGCCTTCAACTCCATGGCCGACGCCATCGCGAACACCGAACGGCAACGCCGCGCCCTCGTCAGCGACGTGGCCCACGAGCTGCGCACCCCGCTCGCGAACGTCCGCAGCCACCTGGAAGCCGTCCAGGACGGCGTCCTCCCGCTCGACCCGGCACTCGTAGGCTCACTGCTCGAAGAGCAGGAACTGCTCGAACACCTCGTCGCCGACCTCCACGACCTGGCGCTCGCCGATGCGGGCATGTTGCGCGTCCACCCGGAGGATCGGCAAGCGGCCGACCTCGCCGAGCAGGCCGTCGCCGCACACCGCGCCCGGGCCGGATCGGCCGGCGTGGACCTGCGCGTCGAAGCAGCGGAGCATCTGGTGGTGCACGCCGATCCCACCCGCCTGCGCCAGGCGCTGGGCAACCTGGTGTCCAACGCGATCCGCCACACCCCGGCCGGGGGCGCGGTGGTGGTCTCGGTACGCGGCCGAGCGGACACGGTGGAATTCACCGTGGCCGACACCGGTTCGGGCATCGCCCCGGAACACCTGCCGCACATCTTCGACCGCTTCTACCGCGCCGACTCGTCCCGCAGCCGCACCACCGGTGGCAGCGGGCTCGGCCTGGCCATCGCCCGGCACCTCGTCGAAGCCCACGGCGGCTCCCTGACCGTGACCACGATCCCCGGGGACGGCTCGTCCTTCACCATCCGCCTCCCCACCGCGGGCCGGCCCTGAGGTCGTCGCGGCAAACGCGCGAGCTACGCCGCGGACCGGCAAGGTCGTGCGGGTCTCCGTGCCCGACGCCGCCGCCCGGTGGCCGCAGTTCGCCGACGCCGCTCGCGCCGCGTTGCCGGAGCTCCACACCACAGCCGCCGAAGCCACGATCCGGCAAGCCGAGCGGCACCGCAGCGCACGGGAGACAGCCGCCGGGCTCCGCACCCTGACCACCCGCGCGGTGATCGACCAGGCGGAAGGCATTCTCATCGCCGTCCCAGCCGGCCGAGGAACCGGGGTGATGGACCCAACGGTATGCGGCGAGGCTGCTGAAGGTGGTCCGCCGCGCTCATCCGCCGGCCCGCCAGGCATCGATCACCTCGGCCCATTCCTTGTTGCGCGTGGACTCCAGGAGTTCCCGGCGATCGATCAACAGGTACAGCTCACCCGCAGGGGTGTTCGTACCGAGGATGAGCGGTTTACCGGAGTCCAGCAGGCCGCCGAGGAACCGCCCGTACAGGTCCGTGAACTCACGTCGCACGCTCGTCACGTCGTGGGGCCGCAGCAGCAGCGCGCCGTCGCCCCACCCGGACAGGACCAGGGCATCCTCGGCCAGCTCGATCGTCCCGCGCCTGCGGAACAGCGCCTTCTGGCTGATCACGCCCGCCGCCTTGCGAGCGCTCTTGCCGGCCTGCAGCTCGGCCGCACTCGCTCCGATGTAGACACCTTTCTTCGGCTCCATGCCGCAAGCCTTGCGCACGGCCGGAGCCGGCCGCAGCGGCCGGAGGGTGATGGCCGCATCAACTTTCGTCGATGGTCGAGATCGACCTCGGGATGGTCGAACGGCACCCGGTTCACCCCGCTCGTGGGAGTCAACCCGGGTGCGTACCGGAAAACCTTCCGGCCGGCCCCGCGCTGAGCAGCTGCACGACTGAGCAGGAGGCTCAGTTCGTCCTCGCGGCGAAGCCGTCGGGAAGATCGGCGGGAGCGACGGAGATCACGTCTTCGTCGTTCTCCCCCACGAACTCCCACCACGTGATGGCCGCGAACTCGGGCACGATCTCGATCGGATGAGTCGGCCCGGCGTCCCGCAGAGCCACCATCCTGTCGAGGTGGTCGTTCTGGAAGACGACCGTGGCCGAACCGTCGTCCGCGATCCAGCGCGGGAAGAAGATCGTGCCGTGCAGGCGGCGTTGAGCCGGCATCACGTTCACCACCACCGACGTTCCGGTGGGCTCGTTCCACGACAGCTTGTAGACGTCGTCGGCGAGGCGGACGAGGTCGACGGGCTGGCCCTTCACCCACCGGCCCCCGACGTGTCCGCTGTGGATGCGGTAGTCGATCGTCGTGGCGTTCTTCACGTACATCTCGTACTGCCAGCCGTTCGCGTACGTGTAGACGAAGCGATGGCCGACGATCCCGGAAAGTTCTTGACCACTCATACCGATAGTTTTGCATCAAAATAGTTTTGCCTCAAGCCGAGTTGTGTCACAGTGACCACATGCCGTCGACGAGCGCGCACCTGGGCAGCCAGATCGCTCCCCTGCGCCGAGCCCTCCTGCGCCGTACCCGCGCCCACGCGAACCTGCCTGATCTGCCGGACGCCCAGGTCGAGGTGCTGCGCGTCCTCGTCCAAGGCGGCCCGGCCACGCCGGGTGCACTGGCTTCGCAGCTTCAGGTGGCGCGATCGACGGTCAGCAACCTGCTCCGGGCGATGATCGCCGCCGGCCTCGTCGAGCGAGGGACCGGCGAGGACCTCCGGACGGCCCGGGTCACCGCCACCCCCAGAGCCGCGGACCTGCTGGCACGCTACGACACGGCAAGTGAACGGGTGCTCGACGAAGCCCTCTCCGAGTTGACCGCCGCCGACCGGCGCGCCATCGAACGAGCCGCACCCGCGCTCGCCCGCCTCACCGCCGCGATCGATCGACGGGACAACCCGAGCGCCGGTCTCTGAACGGGCGAGGATGCGGACCGCGCCGGACGACCCGCATCCGGACGGCGGTCAACCTCCGCCGGCGACGTCCACGGCCCCCCGGGTGGTCGCCACCGAATCGGCGTAGTCCAACAGCGACATCCCGACGGCCACACCGACCATGGTCAGCACCCCGCGCGGCCAGAAGATGTGACTGTCCAGAAAGGACACACTCGCGACCAGGAGGCACACCCCGCCGGGCAGCGCTCGCCGGCCCGCTCGTGCGATCGCCGCGAGAACGATCAGCACGGACGCGGCGAGGAAGCACCCGGCGCCGATGTGGCCGAGGAGATCGCCGACCTCGAAGAGGGAGCCGACCACCGGCGTGACGCCGTGCTGCACGTCCGTCACGGTACCGGCGGCGATCCCGGCGACCGCGTCGAGACCGCCGTAGAACGCCGCGAAACCGAACGCCGCCACCCGCCCCGGCCGGCGCAGCCACGGCGATGCCTGCCCCAGCAAAAGCCACTGCGCCACGGCCGGCAACGGGAACACCGGCAGCAGGACGATGTGCAACACGGCCCACCGCTGCGCCGTGGCCGCGTCCAGCACCCCCGGGTGAGCGGCACCGAACCCGGCCAGCAACAGCCCTGGCACCGCGAACAGCGCGGCGCGGAACACTCGTGAACCCGGCACCGGCCGAGCCTAGCGACGGCCGGCCGGGCAGGTGCTTAACAATCGCTTACGGCTCCGGAGTCAAGGAGCGGTCCAGCCAGACGCGGTCGCGCAACGCGATGCCGTCGATCCGGATTTCCGCCGGGTACCCGGTGGCCGGGGTGAAGGCGTCCCGTTCGACCGACCTCATCCGGAAACCCTGCCGCTGGTAGCAGCGCAGGTTGCCGACGTCGGCGGCGGCCGTGGCGGCGACCAGCTGCGTCCCCCGCTCATGGGTGACCAGCTCGACGGCCGCATCCAGCAGCGCGCCCCCCACGCCTCGTCCTCGATGGTCCTCCCGCACCGCCATGTTCTTGATCTCGCTTTCGCCCGGCTTCCCGGTCTCCACCAGCTGCAGATGGCCGAGGACGGTGTCTCCCCGCACCGCGACAAGGACGCGGCCAGCACCCGGCCTCTGCGGAGAGGCGATCCGGCTGGCCCGGCTCCTGGCCGAGCTCATGCCCGGCGAACCCGAGGTCGCCGGGCTGCTCGCCCTGGTGCTGCTGGCCGAATCGCGGCGGGCCGCCCGGACCGGGCCGGACGGCTCCCTCGTGCTGCTCGCCGACCAGGACCGCAGCTGCTGGGACCGCGCCCTGGTCGAGGAGGGGCACGAGATCGTGCGCCGGTGCCTGCGCCGCAACGACCCCGGTCCCTACCAGCTCCAGGCGGCGATCCACGCCGTGCACGCCGATGCCGCGACCGCCGCGCAGACCGACTGGCGGCAGATCCTCGCCCTCTACGACCAGTTGCTCGCTCTCGCGCCCACCCCGGTCGTGGCCCTCAACCGCGCCGTCGCCGTCGCCGAGGTCCACGGCCCGGCCGCCGCGCTCACGCTCGTGGACGAGCTGGATCTGGAGCAGTACTACGCCTTCCACGCCACCCGGGCCGACCTGCTGCGCCGACTCGGCCTCGACACCGAAGCCCGTACCGCCTACCAGCGAGCCGCTGCACTGGCACCCACCGGCGCCGAACGGGACTTCCTCGTCCGCGGCGGCCGCGGTGTCCGATGAGGACGTTCCGGTCACGCCCCGGAAAGCGGGCGCCCCCGTTCCAGCAAGGCCTTCAGCGCGGCCAGGTCCTGACGGTTGGCCCGGCGCATCGACGCAGCCATCAGCGGCGCGCTGATGGCCGAGAAGCCTTTCGGTTCACCCCGGTTGCGCAACGTCATGTGGGTGGCGGCGGCTCCGCGCGAGGCGAAGGTGTACGTCGTCTCCATCGGGAACGGCCCCTGGGCGGTGCGCATGACCAGCCGCTCGCCGGGGACCAGGTCGACGATCTCGTAGGTGTAGGCCAGCCGGCGGCCCAGGAACCGGGCGACGAACGCGACTCGTGAACCCACGCCCGGTGGCGCGGGGGTCTCCCACTCCACGGATTCGATGTTGGCGTACCACTCCGGCGCGTGGGAGGAATCGATCGCGTACGCGGCGACCTCGTCGCGGGGAAGGTCGATCACGATCTCGGTCTGCACGTCGACAGCCATTCCCGCCTCCGACTGATGTCCCCGGAGCGGCCCATCCTACGGGGGCCAGTGCTCGCCGACCCGGCATCGTGGCCGGGCGGCCGGACGCTCAAGGGCGAATGACGGTCTTGCCTTTGCGCCGCTCGGCCGGGTTGAGCGCCGGGACGGCGTCGTCCAGGGTCACGACGGTTCCGATGTGCGAGCGAAGACGCCCGTCCCGCGCCCGGTCCACGATCTCTGCCAGCTGGCCCGGCACGGACTCGACGACGAAGTCGATCGCCAGGCCGTCGACGGGGCGCGCCTCGGCGGGCCCGACGACCGATACCAGCGTCCCGCCGGGCCGGATGATGCTCGCCGAGCGACGCTGGACGTCGCCGCCGATGACGTCGAAGACCAGGTCGACCCCGCCGAGGTCGCCGAGATCGTCGTGGTCGAGGTCGAGGAACTCGTTCGCGCCGAAGTCGAGCGCCGCCTGCCGGTCCGCCGCCCGCCCGGTACCGATGACGTAGGCACCGAACTCCCGGGCGAGCTGCGTCACCACGGATCCCACCGCGCCGGCCGCACCGTGCGCGAGGACGCTCTGCCCCGCCCGCAGACGACCGTGCCGGACCAGGCCCTGCCACGCGGTCAGGCCGGAGATCGGCAGGCTCGCCCCCACCGTGAAGTCGACGTTCCCCGGCAGCGGCGCAAGGTTGCGGGCCTCCACGGCCGCATACTCGGCCAAGGTTCCGTCGCGGTGCCAGTCGGTGATCCCGAACACCCGCTGTCCCGGCGAGAGTCCCGTCGTGCCGTAGCCGAGGGCGGTGACCACTCCGGCGAACTCGTGGCCGATGATCGGCCGCGCTCGATCGTGGCCGGAGCGATCGACCCACGTCGAAGGCCACTCCCACTCCGCGGGGACGAACCCCGACGCACGAATCTCGACGACGACGTCGTTGATCGCCGGCGACGGCGACGGGCGCTCCGTGAGAGTGATCCCGGCGGCCTCTGCGGCCTGATCCATCGCGACTATCGCCTTCACCGGTACCTCCGCATGTCCGTGGTCAGTTTTGGGCTTGCCGGCCCACTAATCGCAGTGAACACAGAACGAGCAGCTCCGCCGGGCCGCAGGCGTCAGCGGCTCACAGCTCAACCACTACTTCCGGGCCACTCCGCCGTAGAGCTGTGTGCTGAGGTACGGGTCGTCCGGGATGTCGCCCGGGTCCGGTCGCCACAGCGCGCAGCCGACCAGGCCCGGGTCGATCAGCTCGAAGTCGCCGAACATCGTTTCGACTTCCTTGTAGGTGCGGGTGGTCGCCTGGTCGTGGCCCCTGGCCAGGTTGAACGTGCCCACCGCGCTGTTGATCCGGTCGCTGTCGCGGTCGCTGACCAGGTGGGAGATCGCCAGGTGACTGCCGGCCGGGACGCGGCGGCGGTACTCGGCGAGCAGCGTGTGCGGGTCGCTGGCGTCGGGGATCCAGTGCAGCACGGCGACCATCAGCAGGCCGATCGGTTCGGCGAAGTCGAGCCGGCGCACGTCCGGGTCGGCGAAGATGCCGTCGGGATCGGTGAAGTCGGCGTGCGCGATCGTGGCGTGTTCGCTGGTGCGCAGGAGCATCTTGCTGTGCGCGACGGCGATCGGGTCGCGGTCCACGTAGACGACCCGGCATCGCGGGTCGATCTCGCCGGCGATCTGGTGGACGTTGCCCACGGTGGGAATGCCGGAGCCGATGTCGAGGAACTGCCGGATGCCCAGGTCCATCAGCGTGCGGACGACCCGGGCGAGGAACGCGCGGTTGAGCCGGGCGACGTCGCGGATGCCGGGCATGATCTTCTCGGCCTGTTCCGCGGCGTCGCGGTCGGCTGGGAAATTGTGGGCGCCGCCCAGCAGGTAGTCGTAGGTCCGGGAGCTGCTGGGTTTCGTCGTGTCGATACCCGGGGGAACCCATTCCGCTACCCGGCGTTGTGTCTCGGCGAGCTCGAGCTGGACGAGGCCGGCCTCGTCCAGTGCGTTGGCTTCACCGAGCCGGTCGCCGAGCTCGCTGTGCAGGCTTCGAGCACGCGCCAGCGTCTTGGCGGCATCGTGGAAGCTGCCCAGCAGGCGCTGGAGACGCCCCAGGTCCAGTAGGGTCGCGGCTTCGGCGGTGACGTCGCCGGCCGCCTGTTCCGCGCTGACCACGGCCTGGTGGATGCGGTGGTCATCGAGCCAGTGCCCGTGTTGTTCGAGGAACGGGTGAAAGGCGCTCGCCAGTTCGGCTGCCTGCCGTATCCCGCCGTTGGCCGCACCGGAGATGATGCAGGCTCCGATGGTGGTCCGCTCCGCGCTCAGCCAGGCGATCGCCTCGCTTTCGGTCGCGAACTGCCGTGCTGGAATCGGTGCCCGGGCGGTCAGCTCGGGCCGGGACGTGGCACCGGGCACGAAACGGTGCGCCGCGCGGACGATGCCGGTGTAGTGGTCGAGGAGGCGTTCGAACGCGTCCGCGTCCGCGCCCGGGTCGGTGAGCGTCCGGCTGTAGGCGCGGGTCAGGTCGTGCAGGCGATAGCGCCCAGGGGCCGGTTCGTCCAAGAGGTGGTTGAGGTACAGCACGTCGAGGTGCTCGCGAGCGATCTCGACGGCGGTGTCGTCCAGCGCCGCGGCCGCTTCCGCCTCGATGTTGCTGCCCGGAAACAGACACAACCGCCGGAAAAGACGCTGCTGGTGCGGGTTGAGGTCGCGGTAGGAGAGGTCGAACGCGGCGGCCACGCTCCGGTTGTCGGCTCGCAGGGTCTTCAAGCGGTTCTGGGAACGGGCGAGGTCGTCGGCGAGCTGCCGGGCGGTCCAGCCGGGGTGGCTGCGCAGCCGGCCCGCCGTGAGCGAGATGGCCAGCGGCAGGTATTCGCACAGTCTCATCAACTCGTCGACGACGTCCGGATCGTGCTGCCCGGACGTGTAGCGGTCGAACATCGCGGCGGCGTCTTCGGGCGAGAGCGTGTTCAGGGAGACGCGGCCGGCGTCGGCGATCGACTCGAGCCGTCGCCGGCTGGTGATCAGCACCAAGCTGCCGGTACCGCCGGGCAGCAGCGGCCGGATCTGCTCGTCTCCGACCGCATCGTCGAGCAGCAGCAAGATGCGCTTGCCGGCCGTCTTGTCCCGCCACAGCCGGGCGCGGTCATCGACGTCGGCGGGAATGGCCAAGGTCGGGACACCCCGCAGAAGCAGCAGCGAGGCGAGTGCGTCGGTGGAAGCTACGGCGGGTTGGCCGGCGCTGTGGCCGTGCAGCTCCAGGAAGATCCGGCCATCCGGGAAATGGTGCGCCAGCTGGTAGGCAGCGTGCACCGCGAAGGTCGTCTTCCCGACCCCGGGCATACCGTCGACGACGTGAATCGCGGTGCCCAGTGTGTTCTGCTCCGCGGCGGCGGCCACGGTCGCCGTCAGGAGGTGGAGCTCGTCGACGCGCCCGGTGAAGACCGGCACATCCCTCGGCAGCGTGCTGCATGCGTCGCCGGGATCTCCGGCTCCGGCCGCGGCGCCTGGCGAGCAGGGATGGTCGGGCAGGCTGATCCATCCGGTGGTGGTGGTTTCCTTGACGCTGATCCGGACCGACCGGAAGGCCCCGATGTCCGCGACGGTGCTGTTGCGGACAACCTCGTCGAAGAACCATTCCGAAATGATCAGCGCCACCGTGCCCGGTGACCCGGCCAGCGCTGCCTTCAGCGGCGGTGCGTCGAGCAGGCGAAATGTCCGGTTGATTGCGGGGCCGGTCGCGCCCTGGTCGTCGTAGGCGATTTCTCCGGCGTGCAGCGCCACTCGCACCCGGATGCGTTCCGGTGGCTGACGATTTTCGTTGTGCCGGCGCAGCTCCCGTGCCAGGGCGGCAGGCAGAATCTCCACCAGGGGGCCTTTCGATACCTGCGCCGGGATCAGGACGAATGTGCCGTCACCGGTGTTTTCGTGGCGGCAGTCGAACCACGGCACGCGGGCCTCGTCGAAGGCTCGCCGCAGCGCATGGTCGAGGCCGTCGCGAATCGTCAGCCGGTGCGGCGTCGTCCGGTCCGGATCCCCGTAGCTCTCGATGTCGACCACCAAGATCGAGCGATGAACGAGGTGTCGTGAATGATTCATTTCGCCCCCGAAAGTCCACCGTGAGTTTAGGAGGCCCCTGGCGGAGGTACAGTCGTCCCGCGCTCAGCGGTGCCGACTGCGGGACGAATGGTCGTGAGCGCGATCGACGGCGCTCAACCCCTGCCCGCTCCTGCGGAATCGGGCGAGGGCGCGTTTGATGCAACGCTGACGCCGCGGCGGGCGGACACCGGAACTCGCTCCGGCCGCAGCCCCACTCCGACGAGATACACCGCCGACGTCCGGATGATCGGCAACCACTGCGCCACGGTCATGATCCGGCCCGGCGGGCCTGCTTGCCGCCCGGACACGAGGGGGCCGGCCAGGTCGGCGTGCATGATCCGCTGCAAGGCCTGCACCAGTACCAGCGACGGCAACCGGCGCCGCCGGATGCGGGCCAGGTCCGCCCCGCGTACCGCGCCCCGCCGCAGCTGCCCGGCCAGCAAGGTCGCGGTCGCGACGGCGTCCTGGACCGCGAGGTTGATGCCCACGCCCCCGACCGGCGACATGGGGTGCGCGGCGTCCCCGATGCACAGCAGACCCTCGGCATGCCACCGGCGCAGCCGGCTGAGCCGGACATCGAGGAGCTTGACGTCGTCCATCGACACCAGCTCCCCGACCCGGTCGGCGTACTCCGGGAGGAGTTCGGCCACGTCACGCCGGAACGCGTCGATGCCGCGGGCGCGCAGCCGGCCGTCGGTGCCCTTGCGGGCGACATACCCGATCTGGAAGTAGCCCTCCCGAGGGATGACGATCGCGAAACGTCCGCGGCCCGGCCGCCGGGTCAGCGCGCCGACCTGCTCGCCTTCCCGGCGCGAGAGCCGGAACCACCAGGTGTCGAACGGCACGGCGAACTCGGTCGTCCGCAACCCGGCCGCCGCCGGCAGCACCGAATGGCGGCCGTTGCACGCCACCGTGAGGCCGGCCCGGATCTCGCCTTCCTCGCCGCCCGGCCCGTTCGTGCGGTAGCGGACCCCGGCGACCCGGCCACCCTCGTGGATCAGCGAGGTCACCGCGGTTCCCCGTTCGAGCCGGAAACCCGGTTCCGCCCGCGCCGCGTCGGCGAGCAGATCCAGCAGGTCCCACTGGGGGACGATCGCCACGTACGGGTGCCGCACTCCCCACCGGCGCAACGCACCGAAATCCCCGATCTTCCGCACCCCGCCGTTTCCGTCCGGCAGGACGACGTCGGTGATCCGGGTCTGGGGCAACCGCGCGAACCGTTCCCCCAGTCCCAGGTCGTCCAGCAGCTGCAGGGTCGCCGGATGCACGGTGTCGCCGCGGAAGTCGTGCAGGAAGTCTTCGTGCTTCTCCAGCACCGTGACCTCGACGCCGGCCCGCGCTAGCAGCAGGCCCAGCACCATGCCCGCCGGGCCGCCTCCTACGACGCAACACGTCGTCCGCTCCACGATGCCCCGTCCCCCCGCCGAATCGCGGTCGCCACCCCCGACCGCACCCCACCACCTTCTACACCTGACGGGCCGGCGGCCTCGGGCGGCGCGGTGGGGCGAGAGTATTCAGGGCAGCTTTGCCGCACGAACGTTCCCGGCAAGCCGGTCGCGGGCCGCTCCCGGCGAGTACTCGTACCAGGAGAACGACGCTCCCCGCGGGCACCCGCCCGGCTCGTAGTCGGGGCTGTCCGGCCCGACCTGGTGCAGGGTGCGCCCGTGGTCGCCGACGGTCTCCTTGGTCAGGAACCGGCGGACGACGAGCAGGGGGCCGTGGCCGGGAACGTGGTCGTTCGCGAGAACCGGTCGAGCGGGCAAGTCGGGCTCCTTCGGGCGGTGCGGCTCGGCGGTACCCCGCCTCGCCGCGACACCACCCTGGTGCCGGCCGCACGCCGACCAGCATCGACGAGAGCGCCGGGGCGATCACCAGGCGAATGTCACGGTCCGAAGTGACTTTCGTCCTTCTGGTCCGGGAAGCGATCCGGGAGTTCCGGGCGACGGCGCTCGTTGACCCCGGACCTCCCCGTTCCGTAGGTTCGGTACCGAACGAGGAGGTCCGGGTTGAGCCACCTGGTGCGCTTCGCCGACGGAACCGGCGGCATCCGAGTCGGCCTGCTCACCGGGGAGGGGCTGCGGCCGCTCGCGGTGGCGTCGATGAGCGAGCTGCTGCGCCGGCCCGTGGCCGGGATCCGCGAGCTGGCCGAGACCGCCGGCGAGCCGGTGCCCACGGCCGGGACCCGCCTGCTGCCGCCGCTGGACGGGCGGATGGAGGTGTGGGCCGCGGGGGTGACCTACCGGCGCTCCGAGGAGGCCCGCCGCGAGGAGAGCGCCGATCAGGACGTCTACGCGCGGGTGTACCGCGCGAAGCGGCCCGAGTTGTTCTTCAAGTCGGCCGCGTGGCGCGTGGTCACCGACGGCGAACCGATCGCCGTCCGCGCCGATTCGGCCAACAACGTGCCCGAGCCGGAACTCGGCCTGCTGCTGACGGCCGCCGGGGAGATCGCCGGGTACCTGGTGGTCGACGACGTCAGCTCCCGCAGTATCGAAGGCGAGAACCCGCTGTACCTCCCGCAGGCCAAGATCTACACCGGTTCGTGCGCGGTGGCGGCGCGGGTGCGGCCGGCGTGGGAGGTGCCGGACCCGCTGTCGCTCGGCCTCCGCATGCGCATCCTGCGCGACGGGCACGAGGTGTTCGCCGGCGAAGCGAACACCGCCCAGCTCAACCGCGAGCCGGCCGAACTGGCCGAATACCTGTGGCGGGACAACGACTTTCCCGACGGCGCCGTGCTCTCCACGGGCACGTCCGTCGTCCCGGGACTCGATCAGGGGCTGCGGCCGGCGGACGTGGTCGAGATCGAGATCGACGAGGTCGGGTCGCTGCGCTCCCCCGTGGTGCTGGGCGCCGACGAGGTGCGCCGGGTGCTCGCCGCGCGCTGAGGAACCAAGCCCGATCAGACCTCCTTGACGGCCAAGCCCCACCGGTTGCTTTCCAGCGCGTCTCCGGGCACCGGTACCAGGCCCGCGCCGAATTCGGCCGAGAACTCGAACGGGGTGCGCACGGACGTCGTCCAGCCCAGGGACCGGAAGGCGCCCGCGGAATCCGGCCGGGGTTCCGCGTCGAACAGCGAGGCTGTGTGACCATGGCACCCTCAGGCTTCGCCGACGTCGTTGTCGTTGTCACCACGGTCGCCCACGAACAGGCCCCACACGAGGAAAGCGAGCACCGCACCACCGAGGATCGCCGTGGCAGGCCGGCCTTGGACGATGCCGGCGGTCACCAAGGCGGCGCCCCCGGCGAACAGCAGCACGAGGACGATCACGCCGGCACGCCCCGTCCCCTGCGCAGGGCCAGTTCGGCGAGGACGGCGGCGCCGTCCGGCAGGACCGAGTCGTCGAACTCGGCCAGCGGCGAGTGGTTGTCCGTGGTGCCGTCGCCCGCGCCGAGCAGGACGAAGGCACCGGGGATCCGTTGCAGGACCCGGGAAAAGTCCTCGCCGCCCGGCAACGGGTCGGCCAGCCGGCGGAACCGGTGCTCGCCGAGCACCGCACCGATGGTGTCGGTGACGAACGCCGTCTCCCGGGGGTCGTTGACCGTCAGGGGATATCCGTCGACGTAGGTCACCTCGGCCCGCAGGCCGTGGGCCCGCGCGATGGACTCGGCCAAGGTGATGGCGGCGTCCTTGATCCGGGCTTTGGCGGGCGCGGAAAAAGTGCGCAGCGTCGCCTCGAACCTCGCCGTGTCCGGGATGACGTTGCGCCGCGTTCCGGCGTGCAGCGAGCCCACGGTCAGGACCACCGGGTCGAAGATGTCGGACTGGCGGGTGACCAGGGTCTGCAGTGCCGTGACGATCTCGCACACCACCGGGATCGGGTCGTGCGCGCGATGCGGGCGGGCGCCGTGCCCGCCGGAGCCGACGACGGTGACCTCGAGCCCGTCGGAAGCCGCCATCGTCGTGCCGGGGCGGGCCGTGAACACCTTGTGCGGCACCGCGGCGCTGAACACGTGCAGCGCGTACGCCGCGTCCGGCGGCTTTCCCGCAGCCTCCAGCACGCCCTCGGTGATCATCGCGGCCGAGCCGTCCCAGCCCTCTTCGCCGGGCTGGAACATGAAGACCACGTCCCCGGACAACGCTTCTCGCCTCGCCGAGAGCAGGTGCGCGGCGCCGGCCAGCATGGCGGTGTGCAGGTCGTGCCCGCACGCGTGCATGGCCCCGTCGACCCGGGACGCGTAGTCCAGTCCCGTCCGCTCCTGCACGGGCAGGGCGTCCATGTCCGCGCGCAGCAACACGACCGGGCCCGGCCGGTTCGCCCGCAGCACCGCGGTGACGGAGGTCAGCGCTTCGCCGAGCGACACCTCCAGCGGCAGCCCGTCGAGTGCGGTGAGCACCTTTTCCTGGGTACGCGGCAGGTGCAGGCCGATCTCGGGTTCGGCGTGCAGCCGGCGGCGCAACCGGACCAGGTCGTCGCGGATCGCGGTGGCGTCTTCGTACACGGACATCAGGGGCCTCCTCAGGCGTCGCGGTGCTTCTTGCGGAGAATTCCGGCCGATGTCACGGTTAAGGTCGGAATTCCCGATTTCGCTCACCAGGACGGCCGTACATGCCGGATGTGCTCATCCCCGACGAGGTCGATCTGAAGCTCGTGCACGCGCTGCAGGCCGCTCCGCGCGCGACGTGGCACGAAATCGGCAGGGTGGTCGGCGTCGACCCCGGTACCGCCACGCGGCGCTGGCAAGCCCTCGTCGAGGCCGGATCGGCCCGGGTCACCGCCTATCCCGACGTCCGGCTGTGGGCCCGGGACCACTGCAACGCGTTCGTCGAACTGGATCTCCAGCCGGCCGCCCGCGCGCACGCGGTGGAGGTGCTGTCCCGGATCCCGCAGATCGCCTCGATCTCGATCGTCAGCAGCGGCCGGGACCTCTTCCTGACCGTGCTGACCCCGGATCTGGCCACGCTGTCCCGCCTTGTCCTGCACCAGCTCCAGCGGCTGCCCGGCGTGCGGGGAACGCGAACCCACGCCATCACCACCGTCTACGGCGAGGGCAACCACTGGCGGCTCGACGCCCTCTCGCCGCAGCGGCGTGCCCCCGTCCCGCTCGGAACCGGAACCCGGCCCGTGTGGAAGGACCACCACCGGACGGTGCTCCGCGCGCTCGAGGACGGACGGAGCACCGCGGCCGACATCGCGGCCCACACGGCGAAAAGCGGGTCCACCGTCCGCCGCTGGCTGACCGAGATGATCGACGGCGGGCTGCTGTCCCTGCGCTGCGAGGTCGCCCAGCCCATCACCGGATGGCCGGTCGCCGCGACGTTCTGGGCCCGCGTACCCCCCGACGAACTGCACCGGACCGCCACCGCGCTGACCGAGCTGCCGGAAGTCCGGCTGTGCGCGGCCACCACCGGAGCGGACAACCTCGTCATGACCCTGTGGCTGCGCTCCCTCGGCGATGTCCAGCACCTGGAAGCGGAACTCGCCGGAAAGCTCCCCGCACTCACCCTGACCGACCGCGCCGTCACCCTCCACGCCGTCAAGCGCATGGGCTGCCTGCTCGACGACACCGGCCGGATCACCGGCGTGGTCCCCATCGATCCCTGGGCCCCGACGGTGCCGCAGTGAGGCCCGAGCGCAGGAGTGACAGCCACGATTGGAGCAAGCCGTCGGCTGGGAAGTAGCGGAATCGAGTCCCACAATCATACTAACGGGTTGACCTCACAGGCCACCATGGACACGGAATGTCGGCCACCGCATCCTGAACAGCGTGTCAATGGGGCCGAAGACGTCACGGGTTGTCGACCTGACGCACGCGTTCGGCCCCGATGTGGCGGGGTCCGAGGATTTCGCCGGGGAGCGCCGCGAGCAGGCGCTCAGCCTTCAGCGGGACGGGTTCGACCTGCAGCGGCACCACATCCCGGGTGCCTGGGCGACCCATGTGGACGCCCCCGCGCACATGCGTGCGGGCGGGCGCACCGTGGACCAGTTGCGGCCGGACGAACTGGTGCTGCCACTGGTGGTCATCGACCTGTCCGCCGAGGTGGCCCGTGATCCGGGTACCTGCCTGGACGTTCCGCACATTCTGGACTGGGAGCGTCGGTACGGCCAGGTGCCGCGAAAAGCCTTCGTGGCTTTCCGGTCGGACTGGTCGAACCGGTGGCCGAGCCAGGACGCGATGCGCGGCCGTGAGCCCGACGGCCGTGTCCGGTCACCGGGATGGACCGTGGCCGCGATCGATTTCCTGGTGGGACAACGGGACACCACGGCCTTCGGCCACGAGACGATCGACACCGACCCCGGCCGCCGAGTCACCTCCGACGCCGGCGGATCCGACGCCGAGGAGGTCGCCGGCCGGCAACACCCGGCGGAGGCCCGGATCTTCGAGCACAACCGCTACCAGGTGGAGATGCTGGCGGCCCTGTCCGAAGTCCCGCCGCTCGGCGCCACGGTGGTCGTCGGTGTCGGCAAAGCCCGCAGCGCCACCGCGTTTCCCGCCCGCGTGCTGGCGTTGGTACCGGACGCATGAGCCGGCACTACCTGATGTGCGCTCCGGTCCACTTCGACGTGACCGAGAAGAGCAATCCCTGGATGCGGCCGGACCACGTGGTCGACCGGGAACGCGCGATGGCGCAGTGGCGCACCCTGGTGGACGTCTACGAGCGCCTCGGGCACCGGGTGAGCCTGCTGGATCCGGTGCCGGGCCTGCCGGACATGGTGTTCACCGCCAACGGCGCGGTGGTGGTCGGCGGCCGGGCGTTCGTGGCGCGGTTCCGCAGTGCCACAAGACAACCCGAGTCCGCAGCGCACAAGCGGTGGCTGGAATCGGCCGGCGCCTACACCGTCGCGATGTCCGAAGGGATCGGTGAGGGAGAAGGCGACTTCCTGTTCACCGGACGGCATGTCCTGGCGGGCACCGGCTTCCGCACGGAACACGCCACGCACCTGGAGGCTCAGGAGTTCCTCGGCTACCCGGTGATCTCCCTGCGCCTGGTCGACGAGTGCTTCTACCACCTGGACACCGCCCTGCTGCCGCTCGACGCCGACACCGTCGCCTACTATCCCGGCGCGTTCTCGGCAGGCAGCAGGCGTCTGCTCGAGCGCCTGTACCCGGACGCCATTCTTGCCACCGCGGAGGACGCCGGCAGCTTCGCCCTCAACGCGATCTCCGACGGCCGCCACGTCGTCCTCCCTTCCGGCAGCACCCACTTCGCCGACCAGCTGCACGACCGGGGCTATGAACCGATTCCCGTCGACCTCTCCGAATTCCGGGCATCCGGCGGCGGCCCCAAATGCTGCACCCTGGAACTACGCCCGGCGGACGGCACACCGGCCGGATGACACCGGAGGCATTTGCCGCGCTACCGATGGCCCGTCGCCGGAGTAAGGGCTGACCGTGTCCGGGCAGACCGTACCGTCCGACTCGAGTCGGATGTCCCCGCTGATCAAGGCGCCTACAGTGGGAGCGTGGAGCTGGAACTGCGCCACCTGCGCGCGCTCGTGGCCGTGGCCGATGCGCGGAGTGTCAGCCGGGCGGCCCGGCTTCTCCACGTCTCGCAGCCCGCCCTCTCGGGGCTTCTGCGGCGGGTCGAACGGACCGTCGGCGGGGCGCTGTTCGTCCGGTCCCCTCACGGGTGCGTGCCCACGCGGCTCGGTGCCGACGTCGTGGCCGAGGCGCGGGCCGTGCTGGCCGGGGTGTCCGCGCTGACCGAGCGGATCGGGGAACGGCGGGCGCCCGCCGGGCCGGTGCGCGTCGGCGGGTACTGCGGTTTCCTGCACCTCGCCGTGTCGCGCTGGCTGCGGGAACGGCCGTGGAGCCACGGTGTCAGCGTGCACGAGGACCCGGACGAGTCCGCCACCCTCGCCCAGCTCGCCGCCGGCGGCCTGGACCTCGCGCTGGTCTACCTGCCGCCGCTGCCCGGCTCCGTGATCCCCGACGGCGTCGAAACGCTGGTGGTGCACCCCCGGGAGCCGGTTTTCGTCATCCTCTCCCCCGACCATCCGCTGGCCGGGACCCGCGCGGTGCCGTTCGCCGGCCTCGGCGAGCACCCGTGGGCCGACGACCCGCCGGGCACGACGCGGTGGTCGGCGTACCTGCAGCGGGTGTGCCGCAGCCACGGCGTGGCCCTCGACCAGCCGCACCGGCCGCAGTGCCTGGCGACGCTGCTGGACCTCGTCGGCGCGGGCATGGCCGTCGCACCCGCGCTGGCGACGCGCCGGGACCGGCCCGGGACCATCGCCGTGCGGGCCATCGAAGGCGCACCCCTGTGGCAGGAGCTGCGCCTGTGCTACCGGCCGGGCACGCCGGTGGCGGCGCACGCCGAGGAGATCCACGCCGCCGTCGTCGCGTGCTACGCCGGCCGGCAGGGCTGCAGTGCCGCGTTCGACACCTGGTGGCACGCGGGCGGCCGCGAGCTCCTGCCGGCCGGCTGAGCTCAGACGGTGACGCGCCAGGTGCTGTTCGGCGACGGCACGTCGAACCGCAGGGTCGAGCAGTCGTAGTCGGCCGGACGCGGGTTCGCCGTCGGGCGCAGCGGCGAGTTCGACGGCGACGCGTCGACCCAGCGGCCGCCGATCCGCAGCTGCAGCGAGCTCGACTCGAACACCGCGCCGCGCGCGTCCGAGCAGTAGTAGGCGCTGCCGGTGGCGGGATTGCGGGTCGAATAGAGCTCGAAGATGTCCCAGCCTTCGTTCAGCGAGCTCTGGTCGCTGCCGCTCTGGCTGAACAGCGTGTCCCACGCGCCGGTATTCACGTTGCGCAGCGACGCCGTCCAGCTGTTGCCCGACGAGCCGGTCCGCACCTCCTGGACGGTGTAGGCCGGGTGCCCGTTCACCGTGCTGGTGTAGGTGGCCAGGAAAGCGCTGTCGATCGGGACGACCTTCGCCGGCGACACCGAACGGCACCAGTCCCAGGCCCAGACCTGCGCGGCCTCGCCGAGCCCGTACGCGGTCACGACTTCGATGCACGAATGGCCGGTGGGCTTCATCGTCGGGGCGTAGACGACGTCGGAGGTGTTGGAGATCCGCAGGCCCGGCGTGATGCTCTGGGTCACGACCACACCGTCGGCGCCCGAGGACAGCTGGGGTTCCGGACCCCAGAACGTGTGCCGCTGCGCCAGGGAATCCGCCTGGCGCAGCTGGCGGAACTTCTCGGCCATCGGCCCGGCCGCGGCCTTGGCGGCGGCGCCGGTCAGGCCGGGCACGGCGCCGCCCGGTGCCGCGGACACCGGGGCGGTCACCGCGATCGTGGTCACGAAGGCACAGCAGAGAACGGCAAGCAGCTTCCGCATCGGCGCGTCTCCCTCGTCACGGGGCGGCCGGGTGCCCGCCCACGGGATCCGGATGCTAGGACGGGTTTTCCGTTGTGCGGCACCGACTTTCGGCGGATCGACGGCATCGCGGCCGGTCGGCGGCGGTATGACTTCCGCCGCCGCGAGGTGTTATGACGCCGTTCGGGGCACGCGGGAACGAGCTCGGCCGATCGATCCCGCCGAGCTCGGCCACGCGGCCGCGCTGACCGGAGCGCCGTCCGCCTTGCCGTGCCGCTCGAAGTGATCAGCGACGCTGCGGCGGGCTAGTGTTGCAGCATGCCAGCGCCTTACGACGACACCAGCACCGAACTGTTCGGTGAGATCGTCGAGATCGCCCGCCGTCCGGGCACCTCCCCGCCGCTCCGGGAGACGTTGAGCCGCATCCGGGCCGCCCTGAAGGTCGACACCGCCACCGTGCTGCTGGCCGAAGGCACCGCCGACTACCTCGCCGCGGCCGCCGCGGTGGGCATCGAAGAAGAAGTCCACCAAGGTGTCCGGGTGCCGGTCGGCCGCGGGTTCGCCGGCCGGATCGCGCAACAGCGGAAACCGGTGGTGCTCGACCACGTCGACGAAACCTCCGTGGTCAACTCCCTGCTGTGGGAACGCGGCCTGACCTCGATGCTCGGCGTGCCGATGCTGGCCGGATCCGCCCTCGTCGGGGTGCTGCACGTCGGCTCGGTGGAGCACCGGGAATTCACCGACGCCGAGATCGTCGGCGTGCAGCTGGTCGCCGAGCGGCTGGCGTACTCGGTGCAGCTGGCCGAGTTGCGCCGCACCCGCACCACCGCGGTCCAGCTGCAACGCAGCCTGCTGCCCGGGCCGCCCGCCGAGGTCCGGGGGTTGCGGGCCGCGGCCCGGTACGTCGGCGGAGCGGCGATCGGCTTGGGTGGCGACTGGTACGACCTGTTCCCGCTGCCCCACGGCCTCGTCGGGGTCGTCGCCGGCGACGTCGCCGGCCAGGGACTGGAAGCGGCGGTGATCATGGGCCGGTTGCGCAGCGTCCTGCGGGCCTATGCCCTCGACAACGACGATCCCGCCGACGTGCTCGGCAAGCTCGACCGCGAGGCGACGCACTTCGAGATCGGCGCCATGGCCACCGTCGCCTACGGCGTGATCGATCAGACCCGCGAACGGATGACCTTGTCGCTGGCCGGGCACCCGGCACCGGTCCTCGCCTCCGGCGACCAGCCGGGCCGGCTGGTGGCGGCGCCCATCGATCCCCCGATCGGGGTGACGGTCGCGGAGAAGCCGCGCCGGGCGACGCAGGTCGCGCTCCCGGCCGGCAGCGTGCTCGCCTTCTACACCGACGGGCTGGTCAAGGGCCGCAGGAGGGCGATCGACCAGGGAATGCGGGAACTCGAAAATGCGGTGACCGCGGCCGACCCCGAACGGGTGTGCACGCGAGCCATGGCCCGGCTGATCGGTTCCACCGAGCCGGAAGACGACGTCGCTCTCCTGGTCGTGCAACGGCAGTGAGAACCGGGCACGGCTGCGCAGCCGTTCAGCAGCAGTGCTCGCCGCGCCAGGCTTCGCGGCCCTCCTTGACCGCCACCGCAGCGATGACCAGCGCGACCAGCGGGTCGGCCCACGACCAGCCGAACCAGGCGTTGAGCAGCAACCCGGCCAGGAGCACACCGGACAGGTACGTGCACAGCAAGGTCTGCTTCGAGTCCGCGACCGCGCTGGCCGAACCGAGCTCGCGGCCGGCGCGCCGCTGGGCGTAGGACAGCAGCGGCATCACCAGCAGGGACACCGCGGCCAGCACGATGCCGGCTCCCGACTCCCCGGCCGGCGCGCCGCCGAACAGGGCGCGGACCGACTCGACCGTCACGTAGGCGGCCAAGGCGAAGAACGACACCGCGATGACCTTCAGCGCGGTCCGTTCCCGCGCTTCGGGGTCCTCGCCGGAGAACTGCCACGCGACCGCGGCCGCCGACGCCACCTCGATCACCGAGTCGAGCCCGAAGCCGATCAGCGCGGTGGAGTCCGCGATGGTGCCCGCGGCGAGGGCGATGGCGGCTTCGATGACGTTGTAGGTGATGGTCGCGGCGACCAGCCACCGCACCCGGCGTGTCAGGACCCGGCGACGTCCGGGCTCGGTGGGCGCCGAGCAGCAGCCGTCCGGGCAGGTGCCGCCGAGGAGGTTCCCCTCGCGCAGTTCCGGCGACTGGCTCATCGCGCCACCGCGGGCTCGTCGACGCACTCTTCGCGGGGCTCGACGGCGAGGACGACCTGCAGCAGCTCGCCGAGCGCGCGGGCGAGGTGCTCATCGGCCAGCGCGTACCGCACCTGGCGGCCTTCGTAGGTCGCGACCACCAGGCCGCAACCTCGCAGGCAGGAGAGGTGGTTGGACACGTTGGAGCGGGTCAGGCCGAGCTGTTCGGCAAGCCGGCCGGGGTACCGGACGCCGTCCAGCAGCGCCACCAGGATCCGGCAGCGTGTCGGATCCGCCAGCGCGCGCCCGAGCCGGGCAAGGGCTGATTCCCGGGTCTCGCAGGTCAGCATGCGGCGAACATTACAGCCCACGCTGAAGTACAGCAACCACTGTACTGTTGCGCCTCGGCTGATCGTTTCCGCCTTTCAGGTCGGCTGCCCGGGCAACGACATCGTGCTGAGCTCACGGCCTGGTGGTGAAGGCCCGCGTTCCGGCCTCGCGCCGGAACGGCTCCAAGGGTCTGCCGCTGCCGGGTGGCGCGGGCTTGCAGTCAATCCCGGTCGACGGCAGTGAGCAGACCGTGTTCGAGGACCGCAGGGGTCGACAGCGTCTTGTAGCCGTGGTCGTCGAACACCACCGTCACCGTGTCGTCGCCCGCGGACATCACGATGCCGTGGCCCCACTCGGCGTGCTCGACGGCGCTGTTGAGAGGAAAGTTCCGGCTGTCGGATGACTGCGCTTCGGCGGTGCCGGCGATGCACGTGTCGCAGTTGCCGCAAGGCCTCTCGAGCTGTTCACCGAAGTAGCCCAGGAGGAACTGGCGACGGCACCCGGTCGTCTCGGCGTAGCCACGCATCATCTCGATCCGCGACCGGATCAGCCGCTGGTGGGCTTCGGCGGCCTCGATCCCCCGCCCGACGGCCTCGCCCGGATCCACCTCCGGATCGCGGTACTCGAGACGACCGTCGGGGGTGACGCCGACCGAGCCCGTCTGCTCCAGCAGGTTCACCGCGCGCGTACGCTGGGCCGCCGGGACGCCCACCCGTTTGCCCAGCTCGGCCGGCTTCAGGGGCGCGTCGTGTCCGGCGAGGGTGGCGGCCACCTCCGCCAGTGCCTGCTCGGGCGCCTTCGCCGTGGTGAGGAACTTCTGCCGGCCCAGGTCCCGCGGCCGGTGGTACAGCGTGATTTCCGCCGGTTCGCCGTCGCGGCCGGCGCGGCCGATCTGCTGGTAGTACGTGTCGAGCGACTCCGGTGCCGCCGCGTGCAGCACGAACCGCAGGTCGGCCTTGTCGATCCCCATGCCGAACGCCGACGTCGCCACCACCGCGTCGAGGTCGCCGCGCAGGAACTCCTCGTGCACCCGTTCGCGGTCGGCCGCCTTCATCCCGGCGTGGTAGGCCGCCACGCGGACGCCCTCCGCGGCGAGCTCTCCGGCGTAGGTCTCGGCGTCCTTGCGGCTGGTCACGTACACCAGCCCGGGGCGCGTCGCGGGATCCGCGGTCAGGGCCCGCGTCCGGGTGATGACGGCCTGGTGCCGGTCGTCGTCGTCCGGCAGCGGATCGACCCCGAGGCGCAGGTTGGGCCGGTCGAAGCTCGCCAGCACCTCGCGGTGGTCGCGCAGCCCCAGCCGGGCCACGATGTCGGTGCGGACCGGCAGCGCCGCGGTCGCCGTCAAGGCGATCACCCGCGGGTGCCCCAGGCGTTCGATCACCGGAGCCAGGCGCAGGTAGTCCGGCCGGAAGTCGTGGCCCCACGCCGAGACGCAGTGCGCTTCGTCCACCACGAACAGCGAGACGCCCAGCTCGGCGACCGCGTCGAGCACCTCTTCGGAAGCCAGCTGCTCCGGAGCCAGGAACAGGTACTCGGCCTCGCCCGCCCGCAGCGATTCCCACGCGTGGTTGCGCTCGGCCGCACGCTGCGCGGAGTTCACGGCGACGGCCGCCGGGGCGCGGCTGTCCTCGATGCCTTCGATCTGGTCGTGCTGCAGGGCGATCAGGGGCGACACCACCAGGGTCGGGCCGTCCAACAGCAGCGCGGGCACCTGGTAGATCGCGGACTTCCCGGCCCCGGTGGGCAGCACGGCGAGCACGTCGTGCCCGGCCACCACCTGCTCCATCGCGGCCAGCTGCTCGCCGGTCAGCTGTGACCAGCCGAACTTCTCCGCCGCGATCCGCTGGAGTTCGTCGCGTCTTCCTGTCATCCGCCGCAGGTACCCGCGGCCGCCAGGGGGAAACAACCGGCGAACCCGGACAAATCGACCGGGCTGTGCGGGATCTGTGCACGATCTGTGCGCAGGCTGGGACACGGTGCCTGGAGAGCAAACGGAAATCAGAAATTCAAGATAGCCCCGAAAGGTCGAGTCGTGGCGGACGCCCACCCTATCGTGCAGAGATTTCACCATCTCGTGCAGCGGCATCAGGTTCCTGGCGCCCAGCTCGCCCTCTATCTGGACGGGGAAATGCTGCAGACCGCGGCCGGTGTGCAGGAGTGCGGTACCGGACGGCCCGTCCGGCCCGAATCGAAGTTCCCGGCCGCGTCCATCAGCAAGTCGTTCACCGCGACGACGGCCATGCTGCTGGTCGCCGACGGCGATCTCGAACTCGACCTGCCGATCGGCGCGTACCTGCCGGAGCTGGAAAGCTCCTCGACCGGCTTCGGCGCGGCGGTGACCCTGCGCCAGATTCTCAGCCACACCAGCGGGTTGCCCGATTTGTCGGGTACCCACACCACCTCGCTGCGACGCTATGCCGTGGACAGTTTTCACGGTTCGGATTTCGTGCTTTCGCCCGGACAGGGATTTTCCTACTCGAACCTCGGCTACGCGCTCGCCGGGTTGCTGATCGAGGAAGCGACGGGAATGAACTGGTGGCAGGCCGTCGACCGCATCCTCCTGAAGCCGCTCGGGCTCGAAGGGTCTTTCGCGGTGTCGCCGGGAACCACGCCGCGGGGTGGGGTCAGCGGCCATTCCGTCCGCCACGGTCACGTTCGCCCGGTCGCGCAGACGCTGTCGCCGGCCGAGGCCCCGATCGGCGGCATCGCCGCCAGCGCCGCCGATCTGGTCACCTTCGGGCGGGCCCACCTCTACCACGAGGTCAACCCCCATGCGCTGAGACTGCTCGACGCGGGCACGCTCCGGCAGATGCACCGGGCTGCGGCCCACGCCGACGCCTTCGGCCTGGCCGACGGGTGGGGACTGGGCCTGGCGCTGTTCCGGGGCCGTGACACGGAATGGTGGGGTCACGACGGCGCCGCCGACGGGATCTGGAACTTCCTGCGCATCCATCCGGAAAACGGCTGCGTGATCGCGGTCACCACGAACGCCGGCACCGGGCTCGACCTGTGGATCGACCTCTCGGCAGACCTGCGGGACCTCGACCTGCCCCGGCCGCAGTACACCGCTCCGCCCCTCGCGCAAGACCCCGTACCGGCGGTCCCCGAATACTCCGGCACCTACGCGAACGGCGAGACCCGGTATTCCATCGTGGCGCAGGACGGCCGGGCGTACTGCTCGATCGACCGCGACACCCAGGTCGAACTGACCTGCTATCCGCCGGATCTCTTCTCCGTCCCCGACCCGCTGTCCGGCTCGCGGGCCGGCTACGGACGGTTCGCCCGTGATCCGGTGACGGGCACCGTGACCGGAATCCGGTCCGGGGGCCGTTTCGCGAAAAGAACCCGTTCTTCCTGATCGGAAATCCGCTGAGGAGCGTCACCAAATGGGCGACACGGTACCTGCTTCGTTCGGTGAACGGGTGGCGGAAGCACCGCAGGCGACGGCCGTCGTCAGTGCCCACCGCACCCTCACCTACGCCGAACTGGACACGTGGGCCAACCGCCTGGCGCACCGGCTGCTCCGGTCGGGACTGCGTCCGGAGGACCGCGTCGCCCTCCTGATGGACCGTTCACCGCACCTGGTGGTCGCCCAGCTGGCGGTGGCCAAGGCCGGCGGGGTCTTCGCCCCGATGGATGTCCGGGCGCCGGCCGTGCGGCTGCGCGCGGTGCTGGACCGGACCGGCGCCCGGATCGTGCTCGCCGATCGCGGCCGGGCAGCCACCGCGGCCTCGGTCCACGACGGCGCCGTCGTGGTGGTCGACGACGGCGGGTCGTCGGCGGACGAGCCGGCCACGCCGCCGCAGGTGCCGGTTTTCCCGGACAACCTCGCCTACGTGATGTTCACCTCCGGGTCGACCGGCCTCCCGAAGGGGGTGGCCATCCGGCATCGCGACGTGGCCGAGATGGCGTCCGACCGGTCCGTCCGCGGCCACGACCGCGTGTTGTGGCACTCGCCGCCGGCGTTCGACGCCGCGGCCTACGAACTGTGGGTCCCCCTGCTCAACGGGGGGCGGGTCGTCGTCGCCCCGCCCGGCGATCTGGACATCGCCACCCTGCGGTCGGCGATCGACGAGCACGGCCTGACCGCGGTGTTCCTGACGGCCGCCCTGTTCGGCCTGGTCGCCCAGGACTCGCCGGACTGCCTCGCCGGCGTGCGCGAGGTGTGGACCGGCGGTGACGTGGTCGCGGCGGCGGCGGTGCGGCGGGTGCTGGCCGCCTGCCCCGGGCTCGTCGTGGTGGACGCCTACGGACCGACCGAGATGACGACGTTCACGACGTGCCATGCGATGTCGGCCGCCGATCAGGTGCCCGACGTCGTGCCCATCGGCCGTCCGATGGACGCCATGTCCGCCCACGTGCTCGACGAGCACCTGCGCCCGGTGCCGCCGGCCGGACCGGGCGAGTTGTTCGCCGCCGGCTCGGGGCTGGCGCGCGGCTATCTGGACCAGCCCGGACTGACCGCCGACCGGTTCGTGGCCAACCCGTTCGGGCCGGCGGGTTCGCGCATGTACCGCACCGGTGACCTGGTTCGCCGGACCAGCCACGGGGAGCTGCTGTTCCTGGGCCGGGCCGACGATCAGGTGAAGATCCGCGGGTTCCGGATCGAACCGAGCGAGATCGAAGCGGTCCTCGCCGGTCACGACGGGGTCGGCGAAGTCGTGGTGGTGGCCCGCGAAGACCGCCGCCGGACCAAACGGCTCGTGGCCTACGTGGTCCCCCGCCCCGGGTCCGTACTCGATCCGGCGGCCCTGCGCGAGCACGCGTCGAGCAAGCTGCCCGACTACATGGTTCCGTCGGCGTTCGTGACGCTGGACCGCTTTCCGCTCACGCCCCACGGCAAGATCGATCGCCGCGCTCTCCCGGACGCGGAGATCGCCGGCCCTCCGCACGTCGCGCCCCGCGACGAAATCGAGGAGAAGCTGGCCGGTGTCTGGGCGGAGGTGCTGGAGCTGGAGCAGGTCGGGATCGACGACGACTTCCTGGAACTCGGCGGTGACTCCATCCTCAACATCCGGCTGGTGTCGCGGCTGCGCGCGGCCTTCGGGGTGGAGCTGCCCGCCCGTGCGGTGTTCGACACCCGCGACATCAGGCACCTCGCCGGACTGCTGCGCGGCCGGGCCCCCGCCGGCCGGCCGGACGGGATCCCGAGGGTCTCCCGCGACGAGGCGGTTCCGCTGTCGTCGGCTCAGCAACGCCTGTGGTTCCTGGACGTTCTCGCGCCGGGCGGGACCGAGTACTACACCGGTGTCGGCGTGCGCATGTCCGGCGAGCTGAGTCACGACGCGCTGGAGACGGCGCTGGCGGCCCTGGTCGCCCGGCACGAATCCCTGCGGACCACCTTCGACGAGGTCGACGGCCGCGGCGTCCAGGTGGTCCACCCGGCCGGCGTCCTGCCGGTGCGCCGGGCCGACCTCTCGTCGACGCCCGCGGCGGACCGGGAAGCCGAACTGGCCGAGCTGCTCCGTACCGAGGCGGCGACCCCCTTCGACCTCAGGCGTGGCCCGCTGGTCCGCGCGCTGCTGGTGCGGGTGGCCGAGGCGGAGCACGTCTTCGTGCTGGGCCAGCACCACCTCGTCACCGACGGGTGGTCGACCCGGCTCCTGCTCGAAGAGTTCGACGTGCTGTACGCGGACGCGCTCCACGGCCGGGAAAGCCTGCTCCCGGCCCTGCCCGTCCAGTACGCGGACTACGCGGTGTGGAGCCGGCACCACACCGGCGACGAGGGGCTCGGCTACTGGCGGCACCAGCTCGCCGGCCTGGAGCCGCTGGAGCTGCCCACCGACCGGCCCAGGCCGCCGGTGCGCAGCTCCGCCGGTGCCGTGCACCGTCATGACCTTCCCGCCGCACTCGTCGGCGACCTGGCCAGGCTGGCGCAGGAGCACGGCGCCACGCTGTTCATGGCGCTGACGGCGGCGGTGAACGTGCTGCTGTCCCGCCATTCCGGACAGCACGACATCGCCCTCGGCACGGTCACCGCGGGGCGCGGCCGGGTCGAGCTGGAGCGCCTCGCCGGGTTCTTCGTCAACACCCTGGTCCTGCGCTGCGAGCTCGATCCGGCGCAACCGTTCACCGGCTTCCTCGGCGTGGTCCGGGAAACGGTGCTCGACGCCTTCGCCCACGACGACGTCCCCTTCGACCGGCTGGTCGACACCCTCGCCCCGGACCGCGACGCGAGCCGGGCCCCGCTGGTCCAGGCGGCGGTCGTGATGCAGGAGGCCGTGGTGCGGCCGCACACGGTCGCGGGGCTGCGCCTCGAGGAGTACGACCTGCCCCGGTGGTCCGCGCGGTTCGACCTCCTCGTCGAGTTCTGGCCCACCCCCGGCTCGCTGGCCGTCAAGGTCGAGTACAGCACCGACCTGTTCGACGCCTCGACGATCGAGCGGTGGACCGCCCGCCTGGAGACGGTGCTCGCCGGGATCGTCGCGGTCCCCGAGCGGCCGCTGGCCGAGCTGCCCCTGCTCGACCCCGCCGAACGGCACCGGGTGCTGCGCACGTTCAACCGCACCCGCCGGGAAACTCCGGCCGGCACGGTGCCCGGTCTGTTCACCGCTCAGGTCGCCCGCACACCCACGGCCACGGCGCTGGCCGGCGACCTGGCGTCGGTCACCTACGCCGAGCTCGACGCGCGCGCGAACCGGCTGGCGCACCGGCTCGTCCGGCTGGGCGCCGGGCTGGAGGACCGGGTGGGGGTGCTGCTGGACCGCTCGATCGACCTGCTGGTGGCCGAGCTGGCGGTGGTCAAGGCGGGGGGCGCGTACGTGCCCCTGGACCCGCACGCTCCGGCGGAGCGGATGCGGACGATCCTGGCCGAGGCCGGGGCCGCGGTGGTGCTGGCGGACGCCTCGTGGGCGAGCCGGGCGGCGGAGGTCCACAGTGGACCGGTGGTGCGTGCGGACGCCGCCGACCTGACCGGGGAACCGGAGTCGGCCCCGGACGTCACGCCGCACCCCGACGGCCTCGCCTACGTGATGTACACGTCCGGGTCCACCGGGGTGCCCAAGGGCGTGGCGGTGCGGCACCGCGATGTGGCCGGCCTGGCCGCGGACCGGCGGTTCCGGGGCGGCGGGCACGACCGGGTGCTGTTCCACTCCGCCCAGGCCTTCGACGCGACCACCTACGAGCTGTGGGTACCACTCCTGAACGGGGGCCAGGTGGTCGTGGCGCCGCCGGGCGATCCCGGCACCGACGTGATCCGGCGGATGATCCGTGAGCACGGGGTGACCGCACTCTGGTTGACCGCCGGGCTCTTCCGCGTCATCGCCCAGGACGACCCGGAGTGCCTGAACGGTGCCCGAGAGGTGTGGACCGGCGGCGACGTCGTCCCGGCCGCCGCCGTGCGCCGGACACTGGCCGCGTGCCCCGGACTGACCATTGTGGACGGTTACGGCCCCACCGAGACGACCACCTTCGCGACCGCGCACCCGATGTCCGATGCCGGCGTGCTGCCCGAGGTCGTGCCCATCGGCCGGCCGCTGGACGGCATGCGCACCTACGTGCTCGACGCCGACCTCCAGCCCGTCCCGGTGGGCATCACCGGTGAACTCTTCATCGCCGGCACCGGACTGGCCCGCGGCTACCACGACCACCCCGGCCTGACGGCCGACCGATTCCTCGCCAACCCCTTCGACCAGCCCGGCGAACGCATGTACCGCACCGGCGACCTGGTCCGCTGGAACGACAACGGCGAACTTCTCTTCCTCGGCCGCACCGACGACCAGGTCAAGATCCGCGGCTTCCGCATCGAACCCGCGGAAGTCGAAAAGGTGCTGCTGCGCCACCCGGACGTGAACGAGGCCGTAGTGGCGGTGCACCAGTTCGACGGCCGCCAGCAACTGGTGGCGTACCTCGTCACGGTCACCGCCGTGCCGGCGGCGGCCCTGCGGGAGCTCCTGCGGGAGTCGCTGCCGGACTACATGGTGCCGTCGGCGTTCGTGACGCTGGACCGGCTTCCCCTCAGCCCCAACGGGAAGGTCGACAGGCACGCCCTGCCGGTGCCCGGCCGGGATGCGTCCCGGACCGGCCGGGTGGCACCACGAACCCAAGCCGAACAGACGCTCGCCGCGATCTGGGCGGAGGTGCTGGGCGTGGCCGAGGTCGGGATCGAGGACAACTTCTTCGAGCTGGGCGGCGACTCCATCGTGAGCATCCGGGTCGTCTCCCGCGCCCGGCAGGCCGGGCTCGCGCTCTCCGCCGCGGACCTGTTCCGGAATCCCACGGTGGCCGGGCTGGCGGACGTGGCCGAGGCTGCACCGGCGACGGTCGCCCCGCGGACCACGGTCAGCGGAGACGTCCCGCTCACGCCGATCCAGCACTGGTTCTTCGCGACCAACGCGGACGACCCGGCGCAGTTCGTCCAGACGGTGCGGTTCGAGCTGGCGGACGATGTGGATCGCGTGGCCTTGCGGAAGGCGTTCGCGGCGGTGGTGGACCACCACGACGCCCTGCGGACGCGCTGTGCCCGGACCGGCCGCGGGTGGCGCCAGTTCGTCGTGCCGGCCGAGACCGCCGAGGTGCTGGAGTTCCGGTCCGGCGCGGAGGACACCGCGGTGGCGGGGATCGACCTGGCCACCGGGCCCCTGCTGCGGGCCGTGTTGACCTCCCGGCCCGGAGCGCGACCGGTCCTGGCCATCGCCGCGCATCACCTGGTGGTGGACGGCGTGTCGTGGCGGATCCTGGTCGAGGACCTCTCGGCCGCGTACCGGCAGGCCGTGCGGGGTGCGGAAGTCCGGCTCGGCGCCAAGACGACGTCGTTCCAGGACTGGGCCCGGCGGCTGGCCGGGTACACGGCCGCCGGCGGGTTCGACGACGAACTGGCGCACTGGCAGGAAACCGCCGGCCCGGCCGGCGGGGAGCCGGCGCCCGGCGACCCGGTCGGCACGACGGAAACCGTCACCGTCCGGCTCGACCGGGAGACCACGCGGGCGTTGCTGCGGGACGTGCCGCCGGTGTACCGCACCCAGGTCAACGACGTGCTGCTGGCCGCACTCGGCCGCGTCCTCGGCCGCTGGACCGGCCAGGACCAGGTCACCATCGACCTCGAAGGACACGGCCGCGAAGAACAACTCTTCGACGACGTCGACCTCTCCCGCACCGTCGGCTGGTTCACCACCATCCACCCCGTCACCCTCCCCACCGGCGACGACTGGGCCACCACCCTCAAAACCACCAAGGAACAGCTCCGCGCCACCCCCCACCACGGCATCGGCCACGGCGCCCTCCGGCACCTCAAGGACACCCCGCTTCCCCCAGCCCCGGCCGTCAGCTTCAACTACCTCGGCCGGTTCGGCTGGTCGGACCTGGACGAGCCGTTCCACGCCCTGTGCGGCGGCCTGGAACTGCACGCGTCGCCGGACGCGATCCGGCCGCACGAACTGGACGTGGTCGGCGCGGTGTGGGCCGGCTGCCTGGAACTGACCTGGTACTACGGGCGCCGGCGGCACGACGAAGCCACGGTTCGCCGGCTGGCCGAGGAGATGGCGGCCGCCCTCCGGGAGATCGTCGGGCACTGCGCCGAACCCGGCGCGGGCGGGCGCACCCCCTCCGACTTCCCCGCCGCCCGCCTGGACCAGGCCACGGTCGACCTGCTCGCCGGCGACGGCCGCGCGGTCGAGGACATCCACCCGCTGACCCCCATGCAGGCCGGCATGGTGTTCCACAGCCTCGTCGACGCGTCCCGGGGCAACCGGTCGGGCGCCTACTGCAACCAGGTCCAGGTGCGGCTGGCGGGGGTCGCGGACCCGCGTGTCCTCGGCCTGGCGTGGCAGCGGGTGGTGGACCGGACTCCGGTCCTGCGCGGCCGGGTGGTGTGGGCGGGGCCGGCCGAGCCGGTTCAGGTGGTGCGGCGGGACGTCACGCTGCCGGTGACGTATGTGGACTGGTCGGGGCTGACCGAACCCGCCTGGCGTGCGGAACTGCGCCAGTTCCTGGCCCGGGACCGGGCCGCGGGCATCGACCTGGGCACCGCCCCGGTGATGCGGCTGGCGGTGGCCGCGCTGCCCGGCGCCGAGGTCATGCTGGTCTGGACCTTCCACCACGTCGTGGTGGACGGGTGGAGCGCTGCCCAGGTGCTCGCGGAGGTGTGCGGCGACCACTACGCGGCCCTCGTGCACGGCCGCCGGCCCGAACCGCCCGTGCGGCGCCCGTTCCGCGAGTACCTGCGCTGGCTCGGCGAGCAGGACCCGGCCGCCGCCGAGGCGCACTGGCGGTCCGTGCTCGCCGGGCTCGGCTCCGCCACCCCGTTGCCGTACGACCGGCAGCCGGTGGAGGCGCACCGGGCCGAGTCGGGCGCGGCGGAGCGGGTGGTGCTGTCGGCCGGGCGGACGGACCGGCTGTCGGCGATGGCCCAGCGGAACGGGCTCACGGTGAACACCGTCCTGCACGGCGCGTGGGGCCTGCTGTTGTCCCGGTACAGCGGTGCGCCGGACGTGGTGTTCGGCACCACGGTCTCGGGCCGGCCGGCCGGGCTGGACGGCGTGGAGTCGATGATCGGCATGTTCATCAACACCGTGCCGGCGAGGGTGACCGTCCGCCGCGAGCGGCGTGTGGTGGAGTGGTTGCGGGAGCTGCAGCTCGCCCAGGCCGAGTCCCGCCGGTTCGACCACGTCTCCCTGCCCGCGGTGCGGGCGTGGAGCGGGCTGCCGGCCGGGCAGAACCTGTTCGACAGCATCGTGGTGTTCGAGAACTACCCGTTCGACGCCGACGCCTTCGCCGCCCACGGCATGCGGCTGCTCGAGGTGCGGGCGGACGAGCCGACCAGCTACGCGCTCGCGGTCGTGGTGGAACCCGGACCGCAGCTGGCGGTCGAACTGGACTACGACCCGGAGCTGTTCGACGCCACGACCATCCGGCGGCTCGCCCGGCACCTGGTGGCCCTGCTCGACGACATCGCCGCCGGAGCGGAGCGGACCGTGGGCGAGTTGTCCCCGCTCGACCGGGCGGCGCGCGAGCAGGTGCTGACCGGCTGGAACGACACCGCCACCGACCTGCCCGACGCCACCCTGCCCGGCCTGTTCGCGGCCCAGGCGGACAGCACGCCGGACGCCGTCGCCGTCCGGTCGGATGACGTCTCGGTCGGCTACGCGGACCTGGACGCCATGGCCGACCGGCTGGCGCACCGGCTGATCGCGCTCGGAGTCGGCGTGGAGGACCGCGTCGGCGTGCTGCTCGGCCACTCAGTCGAACTGCTGGTGGCCGAGCTGGCGGTGGTCAAGGCCGGAGGCGCGTACGTACCGCTGGACACGCACGCGCCGGCCGGCCGCATGCGCGTGGTCCTGGCCGAAGCCGGCGCTGCCGTCCTGCTCACCGACCCGACGTGGCAGCACCTCGGCGAGAGCGTCCACAATGGACCTGTCGTGGTGGTGACCCGCGACTCGCTGGGCCGCGGCCCCGCCGAGCGCCCCTCGGTGCCGCTGCACCCGGACAACGTGGCTTACGTGATGTACACGTCCGGATCCACCGGGGTGCCCAAGGGCGTGGCGGTGCGGCACCGCGATGTGGCCGGCCTGGCGTTCGACCGCCGGTTCCGGACCGGGGCGCACGACCGCGTGCTGTTCCACTCCGCCCAGGCCTTCGACGCGACGACCTACGAGCTGTGGGTTCCGCTCCTGCAAGGCGGCGAAGTGGTCGTGGCGCCGCCGGGTGACCTCGACTCCGGCGCGATCCGGCACGTGATCGGCGTCCACGAGGTGACCGCGCTCTGGCTCACCGCCGGCCTGTTCCGCGTCATCGCCCAGGACGACCCCGGCTGCCTGAGCGGCGCTCGCGAGGTGTGGACCGGCGGCGACGTCGTCCCGGCCGCCGCCGTGCGCCGGGCCCTCACCGCCTGCCCCGGTCTGACCATTGTGGACGGTTACGGGCCCACCGAAACCACCACCTTCGCCACCGCACACCCCCTGTCCACGGCCGGCGACCTGCCCGCCACCATCCCGATCGGCCGGCCGCTGGACAACATGCGCACCTACGTCCTCGACGCTGACCTCCAGCCCGTCCCCGCCGGAATCACCGGCGAACTCTTCATCGCCGGCACCGGACTGGCCCGCGGCTACCACCACCACCCCGGCCTGACCGCCGACCGCTTCCTCCCCAACCCCTTCGGCACCCCCGGCGAACGCATGTACCGCACTGGCGACCTGGTTCGCTGGAACGACAACGGCGAACTTCTCTTCCTCGGCCGCACCGACGACCAGGTCAAGATCCGCGGCTTCCGCATCGAACCCGCCGAAATCGAGGCGGCCCTGCGAAGCCACCCCGGAGTCACCGAAGCCGCCGTGGTGGGCCACCGGACTCCGGGCGGCCAACGGCTCGTCGCCTACCTGGTGGCGGACCCCGCACCGGCCGCGGCCGAGCTGCGGACGTACCTGGCCGGGCTGGTGCCGGACTACATGGTGCCGGCCGCGTTCGTGCCGGTGGACCGGTTTCCCCTCGGCCCCAACGGGAAACTCGACCTCCGCGCCCTGCCCGAACCGGACTGGAACCCGCCCGGACCCGGCTACGTCGCGCCACGCACCGACCGCGAAGCCACGCTGGCGGCCATCTGGTGCGACGTCCTCGGCCTCGAGCGGGCCGGTGTGGAGGACAGCTTCTTCGAGCTCGGCGGCGACTCGATCAGCAGCATCCAGGTCTGCTCGCGCGCCCGGGAAGCGGGCCTCGACCTCACCCCACGGGACATCTTCGCGCGCCCGACCATCGCGGGGCTCGTGGCCGAGGCGGCCGAACCGGTCGCGGTCGTCGCGGAGCAGGGTCCGGTGACCGGCGACGTGCCGCTCACCCCGATCCAGCGCTGGTTCTTCGCCGGGAACCCGGCCCGGCCGGCCCGGTTCACCCAGCGCGTGCTGGTCGAACTGCCGGGACCGTTCGACGAGCAGGCGGCGAGCCGGGCCCTCGACGCGCTCCTCGCCCAGCACGACGCCCTGCGCACGCGGTTCACGCAGCCGGGCGGGGGGTGGCGGCAGCACATCGCCCCGGTCGAGCCGGCCGCCGTGCTCCGCGTCGGCGGGCCGTCGGCCGGCGACCTGGCCGAGGTTCCCGAACCGGACCTCGGACACGGTCCCCTGCTCGACGCGGTGCTGCACGACCGAGGCCCCGGCCACGCCCCACTGCTGGCGCTGACCGCGCATCACCTCGTGGTGGACAGCGTCTCCTGGCGGATCCTGAGCGAAGACGTGGTGACCGCCTACCGCCAGGCCACGAGCGGCGAGCCGGTCCGGCTCGGCCCGAAGACCACGTCGTTCCGGGACTGGGCGCGGCGGCTGGCCGAGTACACGGCGGACGGCGGGTTCGACGACGAGCAGGCCCACTGGACGCAGGTCACCAGCACCCCGCTGCCGGTCGACGGCCACGGCCCGAACACCGTCGGCGACCTGCGGTCGGTCACGGTGACGGTCGGCCGGGAGCAGACCCGCGCGCTGCTGCAGGACGTGCCGCCGGTGTACCGCACCCAGGTCAACGACGTGCTGCTGGCCGCACTGGGGCACACGCTGCGCCGCTGGACCGGCCACGACCGGGTCACCGTCGACCTCGAAGGGCACGGCCGCGAGGAAGAGCTCTTCGACGACGTCGACCTCTCCCGCACCGTCGGCTGGTTCACCACCATCCACCCCACCACCCTCGACCTCACGGCCGACGACTGGGCCACGCTCCTCAAGACCACCAAGGAAAACCTCCGCAGCACGCCCCGCCACGGCATCGGCCACGGCGCCCTCCACCACCTCCGCAACACCCCGCTCCCGCCGTCCCCGCCCATCAGCTTCAACTACCTCGGCCGGTCGGCCGGGCGGCTCGAGGCCTCCAGCGCCCCGGAGAATCCCCGGGCCCACGAACTGGACGTCGTCGGCACGGTCGTGGCCGGGTGCCTGGAGCTGACCTGGTACTACGGCCGCCGGCGGCACGACGAAGCCACGGTCCGCCGGCTGGCCGAGGGCATGGCGGTCGCCCTCGGCGAGATCGTCGGCCACTGCGCCGATCCCCGGGCGGGCGGCCGCACCCCCGCCGACTTCCCCCTCGCCCGCCTGGACCAGACCACCGTCGACCTGCTCGCCGGCAACGGCCGCACGGTCGAAGACATCTACCCGCTGACCCCCATGCAGGCCGGCATGGTCTACCACGGCCTCTCGCAGGGTGAGCAGGCGCTGTACGTCGAGCAGGTCACGTTCACCCTCGACGGGGTCACCGATCCGGCGGCGCTGGCCCGGGCGTGGCGGGCGGTCGTGGCGCGGACACCGGTGTTGCGGTCGCGGATGGTGTGGGAAGGCGTCAGCGAGCCGGTGCAGGTGGTGTGCCGGACGGTCGAGGTGCCGGTGCACCACCGGGACTGGCGGCACCTGAGCGACGCCGAGCAGGGCGCCGAACTGGAGCGGTTGCTGGCGGAGGACCGGGCCGAGGGGCTGGACCTGGCGGTGGCGCCGTTGCTGCGGCTGACGCTGGTCCGGCTGTCCGGCACGGCGGTCGGAGTGGTGTGGACCTTCCACCACGTGCTGCTGGACGGGTGGAGCGTCTTCCAGGTGCTTTCCGACGTCCACTCCGCCTACGCCGCGATCGCCGGCGGACACGAGCCGGCCCCGGTGGCCCGCCGCCCGTTCCACGACTACCTGCACTGGCTCGGCACGCGGGACCGGCGCGAGGCGCGGGAGCACTGGCGGCGCGTGCTGGCCGGCTTCGCCTCCCCCACCCCGCTGCCGTACGACCGGCTGACCGGCCGCGACCACGCCACCCGCTCGGCGCACTGGCTGACCACCACACTGTCCGAACAGGACAGCCGTGCGCTGTCGGAGTTCGCGCACCGCAACGGGCTCACGCTCAACACCCTGGTCCAGGGCGCGTGGGCGATCCTGCTGTCGCGCTACAGCGGCCGGCGCGACGTCTGCTTCGGCGCCACCGTGTCCGGCCGCCCGGCCGACCTGCCCGGCGCCGACACCATCATCGGCATCCTCATCAACACCGTGCCGGTCCGGGTCGACGTGCCGGGCGACGCGCGGGTGGTGCCGTGGCTGCGCGAGCTGCAGAGCGCCCAGGCGGAGTCACGGCGGTTCGAGTTCGTCCCGCTGACCGACCTGCGGAGCTGGAGCGGGCTGCCGGGTGGCGCCGAGCTCTTCGACAGCATCGTCGTGTTCGAGAACTACCCTGTCGACGAGCGCACCGCCGCCGCGGACGGGGTGCGGCCGCGCGGGCTGCAGGCGGTCGAAACCACCAACTACGCGCTGAGCCTCGGGGTGCGGCCCGGCGAGCGCATCGTCATCGAGCTGGGTTACGACGACGCCCTGTTCGACGCCGCGACGGCCGGCCGGATCGCCGGGCAGCTCACCCGGATCCTGCACGCCGCCACCGGCCCGGACCGCCGGATCGACGGCATCGACCTGCTCGGCGCGGCCGAGCGGCACCTGGTGCTGCCGGCCCCCGGCGACACCGCGCACCCGGTCCCGGCCGGCACCGTGGCGGACCGGTTCGCCGAGCAGGCCGGCCGGACACCGGACGCGCCGGCGGTCGTCGCCGACGGCCGGACGGTGACCTACGCCGAGCTGGACACCCGCGCCAACCGGCTGGCGCACCGGCTGATCGCGCTCGGGGCCGGCGTGGAGGACCGGGTCGGGATCCTCATGGACCGGTCCGTCGAGCAGGTCGTCGCGGTGCTCGCGGTGGTCAAGGCCGGTGCCGCGTACCTCCCCGTCGACGTGCGGGCCCCCGCCACCCGCATGCGGGACATCCTGGCCCGGGCCAGCACCGGCGTGCTGCTGACCGACCACGACTGGGCGCCCACCGCCCGGTCCGTCCACGACGGACCGGTGCTGCTCGCCGACGGCGCGGAGGCGGGGCCGGACACCCCGCCGGCCGTCCGGTTCGACGAGCAGAACCTGATCTACGTCGAGTACACGTCCGGGTCGACCGGGGTGCCCAAGGGCGTCGCGGTGAGTCACCGGGACGTGGTCGCGCTGGCGGCCGAACACCGCTTCCGCGACCACGACGCCGTGCTGCTGCACTCCCCCCTGGCCTTCGACGCGTCGACCTACGAACTGTGGGTGCCCCTGCTCGGCGGCGGCCGGGTCGTGGTCGCGCCGCCGGGAGACCTCGACGCCGAGGTGCTGCGGCAGGCGATCGGCCGGCACGGGGTGACCGCCGTGTTCCTGACCACCGGGCTGTTCCGCGTGCTGGCCCAGGAGGCGCCGGACTGCCTGACCGGACTGCGGGAGGTGTGGACCGGCGGCGAGATCGTGCCGGCCACCGCGATCCGCCGGGTCCTGCGGGCCTGCCCCGGTATCCGGGTCGTGGACGTCTACGGCCCCACCGAGACCACCACCTACGCGACCAGCCACCCGATGTCCGACGCCGGCCTCGTCCCGGACGTCGTGCCGATCGGGTCCCCGCTGGACCACACGCGAGCCTACGTCCTCGACGACCGGCTGCGTCCCGTGCCGCCCGGCGCGCTCGGCGAACTGCACATCGCCGGCGCCGGCGTCGCCCGCGGCTACCTGGGCCAGCCGGGCCTGACCGCGCAGCGGTTCGTGGCCGATCCCTTCGGGGCACCCGGCGAACGGATGTACCGCACCGGAGATCTGGCGCGGTGGACGGCGGACGGTGTGCTGCAGTTCGCCGGCCGGGCCGACGACCAGGTCAAGATCCGCGGGTTCCGCATCGAACCCGGCGAGGCCGAAGCGGTGCTCGACCGGCACCCGGACGTCGGTGAGCTGGTGGTGGTTCCCCGTGACGACGGTTCCGGGAAGCGGCTCGTCGCGTACGTGGTGCCCGCCCGGGCCGGAGCCGGCGTGGACCCCGAGGCCCTGCGCCGGTTCGCCGCGCGGTTCCTGCCCGACTACCTGGTGCCCTCGACGTTCGTCGCGGTGGACCGGCTGCCGTTGAACGCCAACGGGAAGGTCGACCAGGCGGCGCTGCCGGCTCCGGTGGCCCCGGGACCGGCAGCGCCCTACGCGGCCCCCAGGACCGACACCGAACGGGTGCTCGCCGGGATCTGGGCGGATGCGCTCGAGGTGGAGCGGGTCGGCGTCGAGGACAACATCTTCGACCTCGGCGGCGACTCGGTGCGCAGCCTGGTCATCACCTCGCGCTGCCGCACCACCTTCGACGTCGCACTGACCCCGCGCGACGTGCTGACCGCGGAAACCGTCGCCGCCCTGGCGGAACTGGTCGAGGAGAAGGTGCTGCTCGAACTCGAACGAGCAGCTCTCGACGACGGCGAACCCCAGGAAGCGTGAGGAGACAGACCATGACGTCGTCCCGGGAGAACCGGATCACCGCCCTCTCCGAAGACCGGCAGCGGCAATTGCGCGAGCGGCTCGCGGGCCGGACGGCGAAGACCGTCTCGATCCCGCCTGCCGACCGGAGCCGGCCGGTACCGCTGTCCTTCCCGCAGCAGCGGCTGTGGTTCCTGCACCAGTTCCAGCCGGACGGCCCGGGCTACCACAGCGCGCTGGCCCTGCGCCTGACGGGACCGCTCGACCTGCCGGTGCTGACGGCCGCCCTGCAGGCGCTGGTGGCCCGGCACGAGGCGCTGCGGACCACGTTCGGCGAGGTGGACGGCGCCGGGGTGCAGATCGTGCACCCGCCGCGCGAACTGCCGGTCCCGGTGGTCGGCACCGATCACCAGGACCTGGAGCGCGTGCTCGCCGAGGAGTACGAGCGGCCGTTCGACCTGCGCCGGGGACCGCTGCTGCGGGCGCTGCTGGCCCGCGTGCGTGCCGACGAGCACGTGCTGTTGCTCACCGCCCACCACATCGTCGTCGACGGGTGGTCCCTGGGTGTGCTGACCGGCGAGCTGAACGTCCTGTACGGCGGCGGCGAGCTGCCGCCGCTGCCGGTGCAGTACCCGGACTTCGCGGCGTGGCAACGGAGTCCGTCGAATCCGGGTCCGGCCGGGCACCTGGCCTACTGGCGGGAGCGGCTGGCCGGCACCAGCCCGCTGGAGCTGCCGTCCGACCGGCCGCGGCCGCCGGTGCGCACGGGCGCCGGTGCGGCACACCGGTTCCGGCTGCCGGCGGCGTTGACCGCGCGGCTCACCGAGGTGGCCAGGTCCCGGCGCACCACCCTGTTCACGGTGCTGGTCGCGGTGTGCCAGGCGCTCCTCGCGCGCTATTCGGGCCAGGACGACATCGCGGTCGGCACGGTCACCTCGGGCCGCAGCCGGCCGGAGCTGCGCGGGCTGGTCGGGTTCTTCGCGAACACGGTGGTCCTGCGCTCCCGGGTGGACGTGCGCCGATCGTTCTCCGAGCTGCTCGACGAGGTCAGGCGCACCGTGCTGGACGCGTTCGCGCACGACGAGGCGCCCCTGGAGCA
The DNA here is from genome assembly GCF_040674975.1 of Amycolatopsis sp. NPDC049688. Lineage (NCBI taxonomy): Bacteria > Bacillati > Actinomycetota > Actinomycetes > Pseudonocardiales > Pseudonocardiaceae > Amycolatopsis > Amycolatopsis sp. NPDC049688. Next base: position 249,647 of record NZ_JBFANY010000003.1, read on the forward strand.
CCTGGTCGACGGGCACCGCGACGCCAGCCGCAACCCGCTGTTCGACGTGATGGTGCTGCTGCAGAACACCGGCCGCACGCCCCCGAACCTCGGCGAGCTGCGGGCCGAACCGATCGGCCTCCCCCGCCACGCGGCCAACTTCGACCTCACCGTCGAGTTCCAGGAGACCGGGGACGTCCTCACCGGTTCGGTGGAGTACGACACGGACCTGTTCGACGCCGCGACGATCGAGCGGCTGGCCGGGCACCTGGAGCTGCTGGCGGAGGCCGCGACCACCGACCCGGACCGGCCGCTCGCCCTGCTGCCGTGGCTGCCGGAGCGGGAGCGGAACCTCCTCCTGGGGCAGTGGAGCACCGCGGGCCCCCGCTCCGACGAGGCCGGCCGCATCCCCGGAACCGCCACGGTGCCGGCGCTGTTCGCCGAGCAGGTACGCCGGGCACCGGACGCCACGGCGGTCGTCACCGGTGGCCGCTCGCTGTCCTACGCCGAACTGGACGCGCGAGCCAACCACCTGGCGCACCGGCTGGTCGAGGCCGGCGTCCGGGTCGACGAGCCGGTCGGGCTGCTGGTGGGCCGGTCGGCGGACCTGGTGGTGGCCGTGCTGGGGATCCTCAAGGCGGGGGGCGCCTACCTGCCGCTGGATCTGCGCGCCCCGGCCGAGCGGATGCGCCTGGTGCTCGGCGGGCCCGGCGTCTCGGTGCTCGTCACCGACCACGACCACGAGCCGCTGACCGAGTCGATCCACAGTGGACACGTGCTGCGGGTGGACGAGGGCTCGCGGGCCGACGCACCGGACGTGTCGCCACTGGCGGACACCCTGGCGTACGTCATTCACACGTCCGGGTCGACCGGGACGCCGAAGGGGGTCGCGACCCGGCACCGGAACGTGGTGTCCCTGGCCCGCGACAGCCACTTCCGCGACCACGACGCCGTGCTGCTGCACTCGCCGACGGCGTTCGACGTGTCCACCTACGAGCTGTGGGTGCCGCTGCTGAACGGCGGCCGGGTCGTGCTCGCGCCGCCGGGCGACGTGGACGCGGACGTGCTGCGCGAGGTGATCGCCCGCCACGGGGTCAGCGCGGCGAACCTGACCGCCGGGCTGCTGCGGATCATCGCCCAGGACGCGCCGGACAGCCTCGCCGGGCTGCGGGAGGTGTGGACCGGGGGCGACGTCGTGCCCGCGGTGGCCGTCCGGCAGCTGCTGGCCGCGTGCCCGGGGCTCACCGTGGTCAACGCCCTCGCTCCGACGGAGGTCACCACATTCGCCGTCGCCCACCGCGTTTCCGGGGCGGTGCCCGAGCCCGTGCCGATCGGGCGCCCGATGGACGGCCGCCGGATCTACGTGCTGGACGAGGCGCTGTCCCCGGTGCCGGTCGGCGTGCGCGGGGAGCTGTACCTCGCCGGTGCCGGGCTGTCGCGCGGCTACCTGAACCGGCCGGGCCTGACCGCGTCCCGGTTCGTGGCCGACCCGTTCGGGCCACCGGGGACCCGGATGTACCGCAGCGGCGACCTGGTGCGGTGGACGCCCGACGGCGTCGTCCAGTTCGCCGGGCGCACCGACGACCAGGTCAAGATCCGCGGCTTCCGGGTCGAGCCGGCCGAGGTCGACGCCGTGCTGACGCGGCACGACCAGGTCGGCCAGGCACTGACCACGGTGGTGCCGGGCAGCAGCGGCCGGCGGTTGGTGGCCTACGTCGTGGCGGCGAACGGAACCGCGCCGGGCCCGGAGGAGCTGCGCGAGTTCCTGCGCCGCTCCCTGCCCGACTACATGGTGCCCTCGGCGTTCGTCACCCTGCCCGAGCTGCCGCTGACGGCGAACGGGAAGGTCGACCGGCGTGCCCTTCCCACGCCGCTCGACGACCCCGGCACGCGCTACGTCGCCCCCCGCACCGCGGTGGAGCGGGAGCTGGCCGGCATCTGGGCGCAGGTGCTGGACACGGACCGGGTGGGCGTGGAGGACAACTTCTTCTCGCTCGGCGGTGACTCGATCCTCAGCATCCAGGCGGTGTCCCGGGCCCGCCGCGCCGGGCTGGCGGTGACGTCGCGGGACATCTTCCGCCACCAGACCATCGCCGAGCTGGCCGCGACCGCGCGGCCGGCCCCCACCGCCGCTCGCGAACCGGCCGCCACCGGCGGCCCCGCGCCGCTGACGCCGATCCAGCGCTGGTTCTTCGAGACCGGCCCGGAAAACCCGCACCGGTTCACGATGTCCGTCTTCCTGGAGCTCGACCCGGAGGTGGACGAGGCCGTGCTGGCCACGGCCGTGGCCGCCACCGTGGCCCACCACGACGCCCTGCGGATGCGGTTCGCCGAGACCGCGCAGGGGTGGGTCCAGCGGGTCGACCCGGCCGCGCCGGCCGGCGTGCTCGAACGGCGCGAGCTGACCACGTGGGACGAGGTGGAGACCGCGGCGCGCGCCGCGCAGTCCGGCCTGGACGTGCGGACCGGGCCGGTGGTGCGGGCCGTGCTGTTCGCCAAGGGCACCGAACGCCGGCTGTTCGTCACGGCCCACCACCTCGTGGTCGACGGGGTGTCCTGGCGGATCCTGCTCGGCGACGTGGAGACCGCCTACCGCCAGGGGATCGCGGGCACGCCGATCGCGCCGGCGCCGGCCGGCACCCCGTTCACGGGCTGGGCACGCCGGCTGGCCGGCCACGTGGCGGCCGGCGGCTTCGACGCGGACACCGCCTACTGGCGGGCCGTCCGGGCGCCGGCGGAGATCCCGGTCGACCGCCGGGGGGACAACACCGCCGGGTCGGTCCGGACGATCACCGTCCGGCTGGACCGGCAGGTCACCGACGCGCTGCTTCGCGCGGTGCCGCCCGTCTACCGCACCCGGGTCAACGACCTGCTCCTCAGCGCGCTCGGCCGGACCCTCACCGGGTGGACCGGCCGCGACCGGGTGCTGGTCACCGTGGAGGGACACGGGCGCGAGGAAATCTTCGACGACGTCGACATCTCCCGCACGGTGGGCTGGTTCACCAGCCAGTTCCCGCTGGCCCTGCACATCCCGGCCGGGGGCTGGGACGAGGTGCTCAAGTCGGTCAAGGAGCAGCTGCGGGCCGTGCCCCGCAACGGGATGGGCTACGGCGCCCTGCGCTACCTGCGCAACCGGGACCTGGCGCACGAGCCGCAGGTCGGCTTCAACTACCACGGCCGGTGGGAGGAGGCGGGCACCGGGCTGTACCGGGCGCGGCTGCCCGAGCCCGGCCAGGACCTGGCGTCCGGCGCGACGCGGGCCCACCTGCTGGATCTGGTCGGGGTGGTGGACGGCGGCGAACTGGCGCTGACCTGGCTGTATTCGGAGAACGTGCACGAAGAGGCCACGGTCCGGCGGCTCGCCGAGGGGATGGCCGGCGCGCTGCGGGAGATCGCCGTCCACTGTGGACGGCCCGGCGCTGGCGGGCGCACGCCGTCGGACTTCCCCCTGGCCCGGCTCGACCAGGCCACGGTGGACCGGCTGGCCGGAACCGGCACGGCGGTCGAGGACATCCTGCCGATGACGCCGTTGCAGGCCGGCATGCTGTTCCACAGCCTGGTCGACGGCGCGGGTGCCTACTTCGACCAGGTGCGGATCCGGCTCGCCGGCGTAGCGGACCCGGAGGCGTTCGCCGCCGCGTGGCAGCGCGTGGTCGACCGGACCCCGGCACTGCGCGCTGCGCCGGTGTGGGACGGCGTACCCGAACCGCTGCAGGTCGTCCACACCGGAGTGACCCTGCCGATCGTCTTCGACGGCGAACCGGAGGACATCGACCTCGCGGCGCCCCCGCTGATGCGGATCGCGATCAACCGGTGCCCCGGCGGCGAAGTCCTGCTCGTCTGGAACTTCCACCACATCCTCCTCGACGGCTGGAGCCTGGCCCAGGTCCTCGCCGAGGTGTGCGAGCAGTACGCGGCCACCACGGCGGGCCGGGCGACGGCACCGGTGGCCCGCCGCCCGTTCCGGGACTACCTGGCCTGGCTGCGCGAGCAGGACCAGCGGGCGGCGGAGGAGCACTGGCGGGAGACGCTGGCGGGGTTCGAGTCCGCCACTCCCCTGCCCTACGACCGGCCGCCGGCGGGAGCGCACCGGACGGAGTCCGCCGAGTCGGTCCAGCTCGTGCTGCCCGGCGAAGGCGTCCGCCGGTTCGCCCAGGGCAGCGGGCTGACCGTCAACACCGTCGTGCAGGCCGCGTGGGCGCTGCTGCTGTCCCGGTACAGCGGCGAACGCGACGTCGTCTTCGGCACCACCGTCTCCGGCCGGCCACCGGAACTGCCCGGGGTGGAGTCGATGATCGGCCTGTTCATCAACACCGTCCCCACCCGGGTAGCGGCCCCGGACGGCCAGGACGTCGTGGCGTGGCTGCGCGACCTGCAGGCCGCGCAGACCGAGGCCCGGCGGTTCGACTTCGTCTCCCTCTCCCAGCTCCGGTCGTGGACCGGCCTGCCCGCGGGGGCGGCCCTGTTCGACAGCGTGGTCGTGTTCGAGAACTACCCGCTCAGCGACTCCGCCGAGATCGGCGGCATCCGGGTCGCCGGCACGCAGGGCACCGACACCACGAACCTCCCGCTGACGCTCAGCGCCTACAGCCTCGACGACCGGCTGCACCTCGAGCTCGCCTACGACCCGGCGCTGTTCGACCGGTCGACCGCCGAGCGCCTGTCGGCGCACCTCGCGGCGCTCGTCGACGCGCTCACCGCGGGCCGCACCGCGGTGCCGGTCCCCGAGGACGAGCTGCGGCGGATGGCGGCGGACGGGAACGGAACGGCCCTCGAGGTGCCGGAGACGACCTTCCACGAGGTGTTCGAGGCGCAGGCGCGCCGCACGCCGGACCGGACCGCGCTCGTGTTCCGGGACACGGCATACACGTTCGCCGAGCTGAACGCCCGCGCCAACCAGCTCGCCCGGTACCTGGTGGCGCACGGTGCGCGGCCCGAGCGGACCGTCGCGCTGATGCTGCCGCGGTCGGCGGAGATGATCGTGGCCCTGCTCGCGATCTTCAAGGCCGGCGCGGTCCACCTGCCGGTGGATCCCGAGCTCCCGGCCGAGCGCGTCGAGTTCCTGCTGCGGGACGCGAACCCGGTGGTGGTGCTCACCGAGCTGCCCGGCCTCACCGGCTACGACACCACCGACCTCGCCCTCCCCGTGCACCAGGACAGCTCCGCCTACCTGATCTACACGTCCGGGTCGACCGGCTCCCCGAAGGGGGTCGTCGTCGAGCACCGCAACCTGACGAACCTGCTGCTCAGCCACCACGCCCACTTCGCGGGCCACGGCCACCTGCGTGTCGCGCTGAGCGCGGCCCTGTCCTTCGACACCTCGTTCGAAGGACCCGTGCTGATGGCCGCCGGCCACGAGCTCCACGTGCTCGACGACGACACCCGCCTCGACCCGCCGGCGCTGGTCGGCTACGTGGTGGAGCACCGCATCGACCTGCTCGACCTCACCCCGTCCTTCGCGCGGCAGCTGCTCCTGGCCGGCCTGCTCGACGACGACCGCCACCGGCCCCGCGTCCTCATGCTCGGCGGAGAAGCGGCCGAGGAAGCGCTGTGGCGACGGCTGGCCGGCGAAGACCGGACCGTGAGCTACAACTTCTACGGCCCCACCGAGTGCACCGTGGACACCCTCTCCTGCCGGGTGACGGGTGACCGGCCGGTGGTGGGGCGCCCGCTGCGCAACGTCCGCGCCCACGTGCTGGGCCGCGACCTTCAGCCGGTGCCGATCGGAGCGCCGGGCGAGCTGTACCTCGCGGGCGCGCACGTCGCACGGGGCTACCGGAACCGTCCCGGGCTGACCGCGGCCGCGTTCGTGGCCGACCCCTTCGGGAAGCCGGGTGCCCGGATGTACCGCACCGGTGACCGGGCCCGGTGGCGCGCCGACGGACGGCTCGAGTACCTGGGCCGCACCGACGACCAGGTCAAGATCCGCGGGTTCCGGATCGAACCCGGCGAGGTCGAGGCGGTCCTGCGCCGGCACCCGGACGTCGGCGACGCCGCGGTGATCGCCCGGCGGGACGACGGCCACCCCCGCCTGGTCGCCTACGTCGTCCCGGCCGGCGCCGATCACCCGGACCTGCGGTCCTGGACGGCCGGCCGGCTGCCCGCCCACCTGGTGCCGGCGGCGTTCGTCATGGTCGACGCGCTTCCCCTGACCCGGCACGGAAAGCTCGACCGGCGGGCCCTGCCCGAGCCGGACTGGGCCGCGTCGGCCGCCGAGTACGTGGCGCCGCGCGACGACGCCGAGCGGGCGGTGGCGCGGGTGTGGGCCGAGGTGCTGGGTGTCGAGCGGGTCGGTGCGCACGACAACTTCTTCGACCTCGGCGGCGACTCGATCCTCAGCATCGGCGTCATGTCGCGGCTGCGCGCGCAGCTCGGGGTCCGGTTGTCCCCGCGGGCGGTGTTCACCACGCCCACCGTGGCCGGGTTGGCGGCGGCGGTGACCGAGCGCGAGCCGGACCGGCCGGACATCGGCGTGGTGCCCCGGGACGGCGTGCTGCCGTTGTCGTTCGCCCAGCAGCGGTTGTGGTTCCTGCACGAGTTCGAGCCGGACAGCACGGAATACCTCACCCCGCTGCTGCTGCGGCTGCGCGGCCGCCTGGACGTGGACCGCCTCACCACCGCACTGTCCACTGTGGTCGAACGACACGAGGCGCTGCGCACCACCTTCGACACCGTCGACGGCCGGGGCGTCCAGGTCGTCCACCCGGCCGCGCCGGTCCGGGTACCGGTGCTGACGGCCGGCGAGCGGGAGCTGCCCGAGGTGCTGACGCGGGCCGCACTGCAGCCGTTCGACCTGCGGGACGGCACGCTGCTGCGCGTCCTGCTGGTGCGGCTCGGAGAACAGGACCACGTGCTCGCCCTGGTGCTGCACCACATCGTCACCGACGGCTGGTCGACCGGGGTGCTGCTCGACGAGCTGAGCACGCTCTACCGCGGCGGAACCCCGCCGCCGCTGCCCGTGCAGTACGCGGACTTCGCGGTGTGGCAGCGGAACCGGCCGGCGGACGACCAGCTCGGCTACTGGCGGCGGCGCCTCGACGGTCTCCCGGTGCTGGAGCTGCCCACCGACCGGCCCCGGCCGCCCGTGCGCACGACGAACGGCGCCCTGGCGGAGTTCGTGGTGCCGCCGGCGGTCACCGCCGGGCTGAAGTCACTGGCCCGGCAGCAGGACGGCACGCTGTTCACGGCCCTCGTCGCCGCCTGCCAGGTGCTGCTCGCCCGCTGGTCCGGGCAGGACGACATCGCCGTCGGCACCGTCACCTCGGGGCGCGAACACCCCGAGCTGACCCGGCTGATCGGGTTCTTCGTCAACACGCTGGTGCTGCGGTCCACAGTGGACCTGCGACGGAGTTTCCCGGAGCTGCTCGCCGCGGTGCGGGCCACCACGCTGGAGGCGCTGGCCCACCAGGACGTCCCCTTCGAGCGGGTGGTGGAGCACCTGGAACCCGAGCGCGACGTCAGCCGCACCCCGCTGTTCAGCGTGCTGGTGGTGCTGCAGAACGACCCCGGCCACGACCTGGCCCTGCCCGGCCTGAGCGTGACGGAACTCGCCCCGCCCACGGTCGCCGCGAGCGTCGACCTGATGTTCCAGTTCGAGGAGCACGCCGGCCGGCTGCACGGCTCGGTCCTCTACAACACCGACCTGTTCGACGCCGGCACCGTCGAAGGGCTGACCGGCCGGCTCGGGGAACTGCTCGCCGGGATCGTCGCCGGCCCCGACCGCCCGCTGGGCCGGCTGCCGTGGCTGTCCGCGGCCGAACGGCACCGGGTCCTGGTGGACTGGAACGGGAAAGCGGCCGGCCTGCCGGTCACCACGCTGCCCGCGTGGTTCGAGGCGACCGCGGCCCGGACCCCCCACGCGGTCGCGGTGACGTGCGAAGGCACCGAGCTGACCTACGCCGAGCTGAACACGCGGGCCAACCGGGTGGCCCACTGGCTGATCGAGCGGGGTGCGGGGCCGGAACGGCTCGTCGCGCTGCTGCTGCCCCGGTCGGCCGAGCTGGTCGTCGCGATCGTGGCGGTCCTGAAGGCGGGAGCCGGGTACCTCCCGATCGACCCGGCGTACCCGGCCGCCCGCATCGCCGCCACGATCGACGACGCCGCTCCCGTCACGGTCCTCGACGCGCTGCCCGCCTGCGCCGGGTACCCCGGGACCGACCCCACCGACGCCGACCGGACCGCGCCGCTGTCCCCCGCGCACCCGGCCTACGTGATCTACACGTCCGGCTCGACGGGCCGGCCGAAGGGTGTGCTGGTCCCCCACTCCGCCGTGACCCGCCTGTTCACCGCCACCCGCGACCGGTTCGCCTTCGACGAGCGGGACGTGTGGACGCTGTTCCACTCCTGCGCGTTCGACTTCTCCGTGTGGGAGCTGTGGGGCGCCCTGCTCCACGGCGGCCGCCTGGTCGTCGTGCCGTCCGAGGTCGCGCGCTCACCCGAGGACTTCCTCGCCCTGCTCGCCGAGCAGCGGGTCACCGTGCTCAACCAGACCCCGTCCGCGTTCGCCCCGCTCGCCCGCGTCGACTCGCCACCGGACCTGGCGCTGCGGTGGGTGATCTTCGGCGGGGAGGCGCTCGACTCCGGCCGGCTCGGCGGCTGGTGCGCCCGGCACCCCGGGACCCGGCTGGTCAACATGTACGGCATCACCGAAACCACGGTCCACGTCACCTGCCAGCTTCTCGACCCGCCGGGGCAGGCCGGCCTGGGTGTTCCCCTTCCGGACCTGCGGACCTACGTCCTCGACGCGGACCTGCAACCGGTGCCGCCGGGGGTGCGCGGCGAGCTGTACGTGGCCGGCGCGGGCCTGGCCCGCGGTTACCTGAACCGGCCGGGGCTGACCGCGTCGCGGTTCGTGGCCGATCCGTTCGGGCGGCCCGGCACCCGCATGTACCGCAGCGGTGACCTGGTGCGGTGGACGCCCGACGGCCGCCTGGACTACCTGGGCCGGGCCGACGAGCAGGTGAAGATCCGCGGGTTCCGCATCGAACCCGGCGAGGTCGACGCCGTACTGCTGCGCCACGATCAGGTCGCCGAAGCCGTCACCGTCGCGGTGGCGGACGACGCGGGACGACAGCGTCTGGTGGCCTACGTCGTCCCGGCCGGCGAGACCGCGCCGGCCGATCTGCGCGAGTGGGTCAAGCACGCCCTGCCCGAGCACATGATTCCCGCCGCGTTCGTCCCCCTCGACCGGATCCCGTTGACCGCCAACGGAAAGCTGGACCGGCGGGCGCTGCCCGCACCGGACGGCCACGCGGAACCGGCCACCCGGTACGCCCCGCCCCGCACCCCGGTGGAACAGGAGCTGGCCCGGATCTGGTCGCGGGCGCTGGGCGTGGAACGGGTCGGGATCCACGACAACTTCTTCGGCCTCGGCGGCGACTCGATCCTCAGCATCCAGGTGGTCTCCCAGGCGAGGCAGGCGGATCTGGTCCTGTCCACAAAGGACATCTTCCGCTACCAGACGGTCGCCGACCTCGCCGGCGTGGTCGCCGCGCGCACCCCCGCCACGCGGCTGCGGCACCCGGTGCTGACCGGCCCGAGCCCGCTCACCCCGATCCAGCGCTGGTTCTTCGCCGGCGAGCCGGTCGACGTGAACCGCTTCACCATGTCGGTCCACCTGGAACTGGCCGAAGACGTCGACGAGGCGGCGCTGGCCGGTGCGGTGGACGCGGTGATCGCCCACCACGAGTCCCTGCGGCTGCGGTTCGGCCCCGGCGGGCAGGAGCCCGCCCCCGTCGAGTACGCCGAGGTCTTCACCACCCACCGCCTGCCCGAGCACCTCGCCGACCGGGACCGGGCGATGGCGGCACTGGCCGGCGCCGCCCGGGCGGCGCTGAACATCGCCGACGGGCCCGTGCTGCGGGTCCTGCTGTTCACCGGCGCCCGCCCGACGCTGTTCATCGCCGTGCACCACCTGGTGATCGACGGGGTGTCCTGGCGCATCCTGCTGGGCGACCTCGAGACGGCCTATCGCGGCGGTGTCCTCGACCCGGTCGGCACCCGGTTCACCGAGTGGGCCCACCTGTTCGACGAGCACGTGCGCGGCGGCGGTCTCGACGAGGACCTCGGCCACTGGACCACGGTGCTCGACGGCGTGGACACGGCCCTGCCGGTGGACCGCAGCGGACCGAACACCGTCGGCACGACCCGCGTGGTCTCGGCCAAACTGGACCGCGCGACCACCGACGCGTTCCTGCACCAGGTGCCCGGGGTCTACCGGACGCGCGCGAACGACGTGCTGCTCACGGCGATCGGCCGCACGCTGGCGGACTGGACCGGCCACGACCGGGTGCCGGTCACCCTGGAAGGCCACGGCCGCGAGGACATCCTGGCCGGCACGGACGTCTCCCGCACCATCGGCTGGTTCACCGCCCAGTTCCCGGTCGCGCTCGACCTGCCACCGGGCCGGGAGTGGGGTGCGATCCTCAAAGCGGTCAAGGAGCAGCTGCGCGGCATCCCCCACCGCGGGATCGGCTACGAAGCCCTGCGCCACCTCCGGGCCGCGGAGGCGCTGCAGCACACCGAACTGCCGCGCATCAGCGTCAACTACCACGGGCAGTGGGGCGGCACCGGCGGTACCGGGCTGATCCGCGGGCGGCTCGACGGCCTCGGCGACGAGGCCCCCGCCCACGCCGAGCGCCCCTACCTGATCGACGTCGTCGGCGCCGTGGACGACGGGGAACTCCAGCTGTCCTGGGAGTACTCCGGCGCCGTGCACGACGAGGCGACCATCCGGCGGCTCGCCGAGGCCACGACGGAGGCGCTCCGCGAGATCGTCGCGCACTGCGCCGGCCCGGACGCCGGCGGCCGCACCCCGTCGGACTTCCCGCTCGCCGCGCTCGACCAGTCCACTGTAGACACCCTGGTCGGCGACGGCCGGTCGGTGGCGGACGTGTACCCGCTGACCCCGCTCCAGGCCGGCCTGCTGTTCCACAGCCTGGCCGACCCCGGATCGGGGGCCTACGTCGACCGGTTCCGGCTGCGGCTGTCCGGGGTGACCGACCCGGCGGCCCTCGGTGCCGCGTGCCGGCGCGTCGTCGACCGGACCCCCGCCCTGCGCGCGAGCGTCGTGTGGGAGGGCGTGCCGGAACCCCTGCAGATCATCCACTCGGCCGTCACCGTCCCCATCACCTACGACACCGAGCCGGACGAGGAACTGGACCTGACGCGCCCGCCGCTGCTGCGGATCGCGATCGACCGGCTGCCCGGCGACGAGGTCCTGCTCCGGTGGACGGTGCACCACATCCTGCTCGACGGCTGGAGTTTCGCCCAGGTGCTGGCCGAGGTGTGCGAGCAGTACACGGCGATCACCACCGGCCGCCCGCCCGAGCTCGTGCCACGCCGTCCGTTCGGCGACTACCTGCGCTGGCTGCGCGACCAGGACGCCGGCGCCGCGGAACGGCACTGGCGCGCCGCTCTCGCCGGGTTCGGATCCCCCACGCCGCTGCCCTACGACCGCCCACCCGTCGAGGCCCACCGGGCCGAATCCACCGGCTCGGTCCGGATCGAGCTGCCCGCCGGCCGGTCGGCCGGACTGGACCGGGTGGCCCGGCGGGCGGGGCTGACCACCAACACCGTGGTCCAAGGCGCCTGGGCGCTGCTGCTGGCCCGCTACAGCGGCGAACGCGAAGTGGTGTTCGGCACCACCTCCGCCGGGCGCCCCGCGGAACTGCCGGGGGTCGAGGCCATGATCGGCATGTTCGTCAACACCATCCCCACCCGGGTCACCGTTCCGGCCGGACCGGACACCCTGGCCTGGCTGCGCGACCTGCAGGCCGCGCAGACCGAGAGCCGCCGCTTCGACCACGTCGCCCTGAGCCGGCTGCAGAGCTGGGCCGGACTTCCCACCGGCGCGAACCTGTTCGACAGCATCGTCGTCTTCGAGAACTACCCGGTCGACGAGCTGGTGAACGCCCGGCAGCAGGTGCGCGTCGTCGACGTCGAAGGCATCGACACCACCAGCTTCCCCCTGGTGCTCAGCGCCTACACCAGCGACCGCCTCCACCTCGAACTCGACTACGACCCCCGGCTGTTCGACACGGCCACGATCGACCGCATGGCCGCGTACCTGGTGGCCCTGCTGGAAAAGATCGCCGACGGGCAGGACCTGCCCACCGCCCCCGAGGGCGACCTGCACCGGACGCTGGTGGAGTGGAACGACACGGCCCTGGAGACGCCGGAAACGTCGTTCACCCGCGTGTTCGAGGCCCAGGCCCGGCGCACCCCGGACCACATCGCCCTCGTGTTCCGCGACCAGTCCTGCACGTTCGCCGAGCTCGACGCCCGCGCCAACCAGCTGGCCCGGCACCTCGTGTCCCAAGGGGTGACGGCCGAGCGGCCGGTCGCAGTCATGCTGCCCCGCTCGGCCGAGGCGATCGTGGCCATGCTCGGCGTCCTCAAGGCGGGCGCGGTCTACCTGCCCGTCGATCCCGGCCTGCCGGCCGAGCGGATCGGCTTCCTGCTCGACGACGCCGACCCGGCCGCCGTGCTCACCGAGCTCCCCGACCTCACCGGCTACGACAGCTCCCTCCTGGCCACCACGTCACTCCCCGGCAATGCGGCGTACCTGATCTACACGTCCGGGTCCACGGGCACTCCCAAGGGCGTGTGCGTCGAGCACCGCGCCCTGGTCAACCTGCTCCACAGCCACCGCCACGGCTTCGCCGGCGGCGACCGGCTGCGGGTGGCGCTGACCGCGGCGCTGTCCTTCGACACCTCCCTCGAAGGCCCGGTGCTGATGGCCGCCGGCCACGAGCTCCACGTGCTCGACGACGACACCCGCCTCGACCCGGCCGCCCTCGTCGACTACGTGGCCGAGCACCGGATCGACTTCCTGGACCTGACGCCTTCCTACCTCCGGCAGCTTCTCCCCGCCGGCCTGCTCGACGGCGAACGGCACCGGCCGCGCATCCTCATGGTCGGCGGCGAAGCCCTCGGCTCGGCACTGTGGACCACGCTCGCCGCCCTGCCCGGCACGGCCGCGTACAACTTCTACGGCCCCACCGAATGCACCGTGGACGCGCTGTCCTGCCGCGTCGCCGGGGAGCGCCCCGCCGTGGGCCGGCCCCTGCGCAACCTGCGGGCCTACGTGCTCGACCGCGACCTGACGCCGGTGCCCATCGGGGCGCCGGGCGAGCTGTACCTGGCCGGCCCGCAGCTGGCCCGGGGGTACGCCGGCCGGCCGGGGCCGACCGCGGAACGGTTCGTCGCCGACCCGTTCGGGCGACCGGGCACCCGGATGTACCGCACCGGAGATCGCGTGCGGTGGCACGGCGACGGGCAGCTGGAGTACCTCGGCCGCCTCGACGACCAGGTCAAGATCCGCGGGTTCCGGGTGGAACCCGGTGAGGTCGAAACCGCGCTCCGCCGCCACGACGAGGTCACCGACGCCGCCGTGGTCGCCGGGCCGGACCTCGACGGCACCCGGCTGGTGGCCTACGTGGTCGCGGCCGGCCGGCCGGACCTGCGGGCCTGGCTCGCCGGGCGGCTGCCCGGCCACCTGGTGCCGGCCGCGTTCGTCTTCCTGGACGAGCTGCCGCTGAACCGCCACGGAAAACTCGACCGGCAGGCCCTGCCCGACCCCGGCCGGGCCGCGGCCGGCGGCGACCACGTGGCCCCCCGCACCGGCACCGAGCGGACGCTGGCGCGGATCTGGGCCGAGGTGCTCGGCGTGGAACGGGTCGGCGTCCACGACAACTTCTTCGCGCTCGGCGGCAACTCGATCCTCAGCATCCAGGTGACCGCGCGGCTGCGTGCCGAAGCCGGCCTGCGGCTCTCTCCGCGTGCGGTGTTCTCCGCGCCCACCGTGGCCGCTCTCGCCGCGGCCACCGGCGAAGACGACGCACGCCTCTCTCTCGCGGGGCCGGACATCAGGAGCGTGCCGGGAGACGGCGTCTTCCCGCTGTCGTACGCCCAGCAGCGCCTGTGGTTCCTGCACGAGTTCCAGCCGGACAGCACCGAATACCTGACCCCGGTCGTCCTGCGGCTGACCGGGGAACTCGACGTCGACCGGCTCAACACCGCCTTGTCCGGCCTGGTCGGGCGGCACGAGTCGCTGCGCACCACCTTCGGCACCGTGGACGGCCGGGGCGTCCAGCTCGTGCACCCGCCCCGGGAGGTGCTGCTCGCCCCCGAGGAGGTGCCGGACCTGGCGCAGGCCCTGGCGCGGGAATGCGCCGTGCCGTTCGACCTCGGCGCGGCCGCCGTGCGGATGCGGCTGCTCCGGAGCGCTCCCGGCGAGCACGTGCTGCTGATCCTGATGCACCACATCGTCACCGACGGCTGGTCCACCGGCGTCCTGCTCGACGAGCTGGGCACGCTCTACCGCGGCGGCACCCTGCCGCCGCTGCCCGTGCGGTACGGGGACTTCGCCGTGTGGCAGCGGGAACACCTGACCGGGCCGGTGCTGGACGAGCTGCTCGCGTACTGGCGCGAGCAACTCGACGGCGTCCCGGTGCTGGAGCTGCCCACCGACCGGCCGAGGCCGGCCGAACGCACCACCCACGGCGCCGTCCACGGGTTCGCGATCCCCGCCGGGATCGCCGGCCGGCTCACCGCGCTCGCGCGCGACCGCGACACGACCGTGTTCACGGCTCTCGTCGCCGCCTGCCAGCTCCTGCTCGCCCGCTGGTCCGGCCGGCCCGACATCGCCATCGGCACGGTCTCCTCGGGCCGGGAACGCCCCGAGCTGGCCCGCCTCATCGGCTTCTTCGTCAACACGCTCGTCCTCCGCGCCCGGGTGGACGAGTCGAAGACGTTCGACGAGCTGCTCGCCGCGGCCCGCGCCACCACCCTCGCCGCCTTCGCCCACCAGGACGTGCCGTTCGAACGCGTCGTCGACGATCTGCGCCTCGACCGCGACCCCAGCCGCACGCCGCTGTTCGGTGTCATGGTGGTCCTGCACGACACCCCGCGGCACGAGGTGGACCTGCCCGGCCTCCGGGTGACGGAGCTCGACGTCCCCGTGGTGTCGGCGAGCTTCGACCTCACCCTCGAGTTCCAGGAGAGCTCCGACGGCCTGCTCGGCGCGGTGACCTACAACAGCGACCTGTTCGACGCGGGCACCATCCGCCGGCTGGCGGGCCACCTGACCACCCTGCTCGACGAGGTCACCGCCGACCCCGGCCGCCCGCTGCGGGACTGCTCGCTGCTGACCGGGGACGAACTGCGGTTCGTGCTGTACGACGGGAACCAGACCGCGCACGACATCCAGGACGGCCTGCTCCCCGAGCTGCTGGCGGCGCAGGCCCAGCGCACCCCCGAGGCGACGGCGGTGGTGCACGCCGACGGCTCGCTGTCGTACGCGGAGCTGAACGCCTGGGCCAACCGGCTGGCGCACCAGCTGATCGGCCGAGGCGCGGGCCCGGAAACGCGCATCGCGATCTCGCTGCCCCGGTCGGTGGAGCTGGTCGTGGCGGTGCTCGCGGTGCTCAAGGCGGGAGCCGCCTACGTTCCCGTCGAGCCGGACTACCCGCCCGAGCGGATCGCGTACCTGCTCGGCGACGCGCGGCCGATGATGGTGCTGGACACCCCGGAGGCCGTCCGGGCGGTCGACGGCTTCCCGGACGGCGATCCGGGGCCGGGTTCGCTGTCGCCGGAGAACCTCGCCTACGTGATCTACACCTCGGGTTCCACCGGCAGGCCCAAGGGCGTGGCGATCACCCACGGCGGCCTGGCGAACTACTTCAGCTGGGCGATCCAGGCCTACCCCGGCATGCGGGGGCTGGCGGTCCTGCATTCGCCGGTGTCCTTCGACCTCACGGTCACGACGCTGTTCGGGCCGTTGCTGGTGGGCGGCCGCATCTGGGTGACCGACCTGGTCGACACCCCGCGGGGCACCACCGAGCAGTGCGCGTTCCTCAAGGTGACGCCGAGCCACATCCCGCTGCTGACCACTCTTCCGGACCAGCTTTCGCCGACGGATGACCTCGTCGTGGGCGGTGAGCTCCTGCTGGGCGAGGTGGTCAAGGAGTTCCAGCAGCGGCACCCGGCCGTGGTGAACAACGAGTACGGCCAGACCGAGACCACCGTCGAATGCATGGACTGCCGGATCGAACCGGGTGACCAGCTCGTCCCCGGTCCGCTCGGCATCGGCCGGCCGGCCTGGAACGTCCGGCTCTACGTGCTGGACCGGTGGCTGCGCCCGGTGCCGATCGGGGTGGTCGGCGAGCTGTACGTGGCCGGCGCCGGCCTCGCCCGGGGCTACTTCGACCGGCCGGGCCTGACCGCCGGGCGGTTGGTCGCCTGCCCGTTCGGGCCACCCGGTGAGCGGATGTACCGAAGCGGTGACCTGGGCCGCCTGCTCGCCGACGGCTCGCTGGAGTGCCTCGGCCGCGTGGACGACCAGGTGAAGGTCCGCGGGTACCGGATCGAGCTCGGGGAGATCGAGTCCGCGCTGCTGCGCCACCCCGACGTGGCCAAAGCCGCGGCGACGGTCAGGGACAGCCGGCGGCTGCTCGCCTACGTCGTCCCGGCCGAGGGGGCCACCCCGGACACCACGGCCCTGCTCGAATTCCTCCGGCAGTCGCTCCCGGACTACATGATCCCGTCGAGCTGCACGCCGTTGCCGGCGTTGCCGATGACCCCCAACGGCAAGCTCGACCGGGGGGCCCTCCCCGAGCCGGAACGCACCCCGGAAGACCGTGGCCGCGTCGCCCCCGAAGGTCCCGTCGAGACCGCGCTCGCCGAGATCTGGTCCGATGTCCTGGGGGTGGCCCGGGTCGGCACGCAGGACAACTTCTTCGACCTCGGCGGCGACTCGATCCTCAGCATCCAGGTGGTGTCCCGGGCCCGCAAGGCCGGCCTCCGGCTGACCACCAGGGACATGTTCCTGCGCCAGACGATCGGCACCCTCGCCCCGCTGGTCACCACGACCGAGCCGGAACGCGAAGAGACCCGTCCCCTGGCGGGCCCGGTGCCGCTGACCCCGATCCAGCACTGGTTCTTCGCCCGCGGCGGGAAGAACCCGCACCACTTCAACCAGTCGGCGCTGGTCGAGCTGGCCGGCGAGGTGGACGAGCGGGCGCTGCGCCGGGCCCTCGACGCGGTGGTCGCCCACCACGACGCGCTCCGGATGCGCTTCGAACCGGTCGACGGCGGCCTGAGGCAGCACTACGGCCCCGTCGAGGCCGCATCCCTCACCACGCACGACGTCGCCGGCACCACCGGCGAGCAACGGTGGGCGGCGATGGAGGAGGTCGCCGACGACCTGCACCGCAGCTTCGACCTCGCCACCGGCCCGCTGTTCAAGGCGGTGCTGTTCACCACGTCCGGCCGGCCGTGCCTGTTCCTCGCCGCCCACCACCTCGTGGTGGACAGCGTCTCCTGGCGCATCGTGCTCGACGACCTGAACACCGCCTACCACCAGGCGAGCAGCGGCGGAACCGTCGACCTCGGCGGCAAGACCACGTCCTACCGGGACTGGGCGTCGCGGCTGATCGAGCACATCGGCGACGGCCACTTCGCAGCGGAAGTGGACCACTGGGCCACCACGATGGCGGACGTCCGCCCGCTGCCGGTGGACCCGGGGACGTCACGGCCGGCCGGAGACGCGACCCGCGCCGTCGCCGTCCAGGTCGACCGGCAGGTCACCGACGCCTTGCTGCGGATGGCACCCACGGTGTACCGGACCCACGTCAACGACGTCCTGCTCAGCGCGCTGGTCCGGGCGGTGTCTTCGTGGACGGGGCAGCCGACGGTTTCGGTCGACCTCGAAGGACACGGCCGTGAGGACATCTTCGACGGGGTCGACCTGTCCCGCACGGTCGGCTGGTTCACCACCGTCTTCCCGGTCACCCTCACCGTGGCCGGCGGCGGCTGGCGTGAGCTCGTCAAGTCCGTGCGGCGGCAGCTGCGCACGGTGCCCGGCAAGGGGATCGGCTTCGGGGCGCTGCGCCACCTCGGCCCGGCGGACGTCCGCGACCGCCTGTCCGGCGCGAGGCCGCAGCTGGCGTTCAACTACCTGGGGCAGTGGGACGCGCAGGCGCCGGACGCGGAACAGGGTCTCTACCGCACCGTGCACGGTCCGTTCGGGGCGGAGCACGACCCGGCCGACCCCGGCGACCACCTCCTGGAAGTGATCGGAGCCGTCCAGGACGGGCAGTTCTCGGCCACGTGGAACTACCGGGCGGACTCGCACGCGGAAAGCACCGTGCAGGCGGTGGCCGAAGGGTTCGCCGACGCGTTGCGCGGCATCGCCCAGGACTGCCGGCAGCGCTGGGAGGCCCTGTCATGACCCCCGCCCCGCTGTCCCGCAACCGCAACTACCGGCTCCTGTGGGGCAGCCAGCTGTTGTCGGTCGCCGGGTTCAGCGGTTCGATGATCGCCTTCCCGCTGCTGGTGCTCGACATCACGCACTCGGCGGCCGCGTCCGGACTGGTGCTGACCGCGAGCGCGGTGGCCGGTCTGGTCGCCGGGATCCCCGCCGGGGCGCTGGCGGACCGGTGGAACCGCCGGAAACTGATGCTGGGGTGCGAAGCCGGTTACGCACTGGCCATGCTCAGCGTCGTCGCGGCGTGCTGGTGGAACTTCCTCGGTGTGCCGCACATCGTCGCGGTCGCCGTCGTCATCGGCCTGTGCGGTGCGTTGTTCGATCCGGCCGAGGAAGCCACGCTCCCCCGGGTGGTCCCGGCGGAACAGCTGGCGAGCGCCGTCGCGATGAACGGCGCCCGCGGCCACCTCGGCCAGCTGTCCGGTACCGCATTGGGCGGGATCCTCTACACGGCGTCCCGGTGGCTGCCGTTCGCGGCGGACGCCCTGGCGCACACGGTTTCCCTGGTCGGCCTGCTGTTCCTGCGGGTGCCCGCGCAGGCGAAGGCCGGCACGCCGCTGCGGGGACTCCACCACGAGATCCTCGACGGGCTCCGGTGGGTGTGGGGACAGCGCCTGCTCCGGGCGATCGGCCTGTGCGCGGTCGGCCTCAACTTCTTCTTCGCGGCCTTCTACCTCGTCGTCATCGTCCTCGCCCAGCAGCGCGGGGTACCGTCCGGGGAAATCGGCGTCATGGCGGCGATGTTCGGCGGCGGAGGCATTCTCGGCGCGCTGGCCGCCCCGCGCCTGCACCGGGCGCTCAGTCCCTACCTGGCCATCACGGGCGTGTTCTGGATGCTGGCCGTGCTCACTCCCCTGGCCGTGTTCATCGACCGCGGCTACGTGATGGGAGTCCTGCTCGCGGCCATGGCTTTCCTGGCGCCGACGGCGAACACGACGATCGGGACGTTCCAGCTCCTGCTGACGCCGGGCGAGCTGCGCGGCAGGCTCACCGGCGTGATGGGGGTCGCCACCGGCGTGGCCGCGGCGGCCGGGCCGGCGCTCGGTGGCGGGCTGATGGAGGTCCTCACGGGAAGCCAGGCGGTCCTGGTGTGTGCCGCGGGGATGGCGGTGGTCACGATCCTGACCACGTTCAGCGCGACCGTGCGGTCCTTTTCCCGGGAAGTGGCAGCGGAAGCGCTGTCGAGTGAAAGGAGTTCATGAGGTGGACGACGACATCGAGTACCAGGTCCTGGTGAACGACGAGGAGCAGTATTCCCTGTGGCCCGCTTCGCACGAGGTGCCGGCGGGCTGGCGGTTCGCGGGCAAGACGGGCAGCAAGGAGGACTGCATGAGCCACGTCGACGCCGTGTGGACCGACATGCGGCCGCGCAGCCTGCGCGAGCGCATGGACGCACAGCACGGCAACCGTGGCTGACCGACTGGAGGACACCGGTGAACAGCTATCCCGCCACGCGCGCGAACCGGGGGCTGGACGTCGTGGTGAGCGGCACGGCGTCCGACTCGCACACCTGGAACCTCCTGTACCTGCAGCTGTTCCTGACGGAACGGGGGCACCGGGTGGTGAACGTCGGCGCCTGCGTGCCCGACCGGCTCCTGGTCGCCGAATGCCGTCGCCACGGCCCGCAGCTGATCGTGCTGAGCAGTGTCAACGGGCACGGGTTCACCGACGGGGCGCGGGTGATCGGCCCGCTGCGCCGGGTGCCGGAACTCGCCGGGACCGCGATCGTCATCGGCGGCAAGCTCGGCACCGGCGACCAGGACGGCGAACGCGCGATCGGCGAGTTGCTGGCCCTCGGTTTCGACGCCGTCTTCCACCGCCCGGACAGCATGGCGCCGTTCGAAGCGTTCCTCGGCTCGCTGCCCGAACCGGTGACCGTCCCATGCTAGGGCCGGAATCGTTCGGCGGGTTCGTGGCGGAGGCCAGCCGCGCGGGCGAGCTGGTGGTGCAGCCGAGAATGGGTTTCGGTACGCCGGAGCTGATGCGCGCGGGCCTCGTCGCGGTCAAACACGCGGCCGCGACCACCGCCGGGACGATCACCCTGGACAGCTACACGAGGGTGGGCGACCACGCGGCCGCCCGCGCCGCGCTGGACACGGGCGCCGACCTCAACGGATATCCGATCGTCACCCACGACACCGCGACCACCCGGGCGGTGCTGCGGGACGTCCACGACCCGAGTTTCCCGGTGCAGGTGCGCCACGGTGCCGCCGGTCCGGAGGACATCGTCCACGCCCTCGTCCGAGCGGGCCTGTCGGCGACCGAGGGGGGCCCGGTCTCGTACTGCCTGCCCTACAGCCGGATTCCGCTCCGCGAATCGGTGCGCAGCTGGGCGAGGTGCTGCGAGTTCCTCGCCGCCCTGCGCGGACCGGGTGTCGAGCCACACCTGGAGACCTTCGGCGGCTGCCTGATGGGACAGCTCTGCCCGCCGAGCATGCTCGTCGCGCTCAGTGTCCTCGAAGGACTGTTCTTCCGGCAGCACGGCCTTCGCAGCATCTCGCTCAGTTACGCCCAGCAGACCAGCGCCGCCCAGGACCGCGAGGCCCTGGGCGCGCTGGACAAACTGGCCGGGTCCCTGCTGTCCGGCACCGAGTGGCACATCGTGCTCTACACCTACATGGGCGTCCACCCGAAGACGCGCGGCGGGGCGAGGCTGCTGCTGGAGCAGGCCGCCGCACTCGCGGCGAGCACCGGCGCGGCGCGGCTCATCGTGAAGACCGTCTCGGAAGCACACCGCATCCCGACGATCGCCGAAAACGTCGAGGCGCTGGAGGCGGCCGCGACGGCGGCGAGAAGTGCTCCCCGCCCGGAAGCGGGCCGACCGGCCGGCGACACCGAGGTCTACGCGGAAGCACGAGCCCTGCTCGACCGCGTTCTCGATCTGCACGAGGACGTCGGGCGCGCGGTGGTGGCGGCTTTCGAGCGGGGCTTCCTGGACGTTCCGTTCTGCCTGCACCCCGACAACCCGGGGCGGGCCACCAGCTACCTCGGGCCCGGCGGCCGCCTGCACTGGCTCGAGGTCGGTTCCCTCCCCATCGGCCCGCCCGGCCGGGCGGGCCGCCGGCCGCGGATGACGGCCGAGGGCCTGCTGAGTTCGCTGTCCTATCTGGCCCGCACGTTCGACGAAGCCGCACGCGAGGCAGGGAGCCGCCCGTGAACCAGCAGGAGCCCGACACCATGCCGTGCCCGCCGCCGCCCCGGGAGCACCTGACGAACCCGGCCACCCGGTCCGCGCTGCTGGTGCAGCACCACATGCTCGCCGCGGTGCGGCAGCGCATGCACGCCCGGGGTTTCGTCGAGGTGCTGCCCCCGATCATCGGCCCGGTCACGGATCCGGGGGTGCGCGGCTCCAAACAGGTCGACGTCGACTACTACGGTCACCGGTACAAACTCATGACCAGCGCCATCCTCTACAAGCAGGCCTCTCTGCTCGCCTTCGACCGGATCTTCTGCATCGCCCCCAACGTGCGGCTGGAGCCGCCGCAGACCATGCCGACGGGCCGGCACCTCACCGAGTTCCACCAGATCGACGTCGAGATCGCCGACGCCGGCCGCGACGAGGCGATGGCGGTCGCCGAAGACGTGGTCGTCCACGCCGTGCGCCAGGTCGTCGCCGAGCTGCCCGGCGAGCTCGAGGCGCTGGGCCGCGACACCGGCGCGTTCACCGAGACGCTGCAGCAGCGTTTCGACCGGATCACCCACGCCACCGCCGTCGGCGACCTCGCCGCTCTCGGGCACTCGCAGAACCCGGAGGCGGAGATCGACTGGACCGGCGAGGCGATGCTGTCGCACAAAGCCGTCCGGCCGTTCTTCGTCACCGACTACCCCAAGGGCTCACGCGGCTTCTACGATCGGGAAGACCCGGATTCGCCGGGCGTGCTGCGCAACTTCGACCTCATCGCGCCGGAGGGCTACGGCGAGCTGATCAGCGGGAGCGAGCGGGAGTTCGAGTACGCCCGGATCATCGCGCGGATGCGCGAAACCGGCGAAAACCCGGCGAAGTACGGCTGGTACCTGACCATGGTCAGGCAGGGGATCCGGCGAAGCTCCGGTTTCGGCCTCGGTGTGGAGCGGCTGACCCGCTACCTCACCGGTCTGCCGTGCGTGTGGCAGGTCAGCGCCTACCCGAAGGTTCCCGGGGTGGTCTCACCGTGACACCGGTCCACGCACCCGGCTTCCCCGAGCAGGCGGTCCGTGCCCGTGCCCGGGCCGGGGTGGCGGCCGTCTTCCCCGCGGAGCACCTGTACGGCAGCACGATGTTCGGCGCCACGCCACCGGACCGGCCGGGCCTGGACGTCCTGGACCGGATGCGTCTGGTGCCCCCGGTGTTCATGCCGCAACGGCTGGAGAAGCTGATCGACCTCGCCCGTGAGCCGATGCACGGCGACGTCGACCTGGACACGCGGATCGGCGGGTTCCGGTCGGCGCTGCCGGTCTACGTGTCGGCGTTCGGGTCGACGCAGGTCGCGCAGGCCGACCTCGGCATCGCGGTCAGCCGACAGGCGGGTCGTCTCGGCATTCCCCTGGTGATCGGCGAGAACGTCGTCCCGATCGACGGCTACGGCCGCGACGACACCGTCCGGAAGTCGCTGGTCGGCCGGATCCGCGCGTACACCGAGGCGGTGGCCGACGGGGTCGGCGGCGTCACCGTCCAGCAGAGCACCGAAGACGCCGACGCGGAGGTGTGGAACCAGCTCTACAGCGACCCGGCGACCCAGCCGCTGCTGAGCACCGGGCGCCTCGCCCTCGAGCTGAAGGTCGGCCAGGGCGCCAAACCGGGGCTCGGCGGCATGACCCTCCTCGACGCCGACCGCGCGGCACGGGTGGCGGACCGGTACGCCGTCGAGGACCTGTCCGGCCGCGGCAACCGGCTTCGCTGCAGCAGCCCCGGCACCTTCACCGAAGAGATCCTGCGCCACCAGATCCGCCTCATGCGGAACAACTATCCGCAGGCACGCGTCTGGCTGAAGCTCCCGCCGGCGCGGGACGTGCAGGCGGCGGCGATCACCGCGTGGGCCGCGGGTGCGGATGCCGTCACGGTCGACGGCGCCGAAGGGGGCACCGGCTGGGCACCGACTTCGTTCCTGGACCACGTCGGGCTGCCGCTGGCCGAGTGCCTGTACCGGATCGGCCCGCAGCCCTCGTGCCTGCTCGTCAGCGGGCGCATGTGGGAGGGCACGCGCGCGGCGAAGAGCCTCTCGCTCGGCGCCCGGGCCGTCGGGCTCGGCCGGGCCGCGCTGCTGGCCGCCGACGAGGACCCCGCCGCCGGGCTGATCCGGCTCGTCGACTGCCTCGCCCTCGAACTGCGCCTGATCATCAGCGCGCTGGGCAAGTACGCGACGGCGGCGCTCGATGCGGAGGACGTCTGGTGGCCGTCGCCAGGCGTGCACCCCGGTGGTGACCGTCCGGACCCGAACCCGGACCCCGGCGGTTGACCTCCTGGGACGTGCCGCCCGCTCAGCGGTGCCGGCCCGGACGGAGGGACTCCGCGCCGGCCGCTCGCCGGTGGCCGCACCGGGCGTAGGCCGCGTCGACGCGCCGGCGCAGGGCACCGCCGTCCGGCACTTCGAGCCGGGCGTAGAGCTCCTGGGCGCTCCCCCAGTGCTCGATGGCCTCGAGGATGCGATGAGCGCCCTGGTAGACGTCGGCGAGGCCGGCGTGGGCCCGGGCCTGTTCGTACCGGTTGCCGATCTCGACGGCGATGACGAGGGCCTGGCGGTGGTGCTCGGCGGCGGCGCCGGGGTCGCGGCCGAGGTGGTCGGCCTCGCCGAGCCGGTTGAGCGCCTCGGCCTCGAGGTGGCGGTAACCGGCCTGCCGGGCGAGCGCGAGGGCGTGTTCCAGGTGCGCCAGGCCGGCCTCGTGGTGTCCCGTCAACGCGAAGATGACCCCCAGGGCCTGCCGGCACTGGCTCTCCAGGGGCCGGTCGCCGGTCTCTTCCGCGAGCGCGAGGGCCTGCCGCAGCTGCGCCAGGCCTTCTTCGTACTGTCCGGTCTGGGTGAAGACCACGGCGAAGGCCCGGCGGGTGTGCCCTTCGAGCGTCCGGTCGCCGGTCTCCTGCGCGAGAGCGAGGGCCTGTCGCAGGTGTGACGTGGCCTCCTCGTAGCGTCCTGCCCGCCCGTCGATGATGCCGAGGTTGCCGGCCGCGCGTCCCTCGAGACCGGGGTCACCCACCGCCCGGGCGAGGTCGAGAGCGAGCCGCATGAGGGTCACGGCCTTGTCGTAGCGGCCCAGCCACCAGTACACCCCGCCGAGGGTGGTGAGCGTGGTGCCTTCCAGCCCGCGGTCGCCCGTGTCCCTGGCGACGTCGAGCGCGCGCTGGAGGTGGGGCACCGCCTTGTCGCACCGGCCCAGCCACCAGTACACGACCCCCAGGCTGTTCAGCGCGTGCCCTTCGCGGGCGCGGTCGCCGGTGCGCCGGGTGGCGCTGAGGGCGTGGGTGTGCAGGGCCAGCGCGTCCTCGCGGTGGCCGCGGAGGTGGCAGTAGTGGCCGAGGAACATCGACAGCCGGCTCGTGTGCGCGGGCCAGCCGTGACCGGAGGCGTACGTGGCGGCGGCCACCAGGTTGGCCCGCTCCACGTCGAGCCAGGCCATGGCCTGCTCGCGGCCGGACAGGTCCAGGGACACCCGCGTCGGCGGGGCGTTTTCGCCGTGCGGAGCGTCCTGGGGTGCCACCACCCGCACGGCCGTCGAGACCCCGGCCAGGTAGTAGTCGAACAGGCGGCCCAGGGCGGGACGGCTGTCCGGCCCGTCGTGGTCCGCGGCGAGCTGCCGGGCGTAGCTGCGGACCAGGTCGTGGAAGCGGTACCGGCCCGCGGCGGGTTGTTCCAGCAGGTGGACGTCCAGCAGCTGTTCCACCAGCCGGTCCGCTTCCGCCCACGAGGTGTCGCAGAGGGCGGCGACCGCGTTGGTGTCGAAGTCCGGTCCCGGGATCAGGCCGAGCATGCGGAAGCAGCGTTGCTGGTCCGCGGGGAGGTGCCGGTAGGACAGGGTGAACGCGGCGGCCACGCTGCGGTCGCCCACCGAAAGTGCGTGCAGCTCACCGGTGCGGCGGAGCCGTTCGAGCAGGTAGTCGACCGTCCACAGCGGCCGGGAACGCAGCCGGGCCACGGCGATCCGGATGGCCAGGGGCAGGTAGCCGCACAGCCGCACCACCGCGCCGACCGACTCCACCTGCCCCAGCACGCGGCTGTCGCCGAGCACGCGCGAGAACAGCGCTTCCGCCTCCCCCGAGGGGAGCACCTCCAGGGACAGGGAGTGGGCCGGGTCGAGATCGGTCAGCCGGCCCCGGCTCGTCACCAGGACCGCGTTGCCGCCCGTGGCCGGCAGGATCGGGCGGAGCTGAGCCGCGCTGACGGCGTTGTCCAGCACGACCAGCACCCTGCGGCCGGTGAGCTCGGACCGCCACAGGGCGGCCCGCGGTTCGAGGCCGTCCGGGATCGCGTCGGCGGGGACCCCCCGGGCGTGGAGCAGGTCCTGCAGCACGGCGGCCGAGTCCTCCGGGGCGTGTTCCGCCGCGTGACCGTGCAGGTCGACGTACAGGCAGCCGTCCGGATAACGGGGGGCGAGCAGGTGCGCGGCGTGGATCGCCAAGGCCGTCTTGCCCACCCCCGCCATGCCGTCGACCACCGAGATCGCCGGCGCCTGGCGCGTCCGGAGATCGGCTCCCAGCGTGGCGAGGAGGAATCCGGTCTCGGCGTCGCGGCCGGTGAAGTCGCCGATGTCGCGCGGCAGGCAGCAGTAGGGTCCGGGGTGCCGGGGCGCCGGTGGAGCGAGTTTTCCGTCGCCGGCGAGAATCCGCTGTCTCAGCCGCTGGAGCGCCTGCCCCGGCTCGACTCCCAGCTCGGCCGCCAAGCGCTCTCGCGCCTGCCCGAACGCGTCCAGGGCCTCCGCCTGACGTCCGGCGCGGTGGAGCGCGAGCATCCGCTGGGCCCACAGTTCCTCCCTGAGCGGGTATTCGGCAATCAGCCGGGAGAGTTCGGCTATCACCTCGTCGTGCCACCCGAGATCGATCTTGGCTTTCAGGCAGAGGGTGATGAGGTGTAATCGACGCTCTTCCAACCGGGTCACTTCGGCTTGCAACTGGGAACTGACCGACTGGTCCTCCAACGGCCGGCTGCGCCAGAGACCTGTCGCCCGCTCGAAATACCGGACGGCGATCTTGAGATCCCCCTGGCGCAGCGATTGCACCCCGCGATTCGCCAGATCTTCGAAATCGAGCAGGTCCAGTTCGTCCCGGGTGACGACCAATTCGTACCCGCCGCCGCGAGTCACCAGGCGTGAGCCCGCACCACCGGCCGACAACCGCCGGCGCAGCCCGGCGATGTAGGTGCGGATGTTGGACTCCGGCGCCACCGGAGGACTCTCCCAGGCCGCACCGGCGAGGTAGCCGATGCTGGCCACAGCGTTGGGGCGCAGCAGCAGGGCCGCCATCACCGCACGCTGGCGCGGCCCGCCCAGCTTGAGGACAGCCGGCCCGTCCTTGACCTCCAGCGGTCCAAGTACTCTGAATTGCATCGGGTACCCCCGGGGGCGATCTCACGGCACGGAGCCCACCGTAGCCGCCTTCCCTTCGACCGGCACAACGACTCACCTGGTTGGCGGCTTTCTCGCACACGGAGAAGATCTCTTCATGACCAAAGGGTAATTTCCCACGGGTTTCATCGGGCAACTCAGAGTGATATTACTGGGGCATGTGTCACGCCTTGTCCCCCGTATCGAGGACAGCTCCACGCCGGGTTGCCGTCGAACTGGCAACAATCGGATCCCACAGGTGACACGCCGATTCAAGCCATCAATCGGGGAGAATTCGGGAAATCTTCCACCGATGCGATGACGGTTGGTCACCCCCCACCCGCACCATCGCGCCGGCCCCGGACGCCCGTTCCCGGCGGTCGCGGCCGCCGCCACCGTGTCCCGAGTGGACGGATCGCCGGGGGCGCGGCGCGTGGTCCCCCTCCGCCGGGTCTCGATGCCGCTCAGCGGGCCAGCAGGTCCCGGATCGCGGCCGCGATTTCGCCGGGTGCTTCCTCGGCCATGAAGTGCCCGGCCCGGGTCAGCCGGTGGTCCAGGTCGGGCGCCCACGCCTTCCACACGGCGGCGGCGTCGTAGCCCAGCTGCGCGCCCCAGTCCTGCTGGACGACCGTCACCGGCATGGGCAGCTGCGAGCCGGCGTCGAGGTCGGCCTGGTCGTGTTCGACGTCGATGTCCGCCGAGGCGCGGTAGTCGGCGACGATCGACGGCACCGCCGCGGCGCTCGCCCGCAGGTACTCCGCGCGCACGTCGGCCGGGATCGCGGCCGGGTCGCCGGCCCACGCGTCGAGGAACGAGCCGAAGAACGCGTCCGCGCTGGCCCCGATCATCGTCTCGGGCAGGCCCGGGGGCTGGGCCATGAGGAAGAGGTGGTAGCCGACCGCCGCCGGGACGCCGTGCAGGACGTTCCACATGTCGAGCGTCGGCACCACGTCGAGGATGCCGAGGTGGGTGACGGACTCGGGGTGGTCCAGGGCCGCCCGGAAGGCGACCAGGGCCCCCCGGTCGTGGCCGACGAGGGCGAACCGCTCGTGGCCGAGCGCCGACGCGAGCTTCACCACGTCGCCGGCCATGGTCCGCTTGGCGTACACGCTCCGGTCGTCGGCCGCCGGCTTGTCGCTGGCGCCGTAGCCGCGCAGGTCGGGGCAGATCACCGTGTGCTCGCCGGCGAGGCGCTCGGCCACGTGCCGCCACATCAGGTGGGTCTGCGGGAAGCCGTGCAGCAGCACGAGCGGGTCGCCGCTGCCGCCGACGGCGGCCGCCAGTTCGACGCCGTCGGCGCCGGGCAGGCGGAGCTGGTCGAACCCGGGGATGGTGAGTGTCATGGAAGCCGTCTTTCCGCTGGGGTGAACTCGACCCGCTCAGGCTGGACGGCGCCGATCAGCAACCGATCAGCGCAAGCGGCGCGGCCGGTCCCCGACCGGCGATGATGGGGCCATGCGAATCGACGTGCTGGGCGCCGTGCGGGCGCTGCGCGACGACGGGAGCCCGGTGGACCTGGGCGGGCCACGCCATCGCGAAGTACTCGCCCGGCTCGTGGCGGCCGAGGGGCGGATGGTGACCACCGACACGCTCGTCGGCGACTTGTGGACCGATCCGCCCGCCCGCGCCGTGGGCGCGCTGCGCACGTTCGTCGCCGCCCTCCGCCGCGCCCTCGAACCCGCCCGGCCGCCCCGCACCCCGCCGCGGGTGATCGTCACCGAAGGCCCGGGCTACGCGCTGCGCCTGCCGCGCGAGGACGTGGACGTCCACCGGTTCGAGGACGCCCTGGAACGGACCCGGCGGAGTGCCGGCGCCGTGACCGACCTCGGCGCGGCGCTGGCGGCTTGGCGGGGAACCGCCTACGCCGACGTGCCGGACGCCGCGTGGGCCCAGCGCGAGCGGACCCGGCTGGAAGAGCTGCGGCTGACGGCCGTGGAGCTGCGCGCCCGGGTGCTCCTCGACTCGGGGGCGGGCGGCGACCTCGTCGCCGAGCTCGGCGCCCACGTCACGGAACACCCGTGGCGCGAGCCGGCCTGGGGGCTGCTGGCCCGCGCCCTGCACCGCGCCGGACGGCAGGCCGACGCGCTGGCGACCCTCCGCCGTGCTCGCGCGATGCTCGTCGACCAGCTCGGGCTCGACCCCGGGCCCGACCTCCAGCGGCTGGAGAACGAAATACTGACCGGGGCCGGGACCGCGTGGCCGGCCCCCGGTGCCCGGTTCGGCCCGCGCACGACCGTGGACCTGGCCCGCACCCTCGCACTGGCGGGCGGCGACGCCCTCGTCCACTCGCGGCGCGACCGCCTGGCCGCGATCCAGGCCGCCGAACGCACCGGCGACCTCGGGCTGACGGCCCGGATCATCGGCGCCTACGACGTGCCCGCGATCTGGAGCCGGGCCGACGACCTCGGGCAGTCGCGCGCCGTCGTGGCGGCGGCCGAGCGCACGCTCACCGCGCTCGGTTCCGGCAGCCCGCCCGACCTGAGAGCCCGTCTCCTGGCGACCGTCGCCGTCGAGAGCCGCAGCGGCGATCTCACCGCCGCCGAGCGGGAACGCGCGCGGCGAGCCGCGGACGAGGCCGAAGCGCTGGCCCGCGGCGCCGGCGATCCCGCGCTGCTGGCGTTCGCGCTCAACGGGGTGTTCCTGCAGTCCTTCAGCCGCCCCGGGCTGGCGGCCGTCCGGGACCGGGTCGGCGCCGAGATCCTCGACGTGGCGACGCGGCACGAGCTGCCGGCCTTCGCCGTGCTCGGCCGGCTCGCCCGGCTGCAGTCCGCTTCGGCCGCCGGCGATCTCGACACCGCCGCCGAGCACGCCACGGCAGCCGAACAGCTCGCGGCCACCGCCGAGTCACCGCTGGTCACCGTCCTCACCGCCTGGTTCCGGGCCCGGGCGGCGGCCGCCCGCAGCACGGAACCCGGCGGCCCGGCCCCCGCCACGGCCGCCGCGCAGTACCGCGCCGCCGAGGACGCCCTCCGGACGGCGGGGATGCCGGGACTGCACCGCGGCCTGTTTCCCTTGGCGCTGCTGGGATTGCGCCTGCTGCACGACCGGCCCGCGCCCACCGGGCCGCACCTGGACTGGGGGCCGTACCGCCCGTGGACCCAGCCCCACGTGCTGCTCGCGCAGGGGGAACGGGAGGCGGCCCGTGCCGCCCTCGTGGCGGCGCCCGAACCCCCGCGCGACCACCTGCAGGAGGCGATGTGGTGCCTGGCCGCCCACGCCGCGGTCCGGCTCGGCGAGCGCGGGATCGCGGCCGCCGCCGCGGAGAGCCTGCGCGACGCCGCGGGTGAACACGCCGGCGCGGCGAGCGGGATGCTGACCTTGGGGCCGGTGGCGCGGTACCTGACCGAAGCCGAGGCCTGCGCCGGCGCGGGGTGAGCGTCCGCAGTCGCGGCTTGCGCGGGCAACCCCCGGCCGGCCGACGTTTTCCGAAATACCCGAAGCGCTATTCAATAGATTCCGAAATGAACGCCCATGCGCCCGTTGTCAACGTTGACAACGAATGTCGTCCGGACAATTCTCTGTCATAGCGAACTATTGCGCGGCGCAGTAGCATCCGGCGCGAAACCCATTCGCAAGGGAAAGGACGGAATATGGGCAAGACCACCAAGTCGCTCGCCGCGCTGGCCGCTGCCGCCGCGCTTCCCCTGACGATGAGCGGTACGGCGTGGGCCGACATCCCCTTCGACCAGCCGGTCAACGGGCGCGCCACCTACTACAACGACGCCGGCTTCGGCGCCTGCGGCACGCAGATCGACGCCGCCACCCAAATGCTCGTCGCGGCGCCGGCCGCGTACTGGACCACGGCCAACCCGAACAACGACCCGCTGTGCCAGGGCGTTTCCGTCCGGGTCTCCTACAACGGCCGGACCATTACCGTCCCCGTGGCCGACAAGTGCCCGAGCTGCGACAGCGCGCACATCGACCTGAGCGCACCGGCGTTCGCCCAGCTCGCCGACCCCGCCCTGGGCAACATTCCGGTGACCTGGTCGTTCGTCCGCTCGTGACCCGGAGAACCGGCATGAACCAGCTCAGGAAATTCCTGCTCATGGTGACCGTCGCCGCCGCCGTCATCGCCGGCGGGCCGACGGCCCCGGCGACCGCGGCAGGCACCAAGAAAGGCGTCAGCGCGGCCGCCTTTTCCGGCGTCACCACCGCACTCGCCGACGTCGGCGCCCGGTGGTTCTACACCTGGGCCGCGGACCCCCAGGGCATCACCGCACCGGCCGGCACGGAGTTCGTCCCGATGATCTGGGGCCGCGGCTCCGTCACCCCGGCACAGTTGCAGCAGGCGAAGGCGTCCGGGAGCACGCTGCTCGCGTTCAACGAACCCGACCTGGCCGGCCAAGCCGAGATGCCGGTCGAGACCGCGCTCGACCTCTGGCCGCAGCTGCAGGCGACGGGCCTGCGGCTGGGCGCGCCGGCCGTGGCCTACGGCGGAGACACCCCCGGCGGCTGGCTCGACCGGTTCATGAGCGGCGCGGCGGCGCGCGGCTACCGCGTCGACTTCATCCCGCTGCACTGGTACGGCGGCGACTTCTCGACCGCCGCCACCGGGCAGCTGCAGTCGTACCTGCAAGCGGTGTACAACCGCTACCACCGGCCGATCTGGGTCACCGAGTACGCGCTGATCGACTTCTCCGGCCCCACCCCGCGCTATCCGTCGGCGGCCGAGCAGGCCGACTTCGTCAGCCGGTCCACGGCGATGCTGAACGGGTTGCCGTTCGTCGAGCGCTACGCCTGGTTCTCGCTGTCGACGTCGACCACCCCGACCGGCCTCTACACGGGAACCACCCCCAACGCCAGCGGCGCCGCCTACCGGGCCGCCGGCTGATCCCCCACCCGCACCGGAACCGAACGGAGGTCCACACCGGATGTTCAAGCGGCTCTTCGCCTCGGCCGCGGCCATCGTCGTCGCCCTGACCGTCAGTGCGCCGGCGAGCCCGGCCACCGCGGCGGCCAACCACACGGTGACGTTCGTCAACCACACCGGCCAGACCATCTGGCTGGGCAGCACCGTCAACGCCGACGGATCGGCCAACTTCGCGAGCCTGCCGACGCTGGCCGACGGGCAGTCGGCGACCGTCACGGTCCCCGAAGCGTCCGCGCCCGGCCACTGGCGGGGCAAGTTCTTCGCCCGCCAGGGATGCACGGGCACGTCGGGCCGGGACTTCCACTGCCTGGTCGGCGACTGCGGCGGGTACGCCGACCACTGCACGACCGGCGAACAGCCGGCCAGCCTGGCCGAGTTCAACTTCGACACCGCCGACGGGCTCGCCCCGTGGTACGACGTCAGCTACGTCAACGCGTTCTCCGTCCCGATCACGATCGAGCCGGTCAACGCGGCGGTACCGCCGGGTTCGGCGTCGTGCGGCACCGCGGGCTGCCCGGAGAACCTGCTGTCCTACTGCCCGGCCGCGAACCGGCAGTACTCCCCGTCCGGCACCCTGATCAACTGCGTCAACCCGAACCGCGACGCGCCCACGAGCTACAGCGACGCGATCAAGTCGCACTGCCCCAAGGCGTACGCGTGGTCCAAACAGGACACCGAGCCGGGCAACCAGACGGTGTACCAGTGCGCCTCCTGCACCGGCTTCACGGTCACCTTCCACCGCGGTTCGTAGCAGCGACGCGGTTACCGTCCAGCCAGCTCGGCGACAACCGGTGCGAGAGCACCGGCGGCGTCGGCGCCGACCACGAAGTAGGAGAACCCGATCTCCTCCCGCCGCCGTCGGATCTCCTCGGCCGCGGCCGAAGGATCGCCGGGCAGGAACGCCAGTGAGTCGGCGGCCCGGACGGCGGCGGGGTCGGTGCCGGGTCCGGCCATGAACGCGGCGACCGAGTCGCCGACCACCGGCACGTGCAACGCCAGTTCCGCACCGCGGCGGTTGTCGAACTGGGCTACCCGTTGCCTCGTCTCGGCTCGCGTCTCGATCTGCGGCATCACGAAGGTGACCGTGTCGGCGAGTTCCGCGGCGAGCGCTTCCGCCTTCGGGCCGCCCACGGCCATGGCCACCGGCGTGTGCCGGTCCGGGCCGTCGAGATCACGCAGGGCCGCGACCACGTCCCGCACCTGGCTCAGCCGCCGGCCGGCCGGGGTGGCCGGCAGGCCCAGCTCACGGAGCTGGCCGGCGATCCCGGGCCGGCCGGTGCCGATGCCCATCTCGAACCGGCCTTCGGTGAGCACGGACAGCGAGTGGGCCTCCCACGCGGTGATCCACGCAGGCCGGATCGGAGACGCGTACACCCAGGTGCCCACGCGCAGGCCGGTGATCGTCGCCGCCACCGCGAGCGCCGGGCCCGGTGCCGGCTGCCACTGCGGCACGTCGGGCAGCAAGATCGTCGAGTAACCGCTGCCGGCCAGGCCCCGCAGCTGATCACGCCAGGCCGGCAGGTCACCGGTGATCGGCGCAACGACCCCGAACCGCAACGGCCTGACCTCGCCTGCCGAGTGACCCGTCATGGTGAACCCCTTCCCCGGTGGCCCGGCCTGGTGCCGGGCACACCTCTTCCACGAACGAGCCACGGGGAATCCGACACAACACGGCCGGGCTGGCGGGAAAAGGCGGTAATCTGCCATGCCGGCCGTTTCGCGAAGTACCCGGCCGTTGCGCTGACTGGTTCAGGAGGCGAGCCATGACCGGAGCGGAAGAGTTTCCCAGAACGAGCCTCAGCTTCACGATCTACCTGCGCGCGGCACCTCTGCGGGTGTGGCAGGCACTGATTGCCCCCGATCTGGTGCCGCTGTGGCGCTTCGGCATGTCGCTGCGGTCCGACTGGCAGCCGTGTTCCGTCGTGCGGAGCACGAACCCGCACGGCACGGGTGTCGTCCACACCGTGATCCCGCCCTACCTCCTGACCTACAGCTGGAGCAGGGCCGGTGACCTCGAAAGCGGCGGCGAACACCTGTCCACGGTCTCCTTCGAGCTCGAGCCCCTCGGCGAGACCACGCAACTGACGGTACGGACCCGCCAATTCGACCAGTCCGGCACCTTCATCGACCTCGCCCAGCCCGAATGGCCGATGATGCTCTCCAGCCTCAAAAGCCTGCTGGAAACCGGCCGGCCCTTGCGGTACTCGCCCGCACCGGGAGACCCTCCGCCAGGAGATCACGCGCCGGCGGGGCTTCCCTCGCCTCGCTCGGCGTGGGCCGCCAAACTGACCAGGAAGTGGTGGCACCGCCCGGAATCCGGGTGATCGATCCGGCCCGGCGACGTCGGCCCGCGAAGCCGATGCTCAGCCCCGTTGCGGCAGGACCAGCAGGGTGATGGAGTTCGCCGGGTACGTCGAGGTCACGCGGCCGCGGTTCACCGGCAGGTCGGCTCCTCGCGCGATCGAGGCGAGGTCGGCCGGGCCGTAGGTGAACCGCTGCGCCTTGCCGCTGCCCGACCCGGCGATCGACAGCGGGGCGGTGAGGTCGGCGCCGGTCTTGTTGATCACCATCAGGGTGAGGGCGCCGTCGCAGCGGCGTTGCGCACCGTAGATCGCGAGCTGTCCCTGGTCGGTGCTGGCCGCCGAGACGCTCACGTCGCCGAACTTGCTTCCGGCGCCGTCGTAGTTGCGGTACATGCGGAACGCGTAGGCGGCGGGGTCGGCCGGTTTCGGTTCGCCCCAGATGGTGGCCAGGTCGAGGCCCTCGCGGCCGAAGATGCCGAGGACGTCGGCTTCCGCCAGCGCGCCGTTGATGTCGTCCAGGGCGCCCCAGTTGTACTCGGTGATGGCGGTCTTGGTGCCCGGGTTGTATTGGGCGACCCACTGTTTCATCGTGCGGATGAACTGGAGCGGCGGCGCGTTGACCCCGCTCGGGCCGATCCAGGATTCCTCGACGTAGGACGGGTCCCACAGCGAACGCGTCGACCGCAGCCGCCACGCGTTGGCCTCGGGCGTCTTGTCGCCGCTGATCTGCGGGTAGTAGTGCTGGTCGAAGTAGTCGAGCAGCCGTTTGCCGGCGGCGTTGCCCGCGTCCTTCATGTTCTTCAGGAACCACTGGGACAGGTTGAGCCCGCCGTGGGCCGCGGCGTCCGCGCCCGGCGCGCAGCCGTCCAACCCGGAGGCGACCCACTCGCAGTACCCCCAGCCCGACGGGCCGAGCACGGCCGCCCGCGGATCGGCCGCCTTGATCGCCTTGGCCGTCGCCGTGCTCTTGGTGCCCAGCTCGTCGTCGCTCACCGGGCCGGGGTGGACGTCGCGGTGGGTGGAGCTCCACAGCACCGGTTCGTTGTCCAGTTCGTAGATCGGGACGCCGCCGCGCGCCGCCGGGCCGAACCGGCTGACCAGGTGTGACACCTCCGCGCCCGCGAAGGACGCGTCCGCGGGGATCGACGTGTCGGCAGGGTCGGCGCCGGTCAGCTCCGTGTTGTTCTGCCGTCCGTTGCCGCAGTTGGCGTCCCACTGGTCGAACGAGTCCTGCACAGGAAAGCGGGTGGCGGGGAAACCGCAGGCGTGCGGCGACGCCGGCGAGTCCTTCGCCACCCACCCGGACATCGGCAGGGTGACGACCTGCTTGATCCCGCGGTCCCGATTGCGCTGGACGTAGGCCTCGAGGGTGTTGTCCGGGCCGGCCACGATGTTCTCGAAGTACCAGTCGCTGCCGGTGTTGTAGGTGTGGTTCTCGAAGTTGTAGCGGCTGCTGGCGTTGCCGCCCCAGCGCGAGACCGGGGTGCCGAGTTCGGCGACGAGCGCGGGATCGCCGCCGTTCATCCCGTAGATGTCGGGACTGATGGCGTGCCGCGCCGCGAACAGGTCCACCGACAGGCTGAGCTCGGCGGCGGAAGCCGGTGGTACCGCAACGAGTTGCGCGCCCAGCAACGCGGCCAGGACACCACCCACGGTGTGCGGGCGCAGGTGACGTCGTCGCTGATCGGCCATCGGATTCTCCTGCCGTTTCTGGGAGCGCTCCCACAGCCTAGCGCCCGACCTCCGCCCGTCAATCGGTCGATCGGACGCGCTACCGGGCGACGGACGAGCGCGGGGCCATCAGGTGGCCGTGCGGGTCAGCTCCGCCGCGCCGAACGACACATCGAAGCGGTCGCACCACAGGCTCACGCTCGTGTAGCCGGCCAGCTCGGTGCCCGCGGGAAGCTCGTAGTTCTGGTTTCCCTTGTTGCCCTTGAGCCGGCCCGCGTCGAGGTGCTTGCCGTCGTCGAAGACGCCCCAGCCATCCTTGCCCGGTTTCACCGGCGCGTCGGTGAGCCACACGTGCACGTCGGGGCCGCTGCTGGTGGCGAGGTTCTCCAGGCGCAGCACCAGCGATCCACCGGGGCCGCGCAGGACCCGGACCGTGCCGGTGGTGCGGTGCTCGTGGCTGATCAGGGTGCCGGTCGCCACTTCGGCCGGCTCGGCTTGCTCGGCCGGCTCGGCCTGTTCGACCGGCGACGGGGCCGTGGACACCGGCTGGGCCACCGAAGACGCCGGGGCGGGAGCGGCCGGGAGGCTTTCGTTCACGGTCTCGTCCACCCAGAGCTGCCACGGCTGGAACCAGTACAGGCCCGCCGCGACCGCGATCAGGCTCGCCACCAGCACGCCGGCGAACCAGGGGCGGCCGAGCAGGCGTCGCGCGCGGTTCATGTCGTTCTCCTTCGTCGTCCGCCGTATTCAACCGGGCAAACCGCCCGGCCGGGCCCAGCCACCGCTTACCGATCCCTTACCGGCCGCAGCAGGCGCTCGTACCCGGCGAAGGCTCCTCCGGGCGAGGCCGGCGTGACCAGCCGGGTCGCCGAGCACGTAGGCGCCGGCCTACTGTCCCGGCGGTTCGGCTCGGTTCGGCATGCACGAATACCGCTCGAAAAACCGGTGAAATTGAAGACCCGGCTGTCCATGCGCGCGTACCCGCATCCCTTCCGGCCCGGGCGGGCCGGCACGAAACTGGAGGGTATGGACGCCAGGGCGGTCGCGCAGGGAGAGGATTCCAGGGAAACTCGCCGGGAAAACACGAAAGCGCCGCAGCCTGTTTTTGGTGCGTCGCGCTTGCTGACGCTCCAGCGCACAGCGGGAAACCACGCGACGGCGGCACTCGTGGCGGCCAAGTCAGTGCAACGAGACGAAGTGACGTTCGAACTCGAACAGGTCACCCCGGCACACCGACGTGGACTTCGGGGCCGCCGCAGCGAATGCGTCCGATTCCGCGATCTACCCGGACCGGATCGAGGCGATGCGGGCCATCCCGGCGGGACCGCCCGCACCGGGACAGGGCTCACCCGTGGCCTTCTACCACGGGGCGGGCGGAGCCGTCGTGGCCCCGACGACCTTTTCCCCGGCCACCACGCCTCGCTTCGCAGAATGCGCCCTGCGCGCCCGCCGTGAGCTGGCCGAGCAGGTGCAGCACGAGCTGGCGGTGCTGGCCGTCACCCTGGTGGCGGGCCTGGCGCTGAGGGCATTGCTCAACCGCGTCGCCCGGATCGGCGGTGGCGACCCGGTCCCACCCCGGCCGCCGGTGCTGGCGGAGTCCGGTGAGGCGTTCGGCGCGCGCATGGCCAGGGAGATGTCCGCAGGGGGATTCCGCGGCAACCCGTACCGCGAGTTCATCCGGAGGATGAACGCCTTGCCCCGGCGTCTGCCACCGCAAGAAGCCGCCGACGCGATCAGAGTGGCCACGCGGGAGTTCACGGGGGGAACGCAGGGAACCATGCCGCCGGTTCAGATCGGCGACACCCTCGTGGTGCCGTCGCGTGCGCCGATCCCCAACGCCCCCGTAATG
Source organism: Amycolatopsis sp. NPDC049688 (assembly GCF_040674975.1). Taxonomy (NCBI): domain Bacteria; kingdom Bacillati; phylum Actinomycetota; class Actinomycetes; order Pseudonocardiales; family Pseudonocardiaceae; genus Amycolatopsis; species Amycolatopsis sp. NPDC049688. The sequence continues at coordinate 287,098 of NZ_JBFANY010000003.1, forward strand.
GGCATCAGAGCCGACGGAACCGTGGTGATGGGACGGGCACCGCGGATCGAGATCGTCACCCGCACGCCCGAGGGTGCTCCCCTCCTGCCGCCCCAGGCGAAAATCCACGGCGACATCACGTGGGAATGATCCGGGCGACCGGATCGGCTCGCACCGATGAGGTTTCCGCGCCCCACCCGTCTGTACGGGGGAAATCGACTCACGAGAGGCCGGCACGATGCGGAAACTGATCTTCGGCATGAACCTGACCCTGGACGGCTACATCGCCGCGCCCGGTGATGACATCGGCTGGAGCGAGCCGAGCGGCGAACTGTTCGAGTGGTGGCTCGGCCACGAGCGGGCGAGCGCGCTGACGCTGTACGGGCGCAAGCTGTGGGAGACGATGAGCTCCTACTGGCCGACCGGCGACCAGCAGCCCGGGGCCACCCCGGCGCAGGCCGAGTTCGCGCGGAACTGGCGGGACACGCCGAAGGTGGTGTTCTCCGCCACGATCGGCCAGGTCGTGGCGGAGAACACCCGCCTGGTCACCGGCGACGCGGTCGCCGAAATCACCCGGCTCAAGGCCGGGGACGGCGGCCCGATGACCATCGGCGGCGCCACGCTCGCCGGGGCGGCCGTGCGGGCCGGGCTGGTCGACGAGTACGCCGTGGCCACCCACCCGGTGCTGGTGGGTGGCGGCACGCCGTTCTTCACCGCGCTGGACAGCCGGGTGAACCTGAACCTCGTGGAGACGCGGACGTTCCCCGGCGGCGTGGTGCTGACCCGGTACGAGACGAGGCGCTGAGCACGGGTCACAGGGCCGCGGGCAGGCCCAGCCAGGGTTTGCCCGCGGCGTCGAACCCGGTGAGCTCGGCGATCTTCCCGCCGTCGACGTGCAGGACCGCGACGGCGAACAGCCGGTGCTCCGGGTCGCCGGGGGTGCGGAGGTACAGCCCGGCGGCGGGCATCCGGTTGACCGTCGTGACGACACCGCGCCAGTCGTCGTGGCCGCGCCGGAAGAGCCCGCCGGAGACCCAGCCGTCCACCGCGTCACCGGCCGTCGTGGTCACGGTGGTCTGCCCGGGCAGCATCGCGAAGCGCAGGTCGTCGCGCAGCAAGGCGGTCAGCCCGTCGAGGTCGTTGCGCTCGTGGGCGTCGATGTAGGCCTGCACGACGCCGCGCTCCTCCTTCGACAGCTCGTGGACGGCGGGGCTGCGCCAGTCGAGCCGGCGGCCGGGCAGCTGCGCGCGCATCGTCACGCGCGCCCGCTGCAGGGCGCTGGTCACCGAGGAGACGGTCAGCTCGAGCGCGCCGGCGGCCGTCGACGCGGGCCAGCCGAGGATGTCACGCAGGATGAACGCGGCCCGCTGCCGCGGCGGCAGGTGCTGGACGGCGACGATGAACGCCAGCTCGATCGTCTCCCGCGCCACCACCGATTCCTGCGGGTCCTCGGGCAGCATCCGGTCGGGGTACGGCTGCAGGTACCGCACCTCCGCGCCCGGCAGGGGCGTACGGTCGTCGCGCCGGTCGAGGAAGTCGAGGCAGGCGTTCGTCGCGATCCGGTGCAGCCAGGTCCGCAGGGCCGCGTGGCCCCGGAACGACTCCCGCTTGTGCCACGCTCGCAGGAACGTCTCCTGGGTCAGGTCCTGGGCGTCCTCGTAGTTCGCGAGCATCCGGTAGCAGTGCACCTGCAGCTCACGCCGGTAACGCTCCGTGATGAGCGCGAACTGTGCCGTGTCGCCCGAACGGGCCGCGGCGATGAACGTGGCCTCGTCGGCGCCCAGCGGTCTGGCGTGGGTCATGGTCGTCGATCCTTCCACCGGTTCCAGGGTCTCCCGGAACCGACGGGATGGCGCCGGATTTCTGATCGGTCGGGCGTCCGCCTGACAGTCGGAGTGCCGGGGCCGGCGGCGATACGCTATGCCTTCCCGGACAAAGGAGTTCGCATGGTGAAAGCGTTCAGCCGCCGTACCGCGCTGGCCGCCGGAGCGGGTGTCACCGCCGGCCTTGCGCTGCCCGGCGTCGCCCAGGCCGCCCAGCCCGGCGCGGTGACTTTCACCCTCGGCGCCGAAACGCTCGACGGCGGCGAACAAGTCACCTCGATCACCGTCGGGACGGCCCGGATCGGGCCGATCGACCCGGCGAGCCTGACCCCCGCGACGTTCAGCGTGCACGCGCGGGCGAGCAGCCCGATCGGCACCGGCGGCCAGGACATCGGCTACGACCTCGACCGGCCCGTCACCGCCGCCCGGCTCGACCGCCACGGCAATGTCGTGCTCGAGCTGAGCCACGCCGAAGGCCAGGCCGGCGGCGGCACCCTCGGCTACCTCGACGGCAAGGCCCGCAACGTCCGGCTCGACCTGGTCTACACCATCAAGCAGAACTCCCCGGTCCGCCTGCGCCACGGCCGTTCCGTCACCCTCACCGCGTTCACCCAAGGGCGCCTGCTCAACCCCGAAGCCGATGCTTTCACCCACCACACCTCACGTTCGGGGATGAAGTACCGGCTGTACTCCCCGGCGTCACACGGCGACCGGCGTCCCCTGATCGTCTGGCTCCACGGCGGTGGTGAAGGCGCTTCCCTGCCCGACGGCTACTACGACAACGAAACGACGCTGCGCGCCAACCGGGGCGCGCTGGGCTTCGCCACCCGGGAAGCGCAATCGATCTTCGGCGGCGCCCACGTCGTCGCCCCGCAGTGCACGTCCGCCTGGATGGACGACGGTCCCCGGTTCGCCCCGCTCATCCACGAGATCATCCGCGACGTGAGCCGCACGCGCCCGGTCGACCTCAGGCGCGTTCTCGTCGCCGGCTGCAGCAACGGCGGCTACATGAGCCTGAAGATGACCACCGTGTACCCCCGGACGTTCGCCGCGTCGGTGCCGGTCTGCGGCGTCGTCGCGGCCAGGAAGGCGGGCGACCCGCCGCTGGTCCCGGACGCCGAACTGGCCGCGATCGGCACCCCCCACGTGGCTGGTCGCTTCGCTGGACGACGACACGGTGGACCCGCAGGCCAACACCGTCCACGCGCACGACCTCATCCCCCGCTCGACCGTCACGCTCTACGACCAGGTCGTCCGGAACGGCCACCGGTTCCCGGGCCACTGGTCGTGGATCTACGTGGCCCGCAACGACCCGAGCGCCGGCGGTACCCACCTCTGGCAGTGGATGGCCGGCCGGCGCCGGTGAAGCCGGGCGTCACGACAGTAACGCGGCTCTCCGGCACGGCACCGTCCACATCGGACATTCCGGCTGCGCGGCCGGCCCGTCTCGGGCCGCCGGCGCCGGACGGAGAACTCCCGCGAAGAAGTTCGGGATCGATTCAGTGATTTCTGCTAGCCTCGCGGTGTCTCGCGGCTCACCGTGGCGCCGCCCTGCTACTGCGAACTCACCGAGGAGCGCGATGACTGCCATCGTCCGGGTCAAGGGCCGGGAAGTGCTGGACAGCCGGGGGAACCCGACCGTCGAGGTCGACGTCGAACTGGCCGACGGTTCGCTCGGCCGCGCCGCCGTGCCCTCCGGTGCCTCCACCGGCACCCGGGAAGCGGTCGAACTGCGGGACGGGGACCGGACCCGGTTCCACGGCAAGGGCGTGCGCAAGGCCGTCGACGCGGTCAACACCGAGATCGCCGAGGCGATCGTCGGCCTGGACGCCGAGGCGCAGGCGACCGTCGACCGCGCGCTGATCGACCTCGACGGCACCGCGAACAAGGCCCGGCTCGGCGCGAACGCCACCCTGGGCGTCTCGCTCGCCGTGGTCAAGGCGGCCGCCGCCGCGAATTCGCTGCCGCTGTACCGGTACGCCGGCGGGGTGTTCGCGCACCTGCTGCCGATGCCGATGATGAACATCATCAACGGCGGGGCGCACGCGGACAACCCGATCGACTTCCAGGAGTTCATGATCGGGCCGGTCGGCGCGGAGACGTTCGCCGAGGCGGTGCGGATGGGCTCCGAGGTCTTCCACACGCTGCGCAAGGCGCTCCACGACGCCGGGCACAGCACCAACGTCGGCGACGAAGGCGGGTTCGCGCCCAACCTGAGCTCGGCCGACGAAGCTCTCGAGTTCGTGCTGCGGGCCATCGAGCAGTCCGGCTACACCCCCGGCGAGGACATCGCCCTGCTGCTCGACCCGGCCGCGTCGGAGTTCTACACCGGCGAGGTCTACGACTACACCGGCGAGGGCCGCAAGCGCAGCGTCGAGGAGCACGTCGCCTACCTCGCCGAACTCACCGCCCGCTACCCGATCGTGTCCATCGAGGACGGTGTGGCCCAGGACGACTACGCCGGGTGGAAGCAGCTCACCGACACCATCGGCGACCGCGTCCAGCTCGTCGGCGACGACGTCTTCTGCACCAACGTCAACCTGCTGGCCGACGGCATCGAGCGCGGCATCGGGAACTCGATCCTGGTCAAGGTCAACCAGATCGGCACCCTCACCGAAACGCTCACCACCGTCGAAACGGCGCACAAGGCGGGCTACTCCGTGGTCATGTCCCACCGCTCCGGCGAAACCGAGGACACCACGATCGCCGACCTCGCGGTGGCCACCAACTGCGGCCAGATCAAGACCGGCTCGCTGTCCCGCGCCGACCGCACCGCCAAGTACAACCAGCTCATCCGCATCGAAGAAGAGCTCGGCGCCGAGGCGCGCTACGCCGGCGCGAGCACGATCAGCGGCCACCGCTGAGCCGCCCGCCGGCCCGGTCTCCGGGCCGGCGGTGCCCGCCTCAGCCCGCGAGCGTCGCCTGCAGCGTGATCTCGGGGACCCCGGCCAGCGCGCGGCTGACCGGGCAGTTCGCCTTGGCCTGCTCGGCGTACTCGCGGAACTGCGCCTCGTCGACGCCGGCCACGCGGCCCTGCGTCGTCAGCTCGATCTTGAGGATCGTCGGCGCCCCGTCGACCGGCCGCAACGTCACCGCCGCATCGGTTTCGATCGACTCGGCCGGGAAGCCGGCGCCGGCCAGGGTGCTCGCGAGGGCCATCGAGAAGCAGGACGCGTGCGCGGCGGCGATGAGCTGCTCCGGGTTGGACCCGGGGCCGTCCTCGAAGCGGGACTTGTAGGTGACGCCCCCGCTGATGCTTCCGCCGCCCGCGGTGAACTGCCCGGATCCGGTGGGGATGTCGCCGTTCCAGTTCGCGTGGGCCTTCGAGACGGGCATGCGTCCTCCAGAGATCGATGTCGGTGCTTCGTCCGAGAGTCAATCAGGATCGGACCGGCTTCGCCAAAAGGACGACTACTTGCCCTTCTTCGCACCGGCCGGCGAGGCCGTCGCCGCGGACGGCCCAGGCGAACCGCCGCGAAACTGACGGGGCGGTTGCTGGACCTGCGTGTGCTGGACCTCGCCTGCGGACCGGTGACCTGGCGAACCGCCTGGCCGCCCGCGGCTGCCGGGTCACGGGCCTGGACTCCTCTCGGCGGGTGTTCCTGGACCGCGCCCGCGCCCGCGCCGACGTCGAGTACGTGCTCGGCGACATGCGCCGGCTGCCGTGGACCGCCCGCTTCGACCGGGTGGTCAGCTGGTCGACGGCGTTCGGGTACTTCGACGACAGCACCAACCGCGCCACCCTGCGGGGCATCGCCGTCGGCCTGCGGCCGGGCGGCCGGCTGGCGATGGACCTGGACAACCTCACCGCGTTCCTGGCGGCGTACACCCCGTCCCGGGTGGTGGCCACGCGGGGCGACGACGACATGCTCGTCGACCGGTACCGGCTGGACGCGCCGACCGGCCGCCTCGAGGCGGAGCGCACGGTGGTCCGCGACGGCCGGACGCGCCGGATCCGGTTCGTCAAGCGGTTGTTCGCCTATCCCGAGCTCCGCGACTGGCTCCTCGCGGCCGGGTTCGACGCGGTGTCCGGCTACGGCGAAGACGGCCGGCCGCTGACCACCGGCGGATGGTCGTGGTCGCGAGCGTGCCGGCGTAGGCCGGTGAGCTGCGCGCGGGCCGGGTTTCACCGCTGGAGCGGCAGAACACGGGCGCGGAGCACGTCGGCGTCGGGGTGGTGCAGGTCGTCGAGGATGGGCAGGGCCTGTTGCCAGGCCTGGTGTGCTGCCGCGGTGTCGCCCGCGGCCTGGTGGGTTTCGCCGAGGCGGATGAGGGTGTCGGCCTGGGGGTGGCGGGCGCCCAGTTTGCGGAACAGCTCCAGGGCGTTGTGGTAGCAGGCGGCGGCCTGCTCGTGCCGGCCGAGGTGGTGGTGGGCGTGGCCGAGGCTGTCCCAGGTGTCGGCCTCGCCGTGCCTGCTGCCGACCGCCCGGTGCAGTTCGAGGGCTCGCGAGCACGAACGCAGCGCTTCGGCGGGGTTGCCGAGCTGGACCTGCATCCAGCCGATCGCGTTGAGCGCTTCGGCCTGGCCCGCCCGGTGCCGGGCCGCGTGGAACAACGCGTAGGCCGTCTCGCCCTCTTCCAGGGCCTGCGGGTGGGCGCCTTGGGCGTAGAAGACGATGCCGAGGTTGTTGTGGCTGCGGGCCTGCCCGATCAGGTCGCCGAGCCGCCGGTCGAGGGCGAGGGCGCGCTGCAGCGCGGCCCGGGCGTCGGCGTGGCGGCCGAGCCGGATGCAGGCGCGGCCCAGTTCACGCAGGGACCAGGCCTGCCCGTGCGGATCGCCGGCGCGTTCGGCGGCGGCGATCGCGACGTGCTGGGTGGCGACCATGGGGGTCCAGTGCCCGGCGCGGATGCAGAAGGTGGCGACGCTGCAGGCGAGTTGCCAGGCGTGGGTGTCGAAGCCGGCGTCGGTGGCTCGGTCGACGGCGGCGGCGAACACCGGGCGCTCGGTCGTGAACCACTGCCAGGCGTGCTCGTCGTCGGCGAGTTCGTCGACGACGGCCCCGGGCTGGGGCGCGGTCAGGGACAGCCGGTCGTTGGGCGGGTTGAGCAGCAGCGTCGCGGCGTGCGCGGTGTGCAGGTAGTGATCGAGCATGCGGTGCAGGGCGGCGCGCCGCGCCGGCCCGGTCTCCTCCCGGCGGCCCCGGTCGGCCGAGTAGGCCCGCAGCAGGTCGTGGTAGGTGAACCGGCCGGGGCCCGGTTCGGTGAGCAGCTGCGCCTTGACCAGTTCGGCCAGGGCCGCGCGCGCCCGGCCGGGTCCGGTTCCGGCGAGGCTGGTGGCGGCCGACAGCGAGATGACCGGGCCGGGGTGCAGGCTCAGCAGCCGGAACATCCGGGCCGCCGCGGCGCTCAGCGTCCGATAGGACCACGAGAACACCGCGCCGAGGTCGACGCTGGTGTCACCGATGTCCAAGGCGCCCAGCCGGTCGCGGACGTCGCGCAGCTGCCGGGCCAGCTCGGCCAGCGACAGGCCGGGGGCGAGGGTGGCCCGCGCGGCGACGATGCTCAGCGCCAGGGGCAGGTGCACGCACAGCTCGACCAGGTCCCCGGCGGCCTGCGGTTCGGCCGCGAGCCGTTCCGGGCCCAGCCGGCTCGCCAGCAGGTCGTGGGCCTCGGCGGTGGTCATCAGGTCCAGCGGCAGGGCCCGCGCTCCTTCGCTGACGATCAGCCCGCCGAGGTGGTCGCGGCTGGTGACGACGGTCAGGCACCGGGACGAGCCGGGCAGCAGCGGCCGGACCTGGCTCGTGTCGCGGGCGTTGTCCAGCACGACGAGGATCCGCCGGCCGGCCAGCTGCGACCGGTACAGGGCCGCCTGTTCGGGCAGCCCGGCCGGGATCCGCTGGGCCGGCACGCCGAGTGCGTCGAGGAAACCGCGGATGGCTTCGGCCGGCGGGACCGGCCGGCCGCTGGGGTCGAAGCCCCGGAGGTTGACGTAGAGCTGCCCGTCGGGGAACCGGTCCGCGACCCGGTGCGACCAGTGCAGGGCGAGCGCCGTCTTGCCGACCCCCGCGGTGCCGTTGATCGCCACGGTGTCGTTGCGGTCCAGCAGCCCGGTGAGTTCCTTCAGCTGGGGAGCCCGGCCGGCGAACCCCGCCACCGCACCGGGCAGCTGCCGCGGCACCACGGCCCGCGGCAGCACCGGCTCCGGCCCGGTGGCCGGTTCCGGGGGCGGGACCGGCGCGGTGCCTGTGCGCGCCGCCGCGAGCAGCTGTTCGCGGCGGTGTGGATCGAGGGCGAGGGCTTCGGCGAGCAGGCTCACCGAGGACAGCCGTGGCTGCCGCCGCCCCGCCTCCAGCACGCTGATCGAGTGAGCCGACACCCCGGACCGGCCGGCCAGCTCGTCCTGCGTCCAGCCGGCCGAGAGCCGGCAGTCGCGCAAAAGCTCGCCGAAGGCGTTACCGCCCATTTCCTCCCCCTGGAAACGGTCAGCCGCCGAAACGGCACCGGCCACTCCGCCCATTGTCGGGCAGCGGACGGTGCCGGTTCAACCGCGTTCGCGCCCGGGGAAACCGGTCAGAAGTGACGTATTCAGGTGGAATCGGCCACCGTCGAAGTCTCGAGGTCGTCGAGGAGCCGCTGGACGCGAGCGGCGTCGGTGTCACGGCCCTGGTCCTGGTACATCTGCCGGGCTTCCTGCCACACCGCGCGGGCCAAGCCGGCCTCGCCGAGGGCGAGGTGCGGATGGCCGAGCCGATCGAGGGTGTTGACGGCCTCGGTCGTGTTGCCGAGGGTCCGGTGCAGGACGACGGCCTGCCCGTAGCAGTCGATCGCCTGCCGGTAGTCGCCGGTGTGGTGGGCGATGTAACCGAGGCTGTCCAGGGTTTTCGCCTCGCCGATCGGGTTGCCGTGCTGCCGGTGCAGGGCCAGCGCCGCCAGGCACCGGCGGCGGCCGGTGTCGTACTGGCCCAGCCGGGCCGCGAGCCAGCCCTCCGCGTTGATCGTGAACGCTTCCAGCACCGGCTGGCCGAGCACGCGGAACAGGTCCCGGGCGCGCACGGCGTGCACCAGGGCCTGCCGGTTGTCTCCCGCGTGTTCCCACGCCCACGCGAGGTTCCGGTGGCTCTGGGCCTGCCGGTCGGTGTCGCGGTGGTGCGTGGCCAGGTCGAGGGCGCTCTGCAGGTGCTCGATGCCTTCCCCGGGGCGGCCCAGCGCGGTGAAGGCGTGGCCGAGGTGCTGGTGCGCGTCGATGCGGGCGACCGGGTCGGCCAGGTGCTCCGCGGCCGCCAGCGCCGCTTCCCACACCCGGACCCGGTCGCGGCGGTGTCCCCGCCGGAAGTGGAACGTGTCCAGCGCCCAGGCCAGCTGCCACACCGCGTCGTGCCAGCCCTTCCCGGCGGCGGCGTGGTGGGCCGCCAGCAGGGTCGGGTGTTCGGTGTCCAGCCAGGTCATCGCCGCCGAGGCGTCGGACAGCGGCGGCTCGGGCACCCCGGGCGCGGGCGGCCCGAGGCGGCTGGGCGGGCGGTGCGGGTCCAGGAGGCGGTCGGCGGCGTGGGCGAGGTGGAGGTGGAACTCGATCACCCGCCGCAGCGCCGCCGCCCGCGTCCCGCCGTCCTCGCGCCCGTGGCCGGAGTCCGCGGCGAACAGGCGGATGAGGTCGTGCATCCGGTACCGGCCGGGGACGTGCTGCTGGGCCAGGGACGCGCATTCCAGCTCGCGCAGCACCAGCCGCACGCGGGACACCGGGAGGGCCGCCAGCGCGGCGACGGCGGGCAGGCTGATGTCCGGGCCGGGCGCGATCGCCAGCAGCCCGAGCAGGTTCGCCGCCGTGGCGCTCAGGGCGCGGGCCGACCACGACAGGACGACCCGCAGGTTCGAGTGCAGGTCCCCGGCGTCCAGCCCGTCCAGCCGGGCGGCCGCGTCGCGCAGCTCCTCGGCCAGGACGGCGAGGGGGAAACCGGGCTGCTGCTGGGTCCGGGCGGCGACGATCCGGATCGCCAGCGGGAGCCCCGCGCACCAGGCCAGCAGATCGGCCACCGCTTGCGGCTCGGCCGCCGGCCGCTGCGGGCCGAGCTGGCTCGCCAGCAGGCTCCGGGCGTCGGCGGCGGGCAGCACGTCGAGATCCAGCAGGCTGACGTGGACACTGACCAGCCCGGCGAGCCGGCGCCGGCTGGTGACGATCACGGTGCAGGACGGGCTCCCCGGCAGCAGCGACCGCACCTGGTCGGCGTCGGCCGCGTTGTCCAGCATGATCAGCATGCGCCTGCCGTCGACCAGGCTCCGGTACAGCCCGACCTGGGCGTGCAGCGGACCGGGGATCCGCCCGGGGTCGACGCCGAAGGCGTCCAGGAACCCGCGCACCGCGACCGCCGGCTCCAGCGGCGCCCCCGCCGGGGAAAAGGCCTGCAGGTCGACGAAGAGCTGGCCGTCGGGGAACCGGTCCTGGTTGGCGTGCGCCCAGTGCAGGGCCAGCGCGGTCTTCCCGATGCCCCCGGTCCCGGCCAGCGCGGAGATCACGACGGCGGCGCCCGCCGGGGCCGCCCCGGCGTCCAGCACGGCGGTGAGCCGGTCCAGTTCGGACCGGCGGCCGACGAACTGCGCGGGCGCGGGCGGCAGCTGCCGCGGGATCGGCATCCGGTACGGCGGCAGCTGCTGGTGGACGACCCCGGCCACGGTGCCGGCCTGGATCACCACGCCCGGAACGGTCCGGCCGGACACGGTGTTGTGCACGTGCGAGAGCACGCCGGGCTCGCGGGCGGGGCCGTCTTCGGTCATCCGGGGAGGTCGTCCGCTCGCCTCCGCCCGTTACGGAAGCCGCTTCGCCGGACTAGGCTCGAAGATCTCCGATGGTTGCGGTCAGCGCGGATCCGAGGGAGCTACCGACGTGGTCGAAACGCCCGACATCACCCGCCCGCCCGCCGAACTCAGCGCGGCCATCGCGGCCATCGGCAGCGCGACGGCCAGCGGCGAGCTCAGCCGGATGGGCATCCGCAGCGCCTTCATCCGCGGCCCGGTTTCGGTGACCCCCGGGGTGCGCGTGGCCGGACCCGCGCTGACGCTGCAGTTCCTGCCGAAACGGGAGGACCTCTACCCGGTCGACGAGTACGAAGAACCGGAGAAACAGCTGCACCGGCACGTCATGTACCACACCCGGCCCGGCGACATGATCGTCGTCGACGCGCGCGGGGACATGAGCAGCGGCGTGTTCGGCGAGATGATGCTGACCTACTTCAAGGGCCGCGGCGGCGCCGGCGTGGTCGTCGACGGCTGCCTGCGTGACACCGGCGAGGCCAAGCAGCTCGGCCTCGGGCTGTGGATCCGGGGCGCCACCCCGAACTTCCACGCCCAGACCGGCATCGTCCCGGCCGCCGTCAACGTGCCGATCGCCTGCGGCGGCACGGTCGTCGAGCCGGGCGACATCGTCGTCGCCGACGACGACGGGGCCGTCGTGGTGCCGGCGAAGCTCGCCCCCACCCTGGTGGCCCACGCCCAGGAGCACGCGGAATGGGAGGAGTTCTCCCGGATCCGGCTGGCCGAGGGCGGCGATCTGCGGCGGTACTACCCGCTGTCGGACGAGGCCCGGCCCGAGTACGAGCGCTGGCGCGCCGAGCAGGGCCGCGCCTAGCTCCACAGCCGGTCGTGGCTGGACTCCGCGTCCCAGTGCGTCGTCTCGGCGAAGAACACCGGGTCGCGGGGGTCGAGGTGGTGGCGCAGCAGGTCCTCGTTGAGGTCGCCGAAGCCCAGGCCCGGGGTGTCCGGCACGGTGATGTGGCCGTTGCGGATCAGGGGGCCGGTGACGAGGTCGCTCCAGAAGGCCACGTCGGCCGCGTGGTGTTCGAGCGCGAGGAAGTTCTCCGTCGCGGCGGCCAGGTGCACGCACGCCATCGTCGCGATCGGGGACGCCGCCAGGTGCAGGGCCATCGGGATCCCGCGCTCCTGCGCGTAGTCGCCGAGGCGCTTGGTCTCCGCGATGCCGCCCGCCGTCGCCGGGTCGGGGTGCACGATGCGGATCGCGTCCGCGTCCAGCAGCGGGCGGAAGCCCTCCACGAGGTAGATGTCCTCCCCCGTGCACGTCGGGACGGCGACCGCCTCGGTGAGCCGGCGCCACTGGCCGGTCAGCTGCCACGGGATCAGGTCCTCGATCCAGGCCAGGGTGAACGGTTCCAGCGCGCGGCCGATCCGGATGCCCGAGTCGAGGGCGATGTGGCCGAAGTGGTCGGCGGCGAGCGCGACGTCGTAGCCGACGACCGACCGGACGATGTCCACATAGGACACCAGGTGGTCGACGCCCTTCGCCGTCACCTGGATGCCGGTGAAGGGGTGCATCGTCGTGACGTCCGCGCGGGCACCCGGCGGCGCGATCAGCGCGCCGGGCACGTCCCACAGCAGGTCGATGCCGACGTCCATCTTCAGCATGGTGAACCCGCGCCGCTTGCGCTCCAGCAGGCGGGCGCCCATCTCGTGCGGGTCCGCCACCGCCGGCGTGTCCGCGTAGCACCGGACCTCGTCCCGGAACCGGCCCCCGAGCAGCGCGTACGCGGGCACGCCGTACGCCTTGCCCGCCAGGTCCGTCAGCGCCATTTCGACGCCGGAGACCCCGCCGCCCTGGCGGCCGTGGTGGCCGAACTGCTTGATCTTGCGGAAGATCTTGCCGACGTTGCAGGGGTTCTCCCCGACGAGCCTGCTCTTGAGCACGAGCGCGTAGGTGGCGCTGGCCTGGTCGCGCACCTCCCCGTAGCCGGACAGGCCCTGGTTGGTGTCGATCCGGATGATCGACGAGCGGAACGGCACCCCGGCCACGTTCGCCACCCGCAGGTCGGTGATCCGCAGGTCGCTGGGCCGGGACGCCGTCGGGACGTGCTCTTCGGTGATCGCGCTCATCCCTTCACCGCGCCCGCGGTCAGGCCTTCGGTCAGGAACCGCTGCCCGAAGCCGTACATGAGCACCACCGGGATGCTGACCAGCAGCGAGGCCGCGGCCAGCTGCCCCTGCGGCACGACGTCCCCGAAGATCATCGACTGCATGCCGACCGGCAGCGTCTTGTAGTCGTCCTTGGTGATGAACACGAAGGCGAACAGGAATTCGTTCCACGCGTTGGTCAGCGTGAACAGCGCGACCGCGAGCAGGCCCGGTTTGGCCAGCGGCAGCACGATCCGCAGGAACGCCCCGAACCGCGTGCAGCCGTCGACCAGTGCGGCCTCCTCGAGGTCGGCCGGGATCGACTTGAAGTAGCCGACGAGCAGCCAGGTCGCGAAGGGCAGGGTGAACGTCGGGTAGGCGAGCACGAGCGACCACAGCGAATCGTTGAGCCCGATGCCGCTCATCAGCTGGTACAGCGGGATGAACAGCAGCGCGCCCGGCATCACGTAGGTGAGCAGGATCGTCACCGTGACGCTCTCCGAACCCCGGAACTTCAGCCGGGCCAGCGCGTACCCGGCCAGCGCCGCGCAGACCAGCGCGATCACGGTGGACGCCACCGACACCAGGATCGTGTTGACGTACCAGGTCCCGAACGCCCGGCCGGTGAACAGGTTGGTGAACTGCTCGGTGGTCCACGGCGTCGGCCAGAGGTCGTCGGTGCGCGCGACGATCTGGTCGTCGGACTTGAACGCCGTGACCGTCATCCAGTAGAGCGGGGCGAGGACGAAGGCCAGCAGGGCGACGAGCGCGATGCCCGAGCCGCCGCCCCCGACCAGGCGCGCGGCCACCCGGTTGCCCCGCGTGGCGAACCCGGAGACGACCCGGCCGACGATGGCCGCCAGCGCCACGAACACCCCCAGCACGAGCGCGGCCTTCCAGGCGATGTGCGGTGACGCCCAGGCCAGCACGAGCACCACGCCGGCGGCGATCGCCCACGGCAGCGCCCGCCGCTGCCCGGCGGTCAGCCGCCGCCGACCGAGATCGGCCGCGCCGGGCAGGTCGCTGCGGCGCATCATCCGCACGAGGATCACCACGAGGACGCCGATCACCGGCAGCATCACCAGCGTGACCGCGGCGCCCGCACCCAGCTGCAGCTGCTGGATCGCCTTCGAATACGCCACCATCACGTACGGGGCGGTGGCGTCCCCCGGCCCGCCCTGGGTCATCAGCCAGATCAGGTCGAAGTTGTTGAACGTCCAGATCGAGGACAGCAGGACCGTCACGATCATGACGTTGCGCAGCCCCGGCAGCGTGATGTGCAGGAAGCGCTGCCACGGCGAGGCGCCGTCCACCATCGCCGCCTCGTGGAGGTTGCCGTCGATGGCCTTGAGCCCGGCGAGGAACGTCACCGTGAAGAACGGGATGCCCTTCCAGACGTTGACCAGGATGACCGCCGGCATGGCGAGCGCGGGATCGGACAGCCACTCAGCGGGCCACTTGTCGACGAGCCCGATCGAGGCGAGGGCGGGCCCGATCCCCGATTCGGTGAGCAGGACGTTGACGCTGCCGAAGACCGGGTCGAGCAGGGACCGCCAGGTGAAGGCGGTGACGACGGTCGGGATCACCCACGGCAGCAGGATCATCCCGGCGATGATCGCCCGGCCGCGGCGCACGTGGTGCAGCATCAACGCCGCGATGAGCCCGAGGGTCACCTTGAAGATCTCGGCGTAGGCGGTGAAGACGAACGAGTTGAGCACGCCGTGGTGGAACAGGCTGTCGCCGATGAGGGCGGTGTAGTTGTCCAGCCCGGCGAAGACGGTCTCGGCACCGTGGCGTTCGGTGACGCTGGTGACGATCGAGCTGCCGATCGGCACCAGGATCAGGCCGGCCACCAGCGCCAGCGTCGGTCCGGTGAACACCGCGGCGAGCCGCCAGTCGCGCCCGAGCAGCCGCTGGGACCTGGTGAGCGAGGACGACGCGGCCCGCGCCGGCCGGGCCGGCGCCGGACGCTGGCGCAGGGTGGTCATTGCCGGTAGCCCTGTTGCTCGAAGATCTGCACGATCCGGCCGTGGGTCGCGGCGACGGCGTCGGCCGGCTTGGTGCCCTGGATGACCGACTGCATCATGTCGGTCAGCAGGTAGGCGGCGAGGGCGGCCTGCTCGCCGGGGCTCGGGGCCTGGGGGAAGGCGTAGCCGGTCCGGGTCTTCACCGGGAGCTGCGCGCGGGTCTGCTCCCGCAAGGCGGGGAAGGCCGGGTCACCCGTGGTGTAGTACGGGTCGGAGTCCCACACCTTGCTCCAGGACGGGTTGACCAGGCACGGCGCGCCCTTCGCGACCCCCAGCAGCGCGCTCCCGCCGACCATGAACTTCGCCACCAGCTTGGCGAGCGCGGGGTTCTTCGCTCCCTTGAACACGACGAACGAGTTGGATTCGCCGAACGCGAGCGGCCGGTCGATCGCCGGTCCGGTGGCGCCGTTGAACACGTGGGTGTTGGCGTAGACCGGGTTCTTCTTGGTCTTCGAGTCGGCGTAGACGCTGAACTGGTTGAGCGTGAGCCCGAGGATCTGGGCCAGCCAGTTCTCGTTGTTGCTCGAGTCGGTCCAGCTCCCGATCCCGGGTGGCAGCATCGGCGCGTACTTCGGGTTCGTGTAGATGTCGCCGATGAACGTGACGGCGGCGACGGTCTCCGGCGAATTGAACACCACCTTCGTGCCCGTGTTGTCCGCGATCGCCCCGCCGTAGGTGTTGATGACGTTCTGGATGAAGCCGTTGGCGTCGCCGGAGCGGTTCACCGTGAGTCCCCAGCCGAAGCGCCGCTTCGCCGGGTCGGAGACCGCCAACGCGTTGTCGCGCAGCTCTTCCCACGTGTAGTAGGGCTTGAGCGGGAGACCCTTCTCCTGGTACCAGTCCTTGCGCAGGTACATTCCGGACGCGATGAAGTGGTACGGGATCGCGAACCAGCGGCCGTCGAACACGCAGTAGTCGTTCGCCTCGGTCGCGGGCTCGCCGTAAAGCGCTTTCATGTCGTCGACCACGTCGGTGACGTCGGTCAGGGCACCGAGGTTGTGCAGCTGGCCGACGAACCGCCGGTCGCTCACGAAGGCCAGGTCGCGGTTGGTGCCCGCCTTCACCTCGGCGTCCATCTTCGCGACCATGTCGCCGGCGTCGCCGGAGACCAGGTCGTTGCGGATCGTGGTGCCGGTGGCCTGGGCGAACGCCTGCAGCGACTTGTCCAGCGCCTTGTTGGCGGCCTCCGAATACAGCTTCTGCGAGAGCATCCCCACGGACCCGCCGCGGAGCGCGGCCGCCTGGTCGAGCAGGGGCTGGGGCACCTGGACGTCGACCTGGGGCGCGGGTGCGGGGCCGCTGCTGCAGCCGGCGAGACCGAGCACGCCCACCGCGCTCAACCCCAGGAACGTGCGTCTCGACAGGTCGTTCTTCTCTTCCATGACAACTCCTCGTACCGACGGGGCCACTCTGCAACCGGCGGGACAGCGAGGCGAGCGCCGCGCTGCGGATCTTCGAAGCTGGGGTCGTTCATGCGGCGAAGGACGCCGAACTGCTGATGCGCTGTCCGGGCAGGCCGTCGAACAGCCCGGCCGAGCCGCGGGGCCGCCACAGCGGGACCGGGCCGGCGCCGGGCACGGGTTCGAGCGCCACGGCGGCCGCCTGTTCCGCGGAATCGAGCGCCCGCTGGACGACCAGCGCGTTGGCCACGCTCTGCGCGACGCTGCCGGCCGGCCGCGCGCCGAACTGCACGGCGTCGGCGAAGTCGGCGAGCTCCGCGCGGTAGCCGTTGTCGCTGCCGCGGAAGACGGTCGTGTGGCTGGTGGCGTCGGGGCTGCTGCGCGTCACGCGGCGCTCCGACTCGGAGCCGGCGAGCACGAGCATGCCCTCGGTGCCGTAGAGCCGCATGTCGTTGGGCTCCGGCGGCAGCGGGATTTCGGGGAAGGACGCGGTGTAGCTGCCGATGGCACCTCCGGTGAAGACGAGGGTGAGCGCGAGGTCCGACGGCGCGTCGATCGTGCTGTTGGCCGCCTGCACGGCACCGTGCACCCGCGCGATGTCGCCGCACAGCAGCCGGATCTGGGCGATGTGGTGCACGCCGAAGTCGAGGTGCACGCCACCGCGGTACTGCGGCCGGTGCCGCCACGGCGTGCTGGTGAACCCGCCGGGCCGGGGCACCGACTGGCCGGCGTACCGCCACGCCATCAGGTGCAGGCGGCCGATCGCGCCGTCGTCGAGCAACGCCCGGGCGTAGCGCAGGTCGTCGCGGTAGAAGTAGTTCTCCCCCACCACGAACGTGCGGTCGGCGTGCGCGGCCGCCAGCGCGAGGAAGGCCGCGGCCTGCTGCGCGTCGACGCCGGCCGGCTTTTCGCAGAACACGTCCTTGCCCGCGTCGAGCGCGTCGCGCGCCACTTCGTACAGGTGCGGGATGGGCACCGAGACGAGCACGGCGTCCACGTCGTCGCGGGCCAGCAACGCGCCGCGGTCGGCGGTGGCCAGGGCCGGGTCGGTCCCGCTGTAGCCGGTGAAGCGCCTGCGCTGCTCGTCGGAAGGGTCGGTGAACGCGGTGACGACGTACCGGTCGGCGAGCCCGCGCAACGCCGGCCAGTGCAGCTTCTCGACCGCGAGCCCGGTGCCGATCAGCCCCAGCCGGATGGGCGGGATCCCCGGTGCTGCCATGCCTCGTCCGTCCTCGTCAGCAGGTCACGGATCTCGGTCGTGCAGTGCCTAACGCCGCTTGGCGGCCCGCTTGCTTCGCTGCTCCTTTTCGGACAGGAGCGTGGAGTAGTTGTTGCTCAGGTGCCGGCGCATCGCGGCGCGGGCGCCTTCGGGATCACGGGCCACGAGGGCCTCGTAGATTTCCGTGTGTTCGGCGGTGGCTCGGCGCAGCCCGGCCGGCGCCGCGTTCGTGAGGCGGCGGCTGGCCGTGCCGAGCCAGCGGGCGGAGTACATGATCCGGTCGAGGATGCGGTTGTCCGCCGCCCGGCAGATCTCCATGTGGAATTCGTGGTCGACTTCGAGGTAGGCGTCGGGATCGGTCTCGAGGGCCGCCATCCGCCCGATCTCGTTTTCCAGCCGCCCCAGGGTTTCGTCGGTGATGCTGGCCGCCGCCATCGCGGCGAGCTCGGGCTCCAGCAGGGCGCGCATCTGGTGCAGTTCCTGCAGCAGCTCGTCGACGATCTCCGTGGGCAGCCACTCGATCAGCAACGGGCTCAGGTAGTCCCACTCCGCGCGGGGCCGGACGGCGACCCGGCGGCCCTGCGCGACGTCGACGATGTCGAGCGAGGCGAGGATCTTGAGCGTCTCCCGCGCGACCACGCGGGACACCCCGAACTCACCCGAGATCTCGATCTCCGACGGCGCCCGGCCCTCGTCGATTTCGCCGCGGACGATCCGCCGGGTCAGGTGGGCCGCCACCTGCACCGGAAGGGTCCGGACCTTGACAGCGTCCGGAGACTCTTGTCTCCTTGGCATGTGAGCAGCTTATAGGACAAGTTGGACGTCGCGTTAGTCCGTTCATACGCACCACCCGGCGGCGGGAGAACAATGCGGATCGTGAACGTCACGACGGCGGTGGTGGCCTACCACGGCCAGGCGACGCTGGTGCGGATCGACACCGACGAGGGGCTCAGCGGGTTCGGCGAGGCGAACCCCGACGCGGGCGCGGCCGCCGTCGTCGGGATGATCGGGTCGCTGACGCCGCTGCTGCTCGGCGAGGACCCGCGCAACGTCGAGCGGTGCTGGGAGAAGCTGCGCCGCAGCAAGGTTTTCGCGGGCGCACAGGGCGGGGTGTTCGTGATCGCCCTGTCCGGGATCGAGCTGGCGCTGTGGGACCTCGCGGGCAAGGCCGCGGGCCAGCCGGTGCACCGGCTGCTCGGCGGGAAGTTCCGCGACCGCATCCGGCTGTACGCCGACTGCGGCGACGGCGACGACCCGGCGGGGTCGGTCGCCGGGTGCGTCGACCGGGCCCAGCGGATGGTCGCCGAAGGCTTCACCGCCCTGAAGTTCGACATCGACGACCTGCGCCACCCGGACAAGTTCGACGATTTCAACCACACGGTCAACGCCGCGGAGCTGCGCTCGATGGTGGAGCGCGTGGCCGCCGTCCGGGACGCGATCGGCCCGGACGTCGATCTGGCCATCGACCTGCACGCCCGCTACGACGTGCCGAGCGCGTGCCGGATCTCGTGGGAACTCGAGCCGTTCCGCCTGATGTGGCTGGAGGAACCGGTGCCGGCGGAGAACGTCGACGCACTGGTGCGGGTGCGCGCGCAGACCCGCACCCCGATCTGCGCCGGGGAAAACCTGTACCTGCGCTGGGGCTTCCGCGACCTGCTCGAACGCGGCGCGGTGGACGTGATCGAGCCGGACGTGCCCAAGTGCGGCGGCCTCGCCGAGGCGAAGAAGATCGCCAACCTCGCGGAGCTGCACTACATCCCGTTCGCCCCGCACCTGGTCTCGACCCCGCTGGGCACGATGGCCACGTCCCACCAGTGCGCGGCGATCCCGAACTTCTTCGTCCAGGAATGGCACGCCCTGGAGGAGCGCGCGGTGTGGGACAGCTACGTCCACGCCCCCGACGGAAGCGGCTCGATCGTCAAGGACGGCTACATAACGCTGCCCGAGACGCCCGGCATCGGGGTGGAACCCGACCTGGACGGCGTCCGGGCCCACGCCGTCGCGGGCTTCGGGGTGTTCGAATAGGACGTTCTCACTTCGGCGCGCGGTACGGGCGCTCGTAGTCGGTCCGGTCGTGGAACTTGGTGATGTCCCCCTTGCCGTCCTGCTTGAGCCGCGGGTACTCGGTCACGTCGAACACGTTGTCCGAACGCCGGTACGGGTAGATGTCGTGGCCCTTGCCCGGGTAGCTCGGGAAGACCACGTGCGTCTTGCCGGCTTCGGCGTTCTTGGCGAAGGTCTCGGAGACGTAGTCCCACTTCTCCTGGACCAGCGGCCGCTTCGGGTCGTTGGGGTCCTTGATCCACCCGGGCATCTGCACCTTGTTGTCCTTGAGGGTGCCTTCGAGGGTGTTGCCGCCGTGCTTCTTCGCGATCTCGGTGGCCTTGTCCTCCATCGACCCGAGGTACTTGTCCGGGTTGTTCTTCCCGGGCACCCGCTGCATGTGGCCGCCGGACCAGAAGAAGTGCTTGTCGGCCTTCAGCATCTTGTCGAGTTCCGGCTTGAACTTCTCGAACTCCTCCTTGGTCATGTTGTCGACGCGGATGGGCTTCTTCCGCGGGCTCTTCCGGATCGCCGGCTGGGCCACCTGCTTCTTCGTGTTCCGGTCGCGCAGCCGCTTCGCGCGGTCCTTGACCTTCCCCTTGAAACACCGCTGCGGGGCGAGGCCGAGCGGGTCGGCCTCGAGCAGCGGCTGGTCGACGTAGCCGACGGGGTTCGGTGCCGCGGCGAGGCCCAGCGGGTCCTGGCTGAGGTAGCGCGTGGTCCGGGGGTCGTAGTAGCGGAAGACGTTGTAGTGCAGCCCGGTCTCCTCGTCGCGGGTCTGGCCGGGGAACGCCAGCGGCATCGCCGCGGTGTCGGCACCGGCCGCCGGGAGGCCCCAGAAACTGCTGCGGTCCTGCCAGACCAGCGTCCCGCGCTCGTCGAGCAGTTCGGTCGGCGTCCCGGCGGGCGAGGTGATCACCACCCGGAACCGGGCCTCCTCGGCGACGCCGGCGTGCTCGACCTGCACGACGGGACGATCGTCGCCGAAGCGCTCCCACGTCAGGAACCGGTAGGACCCGTCACCCGGGCGGTACTCCACCTGCTCGACGAGGTTCAGCTCGCTCCACAGGTACCGCACGTCCAGGGCGAGCTCGGGCTCGGCGTCCGGGCCGCTCAGCCAGCAGCGCTTGGCGAACCGCCGCCCGATGGGGTCGTAGTGGTAGGTCCAGAGCGCCCCGTCGGGCGTGCGCGCGGAACGCAGCCGGTCGAGGTGGTCCCACGTGTAGGCGCACGACCGGTCGCCGTGGCGCCAGCCGGTGACGCGGCCGTGGGCGTCGTGGCCGAAGCGGAGGTCCCCGATGCCGGTGAGCCGGTTGCGCTCGTAGCCGCGCGGGCCCGGCGGGCTCGTCGCCGAGGTGATGGTGCCCGCGGCGTCGCGGGTGAACCGTTCGACCCCGTCCGGCCCGTGCGCTTCGCTGACCCGGCCGGCCGCGTCGTAGGAGAGCTGCCACGGCCGGATCGTGTCGTCGACGCCGGCGAGCCTGCCGTCCGGGCGGTAGCGGTAGGTGCGCCGCCCGACCCCGGCGACGTCCTCCTCGGCGAGCCGGTCCTCTTCGTCGAACCGCCGGCGGAGCACCACCTCGCCGTCGACGCTGCGGACGACCTCCCGCCCGGCGTCGTCGTAGCCGAATTCGACGTGGTGGCCGGCGATCCGCAGCGACCCCGGGCGCCCGGAATCGGTGAAGCGCCACTCACTGTCCACACCGGACGAAGTCCGCCGGACGACCGCGTCACCCTCGTCGCGCCAGCACACCCCGAGCCCGTTGATCGTGTCGGTGATGACCCGGTCGCCGCCGTCGCGGCGGATCTCGACCCGCGACTCGGCGTTCTCGGCGACGGCCAGCCGGCCGAGCGCGTCGTAGCCGTAGGTCGTGACGTCGTCGGGGGTCCGCCGCGCCACGACGTTGCCCGCGACGTCGTAGTCGTACTCGACCACCCGGCCGGCGCCGGTGGTCATGCGCCGCAGCTGTCCCGCCGCGTCGTGGGCGTAGGTGGTCCGCCGTCCGTCGAAGTCGGTCTCCTCGGCGAGCCGTCCGGCGGCGTCGAAGACGTAGTGCCAGGTGAGGCCGGCCGGGTTGGTCACCGACGTGAGCCGCAGCTCCCCGTCGTAGGTGAACAGCGTGCGGCCGCCCGCGGCGTCGGTCTCCTCCAGCACCAGGCCGAACGGGCCGTGCTTGCGGCGCCGGGCGGAGCCCGCCGCGTCGCGGTATTCGACGACGTTGCCTTCCGCGTCGTGCACCCACGTCTCGCGGCCGCCGTGCGGGCCGAGCCGCCAGGCGCGGCGGCCGTCGGCGGTCCAGCCGAGCCGCGCGGCGCCGCCGGAGGCGGTGTGCGCGAGGCGCGGGCGGCCGTAGGAGTCGCGGTCGCCGGGACGGGCCGCCCGGTCGGTCGCCGGAGCGTCCTCGAACGGGTCGGCCGGCTCCAGGACGTCGACCGGCAGCCCGTTGCCGAGGAGCGTGGTGGCCGGGTCGAACTCGACCACCAGCCGCTCGATCTCGTCGTCGCCTTCGCCGGCCTGCAGCCACACCGCGCCGTCTTCGCCCCGGGTCAGCCGCACCGCGGGCGCGCCGGGGCGGTGGACGGCCACCAGCCCGTCGTCGTCGTACTCGTAGCGCGTCTCGCGGCCCAGTTCGTCCACTTGGGACAGCAGTTCGTCCCGGCGGTTCCACGTATAGCGCCGGGAATGGCCGAGCGGGTCGATGCGCTCGATCAGCTGGCGGGCCTCGTTCAGGCGGTAGGTCCAGGTGTGGCCGAGGGCGTCGGTGTGCCGCGTCGCGCCGGGTTCGTAGGCGAAGGCCGCGTTGTAGTAGCCGTTCGCGCCCACCGCCCGGACACAGCGGCCCGCGGTGTCGTAGACGTAGCGGTACCAGGTGCCGACCCGGTCCTGCCAGCCGACGAGCCGGTGGTCGAAGTCGTAGTCGAGCGCCATCGAGCGGCCCGCGAAGTCCGTCACCGCGCTCAGCTGGGTGTGCCGGTTGTACGAAAACCGCACCACCGGCGGCTGCCCCGGCACCCCGAGCGCGACGATCCGGCCTCGCTCGGTGCTGACCAGGAGCTCGACGCCGCCGGGCCGGCGGAGCCTGGTGGGCGAACCGTCGGCGGCGTAGTCGATTTCGGTGCGCTCGCCGTCCTGCTCGATGGCCGTGACCGGCAGCACGCGGCCGGTGCCGGAGAACAGCAGCTCACGATCGCCGGACGAAAGCCGGAAACCCTCCGGTACGCGGCGCAGCCGGTGCCGCGGCCCCTGCGCCGGCAGCACGGGCTCCTCGCCCGGGACGGGGTAGTCCAGCACCATGCCGTCTTCGGCGTGGAACCGGACCCGGTTCCCGCCGAACTCCAGCCGCTGGTCCCAAGTGGACGTCCACGATGGACCGAACCACCGGCCGGCCCGGTAGGACGACAGGTGCGTACGGGAAATCTCCAGATCCGCGGCTTCGCCGGGCAGGGTGACGTCGACCTGGGTCATCACGACCTCACCGGTCGCGACGTCGATCGGGTCGCCGCAGTAGTTCTTCGCCTTGTCGGGTGTCGAACGGTCGGACTTGTCCTTCGGCTTGGTGTCGTTGCCGCCACCTTTGCCGGCCTTGCCGCCGCCGCTTCCGGCGCCGCTGGTGTTCGTCTGGTCGCCGTCGTTCTTGGGGCCGTTCTTGTCCGCACCGCTGTCGCCGCTGCGGTGACCGTCGCCGCCGCCCTTGCCGGCGTCGCCGTGGCCCGCGCTCGAGGTCGACGTGCTGTCGTCGTCGCGCGGTTTGTCCTTCTTGGGGTCGGGTCCGCCGTCCCCCTTCTTGCCGCCGCCCTTGATGTCCTTGATGGGCTTCGGGGCGTCCACCTTGCCGGGCTTGATCTTGCGCAGCGCGCTGGCGGCGTCGTCGAACAACGTCCCGGCCTTCTTGAGCAGGGGCACGAGGGCCTGGAGCGCCTTGACGAGCCGCTTGGTGAGGTCGGCGATCTTCGACGCGGTCTTGGCGACGGCGGCCACGACCTGCGGCACCACCCAGGTCAGGCCGATGCCGAGGGTGAACACCACCTGCAGGGCCCAGCTGATGAGGTGGCCGACGAGCTCGGCGATGATGTCGCGGACGAGCATGCGGACGGCGGCGACGACCTCACCGGCCGTCTTGACCCCGCTGGAGGCCCCTTCGCAGCCTTTCTGGGCGGCGGTGAGGATGTCGACGGTGTCGGTGGCTCGCTGCCGGTACTGGTCGGCGGCGTTCCCGCTCCACGACTGCAGGTCGGCCTTGACCATGCCGGCCAGGTCCTCGCCGACGGCCCCGAGTTCCTTGGCGACGTTCGCCCAAGTCTGGGACTGGGCCTTGATTTCGTCGGCGTCCCCGGTCAGGGCGTCCAGCGCCGCGGACAGCGGGCCGACGTGTTCCAGCAGCCACCCGACCCCCGCAGCGAGGATCGCCCCGAAGGGATCCAGCGCCATGGACAGGGTGTCGAGCGCGACGCCGACGGCGCCCATCGCGACCGAGGCCCAGTCGCCCTTCTCGATGCCCTCTTTGAGGTCGTTCGCGGACTCCAGCAACGGCACCCCGGAGATGGCCGTGGTGGAGTCCTTGCGCTCAGCTACCAGCGGGTTCGCCACCAGGTGACTTTAACGAGTCGGCAACCCCAACCGGGGGTTAACAACACGGGAACTGCGCGGAAGTCCCGCCGGAAGAGCCCGTTCGGACCTCCGGGGAGACTTCCGGGCAAACTTCGGTCATCACACTCGTCAGCGCACGGTGGTGTGGTGTTAACTGTCGGGACAGACAGAGAGCGTTTCCCCGACCTCGGTTGCGACGGCACAACGCAGTACCGGTTCGCCCCGCCCCGCCCGGAAAGGCCGTCCTCGATGCGAGTGTCCGCCCCGCTGTCGTCCGGTCAGCAGCGCCTTTGGACCGTCTCCCAGCTGGATGGGGCCGCGGCCGCCTACAACGAGACCATGGCGTTCGCGCTGCGGGGCCCCCTGGACCGCGGCGCGCTGCAACGGGCCTTCGACGCCCTGGCCGACCGGCACGAAGCCCTGCGCACGCGGATCGTCGTCGAGGACGGGCGGCCCGTGCAGATCGTCGAACCCGCCGGCCGGCCTTTTCCGCTCGCCGTCAGCGAAGGGGCGGACGGGGTGTGGCGGGAGGAGCCGGCCGAGCCTTTCGACCTCGCGCGGGCGCCGCTGGCTCGGGCGCGGCTGGTGGCCGGGGCGCCGCCCCCCGGCTTCCACGCTACCGGGGACCACCGACAGTTCCCGGCCGGCGACCACATCCTGCTGATCACCGTGCACCACGTCGTCTTCGACGGCTGGTCGCGGTCGCTGCTGCTGCGGGAACTCGGCGTCCTCTACGCCGCCCAGCTGAGCGGCGCCGATCCCGGCCTGCCGCCCGCCCGGCCCTATCGCGAACACGCGCTGGCGCACCAGGACTGGCTGGCCGGCGACGGGCCGGCGCCGCACGAGGACTACTGGCGGGAACGGCTGGCCGGGGTGCCGCCGGTGCTGGACCTGCCCGCCGACCGGCCGCGGCCGGCGCGGCAGGACTTCCGCGGTGCACGGGTGCCCGTCGCCCTCGGGCCCGACCTCACCGCCCGCCTGAAAGCCGTGGCGCGCGAACACGGGGTCACGCTCTACTCCACCATTCTGACCTGCTGGTTCATCCTGCTTAACCGGCTTTCCACGCAAATTGACATCGTTGTCGGCGTCCCCACGGCCAATCGTGGGGCGGCCGGGGAACACCCGGACACGATCGGGTTCTTCGTCAACACCCTCGCCGTGCGGGCCGACCTGTCCGGCTCGCGGACCGGTGCGGTGCTGCTCAAGGAGGTCCGCGCGGCCCTGCGGGGCGCGATCGACCACGCCGGGCTGCCGTTCGAGCGGGTCGTCGAGCTGGTGAACCCGCCGCGCAGCCCGGCCCACACCCCGCTGTTCCAGACGATGTTCGCCTGGGTCCCGACGCTGCACGACCTCCTCGAGCTGCCGGACGTCGACGTCGAGCCCCTCGACGCCGGGTTCGCCCCGGCGAAGTTCGCCCTCGCGCTCAACCTGGCCGACGAGGACGGCGGCGTCACCGGGCACCTCGACTACGCCGTCGCCCTGTTCGACCGGGCCACCGCCGAGCGGTACGGGCGGTACCTCGTGCGGCTGCTGGACCAGCTGGCCACGCGACCGGACGCCGCCATCGCGAGCTACGAGCTGCTCGACGACGCCGAACGCCGCGAAATCCTCACCTGGAGCACCGGTCCGCGGCCGCACCCGCGCCCCGGCGGGCTGGTCGACCGGTTCACCGCCCACGCCGAAACGACCCCGGCCGCGCCCGCGCTCGTCTGCGGCGACCGGACCCTCACCTACGGCGAACTCGACCGCCGCGCCACGAAACTCGCGAACGCCCTGCGCCGCCGTGGCGCCGGGCCCGGCGGGGTCGTGGCCATCCACCAGAGCCGGTCGGCCGAGCTGGTGGTCTCGGTGCTGGGCGTGCTGAAAACCGGCGCCGCCTACCTCCCGCTCGACCCGGCCCAGCCGGCCGCCCGGCGGACGGCGATGGTCGAGGACGCGCGGCCGGTGCTGGTCCTGGGCGACGACGTCGCCGCCCTCGAAGCCGAAGGCGACGAAATCCGGAGACCCGTCCGCACCGATCCCCGCGAAACGGCCTACGTCATCTACACGTCGGGGTCGACCGGGCGGCCGAAGGGGGTCGCCGTCACCCACCACAGCGTCCTCGCCCTCTTCGACCAGTGGCTGGACCGCTTCGGCGCGACGCCCGGTGAAGCGACGTCGGCGTGGTCGAGCATCGGCTTCGACGCTTCGGTGCACGAGCTGCTCCTCCCCCTGACCACCGGCGCCGTGCTGCACGTCGTGCCCGAGGACGTCCGGCCCGACCCCGCGGCCCTGATGACGTGGCTGCGGGACCACCGGATCGTGCAGGCCTTCCTGCCACCCGCCTACGTCCGGTGGATCGACGAAGATCCCGCGCGCGTCCGCGGGCTCGCGTTGCGGCAGGTCCTCACCGGCGTCGAACCACTCCCGGAAGCGGCCCTCGCGCGGTTCGCCGCCGCCTTGCCCGGCCTGCGCATCTGCTTCGGCTACGGGCCGACCGAGGCCACGCTCTACGCCACCGCGCACTTCGACCCGCAGCTCCGCGACCGCCCGGCGCCGATCGGACGGCCGCTGCCCGGCTCACGGCTGTACCTGCTGGACGAGCGGCTCCGCCCGGTGCCGCCGGGCGTCGTGGGCGAGGTGTTCCTGGCCGGTGCCGGCCTGGCGCGCGGGTACCTCCACCGGCCGGGGCTGACGGCGGAACGGTTCGTGGCGGACCCGTTCGTGCCCGGCGAGCGGATGTACCGGACCGGTGATCTGGCGAGGTGGCTTCCCGGTGGCGAAGCCGAGTACGCCGGCCGCCGCGACGACCAGATCAAGCTGCGCGGGTTCCGCATCGAACCCGGGGAGGTGACGGCCGCGCTGCTGGCCGTCCCCGGGGTCCGGGAGGCCGCGGTGCTGGTCGACCGGGAGGGCGAACCCCGGCTCGTCGCGGGCGTGGCGGGCGGCGGCGGCCGGACCCCGCACGAGTGGCGGGCCGAACTGGCCGGGCGGCTGCCGGACTACATGATCCCGTCGGTGTTCGCGGAATTCGACCGGCTTCCCCTGAGCCGCAGCGGAAAGCTCGACCGCGACGCCGTCCTGGCGCACGCCCGCACGAGCGCACCCGGCGGCCCGGTCAACACCGCCGCCCCGCGCGACCACGTCGAACTGACGCTGCTGAAGATCTGGCAGGACCTGTTGCTGCACCCCGCGATCGGCGTCTCGGACGGCTTCTTCGACGTCGGCGGCACGTCGATCTCGGCGATCAAGCTGGCGCACGCCATCGGCACCGCGTTCGGCCGCGAACTGCCGATCCGGGACGTCATCCTGCACCCGACCATCGAGGCGCAGGCGGCGCTGCTGCGGACCGGCCGCCCGCCGGAGACCGGCAGCCTGATCGAATTCCGCCGCGGCGCCGGGCAGGCGCGCGTGGTGTGCGTGCACCCCGCCGGCGGCACGGCGTTCTGCTACCTGCCGCTCAGCGCTCTCCTGCCCGGGGACGCCGGGGTGCTCGGCATCCAGTCCCCCGGGCTCAGTCCGGGCGAGGAACCGCTGCCCAGTGTCGAAGCGATGGCCGAGGAGTACCTGCGGCTCGTCGGCCCGCGGCCGGAGGAAACGCTGGTCCTTTGTGGACTGTCCTACGGCGGCCTGGTCGCCTACGAGATGGGCCGCCGGCTCGCCGGCCACCACCCGCGGGTCAGCGTCGTCCTGCTCGACACGACCGCCACCGACGACCCGGCCGCGAAGGCGGCGATCGAGCCGGTGCCCGCGGCCGAATTCCGCGAGAAACTGGTGCGGTTCAACGGCATGTACCCGGGCATCGAGGACGCGCAGATCGAGCGCTACCACCGCACCTACAACCACAACCGGCTGACCGCACGCGAACACGACCCCGGCGAGACGACGGCGAGAGTGGTCTTCGTGCAGGCCGTCGGCGAGGACACCGTCCCCGGCACCGCCGAGTTCTGGCGCCGCCGCGCCCGCGGCGGGTTCGAGGTGGTCCCGGCGGACTGCGGGCACTGGGACATGCTCGAAAGCGACGCGCTGCCGCTGGTCGCGAAGCTCATCTCGGCCGAGCTGGCGGCCCGATGACCTCGATCGCCCGCCGCGTCCACGACCGCGCCCTGCGGCACCCGGACGCCCTCGCCGTGTCCGACGGCGCCCGCCGCCTCACCTACGCCGAGCTCAACGCCGGCGCCGCGGCGGTCGCCGAATCCCTGTCCCGCCGGGGAGTCCGCCCGGGTGACGCGGTCGCGGTGGACCTGCCGCGCTCGGCGGACCTCGTCCTGGCGATGCTGGGTGTGCTGCGCCTGGGTGCCCAGGTCGTGCCGCTGGACCGGCAGAGCCCGCCCGCCCGCCGGGACGGCATCCTCGCCGACGCGGGCGCGGTCGTCGTCGTGGCCGAGCTGCCCGACCTGCCGCCCACCGAGCCCGGACTGCCCGCCGAGCCCGCGCCGGCGTCGTTCCTCTTCACCACCTCCGGCACGACCGGGCGGCCGAAGGGCGTCGAGGTGCGCGACGCCGGTGTCCTGCGCCTGGCCGAACCCGGCTGGCTCGACATCGGCACGCGGTTCGCCTGCCTGGCCAACCCCGCGTTCGACGCGATCAGCTTCGAAGTGTGGGTGCCGCTGCTGACCGGCGGCACCTGCGTGATCCTCGGCGACGACACCGTCCGCGACCCGCAGGCGTTCGCCGACGCCCTGGTGCGCGAACGCATCGACACGATGTTCGTCACCGCGACGCTGTTCAACGCCGTCGCCGAGACCGTGCCGGGCAGTTTCTCGACCGTGCGCCGGGTCGTCATCGGCGGCGAGCAGCTCAACGCCCCGCTGATCCGCCGCTGGTACCGGGCCAACCCGGAGTCGCCGACGCGGCTGCAGAACGGCTACGGCCCCACCGAAACCACGACGTTCGCGCTCAGCTACGCCATCCCGCGCGGCTTCGACGGGGACGTGGTGCCGATCGGCCGCCCGCTGCCGGGCACCGGCGCGGTCGCGGTGACAGGGGACGAGCGCGTGGCCACCGAAGGCGAAGTGGCCGAGCTGTACCTCTCCGGGGCCGGAGTCGCCCTCGGCTACCGCGGGCTGCCCGCGGAGACCGGGCAGCGGTTCGTCCGGCTGCCGTGGCTGGACGAGGGCCGCGCGCGGTTCTACCGCACCGGCGACCTGGTCCGCGTGCTCCCGGGCGGCCGGTACGCCTACGTCGGGCGCACCGACCGGCAGGTCAAGGTCCGCGGGTTCCGGATCGAGCCGGGCGAGCTGGAGCAGCGGCTGCTCGCGCACCCGCAGATCCGCCAGGCCCACGTGGCCGTGCGCCGCGCGGCCACCGCCGAGCTGCTCGCCTTCGTCGTGGCCGGCGAGCTGTCGTTCGACGCGTTCGAGGCGCACCTGGCCGAAACCGTGCCCGCCTACATGCGGCCGCACCACGTGTTCCGCGTCGGCGAGCTGCCCCGGAACGCGAACGGGAAGGTCGACGAAACCGCGCTCCTGGCCGGCGGGTTCCCGGCGTGGCGGCCGGACACCGGCGGCGAGGCGACCGGGTGGGAGCGCGACGTCCTGGACGTCGTGTCGGCGGTGCTCGACGTCCAGGATCTCCGGCCCGGCGACACGTGGCTGCGGTCCGGCGGCGACTCGCTCAAGGCGCTGCGGCTGCGGTTCGCGATCCGGGAACGCTGGGGCGCGGACCTGGCGCCTTCGGTCGTGCAACGCGGGACGTTCGCCGACCTCGCCGCCGCCGTCGCGGCCGCGGGACGGGCGGTGTACCCGGAGCCGGGACCGCCGACGACCGCGAAGTCGGCGCCGGCCACGAGTGAACAGCAGCGGCTTTGGCTGCTGCAGCAACGGAATCCGGCCTCGACGGCGTACCACGTACCGCTCGCCTTCACGATCACCGGCTCGCCCGATGTCGAGGCGCTGCGCCGGGACGTGCGGGCGCTCGTGGCGCGGCACCCGGCGCTGCGCACCGCGTTCGAGGCCACCTCCGACGGCCTGCGGCAGGTGGTGAAACCGGCGTACGACCCGTGGACCGAGCCCGGCGAGGACTTCTTCACCGCGCCCTTCGACCTCGCGTCGGGCCGGCTGCTGCGCGCGGCCTGGCGCGCCGACGGCACATTCCTCCTGTGCCTGCACCACATCGCGGTGGACGGCTGGTCGCTCAACATCCTGTTCCGGGAGCTGTCCGGAGGGCAACCACGACCGGCCGCACACACGCCACTCGACTTCGCGGCCTGGCAGTCCCGCTGGTTCGCCTCCCCCGGTTACCGCGACCGGCTGACCGGCCGCGCCGACGACGCCGAACCCCTCGGCGAAGCGTCACTGGCCGGGCGGCTGCACACGACCCGGATCGACCGCGAGCGCGTCGACGAATGGGCCGCGGAGCTGGGCTTGACGCGGTTCCAGCTGCTGCTCGGCGTGTTCGCGTGGACTCTCCACGCGGTGACCGGGCGGCCCCGGCCCCGGATCGCCACGCCGGTGGCGAACCGGCCGGTGCGGGCGTTCGAGGACAGCGTCGGGATGTTCTCCAACACCGTGCGGCTGCCGCTGACCGTGGACCCCGGCGAAGACCTGGACACCCAGCTCCGCCGGCTCGGCGCGGCGGCCGGCGCGGCCCTGGACGACCAGGACGTCGCCTTCGCCGACCTCGACCCCGGCTACGGGGCCTTCGACTTCCTGTTCGTCCTGGAGAACACCGACTTCGGGACGTTGCGGCTGCCCGGCTGCACGGTCAGTCCACAGTGGATCGAGGCGGCCGAGGCGAAGTGCGCGCTGACCCTGTCCGTCGTGGAACGGCCGGACGGCTTCGACTGCCTGTGGGAGTACGGGGAAGGTCACTTCACCGAGGCCGAGGCGACGCTCCTCGGCGAGGTCTTCGACCGCGCGCTGCACGGTGACGCCCGGACCCCCGACCACGGCGACCCCGGCCGCGGAGCGACCGCGGAACTCGACTGGGAAACCGTGGCGGAAGGGTTCGCCCGGCAGGTCGCGCGGACCCCCGGCGCACCGGCGCTGACCGGCGGGACCACCCTGACCTACGCCGAGCTGGACGCGCACGCCGCCCGGCTCGCCGCCACCCTGCCCGCCGACGCCACCGACATCGCGCTGTACTTCCGGCCGTCGGCCGAGCACGTCGTCGCGCTGCTCGCGCTCGCCCGGCTGAACATCACCGCCGTGCCGCTGGATCCCGCCTACCCACCCGAGCTGCTGCGCGCCATGCTCGACCAGGTCCGGCCGCGCTGCGTCCTGCTCGCCCCGGAGGAAACCCTCGAAACCGACGTCGAGCAGCGGCACGTCACGCTCACCGGCGGGCCGGTGCCGGACGTCCCGGCCCGGCACGCCGGACGGCCGCTCTACACGCTGTTCACCTCGGGCTCGACCGGCGTGCCCAAGGGCGTGCGCGTCCCGGACCGCACCCTGGCCAACCTGCTGCAGTGGCAGGACGCGCCGCCCGCGGCCACCCAGCAGTTCTCGATGCTCTCGTTCGACGTCTCGTTCCAGGAGATCTTCACGACGCTCTGCGGCGGCGGGACGCTGCACCTGGTCCGCCCGGAGTGGCGCCACGACATCCCGGCGCTGCTGAGGCAGCTGGACGACGCGGGCATCGAACGGATCTTCCTGCCGTACGTGGCCCTCCAGCTGCTCGCCGAGCACGGCGTGCGCCTCGGCCGGTACCCGGCGCGGCTGCGGGACGTCGTCACCGCCGGCGAGCAGCTGGTGTGCACGCCGGCGATCCGCCGGTGGTTCGCCGGGCTGCCCGGCGCGCGCCTGCACAACCACTACGGCCCGACCGAAACCCACGTCGTCAGCGCGCTGACCCTCGACGGCGACCCGGCGCGGTGGCCCGAACGGCCGGCGATCGGCCGTCCGGTGGCGAACGCCGTCCTGCGGGTCGCCGACGCCGCGGGCGCGCCCCTGCCGCCGGGACAGGCCGGCGAGCTGCTCATCGGCGGGCTCGCGGCGAACCGCTGCTACCTCGGCGACGCGGCGCCGGAGAAGTTCGCCGAACTGCCGGAGCTGTACTACCGCAGCGGCGACCTCGCGCACTTCGACCGCGCCGGGCTGCTGCACTTCGACGGGCGGGCCGACCGGCAGGTCAAGCTCAGCGGGCACCGCCTCGAACCCGGGCAGGTCGAGGCCGCCCTGCTGCGGCACGCCGACGTCGTCAACGCGGTCGTCGCCGTGGCCGACGGCCGGCTGACCGCGGTCCTGGAGTGCCGCCGGACACCTTCGGCGGCGGAGCTGGCCGGCCACCTGCGGCCGCTGTTGCCGCCGCACGCGCGGGTCGAACGCTTCCGCGTCGTGGCCGCATTGCCGCGCACGCCCAGCGGGAAGCTCGACCGGGACGCCGCTTTCCGCATCCCCGGCTCCGAACTGCGGAAGACGTCCCCGGCGCCACCGAGTGAGCTGGCCGCGCTGTTCGAGGAGGTGACCGGCGCGCCGATCGGTCCCGACGAAACGTTCTTCGCCGCGGGCGCGACCAGCCTCTCGCTGATGCGGTTCCACCTGCGCTGCGCGGAAGCCGGGTACCGCTTCACCGCGGCCGACCTCTTCGAGCACGTCACCCTCCGGGATCTGACGCGGCACCTCGAGGGCGGGTCGGCGGCGGCCACGTCGCCGTCCCGGCGCGCGGCCGACGAGCCGGTGGCCGTCGTCGGCATGGCCGTGCGCCTGCCGGGCGCGCGGAACCTGGCGGCGTTCTGGGACCTGGTCGTCGCCGGCCGCCGGGGCATCGAGGAGTTCCCGGCCGCCGACGGCCTGGTCGGCGCGCGCAGCCTCCTCGACGATCCCCTGGGCTTCGACCCGGAGCACTTCGGGATCAGCCACCGCGACGCGGCGCTGATGGACCCCCAGCAGCGGCAGCTCCTGATGGCCTGCGTGGAGGCACTGGCGCACGCCGGGATCACGTCCGGGGCCGGTGCCGGGCTGATCGCGGGCTGCGGCGAGAACACCTACTTCCAGCACATGCTGCGCGAGGCCGACCCGGCCGCGCTGCCCGACGGCTTCCAGCTCGCCCTCCACCACGAGAAGGACTTCCTGGCCACGAAGGTGGCCTACCACCTCGACCTGACCGGTCCGGCGCTGACGACCCAGACGGCGTGTTCGAGCTCGCTGGTGGCGGTCCACCAGGCGGCGGGCATGCTGCGCGCCGGCGAGGCGGACGTGATGCTGGCCGGCGGGGTGCTCGTCGACGTCACCCTCGCCGACGGCTACCGGTACCGGCCACAGCACATCTTCTCGCCGGACGGGCACTGCCGCCCGTTCAGCGACGACGCGGACGGCACCGTGGGCGCGAGTGGCGTCGGGGTGGTGGTGCTGAAGCCGCTTTCGGCGGCCCGCCGCGACGGCGACACGGTGTACTCGGTGATCACCGGTTCGGCCCTGACCAACGACGGCGCGGTCAAACAGAGCTACAGCGCGCCGTCCCCGGCGGGGCAACGCGCGGCCATCCGGGCGGCGCTGCGCCGCGCGGGGCGTTCCGGAGCCGACGTCGGGTACGTGGAAACGCACGGAACGGGCACCCGCCTGGGCGACCCGATCGAGGTGGCGGCCCTGCGCGAGGCGATGCCCGAGGCGGCGGCCTGCGCGTTGTCCTCGGTGAAGAGCCAGCTCGGCCACCTGGGCGCGGCGGCCGGGGTGGTGGGCCTGGTCCGCGCGACCTTGGCGGTGCACCACGGGATCCTGCCGCCGACGGTGGATTTCCGCGTCCCCAACCCGGCCCTGGATCTCGGGCCGTTCCGGGTGCCGACGACCGCCGAGCCGTGGCCCGCGGGGCCGCGGGTGGCCGGGGTGAGCAGCTTCGGCATCGGCGGGACGAACGCGCACGTGGTCCTGGAGGCGGTCCGCCCGGCCACTCCCCCGCGCCCGGATCCGCTGCGGTGCCTGGTGCTCTCGGCCCGCAGCGCGGCGGCCCTGCGGCTCGAAGCGACCCGCGTGGCGGAGTACCTGACCGCGCACCCGGAGTCCTATGTGGACGTGCTCCGGCATCTCCAGTCGGGCCGCCCCCACGAACGCTGGCGCCTGGCGGCCGCTTGCGAGAACGCGGAGGCCGCGGTCGAGTGGCTCCGCACGGCCGAGCCTCAAGAGGTCGTGAGTGAGAAACAGGGTTCTAACCCTGTTTCCCACTCACGACCGGCCGCGGCAGACCAACCGGCCGGGGAGGTGCGGGAGGTTGCTGCTGCGTGGCTGGATGGGGCGTCTGTCGAGTGGGGGCACTCCCCCGCGCCCGCGCCGTGGGACTTTCCGCCGCCGGCCTTCGCCGAGCGGGACTTCGGATTCCCGCGCAAGGCCGCCGTCGCGAAACTGCCCGAAAGCGAGTGGCTGCACCAGCCCACCTGGGTCCGCCTCCGCCGGGCGGGAGCCGCCACCCGGACCGACCGCGTCCTCGTCATCTCCGGCGAAGGCCCCATGACCGCGCCCGCCCTCGACGCCGCCTACCCGCGTGTCGTGCGGGTCCACGCCGCAGACCGCTTCGCCCGGCTCGGCCCCGACACCTTCGAGGCCGATCCCGCCGACGCCGCCCACCTCCGGCAGGTCCTCGACGCGCTGCCGGCCCGGGACGTCGACTGGCTGCACACCCTGCCCCTCGGTATCACCGGCCCGGTCGGCGAAACCTCGCTGAACCACGCGGCCTGGGCCTGCCTCGACACCCCCGCCGCCCTCCTGCGCGCGTCCGGGGACCGTCCACTCCGGACCTGGTGGATCTCCGCCGGAGCCACCCCTGCCATCGCCGTCACGCGGCCCGAAGCCGGCCTCCTCGCCGGGATCACCAGCGTCGGCCCGCAGGAAAGCGGCGTCCCCGGCCACTGGGTCGACCTGCCCGGCCCCGACCTCGACCCCCTCGCCGACCTCCTCACCGGCCCGCCCCCGCCCGAGCGCGTCGCCCTGCGCACCGGGTTCTGGTGGACGCAGGAAAGCGCGCCCGTCCACCCCGGCGAGCCCGTCGTGCCGGACGGGAACCACCTGGTTCTGGGCGGTACCGGCGGCATCGGCACCGCGATCGCCGAAGAGCTGCTCGGCCGCACCACCGGCCGGGTCGTCCTGCTGGCGCGCCACCCCTACCTGCCCGAAGCGCTCAAGCCGTGGGCCGACCGCGTCGACCTGCTCGCCGCCGACCTCACCACGATCACCGCCGGCGAAATCGACCTCCCCCTCGCCGGGATCGTGCACGCGGCCGGGAACCCGGACGGCAGCCTGATCGCCACCCGCGGCGAAGGCACCCAGAACGTCAAGCTCGCCGGCGCCCTGCTCGTGGAACAGCTCGTCGAACGCCACCGGCCCGCGTACGCCGTCTACTGCTCGTCGCTGTCCGCGCAGTTCGGCGGCACCGGCCAGCTGGACTACGCCGCCGCCAACGGGTTCCTGGACGCGCTCGCCCACCGCGACGGCCCGACCGTCCGGCTCTCCCTCGGCTGGGACGTCTGGCGCGACACCGGGATGGCCGTCACCGCGCTGGAAACCGACGCCCGGCACCAAGCGCACCTGGCGGTCGGCCTGAGCGTGGAAGAGGGCCGCCGCGCCTTCGCCCGGGCCCTGGGCTCCGGACTGCCGCACGTGCTCGTCGCGACGACCGGTCTCGGCGCCGCCCGGCAGTTCCACGAACGCGGCCCGGCGCCGAGCCCGGCACCGCAGGCCGGAGCCGACCTGACCGCGGAGGTGTGCGCCCTGCTGGGCGTCGCCGAACTGGACCCGGACGTGCCGCTGTACGACCTGGGCGCCGACTCGCTGACCCTGCTGGACATCGTCGAGTCGGTGAAACGCCTCCACGGCGTCGACCTCGACCTCGCCTGGCTCGGCCCGGAGGTGACGATGGCCGGGTTGCTGGCCAAGCTGTCCGAAGCCGCCGGCCCGGGCGACGTCGAGGTCCAGGTCTGGCGCGAAGGAACGGCACCGGAAGCCGTCTGCCTGGTGCACCCGGTCGGCGGGGACGTCGGCGCCTACCGCTCGCTCGTCGAAGCCCTGGATCCGGCGCTCGGTGTCTGCGTGATCGCCGATCCCGCGCTGAGCCGCCCGGAACCACCCGGCTGGTCCATCGCGGACCGTGCCCGGCGCTATCACGCTGCCCTGCAAGCGAAACTCCCCGGCCGCACCCCCATGCTGGCCGGGTGGTCCTTCGGCGCCTGGGTCGCCGCCGGGATGGCCGCCGAGGCCGAGGCGGCCGGGCAGCCCGTGCGGACGCTGCACCTGATCGACCCGCCGCCGCCCGGCGCGAGCGCCGCGGACTACAGCGACGCCCAGCTGGAGACGGTCTTCGAGCGCGAGCTGGGCGCCTCCGGCGGCACCGCCGGCGAGCACGCCCGGCGGCTCGCCCGCGCGTGCCGGGCCAACCTGCGCAGCATGGCCGGGCACGACCTGCCCCGGCTGAGCGCGACCCCCAGCCACGTCTGGCTCGCCACCGAGCCCGAGCCCGGCCTGCCGGTGGCCGGCCGCGACGGCTGGCGCGCCCTGCTGCCGGAGCCGGCCCAGTGGCACGAACTGCCCGCCACCCACTACGGCATCGTGCGCGCCCCGCACGTCACCGCGGTGGCCGCCGCCATCGGACGATGAGACCCATCGAGGGAAGGAAACCATGGAGCAGTACGAACTCGACGCCGTCAAGCGGATCACGACGCGGCCGGCGCGGGACTACCGGACCCTGGCCGTGCGGGGCCTGACCCCGGTCATCGGCGCCGAGGTCACCGGCCTCGACCTGACCCGGGACCTGACCGGCGAGGAGCTCACCGAGCTGAAGACGGCCTTCCTGGACCACCACGTGCTGGTGTTCCGCGACCAGGACATCACGCCGGACGACCACCAGCGCCTGGCCGCGCACTTCGGCGAGCTGCGGCCGGTGAACCCGCCGCCCGAGCACGGGAACCCCTACATCCTCGAGGTCGCGACCGCCCCGGAGGCGGCCACCGTGTTCGGCAACGGCTGGCACGCCGACGGCACCGCCGACGAAGAGCCGTCCCTGGGTTCGATGCTGCACATCACCGAGATGCCGGCCCCGGGCAGCGGCGGCGACACGCTCTTCGCGAACATGCACCTCGCCTACGACATGCTGTCGCCCCGGCTGAAGGAGTTCCTGACCGGGCTGACCGCGATCCACGACGGCGCCCACGCGTTCCGCGGCCACAGGATCCCGGACGGCTACGAGCCGCCGGTCAGCGAGCACCCCGTCGTGGTGCGGCACCCGGAAACCGACCGGCCGCTGCTGTACGTCAACCCGGCCTACACCTCGCGCATCCCGCAGCTGTCGGCCGACGAAAGCCAGGCGGTGCTCGACCTGCTGTTCTCCGTCGTGCCGAACCGGCCGATGCTCGCCTGCCGGGTGCGGTGGGAGCCGAACACGCTGGTGTTCTGGGACAACCGCTGCGTCCAGCACCACGCCACCTACGACTACTACCCGCACACCCGGTTCGGGCACCGCGTCGCCATCAACGGCGGCCCGCTCAAAGGCTGACAGGAGTCCCATGTCGTCCGACCCCGTGGTGGACGTCCGCGATCCGGCCGTCCTCGCCGACCCGATGGGCGGGTACGACCGCATCCTCGCCGAGGCGCCGGTCTGCTGGGCCCGGCTGCCGAACGGCGAGGAGGGCTGGCTCGTCACCGGCAGCGACGCCGTCCGCGCCGTCCTGTCCGATCCGGCCGTGCGCAACGACCCCACCGGCCTGCCCGGGCCGGGCGCGCGGACCCAGGAGGAAACGTTCCTGGCGCTGGGCACGCCGCCGGAGCACCTGCCGTACCTGCGGGCGAGCCTGCTGAGCCTCGACGGCGCCGAGCACACGCGGCTGCGCCGCAGCATCCTGCCCGCCTTCAGCGCGTCGCGGGTCGCCACCCTCCGGCCGCGGGTGCAGCAGCTCGTCGACGAGCTGCTCGAAACCCTGGGCGCCGCCACGGGAACCGTGGACCTGCTCGACGAGTACGCCTACCCGCTGGCCATGGCCGTGGTCTGCGAACTGGTCGGCGTCCCCGCGGCGGACCGGCCGGACTGGTACCGGTGGGGCAAGGTCCTCGTCGAGGGCGACCCGGCGCGGATCACCCCGGCTCTGGGCGAGATGTTCGCGTACTGCCACACCCTGGTCGACCGCCGCCGGGCCGAACCGGCCGAGGACCTGCTCAGCGACGTCGTCGCCCAGGACGACCTGACCGACGTCGACGCCGTGGCGCTCGTGGTGTTCCTGGTCCTCGCCGGGCACGAAACGATGGCGCACATGCTGGCCAACGCGGCGCTCGCGCTGATGCGCGACCCCGCCCAGCGGGAGCTCCTGCGCGCGGAACCGGACCTGTGGCCCGCCGCGGTGCGGGAGCTGGTCCGCACCGACGGCCCGGTGCAGCTGGCCAGGCTGCGTTACGCGGCCACCGACCTCGAGGTGGCCGGCGTGCGGATCCGCGCGGGCGATCCGGTGCAGGCGGTGCTCGGCGCCGCCAACCGCGACCCGGCGCAGTTCGCCTGCCCGCACCACGCCGACGTGCGGCGGCAGGCCGAGCACGGCGGCCGGGAAGGCAGCGTCGGGTTCGGCTGGGGCCCGCACTTCTGCCTCGGCGTCGCCCTGGCGAAGGTGGAGGCCGAAGTGGCGCTGCGCAGCCTGTTCGACCGGTTCCCCGCGGTGCGCCCGGCCGGCGAGCCGGCCTGGGTGCCACTGCCCCGGGCCCGCCATCGGACCGCACTGGAGGTGTGGCTGCGGTGAACGATCCCGACGTCTCGGTCATCCTGCCCTGCGCCGGTTTCGGCACGCGGTTCGGCGCGCCGTACTCGAAGGAACTGCACTGCCTGGCGCCCGGGGTCACTGTGCTGGACCGCAGCCTGGAGGCCGCGGTCGAGCTGGTGAAGAGCGGCCTCGGCGTGCGCGTGGTCGTCGTGTTCGGGACGCACAAGCTCGACACGGTGAAGTACCTGGCGCGCTACGCCGGGATCTTCCAGCTGGTCTTCGTCTACCAGGACGGCGAAACCGCGCCGGGTCTCGACGGCGCGATCCGGTGCGCCCTGCCGATGACGCGGGGGCCGGTGGCGCTCGTGCTGCCGGACATCGTCGTCAGCGACGTGGGCAGCCTGCTCGCCGCCTTGGCGGAGACGGCGGTGGCGGGCTGGAGCGTGGTGGCCGCGCCGGAGCGGGATCCCGGCGTGCTGCGGCAGATGGGCGCGCTCACCGTCACCGGCGCGGACGGTGTCGTGACCGTCGAGGCCGCCGCGGAGAAGCCCGCCGACCCGTCGGGGTTCAACGCGCTCTGGGGCATCGTGGCGGTCGCCGAGGACGAGGCCCACCGGCTGCCGGACGTGGCCCGGCGCGACGCGGCCAGCCCGCTGGCCGGGGCGCGCGCCCACATGGTCGAACGGATCGTCAACTACAACACCACCGAAGGATGAGCATGCTCGACGACGTGGTGGCGGCGCTCGACGCCGTCCTGCCGCGGCTGGCCGCGGTCACCGGCACGCCCGGGGTCGCCGTCGCGGTGGCGACGAGCGACGAGCTGCGGACGGCCGCGACCGGGTTCGCCGACCTCGCCGCGGGCACGCCGATGACCGCCGGAACCGTCGCGCCGGCGGGCTCGCTCACCAAGCCCGTCACCGGGCTGGCGTTCCTGCAGCTGGCCGAGGCGGGGATGGCAGGCCTGGACACGCCGGTCGACGACGTGCTGCCGGCCGGGCTGCGGGGGCCCGGGGCGGCCCCGGTCACCACCGCCATGCTGGCCGCCCACCAGGGTGGCTACTCCAGCGACATCGTGACCGCCGTGGCGCCCGCCGCGCCGGCCGAGCCGATCCTGGACTACGTCCGGCGCCGGCACGAGAGCGGCCGGGCCGTCGAGTACGGCGGGGTGCGGCCGCTGGCGACGGCGCCGGGGGCGTACTCGTACTCGAGCTTCGGCATCGGGGTGCTCGGCGGGGTGGTCGAGCACCTGACCGGCGAGCCGTACCGCGCCCGCGTCGGCCGGGAGGTGTTCGCCCCGGCCGGGATGACGGGCACGAGCATCGACGACGGCACCGGCACCCCGGGCGGCGCCACCGGATACCTGGCGTTCGGCGACTGGTGCCTGCCGAGCCCGCCGCTGCGGACGTCGGCCTACCCGGGTGTCGGGATGTACACCAGCGCCGCGGACTTCGCGCGGCTGCTGCAGTCCCTGCTGCGCACCGCCCGGGGCGACCGGGGCCTGGTCGGGCCGGACTCGCTCGCGGCCATGACGGCCCCGCGCGTGGAGCGGCCGAGCCCGCACGGCGTCCGCTCGTTTTCCGGCCTCACCCTCGAACTCGCCGACCCGGAACTCGGCGAGGACTGGTGGTGGGGGCACACCGCGGCGTTCCCGTGGGGGTTCTGGTGGGAGGCCCGGGTCTGGCCGCACCGCGACCTGGCCGCGGTCGCGGTCGGCAACCGGTGGGACATGGCCCGGTTCCACAACCCCGCCACCCGCAGTGCCCCGGGCCTGGCCGTGGAGTGGACGGGCCGGTGGGCGCGGTCCGGGGCCCCGGCGAAACTCCCGGACACCGACGGGCGGCCCCGGTGGACCGGTCCCCGGCCCACCCCGGAAACGTCGCTCTGGATGGGGGTCCTGCTCGGCGAGCGCACCCACGGCCTGCTCGGCGTGCCCGGACCGCTGCCGGTCCGGGCACTGGCCGGAGGGGCGCGCTCGCTCGGCGACGGGGACGCGGACGGCTGGGACCCGGACGCGTTCGCGCGCGGGGTGGAGCTGGCGCGGGCGGTCGCCCCGGACCCGGACGCGCTCGGAGCTTTGGGCCGGGAACTCGGGCCGGCCGCGGCGCTGTGGATGCTCGAATGCGGAGCTTCCAGCGCGGACCTCACCATGCCGGTCGGCTTCTACGCCCGCACACCGCGGTGACCCGTATGCGAGTACTGCTCTCGACGTACGGAACACGCGGTGACGTCGAACCGCTCGGGGCCCTCGCCGTGCAGCTGCAGGCCCTCGGCGCCGAGGTGCGGATGGGCATCCCGCCGGACGAGGAGTTCACGCACCGGCTGGCCGGGCTCGGGATCGACGCCGTGCCCGTCGGGCCCCCGATCCGGGCGTTGATGCGTGGCACACCGTCGGCGGCGGAGCTGGCCCGGTACCGCAGCGAGCTGCTCGACGCGCAGTTCGCCGTCCTGCCTCCGGCGGCCGAAGGCTGCGACGCGCTCGTCGTGGCCGGTCTGGCGCAGGTCGCGGCGCGGTCGGTGGCCGAGGCGGCGGGCATCCCCTACGTGTACGTGACGTATGCGGCGGTCAACCTGCCGTCACCGCACCACGCCCCGCCGCCGCGGCCGGGCTGGCCGGCACCGGCCGAGGCCGGCAACGCGGCGCGGTGGGAGCACGACGCCCGCCTGGTCGACGCCCAGTTCCGCGACCCGCTCAACGGCCACCGCGCCGCGCTCGGCCTGCCTCCGGTGGACGGCGTGCGCGACCACGTCTATTCGGACCGGCCGTGGCTGGCGGCGGACCCGGCCCTGGGACCGTGGCCGGAGACCCCGGGTCTCGACGTGGTCCAGACCGGCGCGTGGATCCAGCCGGACGAGCGTCCGCTCCCGGCCGGCTTGGCGGCGTTCCTGGCGGCCGGGCCGCCACCGGTCTATGTGGGCTTCGGGAGCATCGGCCCGGCCCCCCGTGTGGCCCGCTGGGCGGTCGAGATCAGCCGCGCTCACGGACACCGCGTGATCGTCTCGCGCGGCTGGGCGGGCCTGGACCTGCTCGACGGCGAAGAAGACTGTTTCGCCGTGGGCGAGGTCAACCACCAGCGCCTGTTCCCGGAGCTGGCGGCGGTGATCCACCACGGCGGCGCGGGGACCACGCAGGTGGCCGCGCGGTCCGGCGTCCCGCAGGTCGTGGTCCCGCTGCCGGTGGCGGACAACCCGTACTGGGCCGGTCGGGTGGCCGCCAACGCGATCGGCGCGGCGCTCGACGGCCCGGCGGCGACTCGGGAGTCCTTGACTGCGGCCTTCGAGCTGGCGCTGGCTTCGGAACCCCGGGCGAAAGCGCTGAGCACCGGAATCCGCACCGACGGGGCCGCGGTGGCGGCGCACCTGCTGCGCAATCTGCTCAGCTGACCCGCATCGCCCGGGCGACCGCGCGCAGGACGCCGATCGGGTCGTCGCCCAGCGCGTGCAAGCCGACCTGGCTCGCCCCGGCCGTCAGTTCCGCGCGGATGCCGGTTGCGACGGCCGGGGCGTCGCCGTGCAGCACCAGTGCGTCGACCAGGCGGTCGCTGAACGGGCCGGTGAGGTCCTCGTCGGTGTAGCCGATGCGCCGGAGGTTGTCGGCATAGTTGGCGATGCCCAGCATGGGCCGGACTGCGGCCCGGGCGGTCGCCCGGGCCCGGCCGGCGTCGGTGTCCAGCAGCACGCCGTGCCCGGGTACCACCAGCTTGTCCGGTCCGACGATCTCCCGGGCCCGCCGGGTGTGCTCCGGGGTGACCTGGAGGGTGAGCGTGCCGGCGGCACGGTCGGCCGCCAGCCGGAGCATCTTCGGCCCGAGGGCGGCCAGCAGCACGTGGCCGGCGGGGACGCCCGCCGCGGTCAAGGTGTCCAGGTAGCTCGCGATCTTCGCCAGCGGGGACGCGTATCCGGCGTCGATCTCCCGGTGGCCGGCGCCGATGCCGACGAGGAGCCGGCCGGCGTGCTTTTCCGCGATCCGGTGGTAGGCGTCCGCGACCTTGTCCGCGTCGGCCTGCCACACGTTGAGCACGCTGGTGCCGACCACGATCCGGCTGGTGGCGTCGAGCAGCCGTCCGGCGGCGAGGAGATCGGCGGACGGCGACGCGGCCAGCCACACCGCGTCGTAGCCGGCTTCCTCCAGTGCGACGGCGTCCGCCGCGGTCGCCTCGGCGGCGGTCAGGTAGGCCCCCAGAGGGCCCAGTGCGATGGTCATGATCACGACTTCAGCACCCGGCGGCGACGCCGGCCAGCGTCAACCGCCACGCGCTGCGATAAGCTCGGCTTATCATGGAGCTGCGGGCGCTGCGTTATTTCGTCACGGTCGCCGACGAGCTGCACTTCGGCCGGGCCGCCGAACGGCTGCACATCGCCCAACCCGCCGTCAGCCAGCAGATCGCCCGCCTGGAACGGGAACTCGGGGTCCGGCTCCTGGACCGGTCACCCCGCCACGTCCGGCTCACGGCGGCCGGGCAACGCGTCCTCGAAGCGGCGCGCGCCACCCTTTCCGCGGCGGACCGGGTGCCGGTCGCGGCGAAGCAGGGCATGACGACGGTCCGCATCGGCACCGCCGCGGGCCTGACCGCCCGCCTGGAACGCGGCATCGACGCGCTCCGCGAGCGGGCACCGGAGTTCGACGTGGTCCTGGTCGACCTGCCGGTCGAAGCCCGCCTCGACGCGCTCCGGCAGGGCGAACTCGACCTGGCGCTGACTCGCGGGGTGGGCGCCGTACCGGGCCTGACGGTGCTGCCGACCTGGACCGAACGCCTGTACGCGGTGGTGTCCCGGCACCACCCGGCCGCGAACCGCCGGGAGATCGGCCTGCCCGACCTGGCCGGCGACACGCTGCGCGTACCGGCCCGCGAACACGACGCACCCCTGCACGACGCGGTGATCCGGGCGTTGCGCGAAACCGGCCTGCCCCCGAAGCCGGG
Source organism: Amycolatopsis sp. NPDC049688 (assembly GCF_040674975.1). NCBI lineage: Bacteria > Bacillati > Actinomycetota > Actinomycetes > Pseudonocardiales > Pseudonocardiaceae > Amycolatopsis > Amycolatopsis sp. NPDC049688. The sequence continues at coordinate 330,513 of NZ_JBFANY010000003.1, forward strand.
CCGCCCGACGGGAACCCTCCAGGACACGATCGTCGAAGTCGGCTCGGACCCGCGGAGCTGGACGGTCCTCCCGGCCGACCAGGTGGCGGAAATCCACTCGACGCGGATCCGGGCGATCCCCCTGGACCCGCCGATCACGATCACGGGGAGCGTGGTCGTGGCGAAGGACAGTGCGAGCAGCGCGGCCGAGTGCGTGGTCGGGACCTTCCGCGACGAGCCACCCGGCTGACACAGTCCACAAAGGACCAGATCCCGGATCCACCGGTGCAGCACAATCGAAATCGGCGAACGCTCTTGTAACCACGGCGACCGATCTGCTTACATTGTTAGCGCTAACACTGCGTGACGCAAAGGAGCATCACCATGAGTTCGCTGGATCAGGCCCCACCGGGCGGAACACCACGCCGCGCAGGACGCAGCCGCACGCTGATCACCCTGCTCACGACCGTCCTCGCGGCCGCCGCGGCGGTCGCGCTCACCCCCGGCTCCGCGTCGGCGGCGACCGTCGACCCGAACGCCTGGTACGTGCTCGTCAACCGCAACAGCGGCAAGGCGCTGGACGTTTCCGGCGCGTCCACCGCCGACGGGGCCGCGGTGCAGCAGTGGAGCCGCCACGACGGGGCCAACCAGCAGTGGCAGTTCGTGGACTCCGGCGGCGGCTACTACCGGCTGAAGTCGAAGAACTCCGGCAAGGTCCTCGACATCGACGGCTGGTCGACCGCCGACGGCGGGAAAGTCCAGCAGTGGACGGATCTCAACGGCACCAACCAGCAGTTCAGCCTCGCCGACTCCGACGGCGGCTACCTCCGGCTGGTCAACCGCAACAGCGGCAAGGCGGTCGAGGTGACGGGCGCGTCGACCGCGGACGGGGCCGCCGTCGTCCAGTACGGCGACTGGCAGGGGGCCAACCAGCAGTGGCAGCTCGTCAAGCTGGGTGACACCACCTCTTGCGCCCTTCCGTCGACGTACCACTGGTCCTCGACGGGTTCGCTCGCCGAACCGAAGCAGGGTTGGCTCGCGCTCAAGGACTTCACCAACGTCGTCTACAACGGCAAGCACGTGGTGTACGGGTCGACGACCGACGCGTCGGGGGGCTACGGCTCGATGGGCTTCGCCCCGTTCACGAACTGGTCCGACATGGCCTCGGCCGGCCAGACCGGGATGACCACCGGCACCGTCGCGCCCACGCTGTTCTACTTCGCCCCGAAGAACGTCTGGATCCTCGCCTACCAGTGGGGCCCGACCACCTTCAGCTACCGGACCTCGAACGACCCCACCAACCCCAACGGCTGGTCCGCACCGCAGACGCTGTTCACCGGCACCATCCCCGGCGGCGCTCCCCTGGACCAGACCATCATCGGTGACGGCACGAACATGTACCTGTTCTTCGCCGGCGACAACGGCAACATCTACCGGGCCAGCATGCCGATCGGCAACTTCCCGGGCAGCTTCGGCTCGAACTACACGACGATCATGAGCGACACGCAGGCCAACCTCTTCGAGGCCGTCGAGGTGTACAAGGTCCAGGGCCAGAACCAGTACCTCATGCTCGTCGAGGCGATGGGCGCGAAGGGCCGATACTTCCGCTCGTTCACCGCGAGCAGCCTCGGCGGTTCGTGGACCCCGCAGGCCGCGACCGAGAGCAACCCGTTCGCGGGCAAGGCGAACAGCGGAGCAACCTGGACCAACGACATCAGCCACGGCGACCTGGTCCGCACCAACCCGGACCAGACCAAGACCGTCGACCCGTGCCACCTTCAGCTCCTCTACCAGGGGAGGAACCCCGCCTCGGACGGCACCGACTACAACCACCTGCCCTGGCGGCCGGGCGTGCTGACGCTGCAGCGCTGACCACTGGGTCGCCCGGCCGCGCCGGCCGGGCGACCCCGCCGGCTTCGGCACCGTGCCCGGGTCACAGCCGGATGAGGGTGTTGACCTGGTTGCGCCTCCTGGGTCAGGCGCAGTGGCGGGCGGTGAACTTCGACGTGCCCGAGCCCGGCGGCCACCTGCGGGGCGATGGCGATCGACGCGTACCCCCGGCGATGCGGGCGTGATGCCGGCGAACTGCGCGGAGAACGCGGCGTTGGTCCGGCGAACATGGCGTGGTCGTGGGTTTCCATAGCGGCAGGATGGCGATCGTCTGCCGGCCGTCTCCTCACAAGCCACCGGACAAGAAATTGTCGGCGCAGGCGCCCCACGTCTGTCCACTGTGGATCCTCCACGAGAGTGGAGAAACCGACGACCCGCGCCCGGCCGTGCTGCGGCCGCGGCCGACGCCCGGCGCGTCCGGGCTCGGGCTGCACATCGTGGCGCAGTCGGCCGCGGAGTGGGGCTGCAGCCCGCGGTGGTCCGGCGGCAAGGTCGTCTGGGCCGTCCTGACGTCCCGAGGCCGCACCGGCTGACGAGCGGGACCGTCACGGCCCGATCGCCGCCGGGTGCGCGCGCAGGGCTTCGGCCAGCGTCGAGTACAGCAGCACCCGCCGGTCGTTCCAGAAGGTCAGCAGCACCACGGACACCGGGTGCGGCGGGCTCACCAGCGCGAGCATCCGGTCTTCGGTGTGGGCACGGCGGGCGACCACGGCCAGCGCCCGCAGCCCGGCGGCGCCGAGCAGGGTCACCCCGGCCAGGTCCAGCACCGTCACCGGGGCCGGCTCGCCCCAGGTCGCCCGCTGCAGCAACCGCACGGAGGAGGCGTCGATCTCCCCCACCGCGCTGATGACCAGGAGACCGGGCCGGACCCGCGTGCGTTCGACGGAAAGGATCGGCGAAGACCACCGCCGGCTCGGAGGCATGTCCACCTCCGTCCGGTCGGGTGAGGCCACGGTACACCGGCGCCGATGCCGATACTGTCGTGTTTTCGTCCTGGACCGGCCGCCGCGCGGGCCGTTACGTTACGGGGATGGCCGCTGGGGACACGCTGGAGCAGCTCGAGTGGACTGCCCGGCTGGGCGCGGGAAAACTCGCCGGCACACCGCACCTGACCGCCGACGACGCCTTCGCCGTGCTCACCGGAATCGCCTACGCCCGCGTGGTCCGCCAAGATCCCCGGACCGTCCTCGACCTGGTGACCGGTTCGCGCCGGTTCGCCGGGGCGGACCGGGCCGACGTCGTGCGGCTGCTCGGCGGCTGTGGCGTGTTCACCGCCGAGGATCGCGGTTTTTCCTTCGCCGACGAGGATCTGGCGCACTTCCTCGCCGCGCGCCACGTCGCTCAGCGGCACCCGCGGGGACCGAAGTGGTGGCAGCCGTGGACCGGCCGGTACCTCGCGCCGCGGAAGGACTGGCCGTGGCCCGCTCTCGAAACCCACCTCTACCTCGCCGGGCTGTGGTGGCGGGAGTCGCGCGCGGCCGTCGAGCGGCGGCTGAACCGGCTGCTGAGTGACGAGCACTGGTACCCGAACATCCAGTTCGTGCTGGAGCTGCTGCGGCGCAACCTCGTTCCCGGCAACGACTTCACCGGCCGGGCCACCGCGGTCCTCGGGGAGGCGCTGCGCGGGGACCACCTCGCGGACGACGACCACTGGCTCGCCGGGGCGGGCTGGCTGTCCACGCTCGATCCCGCGGCCGCCAGGACGTTGCTGGACGAGCTCGTGCGCACGCCCCGAGAAGGGTGCCGGCCGCAGCGGAAGCTCCTCGCCGTCGACGAGCTGGCCGAACACGATCCGCCGCGGGCGCGGGAGAACCTCGCGGTCCTCGCGACGACCGGCCTCGTCGGCAAGCCGGCGGACCGCCTCGAAACCGCCCGGCTGATCGGCGAGCGGGACGCCGCACTGGGTGCCCGGGCGATGCTGACGCTCGCCCGGTCGGCCGCGATGCGGGAACTGCGGGTGCCGGCGGCGATCGCGGCCGGTTCGGTGGAGGTCATGCGGGAGCTGACCGAGCCCCGGCACGGCCTGGCGGACGACGGCAGGCTGAAGCTGTTCGCGGAACTCCTGGCCCGGGACGCCGGCGCGGGAACGGCGGACCTGATCGTCGCGACCGCCACCGAGCCGGAAACCCCCGCGCGGGTCGCGGCGCTGGTGCACCCGCACGACCACGCCGCGGCGATGCGGATCGTGGAGAGCGTGGCGTGGTCGGCCGCCGGCGGCGAGACACGCTTCCACGCCGTGAAGGCGATCGGCGAATTCGCCCCGGACCAGGCGATCCCGGCCCTGCACCGGCTCTCCGAGGATCCGGCGGCCGGCGGGGACGTCCGCTTCGCCGCGGCGAGGCACATCGTCGAAAAGCACGGGGGCACGATCACGGCGCTCGTCGGTCTCGCCGAGGACAAGGACGCTCCCGAAGGGGCCCGGATCCGGGCGGCGACCCTGGTCGGGAAGACCGAGCCGGCCACCGGGGCCCGCCTGCTCGTCGCCATCGCCCCGCGCCGGCCGGACGCCCTCAAGCGGGCCTTCGACCTCGATCCGGCGGTCGGGTACGCGGCGTTGGACAAGCTGGCGAGGAGCTCGGCAACGCCGGCGGAGAGCCGGATCGAGGTGGTCGAAGCGATCGGCGCGAAGCTGGACCGTGGCAAGCGGATCCGGTTGTACAGCGCGATCGCCGAAACCAGCCAGGACGCGGGCGCGAGGGAAGCCGCCCGCAAGGTGGCGGCCCTCGATTCGGTCCGCGGGCAACGGCTGATGGCCGACCTCGCCGCGCGCCCCACGGCCGGCCACCAGGACCGGGTGGCCGCGGCCCTCGAAGGAGGCGCTGCCGCCGCGCCGGTGCTGCGCGAACTGGCCACGGACACCGCCGTTGCGGACGAGCTGCGGTTCAAGGCCGCGAAGGCCCTGGACCGGTACCACCGCAAAGCCGCCGAGCCGGTGTTCCGCGACCTCGCCGAGCAGGGCCGCCCGGACGAACTGCGGCTGCAGGCCGCACTGGCCCTGCGCGGCAAGCACGCCGTCAAGGCGCTGGTGCGGATCACCGAAGACCGGCACGCGAAAGCCGACCTCCGGTTCCAGGCCGCGTTGCAGGCAAAGCGGCAGGACAAGACCGCGGGCCTCGCGGCGCTGCGGATCCTCGACGGCGATTCCCGGATTCCCGGCCGGCTCCGCAACCAGGTGCGCCGGCACCTGCAATGACCGCTCAGTCCTCCAGCCCCGCGTGTTCCAGGTCCAGCAGCCGCTGGATGCGCCGCCGGGTGCCGTCGGTGATCTCGCCCGCCTCGAACAGCCGGGTCAGCTCGGCCGCCTCGATGTCGATCAGCTCGCGCCGCAGCGCCCGGTAGCCGGCTCCGCGCACCGGGTCGCCGGGCTCGTCCGGGCCGTCGCTGCGGATGTGGTCCAGCCGTGCCTGCCAGCTCGCCCGCAGCCGGTCGACGGCGAACGCCGGCGCCGACTCCGTCTCCAGCAGGTGGTCCAAATGGGACAGCCCGGCTTCGGCGAGCTTCCGGCGCGCGGTGCCGTACTCCGTCCGCAGGTCGGCCGGGTCGAGCGCGATGCCGGCCCGCCGCACCAGCGGCGCCAGCGTGAAGCCCTGGACCACCAGCGTCAGCACGATCACCGCCGTCGTCAGCAGCAGGACCAGGTCACGCGCGGGCAGCTCCGAACCGTCCAAAGTGGCCACCGGCAGGGACAGCGCCGCCGCCAGCGGCACCACGCCCCGCGCCCCCGCCCAGGAGACGACGGCGGGGACCTGCCAGGAGATGCGGCCGTCCTCCCGCCGTTGCCGCAGCGCCGAGAGCACGAACACCAGCAGCAGCCGCGCCAGCACCAGCGTCGCCGCGATCGCCACCGCCTGCAGCAGCCACCACGCCCCGCCGCCGGCCACCCGGCGCACGAGGACGGGCAGCTGCAGGCCGATCAGCCCGAACACCACGCTCTCCAGCAGGAACACCACGGTCTGGTACACCGCGCCGACCTGCAACCGGATCCGCGCCGTCGTCAGGCGTTCGGCCTGCGTCCCGAGGATCACGCTCGCCACCACGACCGCGGTCACCCCGGAGCCGCCGACGGACTCCGCCACCACGTAGCCCGCGTACGGCGTGACCAGGGAGATCACCGTCTCCAGCACCGGGTCCTCGGTGCGCCGCCGGATCACGAACGCCCCCAGCGCCGTCAGCACCCCGACCGCCACGCCACCGCCCGCGAGCACGCCGAACTCCCCCAGCGTCCGGCCCCAGGACGCGGCGCCGCCGGCGACGGCCAGGAACAGCGCCACCCGGAACAGCAGCAGGCTGGTCGCGTCGTTGAACAGGCTCTCGGCCTGGATCAGCGCCTGCACCCGCGGCGGCAGCGCCAGCCGCCGCGCGAGCGCCGTCACCGCGACCGGGTCCGTGCTCGCCAGCACCGCGCCCAGCACGAACGCCATCCCGACCGGCAACGGCGTCACCGCGACCGCAACCCCGATCACCGCGGCCGCCGACAGCAGCACCAGCCCGACCGACAGCACCGCAACCGGCCGCCCGACCGCCCGCAGGTCGCGCCACGGCAGCTCCTCCCCCGCGGCGAACAGCAGGGGCGGCAGCACGACCAGGCTGATCACGTCCGGGGTCACCTGCACGGCGGGCACACCGGGCACCAGCCCCACGACGACCCCGGCAACGACCAGCAGCGACGGCGCCGGGATCCGTAGCCGCCGCGCGAAGGTGGCCACCACGGTCGCCACGACCACCAGGAACAGTACGGTTTCGACCCCGCGCATCAGCCGGCCCTTCCGATCCGAATCCGGATGCCGACCAGACTTCCCGGCGCGCCGGGCTCAGCCTACGCGACGCGCCCGGGCGCGCGGCCGACGACCACCATCGGCTCACCGGCCGCGAACGCCGCCCGGACCGGTCCCCGAGCTGAATTCTGTTGGACAGCCGGCGCAGAGTTCCCGGCGAATGGCCGCAGCCCCGCAGCCGGGTGTTCCCTTCTGGGGGATTTTGGGCGATAGTGGTCGAGTCTGAGTTTTACAACGTTGTAAATCAGGGAGGCCCCATGCGCCGGGGAAGAACCTGGCTGGCCGTCGCCGTGCTGCTCGCGCAGGCCGGACTCGCCGGCGCCACCGCGACGGCCGAAGCCGCCCCCGGTCCGGGGACGCACTTCCTCGACCATCAGGCCGCCTTGGCCGGGTACGCCGATCCCGGCTGGTACGAGGCCAACATCCCGTTCGTCGACCTTCCCGACGCCACGATGCAGAGCGTCTACTACTACCGCTGGCGCGTCTTCAAGGAGCACCTGCGCTACACGAACCCCGCCGACGGCTGGATCTCGACGGAGTTCCTCGACTGCTGCGGGTACGCCGCGCCCTACCAGGCGATCAACGCCGCCGCCGGGCACCAGCTGACCGAAGGGCGGTGGCTGCGCGACCCGGGCTACGGCCGGGACTACCTGCGGTTCTGGCTCACCGGGCCGGGCGCGGGCGCCAAGCCCGCCACCGAGGACGTCAACCCCGACACCACCGACTGGGCGCACGAATACAGCGTCTGGCTGGCCACCTCCGCCTACGGCCAGGCACAGGTGACCGGCGACTTCGCCACCCTGCGCGCGCTGCTGCCCGCCCTCGTGCGCCAGTACCGGGGCTGGGACAAGCAGTTCGACGCCGGCCTCGGCCTCTACTGGTCGGTCCCGGTGTGGGACGCCATGGAGTACTCCGCCTCCTCCTATGAGTCGCCCCGGCCCTACCACGGCGGCGCCGGCTTCCGGCCGACGCTCAACTCCTACCAGTACGGCGACGCCCTCGCGATCAGCCGCATCGCGGACGCGGCCGGCGACCACCGGCTCGCCACCGAGTACGCCGGGCGCGCCGCGAACCTCAAGGCAGCGCTGCGGAAGTGGCTGTGGGACCCGCGCCGGGGCTTCTACTTCGCGATGGCCCGCGACGACAACCCGGACCACCGGCTCTCCGGCAGCCGCGAGCAGATCGGGTACCTGCCCTGGATGTTCGGCGCGGCCGAGCCCGCCGACAGCGCGGCGTGGTCCCAGCTGCTCGACCCCGGCGGCTTCGCGAGTGCCTACGGGCCGACCACGGCCGAGCGGCGCAGCCCGTTCTTCATGAAGGACGCCGGTTCCTGCTGCCGCTGGGACGGGCCGAGCTGGCCCTTCGCCACCGCGCAGACCCTGACCGGCCTTGCGAACCTCCTGGACGACTACCCGGCCCAGACGACGGTGTCCAAAGAGGACTACGCGGCCGCGCTGGCCAGGTACGCCCGTACCCAGACCAAGAACGGCAGGCCCTACGTCGCCGAGGCCCACGACCCGGACCGGGACGCGTGGATCTACGACGGGCCGGGCCACAGCGAGGACTACAACCACTCCACCTACACCGATCTGGTCCTCTCCGGACTGATCGGCCTCCGCCCGCAGAGCGGCACCACGCTGCGCGTCCAGCCGCTGGCACCGTCCACATGGGACCACTTCGCGGCGGAAAACGTGCCGTACCACGGGCACGACGTCACCGTGCTGTGGGACCGCGACGGCACGCACTACGGCCAGGGCGCCGGGATGCGGCTCTACGTCGACGGACGGCTCGCCCAGCGCTCGACGACCCTGCGCGCCACCACGATCGACGTCGGCCCGACCCTGCTCCCCCGGTCCGACGACCTCGTCAACGACGCCGCCAATCCGTTGCGCACCGGCTACCCCCGGCCGATCACGTCGTACACGTGGCCGTACGACAACCCCTGGAACGCCCTCGACGGCAAGGTCTGGTACGCCGAAGTTCCCGAAAACACCCGCTGGACCAACTACGCTTCGCCGAACCCGAGCGACTTCTACGGCGTCGACTTCGGCGTCCCCATCCCGGTCGGCGACATCCGCTGGCACGGCTACGACGACGGCGGCGGCGTCAGACCCGCCGCGGCCTACCGCCTGGAGTACTGGACGGGCTCGGCCTGGCAGGAGGTCCCGGGCCAGGTCCGCGAGCCCGCAAACCCGGTGGGCAACGGCGTCAACCGCAGCACCTTCCCGACCCTGACCACGAGCCGGATCCGGCTCGTGTTCACCAACCCGCCGGGTGCCTTCGCCGGGGTCACCGAGCTGCAGTCGTGGACGCCGTCGAGCCCGGACGCCCGGATCACCGCCGGTCCCGCCAACGCCGACGGCGTCGTCACGGTCAGCCGGAGCACGCCGCTGACCGTGACCGTGCAGAACACCACCGGTGGCCCGCTCGTCTCCCCGCGACTGAGCCTCGCCGTCCCGGACGGCTGGTCGGTCACGTCCGGCAGCCGGGCGCCCGCCGTGATCCCGCCCGGTTCCGCCAGTACCTGGAGTTACACGGTGACCGCGCCGCCGGGTGCCGAGCCGGGCAGCGCCGCGGCGATGGCGGCGACGGTGTCCTACCGCGGCCCCGGCGGCCGGACGGAGACCACGCATGCGCTCCAACGCCTCCAGGTGGCGCACCCGGCCGGTCAGCACGACCCGGTCGGCGCCTGGAAGTTCGACGAGGGCAGCGGAACCGTCGCCCACGACAGCGCGGGACCGCACGACGCCACCCTGACCGGCGCCGCCGCGTGGGTTTCCGGCACGTCCGGCACCGCCCTGCAGCTCGACGGGTCGAGCCAGTACGCGGCGACCGGCGGCCCGGTCGTGGACACCACCGGCAACTTCTCGGTCAGCGCCTGGGTCCGCCTGGACCGCACGGGCTCCTGGGCGACGGCGGTCAGCCAGGACGGCAACCCGAGCAGTGGTTTCTACCTCCAGTACTCCGCGGCCGACGACCGGCTGGCGTTCTCGACCAGCTCGGGCCGCGCCTTGTCGGACACCGCCCCGCAACCCGGGCGCTGGTACCACCTCACCGGGGTGCACGACGCCGACGCCGGAACCTACGTCCTGTACGTCGACGGCGTCGCCCAGGCCAGGACGTGGCACCAGCAGGCGGGAGAAGCCGCCCCCGGCCCGCTGGCGATCGGCCGCGCGGTTTCCGGCGGGAACCACAGCGATTTCTGGCCGGGCGGCATCGACGACGTCCGGGTGTGGAACCGGGTGCTGACCGCGGACGAGATCGGCCGGACCCGGTGACTCGCGGACACCCGGGCGGGCGCCCGGCGTTCGTTAATCTTCGATGAGAGTCCGGCGCCTGCGCGAAAACCTCGGCTACAGTCACCGTGTGTCGCCGGACGAAGGGACGCCGGGTGCACTTGGTGATCGTCGACGACGAGACGGCCGTGCAGGATTCGCTGTCGCGCACGCTGCGGTTCGAGGGCTACACCGTCTCCATCGCCGGTGACGGCGCCGCCGGGCTGGCCGCGATCCGCGCCGAGCAGCCCGACGGCGTGCTGCTCGACGTCACGATGCCGGTGCTCGGCGGCCTGGAGGTGTGCCGGGTCCTGCGGGCGGAAGGCAACACCGTGCCGGTCCTGATGCTGACCGCCCGGACCGCCGTGACCGACCGGGTGGCCGGCCTCGACGCGGGCGCCGACGACTACCTCGTCAAGCCGTTCGCGCTGCAGGAGCTGCTGGCCCGGGTGCGCGCGCTGCTGCGCCGCACCGGGTACCACGCCCCGCCCGCGCCACCCGCTCCCGTCGCGCTGCGGTTCGCCGACGTCACCCTCGACCCGGCGACCCGCGAGGTCTTCCGCGACGGCCGCGCGCTGCACCTGACCCGCACCGAGTTCGCGATGCTCGAGACGTTCCTGCACCACCCGCGGATCGTGCTGACCCGCTCGGTCATGTTCGAGCACGTGTGGGGCTACGACTTCGGGGCCGCGTCCAACGGGCTCGACGTCTACGTCAGCTACCTGCGCCGCAAGCTGGAGGCCGGCGGCGGGTCCCGGCTGCTGCACACCGTGCGCGGCGTCGGTTACGTGCTGCGGGAGGAGCCGCTGTGAAGCGGCCCCGCTGGAAGACGCTGTCCCTGCGGGCCCGGCTCGGCGTCCTGGTGGCGGCCGCGGTCGCGCTCGCCGTCGTGACGGTCTCGGCGATTTCGTGGGGCATCACCCGCGCCGACCTCTACGACCAGTTCGACGCCCGGCTGCAGTCCTACGCCCAGCTCGCCGCGAAGGCCGCCTCGCCGGAGGAAGCGCTCGAGACCCTGCGGGACACCACCAAGCCCGGGCCCGACCGGAACAGCGGACTGACCGTCCAGTTCAACTCGGCCACCGGCGCGGTCACCGGGATCGCGGGCCCGATCCCGGAACTCCCGCACCTGCCGCCGGAAGCGCCGCTCTCCGCCGGCCGCGCGGCCAACGTCCACCTCGACGAGGAACGGTTCCGCATCTGGACGGCCTCGCGGCCCGGCGGGGGCACGGTCCAGGTCGCCCAGGACTCCGAAGACGTCGAAGACAGCCTGGGCCGGCTGGGCGCCTGGCTGCTCGTGGTGTCGGCCGCCGGGGTGCTCGGCGCCACGGTGGTCGGCCGGGCGATCGCCCGCTCGGCGCTCCAGCCGGTCGACGAGCTCACCTCCGCCGCCGAAAACGTGGCCCGCACGCAGGAACTGTCGGCGGCCATCGACGTCACCGCGAGCGGCGAGATCGGGCGGCTGGCGACGTCGTTCAACGCGATGCTCGGCGCGCTGAGCCGCTCCCGCGACGAGCAGCGCCGGCTGGTCGAGGACGCCGGGCACGAGCTGCGGACGCCGTTGACGAGCCTGCGCACCAACATCGAGCTGCTGATCCACGCCGACGCCAACCCCGGGCGGCAGCTGTCGGCCGAGGACCGGTCCCGGCTGCTGACCGACCTCGACACCCAGGCCGTCGAGCTGACCGCGCTGATCGGCGAGCTGGTCGAGCTGTCCACCGGGGAACGGCCGACCGAAGCCGAGGAGCGCCTGGCACTGGCCGACATCGTCACCTCGGCCGTCGAACGCACCCGGTCGCGGTGGCCGGCCGTCTCGTTCGAAGCCGAGCTGGCCGGGGCCGACGTGCTCGTGCGGCCCGCCGCGGTCGAGCGGGCGGTGCTCAACGTGCTCGACAACGCCGCCAAGTGGTCGCCACCGGGCGGAACGGTCCGGGTGACCATGTCGGCCGCGAGCGGCACGGTGTGCGTGCGGGTCGACGACGAGGGGCCGGGCGTCCCCGAGGCGGACCTGCCGCACGTGTTCGAGCGGTTCTACCGGGCCGACACCGCCCGCGCGCTGCCGGGTTCGGGGCTCGGGCTGGCCATCGTGGAACAGGTCGTGACGCAGCACGGCGGCCGGGTCTCGGCCGCGCGCGCCGACCGCGGGGGCGCGCGGTTCGACCTCGTCTTCCCGCTGGCCGCTTCTTAAGGAAACCCCGCGCGATCTTCACCGAACTCTCATGGACGGCCGACACCGTCTGAAGGGTGACTCCACGGACCGCGACGCTGAGCCTGGTCATGGCCACCGCCGCACAGGCGATCATCGCCGGGCTGACCTTCGGGCTGGCGGGCCACGTCGACCCTTGGCGGGCCCCGGTCAGCGACTACGCCTGGCACCGCGGCGGCGGGCTGCTGTTCACCCTGGCGCTCCTGCTGCTGCTCGCCGCGGCGGCCGCGCTGGCGGCCGCCGCCCGGTCGGCCGCCCTGCCCCGTGACCCGCTGGCGAGCACGTTGTTCCTGCTCTGGACGGCCGGAATCGCGGTGGTGCTGCTCTTCCGCAGCAACTTCGACGCGGTCACGCTGTCCGGCGAGATCCACCGCGCGGGCGGAGCGGTGCTGTTCGCGAGCCTGCCGCTCGCGGCGTGGACCCTGAGCGCCCGGCTGCGGACCGAGCCACCCTGGATGGCAACGGCACGGGCCCTCCGCCGCGGCGCGATCGCCGGCGTCGTGACGGCGGCGGGGTTCGGGCTGGCCCAGGTGGTCGGCTGGCTCCCGGCCGGGCTGCTCGAACGCGCCGCACTGCTGGCGGAGTTCGCGATCGTCGCCACGATGGCGATCGCGTTGCGGCGGGCGGTTCGCCCGCCGGCTGTGTCTCGGCAGAGCGAAACTGCGGCAACGGTCGCGGAATCCCGGCGGGTCGCCCGATGACCACCCTCCCGCGCACTGCTCGCCCGACCACCACCAAGAACCCCGCGGCCGCCAACGAATCGCGGCGGGTCACCCGATGACCAGCCGCGTGCGCAGTGCTCGCCCAGTTCGCCCGGCCACGACCGAGCGACCCGCGGCGGCCGCCAACAGACCCCGCCGCCGTCCGGCGACCATCACAGCCGCGCCCTTCGCCGCCATCGGCCACCACACCGAAGCCACCGGACCCCGGCGGGCGGTCCGATGATCGCCGCCGGGATCGCCTGTGCCCTCCTCGCTGCCGTCCTGTTCGCCGTGGCCGCCACCCGGCAGCATGCCGAGGTCGCCGGTCTGGCCGCCGGCGGCCCGCCCGGGCTGCGCTCCTTGGCCCGGCTTCTGCGTTCTCCCGGCTGGTGGGCGGGAACCGGGCTCGCGGCCGGCGGCAGCCTGCTGCACCTCGTCGCGCTGGCGCTCGCCCCGCTTCCGGTCGTCCAGCCGCTCGGGGTGTTCAGCCTCGTCCTGACCGTCCTCTTCGGACGGCGGGCGCGCTCCCGCCGGGTGGTGACCGCGGTCGTGCTCGTGGTGGCCGGGGTAGCCGGGTTCGTGGCCTTCGCGGCGGCGGTCCCCGCCCCGGCCGCCGCGATCGGCGCGGGGACTGCAGAAAGCGTGGCCGTCACGGGGTTCGTGCTCGCGGCCCTCGCGTGGTTCGCCCGGGCCGGTTGTGCCGCGCCGGCCGCCGCGGCGGCCGTCCTTTTCGGACTCGGCTCGGCGGTCGTGCACGCGGCCGCGTCGCAGCCGCCGGTCACCGCAGCGCTGCTGGGCGCCCAGGCCCTGCTGCTGCTCGGCGCCGGCGGCGTGCTCCTGCACCGCGCGTACGCCGCCGGGCCCGCCGCGGTCGTCGTCGGCACCGCGACGGTGCTCGATCCCCTCACCGCCGTCGCCGTGGCCGCCCTGGCCTACGGCGAGGTCCCGCCCGCGGCGGCCGCGTTCGCCGCGGCCGTCGCTCTCGCCGGCGTGCGCGTGCTCGCCGGTGCCGTTCCCGCAGCCCCACCGAAATCCGAGGAGAATCCCGTGCACCCGACCGGCCTTCGCATCCTGATCGGCGCCGACACGTTCCCGCCCGACATCAACGGCGCGGCGTTCTTCGCCGAGCGCCTGGCCCGCGGGCTCGCCGGCCGCGGCCACGACGTCCACGTCGCCTGCCCGTCCGGCGACGGCCCGGCCCGCACCGAGCAGCGCGACGGCTACACGGTCCACCGGATCCGCTCGCACGCCATCCCGTTCCACGGCGGCTACCGGTTCTGCACCCCCGGCCGCGCCCGCACGGCCGCCGGCGCGATCCTGGACCGGGTCCGCCCGGACGTCGTCCACGTCCAAGCCCACTTCGGCGTCGGCCGCGCGCTGCTTCAAACCGCCGCCGAACGCGGTGTGCCGGGCATGGCCACGAACCACTTCATGCCGGACAACCTCCTCGGGTACACGCCGTTCCCCCGGCGGGTGAAGGACGCGCTCGCCTGCTGGGCGTGGAAGGACCTCGTGCGCGTGTACCGCCACGCCCGCATCGTCACCACGCCGACCCCGCGAGCGGCCGAAGTCCTCGCGGGAATCGGTCTCGGGCGGCCGGCCGAGGTCGTCTCCTGCGGCATCGACCTCGCCCACTACGCGGCCCCGGCCCGGCCACTCGACCGGCCGATGTCGGTCCTGTTCGTGGGCCGGCTCGACGCGGAGAAGAACGTCGGCCGGCTGCTGCACGCCCTGGCCCCGCTGCCGCACGTCCGCGCCGACCTCGTCGGCGACGGCACCCGCCGCCGGGAACTGGAGGACCTCGCCGCCGCGCTGGGCGTCGCCGGCCGCGTGAGGTTCCACGGGTTCGTGCCGGACGCGGAGCTCGTGCGCCGGTACGCGGAGGCCGACGTGTTCTGCATGCCGGGCACGGCCGAGCTGCAGAGCCTCGCCACGATGGAGGCGATGGCCGCGGGCCTCCCGGTCGTCGCCGCCGACGCGCTCGCCCTCCCCCACCTGGTCCGCCACGGCGAGAACGGCTACCTGTTCGAACCGGGCGCGATCACGGCGATCTCCCGGTACCTCGCCGACCTGGCCGCGGACCCGGCTCGGCGGGCCCGCATGGGCGAAGCGTCCCGGGCGATCGTCGCCCGCCACGACATCGACGGCGTGCTGGCCGCTTTCGAGACGCAGTACCGGATCCTGGCCGGGCGGCCGGCGCCGGCCGCCGCCGGGCAGGCGGCGTGAGCCACGACGGCGAGCCGCGCCCGAGCTGAACGCGGCGGCGCTGGTCCGGGTGCCCCCGGACCAGCGCCGCACCCGGCGCAACGCCCCTTCGAGGCGCTCACCCCCCTGCCGGGATCTCGTGGCCCGTCAGCAGTTGAACACGGTATAGACCGGGTTCCAGTCGTAGGACTGGTCGTTGGACGGCGCCGTGTTGGAGTCGTACTGGAAGAACTCGCCCCAGAACACCGCGACCGTTCCCCGGGTCTGGTTGTTGCCCCAAGACCCGAAGTCGGTCCAGTTGGGCAGGGGGTAGGCGCCGCACTTGAACATGTCGATCTGCGTTCCGGTCCCGAACTGGTGCTGGTAGGCGCAGAAATGACGGTAGGCCGTTCCCCCGTCGCAGGGCCCGGCCAGGGTCGCGGCGCCGCGGCCGCTCAGGTCACGCGGGTGCGCGTCGCCGGGCAGCGCGATCGACACCTCCGCGCGGCCGTCGACGTCGATCCGGTTCGGCGCCACCTGCTTGCCGCCCATCGCGGCCAGGTAGCGCTCGGCTTCGGCCTGCAGCCAGGATGCCTGCTCGCCGGTCAGTCCGGCGGCCCTGGACTGCGCCATGAACGCCTGCGGGCCCGCCGGCGCTTCGGCCGCGGACGCTGTCGCCGGCGCCACGACCACGCCGGCGGCGACCAGGCCGGCGATCGAATGGAGCAAACGTTTCATCATGGAAATTCCCCTTCCCGGAAATGTGCACGAGATGAATCGGTGCACGTTCGGGCCCCCCTGTTGCCGGCCCGGGAATCAGATCTAGGGCATTCGGGTTGTCCGGCGCCGACGACGTGACACCGGACAACCGAGCCCCGGACAATAAGGGCCGGGGGAGGACCGATGCCGCGACCGGAACGCCCGCTGGACACGGGCGACGAGCCATTGCCGTTGTTCGCCCGCGAGCTGCGGAAACTGCGTGAGTCCGCCGGTAATCCGCCGTACCGGCGGCTGGCGCGGGAGGCCCACTATTCGGTGACGACGCTGTCGGACGCCGCCGGCGGGAAGACGTTGCCCAGCCTGGCGGTCACCCTCGCCTACGTCCGCGCCTGCGGCGGCGATCCGGCCGCGTGGGAGCGGCGGTGGCGCGAAACCAAGACGCTGCTCACCCCGGCCGACACCGCCGATCCCGGTGATCTGCGGCCGCCCTACCTGGGGCTGTCGGCGTTCGGGACCGGCGACGCCGACCGGTTCTTCGGCCGCGGCGCCCTGCTCGGCACACTGCTCGACCGGGTGCGGCACCACCGCCTGGTCGCCGTCCTCGGTGCGTCGGGATCCGGGAAGTCCTCGCTGCTGCACGCCGGCCTGGCCGGCACCGGGGCCCGCCCGGCCGTGACCTTCACCCCCGGTGCCTCGCCGATCGAGGAGTGCGCGCTGCACCTGGCCGCGTTCGCCGGCGAATCCGCGTCGGCGCTGCACCGGGAGCTCACCGACGACCCCACGGCGGTGCACCTGCACATCCGGCAGGCTCTCGCCGGCCACCCGGCGGGCACCGAGCTGCTGCTGGTGATCGACCAGTTCGAGGAACTGTTCACGCTGTGCACCGACGTCGCGCAGCGCCAGGCGTTCATCACGGCTCTCACGCACGCGGCGACGGCGCCGCGCAGCCAGGCCCGGGTGGTGCTGGGCGTGCGCTCGGACTTCTTCGCCCACTGCGCCCGCCACCCCGGGCTCCAGCCGGCCCTCGGCCCCGGGCAGGTCCTGGTCGGGCCGATGAGCCCCGGCGAGCTGCGGGAGGCCATCGTCAAACCGGCCGCCGCGGCGCACTACACCGTCGAAAGCGAGCTGGTGGCGCGCCTGGTCGCCGAGGCGGCCGACCAGCCCGGCGCGCTGCCGCTGATTTCGCACGCGCTGCTGGAGACCTGGCACCGCCGCCAGGGCATGGCCCTGACCGTGGCCGGTTACGAGCAGGCCGGCGGTATCCGGCACGCCCTCGCCCGCACCGCCGAGCACGTCTACGTCGGGTTCGACGAGCCGCAGCAGGCGATGGCCCGCCAGATCCTGGTGCGCCTCACCGCGTTGGGCGAGGGCACCGAAGACACCAAGCGCCGCATCGCGCGCACAGAACTGGACGACACCGCGACCGTCCGGGCCGTGCTGGGCGCCCTCACCGCCGCCCGCCTGGTGACCGTCGACCACGACACCGTGGAAGTCACGCACGAGGCGCTCATCAAGCACTGGCCGCGGCTGCGCGAATGGCTGGCGAGCGACCGCGAGGCGCTGCGGCTCCACCGGCAGCTCTCCGGCGACGCCGCGGTGTGGGAGTCACTGCACCGCGACCCGGACGCCCTCTACCGCGGCAGCCGCCTCGCCCGGACCCGCGAACTCGCCGACACTGCGCTCACCGAGCGCGAACGCACCTTCCTCGACGCCGGCCTGGCCGCCGAATCCGCGCAGCAGACCGCCTCGCGGCGCCGGTCCCGGCTCCTGCGCGTGCTGGTCGTCCTGCTGGCCGCGCTCCTGGGGGCGACCACGGTGGCCACGGTGGCCGCGCTCCGGGCCAACGACCTGGTCACCGCCCAACGGGACACTGTCCTGGCCCAGCAGGTCGCCGAAGAGGCCGTCACGCTCCGGGCCGGCAAACCGGCGCTGGCCGCGCAGCTGGCGCTGGCCGCCTACCGCCTCCGTCCCACACCCCGCAACCGGGACGCCCTGGTCAGCGCGGTCGCCGTGCCGCTCGGTCACCCGCAGGAAGTCGACGCGGCCGCCTTCAGCCCGGACGGCCGCCTGCTCGCGACCGCCTCCGCCGACCACCGCGTGCGGTTGTGGAACATCGCCGATCCCGCCCACCCGGCGCTGCTGGTGGCGATCACCGGCCACAGCGACGCCGTCCACGCGGTGGGGTTCGACCCCGGCGGCAAGGTGCTGGCCACCGCGGGCCGGGATCGCACGGTCCGGCTGTGGGACCTTCGCGACGCCGCGCACCCGGCTCCGCTGGCGCTGCTCACCGGCCACCGGGATTCGATCTATTCCCTGGCCTACGCACCGGACGGCCGCACGCTGGCGACGGCAGGCTACGACCACACCGTGCGGCTGTGGGACGTGCGCGTGCCGGCCCGGCCGGTCGGACTGCCGACGCTGACCACCCACACGAAGAACGTCAAGGCGGTGGCGTTCAGCCCGGACAGCCGGCTGCTGGCCTCCGGCGGCGACGACCGCACGGTGCGGCTGTGGGACGTCGGCGACCCGGCCCGGCCGGTGGAACGGGCGGTGCTCACCGGGCACACCGACCTGGTGGTCACGGTGGCTTTCAGCCGCGACGGCCGGATCATCGCCTCCGGCGGCGACGACCGCACGGTCCGGCTGTGGACCGTCACCGGCCCGGCCCGGCCGGCGGTGCTCACCGGCCACACCGACGTCGTCTCGTCCCTGGCGTTCAGCCCGGACCGGCAGCTGCTGGCGTCGGCAAGCTACGACCACTCGGTCCGGCTGTGGGACATCACCCGGCCCACCCCGGCTTCGTCGGCCACGCTGACCGGCCACACGGGCGCGGTCGAGTGGGCCACGTACAGCCGGGACGGCCGCCTCCTGGCCACCGCCGGCGACGACCACACGGCGCTGCTGTGGGAAACCGACCCCGGCCGCGCCGCCGCCCGGGCCTGCGAAATCGCCCGCCCGGCCATCACCCGGCAGGAGTGGGACACGTACTTTCCGGGCGTGGGCTACCAGCCGCCCTGCTGACCGGCTACTGCCGCGCGAGCGCCCACGGCATCAGCTTCTCGGCGAGTGCCCGGCTGAACGGCCGCACGAGGGTCTGCAGCTCGGCACAGGCGGACTCGCCGATGTGCGCGTACGGAGTCACGCTGTTTTCGTCGGTCGCCTTCTCGATGTCCGCTCGGCGCGCCGTGCCGTCGGGGGTGAACGCCGGATCGGCGTCGCCGGTGAGCCAGCCCCGCGCCCGAAGGCCCGTGACGGCCGTGTTCCAGTCGTCCTCGGACCAAGCCCGGGAGGTCCGCAGGGTCTCGGCCGGAACGGCACCGGAGGCGGCGTGGGTGACCAGGGCTTCGATGCCGCTCAAGCCGGCGGTCAGCAGGGCGGCGACGTGGGCGTCGCCGCGGTACTCCCGGAGCAGGGTCTGGGCGTGCCACAGGACGAGATGGGGTTCGTCGGGCCACGGGAGGGCGGCGTGGGCCGCGAACAGCGGCCGGCCGGTGACGTCGCCGACGACGGCCTCGGCGGCCTCGCGGAGGAGAGAGGCGGCCCGGCGCATCTCGGGTGAGCCGACCGCGTCCCCCAGCGTGCCCCGCAAGGCCAGGTCGGCGGCGGCGTAACGGGCCGCGAGGACAGCGGCCGGGTCGGTCGTGGACCAGGCTTCGGCGATGGAGGCCGTGACGAGGACCGGGTTGAAGTTGTAGAACGTGGCCACCACGACCGGCGCGGGAACCACGCCGAGGGCCGCCGCCCTCGACGCGAAGTAGCCGGAGCGGCCGCGGAGCCCGAGTTTTTCGTAGGCGGCAACGGCTTCCGGGGCGAAGTAGATCATGCCGTGGTAGGGCTCGAGGAATCGCCAGGTCCGGCGCGCCGTGTCGATCACCGGGAGAACATACCATCCGGTCGGTACGGCAAGAGCCCCTCCGCGGCACCCACCGCTGCGATGGGATCGGTGTCGCCATCGGGCCGGCCGCTCGTGGCCAGGGACCGCTGACCAGGGCATTCCAGATTTTCGCAAGATCGGCACACGGCCGGCCTGCGCATCCTGGTGACCGCGGCGACCGCCGCTCGACGGATGCGGAGGAACACATGGTCAAGAAGGTCATCACGGCGCTCGGTGTGGCGGCGGCCCTGGGGTGCCTGACCCCGGCGGCCTCGGCGCAGACCCAGGCCGCGCCGGACTGCCAGTACGGGAGCAGCTACGGAGTCGTCGTGCAGCCGCCGGCCCCGATCACGGCGGTGGTCGGGGGCGCCAGGGTCGGCACCGTCGAGGTCTGCCGGGACAGCAACTACAACTACTGGGGCTTCGCGATCTACAACAGCCCGATGACGGTCAGCGAGTACGCGCAGGTCTACCTCAACCGCTTCCGCGACGGGACGCTGACCGAGACGATCACCTGCGACAACGCCGGTGGCAACGGGTACATCGAACCGGGCCAGACGCGGTGCTGGACGCCGAAGCTCACCGGGCTGAGCGGGCACTGGTCGTTCCAGGCGTACTCGGAGAAGTACAGCAGCCACACCGGCGCGCTGCTCGCCGCAGGCCACACCGGCATCATCCGCTGACCGGACCGCCCGGCCCGGAGAACCGGGCCGGGCGCTCAGCCGCCCACCGCGGAGCGGGCCGCCCGGATCCGGCCGTCGATCATCGCGGCATCGGCGTCCTTCCCCCGCTCCGCGTAGATCGCGGCGGCTTGCCGCCAGGAGGCCACGGCTTCGGCCACCTGACCCAGCCGGTGCAGCGACGTGGCCAGGATTTCCAGCGGCTCGGCGAGTGTTTCGTCCTGGCTGCCGAGTGACCGGCGGCCGAGGGCGATCGCCCGCCGGCAGTGCACGATGGCCCGGTCGTGGTCCCCGATCCCCTGCCAGCCCCTGGCCAGGACGGCCAGCGCGCACGCCTCGCCGTCGGCGTCCCGGATCCGGCGCCGCAGCCGAGCGCTGCGCTCGCCGTGCTCGATCACCTGCCGATGGTTTCCGAGATCGGCGTGGACGGCGCCGATGATCCCCTCCAGGATGGCCTCCCACCGGCCGGTGTCGATGCCACGGCTGAGTACCAGAGCTTCATCGAGGTGCCCCAGGGCCTCCGTGTGCCGTCCCTGGTTGCGCAACAGCTGGGCCAGGTCGTTGAGACCGGAGATCCGGATGTGCGGGACACCGGCTTCCCGGGCCAGTTCCACGGCGCGTACCAGGTCGGCTTCCGCCTCGGCGCGCTTGAGCTGCTTCAACGCCTCACCGCGGGCCAGCAGGACGTTCGCCTCGTGCGCCTGGTCGCCGGACCGGCGGGCTGCGACCAGCGCGGCGCCGGCCGTCTCGATGCGTTCCTCCCAGGCCCCCATCAGGATGAGGAACCCGAAGGCGTCCACCAAGTGCACGGCGTGCGTGTCCATTTCCTCGGCGACGGCGTGGTGCAGGACCGCCACCAGGTTGGCCCGCTCGGCGGTGAACCAGGTCCAGGCCTGGTCGCGGTCGGCCAGGACGTGCGGATGCGCGGGTTCGGCCAGGCCGGTCACCAGCCGGGTGCTCGCGGGGTAGAGCCGCCGGTCGGCGACGTTCGCGGTGTGGCTGTACCAGGTGAGCAGCGTGTCGAGGGCCGAGCGCCGGTCGGCGCGGGTGTCGTGCTCACGGGCCTGCTCGGCCGCGTAGGCCCGCAGGAGGTCGTGGAACCGGTAGTAGCCGCCGGCCACCGGCTCGATGAGGTGCGCGTCGGCCAGGGCCCTGAGCAGCACGTGCACCTCGCGCGGCGAACGGCCCACGAGCGCCGCGGCGGCAGCCGGGGAGACGTCCGGGCCAGGGTGCAGGCCGAGGCGGCGGAACAGCAGCTGCTGTGGCGGTGGCAAGCGGTCGTAGGACCAGCCCAGCACCGTACGGACCGCCGCTCGGGGGTCCCGCCCCCAGCTCAGCGCGTCGAGCCGGGAGTGGTCGTCGGTGAGTTCGGCGACGATGTCGGCGACGGAGACGTGCTCGTGGGCCGCCGCCCGCCCGGCGGCGATCCGCAACGCCAGCGGCAACCGCGCGCACAGCGCGACCAGCTCGGCCACGGCTTCCGGCTCGGCGGCCGCCCGCACGGCGCCGATGATGCCGGTGACCAGCCGCAGCGCCTCCTGCTCGGTGAGCAGGTCGACGGTCAGCCGGTGGGCGGCCTCGGTGACCACGAGCCCGGTGAGGCTGTCCCGGCTGGTGGTCAGCACCATGCAGCCCGGCGTTCCGGGCAGGAGCGGCCGCACCTGCTCGTCACTGTTCGCGTTGTCCAGCACGACGAGGACCCGGCGTCCGGCCAGCAGGCTGCGGAACAGCCCCTCCCGGGCCCCGGGCCCGGCCGGCAGGGCCGCTGCCGGAACTCCGAGGGCGACCAAGAAGTCGTCGAGGACCTCGTCGGCGCTCGCCGGACGGCCCGGACCGTAGCCGCGCAGGTTCGTGTAAAGCGTGCCGTCGGGGAAGCGGTGCTGGACGCCGTGGGCCCAGTGGACGGCGAGGGTGGTCTTGCCGATGCCGCCTGAGCCGTCCAGCGCGGAGATCACGACGGCGTGCCCGCCGTCGCGGCCGCCGTCGGGTGGGAGCAGGGCGTCCAGGGCGGCCAGGTGGTCCGCCCGGCCGGTGAAGTCCCGGATCGACGGCGGCAGCTGGCGCGGCACGGGCGCGGGCGGAACCGGCGCCGGCTCGGGTGGGGCGACGGCCAGGATCCGCCGGTGCAGGTCCTCCAGCGGGGCGGCCGGGTCGATGCCCAGTTCGCCGGCCAGCCGGGCGCGGACCGCACGGTAGTGGTCGAGCGCGTCCGCCGTCCGCCCGGCCTGGTGCAGGGCCGTCATGTACTGGCGGGCGATCCGCTCGTCGTAGGGGTGCGCGGCGGCCAGGACGGCGAGCTCGGTCACCAGCCGCGTGCCCTGACCGAGCCGGAGCCGGGTCTCCACCAGCTCCAGCCGGGTGGCGAGGTGTTCCCGTTCCAGCCGCTCGCGTTCCGCCTCGACCCAGTAACCGGTCGGGCCGGTCAGCGCCCGGCCCCGCCACAACGCCAGTGCTTCGCTCAACCGGGCGGCGACCCGCTCGTCGTCGGTGTCGGTCTCGGCCTGCGCGCGCAAGTCCTCGAAGCGGTACAGGTCGACGGCGGCCGGCGTGGTGTCCGCCGTCAGCGCGTACCCGCCCGGACGCCGGACGATGGCAACGCCGTCGACGGGACCGAGCGCGCGCCGCAGCCGCGACACGTAGCTGTGCACGGTCTCGTGGCCGCGTCTCGGCGCGGCGCCGCCCCACACCCGCTCGACGAGCCGCTCGATCGGCACCGCCCGGCCGTGCTCCACACCCAGTGCGGCGAGCACGCAGAGCTGCTTGGGGTGGCCCAAGTCGACCGGTGCGCCGTCGACGCAGGCGCCCACCTCGCCCAGCAAACGCAGCACCGCGCCATCCCTCCCCGAACCGGCACCACGGTCCACAATACGGTCACCGGCCGAGATGATCGCGCAGCAACCGCGACCGGCGATCCGCACGACATCGGCCCGGGCATCGCCGCCGTCTGCTTGGATGTCGCCGTGACCGTGGACGACCTCGCCGGTGCCCTGCCCGCCATTCCCGACCTGCAGGCACTGTGCCGCGCGCTGGCCGCCCTGGACGTCGTGCTGGATCCCGGCAGCGAGGACCGTCACCACCACTACAACACCGCGTGGGCGCCCGGAACCGAGCTGGCGTCCATGCGGGACGGCTCGGGCAACGAATACTCCATCGTGTTCACCGCCGCGGGAGCCTGCCTGCGCGGCTTCGACCACGAGTCGCCGATGAGTCCCTACGCCACCGACGATCAGGAGCCCTGGCCCGGAGTCCTCGACGAGCTGCCCGACGTTTTCCGGAAGTGGGTCGCGGATCCGGCGTTCTGCGACGAATTCGGCACGCCGTACGTCACGGTCTGCCTGTGGCGCGAGCACGCCGACACCGCCTGGCGGCACGGGACCATCGAATTTCCCCCTGACGGCGACGACGGCGCCGGCTGGCTGTTCGCCCTGCTGACCGACCGCACGCCCGAGGCGTTCCAGGACTGGGCGCAGGACTACTACGAAACGCCGGTCGACCTCGGTGCGGTGCGGCACTTCTACGCCGGGCAGCCGTTGACCCCGGCCGTCGTGACCGCGCTCAACCCCGCCACCACGCTGGCCGACGTCGCCGGGCGCGTTGCCGCGGCCGGTTACCCGGCCTGACGGCCTCAGCCGGGCTCGGCCGCGCGGGCGGCCCGGGCGGCCAGGTCGGCGAAGGCCGTCCGCAGCTCCTGCGGGCCGGTCACCTCGACGTCGCATCCGAACCGCAGGAGGCTCGCCGCCAGGGCCGGCCACGACCAGGAGCCGGTCCGCAGCCGGGTGCGGCCGGGGGCGGCTTCCTCGGCGACGCCGTCGCCGGCGAACGGCGCGACTTCGGCGATCGGCAGGTCGAGGACCACTTCGCCCCGGCACGGCCACGCATCCGCGGTGCCGGAACCCTTGAACCGGGCGGCGAGGAACGTCGCGACGTCGCCGCCCGGCACCTCCCGCGGGGTGAACCGCGGCCCGTTCGGCACCCGCAGCCGCATCCGGTCGACACGGTAGGTCCGCCAGTCCTCCCGGGCGGCGTCCCAGCCGACCAGGTACCACCGTCCACTTCGGACGACGAGGTGGTGCGGCTGCACCCGGCGGGGCGGCTGCGGCCCGGCCTCGGCCGGGCGCGACGGTGAGTCGTAGTCGAACCGCACCTCCTCGGTGGCCCGGACCGCCGAGCTCAGAGCCAGCAGGACGTCGGTGCCGACCTGGGTTTCGCGCCCGGCCGCGGTGAGCTCCAGCTGGTCGACGCGCTGCCGCAGGCGCGCCGGCATCACCTGGCGGACCGTGGCCAGCGCCCGGGCGGCGGCCTCCTCGATCCCCGCGCCGGTCCCGGCCGCGATCCGCAACGCCACCGCGAGCGCGACCGCCTGCTCCTCGTCGAACAGCAACGGCGGCATCCGGCCGCCGGCTTCGAGCCGGTAGCCGCCCTCCGGCCCCTTGACCGCCTGCACGGGGTAGCCGAGCTCCCGCAGCCGGTCGACGTCGCGGCGCACGGTCCGTTCGCTGACCCCCAGCCGGCCGGCCAGCAGCGCGCCCGGCCAGTCCCGGCGGACCTGCAGCAGGGACAGCAGCGAGAGCAGGCGACCCGAGGTCGCCGTCGACGACGCGATCGGCACGACTTTCATGGTGCCACGAGAAGCGGACGTTCCCTGACCGCTACCCCTGCCATCGTGGCTCTCGTCGCCGGAACCCCTCCGGCGGCGGAATCACACTCCGAAGGAACACCATGTCGCTCACGGCTGTCGCCCACCTCAACTTCACCGGCCAGGCCCGCGAGGCGCTCGAGTTCTACCAGTCGGTCTTCGGCGGCCAAGCGACCGTCGTCACCTACGGCGACTTCGGCATGCCCGCCGGGCTGCCCGACGCGGGCAAGGTCGTGTTCGGCCAGGTCACCGCGGACAACGGCTTCAGCGTGATGGCCTACGACGTCCCCGGCGCCGACGGCCCGGCCGTCGCGGCCACGCCCACGACCCGCCGCGAGAACGGCACCACCATCACGAAGGAGCCGTTCTTCCTGTCCGTCCGCGGCGCGACCGTCGACGAGGTCGCCCCGGTGTGGAAGGGCCTGGCCGACGGCGCGACCGTCGTCGAAGAGTTCGGGCCGGCCCCGTGGGCTCCCGCCTTCGGGATGCTGGTCGACCGGTTCGGCGTCACCTGGATCGTCGACGTCGCCGCCGAGTACCAGGGCTGAGGCGTCACGGCGGTGGGATGCCCCGGCATCCCACCGCACCCGACCACCCGGAGGCTTCCTTGCAGACCCGCCCCCTCGGCCGCACCGGCATCCAGGTCAGCACGTTCACCCTGGGCACGATGATGTTCGGCCCCTACGGCAACCCCGACCCCGACGCCTGCGTCCGCATCGTCCACCGCGCCCTCGACCAGGGCATCACCACCATCGACACCGCCGACGTCTACGGCGGCGACGGCGAAAGCGAGCGCATCCTCGGCAAAGCCCTGCGCGGCCGCCGCGACGACGTCGTCCTCGCGACCAAGGGCAACGGCCCGATGGGCCCCGGCCCGAACCGGCAGGGCAACTCGCGGCGCTGGATCATCTCCGCCGTCGAAGGGTCGCTGCGCCGCCTCGGCGTCGACCACATCGACCTCTACCAGCTCCACCACCCCGAGCCCGGCACCGACATCGAGGAGCCGCTGAGCGCGTTGACCGACCTGCTGCGCGCGGGCAAGGTGCGGGCCATCGGGCACTCCAACCTGCCCGCGTCGGAGATCGTCGAGGCCCAATGGGTCGCGCAGCGCCGTGGCCTGGCCCGGTTCCGCACCGAGCAGCTGCACTACTCGATCCTCAACCGCGGCGCCGAGCACGAAATCCTGCCCGTCTGCGACCGGTACGGCCTGGGGGTGCTCGTGTGGAGCCCGCTGTCGATGGGCCTGCTCACCGGCCGCTACCGCAAGGAAACCGCCTCGGCGGGCCGCCTGCACTGGGCACCGAAGCACCTGACCGACCCGCGCAAGCTCGCCGCCGTCGAAACCCTCACCTCGCTCGCCGAGCAGGCGGGAACTCCCCTGCGGCACCTCGCGCTGGCCTTCGTCACCGCCCACCCCGCGGTCGCCTCGGCGATCATCGGCCCGCGCACGGAAGAGCAGCTGGACGACCTGCTGGCCGGAGCCGTCGACCCGGCCGGGGACGATCTCCTCGACCGGATCGACGAGATCGTCCCGCCCGGCACGGACCTCGGCCCCGTCGACGTGGCCTACGTGCCGCCGCACCTCAGACCAGGGACGCCGTCAGCCCGCCGTCGAGGACGTAGTGGCTGCCGGTGATCCAGCTCGCCCGGTCCGACGCCAGGAACGCCGTCACCTCGGCGATGTCCTGCGGCGTGCCGAGGCGCCCCTGCTTGGCCGCGACGAGGTCGCCGAACGGGACCTGGGTGGCCGCCTCGAAGTCCGGGACCAGGCGCTCGACCATGGCCGTGTCCGCGAAGCCCGGGCAGACCGCGTTGACCCGGACACCCGTCGGCCGCATCTCGACCGCCGCCACCCGGGTCAGCTGGATCACCGCCGCCTTCGTCGCGCAGTAGGAGCCGAGCAGCGGGCTGCCCCCGAGGCCGGCGATCGACGCGATGTTGACGATGTTCCCCTTGGACTCCACCAGGTGCGGCGTCGCCGCCTTCATCGTCACGAACGTGCCGCGCACGTTGACCGCGAAGATCCGGTCGAAGCTCTCCGTCGGCTGCTGCAGCAACGGCGACGACACCTCGATGCCGGCGTTGTTGACCAGGACGTCGAGGCCGCCGAGGAGGTCGACGGTCTGCTGGATCGTCGACTGGACCTGGGTTTCGTCGGTGACGTCGCAGTTGGCGACGCCGGCCGCGCCGATCTCGCCGGCCGCCTGCTTGGCCGCGAGGGAGTCGAGGTCGCTCACGACGACCCGGGCGCCGCGTTCGGTGAACAGCGCCGCGATGGCCTTGCCGATACCGGCGCCCGAGCCGGTGACGAAAACGCGCTTTCCTTCGAGTTCGGACATGCTGGTCCCTTTCACATCGCGTCGATCTTGGGGAGGATCTCTTCCTTGAGGCGTTTCATGTCGTCGAGCGTCTTCGCCACCGGGACGTCCTGGAAGGGCGGCCACAGGAACGGCATCGTGAGCCCGGCTTCCCGGTACCGCTTGAGCTGGTCGGTGATCTGCGCCTGCGAACCCACGAGCAGGTTGGTGCCCTTGCCCAGCGGGCTCTGGTCCATGTCCTCGTCGGTGATGACGAACCAGATCATGCTGGAGATCTCGAGGTCGTCCACCGAACGCGGGGTGTCCAGGGCCTCCAGCTCGCGCTGGATCTCGGTGCGCCAGCGCCGGATGTCCTCGGGCGAGTCCTGGATGCCGATCCAGCCGGACAGCCCGTACTTCGCGATGCGGGCGGCCGAGCGCTTCGCGTCCTTGAGGCCACTGAAGAAGATCGGCGGGTGCGGTTTCTGCACCGGCTTCGCGCCGAAGCCGCTGCGCTGGAAGTCGGCGAACTCGCCGTGGTACTCGAACAGGTCGTTGGTCCAGATGCCCTGCATGATCTCCAGGGTTTCCCGGACGTGCTTGTGCCGCTTGGGGAAGATGTGCGACGCGCTCGCGGCGGCGAACTCCTCGGGCATCCAGCCGGAGCCGACGGCCACGTTGAGCCGGCCGCCGGACAGGTGGTCGATGGTCGCGAGTTCGGCGGCGAGGACGCCGGGCGAGCGGTAGGGCGTGTCGATGATGCTCATCCCGATCCGCACCTTCGACGTCTTCGCCGCGAGCCACGGGATGAGCGGCATGCCCTGCAGGAACTGGCCGCGCGAGCTGACCGGCAGGCCCTTGGGGAAGCCCTCGATCATGCCGAAGGAGTGCTGCATCTCCTGGCTGTCCGACGTTTCCGGCACGATGATCCGGTCGAGCGTCCAGACGGAGTCGAAGTCGAGGTCCTCGGCCAGCGCGGTGAGGTCCTCGAGTTCCCGCACGGTCACCTCGTCCCGGAAGTTCGGCAGGTAGAGCGCGAGTTTCATGGGTTCTCCTTCAGCGGGCGGCGAGGGTGGTGCGGATTTCGGCCTTGAGGACCTTGCCGACGGCCGAGCGGGGCAGGTCGGGCCAGACTTCGATCTGCTTCGGCGCCTTGACGCTGCCGATGCGGTCCTTGACGAACGCGATCAGCTCGCCGCGGTCCAGGTGCTTGCCGGGGCGGAGCTGGACGACGGCGGTGACGCGCTCGCCCCACTTGTCGTCGGGCAGGCCGATCACGGCGCAGTCGCGGACCGCCTCGTGGGCCAGCACCGCCTGTTCGACCTCGGCGGAGTAGACGTTGAAGCCGCCGGTGATGACCATGTCCTTGGCGCGGTCGACGATGTGGAGAAAGCCTTCTTCGTCGAGGAAACCGATGTCCCCGGTGTGGTGCCAGCCGTGGGCCGACGCCTCCGCGGTGGCTTCGGGGTTGCGGTAGTAGCCGGCCATCACCAGTGAGCCGCGCACGCAGATCTCACCGCGTTCGCCTGGGGGAACGGGGTTTCCGTCGTCGTCGAGGATCGCCACGGTGACCAGCGGCGACGGCCGGCCCGCCGACGCCAGCCGTCCGGTGTGGACGGTGCCGTCGGGCCGGCGGTGGTCGGCGGGCGACATCGTCGAGATCATCATCGGGGCTTCGGACTGGCCGAACAGCTGCGCCATCGGCCCGATCCGGTCGAGCGCGTCGGTCAGCCGGGCCGTCGACATCGGGGCCGCGCCGTACCAGAAGCACTGCAGCGACGAGAGATCCGTGCCGTCGAGGGCTTCGTGGTCGAGGACCAGGTAGATGAGCGTCGGCGGGAGGAACGTGTGGGTGACCCGGTGCCGTTCGATCAGCTCCAGGAACCGGCCGACGTCGGGCTTGGCCATGATCACGACCTCGCCGCCGCGGGCCAGGACCGGGAAGCACAGCACACCGGCCGCGTGCGTCAGCGGGGCGAGGGCCAGGTAGACCGGGCGTCCCTCGAAGGGGTAGCTCATCAGCGTGATTGCCGACATCACCTCGAGGTTGCGGTCGGTGAGCATGACGCCCTTGGGCCGCCCGGTGGTGCCGCCGGTGCCCACGAGGGCCACGACGTCGCCGGGCTGACCGGCCGCGGCGGCGGGGTCTTCGCGGGCCGCGTCGAGCCAGGCGTCGAACCCGGGCGCGAAGCCGTCGCCGTCGCCGAGGCGGACGAGCGTGGTCAGCTTCGGCAGCTGCGGGGCGATCTTGCGGACCAGGTCCTCGAAGGCGGGCTGGAAGACCAGGGTGGTGCAGTCGAAGAGGTCCAGGAGCTCGGCGTTCTCGCCGGCGGCGTTGCGCGGGTTGATCGGGCACCACACCGCGCCGGCGCGGGAGATGCCGAAGACGCAGGTGAACGCGGTCGGGTCGTTCGCCGAGAGGATGCCCACCTTGTCCCCGGGGGCGACGCCGGAGCGCCGCAACGCGCGGGCGACGGCCTCGGCGAGCTCGACGACCTCCCCGTAGGACCGGGACACCCCGTCGAGGGTCAAGCAGGGCGCCCCGAGGTCCAGGGAGGCGCCTTTCTCCAGGTAGAAGAACAGAGACATCGTCGTCCCTCCCGACTTCGCCGGCGGCTGGTGACGACCATGACCGCCGTTTGGACGAATGTCAAGATTTTCTTGGACGATTGGTCAGAAAGCCGCCGGATGGTATCTTCGGAGCCGTGACCAGCGCACCCGCCGTGAGGCGCCGGACCCCGGCCGACAAGTTCGAGGACCGCCGCCGGGAACTGGCCGACGCGGCGCTCCTGGCCCTGGCCGACCTCGGCTACGCCCGCACGAGCCTGCGCACGATCGCCGAGCACACGAAGTTCTCCCACGGGCTGCTGCACTACTACTTCGCCGACAAGGTCGAGCTGATCACCTACTGCGTGCGGCGCTACAAGGCCGCCTGCGTGCAGCGGTACGAGGGCGGCGTCGGCGACGCGGCCACCCCGGGCGAGCTGGCCGTCGCCTGCGCGGACGGTCTCGCGGCGGCGCTCGCCGAGGCGCCCCTGATGCACCGCATGTGGTACGACCTGCGCACGCAGTCGCTGTTCGAGCCGGCCTTCCGCGACGACGTCGCCGAGATCGACGAGAGCCTGCGGGACATGATCTGGCGCAACGTGAGCGCGTACGCCGGCCTGGCGGGCACGGAGCCGACCTGCTCCCCCGCCGACGCGTACGCGTTGTTCGACGGGCTGTTCCAGCAGGCGCTGCTGCGCCACCTCTCGGGCGAGGAGACGGCGCTCGACGATCTCCGGCGCGGCGTCCGGGAGCTGTTCCCCCGCCTGGTCCGCCTCGGCGGCTGACTTCTCAGTTCCCGCCGGCGAGCGCGGGGAGCCGGGAAGCCATCGCGGTGCGGGAGCGGACGTCCAGCTTGGCGAAGATCCGGGCCAGGTGGGATTCGACGGTCCGGCGGGACAGGTGCAGCCGCGCGGCGATCTCGTCGTTCCGCAAACCGGTTGCCGTCAGATTCGCGACCTCCCACTCCCGTCTCGTCAGCGTCGTGCGGGGTGCCGGGACGCGGGCACGGTGGCCGGCCAGGACCGAGGACAGCCAGCGGGCGCCGCACGCCGTGTAGCCGGCCGCGGCGCGGTCGAAAGCCTCGATGCCGCGTTGGCCCGCCCTGAGCTGCGCGGCGCCGGCGAGGTGGTACGCCAGCGCCTCCTCCACGGGCATCCCGGCGGCCGCGAATCCGGCCGCGGCCTCGTTCGCGAGCGTCGCCGCCCGGCCGGGCCGGCGCATCCGGTGGGCGGCGACGGCCTGGCCGAGGCCGGCGAGGGCGCGGGCGTGGAGCGGATCGGCTGCGGCGGCCAGTGCCTTCGCGCGGCCGGCGGCGTCCTCGGCCGCCGGGAGGTCGCCCGCACCGGCGTGCGCGAGCACGGCGATCGCCTGGCGTTCCAGGAGCAGCAGCGGGTGCGCCGACGGCGGGGCCGTCCGGTCGGCGAGGAATTCGAGGCAGCCGCGGTGGTCACCGCCCACGGTGTGGACGAGGGCCTGCTCGACCTGGTTGATCCGCCACCAGGCTCGCGACTGCGGTGCCTCCCCCGCGCCGGCGGCGAGGGCCGCGGCCGGCCCGGCGGTCCACAGCAGGGGCCGCAGCCGCACCGTGGCCGCCATGGCGCGCATCTCGGTGCTGCCGACGCGCTCGGCGGCGGCCGTCGCCTCGTCGGCGACTTCGACCGCCCGGGCCAGCCGGCCGGCTCGGGTGTGCAGCAGCACCTCCATGACGAGCAGGTACGGCAAGGCGCTGCTCGGTCCGAGCGTGCCGAGGATCCGCCGGGCGCGGGCGAGGTGACGGCCCGCGTCGGCCAGGTTCCCGAGCTGGATCTCCGTCAGCACCAGCGGGGAGATGATCTCGGCGTACGGGCGCAGGTCGGCGTCGCCGGTCGCGTCGAGGGTGCGCACGGCGTCGGTGAGGTGCCGGCGCGCGAGGGTGGTGTCCCCGCCGTACAGCACGCCGAGTGCCTGCAGGGCGTGGGCCGTGGCCACGAGGACGGACCGGTCTCGGTCCAGCAGTTCCAGCGCCCGCTGCGCGTGGTGGACCGCCGCGGCCGGATCCTCGCGGAACGCCTCGACGGCGGACAGTTCGACGCGGAGTTTGGCCTCGCCCACCGGGTCGAGCCCGCTGCGGGCGAGCTGCCCGTGGAGCACCGCGGCCGCCTCGGGGAAATCGCCGAGCTGCCGGGCGATCGCCACCCCGAAGGTGGCGGCCTGACCGCGGACCGGTTCCGCGGCGCGGCCGAGCTGCCGGAGCACCTCGCGGCTGCGGTCGAGCCGGCCGCTGCGGCCCAGGGCGCGGGCGTACCACAGCGCGGCCGCGGCCCGGCGATCGTCGCGCGGGCCGCCGTCGGGCATGATGCGCAACGCCGTGCCGAGCCACCGGGCGGCCTGGGCGGGCGCCTCGTGCGCGAACGCGACACCGGCGTCGACGAGCACGGCCGCCGCCGTCTCGTCGCCGTACCGCGCCGACTGTTCGGTGTGGTGGGCGACGACCTGTCGTGACGCCTGCCGGCTCCGCAGGTATCCGGCGGTGCGGGCGTGGGTCTCGAACCGCCGGGCCGGGCCGGTCAGCGCGTACGTGGCGGCCCGCATCAGCGGGTGCCGGAACGCCAGCCGGGCGCCGTCGGCCTCGATCAGGCCCAGCCGGCCGAGCTGGTCGACCGCGGCGGCCACGGTGTCCATCGGCAGCTGCGTGACGTGGGCGACCAGATCGATGGTGGTGTGGTCGGCGACGACCGCCGCCACCTGGGCCACCTGCTGCACCGGTGGTTCCTGCGCGGCGAGCTCGGCGGCGAGCCCCGCGAGGACGTGGTTCCGGGCGTGGGCGAGCCAATCGGCGTCGGCCGGGCTCTTCGCCAGGCCCTCCAAGGTGTGGTCGGGCAGCCGCGACAACGCCTGGACGTACCACGGGTTACCGAGACTGAGGGTCCCGATCAGCTCCCGCCGGCGGCGGGGAACGCCGGTGAGCAGCACCGCCAGGTCGGCCGGCCCCAGCGGCGGCAGGTCGATCGGCACCGCTTCCGAACCGAGCCGCGCGATGGTTTCCACCAGCCGGGCCGGCGGACACGCGCTGCGGAACGCCACCGCCAGCAGCAACGGGACCGGTGGCGGCTTGAGGATCAGATCTTCGGTCAGTGCCAAGGAAGCGGAATCCGCCCAATGCACGTCGTCGAGCAGCAAGGCGATGCCGGCCGCGGTGGTCCGGGTGAGCACCCGCCGCACCCCGGCCGCCACCCGCGGCCGGCTGCCCGGCGCCGCCGCCATCGCCTCGTAGACGCCGAACGGCACCCCTTGCTCGAACTGGGTGGCCCGCCCGGAGCGGACGAGCAGCCCCGCACCGGCCGCCCGCCGCCCCAGCTCGGCCAGGAGGCGGGTCTTGCCCAGGCCCGCCTCGCCGCCCACCTCGACCACCACGGACCCGCCGCCGGCGACCCGGGCCACCGCCCTATCGAGCAGCTCCAGTTGTGCGGTCCGGCCCGCCAGCGCTCCGGTCATCGGCCCTCCTGTCGCAGGTCGGCGACAGGTCACCGTGCCATCCGGCGCCCCACCGGCGCTTCGTCACGAAGCGAAAACCCCGGTGGGGCCGTTTGGCACGGTCCGCAATGCGCGGCGGGCCGGCGGGTCACACGACCGTGACGCTGTTCGCGGTGTAGTACACCGGGCTGACGTACCCGGTGGGGTCACCGGACAGGTACACCAGCGCCTGGACGACCCCGCGGTAGGTGCCGAAGAGCGGGGCCAGCGGGGTCGCGGTCAGGCAGCCGCCGTTGGGCCCGCCGCCCGGTTGCCGGGCGAGGCCCAAGTTCGGTGCGCCGGTCGCGCTCTCCCGGATCGCGCAGTCCACCTCGTTGAGGGCGACCTCCTGCGCCGGCGTGCGGTCGTCGGTCCACCGGCAGGCCATCCTGAACTCGGCCTCCAGGTTGACGCCGGTGCTCCGGATGCCCAGCGGCGAACCGAGTTCGCAGAGGATGTAGGCGCCCGGCTGGTGGGTGGCGGGCAGCGGGGCCCGGGTGGTGATGAGCCCCATGGCCGACTTCGCCTGCGCGCCGATCCCCGCGCCGGACTGGATTCTGATCGTCGTGTACGCGCCCTTTTCGGCGGGCGCGACGCTCGCCGAGGCCGTGCCGGGCCCGACCAGGGCCAGCCCGGCGACCAGGACTGTCGCGACGCCGCAGCTCACGCGGCGGATCATTCGTGGAGTCTTCACGTGCTCCCATCCCTCCTGTCGACCGCCCGGGTGCGATCGAGGCACCCGGCGTGTCGGCCATTGTCGGGATCGGCGGGGGCCGGGGTCTTGCGTGAAATTACCGAATTCCACACGCAACTCCGTTGTGGGAAAAGAAATTTCGTGCCCTCGGCGGCCGGCCGATAGCGTCGGATTCATGGAATGGAGCTTTCAGCC
Source organism: Amycolatopsis sp. NPDC049688 (assembly GCF_040674975.1). NCBI lineage: Bacteria > Bacillati > Actinomycetota > Actinomycetes > Pseudonocardiales > Pseudonocardiaceae > Amycolatopsis > Amycolatopsis sp. NPDC049688. Next base: position 364,658 of record NZ_JBFANY010000003.1, read on the forward strand.
GGCCGGAGAACTCGTGGCCGCGTTGCGCGGCGGTGCGGTGACGGCCGAGGAACTGACCGAGGGGGCGATCGCCCGCATCGAGCGCGACGACGAGGTGATCAACGCGATCTGCGTGGCGGACTTCGACCGGGCGCGAGCCGCGGCGCGCGAGGCCGACCGGGCCCGCGCGCGGGGTGCGGACCGGCCGCTGCTCGGCGTCCCGGTGACGGTCAAGGAGTCGTACAACGTGGCCGGGCTGCCGACGACGTGGGGCATGCCGGCGCACCGGGACTACGTGCCGGCCGAGGACGCGGTCCAGGTGTCGCGCCTCAAGGAGGCCGGTGCGGTGATCCTGGGCAAGACCAATGTCCCGTTGGGACTGCAGGACATCCAGAGTTTCAACGACATCTACGGCACCACGGCCAATCCGTGGGACCCCGGCCGGACGCCGGGCGGCTCCTCCGGCGGCTCGGCGGCGGCGCTGGCTTCGGGGTTCGGCGCGCTGTCGATCGGCTCGGACCTCGCGGGTTCGCTGCGCACCCCGGCGCATTTCTGCGGGGTCTACGCGCACAAGCCGACGCTCGGCCTGGTGGCCCGCCGCGGCATGGTCCCGCCCGCCGAGCCGGCGTTGCCGGCCGAGTTCGACCTGGCCGTCGTCGGCCCGATGGCCCGCACGGCCCGCGACCTCACGCTCCTGCTCGACGTCATGGCCGGCCCGGACCCGCTGACCTACGGCGTGGCGCACCGGCTGGCCCTGCCTCCTGCCCGCCACGACCGGCTCGGCGGCTTCCGGGTCCTGGTCCTCGACGACCACCCGCTGATCCCGGCCGGTTCCGCGGTCCGCGACGCGGTGAACCGGGTGGCGGCAGCTCTCACCGACGGCGGCGCCCGCGTCGAGCGGCACAGCCCCCTGCTCCCCGACCTGGCCGAAGCCGCGACGCTTTACATGCAGTTGCTGATTTCGGGCTCGGTGGCCCGGTTCCCGGTCGGCTCGTACGCGCCGGCGGACCCCGACAGCCTCGACGCGGTCCGGTTGCGCGCCATGGCGTTCAGCCACGCGGACTGGCTCGAGGCGAACAACCGCCGCGAGCTCCACCGCCACGCCTGGCGCCAGGTGTTCACCGAGTTCGACGCGGTGGCGTGCCCGGTGACGCCGACCCCGGCGTTCCCCCACGACCACCACCCCAACCCCCTGGAACGCCGCATCGCCATCGACGGCGCCGAGTACCCGTATTTCGACCAGCTGGTCTGGGCCGGGCTGGCGACGATGCCCGGCCTGCCCGCGACGGCGGTACCGGCGGGCCGGTCGCCGGAGGGCCTGCCGGTCGGGGTGCAGCTGATCGGCCCGATGTTCGAGGACCGGACACCGCTGAGGCTGGCGGAGCTGCTCGAGGAGAAGATGGGCGGGTTCCAGGGCGGTCCGGTCAGCCGGGCAGTGCCGCGGTGAGGTCGACCTCGACGAGCTGACCGGGGAACCCGAGCTGGGCGACGCCGAGCAAGGTGCTGGCGGTGGTGAAGGCGGGCCCGAGCGGCGACTGAGTCAGCCGCCTCCACGCGGCGCTCAGCGCCCGCCGGTCATCGCCGACGACGTAGACGACGCTGCGCACGACGTCCCCCGGCCCGGCCCCGGCCGCGCCGAGCGCGATCATCGCGTTCGCGACGACCTGGTCGATCTGGGCGCGGAGATCACCTTCGCCGACCAGGTCGCCGGCGGTGTCGATCGGGCACTGGCCGGCCAGGAAGGCCATCCGCCCGGCCTCGACGACGGTTACGTGGTGGTATCCGGGTGGCGTGTGCAGCCGGGCCGGGTTGACGCGTGTGATTTTCGAGGGCATGGGCCAAGCATGCCCAGCGGCTCGTGGCCGGGGCGACGTGGTAAGCATCGGCCATGTCATCTCAGGCTGCTGCGTCAGGACCGGGTTCGGCCGGCCCGGTGCGTGAGGAATACGTGGCGGCACTGGAACAGGCTCTCGGCCGAGCCCTGCCCCCGGCGTTGCGGGCCATGCTGCTGCGGCAGAACGGCGGCCGGCTCGGCGAGTGGCGGCTGCACCCGGTCCGGGATCCCTCCGATCGCCGGACGCTCAAGCGGACCGCCGAGGACATCGCGCACCTGACCCGCCTCGCCCGGCGCCAACCGGGCTTTCCCGGGGACGCGGTGTCCATCGCGCACGACTACTCGATGGCCGACCAGCTGGTGCTGCTGCCGGACCCGGTCTCGGGCCGGCTGTCCGACCAGGTGTTCCGCTGGGATCGCACGGCCGGGGTCCGCCCGTTCGCGGCGTCCATCGACGAGGTCGGCAAGCCGAAGCGCCGCCGAGCCGGGCCCGGTCGTCCGAGCGCCGATGCGGGCGTGGACGGGATCGTCGCGCACTACGCGGCGAAGTGTGTCGTGGAGCGGTCGGACGCCGTCCATCCGGTGTTCGGCACGGATGTCGTCCGGGTGGAACTTTCGGGAGAGGAACTGTGTTTCACCGAGGACGCGTTCGGGGTCGACCTGACCGGCCTCGCGCCCGACGGGCTGCCGATCGCCACCGACGGGTTCGGCAACCACTGGGTCGTCGACGTCCGCGACGGCCGGGCCGCCGAGGTCCTGTTCATCGCGCACGATCCGCCGGTGGTCCTGCTCCAGGCGCGCAGTCTCGGCGATTTTCTCGTCCTGTGGTTCGAAACCGGCCTCGATCCCGACGAGGGCGGTCCCCTCGACGCCGTCCACGAAGCTGCGAACGCGATCTGGCGCCGTCCGCCGGACCGGTGGGACGCACGTACTGCCGAGCCGGGCACCGGCATCCCGTGGGCGGGCCCGCACGCGGCCGTCCGGCAGGGAACGGTTCCCCTGTGGGAGCGTGGTTCTCGTGGCAGCGACACCGGGGCGTGAAGTCGTGCTCGAGACGGAACGCCTGCTGCTCAGACCTTGGCGAGCGGGCGAGGCGGTCGTGCAGCGTGAGCTGTGGGCCGAACGTGATCCGCGAGTGCCGCCGCACCGCCGGATCGATGCGGACGGGCACCCGACGGTGGCGGAACTCGAGGAGGCGATTCGCGCCGGCCGGCCGTCATCGAGCGGATTGCTGGCGATCGAGCGGAAGGCCGCGGGCGACGTCATCGGCTACTGCGGGCTGATCGGCCGCAGACCGGGGTCCGAGACGGAACCGGAGCTGGCTTTCGAGTTGCTGCGCCGGGTTTGGAATCGAGGATACGCGACGGAGGCGTCGATGGCGGTGCTGGACTGGGCCAGGTCGTGCGGGTACGGACGTCTTCGGGCCACGGTCTGGGAGTGGAACACCGCTTCTCGTCGTGTGCTGGGCAAGCTGGGCTTCACCGAGACCGGCCTGAAGGAAGTCGACCCGGTCCACGGGGCCACCTTGTTCGCCACCAAACAGCTCTAGCGCAACCGCTCAGACGTCACCTTTGGCCATTATCCTTCGCGCGACGGCAAGAGAAAGGCGCGTCGGCAGCAGCCTGCCGAACAGGAACGCGGTCAGCGCATTGGCTTTTCCGTCGATGACCGCCGGTCCCTTGCCTGACAGCGCACGCACCACCGTAGCCGCGACAGCCTCGGCACTCCGAGCGCCGCGAGGATTCATCGGCGTCTTCGTGGGACCGGGACTGACCGCCACCACCCGGACCCCGGTGCCGTGGGTCTCGGCCCACAGCGCCCGGGTGAACGAGACGACGTACGCCTTCGTCGCCGCGTACACCGCCAGGTAGGGGGCAGCAATGTACCCACCGGTGCTGGCGATGTTGACGACGGCCCCGTGGCCGCGGGCGACCATCGCGGGCATCAGGAGCGTGGTCAACTCCGTCAACGCGTTGACGTTGACGTCGATCATCGACCGGAACCCGGCCGGATCTCCTTCCAGCACCGGGCCTCGCGCGCTGACACCGGCGTTGTTGACCAGCATCTCCACCTCGATACCTTCGTCAGCCAGGGTCTTGGCCAGCCGCGTCGGCGCGTCGGCGGTGGCGAGATCGAGCGCCACGGCGCGCACGGTCACGCCGTGACGACGGCTCAGCCGCGCGGCCGCCTCGTCGAGTTTGCCCGCGCTGCGGGCGACCAGGACGAGGTGCACGCCGGAGGCGGCCAGCCGCTCGGCGAGGGCCGCCCCGATGCCGGTGGAGGCGCCGGTGACGACGGCGAATTTGTCGCGCATCTGCGCTGCTGTGGTCATGATCTCGACGGTAAACCTTGACGTCCGTGTCAAGGTCAAGGTGAACTCGGGGCATGCGCATCGGCGAGTTGAGCAAGGCGACCGGCGTCAGCAGCCGGGCACTGCGCTACTACGAGCAGCAGGGCCTGCTGCGCAGCGAGCGCCGGCCCAACGGGTACCGCGAGTACGGCCCCGAGTCGATCGAGGTCGTCGCGTTCGTCCAGGACATGTTCCACGCCGGCCTGTCCTCCGACGTCATCCGGGACATCCTCCCCTGCGCCTGGGATGAGCGCCCGCGTGGCGACTGCGCCGAACTCGTCGCGCGCGTGCGGCAGGTCCGCGACGAACTCGTGCGGCAGGAACACCACATCGCCGAGCGTCGCCGGCGGCTGGACACCTATCTCGCCGACGGCTATGAGACGCGTCCGGGCAGTCGCCTCTTGAGCCTCGACGATCAGGGCGCCGAACTCGGCAGATCGGAGAGGTCGAGCACGAAGCGGTAGCGGACATCGTTGCGCCGCAACCGGTCCAGGGCGGTGTTCACCTGCGCCGACGGGAGCACCTCCACGTCGGCCGTGACGCCGTGCTCGGCGCAGAACTCCAGCATGGCGGCGGTCGAGGGGCGGCCGCCGCTGCCGGCCGAGGTCAGCTTCTTGCGGCCCACGAGCAGGTCCATGGTGCCGACCGTGACCGGTCCGAGGTGGCCGAGCTGGCTGAGGGTTCCGTCCAAGGCGACGAGACCGAGGTACGGGCCGAGGTCGTGCGGTGCGGAAATGGTGTCGATCACCACGTCGAACCGGTCCCGGGCGGCGGCCAGCTGCTCCGCGTCCGTGGACACGACGACGTCCTCGGCGCCCAGCCGGCGGGCGTCGGCGGCTTTGCCCGCCGTCCGGCTGATGACCGTCGTCTCCGCGCCGAGTGCGACGGCGAACTTGACCGCGAGGTGCCCGAGTCCGCCGAGACCGGCGACCGCGACGCGCGTTCCCTTCCCGACTTCGAGGCTGCGCAACGGCTCCCACACGGTGACCCCGGCACAGAGGAGGGGCGCCGCGGCCGCCGGATCGAGCCCGGCGGGCAGGCGGTAGGCGAACCGCTCGCGGACGACGTACTCCCGGGCGTAGCCGCCGAAGGTCGTCGAGCCGTCATGGCGGTCGGTGCCGCCGTAGGTCAGGGTGGGGAACTCGCGGCAGAAGTTCTCCTGTCCGGCTTCACACATGACGCAGACGCCGCACGAGTCGACGATGTTGCCGACGGCGACCGGGTCGCCGGCGGTGAACCGCGTGACCTCGGAGCCCACCTCGGTCACGACTCCCGTGAACTCGTGCCCCGGCACGAGCAGGCCCTCGGAATGAGCGTCGAGCGAGTGGAGGTCGGTGTGGCAGACGCCGCAGTAGTCGACCCGGATCGCGATGTCGTCGGAGCGCAGGCCCCGGCGTTGCAGGCGCACCTGGTGCAGCACCTCGGCGTTGCCGTCCGCTCCCCATGCCGTGGTCGTGCGCATGTCTTCTCCTTGGCAAACAGACTGTTCGGTCTATTTCACCGTAGCGCCGAGCCTGGAGGAAAGCAAACCAACTGTTCTGTTTGGTAGGGTCGCCCGATGGCCGACCACCCCACGACCGCTCGCGGCACCGCGACGCGCGACCGCATCCTCGAGGCGGCGACCCGGGAGTTCGCCGAGTACGGGATCGCGGGCGCCCGCATCGATCGCATCGTGAGCGCGGCCCGGACCAACAAGGCGCAGCTTTACGCGTACTTCGGCAGCAAAGACGGGCTGTTCGACGCGATCTTCTTCGCGTCGCTGGAGCGGATCGTGAACGTCGTCCCGATCGACGCCACCGATCTCGCGGACTGGGCGGTGCGCCTCTACGACGAGTACTTGCGCCGCCCCGACCTGATCCGCTTGGCCACCTGGGCCCGCCTGGAGCGGCGGCCGGCCGGCCATCTGGTGGCGGACGCCGACCGCCTCGACGACGAAAAGCTACGCGCGATCGCGGCGGCCCAGGCCGACGGCCTCGTCCGGCCCGGCGCCCCGTTCGACGTGATGGCCGTGGTCATCGCCATGTCCATGGCATGGTCCCCGGTCAGCAACGTCTACGCGGCGACTGCGGACGAACCCCGCCAACGGCACGAGGAACGCCGCGCGTTGCTGCGGGAAACCGTCCGGCGGGCGGTGATGACGGGCTGAGTGCGGCTGATGCAGCTCGTGACCGATCGCCCTGCCCGACCGGATGGTGTGCCAGCCGAAGCCGAGGATCCGCGCCGATCACCTCTGCCCGCTCGATTCTTCGTCCGGGGTGTAGTGCCAGAACGACCTCGCCAGGACCGCGCCGGTCAGGACGAGTACCGCGCAGGTCAATGCGGTCGCCGACCAGGCCACGGCAAGGGGCAGCGCCGAGGCCATGATGCCGGCGCGGAGGTCGCCGAGGCGGGGGCCGCCGGTGACGACGACGGTGTACACGCCCTGCAGCCGGCCGCGCATCCGGTCGGGGACGGCGGTCTGCAGGATCGTCTGCCGGTACACCGCGCTGACGAGGTCGGCCGCGCCGGCGACGATGAGCAGCGTGACCGCGAGCCACAGGCTCGGGGCGAGGCCGGCCAGCGCGACGGCTCCGGCCCAGACCACCACCGCCGCGGTGAGGGCGGCGCCTTGGCGCCGCACCCGGCCGATCCAGCCGCTGGACAGCCCGGCGAGCACCGAGCCGATCGCGATCGCGGAGTAGAGCAGGCCGATTCCGCCGCCCCACCGCGTTTCGGCCGCTTCGGGGAACAGAGCGGTCGGCATGGCCAGCACCATCGCGGCGATGTCGACCAGGAAGGACATCAGCAGGACCTGGCGGCCGGCGAGGAACCGCAGGCCGTCGAGGACCGAGCGCAGGCCGGGGCGGCCGAGGGGCGCCGCCGGCGGCAGGGGCGGGAGCCGGAAGGTGGCGTAGAGCGCGGCGGTGAACAGCACCGCGTCGGCGCCGTAGGCGTAGCAGAACCCGTTCGGCAGGGCGAGGAGAACACCCGCGACGAGCGGACCCAGAACCTGTCCGACCGTCGAGGCGGTGTAGTTCAGCGAGTTGGCCGCGGGCACCAGATCCGGCGTGACGAGGGCCGGGACGATGGCGCCGCGGACCGCGGACGACACCGCGAACCCGCCGGACTGCACGGCGACCAGCGCGAGGATCAGCGGCACCGACCGGACCCCGGCCACCGCCTGGGCGAGCAACCCGAGCGTGACCGTCCAGGTGAGCGCCGAGGAGACCAGGTACAGGCGGCGCCGGTCCACGGCGTCGGCGATCGCGCCGCCGTAGAGCCCGAACACCAGGATCGGGACGAGCCCGGCCAGCCCGGCGAGACCGACGTCGAACGACGAGTGCGACAGGTCGTAGAGCTGCACCGGCACGGCGACTTCGGTCACCACCGTCCCGACCACCGCGGCGCCCTGGCCGAAGAAGGTCCGGCGGAACACGGGATTCGCCAGCGGCCGGGTGTCCACGGCGAGCCGGCGGAGGCGGTTCTTCGGAGCGCTGGTCGTCATGCGCTCACGTTCGCAGCGACCGCCGGGGCCGCACTTCCGATAATCTGTCGACTTGTGTCAGAAAACCGCCACCAGCACGCGGCCGGGCAGGTCATCGAGCGCCACCGGCACGACGAGCACCAGCTGGTGTACGTCATCCGGGGCGTGCTCGCGGTCCGCACCGACCGCGGCGCGTGGGTCGCCTGCGCCGATCGCGCCGTCTGGATGCCCGCCGGCACCTGGCACGAACACCGCGTCTACGGCGCTTCCGAGGTGCTCACGCTGATGTTCCCCAGCCACGACGCGCCGTTGGACGGCACCGCACCCGCGGTCATCGCCGTCAACGCGCTGCTGCGGGAGCTCCTCATCGCCGCCACCGAGCCCGGCCTCGGTGCCGCCGAGGCCGCCCGGCTCCACTCGGTGCTGCGCGACCGCCTCCGCCGCGCCCACGACCGGCCGCTGACCCTGCCCGTGGCCCGCGACCCCCGCTTGGCCCACGCGTGCCGCCTCGTCACCGAAGACCTCAGCCGGCCCCGCACGACGGCGTGGCTGGCCCGGCACACCGGGACCAGCGAGCGCACGCTGTCCCGGCTGTTCCGCGTCGAGTTCGGCACCACCTACCCGCAGTGGCGCACCACGACGCGGGTGTTCCACGCGATGATCCAGCTCGCGGAGGGCGCCAGCGTCACCCGGACCGCACACCGGTGCGGCTGGGCCACGCCGAGCGCGTTCGTCGAAACGTTCACCCGCACGATGGGGCGGACACCCGGCTCCTACCGGGCCGGGCAGCCTCGGCGTCAGGGACCGTGACAACCCGGACCCGGCCAGCCGGCGAACGGAGATCGGCTGGGCCGTGTTCGGCTGACGTCGTCGCCCATCGGCTCACCGGCAACGTGACCGAGTCCGCCGCCCGAATCGGGGTCGACGCGATAACCGGTGGACCGGCACGGGCGATCCGCCTAGCCTTCCGCAGAACCCGTGTGGCCTTCCGTCCGAAGAGGTGCATTGCATGAATGTCCAGCCAGCCCGGCCGTCGACGGCCGACCCAGCGCTGATCACCGTGCACTCCCCCTTGGACGTGAGGAATCCCCGAAGTGGATCTACCCCGTAGCTTCACCATCCGCGAGAGCAGCCACCGCATCCACAACCCGCTCACCAGCCGGAAACTGGCCGACCTGGGCGAGGCGCTGAACCCACCCCCCGGCACCCGGATGCTCGACCTGGCCTGCGGCTCAGGCGAGTTGCTGTGCACCTGGGCCCGCGATCACCACATCACCGGAACCGGCGTCGACATCAGCACCGTGTTCCTGGCCAAGGCCCGGGCACGAGCGGCCGAGCTGAAGGTCACCGAACAGGTCGCTTTCATCCACGGCGACGCGTCCGGCCACGTCGCCCACGACCCGGTCGACATCGGGTCATGCCTCGGCGCAACCTGGATCGGAGGCGGTGTTGCCGGCACCGTGGACCTGCTCCGGCGTAGCCTGCGGCCTGGCGGCATCATGCTGATCGGGGAACCGTACTGGCGCAGGGATCCCCCGGACCAGGCCACGGTCGAAGCCTGCCACGCCACCAGCGAAGCCGACTTCCGCGGCCTTCCGGAGCTGCTGGAACAGTTCGGGGAGCTGGGTTGTGACGTCGTGGAGATGGTCCTGGCCGACCAGGACAGCTGGGACCGCTACGCCGCGGCCCAGTGGCTCAACACCCGCCGCTGGCTGGACGCGAATCCCGACGACGAGCTGGCCGGGGGGATGCGCGCGGAACTCACCGCCGCTCCGGCGCGCCATGCCCGGTATCAACGCGAATACCTCGGCTGGGGTGTTTTCGCTCTGATGGACCGCTGACACCGGCGGCCGAGTGAGTCCCGGCGCCACGGCACCGGGACTCACTCGCATCGGCATGAGCCCGCGTCCGCTGGACGACCCGGTCAGCGGCATGAGCGGACATTTGTTCAGCCTCGAATCGGTGCCGCCGGTACGGCCACCGGTGGTTCGTCGGTCCACCAGACCGGACGATCACCAGTCCATGTTCGTAACTTGATCCAACCGGTAGCTCATCGCCTCCAGGTAGGCGTCGAAATCGTGCGCGTTCGCTGCGAGTTCAGCACGGGTCTTGGCGTCGAAGGCGTAGTCCATGCCGTCCTCGATCCACTTGATGGCGTTACGGTAAGCGCCCGCGGCGATCCAGGAGTCGAAGTCGTCGAAGACCGCACAGATCCTGTTGTAGTCCTCGACAACGGCGGGCACGAGGCCGAAGTGCGGCGACTTGCTGATCTTGCTCAGTGTCGCGGGGATGACACCGATTCCTGGAACGTGGAAGTGCACGGTCGCGCCGCGCTTGTCGAACCCACCGTGGCCGTAGGTGTTGCGGTAGGTCTCGGCGAGGTCCCGCAACGCCTCGTACTTCTTTTGGGCGACCAGGTCGGCGTTCAGGTCGAACAAGCGCTTGAACTTGTCGCCCCAGTTCAGGCCGATGAAGCCGGTGACGGTCTCTTCTTCGGGGTTGAAGTCGGCGAACGCCAGGCACCCGACGAGGGTGTGCTCGAGCAGGCTGAAGTACGCCATGATCATGGCGAACGTGTTCCACCAGCCCTCTGCGTCAGCATCGGCCTGGCGGCGCCAAGCCGCAAAGGCGTCGACAAGGATGTTCGAAGCGTCATCCGCGTTCGTCAGCACCTCCACACGGCCGTCGCCCCGGAAGGCGATCTCCGCGCCGTCGCGGAAGTAGCGGTAGGCCTCACGCAACCGGTGGTACTGGTTGCCGATCACAACGTCTCCCGCGCTGACCTGCTCCTTGCTGATCGGCTCCAACACATCCTTCTCGATCACCTTCTGGCCCTTGACTGTGGCCTGCACAATGCACTGGAACAGTCTCTTCGCCTCCGCCTCCTCGGCAATGCCGGTACGGTCGACGTAGACACGCAGCCCGAACTTCTCCGACGCGATGGAGCAGGTCGTCTGCCCGACTTGGAAGACAAACTCCCAGTCCAGCTTCTCCGAACGGCCCAGGCCGTGACACCCGAGGAAGATGTAGATCAGCTTGACCACGGGGCTCAAGGGCAAAGATTCGCGGCTGACGGAAAAGCGCCACGAGGGCGTAGCACTGGATCGCGCGAACCCAGGCGCGCTGGACTCGGCGGGACCGAACCCGCGCATGACGCGGTTCAGCCTCGCTCGCACCTCATCCCGCATCTGGCTCGCACCGTCGCCTTCAGACATCAGCCGCTCCTTTGTGTCGACTCTCTACTCGATCACTCCGGCAAGCCTTGGCGTTACCCACGTCACCCGTCCAGTTGACGAGGTCCACGAGGTCGTGCCGCTACGCGCGCTGGTGAACGAGGTGAAGGCCTGCCGCGCGCCCGCCGGCAACAGTTGGAGGCCCTGGACAGCCGCGTGCCGCGACACGCTACCGCTACCGGGCCGCAGGAGACGCGGGCAGGGCCGATCCCGCTGCAGGAAGCCACTCTCGCCGACAGAGGCCGTCTCCGAACCCGACCATCCCATCGCCAAGGTCGTACCTCAGAACCTGGACCAAATCCGCCGAACCTGATCAAACAACCCCGCCATCGCTACTCACGATCTCGGCCTTGACGGACTCGGATGCCATGTCACTGCTGGTCGCGTTGTCCTGGATCATCGGTCCTTGCTGTCGATGGATCTTTTGCCCATTTCACGGTAAGTTCGGCGGTTGCGGCCTGGATCTGTTGGACTTTGTCGGGTTCGTTCAGCGGGCGCAACAGGACAAGAGCTCGTTGGTAGCAGTCCGCCGCGTCATCGAATCGTGACAGTTCGCCATACACAATTCCGAGATCAGTCAGAACATGACCTTCGGTGTATCGGTCGCCGATTTCCCGGCAGGCCGCAAGCGACCGTCGATGACAGTCGGCTGCCGTGTCGAGTTGCCCGAGTCCGCGGTACGTGACGCCCAGATCGTACAGCGCGCGGGATTCACCATACCGATCACCCAGTTCACGGCGTATGGCGAGCGATTTTTCATAGTGGTCGAGGGCTTGGTCGAATCGTCGAAGATCGCGATACGTGGTACCGAGATCGGCGAGTATGCGGCCCTCAGCGTACCTGTCGCCACCCGCTCGGCACACGGCGAGCGCTCGCCGGTAGGCGAATATGGCGTCACTCAACTGGCCGAGATCGTTGTAAGCGACGCCGAGGTTGTTCAGCGTGCGCCCTTCCGCGTACGTGTCGCCGACCTGTCGGAAGACGGTCAACGCCCGTTGGTAGCAGTCGATTGCCTGGTCGGCCTTTCCGAGGTCCCGGTAGGCGATTCCCAGGCTGGCAAGGTTCATTCCTTCTCCGTGCCGGTCGCCGATTTCCCGGCGGATCGTGAGCGCCTGCTGGTAATGATCGAGCGCTTCGCCGAAACGGCGCACTTCCCGGCAGGCGATGCCGAGATTGCCCAGGCACGCCGCTTCGCCGTAGCGGTCACGCAGGCGACGTGCGGAAGTCAGGGCCAACCTGTTGGTGGCAATCCAGTCGGACCAGTGTTTGCGGAGGTCGAAGTAGAAGAACAGGCTCAGCGTGATGTCGCGTGCGTGTTCGTCATGACCGGTCTGGTGGGCAACGGTGACAACGGCCACCAGGTTGGCGCGTTCGGCGTCCAGCCACGACAACGCCGCTCCGCGGTCAGGAAACCGCATGGCACGGTCATTGGCAGTCAGACGCAGATTCAGGTGCGTGTCAGCCGCGTGGGCCACGTCGCGGTAGTAGCCCAGCAGCCGGGTGAGAGCGGCATCGCGATCGGTCGCCGGCTCATCCTGGTAGCAGCGTTCCTGGGCATACAGCCGTAGCAGGTCATGCATGCGATAGCCCGCCACCTCGGCGGCGTGGTGGATCAGATGTGCCCGCCGCAACCCGTTCAGTTCGCGGCGGGTTGTGTCCTCGTGCGCGCCGGCCAGCGCTGCCGCCGCACCCAGGCTGACTCTGGGCCCCGGGTTCAGTGCCAGCAACCGGAACAGTCGCGCCTGTTCGGTAGGCAGGTGTCGATACGACGCGTCGAACGCCATCCGTACCGCGACCGAGTCACCGTAGGCCAGTTCTCCGAGCCGGTCCCGACCGGTCGAGAGCACATCGACCAGTTCGCCAAGCGACTGGCCGGGTTGATCGGCTAGCAACTCGGCGGTGATCCGCAAGGCGAGCGGCAGGTATCCGCACAGGTCCGCCAGCAAGGCCGCCGCGTCCGGGTCATTCCTGACCCGCGCGTCGGTCGGGTGTGCGGCGGTCAACGCCTGTTCGAGGACGGCGATGGCTTCAGCCTGCGGCAGCACGTCTACTTCGACCCGCCGGGCACCGGCGATGGGCAGAGTATGACGACTGGACACCAGCATTCGGTGCGCAGTGCTGCCCGGCCGCAGTGGGCGGACCTGATCCAGTGCGGCGGCATTGTCGGCGATGATCAGCACCCGCCGGCCCTCGGCAGCCCGGGCGGCGAGTTCCGACCGGTACAGGATCTCCCGTTCGGCGTGACCGGGTGGGATGTGCTCGCCGGCCACGCCGAGAGCGCGTAGGAGGACGGCCAGCCCCGACGTGGCGTCGATGCGCCGTGCGCGGTCGTAACCGTGCAGGTCGATGAACAGCACTCCGCCCACGAACCAGCCCGCCTCCTCCGCGCGCCGGGCCGCCCGCACGACCAGGGCGGTCTTGCCGATGCCCGCCAGTCCGGCGACGGTGCATACCAGCGCCACGTCGGTCGCTGCTTCAGCGGGCGCCAGCACCGCTGCCAGCGCGGTCAGTTCGGCCTCGCGTCCGGTGAATCCCTCGTCCGCTGGCAGCCCTGCCAATGCCGCTCGCGCGGGTGCATGGAAATGCACGGCGCCGACCTTTCCGGCCTGTACGACGCCTCCGATGAAATCGCCCGCCAGCTGGTTACGCGACTCGGTCACGACCACATTATCGACCCTGCGTCATCGTTTCCGATCGAGCACTCCCTCGTCGGCGTCAGCGCACGTTCCAGTCGCTCCGCACCGGCCCGCCGGCGGGGGCTCACGGCTTCCGCGAACGGCGGAGACGTCGCGCCCCGTGGTCCTCAGCTACTCCGTGAACATAGTCAGCGACCGAACCCGCTCGAAGCGACGAGCCGCCAGGTCTTCGTGGCGGATCAAAAAGCGGCCGACGTGTACCTGGTCCTCCGTCTGGAACTGAGCCAGCGGTATCCACTCCCTCATCAGCCGGATCGTCTCCTCCTCCACGAGCCGGTCGCGGTCCGGTGCGTCCGGTGGGGTCGAGTCCTCCGCCATTTCGTACTCGGCGTTTTCGCCGATGCCCAGCTCCGTCGAATAGCCGCCGAGGTAGAGGTCGGCGCCCGTCGTCACCTGCGGCCAAAGCTGCTTGAACACGGTGCGGAGCTCTTCGAGGTGGGTGGTGTCGCCGACCTGCCGGCGGACGGCGTCCGACTCGAACTCGAGGTTCTCGGGTTCGTCGAACCAGCCCGGCATCTCCGGCTGGACCAGCGCCACGAGGTCGGACTGCGGCCGGAGGAACACCTCGTCGTGGGGTGGTGGCTGTTCTACCTGCACGGTGGCGGTGCCGGCCGGAATGTGGACGACCCGGGCGAACCCGGGCGCGTGCAGGTCGTGCTCGTGCGCCAAGAAGAACAACAGCGACCCGTCCGCCGGGAGCTCCAGGCCGTCGGCTCGCGGCAGCTTCGCGCAGTCGACCGAAGCGACGAACGGCAGCGGCAACCGGTCCGGGCCGCTGATGTCGGCGTACGGCCATTCCGCGCCGGCCGGCAGGCGGGGCAGGCCGCCGTTCTGTCCGACCACACCACCTTCGCGCTCGGCCGGGCCGATGCCGTACCGGTGGGCGTTGCACACCCAGATCGCCACCCGGAGAAAACGGCCGATCCGGTCGGCCGCTTCGGCCGGGATGCCGCGCTCGGCCGCCGCACTCCGAAGCTGTTCGAGATGGTTCATGGCCGAGCACTCTCGCACACCCCGATGATCAGCCGACCACGAACCACGCCGCCACGGGCTCCCGGTTCGCGGGCTCGCCGAGCTTGGTGCCCTTGCGGTAGCCGCCGAAGATCATGGCGAGCAGGAGGATGACGAAAACGGCGAGCACGATCCACAGCCACAGGGACTTGCGCACGGCGGTTCCCCTCGTCGTCGGAGAGATTCGAGCGAGGTCACCGTACCGCCGCGGCCGTCGCTTAGCCGGGTGACGAATTGGGTATACCTCCCGGTATGGGTGCTTGGGGCAAGCGGCTCGTCGCGTTGGCCGTGTCCGTGATCGTTCTGCTCGCCGCGGTACTGGTCGCCTCGGCGGTGCACCTGTTACCCCAGCTGCGCAATCCGTTCGCCCAGCAGACCGAGGAGCACTCCGGCCCGGTGCTGCTGCAGTCGATCGTCGAGCTCTCACGCTACGAGGCCGCCAGCGGGTCGTTCCAGGTCGTCGTCGACATCACCACCAGCTCGGCGCTGCCGAGCTTCCTCGTGGGCAGCGACACGATGTTCATCGGCGTCGGCACGGACAACGCCTTTGTGGACTTCTCGCGGCTGAAGGGGGACGCGGTCCAGGTGTCCGACGACCGCCAGTCCGCCACGATCACGCTGCCCCACGCGCAACTGGAGCCGGCGACCCTCGACGTCCACGAGTCGCATGTGTACGCCCAGCAGCAGGGATTGTTCACGCGCATCAACGAGTTCCTCACCGGCAACCCGAATTCGCAGCAGGCGCTCTACGAGCTCGCCCAGAAGCAGATCCAGGCGGCGGCCGCGAAGAGCTCGCTGGTGGCCGACGCGGAGCGCAACACCCGGACGATGCTCGTCGGGCTGCTGCAGTCGCTGGGCTTCAAGAACATCACCGTCAAGTACGCCGACAACGCCGCGGGCTGACCCCGGCGCCACCCTGACCTCCGACCTCCACGGCGTGCCGGCCGACCTGCCCTCCTGAACCGGCGACGCGGCCGTTCGGCGCTTTACAGCCCGGCGGAAGGTGCCTACGGTGCGCTCGCACCACGCGGCCGGTCCGCGCCGTTCACGGCTGAAGGAGGTCAGGTGTTCCGCCACCACAGACGCAGTACCCGCGCCACCATCACGGTGCTCGCGGCGGCGGTTCTGCTCGCCGTTCCCGCGTTCACCGCCAGCAGCAGTGCCGCCATCGATCCGGGCGCCACGCCCTGGCTCGACACCCATCGCCCGGTGCCCGCGCGGGTGGAGGCGCTGCTGCACGCCATGACGCTGCCCGAGAAGGTCGGCCAGATGGACCAGCAGCTGGTCACCACGCTGACCGATCCGAACGGCACCACGTGCGGGAACAACGGTTTCAACCTTCCCAATCCCGATTGCCTGCGGAAAGTCCTCATCGACGCCCACGTCGGTTCGATTCTCGCGGGCGGGACCGAAAACCCGGTCGACACCACGGGCAAGGGCGGCGTCGGCAACACCGGATACGACTGGGCCACCGAGTACAACATCATCCAGCAGTTCGCGATCAAGAACTCGCGCCTGCACCTCCCGGTCGTGTTCGGCGTCGACGCGGTGCACGGCTTCGGCCACCCGTGGCAGGCGCCGCTGTTCCCGCAGTCCATCGGCATGGGCGCCACCTGGGACCCCGCGCTCGCCCAGGCCGGCGGCAAGGCGACCGCGGACGCCCTGCGCGCCACCGGCTGGACCTGGAACTTCGCCCCGGTCCAGGACATCGCGCGCGACAACCGGTGGGGCCGCACCTACGAGACGTGGGCCGAGCAACCGGCCCTGGCGGCCGCGATGGGCGCCGCGAACATCAAGGGCATGCAGGCGCCCGGCAGGCGCGGTGAGCTGAACGTCAGCG
The DNA here is from genome assembly GCF_040674975.1 of Amycolatopsis sp. NPDC049688. NCBI lineage: Bacteria > Bacillati > Actinomycetota > Actinomycetes > Pseudonocardiales > Pseudonocardiaceae > Amycolatopsis > Amycolatopsis sp. NPDC049688. Next base: position 381,064 of record NZ_JBFANY010000003.1, read on the forward strand.
CGACGGTCAAGCACTTCGCCGGCTACTCGCAGTCGATCAACGGCCACGACCGGGCCGAGGCGCTGCTGCCGATGAACTACCTCCAGACGACGATCCTGCCGCCGTACGCGGCCGGGATCGACGCGGGCGCCGGGACGGTCATGGTCAACTCCGGTTCCATCAACGGCGTTCCCGCCACCGCGTCGCGCTACCTGCTGACCGACATCCTCCGCAACCAGATGCACTTCCAGGGGGTCGTGATCAGCGATTACCAGGACGTCACCGCGTTGCAGACCGCCTACCACATCGCGGCGGACCTCCCGGGTGCCATCGCCGCCGCCGTGAACGCGGGCGTCGACATGAGCATGCAGGTCTCCGACCCGGCCGGCTGGCAGGCCGCTATCCTGCAGGCCGTCGACACGGGCAGGATCCCGCCCCAGCGGATCGACCAGGCCGTGCGCCGCATCCTCACGCTGAAGTTCCAGCTCGGCCTGTTCGACCAGCCGTGCGTGGCCGACCCGGCGAAACCGTGCGTCGACGCGAACGCCGCCAACGCCGCCGTCACCGCGAGCCGCGACCAGACGCTGAAAGCCGCGCGGGAGTCGATCACGCTGCTGCGCAACGAGAACAACGCGCTGCCGTTGCCGGCCGGCGCGAAGGTCGTGGTGACCGGCCCGAGCGCGGACTCGATGACCAACCAGCTCGGCGGCTGGAGCGTGAGCTGGCAGGGCGTGGCCGGCGCCGGGCACGTGTGCTGCATGGGTCCCGAGAACCAGATCCCGCCGGGCACCACCGTGCTGAACGGCATCCGGGCCGCGGACCCGGCCGCGGTCTACGCGCCGGACCAGGCCAGTGCCGTCGCGGCCGCGGCGGACACCAGCGCCTACGTGGCGGTGGTCGGGGAAAAGGCCTATGCGGAAGGGCTGGGCGACAACCCGGCGCCGGAACTGGCGCCCGACCAGCAGGCCCTCGTCTCGGCCCTGGAGGCGACCGGCAAACCGGTGATCGTCGTGGTCGTCGCGGGCCGTCCGGTCGGGCTGGGCCCGGCGGAGAAGGCGAACGCCGTGCTGATGGCCTACCAGGGCAGCACGGAAGCCGGCACGGCGGTGGCGGATGTGTTGTTCGGCAAGACGAACCCCGCGGGCAAGCTGCCGATCAGCTGGCCGTCCGACGCGCCGGCCGTCGGCGCCGACTTCGCCGGCACGGCCCCGTCGCCGCTGGGCGACCAGCCGAAGTTCTTCGACCAGCTGCCCAGCACCGGGTCCGGTCCGGGCAACGCCTACAACCCGCAGTTCCCGTTCGGCTACGGCCTGTCGTACACCACGTTCACCCACACGAACCTGGCGGTGACGCCGAAGGTCAGGCGTGACGGCACGGCCACCGCGACGTTCACCGTCACCAACACCGGAACCCGCGCGGGCACCGACATCGTGCCGGTGTACGTGGCCCAGCCGGTGAGCCCGGTGGTCGTCCCGCCGCAACGGCTGGTCGGCTTCGCACGGGTGACACTCGACCCGGGCCGGTCACAGGTCGTGCGCGTGTCCTTCCCGGCGGCCGCGCTGGCCGAAAGCGCGGCGGACATCAACGCGTCCGGCCCGCCCGTCGTGGTTCCGGGCAGTTATGTGCTGCAGCTGGACAAGAACAGCACGACGCCGTACGCGGTGGACGTGTCGGCGCCGTTCGTGATCCAGTAGCACGGTGGCGGGGCGACGCCGGCGCGTCGCCCCGCCGGCCGGTCAGGTCCGTACGCGGAACTCGGTGCCGTCCGGATCCGCCAGGGCGGCGGTGCTGTCGGTGCGGGCGGCGAGCCGGGTGGCGCCGAGGGAGATCAGGGCGTCGATCGCCGCCTGCTGGCCGCTGTCGGCCGGGAGCAGTTCGAGGCGCTGCCGGTGCGGTTCCGCGGGCGCGTTGTCCCACGTGTCCCAGGCGATTTTCGTGCCGCCGTCCGGTGACTGGATCGCGGTCTGCTCGCCCCGGTCCCACACCAGGGGCCAGCCCAGCGCTCTGCTCCAGAACTCGCCGGCCTGCCGGCTGCCGGCACCGGTGAGCTCGCCCAGCGGGCCGCACCCGGCGAGGTAGGCGTTGCCGGGCTCGATCACGCAGAATTCGTAGCCCGCCGGGTCGGCCAGGACGACGTGCCCCTCCTCGGGTCGCTGCCCGACGTCGAGGTGGCGGCCACCGAGCCGGACCGCCGTGGCCACCGTGCGCCGCTGGTCTTCGAGGTCGGCGCTGGTCAGGTGCAGGTGCATCCGGTGCGTGCCGGGCCGGCCGGCGCGGCCCGGGACGAACCGCAGGCCCAGCTGGGTCTCCCCGCCCGGGAGCAGCACACCGCCGTCGTCCTCGACGACCTCCCGGCCGAGCAGGGCGGCCCAGAAGCGGGCCGGTTCGGCCGGGTCGTCCGCCTCGGACGTCAGTGCCAGCAGTCGGGAAGGCATGACCCGAACGTAGCCACGACCTCCGCGAGGAGGCAAGCCGATAAACGAGGTGATCGAGTGCGGCGACCGTGGCACCGTTGACCATTTTTAGGCCAGTTTTACCGTCGAGACCATTCATCCGCTCCAGGGCACCGTTCGCCGACCACAGGATTGCCGCCCCGACGAGCCCGTCCATAGACTCGAATCCTGGGCAAGTGTGTGTGAGGGGAAATGGAGCACTCACGACTGGTCGTGCACCGCACGATACTCGCGGTGGATATCGAAGGTTACGGTCACCGGAGCAGGACCACGCCGCATCGGCTGGTGGTTCGCCGAGGTCTCGATCTCGCGCTGCGCCGGGCGTTCAAGGAAGCCGGCGTACCCTGGTTCGACTGCAAGCACGAGAGCACCGGCGACGGAAATCTCGTGCTCGTGCCGGCCCAGATCCTCAAAGGACCGGTTGTCGAGGTGCTTCCCGCGTCGCTCGCGAGGGAGCTTCGGCGGCACAATGAAACGCACCGAATCGAGGAGCAGATCCGGCTGAGAATGGCGCTTCACGCGGGGGAAGTCGCCTACGACGACCACGGGGTGACCGGTCCCGCAATCAATCAGACATTTCGCCTGATCGAGGCGCCCCAGCTCAAGATCGCTTTGGCGGAATCGCCGGGAACGCTCGCGCTGATCACTTCGGCGTGGTTCTTCGACGAAGTCGTCCGCAGCAGCACGGTCGCGGATCCTTCGACGTTCCGGCCGGTGCAGGTGGCCGTCAAGGAAACGGTGACCGTCGGCTGGATCAGCCGGCCGGACCACCCGTATCCGCCGGACACCGAAGGGATCGTTCCGGTGGAACCGGAGCCGCCGCCGCGGCGGCCGGAGGCGGTGCCCTTCCCGGCGTCGACGAGCGGCCGCTCCACGCTCCCCCGCGACCTCCCGGCCTTCACCGGCCGCGGGCCGGAGCTGGCCGAGCTCACCGCGACGGTGTCCACCGCCGCGGGACAGGGCACCCTGGGGATGGCCGTCCACGTCGTCGACGGCATGCCGGGCATCGGGAAGACGACGTTCGCCGTCCGCGCCGCCTACCAGCTCGCCTCCCACTTCCCCGACGGCCAGGTGTTCCTCGAACTGCACGGCCACAGTCCCGGGCAGGCCCCCGTGGATCCCGGCGACGCGCTGGCGTCGCTGCTGCTCCTCTGGGACGTCCCGGCGAGCGCCATCCCGGCCGGCCTGGACGACCGTGCCCGGTTGTGGCGGGAGAAGCTGGCCGGGCGGAAGATCCTGCTGCTGCTCGACGACGCCGTCGGGGACGAGCAGGTCCGGCCGCTGCTGCCCGGCAGCCCCGGCAGCCTCGTGCTGGTCACCAGCCGGCGCCGGATCGAGTCCGTCGCCGATGCGAGCCCGGTGTCGCTGCAGACCCTCCCGCCGCCGGACGCCGCCGCGATGTTCCAGCGCTACACCGGCGCGCCCGGGCATGATCCCCGGGCCGTGGCCGAGCTGATGGCGATGTGCGGGTACCTGCCGCTGGCCATCACGCTCACGGCCGGCCGGCTGCGGAACCACCCCTGCTGGACGCCCGGGCAGCTGGCCGACGACCTCAGGTGCTCCCGCACCCGGATCACGATGCTGCGCGCGGGCAACCGGACCGTCGCCGCCGCGTTCGACCTCTCGTACCGGGACCTGAGCCCGGCCGAGAAGCGCCTCTTCCGCCGTCTCGGCCTGCACCCCGGCACCCAGATCGACACGCGCGCGGCGGCGGCGCTGGACGGCGAAGACCCGGAACCCACGGGTGACCGTCTCGACGCGCTGTACCTCGATCACCTGCTGGAAGAGGTGGCTCCCGGCCGCTACCGCCTGCACGACCTGACGCGGGCCTACAGCCTGACCCTGAGCAGCGAAGACGGTGACGACAAAGCCTTCGAACGCCTCCTCGACTACTACCTCCACGCCGTCCGGTCGGCGACCCGGTTCGTCGCCACCCGCGGCCCGCGCCCGGAGATCGCCGCCGAGCCGCCGGCGGGGGCCCACGAATTCGAGTCGGAAGGCGAGGCGATCGCCTGGCTGAGCGCGGAACGCGCGAACCTCGGCGCCTGCATCACCTACGCCGCGGTCCACGACCACCTGCACCGGGCCGCCGAACTCGCGGTCGCGCTCCACCCGTACCTCGAGCAGCACGGGTACTGGCACGACGCCCACCGGCTCGACCAGGCGGTGCTGGCCGCGGAACAGGCGGCGGGCAACCTCACGGACGAAGCGGCCACCCGCGCCGACCTGGGCCGGGTGCAGAGCCTGCTCGGCGACCACCCCGCCGCGGTCGGGCACCTGCTCCGGGCCCGGGACCTGTACGCCCGGTCCGGTGACCGGCTCGGTGAGGCCGCCGTGTTGACCGAGATCGGGTTCGCCCGGATGGAGCTTTCCGAGTACCCGGAAGCGATCGAGTACCTCACCCGGGCCCGTGCGCTGTACGAAGAGCTGGAGAACCCGTTCGGTATCGCCGGTGCTCTCGGCAGCCTCGCGAGCGTGCAGTTCCGCCTCGGGCGGCACGACGCCGCCCGAGCCGACGGCGAACGGGCTCTGGCGCTGTACGTCGAGCTCGGCAACCGGCTCGGCGAAGCCTTGAGCCTGCTCTGCCTCGGCTGCACCTACGGTGTCTGCGGAGACTACGCGATCGCGATCGACATCTTCGACCAGGTGCTTTCGCTGTCCCGGGAACTGGGTGACCGCTACACCGAGGCCAGGGCGCTCAACAACCTCGGCCGGATGCATTTCGAGCTCGGCGACTACGGAAAGGCCGACAGCTGTTACAGCAGCGCCCAGCTGATCTACAGCCGGCTGGACAGCCGCACCCGGGAAGCGGTCGCCCTGAACAACCTCGGCCGGCTCCACCACGCGGGCGGCAACTTCCGCCTGGCACTCCTGTATCTGACGCGCGCTCGGATCCTGTTCGGGGGCGACCGGGCGTGGCAGGCCGAAAACCTGAACAACCTCGGCGGTCTCGCCCTGGCGTGGCCCGAAGCAGGCGACGCTTTCGAGTTCTACCGTCAGGCGCTCGACCGGTCGAGAGCCATCGGGATCCGCCTGCAGGAAGGACGAGCGCTCGAGGGGCTCGGCCGGTGTTCCCTGCGCGCGGCGGACGTCGCGGATGGCGTCGCCCGGCTGCAGGAGGCATTGGCCGTGTTCGATGAGCTGAAGGCTCCGGAGGCCAAGGCGGTGCGGGCCGCTCTGGCCAGGCTGGGAGGAGCGTTGCCGGGTGGTCGTTTTTCCTCCGGCTCCGCCCGCGTCCGGGTGAAGTAGCTTCGCGCGAGCGGGATGGAAGTTCCCGCCGCCTTTACTCCGTCACGACGATGACGTGCAAGGTTCTCGGGCCGTGCACGCCTTCCACGCGGGTCAGCTCGATGTCGCTCGTCGCGCTCGGGCCGCTGATCCACGTCTGCGGCCGGGCCGGGTCCAGTGCGGCCACCGCCTGCGGTACGCCCGGGACGATCCGGTCCGCCCGCAGGACGCACACGTGCACGTCCGGGACCAGGCTCGATGCCCGCCGCCCCTGGCCTGGGCCGTGGTCCAGGACGATGGTTCCCGTGGTGGCGATGCCCAGCGCCGCCGTCGTGACCACGGCGTCGTACTCCGCCAGGGCCGTGGATGGGGGCGCGCCCTCGACGGCGACCGGGAATCCCGGTGGTACCAGCACTTTCCGCGCCGGTCCCAGCGCCGTGCGGATCGCGTCCGGCAGTCCGGCGGCGGTGCAGCGGGTGAGGGCCGCGCGGTACTCGACGACGCGGGAAGCGAACAGTTCCACGACGTCCGCCGCCGCGACGCTGCGGTAGGTGCGCGGGACCGCCGCTTCGGTCCGGTCCGCATTCCGCAGCGCGCCGCGGACCGCCGCCAGGATTTCGTCGCGGGCGGTCATCGGCGCCACCAGGCCCGGAACGGTTCGCGCGGTGGGGCCGGCAGGTCGCGGGTGTCCGTCCACAGTGAACCCGGCCACGGCAGGCGGGACAGGGCCCGGCGTCCACCCGGGAGCAGACGGCGGCCGAAGCGCGTCAACGCCCGGCTCGCGATGCCCAACCCGCGCTCGGCGAACTCCAGCCGGCGGGCGTCCGAGAGGATCCAGGACGCCGTTTTCATCGCCGCCGCTTCGGGTTTCGGCGCTCCGCCGCGGTGGGCGTCGACCACCCGGGACCGCAGGTGGACCAGGACCTCGGGGATGTCGATGCGGACCGGGCACGCCTCGAAACAGGCGCCGCACAGGCTGGACGCGTACGGCAGGGAGTCGGTCTGCTCGTCGACGCCGACGCCCTTGAGCAGCGGGTTGAGGATCGCGCCGATCGGGCCCGGGTAGACCGAGCCGTAGGCGTGCCCGCCGGTCCGCTCGTAGACCGGGCACACGTTCAGGCACGCCGAACAGCGGATGCAGCGCAGCGCCTGCCGGCCCACCTCGTCGGCGAGCGCGCGCGTGCGGCCGTTGTCCAGCAGCACCACGTGCAGCTCCTGCGGCCCGTCGCCCGGCGTCACGCCCGACCACGTCGACGTGTACGGGTTCATCCGCTCCCCCGTGCTCGACCGCGGCAGGAGCTGCAGGAACACGTCCAAGTCGGACCACGTCGGCACGACCTTTTCGAGGCCCACCACCGAAACCAGCACCTCGGGCAGCGTCAGGCACATCCGGCCGTTGCCCTCGGACTCGACGACCACCAGGGTGCCGGTCTCGGCGACGGCGAAGTTCGCGCCGGAGACGGCCATCTTCGCCCGCAGGAACTTCTCCCGCAGGTGCAGCCGCGCCGCCCCGGCCAGCTCGGCCGGGTCGTCGGTCAAGCCTTCGGGCGCACCGGCCATCTCGCGGCGGAAGATGTCCCGGATCTCCGCGCGGTTGCGGTGGATCGCCGGCACCAGGATGTGGCTGGGCAGGTCGTCGCCGAGTTGCACGATGAGCTCGGCGAGGTCGGTCTCCCACGCCGTGACGCCGTGCTCGGCGAGGGCCTCGTTGAGCCCGATCTCCTGGGTGGCCATCGACTTCACCTTGACCACCTCGTCGACGCCGTGGTCCACGGCGATCCGTGCGACGACGTCGCAGGCTTCCCGGGCGTCGCGCGCCCAGTGCACGGTCACTCCCCTGGCCTGCAACGACGCTTCGAGCGTCAGCAGGTGCTCGTCGAGGTGGCGCAACGTGTTGTCCTTGATCGCCGCGCCCGCCAGGCGCAGCTCCTCCCACTCGGCCACCTCGCCGACGACGGCCGCGCGCTTGGCCCGGATCGTGCCGGTGGCGTGGGCGAGGTTGCGGCGCAGCTGGGTGTCGGCCAAAGCCTCCCGGGCCGCCGCCGGGAAGGCGGGCATGCCGACGAACGTGGCGCTCACGGTTCCTCCCCGGTCGAGGCCAAAACGTCGGCCAGGTGCAGCACGCGGACGCCGGACCGCTGCCGCGACAGCAGGCCGCCGATGTGCAGCAGGCAGGAGTTGTCGCCCGCGACGAGCACCTCCGCCGCGGTTTCGCGGACGTGCCGGGCCTTGTCCGCGCCCATCGCGGTGGACGTCTCGGCGTTCTTCACGGCGAAGGTGCCGCCGAAGCCGCAGCATTCCTCCGCGGCGGGCAGCTCGACCAGGTCGATCCCGCGGACCGCGCGCAGCAGCCGCAGCGGCTTGTCGCCGACGCCGAGCATGCGCAGCGAGTGGCAGGTCGGGTGGTAGGTGACGCGGTGCGGGAAGGCGGCGCCGACGTCGGTCACGCCGAGCACGTCGACGAGGAATTCGCTCAGCTCCAGCACTTTCGGTCCGGTTTCGGCGAGCTGCGGCTCCCCCGCGCGCCGCGCGACGAGACCGTGCTGGTGCCGGGCCGAACCCGCGCACGAGCCCGACGGCGTCACGACGTAGTCGTAGCCGGCGAACGCCCGCGTGAACGCGCGGACCACCGGCACGGCCTCGTCGAGGTAGCCGGTGTTGACCATCGGCTGGCCGCAGCAGGTCTGCGCCGCCGGGAAGTCGGCGTCCACGCCGAGGCGGCGCAGCAGCCGGAACACCGCCTTGCCCGTGTCGGGGAACAGCGCGTCGTTGATGCACGTGACGAGGACGGCGACCTTCACGCGCGCCCCTTCCCCATTAAAAGGTTTCAACTCTCTGGTGCAGCGACGCTACTACAGACGATTATTACGTTTCAAGTAGGGAAGAGGATGTGCCGCAGAACGCGGGTGAGCCGGTCGGTGAGCGCGGCCGCGGGCAGCTCGGCGAGCGGCCCGGTCCGGGCGATGTACCGGTTGACCGTCACGCCGATCAGCTGCGCCCCGAGCATCGCGACGCGAATGGCGACGTCCTCGCCGTCGACGACTTCGCGGTAGGCCCGGATGCTGCTCTCTTCCATGGCGCCGTACAGCTTCGCCGCCGCCTGCTGGTCCGAGGCGATGCTGCGCAGCAGGACCACGAGCGGGTCGGTGGCCGCGCCGGCCTCCATCCGCTCGACGTAGGCGCGGGCGACGCGCTCGGGCAGCGTGTCCGGGTCGCCGGCGATCACCGCGTCGAGCTCGCGGTGGCCGGGCACGGCGGCCAGGAACAGCTGTTCCTTCGAACCGAACTGCCGCAGGACCAGGCCGTGGGTGACGCCGGCGCGCGACGCGATCTCCCGCACGGTCGCCCGGGCGAACCCGCGTTCGCCGAAGCAGCTGCGAGCGGCGTCCAGGATGTCCTGGCGGTGCCCTTCCGGGTCTCGGCGGTGCGGGCGTCGGGTCATGCGGGTCAATTTACCAACTGGTCAGCAAGCCCTCTATGCTCGTTAATGACCAAGTGGTCAACAGGACGGAGAGAGCCATGAGCACCACGATGATCATCGGCGGCACCGACGGGCTCGGCCGCTTCATCGCCCAGCGGCACGCGGACCGCGGCGCCGCCGTGGTGGTCGCCGGCCGCGACGCGGCCCGCGCCGAGGCGGTCGCGAAGGAGATCGGCCCCGCCGCCACCGGCCTCGGCCTGGACCTCGCCCGCCCGGAGACCATCGCCGCCGCGGCCGCGGGCGTGCCGCCGCTCGACCACCTGGTGATCACCGCCAGCCACCAGCGCCCCAACACGCTGCAGGACTTCGACGTCGCGGAGGCGATCACCGCGGTGACGACCAAGCTGGTCGGCTACACCGAAGCCGTCCGGGTGCTGAGCGCGCACTTCACGCCGGAGGCGTCGGTCGTCCTCTTCGGCGGCCTGGCCAAGGAACGGCCCTACCCGGGCTCGACGGTGATCACGACGTTCAACAGCGCCGTCACCGGCCTGGTGAAGACCCTGGCGATCGAGCTCGCGCCGCACCGGGTCAACGCCCTGCACCCGGGCCTGGTCGGCGACAGCCCCCGGTGGCGCGACGCCGACCTGGGGCCACAGGCCGAGCGCACGCCGATCGGGCGTCTGGTCACCATGGACGAGATCGCCGACGCGACCGACTTCCTGCTCCGCAACGGCGGGATCAACGGCCACGACTTGTTCGTCGACGGCGGTTTCCTCACCCGCTGACAGCCGGCGAGCCGGCCTTCACCGCAGCCGGCGCAGGAGCGAAAGCCAGTCCTCGGCTTCGGCGCGGTCGGCGTGCAGGGGCAGGACGCGGTCGAGCTGCAGCACGCGGACCGGGCGCAGCACCGCACGGCCGGTGGCGATGATCGCGCACGGGATGCCGCGGGCGTGGGCGGTGGTGACGACGTCGAGCAGCACCGCCAGCGCCCCGGCGGAACAGAACGTGACCCCGGCCAGGTCGAGGACCAGGGCCTCCGGTGTCCGGCGCAGTTCCGCTTCCAGCTGCTCGTGCAGCGACGCGGTGACCGTCAGGTCGAGGTCGCCGGTCACCGCCACGACCGTGTGCCCGGCCGTGGGGATCACGGTGACGCGCGTGCGCACCGGGAGAACGTCGGACACCTCGACCTGGCTGGGCGTCGCAAGCATCAGGTGGCCCTCCTCGTCGGGCCGGGAGGCCGCGGCTCCCGGACAGCCGGACATCCGGCAGTGGAGCTACTGCCCAGCCCGCCTGCGGTTCAACCCCGGATCACCGGACCCGGCGACGGTGTTACGGGTGTAACATTGCGACGTGACTCCCGAACCAGGTTGGCTGGTGGTCAGCGTGTCGACCGCGGGTGCGCCGGACTCGCTGCGGGTGCAGGTGTGGCGGAAACTCCGCTCGCTCGGTGCTCTCTACCTGCAGCAGTCGGTGTGCCTGCTGCCCGCGCGACCGCCGGTGGTGCAGGAGATCCGGCGGCTGACCATCCGCATCCGCCACCAGGGAGGCACGGTCCGGGTGCTGTCGATGACCTTCACCGATCCGGGTGAGGAACAGGCGGTGATCACCGACTTCAACACCGCCCGCGACTCCGAGTACGCCGAAGTCCTCCAGCGGCTGCCGCAGCTGCGGCAGGAACTCGCCGACGAGCAGGCCCGCGGCAACGCCACCTACGCCGAGGTCGAGGAGTCGGAAGCCGACCTGCAGCGGTTCCGGAGCTGGCTGGACAAGATCTCCGCCCGCGACTACTTCGGTGCCCCCGCCGGCCGCGCCGCCCGCGAGGCGGTCGAGGAGGCCGCCGCGGAGCTGGCCGCGTTCGAGGAAGCCGCGCTGCGGGCCGAGAATCCCGGTGCCGGGCGATGAACGGCTGGGACCTGCTCATCGGCGTCGCCGCGGCGCTGCTGCTGGCGTGGCTCGTCCTGGTGGGGGCGCTGGTGGTGGTCCGGCCGCGCGGCGGGCTGCTGCGGGAGGCGCTGCGGCTGCTGCCCGACGTCCTGCGGCTCATCCGGCGGCTCGCCGGCGACAAGACGCTCCCCCGCGGTGTCCGGGTGCGGCTCGGGCTGCTGCTGGCCTACCTCGCGCTGCCGATCGACCTGGTGCCGGACTTCATCCCGGTGCTCGGGTACGCCGACGACGCCATCATCGTCACGGCGGTCCTGCGCAGCGTCGTCCGCCGGGCCGGGCTCGACGCGGTGCGCGCCCATTGGCCCGGCACCGACGACGGGTTCGCGGCGCTGGCGCGCCTGACCGGGATCAGCTGATCTCGGCCAGGAAGGCCGACCACCCGGCCTCCGGGACGGTGAAGAAGCCGCCGCGCGGGTCTTTCGAGTCACGGACGGCGGCGCCGTCGCGGAGGATCGCCACCTCGACGCACTCGTTGCCTTCTTGGCCGCTGTAGCTGCTCTTGCGCCACACTGCTTCGTCCACGCCAGCCTCCTTCGCTCGGCGAAGCGGGCGAGTGCCGGCCAGCCCCGGCACTCGCCCGGACTTCGCTACTTCACGGCCGCCAGGAAGGTTGTCCAGGCGGCTTCCGGCACGGCGAAGAACCCGCCGTGCGGGTCCTTCGAGTCACGAACGGCAGCGCCATCGCCGAGGATCGCCACCTCGACGCACTCGTTGCCCGCAGCGCTGTAGCTACTCTTCCGCCACGAACTCTCCCTCACACGAACGTCTTCCATCGTCCATCTCCAGTCTTTTGATCATGTGCTCGCACCCATGATCTCCATGAGCAAGCTGCGAGATCCACCCTGATCCTCGGCAGAGCGCCACAGCTCCTCGAACGAGTCTACGTAGGGTTCGACCTCGCCTTCCCGTTCCAGGTACACGCCCGCTCCGAGCAGCTCGATGTAGCCGATGTCCGGCTCGTTGTCGTCGAAACTCAGGATGCTGAACGGATATCCCATGGCCGGATAGGCGCCGTTTTCGCTCTTCAGGAACCTGATCTCGACGTTCGGCAGCTCCATGAGCTCGGCGATCCGGCGCAGCTGTCCGAGCCAGGTATCACGACCGCCGACCTGAATCCGCAGCACTGCTTCGGTCAGCACACAGCGCACGCCGAGCGGTGACTCGTCCTGTAGGCGAGCCTGGCGGCGGATGCGTGCCCGGACCCGATCCTCGTGCTGCACGTCGCCGGGCGCTCGAAGCCATGCCTCGATGGCACGCGCGTACTCCTCGGTCTGCAGCAGGCCGGGGACCACATCGATCTTGAAGATCCGCACCTCCGACGCTTCGGACTCCAGGGCCACGTACTCGCGCACGTCCGCGGCGAACGCGTCGGCCGAAATCTGCTCCAGCCAGCGGGAACTGTGGGCGGTCTGCGCGTCGCGGAACAGGGCGTCGCGCTCGTCCGGTGGCCGGCTGAAGTGCAGGGCCAGCGTCATCACGTCGGCCGGGGTGATCGGCAGCTTGGCCGTCTCGATGCGCGACTGCTTCGCGTTCGACCAGCCGACCGCCTTCGCGACCTCGATCTGGTCCTGACCGCTTTCCAGCCGCCAGGCCAGGATCGTGCGGGCGATCCGGCGCATGCGGACTCCGGACGTCTTCGCCTTGACCTCGTCGGGCACGGTGCTCCTCTCCTCGAAACCGCCGCCGAGCCTACGGCAGCCGCGTCAACTTGCGCGGTCACCCGATCGACTGACTCTGTAAATTTACAGTTCTTCCCGCTTGCGTGGCATGCAATTTTGCCTGAAAGTGAGGGCACAACCGACCGGGGAGGACCACATGAGCAGCGCGGATGCGTGGGGACGGGTGCCCGCCGCGTGGGAACGGGCGAGCGGCGCCATCACCGTCGCCCGGGAACGGGGCTGGACCTGGCAGGCCCGCCCGGCCGGCTCGGCCGAGCCGCACGAGCTGCTCGGGCGGCGGTGCACCGCCACGCACGACGACGTCGTGGTCATCGAAGCCGGCAAGGACCCGATGCAGGCCATCGGCGCCCGGTTCGCCCCGGGCGACTGGGGCAAGCAGGGCACCTCGCCGCTGCGGGGCCCGGTCACCGGCGCCCCGGACGAGGTGCTGTTCACCGTCCTGGGCTGGACCGGCGAGGAGACGCCATGACCCTGCGTCCCCCGCTGTCGGACCGGCAGCGCCGCACCCTCGCCACCGCCGTGCGGGACACCGACCGCGGCCGGCGCGTCCGCGCCGCGGCCCTCCAGCACTGGTACGACGGCCGCTCCCAGGCCGACGCGGCCGCCCGCGCGAACGTCTCGCCGACGACGATCCGGCGCTGGGTGCGGGTGTTCCAGGAAACCGGCACCGTCCCGAAAGGACAGACGAACCCGGCCGGGCCGGCCACGCTGCACTCGCCGCGTGGCACCGTCGTCGCGCTGTCCACCCGACAGTTCCGGGTCGCCCTCGGCGCGGAACTCCTGGCGGCGCGGCGATTGCGCGGGTGGTCGCGGGCCCGGGTCATCGCCGCCGGCGGCGTCGGCTACAGCCCGGCCATCCTCGGGCACTGGGAACGCGGCAGCCGGGCGATCCCGCTCGTCGCGTTCGCCATCGTCGGCCACGCACTGGGCCTCGACCCCGGGGAGGTGATCCGGCGGTGCTACGACGAGTCGTTTGCCCACGTCCGCGGGCTTCCCCGGTGAGCGGCTCCCTCCCCGGCGTGGAGACTGGAGGGAAACCACGTCCGGGAAGGAAGCCGCCGGCGCCAGGCGCTGCTGGGCCCGGCCCGTCGACGGTAGCGAACCGGTGCCCGGTCGCGGCCGTTTGTCACCGACGCGGGTCAACCCCCTCGGTCACGCCCGTTCCCGCCGAATCCCGTCCCGAGGTGGTGACCGGTGTGCCGCCGTCCGCACCCGAGTGGCCGTCCGAACCCGACCTGCGGCTCGCCGAGCACCCGGAGTTCGTGCTCCTGTGCCGTGTCCTCGGCGGGCTACGCCGACTGTCCTTTCCGGACCGTCCCGCCCCATCCGGAGCCGCCATGCCCCGCGCCACGCACCACCTCGTCGACCTCCTCCGCGCCACCCAGGCCCGGCTCGGCGTGCTCACCACCCGGCTCGCCGACGGCACGGCGGGCCCGGACGAGCAACGGGCCTTCGCCGACCAGGCCGAGGACCTGGCCGACCTGCTCCGCTCCCACGCCGACGACGTCGACGCCGGGATCCTGGCGGCCCCGCGGCCCCTCTTCCACACGAATCGGGAAACAGCATGACGAAACCGCCCCTGCGCCCGGCGTTGCTCCTGCTGGGCAGCGGTCTCCGCGACCTGCGCACCGCGCGGGGACTGGGCCTGCGCGCCCTGGCCCGCAAGCTGGGCCTGGCCGCCGCCGACCTGTCGGCGTGGGAACTGGGCACCCGGCGGCCCCCGGCCGAGGCCGCCGCGTACATCCTCGGCTCCCTGCAGGCGAAGCCGGCGGAGTACCGGCAGCTGATGCACCTGCACCGGCAGAGCGACCAGCCGGCCTACGTCGAGGACGTCAGCCTGCCGTCGCTGGCCGAACGGTACGCGGTCCGCGGATGGGAGTGGGCCCCGCACGAGGTGCCGGACATTCCGCCGTCGGCTCCGCCGGGCATCCTCCTGGTGAGCGAAACCGCCTGGCGGGCGGCCGGCGAGCTGACCCGGCCGGCGCACGTCACGGTCCACGTCGTCCCGGACGCCGCGGGCACGAGCCACGCCTTCCGGATCCTCGAACTGGCCTCGGGCACGATCACGGTGATCCTCGACCACGAGCACGCCCGGATCCACCTGGGCGATTCGCCCACGATCGCCCGCTACCGGGCGACTTTCACGCGGCTGCACCGGAAAGCCCTCGACCGGGCCCGGGAGGCAGCAGCGACGCCGACCCGGTGACTCAGCCGAACGCGGCCAGCGCGACCGGTTCCCACTTGCGCCAGCCGTCGAGCCGTTCCCGGTACTCGGCTTCGACCGCCGCGAGCGACTTGCCGAAGAACATCCGGTGCGGCGGGTCGTCGGTGTCCGCGAGCTCCAGCATCGGCGCGCGGGTCGCCCGCGGATCGCCGAGGTCCCACTCGATCCGGGTCGCCTCGCGCACCGCGTCGTAGGCCGCGTCCGGCTCGCTCTGCCGGACGCTGGCGCCGCCGAAGTCCGTCCGGTACGGGCCGGGTTCCAGGCAGATCACGTCGATCCCGAACGCCGCGACCTCCTGCCGCAGCGACTCGGAAAGCCCTTCCACGGCCCACTTCGACGCGTGGTAGGCGCCGATGCCGGGGAACGCGCGGATACCGCCCTCGCTGGTGACCTGGATGATCCGGCCGCGGCCCTGGCGGCGCATGACCGGCAGGGCGGCCTGGGTCAGCCAGAGGGCGCCGAAGAAGTTCGTCTCGAGTTGCGCGCGGACCTCCTCTTCGGTGAGTTCCTCGACCATCCCGAAGTGGCCGTACCCGGCGTTGTTGACCAGCACGTCCAGCGAACCGAACTCGGCGGCCGCCCGCTGCACCGCCTCGGTGGCGGCGGCGCGGTCGGTGACGTCCAGCTGCAGCGGCAGCACGGCGTCGCCGTACCGGTCGGCGAGCGGACGGAGGCTCTCGACGCCCCGCGCGGTGGCCGCCACCCGGTCGCCGCGCTCGAGCGCCGCTTCGGTCCACTCCCGGCCGAAGCCCTTGGAGGTCCCGGTGATGAACCAGTTCTTCGTCATGACTGCTCCTCTCTACGTCCTGACATAACAGTAGCATGGACTGCATTAATGCGTCGCATGCTACGGTACTGGGCATGAGTGACGGCCGCCGTGAGCGCAAGAAGGCCCAGACCCGGTCCCGCATCCAGGAAGCGGCCCTGGACCTCTTCGCGAGCCAGGGCTACCGGGAGACGACGATCGCGCAGATCGCCGCCCGGGCCGACGTCGCGACGCGCACGGTGACGCTGCACTTCCCGGCCAAGGAGGACTTGCTGTTCGCCGACGACCCGTTCACGCCGGAGTCCCTGGCCGGGTGGCTGCGCGGGCGGCAGGGCCGGACGCTCGACGCGGTCCGCGACTGGATGCACGCGACCATGCGGGCGCTGGACGAACGCGACTCCGGGCTGGATCCCGCGCACGTGTGGCAGCGCCGCGCGGTGCGCGCCCGCCTGCTCATGGCCGACGACGACCTCCGCGGCCGCGCCCGCGCCGGCTACCGCGACCTGGAAGTCCTGGTGGCCGGCGGAATCGGCGAGGACATCGGCCTGCCCGCGGACGCGCTGCTCCCCCGGCTCACGGCCGTCACCGTCGTGACGGGGCTGCGCGAGATCTACGTGACGCGCGAAGGCCGGGCGCAGTCGGCGACGAGTGATCTGGCGCCGCTGGTCGACGAGGTGCTCGCCTTCGCCGAGGCCGGGCTGGCCCGCGGCGGGCCGCCGGCAGGGGAAATTTGCCCTGCTTGACCTCTTCTGGGGCGCCCCGCAATCCTGGGAGTCTTGTCGGCTTCCGGAGGGGGATCCATGCGACGGCTCGCCGTGCTGCTCTGCGCCGTTTTCCTGACCGCCACCGCGGTTCCCGCCGCGGCCGACACGCCGGCCGATCCGGTGCCCGGGGAAAGACCGCCGCTCGGGATCACCTGGGGCGCCGGGAGTTCCTACTGCCTCTACCAGTTCGGCGAGGACCGCGTGAAGGCCGCGGCCGACCAGCTCGTCGGCTCCGGCCTGCGGGACGCCGGCTACACGTACGTCATGCTTCCCAACTGCTGGCAGGCGGCGCAGCGCGACGCCGACGGCAAGCTCACCGCGGGCCCCGGATATCCGTCCGGCATCCCGGCGCTGGTGGACTACGTGCACTCGCGCGGGCTGAAGATCGGCTTCACCAGCGGCACCGGCGAGCGGACCTGCGGCCTCCAGGCGCCGGGCTCCCTCGACCACGAGGACCTCGACGCCCGGACCCTCGCCGGCTGGGGCGCGGACTACCTGCGCTACGACACCTGTTCCAGCGTCACCGCCGACGTGCCCGGCCGGGTCAGGAAGATGGCGGACGCGATCGCCCGCACCGGCCGGCCGATCACCCTCGAGATCGACGACACCGACCGCAACCTGAGCCCGTGGCTGTGGGCGCGGGCGGCCGGCGCACAGGTCTGGCGGACGTACCAGAACCCGACGTTCGACTTCGGGTATTCCGCGGGCAGCCTCGACAAGCAGTACGGCCTGGGGGGTTACCACGGCCCGGGTGGCTGGAACATGCCGGGCGCGTTCACCTTCAGCTACCTCGACACCGGCGAGCGCCAAGCCAAGCTGGGGCTGTGGGCGGTACTCAACGCGCCCCTGATCACCGACATGGCGCTGGCGGCCGACACCACCCTCCCGGCCGCCGAGCTGAACAACCCGGACATCATCGCCGTGGACCAGGACTGGGCGGGCGTCGCCGGGCACAAGGTGCGCGACACGGGCTGGACCGAGGTGTGGACGAAACCGATGTCCGACGGCTCGGCGGTGCTGGTGCTGTTCAACCGCGGCGACCTGGCCGCACCGATCACCACGTCGGTGGCCGACGCCGGCCTCCCGGCGGCGGCCGGCTACCGCGTCCGCGACCTGTGGACGGGCGACGAGACCGAAACCACGGGAGCTCTGGGCGGAACTGTCGGGCGGCACGCGGCCACGGTGCTGCGGGTGTGGCCGTCGAGTGGGGCGGCGGCCCCGCGGACGTCGCTCACGGTGGAGCTGCCGGACTCCGTGCCGCCGGCTCAGCCGGTGACGGCGGCGGTCCGGTTCACCAACACGGGCTCGACGCCGGTCACGGGGGCGCACCTGCAGCTGACCGCGCCCGCGGAATGGGCGTTCGACAGCCCGCCCGAGGCTTCGAGCGGAACGGTCGAGCCGGGTGCAACGTGGGAGACGGCGGTGACGCTGCACCCGGTCTCGACGGCGACGCAGCCGTTCAAGATGCCGGTTTCCGTCACGTACACGACGGCTTCAGGTTCGCGTGCTTCGGTGGCGTCGGCGGAGGCGCCGTTGCTGCTGGCGCCGAACCAGCCTTACACCAACGGGTTGCTGAACACGCAGCCGTGGATGTCCAGCGAGAACGGCCTGGGCCCGGTCGAGCGCGACAGCACGGACAACGGCCACCCGCTGACGATCAACGGCAAGACGGATTCCCACGGCGGTCTCGGCGCGCACGCCCCCTCGGTGGTGCGGTACTACTTGGGCGGCAAGTGCAAGACGTTCACGGCGACGGTGGGGGTGGACGACCGCGGGCCGGGCGGGACGCTGGGGTTCCGGGTTCTGGGTGACGGGGTGGAGCTGGAGGCGACCGGGGACATGCGGCACGGGGACGCGGCGCAGTACCTGGCGGTGCCGGTGAAGGGGGTGCAGGTGCTGGCACTTGCGGTGGACGACGCGAGTGACGGGTCGGTTGGCGACTGGGGTGACTGGTTGTCGCCGTACCTCGCGTGTTGACGGTGCAGATCCGGTGGTCCCGTATCCGCCGGCGGGTACGGGACCGCTGGGGCCCCCTTTCGCCGAAACGGGTGGGCCGGCTCCGCAGCCTCGTCAGGCGCGATCGCCGCAGGCAGCAGGTGGTCCGCGGGGTGATCGCGGAGCTGGGGATGCCGGTCGACCTGGATCTGGTGCAGTACCGGAGGTTGCGCGTTCGGGTCATCGGGGAAGATCTCCGGTCGGAGCGGCTGGGGACCCTCGGCATGCTCACGTGCCTCGTCGTCCTCCTCCCTTTTTCCTACCTGACGGCTCATCACTTCCAGGCATCCCCCACGCGAGGCACGACGGTCAGCGGAATACTCCTGTCCTGGCTCCTGCTCTTGCTGCTGTCAGGCGTGCTCCAGTGGGGACTTCGGCGTTTCCCGAGGGCAGGACTCCTCGTGTCGATGCTCTTTCTCATCGCGACAGAGACAGCGGCCGGGTTGATCGTGTACAGCGAGGTCGGAGGCAGCGGTCCGATCCACTCGGCCACCTGGGATCTCGTGGCGAACCCGTGGCTGTCAGTCGTGGTGCAGGCCGTCCTCCTCTTCGCGTTGTTCCTGACCGGCGCTCTCCTCCTGGCGCCGATCATCGTGTGGTCGGGAAAGCGGCGCCGGGTGCGCTGGAACCCTTCGGCCAACGCGGTGAACGACCTGTTCCGCTGTATCGAACTCGCGCACGACCGCGAACAGTTCAGGCAAGGGCAAACGAGGTACCGAATCGTCACCCACACGCACGAGGTCGCCCGCATCCTCCAGGACGGGCTGTGGCGGACGATGCCGGTGCGCAGCCCGCTCGCCGTCGAGGAACTCAAACGACGGTGCCTGCACGCCGGGCAATCGATCGAAATCCTCTGCGCCACCTTGGTCCTGCCGGACGCGAGCACCCGCGAGCGCTACCTCATCAAGACGATCCGGCTCGCCGAAACCCTCCTCTCCGGTAATCTCGGTGACCTGCCGGACGATGCCGACCGAGCCGCCTACACGATCCGCAACCGCATCGCCTCGGCGAAACGCCTGGCCGTGAAGGTGGCCGTCAGTGTCATCCCGATGGCCGCAGCACTGGTGCAGTGGCGTTTCCACATCTTCCCGGCCTCGGTGGACGTTCCCTTCCTGACCTTCGGCGGTGCGTGGCTGGCCACCTTCGCGCTGACCGCCGTCAGCCGTCATTACCCGGACGAAATCTCGCGATTCCCCGAGGCGCTGAACTTCACCAGAGGCGGCAAGTGAAAACCCGGCGGGTCACCCAGCTCCTCACCGGCCTCGTCCTCTACGGCATCAGCGACGCCCTCGTCGTCGCCGCCGGGCTCGGCGTCGAACCCTGGGATGCCCTCGCCCAAGGACTCACCCGCACTATCGGCCTCAGCATCGGCGTCTGGACCAACATCATCGGCGCCGCCGTCCTCCTCCTGTGGATCCCGTTGCGGCAGAAACCCGGGATCGGCACCCTCTGCAACGTCCTGCTCGTCGGCACCGCCATGGACCTCACCCTCGCCGTCCTGCCGCCGCTGCCGGCACTCTGGCTGCGGTGGGCCGTGCTCGTCGCCGGGATCGTGCTCAACGGGTTCGCCACCGGC
Organism: Amycolatopsis sp. NPDC049688; assembly: GCF_040674975.1. NCBI lineage: Bacteria > Bacillati > Actinomycetota > Actinomycetes > Pseudonocardiales > Pseudonocardiaceae > Amycolatopsis > Amycolatopsis sp. NPDC049688. Next base: position 401,093 of record NZ_JBFANY010000003.1, read on the forward strand.
CTCTACCTCGGGGCGCGGGCCGGGCCCGGGCCGCGGGACGGGCTGATGACCGGGCTCGCCGCGCGCGGGCACCCCATCTGGGCCGTGCGGTGGGGCATCGAACTCGCCGTGCTGCTGGTCGGGTTCCTGCTCGGCGCCACCGTCGGGATCGGGACCGTCCTCTACGCCTGCGCCATCGGGCCGCTCGCCCAGCTGTTCATGCCGATGCTGGACACGGACCGGGCGAAAGCCTGACGGCCGAACTCGCGGAACACCGCCGTGGACACCGGGTCGCGGCCGGCGTACCACTCCGGGTGCCACTGCACCGCCAGGCAGCCCGAATCCGTCGAGACCGCCTCGATCACGCCGTCGGCCGACACCGCCTCCACCCTCAGCCCCGGCGCCAGCCGGTCGATCGCCTGGTGGTGCAGCGAATTGACCGACACAGCCGTCGTGCCCAGCAACCGCCGTAGCACGCCGCCTTCGCTCAGGCGGACTTCGTGCGCCGGCAGGTACTGGCGGTCCCGGGGCTGCGAAACGTCCTCGCGGTGCGCACCACCGGGCAGATCCCGCAGCGTGCCGCCCAGTGCGACGTTCAGTTCCTGCAGGCCCCGGCAGATCCCGAGCACCGGCACCCCCTCCCGCAGCGCCGCCGGCAGCACCCCGAGCGCGAGTTCGTCGCGAGCCGGGTCCGCCGGGGCGAGCCGCGGCCGGCCGCCGTAGCGGGCGGGCTGCACGTCGATCTGGTGGCCGCCGAACACGACGCCGTCGAACCGGCCGAGCAGGTCCGCCAGGTACGGCGCCGGGCCGCCGACGACCGCCACCGCGCAGCCGGAAATCCGTTCCAGCGCCCGGACGTAGACCTCGCGCACGGCGATGTGCGAGACGTCGTCGACCGGTTCGGCCGACGCGGCCAGCGCCACCAGCGGCCGGGCGCTCACCGGGCCCGCTCCAGCGCCTGGGTGAGGTCTTCGAGGAGGTCGCCGGCGTGCTCCAGGCCCAGCGACAACCGGATCGAACCCGGGGTCACCCCCGCCGCGAGCTGGTCGGCCTCGGGCAGCTGGGCGTGCGTGGTCGACGCCGGGTGCGTCGCCATCGACCGGACGTCGCCGATGTTCGTCACGTGCGCGAACAGGCGCAGCGCCTCGATGAACCGGCGGCCCGCCGCCTGCCCGCCGGTGAGCTCGAACTGCACCAGCGGCCCGCCGTTGCCGCCCAGATAGCGCTCCAGCAGCTCCTCCTGCCCGGTCACGCCCGGGTGGCGCACCGAGGCCACCGCCGGGTGCGCGGCGAGGAACCGGGCCACCGCGGCCGCGTTCTCCCCGTGCGCCCGCATCCGCAGCGGCAGCGTCTCGATGCCCTGGATCAGCAGGAAGGCGTTGAACGGGCTCAGGCACGACCCGAGATCGCGCAGCAGCGTCTCCCGCGCCTTGAGCAGGTACGGGCTTCGGCCCAGCGCGCTGCCGAGCCCGGCGCCGGTCTCCGTCCAGACGACGCCGCCGTGCGCGGGATCGGGTTCGGTCAGCAGCGGGTGGCGGGCGGCGTGGCGGGCCCAGTCGAACGTCCCGCCGTCCACGATGAGCCCGCCCAGTGCGCTGCCGTGCCCGCCGATGTACTTCGTCGCCGAGTACACCAGGATGTCCGCGCCGAACGCCAGCGGGCGGCACACCATCGGCAGCAGCGTGTTGTCCAGCACCAGCGGCACCCCGGCCTCGTGCGCGAGCCCGGCGACGTCCTCGATGGGGAAGATGCGCAGCTTCGGGTTGGGCAGCGTTTCGCCGAAATAGCAGCGGGTGCGGTCGTCGGTGGCGGCGGCGAAGTTCTTCGGGTCCTCCGGGCTGACGAACCGGGTCTCGACGCCGAACCGGGCGAAGGTGTTGGCGAGCAGGTTCCACGTGCCGCCGTAGAGCTCGTCGGAACTGACGATGTTGTCCCCGGCCCGGCACAGGTTGAGCAGCGCGATGGTGGTCGCGGCCTGGCCGGAGCCGACGGCCAGCGCCGCCGGAGCGCCGTCGGCCGCGGCGATCCGCGCTTCGAGGACGTCGCAGGTGGGGTTGTTGAGGCGGGTGTAGGCGTGGCCGTCCTCGGTGAGGTCGAAGATGGCCGCCGCGGCCGCGGTGCCGGGCAGTTCGTAGGCGGCGGTCTGGAAGATCGGCGTGACCACCGGGGCGGTCGGCCCGGTGCGCAGTTCGGCGCCGGCGTGCAGCACCGCGGACTCCGGGTGCCGGTACTGCTTCGGCGCGGGTCGGTCAGCGGCCGGCATGGGCGGGCTCCCTCGGTTCGGACATGGACGTGACGATCGCGCTGACGGCGCTGGGCTGCCCCTGCGGCCCGCGCGTGAACAGCCCGCCCAGTGCGGCGTCCACCGCGGCGTACTCCGGATCGGCCAGCCGCACCCGCCGCGCCTTGCCGAGGTTCCAGAACGGCGTGCGCGGGTCGAGGTGGTGTTCCAGGTGGTAGTTGTCGTTGTGGATGCCGGTGAGGAACTTCTCCCAGCCGCGGCTCTTGCGGTTGCGCGTCATGTACAGGTCGACGCGGGCGTCGCGGACGAGCGGGGTGTGCTCGGAGAGCTCGATGTACCAGCCCAGGATCTGGAAACTGGTCAGGTAGGGCACGAACCAGAACAGCAGCAGTTCCGTCGTCCAGCCCTGGGACCAGCAGACGCCGAACACGGCCGCCCAGAACAGCCAGAAGCCGGCGCGGTCGAGCGCCCGCCCGCGGCGCCGGCCCTGCGGCCCCTGCTCGGCGCGGCCGCCGCGCAGCACCCGGTACCGGTTGCGGACCAGGTACCGCAGGTACGCCCAGGTCTGGCTGCCGAGCAGCGGCACCAGCACCACCCGGCGGACGTAGGCCCGCGGCGAGGCGGCCCGGTAGGCGCCCTGCTCGATGAAGAACCGCAGGTCCGGATCGCGGTCCGGGTCGCCCAGCCGCGGGTGGTGGGTGAACACGTGGGAGACCCGGTAGGCGTGGAACTGCTGGAAGATCGGGTACGCGGTCAGCACCGTGCCCAGCAGCATCCGCAGCCGGTGGTCGGCCGCGCCGACGCCGTGGGCGCAGTCGTGCAGGATCGTGGACAGCCCCCGCTGGCGGGCGCCGATCACCAGCACCGCCAGCGGGTAGAACCACCACGACACCGCGACGCACAGCGTCACGCACCCGGCGATCCAGGCGGCGTCCGCCAGCCAGGCCAGTCCGGCGTGCCAGTTGTCGCTGCGGTTGAGGGGTTTCATCCGGGCCCGCACTCCGGCGGGGAAGCGGTGCGTCCGGTACCGCTTGCCGTCGTAGGCCCATTCGGTGCCCGGCATCAGACGAGGGCGGTCAGCGGGACCCCGATCAGGGTCGGATCGAACCGGCTGACGCCGTCCAGCAGCTCGTCGATCTTCGTCATGACGGCGGGGTCGAGCACGACGTCGGCCGCCTTGATGTTGTCCGTGAGCTGCTCCGGGCGCGAGGCGCCGGTGATCGCCGTGGCGACGTTGGGGTTCTGCAGCACCCAGGCCAGCGCCAGCTGCGCCATGGTCAGGCCGAGCTGCTCGGCGACCGGGCGCAGTTCCTGCACGCGGCGCAGGACGTCGTCCTGCAGCCAGCGGACCATGTACCCGCTGCCCTCGCCGTCGGTGGCGCGGGAGCCGGGCGGCGGCTGCTTGCCGGGCAGGTACTTGCCGGTCAGCACGCCCTGGGCCATCGGCGACCAGACGAGCTGCCCCATGCCCTCGCGCTCGCAGGCCGGGATGACCTGGGCCTCGATCACCCGCCACAGCATCGAATACTGCGTCTGGCTGGAGATCAGCGGCACGCGCAGCTCTCGGGCCAGCGCGGCGCCGCGGGTGATCTGCTCGGCGGTCCACTCCGAGACCCCGACGTAGAGCACTTTGCCCTGCCGGACCAGGTCGGCGAAGGCCAGCATGGTCTCCTCCAGCTCGACCGTCGGGTCGAACTGGTGGGCCTGGTAGAGGTCGAGGTAGTCGGTCCCGAGCCGGCGCAGGGAACCGTGCGCCGACTCCATGATGTGCTTGCGGCCCAGGCCCTGGTCGTTGGGGCCGCCGGGGCCGGTCGGCCAGTACACCTTGGTGCAGATCTCCAGGCTCTCCCGGCGAAGGCCCGCCAGCGCGCGTCCCAGCACTTCTTCGGCGCGGGTGTTCGCGTACATGTCGGCGGTGTCGAACGTGGTGATCCCGGCGTCGAGCGCCGCTGCCACGCATTTCTTCGCCTGTTCCTCGGCCACCTGGGATCCGTGGGTGATCCAGTTCCCGTAGGAAATCCTGCTCACTGAGAGGCCGCTGCGGCCCAATCGACGATGTTCCATGCCCTATGACACTCCGGAAAAATTTCCGCACAGTCAACGTTTGGAATCGCGATACAAGGGGCCGGTGATCGGGTCATAGAAAGTGTTGATGAGCCCATCAACCGGGCCATGATCACGTTTGCCACGATCATTTTCCGCTGAGAGCGTGAAGTATCTGCCGGGGGAAATCGGACGGGGACAACAATGACTGACAAGATCATCGACGCCGCACGGGCGGCGACCGCCGCGGCCCCGCCGCTGGGCGACGAGGCCTACGGGCGGTTCTGCACCGGGCTGGCCCGTCGGCTGGCCGCGGCGTGGCCGCGGATCGGCGCGGCGAACGACGCCGACGTCCGACGGGCCCGGGACCAGGGCCTGCCGGACGTGCTCGTCGACCGGCTCCGGCTGACCCGCGACCACCTCGCCGATCTGGTGACGCTGACCTCGACGGTCGACGGCGAACTGCGGGAGCTGACCCGCCGCCCACCGGGCACGCCGATCGGCGACTGGGGCGTGCGGCACCGCGTACCGCGCCCGCTGGGCGTGGTGCTGATGATCTTCGAGGCCCGCCCGACGGTCACCGTCGAGGGTGCCCTGCTCAACGTCGCGGCCGGGAACGCGGTGATCCTGCGCGGTGGCAAGGAGATCGCGCGGACCAACGCCGAGCTCGGTGCCGTCGTCACCGCCGCGCTGGAGGACGCCGGGCTGCCCGGCGGCCTGGTCACCGTGCTGGACGACCCCGGCCGCGCGCTGCTGCGGGAACTGCTGCGCCGTCCCGACGCGATCGACGTGCTCATCCCCCGCGGCAGCCCGTCGCTGGTCGACTACTGCCACCGGGCGAGCACCATCCCGGTGCTGGCCAGCGGCGGCGGGGTCAACCACCTGTACGTGCACTCGAGCGCCGACCCGGCCCAGGCGGTCGCGATCGCGCTGGACAGCAAGCTGCCCGCCCCGGCCGGGTGCACGTCGCTGGAGATCGCGCTGGTCGACCGGCCGGTCGCCGACGGGTTCGTCGCCGCGCTGCTCGACGGCGCCCGCCGCGACGGGCGGCCGCTGACCGTGCGGGTCGGCGAGGGCATCCGCCGGCCGGAGACCACCGGGCCGTGGCGGGTGGAGGCCCTGGGCGAGCACGACTTCGGCCGGGAGTTCCTCGACAGCACGATCGGCGTCGTGGCCGTCGACTCGCCCGAAGAAGCGGTGGCGTTCATCCGGCGCCACGGCTCCGGGCACAGCGAGGCGATCGCCGCCACCGACCCGGCCGTCACCGCGGCGTTCACCGACCGGGTGGACGCGGCCACCATCGTCGTCAACGGATCCCTGCGGCTCAACGACGGCCCCACCCTCGAACTGGGCTCGGAGATCGCGATCAGCACCAGCAGGCTGCACGCCCGCGGGCCGATCACCCTCGCCGCGCTGGTGAACTACTGCTGGGTCGTCGAGGCGCACGGCCGGCTGCGCGAGGCGAGCTGATGACCGCCCCCGCCCGGCCGCCGCTGCTGCTGCCGCTCAGCCGGCGCCGGCAGGCCCCGCAGGCGGTGCTGGTGCACCCCGGCGGTGGCGGCCTGAGCCCGTACACGCCGTTGGCCGTCCGGCTTTCCCGTCGCGGCGGGGTGAGCGGGATCCGCGCCCGCGGCCTGTTCGCCGGCGAGCGGCCCGACACGGCGATCGACGTGATGGCCCGGCGGTACCTGCCGCTGCTGGACACCCTGCCGCACCGCCCGGACCTGCTGGTGGGCTGGTCCATGGGCGGGGTCCTCGCCTGGGAACTCGGCGCACGGCTCGCCGCGACCGGCCCGGCCCCCGCGGTGGTGATGATCGACAGCTTCACCCGCCGGGACGAGTTCCGCACCGCCGCCCGGCGCGACGACGTCGTCGACCGGATCATGCGGTCGGTGCACGCCCGGGTCGCCCGCCGCGACCAGCCGTGGGCCGAGGCCACCGCGCACGCCCACGTCACCGCGTCCGGGCGGCACCGGGTGACCACCGCCCACCCCGGCCCCGCGCTGCTGATGGCCTGTGCGAGCCCGCACCGGCACACGCAGGTCGAGAACTGGACCCGGCTGTCGGCCCGGCTGCGGACCCGCGAACTGGACTGCGGCCACTTCGACGTGTTCGGCCGGAAAGCGCTTCCGGCCGTGCTGGCCCACCTCGACGAATTCCTGAACGACCCGGAATCCCCGAAACCCCTTGGAGGGAAACGATGACGACCGGACCCGACCGCCCGACGGTCTCCGACTCGGTCAAACGCGTGGTGATCGCCGAATCCCGGCTTTCCCTGACGCCGGAGGAGATCCCCGGCGACGAACCGCTCAACGGCGACCTGCTGCGCCTCAACTCGCTCGGCTTCGTCGGCATGCTGGTGCACCTCGAGGACGCCCTCGACGTCACCCTGCCCGACGACCTGTTCGTCGGGCGCACCTTCCGGACGGTCGACGACCTCGTCGACGTCGTCGCCGAGGGTGCCGGCGAGACGGAGGAGGCGCGATGAGCACCGTGTCCCTGCCGACGAGCTGGCGCAGCGTGCTGCCGCACCTGGACGAGCCGCTGCCGCCCGACCGCAGCCCCGAGGTCGCCGCCGGCGGCTCGGACTCCGGCGTGTCGGTGAACCTGCCGTTCGCCCTGGTGCGCCAGTCCTCGCAGAACCGCGAGTTCTGGGACATCCCCGCCGAGGTGCTCGACGCCTACCGCAGCTTCCGGCCCACCCCGCTGTGGCGGGCACGCCGGTTCGAGGACGCCGTCGGCGCGCGGGTGCCGATCTACGTCAAGTACGAGGGCGGCAACATCTCCGGCAGCCACAAGCTGAACACCGCGCTGGCGCAGGCGTACTACTACGCCAAGGCCGGGGTGAAGGAACTGGTGACCGGCACCGGGGCCGGGCAGTGGGGCACCGCGCTCGCCGCCGCCTGCGCGATGTTCGGGCTGCGCTGCCGGGTGTTCATGGTCGGCACGAGCCTGCAGAAGAAGCCCTACCGGGGCACGCTGATGCGCAGCCTCGGCGCCACCGTGCACGCCAGCCCGAGCGAGCTGACCGAGGTGGCCGCCCGCACCGGCGGCGGGGTGAACAGCCTCGCCCTGGCCATCGGCGAAGCCGTCGAGTACGCCGGGCGCACCGAAGGGGCCGCGTTCTGCATCGGCAGCGGCGAGACCTACAGCATCCTGCACCAGTCCGTCATCGGCCTGGAGGCGATCGAGCAGCTCGCCGGGCTGGAGGCCACTGTGGACAGTGTGGTCGGCTGCGTCGGCGCCGGCTCGAACTTCGGCGGCATCGCGCTGCCGTTCTTCGCCGAGGCCGCCGCGACGGGTGTGGAGGGCCCGCGGCTGATGGCCGCGGAGTCCAGCACCACCCCGAAGCTCACCCGCGGCGTCTACGCCTACGACAAGACCGACGCCACCGGGGTCAGCCCGATGGAGGCGATGTACACGATCGGCAGCTCCTACCCGATCCCCGACTCGCACTCGGCGGGCCTGCGCTTCCACGGCGCCGCGAAGCTCATTTCCGCCATGCGGCACCGGGACCAGGTCACCGCCCAGGCGGTCGGGCAGGTCGAGGCCCTGGAGGCCGGGCAGGCCTTCACCCGCTCGGAGATGGTGCTGCCCGCGCCGGAGTCCGGGCACGCGCTGGCCGTGGCCGCGCGCCTGGCCGCCGGCGGCGGGTCTTCCCGCGGTGTCGTCGCCTGCGTGAGCGGGCACGGCTACCTGGACCTGGTCGCCTACCAGCAGCTGCTCGACGGCGAGCTCAGCACCGAGCCGCCCGCCGAAGAGGCACTGGTGACGGCGATGGACCGGCTGGAGCCGGTGTCCGGGCTCGTGGTGGCGGGGAGTGGTCGTCATGCCTGAAGCACTGGACCACCGCCTCTTCGACTGCGTCCAGGTCAACCTGGCCGAACTCGCCGATCGCCTGCACGGTGACGGCACCCACCTCGCGATGGGCCGCGTCCTGCGCTTCTGGCCCCGGCCGGGCGCGGACGGGCTGCCCACCGTCGAGCCGACGGTCGACTCGCAGGTCGCCGAATCCGCCGACCTGCTGGGCCTGCGCGTCACCCGGCGGGCGCGGATCGGCGCCGCGGAGGAGCTCGAGCCCGGCCCCGGCTGCTACGCGGTGGCGGACGCCTACCACCTGCCCTGGGTCCCCTACCACCGCAAGGAGCACCTGCAGCACAGCTTCCTGGCCGAGCCGGACGGCGACGGCGTCACCGTCGTCGACGGCTACCACAACGACACCCAGTGGGGTGCGGCCCGGCCGGGCCGGTGGACGCTCGGCCACGCGGAACTCGCCGAAGCCCTGCCCGAAGGCGCTCTGACGTACGGCATCGCCGCCGCGGACCGCCCGGCCGAGCGGACGCCGCTCGTGCAGCTGGCCGACGGGGACAAGTACGTCGCGGCGTACGCCGACTTCCCGGACCGGGTGCGGGCGTTGCGGGGCCTGACGCTGCAGACCTGGCTGCTCACCCGCAGCCGCCGCCTGCACGCCGCCGCGATGGGCACGGACACCGAAGCGGTCCGGGCGCACCTGGCCGAGTGGGACGCCCTCGCCAAGCAGGTCTACCTGGCGAGCCGCCGGGTCTCCGCGGGCCGGGAGGAGCCGCGCTCGGTGTTCGGCCGGCTCGCCGACTGCCTCGCCGCGGACCACACGGCGTTCGACACCACCGCCACCCCCACCGAGTCCACAGTGGACTCCGGGACGGTGCCGCCGGACGTGCGCGAGTCGGTCACCGCGGTGATCCGGACCGTGCTGGGCGCCGGGCCCGCCGAAGGCGACCGCACGCTCGGCGACATCCCCGGCTTCAGCTCCTTCCGCATGATGGAGATCGTCGAGCGGCTCGAAAGCGACCTCGGCGTCGAGTTCGCCGCCGAGGACCTGGTCCCGGAAAAACTCACCCACGTCGACGGCCTCTGCCGTGCCGTCCTGGACGCAGGAGGATCACGATGACCTACTCCCCCCGGGTGCTCCACGAACTGCTCGACCACGCCGCCCGGCTGTGGCCGAACCGGACCGCGCTGACCTGCCGGGACACTTCGGTGACCTACGGCGAGCTCGCCGCCGCCGCCCGGCGCGTGGCCGGGTCGCTGGCCGCCCGCGGCGCCCGCCGCGGGGACCGGCTGCTGATCAACGCCCCGGCGAGCACGCTGCTGCCCGCCGTGGTCTTCGGCGCCGCCCGCGCCGGCGTCGCGTTTTCCCTGCTGCACGAACAGGTCCGCGGCAGCAGCCTGGACCACGTGCTGGCGGATTCCGAGCCGGTGCTGGTGGTGACCGGCGACGAGGACGTGCGGCGCTCGGCCGACGCGGCCGGCGTCCCGTCGGCCTCGGTGGCAGACCTCGCCGCCGGACCCGGTACCGACGTCACGCTGCCCGCTCCCCCGCTGCCGGTGGACCCGGTGTGCCTGATCTACACCTCGGGCACGACGTCGCTGCCCAAGGCCGTGGTCAGCACCCACCAGCAGCTGCTGTTCGCCACCGGGGCGATCGCGTCGGTGCTGGAGTACCGCACCGAAGACGTGGTCTACAGCCCGCTGCCGCTGTCCTTCGACTACGGGCTGTACCAGGTGTTCCTGTCCGTCACGGCGGGCTCGAACCTGGTACTGGGCGCGCCCACCGAGGTGGGGCCGTCGCTGGTGCGCAACCTGGTCCGCGCGAACGCGACCGTGCTGCCCGCCGTCCCGGCCGTCGCCGAGGCGCTCAGCGCGCTGCTGCGGCGCCGCCCGAAGCCGGCTCCGGCGCTGCGGCTGCTCACCAACACCGGCGCGGCGATGCCCACCGGCACGCTGGAATCCCTCCGCGCGGCCATGCCGGCCCTGCACGTCCAGCTGATGTTCGGGCTGACCGAATGCAAGCGCGCCACGATCATGCCGGTCGACGGCGACCTGGACCGGCCCGGCTCCAGCGGCCGCGCGCTGCCCGGGACCGAGGTCTTCGTCATCGGCGAGGACGGTGCGCGGCTGCCCGCCGGGGAGATCGGCGAGATCGTGGTGCGCGGCCCGAACGTGATGGCCGGGTACTGGCGCCGCCCGGAGCTGACCGCGCAGAAGTTCCCGCGCGTGGACGGGCTGTTCCCCGAGCTGCGCACCGGCGACTACGGCCGGCTCGACGAGGAGGGCTACCTCTACTTCGACGGCCGCCGCGACGACATCTACAAGGAGCGCGGGTTCCGCGTCAGCGCCACGGAAGTCGAGACCGCCGCCCGCGGCGTGCCCGGCGTCCGCGAAGCCGCCGTGCTGGTGCCGAAGGACACCCGCCCGGCCTGGCTGTTCGTCACCGGCGAGCTGGCCGCGGAAGGCGTGCTGGACGGGATGCGCACCCGGATCGAGGAGTTCAAGATCCCGGCGAGCTGCCTGCGCGTGGAGGCGCTTCCGTTGACGGGCAACGGAAAGGTCGACCGCAAGGCGCTGGCCTCGATCGCGGAGGAGGCGTCCGGTGGAAGCGCTCGCTGAACGCCCGGTGGCGGTCGCGGACCTCGCCGGAATTCCCACCCCGGCCTACGTCTACGACCTCGCCGAGGTCCGCCGCAACCACCGGCGGCTCGACAGCGCGCTGCCCGGCGGTACCGGGCTGCTGTACTCGCTCAAGGCCAACCCGCACCCGGACGTGCTGGGTGCGCTGCGCGAAGCCGGCGCCCGCCCGGAGGTCTGCTCCTCCGGCGAGCTGCGGGCCGCGCTCGACGCCGGCTGGAGCGGCGACCGGGTGCTCTACACCGGCCCGGCCAAGCGGGACGCCGAGATCGCGGCCGCGCTGCGGGCCGGGGTGCGCGAGTTCTCCGTGGACTCCCCGCACGCCGTCACCCAGCTCGACCGGCTCGCCGGCGAGGCCGGCGTCCGGGCCCGCTACCTGCTGCGCGTCAACGACGACCAGCCGGTGCCGGGCCAGGGCCTGGCGATGACCGGCGTGCCCTCGCAGTTCGGCGCCGACACCGGCTGGATCCTCGCCGAGCCCGGGCGGTTCGCCGGAGGCGAGCACGCCGAGGCGTCCGGGCTGCACCTGTACATGGGCACCAACCTGACCGAGGTCGACGACCTGCTCGGGCAGTTCGGCCGGGCGCTGGACACCGCCGCCCGGCTGCGGGCCGCCCTCGCGCCGCACGGCGTCCGCCTCCGGACGTTCGACCTCGGTGGCGGCTTCGGTGCCCCCTTCGCGACGGAGGGCACCGCGGGCGAGCTGCCCGGCCTGCGCGAAGGGCTCGAAACGCTACTCGCCGAGAAGCTGCCGGGCTGGCGCGAGCAGGGCCCGGAGGTGGTGTTCGAGTCCGGCCGCTACCTGGTCGGCACGGCGGGCACGCTCGTCACCGCGGTCCTGGACGTCAAGAAGTCGCAGGGCAAGGACATCGTCGTGCTCGAGTCCGGCATCAACCACCTCGGCGGCATGTCGGGGATGCGGCGGCTGCCCCCGCTCTCGCCGCGCGTGCTCGGCCCGGCCGGCCCGCCGGTGCTGGACGCGCTCGTCGCCGGCCCGCTGTGCACGCCGCTGGACACGTGGCACCGCAACGCAAAACTGCCCGAGCTGAGCCCCGGCGACCTGGTGACGGTGCCGAACGTCGGCGCCTACGGGCTGTGCGCCAGCCTCGTCGCCTTCCTGGGCCACCCCCTGCCGGCCGAGGTCGTCGTCGACGGCGACCGGCCCGGCACCCCCGCGCGGACCTCCCGCGTGGAACTGGTCAGGACCACTGACCGAAACGATGAGGAGTGAACCGATGGACCCCCGCATGGCGGAACTGCTGACCCCGTACCTCAAGTTCCTCAACGGCCGCGAGCTCGGCCCGGACGACTCGCTGCGCGAGCGCGGGCTCGACTCGATGCAGTCGATCAACGTGCTGTTCGAGATCGAGGACGTGTTCGGCATCTCCCTGCCGGACGAGGACATCACCGACGCCACCTTCGCCACCGGCGCCACCCTGTGGAACGCGGTGCACGCCCAGCTGGAGCGCGAGGGGGTGATGTCGTGACCACCGCCCCGCTCGCCGAGCTCACCGCGCGCGTCACCAAGGTCGCCGAGGAGCACGTCCGCGAGACCGACTCCGCCGCCGCGTTCCCGGTGCAGGCCCTGGACGAACTGCGCGCCACCGGGCTGCTGGGCCTGCTGGTGCCCTCCGGAGACGGCGGCCTCGGCGGCTCGCTGGCCGACGTGCTGACGACCAGCACCGAGCTGGGCCGGGTCGACATGTCGCTGGCGATGGTCTTCGCCATGCACTGCCAGCAGGTCGCCGCCGTGCTGGCGCACGCCGAAGGCCGGCTGCGCGCGGAACTGCTGCCCGAGATCGCCGCGGGCCGGCTCTACCTCGGCTCGGTCACCACCGAGGCGGGCAAGGGCGGTCACCTGCTGACCGCGGAGTCCGCCGCGGCCTGGCGCGACGGCGAGCTGCTCGTCGACCGCTTCGCCCCGATCGTCACCGGCGGCAAGCACGCCGACGGATTCCTGATCACGATGCGCGCGCCCGACGCGGAAGCGGACAACCAGGTCTCGCTCGTCTACGCCGCCCGCGACCAGCTGGAGATCGAAGAGGCGGGCGGGTGGGACCCGCTGGGCATGCGCGCCAGCGACAGCGGCGCCCTGCGGCTGCGCGGGCGGCTGCCCGCCCACCAGGTCGTCGGGCGGCACGGCGACTTCCACACCATCGTCACCACGGTGTTCGGCCCCCTGGCCCACCTCGGCTGGGCGTCCTGCTGGCTGGGCACGGCGGCCGGGGCGCTCTCCCGCGTCATCCGCTCGCTGCGGGGCAGCCGCGGCCGGACCGACCTGAGCTCGGAACTGCTGCTGACCCGGCTTTCGCGGGCGCGCCAGCGGCTGGACACCGTGCACGCGCTGATCGGGCACGCCCGCGAGGTGGTCGAGTCCACTGAGGACCTCAGCACGCCGAAGGTGCAGCTGCTGGTCAACGCCGTGAAGATCACCGCCGCCGAGGAGTGCTACCGCGCTGTCGACGAGCTCGTCGACAGCGTCGGGATGCGCCACGGCTACCTGCGCGACTCCCCGACACGGCTGGAGCAGTCGCTGCGGGACCTGCGCTCGGCGGTGCTGAACTACAGCAACGACCGGCTGCACCTGGCCGACGGCCGGCTCACCCTGCTCGACCAGGAGGTGCGTTTTGCCTGACGCAGCCCTCCTGGACGGCACCCTGCTGTCCACTGCGGACGCCGAAGCCGGCGGTGCCCGGGTGTGGCGGGAGCTCGGCGCGGCCGGGGTGCTGCGGGAGCAGTACCGGCGGCGCACCGCCACCGGGCTGGTCGCCGACCCGGCGCGGCTCGCCGCCACCCTGCGCGCGGTCGACGCCCGCGGCGACAACGGCGTCACGCTGAGCGTGCTGGTGCAGTCGGCGAGCGCGCTGCCGATCCTGGCCACCGCGACCGGCCCGGCGTTCGACCGGGTCGCCGACGGCGAAGCCGAGGTGGCGCTGGCCGCCACGGACGCCGCGGCGGCCGGCTCCGATCTCACCGGGCTGGGCACGGAGGTCGAGCTCGACGGGGACGTCGTCCGGCTCGAGGGCGCGAAGCGCTGGGTGACGACGGCGACCCGCGCCGAGTACTTCCTGGTGCTGGCCCGGCACCGGCCCGGCCGCCACTTCACCGCGTTCACCTGGGTGCTGGTCCCGGCGGACACGGCGGGCGTGCGGGTCACTCGCGCGGCGACGACCCTGCTCGCGGGCGCGGGCACCGGTCACGTCGAGTTCTCCGGCGTGCGGCTGCCGTCGTCGGCCGTGCTCGGCCGGCCGGGCCGCGGGCTGGCCCTGTTCGCCCGGCACATGGGCACCGAACGGCTCGCGGGTGCCCAGTGGGCGACCGCGCTCACCAGCCGCGTCCTGGCACAGACCAGGACCCGGCTGAGCCGGCGGGCGATCGACGGCCGCGCGCTGTGGGACCACGACACCGTCCGCCAGGAGTTCGCGGGCTGCCTGGTGCGGGTGCGCGAACTGCGCGCGCTGTACGAGGCGCTGGGCGAGCGGGTGGTCGAGGAGCACGACCTGACGAGCGGGGCCGTCCTGAAGGCCGCGGTCGGTCTGACGGCCGACGACGTGCTGTCGCGCTGCGCGCGGTGGCAGGGAGCGGACGGCTTCGCCGACGACGGCCTCCAGCTGCTGCGCGCGGAGGCGGCGGTGTTCGGCATCGGCGGCGGCGTGACCGAGCTGATGCTCGGCACGGTCGCGGACGGCGCCGAGGCACTCCTGGCGGAGCTGCGCGCATGAGCCCCGACATCGCCGAAATCGCGCCCGGCGTCTGGCTCGCTTCGGCCACCCTGGCCGACGATCGCCCCAACGTGCCGTCGGGTGCACCCAACGCACCGAATGCCACATTGGGTGCGCTGGACGCACCGAACGCCACATTGGGGCGTTTGGGGACGGGGGCCGCAGGGGCCTTCGCGGAGGTCCGGGGTGGGCTGCCCGCCCTCGCCGCCGACCTCGCCGAGCCCCGCCGGCGCCGCACGGAGTACCTGGGCGAGCCGGCCACCCTCGCCGCCGACCTCGCCGAGCCCCGCCGGGGCCGCACGGAGTACTTGGGCGAGCCGGCCGCCCTTGCCGCCGACCTCGCCGATGCGCGTACCCGGCCGCGCTGGCGCCGGGCGGAGTTCCTCGCCGGGCGGCAGCTGCTCCGGTGGCTGCTCCGGCGCGTCCGGCCGGAACTGGCCGCCCTCCCCCTCCGCGCCGATCCGGCCGGGAAGCCGCGGCTGGCCGGGGCGGGAGACCTGCCCGGCATCACTGTCTCCCACGACGGCGACCGGATCGCCGCGGCCGTGTGCGCGCACGGGGATGTCGGCGTCGACGTCCAGCTGCCCCCGGCCGAACTGGCCGACTCGACCGTCCGCCGGTGCCTCGGCCGGCACGCCCCGGCCGTCGCCGCGCTGCCGCGGGGCCGCCGGGCGCGTGAGTTCGCCTGGGTGTGGACCGTGCAGGAGGCGTGCGTCAAGGCCGCCGGCACCGGGCTGGCCGGGCGGCCCTGGGCGATCGACGTCCCGCCCGGCGCGGTGTCCGGGCACTGGGGCGGATTCACCTGGCTGAGCCTGCGCCACCGCTCCGCGGTGCCGCTGAGCTGCGCCTTCCACCCCCCAGACCTTCCACGACCACGGAGGCCCCCATGCACCTGATCGACGCTCCGGACGTAGTCCCGGAACTCAGCTGCTACACCACCAACCTGGTGGCCTACCTCGAACCCGGCGACCCGAGCGTGAAGACCCGGCTGGCGCACGCCGTGCGGCTGGCCGTCCGGTCCGACGACTGCGGCCTCGTGTTCTCGCAGCACACCCGCGTCGACGACACCGGGCCGCCCGGACCGCTGGGCTACCGCGGCGCCGCGAACTGGGCGGAGGCCGCCGGCCACCTTGAGGCCGAGCTCGCCCGCTCGGGACGCGTGCTGGCCGTCGCCGACACCTTCCGCCTGCCCTGGTCGCCCGCCTTCGAGACCGCGCACTCGCCGCACTGGCTGCTGCTGCTCGGGCGGCGCGACGACCGGTGGCTGGTCGCCGACCACTTCCGCGCGCTGACCCCGCTCGGCGCGCAGGAACCGTTCCTCGGCTGGCTGGACGACACCGCGCTGGAACTCGCGCTGGCCCCGCACGGCCCGTGGCCGGCGGAAATCGCCCACCGCGACCGGTACGCGCTCGGCGCCGCCGTCGAACCGGTGCACCCGGAGCTGTTCCGCTGGCTGGCGCGGGGCGGTGTCCCGGCCGGCCCCGATCCGGGCGGCTGGAGCTGCGGCCTGCCCGAGGTGATCGAGCGCGTCAGCGGGGTGCTGGCCGAGGACGAAACCGCCGCCGCCCGCTACGGCGACGACCTGTGGGCGGCGAGCCGGCACTACACCTACCGCCTCGACGTGCTGGCCGCGACCGGCGAGATCGGCGCGGACGAAGCCGCCGCGGCCGCGGTGAGCTGGACCGAACTGCCCAAGGTCGTCCGGTTCGCCGCGGCGTCCGCCGCCCGGGGCAAACCCCGCGCCGGGCTGCTGCAGCGGACCTTCGAAGACCTGCTGCGCACCAACGACAAAACGTGCCCGCAAAGGGAGGCCTGAGAACGATGAAAACCCTGTACCAGTGGTTCGCGGCGTCGGCCGCCAAGCACTCCGGCGCGCCCGCGCTCGAAGCCGGGACGCGCACCCTCACCTACACCGAACTGGACGACCTCGCCGGCCACGTCGCGGCCGAAGCCGTCGACGCGCTGGGCGCCGTGCCCGCCCGGATCGGCGTGCTGGCCGAGCGCAGTGTGCTCACCTACGCCGGCTACCTCGCCGGGCAACGGCTGGGCAGCACCGTCGTGCCGCTCAACCCCGCGTTCCCCGGGGAGCGCAACCGGATGATCGCCGAAGCGGCCGGTCTCGACCTGGTGCTCACCGAAGCACCCGCCGGCCTCGGCGTGCCGGAACTGGTCATGGCCGAACCCGCCGGCGTCCCGCGCACGCCGCCCGCGGCCGAGCCCGGCGACCTGGCCTACATCCTGTTCACCTCGGGCTCGACCGGGCGGCCCAAGGGCGTCCCGATCCGGCACCGCAACGTCGGAGCCTACCTCGCCCACGTCGTGCCGCGGTACGGCATGGCACCGGGCAGCCGTGTCTCCCAGACCTTCGACCTGACCTTCGACCTGTCGGTGTTCGACATGTTCACCGCCTGGAGCAGCGGCGCGACCCTCGTCGTCCCCAGCCGTGAAGACCTGCTGGCCCCGGTCCGGTTCGTCGCGGAAAAGGAACTCACGCACTGGTTCGCCGTGCCGTCGATGGTGTCCTACGCCCAGCGGCTGCGCAGCCTGCGGCCGGGCAGCATGCCTTCGCTGCGCTGGAGCCTGTTCTGCGGCGAACCGCTGACCACGCACCAAGCCCGGGCCTGGCAGCGGGCGGCGCCCGGCGGCGTCGTGGAGAACCTCTACGGCCCGACGGAACTGACCATCAGCTGCGCGCAGTTCCGGCTGCCCGCCGACCCGGACGACTGGCCGGCGACGGCCAACGGGACCGTGCCGATCGGGCAGCCCCACCCGAGCGTCAGCCACGTCGTGCTCAACGACGAGGGGCGCCCGGCCGTCGAAGGGGAGCTCTGCGCGCGCGGGCCGCAGCGGTTCCCCGGCTACCTCGACCCGGCCGCGAACGAAGGCCGGTTCTACCACTTCGGCCCGGGCGACGAGGCCGCGCGGCCGCACGGCCCGGGCGACGAACTCGACGACTCCGCCTGGTACCGCACCGGGGACCGGGTGTGCTGGCAGGACGGCGCGCTCGTCCACTTGGGACGGTCGGACCAGCAGGTGAAGGTGCAGGGCTACCGCGTCGAGCTCGGCGAGATCGAAGCCGCGCTGCGCGACCAGGACGGCGTGCGCGACGCGATCGTGCTCGCCCTGCCCGGCAGCGGCGGCACCACCGAACTGGAAGCGGTGTGCACCGGCCGGGAGCTCGACCCCGGCCGGCTGCTGGCCGCCGTGGCGGACCGGCTGCCCGGGTACATGGTGCCCCGGCGGCTCGGCGTGCTGGACGCGCTGCCGCTCAACGTCAACGGCAAGATCGACCGCTCGGCGCTCACCGCGGACGCGATCGGGCAGCGCGGATGACCGCCGCCGCCCCGGAAGGGAACACCATGGAAACCCCATCAGTGCTGGTGCCTCAGGACGGGTTCCGCCAGGCGATCGCGAAGCTGCCGACGGGCGTGACGGTCCTCACGACCGTCACCGGCGACTCCCCCGTCGGGTGCACGGCCAACGCCGTGATGTCGCTGTCGGCCGACACGCCGAGCGTGCTCGTGTCGCTGGGCAGCCGCAGCCGGACGCTCGCGGCGATCCTGGAAACGGGGCGCTTCGCGGTGAACACGCTGTCGTGGGCACAGCGGGCGCTGACCCGCAAGTTCGCCGTCGGCAGCCCGGCCGAGCGGTTCGCCGGCGTGCCGTGGCGGCCGGAGCGCCGGATCCCGGTGCTGTCCGCGGCGGGCGTGGCGCTGGTCTGCGACGTCGGCGACACGGCGACCCTGCTGGACCACACCGTCGTCGTCGGCCAGGTGGTCTGGCTGCGCGACACGAACGCGGCCCCGACCGTCCTCTATGGACGGGAGCAGTACCCGCTCGGGGCGTGAGAAACACCAGCGCCCGGCCCGCCTCCCTCGGGAGGCGGGCCGGGCGCTTTCTTGTCGGGTCAGAGGGCGGAACGGCGAGCCGGGCGCTGGCCCGCGTCCGCGACCTGCTCGGCGGTCGCGCGGGCCGCCGCGTCGAGCAGCACCGAGAACCGGGGGTCGGTGCGGAGTTCGCGGTGCCAGGCCACCTGCGTGAAGACCTGGAACGGCGCGGTCCACGGCACCTCGACCAGCCGGCCCTCGGCCAGTTCGGTGGCGACGCTGAGCCGGGGCAGCAGGGAAATGCCCAGCCCCGCGGTCAGGGCGCGCTTCACCGCGTCGATCGACCCGAAGGACAATGCCCGGATCCGGGTGTTGTCGCCGGCGCCGTCGAGTGTTCGCTCGAACAGGCGCTGGTAGCCGCTGCCGCGGTGCGCGCAGAGCAGGGGCTGCCTCGCCAGCCGCTGCGTCGGCACCGGCTCCGGGCCGAGCGGCCCGTCCTGGCCGGCCACCACCACCAGCGGCTCCGGGCACAGCAACGTCGAATCCGCCTTCGGCGAGGACTCGCAGACGTCGATGAAGAACGCGCAGTCGACGTCGGAGTCCCCGATCCGGCTCCACGGATCCTCCTCCAGGGGCCGGATCTCCAGGGCCAGTTCGGGGTGCCGGCGGTACAGGTACTCGACGATCGGCACCAGCCGGTAGGAGGTGAGCCCGCTGTCGGCGCCGACGGTCAGCGCGTCGCCGGGCGCGGTGCCCGCGAGGACGGTCTCCTCCGCCAGCCGGCTCAGCTTCACGATCTTGTGGGCGTAGCGGCGGAACCGCTGGCCGGCGGTGGTCAGCCGGATGAGCGCGCCGGTACGGTTGAACAGGTCGCAGGCGAGGTCGCGTTCCAGTTTCTTGATCCGGGCGGTGACCGTCGGCTGGGCCACGCTCAGGTCGTTGGCGGCCTTGGTGAAACTCGACTGCTCGGCCACGCTGAGGAACGTGGTGAGGGATGCGGTGTCCACGGCTCGGATCACCGCCGGACCGGGCGCGCGGCGCGGGGGCCGGCCCCCACGCGGGTGTTCCTTTCGCTGAGCGGGGTGGATTTTCGCGGGACGGTTTCCGCGTGGGCACCGAGGATCCGGCAGGAGGAGGCGGCGGTCGGCCGTCGGGCGCTCCGAACGGCCGTGGCAGCCGCTTCGCCACGATCGTGGCACCATTCGGGCCCGGACCGGAACCCTCCCTGCGGCCGGCTGATCACGGCCGGCACGGCACTGTTCACGACGTCCTTCCCCCAATCGGGACCCGCAGCTCGTTCCCGCCCGCGGGTGAACTCTGGTTTTCCGTCGGCGCTTCCGGGCGGAGCTGCAGTGGTCAACCCCGGCCGGCCATCACCCTCAAGGGTGGCTTCTTGCGGTTTACCACCCGTTTGCCTTCGACAAACTACGCCCATCGGGCGGCCGGGAAACGCTTTCCGTTTCACCGGCCGTGGTCGGAGCCGCACGGCCCTTCACTCCAAAAGACCATTGTCTCCGTTGTCACCCGGATCCATCCTTCCACTGGAGGAGCGCCCATTCCCCGATTTCCGGGATTTCGCTGTGCGTTTTCCGATCCGTTTTCCGCGCGGCGTGACGAAATCAGCCGAACAGCAGGCGCAGCAGGGCGGTCACCACCGCGGCGCCGACCATCGCGGTCAGGATCGACCGCTTTCCGGCCAGCAGGAGGATCCCGGCGCCGACGCCCGCCAGCGCGGTGAGCGTCCGCACCGGCGACACGGTGCCCGAGGCCGGCCAGAGCAGGGTGACCACCAGCCCGGCGATGAGCGCCGGGGTCGCGCACGTGAGCGCGTTGCGCAGCCACCTGGGCAGCTCCCGGCCGCCCGCGGCCAGCGGCACCACGACCCGCAGCGTGAGCGCGGTGACGCCGAGGGCCAGCACGATGATCCACTGGTACGTCATCGCCGCACCCCCAGCACTGCTCCCGTCACGCCGCCGACGGCCCCGGCCACCAGCACCGGGATCCCCGGCGGTGCCCAGAAGACCAGCGCGGCCGCGGTGACGACACCGAGGACCGCCAGGCCCCACGACCGGGCGTCCTTGAGGTGCGAGCGCAGCAGGCCGAGGAAGAACACCGGGTAGGCAGCGTCCAGCCCGAGCCGTCCCGGATCGCCGATGGCGTCACCGAGAACGGCACCCAGCGCGGTCCCCGCCGTCCAGCCGCACAGGCACAGGGCGCCGGCCAGCCGCAGGGTCTGCAGGTCGTACTTCCCGTCGCCGCGGTGGGCGACCGCCCACGAGCCGTCGGTGATCAGCATCGCCGTCCCCGCCCGCGACCAGGCGGACCCGGTCAGCGCGGGGGCGATCGTGGTGCCCATCAGCAGGTAGCGGGCGTTGAGCGCGGCCGCCGCACCGACCACGGCCCAGACCGAGCCGTGCTGCGCGATGACGGCGACGGCGCCGTACTGGGCGCTGCCGGAGAACACCAGCAGCGACATGGCCACCGGGGCCAGCACGCCCATCCCGACCGAGGCCGCGAGCGCCCCGAACGCCATGCCGTCCGCCAGGTCGGCGGCGGCCACCGGCAGCACCGGGCGCAGGGTCCGGGCCGGCTCAGCGGTGGTTTCGGTCACGAGATCCACCTCCTTGAGCTCGACGTTACCAACAGCCGCGTACGTTGGTAACCCGGCAGCCCACCGATACCCGGGAAATTCCTTTCTCAAACCCTTGTTTCCCGACCTCGTAACCAGCAGACGCGAGTACTGGTAACCTGACGGGCATGGCACCGCGTCCGGCAGCACCCCCTCCGCTCGCCGTGGTCCAGAGCCTGGTCAACACCAGCGAACTGCTGGAGGACCGGGACGATCTGACCACCCCGGCGGGCCTGGTGGCGTGGGCGGCGGCCGAGGGCCTGCCGTGCCCGGCGCGGCCGACCCAGGCGGACCTGACCCGCGTCCGCCGGTTCCGGGAGGCGTTGCGGCAGCTGCTGGGCGGCACCGCGGGCGGGCTGGACGCGCTCAACGGCGAACTGGCCCGCACCGGCACCCGCCCCCTCCTGCAGGCGGGCCCGCACGTGGCGTTCACCGGCGACGACGCGACCGCCCTGGACGCGGCGATCACCCGGGTGCTCGCGGCGGTGATCACCACCGGCCTCGACGGCTCCCTGCGCCGGCTGAAGACCTGCGCGGCGGAGGACTGCCGGTGGGCGTTCTACGACCGGTCCCCCAACGTGGTGAGCCGCTGGTGCGAGACGTCCGTCTGCGGCGCCCGGCACAAGATGCGCGCCTACCGCGCCCGCCAGGCGGCCGGCTCCACGGCGTGACCGGCGGCGCCGACCACCGAGGCATTCCGGCCGGGCCGGGTGGCACCTGAGTGACCACAAGCGACTGTCCTCATCGGACAGAAGGTCTCCGCCGCGCCACTCACACCGTCGCGCGCCGCAGGACCAGCCACGCCAGGCCGCCGAGGGCCACCGCGATCGCCAGCGGGCCGGCCGCGAACAGCGTCAGCGACGGCTGGGCGCCGAGGAAGGCGCCGATCGACGGCCACCAGCGCTGGGCCTTCGCCAGGGCACCGAACCCGGCCAGCACCGCCGCGCTGCCGAGGACCGCCAAGTACATCCCGGTCTGCCGCCAGCGCTGGAACACCACACCGGCCAGCACGCAGATCGCCGACACGGCCACGATCGGCCCGGTGTAGGCGAGCCACTGCGTGACCGGGCCGTCCTGGCGCACCACGCCGAGCCCGAACAGGCGGGCTTCCCGCCCCCAGCCCCCGGTGGCCCGCTCGACGGCGCCGAAGGCCACCAGCACCAGCCCCAGGAACAACGCCTGCGCCGTGACGACCAGCGCCGTGGCCGCGGCGAACGTCCGGCGCGTCACGCCGAGGCCGAGCGCGAACGGGAACACCTGGGTCATCGACTGCAGGTGCCCGGCCGCGGCCATCCCCCACAGCGCCGGCAGCAGGTAGATCTCGTGCGGCCCGCCGGCCGTCTCGCCGTTGGAGACGTCGATGGCCAGGCCCAGCAGGGGCATCGCGGCCACGAAGCCCAGCGGGTAGGCCAGCAGCGCCGGCCAGTGGACCAGCTGGATCCGAGCGACGTCGCGCACGCGTGTCATCGGGTTTCCTTCCCGGCGGCGACCGCGCCACCGTGCCGTTGGGTGGTGCGGACGACCAGCTGCTGCAGCGAAACCGGCTCGAAGTCCAGCCCCGGTGCGAGCCGGTCCGGGGCGCCGGTGAGGGTGACGCGCAGCGAGCCGCCCACGCGTTCGCGGTGCAGTTCGTCGCACCCGGCGGCGAAGCGCTCCACGGCGTCGGCGGGTCCGGTGACCGCGACCGCGTCACCCCGCAGCGACTCGGCGTCGGCGTCGATGAGCACCCGGCCGCGGTCGAGCAGCACCACGTGTTCGATCAGGTCGCCGACCTCGTCGATCAGGTGCGTGGAGAGCACGATCGTGCGCGGGTGCTCGGCGTAGTCGGCGAGCAGCCGGTCGTAGAACAGCTGGCGCGCGGCGGCGTCGAGGCCGAGGTACGGCTCGTCGAACAGGGTCAGCGGCGCGCGCGAAGCCAGCCCGATGGTGACCCCGACCGCGGAAAGCTGGCCGCGCGAAAGCTTGCCCAGCAGCTGTCCTTCCGGGACGGCGAAGTCCGCCAGCAGCGCCGCGGCATACGCGCCGTCCCAGTTCCGGTAGAGCAGTTCCGCGGCCCGCAACGCGTGCTTCACCCGGAACTTCTCCGGGTAGTGCTGGCTTTCCTTGACGAAGCAGATCCGCGAGAGCACGCCGGCGTTCTCGTACGGGTGCTGCCCGAAGACCTCGGCCGTGCCACCGGTTTCGCGGGCCTGCCCGGTCAGGATCTTCATCAGCGTGGTCTTGCCGGCGCCGTTGCGGCCCAGCAGCCCGTGGATCGTGTTCTCCGCGAGCTCCACGCTCACCCCGTCGAGCGCGGCGAGCGGGCCGTAGCGCTTGGTCAACCCGGTGGTGCGCACCACGTTCATCCCTGCGGCTCCCAGACGTCGATCAGCTTCTTGATCTCCTCGGCGTCCATGCCGAGCTTGGCCGCCTCCGCCATCAGCGGGGCGACGAACTGCCGGGTGAAGTCCCGGCGCCGCCGCTCCAGCAGCTGCGCGCGGGCGTCGGTGGCGACGAACATGCCGATGCCTCGTCTCTTGTAGAGGATCCCGTCGGCGACGAGCTGGTTGATGCCCTTGGCCGCGGTCGCCGGGTTGATCCGGTGGAAGGCCGCGAGCTCGTTGGTGGAGGGCACCTGCGTGTCCGCGGCCAGGCTCCCGTCGACGATCGAGTTCTCGATCTGCTCGGCGATCTGCAGGAACAGCGGCCGCCCGTCGTCCTTCACGCCGGCGCACCGCGGTTCATCGGTTCATTAGTCATGTAACTAACCATGGAGCCTCGGCGCGTTCCTGTCAAGACGCGATACGTTGCCCCCCAGGACGAGTCGTGGAGGACCGATGGACGACGTGCGTGTCGAGACGGACGGCCCCGTCACGGTGGTCTGGATGAACCGGCCGGACCGCCGCAACGCGGTCGACGGGCGGATGGCCGCCGAGCTCCGGGACGCGTTCCTGGCGTTCGAGGCCGACCCCGGCCAGCGCGTGGCCGTGCTGGCCGGGGCGGGCGGCACCTTCTGCGCCGGGGCGGACCTGACCGCGACCGGCGACCCGGACCGCCGCAACGAGCTGACCCGCGACGGCAGCGGGGCGGGGCCGATGGGGCCGACCCGGCTGGCGCTGAGCAAGCCGCTGATCGCGGCCGTCAGCGGGTACGCCGTCGCGGGCGGGCTCGAGCTGGCCCTGCTCGCCGACCTGCGGGTGGTCGAGCGGGACGCGGTGTTCGGCGTGTTCTGCCGCCGGTGGGGCGTGCCGCTGATCGACGGCGGCACCGTCCGGCTGCCCCGGGTGATCGGCCTCGGCCGGGCCCTCGACCTGATCCTCACCGGCCGGCCGGTCGACGCCGCGGAGGCCCTGCAGATCGGCTTGGCCAACCGCGTCGTCGAGCCCGGCCAGGCCGTACCCGCCGCGCGGGGACTCGCCGCGCAGATCGCCGCGTTCCCCTTCGAGTGCGTCCTCGCCGACCGGGCGTCGGCGTACGCGGGGCTCGACCTCCCGCTGGCCGAGGCGTTGCGCGCCGAGGGGGCGGCCGGGGTGCCGATCGTCGAGCGCGAGGGCGTCTCCGGCGCCGCCCGGTTCGCCGCCGGCGCCGGACGGCACGGGAAGTTCGACGACCCCGCCTGACCGCGGTCAGCGTCTCGCCGCCCTGGCCCGGTAGAGCACGACCGCGACCAGCACCAGGACCGCCGCCTCGGCCAGGACGCTGAGCAACGCCTGGGGCGCGGGCTGGAAGCCCCGCTCGGAAAACCCGAACAGCCCGGTCGTCCGCGACAACGCGAACCCCGCCAGCGCGCCCGCGGCCAAGGCCGCCGCGGCGAGCCGCAGCAGCACCGGGCCGCCCGCCAGCAGCAGGAGCGCCACCGCCATCGACGCGGCCGCCTGCACCAGGAACGCCGGGCCGATCACCGGGATCACCCGGTAGCCGCCGGCGTACAGCTGTGCGTGGAGGAACCCGCTCAGCGCGAGGCACACCGCCGTCGCGATCCGGAGGACGAAGTTCATGCCAGCTTCACGTCCTTCACCGCCAGGCCCGGCTGCCCCGGCCGGTAGGCCACCTCGCGGATGCCCAGCGCGTCGGCGAGCTTGCCGGCGGGCAGCGTCACCGGCGCCGGCGCCGGCCGGGTGCCCGGCTGCGGCAGCGGGTACGCCGTCGTCGTCGCGCTGTGGAAGGTGATGTTCCCTTCGGTCTTGGTGAACAGCTGGTGCACGTGCCCGTTGAGGCAGGTCACCGACGAGAACCGCCGCAGGTACGACAGCGCCTGGGCGGCGTCGTCGGTGCCCCACCCCCACGCCGGGTACATCGCGAACAGCGGGATGTGGCTGAACACCACGATCGGGGTGTCCGAGCCGAGCTTCGCGACGTCCTTGCGGACGAACTCCAGCTGGTCCGGCCCCAGGTGGCCGAGCTTCTCCAGGCTGAGGGTGTTCACCAGCGCGATGAAGTGGACCCCCTTGACGTCGAAGCTGTACCAGCCGTCGCCCGCGGTGCCGGCCCCGAACGCCTGCCGGTACTTCTGCCCGGCGTCGTCGACCGAGTCGTGCTCGCCGGGCACGGTGGCCACGTGCCCGGCGTCCAGCGTGCCCAGCATCTGCTTGACCTGGTCGAACTGGGCGGGCGTGGACAGGTGGGTCAGGTCGCCGGTGTGCATGACGAAGTCGGGCCGGTGGCCGAGACCGTTGATCTGCGTGAGCGCGCGGGAGAACGACTGCTCGACGGCGGTGTTGGCCGGGCCGGTGAACCCGAGGTGGCTGTCGCTGATCTGGACGAACCGCAGGGCGTTCGGGTCGTCGACCGCGACGGCCTCACCGGGCGCGGCGATCCGGCTGATCACCTCGCCGCCGGTGACGGTCAGGACCACCGCGGCGCCGAACCACGCCGTGTGGCGCAGCAGCTGGCGCCGGGTCATGCCTTCGGGGTCGTGCGCTTCGGTCACGGCGTCACCGTCACGGTCGCGGTCATGAACGGGTGGATCGTGCACAGGTACTCGAACGTGCCCGGGGTGCTGAACGTGTACTGATAGGACTGTCCGGTTCGGAGGGTCGGCGACCGCAGCGGGCCACCGGAACCGGTGCTGGTGACGGTGTGCGGGTCCTGGTCGGAATTGGTCCAGGTGACGGTGGTGCCCTTCTTCACCGTCGTCGACGCGGGCGCGAACGCGAAGTCCTTGATGGCGATGGCATTCGCGGTGGCGTTTCCGGCCGCGGACGGCGACGGCGTGCTCGTCATGCCGGGCATCGACGGCGGTGGTGCCGCGGGCGGCGGTGCCGCGGCGCAGGCCGTGAGCGCCAGCGCCGCCGCGGCCGCGAGCAGGAAGTGTTTCACCCCAACGGAAATCCTCATGCCAGGGATACGCGCGCGGGTTACGCCCCTTCGGGTGGCACCAGCACCTCGACCACTCCCCCGGCTTCGCGCACCACCAGGTGCGGCAACGGCGGCGGCGTCACCGGCAGCTGGTGCACGAGCACCACGCCGTCGACGGCGAACGACGTCCGGTGGCACGGGCAGTTCAGCCGCCGGGCCGGGGCGTCCAGGTTCAGCCGGCACCCGAGGTGCGTGCAGGTCGCCGAGACCGCCCGCACCTGGCCGCCGGACCGGTGCACGAACCCGGCCACCGCCCCGAAGTCGAACGGCAGCACCCCGCCCTCGGGCAGGTCGTGCGCCGCGACGACGGCCCGCCACTGACCGTTCTCCGGCCGCAGCGTTTCTTCCGGCGGGGGTGGCGTCGCGGCGGATTCGCCCCCCGGCGTCACCAGGTACTCGACGCCCGCGCCCGCGGCGGCCGCCACCGCCGCGGCCGAGGACACCTGGATGAACCGGCGGCGGTTGCCGCCACGCGCGGGCGCCGGCTCGCCGAGTTCCTGGGCGAGCCGGCGGTGCAGCCCGGCCACGAACTCCTCGCTCGCCGCGCCGCCGCCGGGCCGGGCCGCGCGCAGCAGCACCGCGGTCCGCAGCTCGGCCTCGTCCTCGGGGCCGGCCGCGAACGGGCGCGGCCGTCGCCGCCGCAGGAGGTCCTTGACGAACCGGCGGACGCCTCGAGTGCTCACGTCTCCATCCCTTCCGCCAGCTGGGCCGCCTGGCGCAGCGCCCGGTGCTGCAGCACCTTCGCGTTGCCGACGGTGGTGCCCAGCTGTTCCGCCGCTTCCTTCAGCGAACAAGCCTGCAGGAACCGCAGCCGCAGGATCCGCCCGTACCGCTCCGGCAGGAGCGCGAGGATCGCCTCGGCGCGGGCCGAGATGCCCGGATCCACGGTGCCGTCCTCGACTGTGCCCGCTTCAAATCCGGCGACGTCGTGCTCCTCGTCCAACGTGGTGATCTCCCGGCCGAGCGTGCGCCGCCAGTGCCCGGCCAGCACGGTCCGCGCGGTGGCCAGCAGGTACGCCCGGACCTCACCCACGCTCGCCGACACGCGCAGCGGCCGCAACGCGGTCAGGAAGACCTCGGTCGTGAGGTCTTCGGCGTCCGGCCGGTTGCCCACCTTCGAGAACATCAGCCGGTACACGCGGTCGACGTTGTCGCGGTAGACCGCCTCCCAGTCCGGGTAGACGTCCGCCCCGACCGCGTGCAGCCGCGGGCGCGGTGCCGCGCCCGCCTCGTCCTGTTCGGCGCGCCTGCGCCGGAACCGCTGTGCCACCGGCACCGCCCGCCTTCTCCCCACGACTCTTCCCGCCAGTGAGAGGTACGCGCCCGGGTTACACCTGTAACCGGGGACCGTATCGGCTGGCGAACCCTCCGACGACCCTGGGGAAGCGAAATGACCACATCGATGTCGCGCCGGACGCTGCTCGCCACCGGCGGCGCGGCCGCCGCCGTGCTCGCCACCACCGGCCTGCCCGGTCCCGCCGCCGCGGCCCCGGTGCGGCCGGGCGGCGCGGACGTCGTCCTCGCCTGGAACCGGGAGCTGCTGGCCATCGTGCGCACCGCCGGGCTGCAGCCGCCGACCGTGCACCCGACGCGCAGTTTCGCCCTGCTGCACGCGGCGATCCACGACGCCGTCGTGGCGGTGACCGGCACCGGGCGGCCCTACCTGTTCACCGTCGACGCCCCGGGACGGGCGGCGCCGGAGGCCGCCGCGGCGCAGGCCGCCCACGACGTGCTGGCCGCCCTCTACCCCACCCGGGCGGGCGACCTCGCGAGCCTGCTGGCCGGGCAGCTGGCCGGGGTGACGCCCCCGGCCGCGCGGGACGCCGGCGTCCGGGCCGGGCGGCTGGTCGCCCGGCTGCTGCTCGGGCTGCGCGCGAACGACGGCTCGGCCGCGACCCCGCCCGCGCTGCCGCCGGGCACCGCGCCCGGGCAGTACCGGCCGACGCCACCCGCGTTCGCCCCCGCCGTGTTCACCCACTGGGCCGCCGTGACGCCGTTCGTGCTCGACCGGCCCGGGCAGTTCCGGCCGAGGCCGTACCCTGCGCTGAGCAGCGCGCGGTACGCGACCGCCCTGCACGAGGTGGCCGCGGCCGGCCGCGACACCAGCACCACCCGCACCGCCGACGAGACCGGGCAGGCGCGGTTCTGGGCCGCGCCGATCTGGAACTACTGGAACGAGATCGCCCAGTCGGTCGTGGGCGGTTCGCGCAGCAGCCTGCTGGTCGCGGCCCGGGTGTTCGCGCGGCTCAACCTGAGCTTCGCCGACGCCGTGATCGCCTTCTACGACGCCAAATACCACTACCGGATCTGGCGGCCGGTCACCGCGATCCGGCTGGCCGGCGAGGACGGGAACCCGGCCACCGGCGCCGTCCCGGACTGGTCGAGCCTCGCCACCACCCCGGCCGACCCGGCGTACCCCGGCGCGCACAGCGTCATCTCGCAGGCGGGCGCGCTGGTCCTGCGCCAGGAGTACGGGCCGCGGTGGCCCCTGGAAGTCGGTTCCGAGGTGCTGCCGGGCGTGGTCCGCCGGTTCTCCGCGTTCCAGGCCGCCGCCGACGAAGCCGGCCTCAGCCGGATCGTGGCCGGCGTCCACACCCGGCTCGACCACGAGGCCGGCCGGCAGCTGGGCCACGACGTGGCCGCGTTCGTCCTCCGGTCGTGACGGCCTACGCCGGGCGCGTCCGGTAGGTGCTCAGCACCGCGGCCCCGACCTGCGTGCTCGACACGAGCCGCAGGTCGGCGGCCACGCCGTCGAAGAGCCGCCGTCCCCCGCCCGCCACGCTCGGGAACACGAGCAGGCGGTACTCGTCGACCAGGTCGTGCCCGGCCAGCGTCCGGGCGATCCCGATCGAGCCGATGACGACGACATCCCGCTTCTGCGCCTTCACCGTCTCGGCGAGGTCGCCCTGCAGCAACGACGAGTTCTGCCACGCACCGACGTCGGTGAGGGTCCGCGAAGCGACCAGCTTCGACGCCGCGTTGAGCCGGTCGGCGAAGTCGCCCGTCCGGCCGGGCCACAGCTTCGCGAACAGCTCCCAGGTGGTCCGGCCGAACAGCAGCGTCCCGGTCTCCAGCAGCGACCCGAGCCGGAACTTGTCCCCGCCGACCGACTCCGGCCCGTGCCGGAACGCCCAGCCGCCGAACGCGGTACCCGCCGACCCGTCGGGGTCGTCCACGACGCCGTCCAGGGTGATGAACTCGACCACGATCACGCTCATGTCCGCTCCCGGTGTCCTGCCACCGCGCCCCGGTGGCGCGGTGAGCACCGGTACCTACCGGCGGCGGCCGCCGGATTCATCGACCGCCGCCGGATCGGCTCACGCCGTGACGAGCGAGAGGCCGTAGGTCTGCAGGATCTCGTTCACCGGCTGGAACCACGTCTCCCCGCCGGAGCTGCAGTTGCCCCAGCCGCCGGAGGTGACGCCCTGGGCCTGGTCACCGGTGATGAACGAGCCGCCGGAGTCGCCGGGCTCGGCGCAGACGTTCGTCCGGGTCATCTGGTAGACCGCGCCCTGGGAGTAGTTGACGGTCTCGTTCTGCCCTTCGACGACACCGCAGTGCCAGTGGGTGGTCGACCCCGAGCGGCACACCGACGTGCCGACCGGCGCGACCCAGGACCCGCGGACGAGCGCGTCGCTCACCGTGCCCCAGCCGAGCACGACCGGCGCGGTCCACCAGCCGCCGCCGATGCGGATGAACGAATAGTCGTTGCCGGGGAAGGAAGATCCGGCGAAGGTGCCCATCCACGAGCCGTCCCAGCCGGCGACCGAGCTGCCAGCCCCGCCGCAGTGCCCGGCGCTGACGAATCCGCCCTGCACGGAGAAGCCGATCGAGCAGCGGACGTTGCCGTTGATGTAGTACGGGTCGCCGCCGACGGTGCCGGCCGAGAACGGCTCGGCGGCCGGCGCGGTCGCCACCGTGACCGGGCCGGCTTTGCGGGCTTTCGCGAGGAACGCGTCGACGTCGGCACCGTGCGCGCCGGGCCGCAGGGTGACCACCACGCTGCCGGCCCGCGGGTCGGCCCGCCAGCCGCTGACCGCGGCGGGCGCCGGAGCCGCCTTGGCGGAGGTGTCGATGGCGGCCTTCACGGCGTCGAGCTTCGCCGCGCTGATCCGGGCGGCGGTGGGTTCGGCGCCGGCCTGCCGGACGGCGGCGGCCGCGGCCGGATCGGTGACGCCGACGACGAGCTTGCCGAGCGCCGGGTCGAACCACGCGCCGCCGAAGGCCGCACCGGCGGCCCGCTGGGCGGCCGGCAGCACCCTGGTGGCGCTCATTTCCTGGGTCAGCCGGGTCGACGCCTGGGCGGCGGTCAGCCCGAAGTCCCGTTGCATGGCGGCGATCAGCCCGGGTGACGCCTGCGCGGCGGCGGGGCTGAGCGCCGCGGAGGCCAGCGAAGCCGTGAGGACGGCGGCGCCGCCGAGGGCCAGGGCGATTCTTCGACGCATGGGAACTCCTCCAAGGCCGGGGGAAAGAAACACACCGTCCGCCGAGTGTGCGGCGCCGAACCCGGGCGGTCCAGGTTTGTCCGGTCTTCTGTCCGGATTCCCGGCCTTGGTGTCCACTGTGGAGGATCTACGGAGACCTGTTCGGGCACAAGGGTTTTCGCGCGCGAACGAGGAGCGCGGGCCGCACCCGGCTCACCCGCGCCGTGCCGCCACCCGTTCCCGGGCAGCGCTGCCAAAGGTCTGGACCAAGTACAACACGGCCTCGCGCGCGGCGAGCCGGACGGGAGTCTGCCGGGCAGCGGAGGTGCCCGTCCGTCCCCCCGCGGGCGGCTCCGGCTTCAGCGGCGCACGCACACCCGGTTCCGCCCGGTGTTCTTCGCCTCGTACACGGCCTTGTCCGCGGCGCCGAGCACCTGGTCCACCCCGCTGCCCGCCGCCGGGTGCACCGCCACCCCGATCGACACCGACAACCCGTCGATCCGGCGGCCGTCGGCCGTCTCGACGACCAGGCCCGCCACCGCGTCGCGGATCCGTTCGGCGACCGCCGCCGAGTGGCCCCGGCCGATACCCGGCAGCAGCACGACGAACTCCTCGCCGCCGAACCGGCCGACCGCGTCGTAGATCCGCACCTCGCCGCGGACGGCCCGGGCGACCGCGCGCAGGACGTCGTCGCCCGCCAGGTGGCCGTGGGTGTCGTTGACGCGCTTGAAGTGGTCCAGGTCGATCATCAGGATCCCGCAGGCGACCCCGGTGCGCCGGGCCCGTTCCAGCTCGGCCTCCGCGCGCGCCCGCCACTCCGCGATGGTGAGCAGCCCGGTCGTGTGGTCGCGGCTCCGCAGCGCCAGCTGCCGCCCGAGCTCACCGCGGCGCAGCAGCACGAGCGGCAGCACCAGCAGCGCCACCAGCTCCGGCCGCGCGGTGAGCAGGACCGCGGCGACCGCCCCGAAGCACAGCGTGGCCGCGTCGAGCACGTTCTCCGGCACCGACCCGGCGAGCGACAGCCACGGGCGCGACGGGTCGTGGAGCTTGAACCCGATCATCACCAGCACCGTGTTGACCAGGAAGAACGTCAGGCCGGCGGCGAACGTCGCGGCCACCTCCGGCGCGCCGGAGGTGGTGCCGAAGAGGCCCGCGACGGCCCAGGCGGCGAAGGCGGTCACCACGCACGTCGCCACCGAGCAGGTCACCCGGTACGGCCGCACGCCGGGCACGTCCGCCGTGCGCAGCCACGCGTGCGCGTAGATGAGCACGGTCAGCACCGCGGCGAGCCCGGGCGGCATCACCAGTGCCGCGGCGAAGATCCAGACCGAGCTCAGGCTGACGTGCGGGTTGCGCGCCAGGAACCGCTGCATCCGCTCGGCCTGGGCCGACAGCTCCGCCTGTGCGAGCGCCGAGCCCAGCAGGATCGCGAAGAACAGCCATTCCCGGGCCGTCGGTGCCGTGGACGGCACGGCGAACGGCAGCACGACGGCGGCGGCCTCCAGCGCCAGGTAGTACGGCAGGACGCCGGGCGGCGCGGTGCGCAGCCGGGTGCCTGCGGACGGGTGTGCGGCCGTGAATTCCCCCTGCGGATCCACTTACCCTCCCGTGTCCGTGGATCGGCCGGGCTCCCCCGCCCGGCACCTCCCACGATAGGCGCCCCGGGCGGCAGGCGGAAGCCCGGGCACACGGACGGGTACTGCGTCCTCAGTGGACGGTCAGTGCGCGAAAGTGGTGAGGAACCGGTCGCGGAAGGAGTCCATCTTCCAGACCGGCGCCTGCGCGGCCGGGTGCAGGCCGTCCGTCCACCCCCAGCCGGCGATCCGGTCCAGCACCTTCGGATCCTTGGCCACGATGGTGACCGGCACGTCGTGCACCGCGCCCTGCGGGGTGACCACCGGCGGCTGGTGGTCGCCGAGGAAAACCAGTACGAGATCGTCACTGCCGTAGTGCTGCACGAACGAAATCAGCGTTTTCAGGGAGTAGTCGGTGGCGTCCCGGTAGGCGTCGCGAATTTTCGCGGGGTCCTTCCAGACCGACTCCGGCGCTTCCCCCGCCCCGGGCATGGGGCCGAACACCGAGCCGTCCCCGACCTGGTTCCAGTCGACCAGCCAGGGCCGCGGCGACCACGGCGCGTGGCTGGAGACGAGGTCGACCTCGGCCATCACCGGCCGCTGCGGCGTCGCCTTCGCGAGCTCGGTGCGCTGCAGCACCGAAAGCGTGAACTGGTCGGGCATGGTGGCGTAGGCGAACCCCGGCCCCTGGTAGCCGACGTGGTGGGCGTCGTAGTAGCCGTCCGGGTGGTAGAACCGCTGCCCTTCCGGCCAGTCCTTCGTGTGCGCGGGCACGTCCCAGACGGTCCGCCAGCCCGCCCGCTGGAACGCCCCGCCGAGGGTCAGCCGGTCACTGGCGAGCAGGTCGTTGTAGCGCTGCTGGTTGTCGATCCACATCCCCGACTGCACGGTCGAGTGCGCCAGCCAGCTGCCGCCGCCGAACGTCGAGGAGGAAAGGAAAGCGCTGCGTGCGCCGATGCCCGCGGCGCGCAGCTGGGCGGTGCCCGCGTCGAGCGTGGCGCCGATCTTCGGGGCGAAACCCGGGTCGTCGAGCGCGACCCGGCCGTAGCTTTCGACGAAGGTGAGCACGACGTTCTTGCCGCGCAACCCGTTCAGCAGCTGCGGCCCCGCCGTGGCCCGGAACGCGTCTTCCGCGGCGACCTCGCCGAACGGCCGCTGTTCCCGCAGGTCGGCGCCCACCTGACGGAGGTCGCCGTAGGCCAGCGCCGCCGCACTCTGCGCGGCGACGGGCTGGCCCGGCGCGATCTCCACCCCGAAGACCGAGCAGGCGATCCAGATCACCCCGAGCACGGCCACGACCCGGGTCGCCCCGCTCCGCCGCCCGGCGGCGACCCGGCTCAGCCGCAGCATGGCGAGCACCATCAGCACGACGACGGCCACGGCGAGCAGCCCGGCCCCGGCGAGCGCGGCGACGGCGGCGGCGTCCCCGATCTGCCCGGCGAGGAATTCGACGCCGGCGTGGAAGAAGCTCCAGTCGTAGATCGGGTCGAACGGCTTCTCGAGGGTGGCGTAGAACCCCGTGTCGAGGGCCTTCAGCACGACGAGCAGCCCGAGGACGAGGCCGACGGCGACGGCGAGGACGCGCCGGGGACGCGGCGGCAGGACCAGCACCAGCGCGGCGACGAGCAGGCCCTCCACGGGCACGCGCACGAAGGATGCGGCGGAGAGGGAGGTGAGGTCGTCCGGCGCGAGCAGCGCGAACAGCACGAGCAGGGCGGCCAGCCCGGTGAGGATCCGGCCGGCCACGGCGTGCCGCCGCGCACCGCGGGGCAGGCCGAAGTCGGGCAGGGGCGCGGCCGGGGTGATCGGGCCGGTCAGTCGGAGCATGCGGGCCTCACGTGGTGGTGGTTCGCGGCGGCGACCGCCCGGCCCGTGCGGCGGGGCCGGCGATCCTCACCCGGTATACGGGCCGCGGCGCGCTGCGGTTCACGCGGGCCGGATTCCGGCGAGGACGATCCGCGCATTCGCGGCAAACACCGAAAACGGCCGTTCCTACCCGCGCACCCCCGTCGCAAACCCGCTTCCCCCGCCTTTCACCCGCGGAAACGCCGAGAACCCCCGGTACAGGTGAGGGAGCATTGCGGGCCGGGGCCACCGGTGTTCTCCTCGGGATGTCCGAAGATCGATTCCGAACGAAGGCGAACCGATGAATCTGTTCGACAAGGCGAAGGAAACGCTCGGGAACCACCCGGACCAGGCCGACCAGGGCATCGACAAGGCGGCCGACGCCGCCAAGCAGCGGTTCGGCGACCACGCCGACAAGATCGACCAGGGCTCGGACAAGGCGAAGGAGTTCCTGCACCGGCAGGGCGGGGGGCAGCAGGACGCGCCCCCGCAGTGAGGCGGCGCCGGTGATCGCCCAGCCGTCCGGGGGAACCACGCTTCACCCCTCCCGCGGCTGGGTACCACCGGCTCCGTGGTCGCCACCTACCTCGTCCCCGTTCGCACCGCCCTCCTGTTGTTCCCGTTCGTCGCGCTGGCCGTCATGCTGCCGGCCGCCTTCGTCAGCTACCGCCGCCGCGGGCGGGCCGGCGGCTGGCCGACGTTCGTCTTCTACGCGTTCCTCTTCTACCTGCTGGCGATCGCGATGCAGACGGTCCTGCCGCTGCCGGCCGACCCCGGCTACTGCACCGGGCACACCTACGCGAGTTCCCCGCAGCTGCGGCCGTTCTACTTCGTCGAAGTGGTGTCCCAGCGGGCACGCGGCCACTGGAGCCCCGGCGCGCTGCTGCACAACCCGGCGGTCTGGACCACGGCGCTCAACGTCGTGATGCTCGCCCCGCTCGGGTTCTACGTGCGGTACGCGCAGCGGATGCGGCTGCTGCCCGCGACCCTCGTCGGCTTCGGCGTGTCGCTGTTCTTCGAGCTGACGCAGCTGACCGGGCTGTGGTTCGTCTACCCGTGCCCGTACCGGCTGTTCAGCGTCGACGACCTGATCCTCAACACCGCCGGGGTCGTCGCGGGCTGGCTGCTGGCCGGGCCGCTCGGCCGGCTGCTCCCGTCGCCGGAACCCGAGCACGACCGGCGCCGGTACGCCGCGAAGGTCACCTTCACCCGGCGGCTGTTCGCGCTGGCCACCGACCTGCTCGGGTTTGCCGCGCTGCTCGGGTTCCTCTTCGGCCTGCTGACGCTGTTCGGCGAGGACCTGCGCCACCGCGACACGCCGGTGCTCATCCTCGCCCTCGTCTGGTTCGTGGTGTTGCCCGCCGTGACCGGGTCGACGCCCGGCAAGCGGGCCATGCTGCTGCGGGTGACCCGCCGCGGCGGCCGCCGGGCCGGACCGGTCGCGCTGCTGGTCCGCAACGGCGTCCTGCTCTCGCCGCTGTGGCTCACCTGGCTGCTGCTGGACCTGGACCACTGGGACCTCGGAAACCACCCCGAGCGGCTGCTGCTGCCGGTCGCGCTGGCCGCGTCGGTGTTCGTGGTCGGGGTCTGGACGCCGCTGGCCGTGCTGCTCGACGACGAGCACCGGGCGCCCTACGAACGGCTGACCCGCACCGTCAACACCGCCGTCGTGCCCCCGGCCGCCGCGGAGCCGGCGCCGGCCGCCGAACCCGCCCGCCCGGAGAAAGTCCTTAAAGGACGGTGACACCGCGCTGCCCGGGGTCGACAGCGCTGGTAGATTGCGTCCGGAACGGGTTGAGCCGCCAGCCCGCGTCCCGATCCCCACTCTGGAGCTTGTTGATGACCACCGACGCAGCGCGGCCCCGGCAGCGGTTCTCCGGTGACGGCTGGTCGCTCGAAGCGCACGCCGACGGAGACCTGGGCGTCTACACCCTGCGCGGTGAGTTCGACTTCGCGGTTTCGGCCAAGCTCGCGGAGCTGCTCGCGCCGGAAGACGGCGTCACGCAGGTCGTCGCCGACATGACCGACGTGCGGTACTGCGACTCCAGCTGCCTGCAGGTCCTGCTCCGGCTGGCCCGGCGGCTGCGCGCGGCGGGCGGCCGGTTCGCCGTCGTGACGACCGAACCGGCCGTGTCCCGGCCCATCACGCTGCTGGGTCTCGGCGACGTCATGCCGGTGCACCCCGCCCTCGAAGCGGTCGAAACCTCCTGGGGTGCGGCATGACCGCCTCGGAGACCCGTGTCGGCGGGCCCGGTTCCGGGCATGAAGAAGGGGAGGGCCTCCCCGGGGGGTCAGGCACGGCGAAGGAGGCGGACGTGAAACTCCGATCTGTCCGGCACGAACTCGGCATCTCCCCCGAGCTCGCCGAACTGGCGCGGGTCCGCCACTGGGTCCGCAGCGTCCTGCGCGGCTTCCCGGCGAACTTCGTCAGCACCGCGGTCATGGTGGTCGACGAGCTGACGTCGAACGCCCTGCGCCACGGCCGCGCGCCCTACCACGTCCGGCTGCTGCCCGGCGCCGCCAAGCTGCGCATCGAGGTCGACGACAGCGGCGGCGAGCCCGCCCGCCGGCGGGCGCCGTCCGACCACGGCGGGCGCGGGCTCCTGCTGGTCGAACGCTGCGCCGCCGCCTGGGGGCAGCTGCGCGGGCCCGGCGGCAAGACGCTGTGGGCCGAGCTCACCACCGACCCGGACCCGGCCGGGGCCCGTGGCTGACGCGGCGCGCACCGCGCCCGCCGTCGCGGCCGACGGCTCCCGCGGCTGGGCCGCCGCGCCCGTCGCCGCCCTGGTGGCCGACGACACCGGGGTGCTCCGGTCGCTGAACGAGGCCGCCGCCCTGCTCTTCCCCGAGGCCGCCCCCGGCCGCCCGGTGGCGGGCACGGTCGCGGACTGGCTGGTCAGGGCCCACGAAGGCGGCTCGGCCGGGGTCGTCCGCGGCCAGGTCGGCGAGCGGTGCTTCGCGGCGCACCCGATCCCGCATGGCGACGCCGTGACCTGGTGGCTGCTCGACGAGACCGACGTCCGCTCGGCCCGCGACGCGCTGGTCCGCGAGCAGGAGCGGACCACGTTCCTCAGCGACGCCTCCGCGGCCCTGCTGGGCTCGCTCAACCTCGACCGCTGCATGGAGGTCGCCGCCCGGCTGGCCGCGCAGCACCTCGCCGACGCCGCGCTCGTGCTGGCGCCGACCACCGGCGGCAGCTTCCCGGCCGTCACCTGCGTGCGCGGCGGCGAGCCGGTCCGGTCGAGCATGGAGATCGACCCGGACGAGCTGCCCGGCCTCGGCGAAGCTCTGCAGGGCTTCCCGCCGGTGCCGTCGCGCTGGCTCGACCCGGACGCCGCACCCCGCTGGGTGCTGCCGGCGGGCTTCGGGCCGGTCGGCTCGATCGTCGTGACGCCGCTGCCCGGCCACGGCGTCCCGGCCGGCGCGCTGGTGCTGCTGCGCCGCGGCGACCGGGCGTCGTTCACCGCTTCCGAAGAGCTCTTCGCCCGGCTGTTCGCGGCGCGGGCGGGCGCGGCGATGTCGGCGGCGCGGGTGTTCGCGCTGCAGGCGTCGATCACCGACACGCTCATGCGCGAGCTGCTCCCGCCCACCCTCGAACAGCTCGGCGGCGTCGAGTTCGCCGGCCGGTACCGCCCGGCCCGCGACGGCGAGCGGATCGGCGGCGACTTCTACGACGTCCACTCGGCGATCACCGCCGAGGGCGACGAGTCCCTCGCCGTGCTCGGCGACGTCTGCGGCAAGGGCCTCGACGCGGCCGTGCTGACCGGGAAGATCCGCACCACGCTGCGGGCGCTGCTGCCGATGGCCGGCGACCACCACCGGCTGCTGGACCTGCTGAACCGCACGCTCGGCGACAACAACGACGCCCGGTACGTCACC
The DNA here is from genome assembly GCF_040674975.1 of Amycolatopsis sp. NPDC049688. Taxonomy (NCBI): domain Bacteria; kingdom Bacillati; phylum Actinomycetota; class Actinomycetes; order Pseudonocardiales; family Pseudonocardiaceae; genus Amycolatopsis; species Amycolatopsis sp. NPDC049688. Next base: position 439,041 of record NZ_JBFANY010000003.1, read on the forward strand.
CTGGTGCTGGCCTCCGCGCGGCGCGAAGGCGCGAACGTCCGGCTGCGGGTGACCTGCGCCGGGCACCCGCCGCCGCTGATCGTGCGGGCCGACGGCCGCGTCGAAGAGGCCGAGAGCCAGGGCAGCCTGATCGGCGTGCTGCCCGAGATCGAGTCGGTGAGCGCGGAGATCACCCTGCACCCCGGCGAGACCTGCCTGCTCTACACCGACGGGATCATCGAGGCGCGGGGCGGCCCGCTCGGGGACGCCATGTTCGGCGAAGACCGGCTCAAGCAGGCCGTCGCCGAGTGCGCCAACATGCCGGCCGACGCCGTGGTCGAGCGTGTGCAGATGCTCGCCTCGCAGTGGATCGGGCGTGGCACCCACGACGACATGGCCGTCCTGGCGATCACCGCGCCGCGCGGCCAGCACCTGGCCGCGGTCGGCGGCCACGGCCGCGGGAGGTACACCGCATGAGCACCGCCGCCACCCGCAGCACCGGGGTGGCCGAGCAGGCCGAACGGCTCTGGGCCGCCGTCACGACCGGCGACGAGTACGCCGCGGGCGACGTGGTGGTCCAGGCCCTCGGCGACGGGACCGACCCGGAGAGCGTGCTGCTCGACGTGATCGGCGCGGTGCAGCGGCGGGTCGGCCTCGAGTGGGCGGCGAACCGGCTCACCGTCGCGCAGGAGCACGCGGCCACCGCGATCAACGACCGCGTCATCGCCACCTTCGGCTACGTGCTGCGCCGTCCCGAGCCGCACCTGGGCCGGATCACCGTCGCGTGCGTCGACGGCGAATGGCACGCGATGCCGGCCCGGCTGCTGGCCGAGGTGCTGCGCCTGCGCGGGTTCCGGGTCGACTACCTCGGCGCGCAGGTGCCGGCCCCGCACCTGGTGGCCCACCTGCACCGCACCGGCCCGGACGCGGTCGCGCTGTCCGGCTCGATCGCGACCCGGCTGCCGACGGCGCACGCGACGATCACCGCGTGCCAGGCGGCGGCGACCCCGGTCATCGCGGGCGGCGCCGCCTTCGGGCCCGACGGCCGCTACGCAAGGTTGCTGGGCGCCGAGGCGTGGGCGCCGGACGCGCGGGCGGCCGCCGACCGGCTGGCCCGGCCGCTCCGCCGCCCGCACACGGCCCACCAGCCGCTCGACGACCTGCCGCACCTGGCCGACCAGGAGTACACCCTGGTCACGCGCAGCTCGGGCCGGCTGGTGAAGGCGGTCCTGGCCGGCCTGGAAGAGCGGATCCCGGCGATGCGGTCCTACACCGACCAGCAGCGTCAGTACACCGCCGAGGACCTCGCCCACATCGTCGAGTTCCTGGCCACCGCCCTGTACGTCGGCGACCCCGAATTGTTCACCGGCTTCCTGACCTGGACCGCCGGGATCCTCACTGCACGCGGCGTCCCGGCCGGCTCCCTCGTGCCCGCCCTCGAGCTGCTCGAGGCGGAGCTGCGGGACTTCCCGCGGGCGACGGGCCTGCTTCGCACCGCGCGCACGGAACTGGCGGGGCAGACCGCCGGATCGGAGCAGCCGGCGTGAAGCCCGCCCTGATGTGCACGTGGAACACCACGGACGCGACGACCGCCCGGGTGACGATCGAGGGTGACCTCGAGTTCGCCACGGCCGGGCTGCTGCCCCGGCTGGTCACCGACCGGCTGGTCGGCCACCCGGGCCTCCACGAGGTCCGCCTGGACTGCGGCGCCCTCGGCTTCTGCGACTCGTCCGGGCTGTCGGAGCTGCTGCAGGTGTACCGCGTGGTCACCGCCGCGGGCGTCCGCCTCCACCTGGACAACCGGCAGCCGGCGCTCGACCGCCTGCTCCTCCTGACCGGCACGGCGCGGTACCTGACCGGCGAGACCGCGGCCTCCCGCGCCCGCCGCGACTCCTAGGACTGCAGCTCCGCCAGTTCCCACGGGTCGTGAGCGCCGAAGACCGTCACCTCGCCCCCGTGCCGCCGGACGAGCTCGCGCAACCGGGCCTGGGTGCCCAGGCGCAGGTCGTGGTGGATCTCCGAGCGGGTCTGGACGACGTCGAGGACGGGGTGCGGTTCCGGGTCGGCGGCGAGTTCGCCGTGGTAGTAGTAGGCGTCGCCGCAGTGCAGGAGCCAGCGGGTGCCGTCGTGGACGGCGATCCCGGCGTGTCCCGCGGTGTGGCCGCCGAGCGGCACCAGCCGGACGTCCGCCGCCAGCCCGGTCAGGGGAGCCGAGGCGAAGCCGAATCGGTCGTCGCCTGCCGGGGCGTCGTAGGTCTCCCACTTCGGGCCGTGCGCCCAGTGCGCGGGCCGGTACTGGAAGCTCGGCGCCTCGGCCAGCACCGCGTCGAGTTCCGCGGCGAGCACGTGGACCCGGCCGTCCGGGAAGTCGGGAAGCCCGCCGCAGTGGTCGACGTCGAGGTGGCTGACGACGACGTGCCGCACGTCGGCGGCGTCGTAGCCGAGCCGGGCGACCTGCCGGACGGCGGTCTAGGCTTCGGCGAGCCGCGATGACCCTGCTCGACATCGCCGAAGTCGCGGAGAAGTCCGGCTTGGCGCCCTCGGCCCTGCGGTTCTACGAAAAGCGCGGTCTGGTCGAGCCGGCCGGCCGCAACGGCCTCCGGCGCACGTACGACCCGGACGTCCTGGCTCGCCTCGAGTTGGTGGCCTGCGCCCGCGGAGCGGGCTTCACGATCGCGGAGATAGCCCGGTTCCTGGTGGCCACGCCGAGCGACGCGGCCCTGCGCGAGCGGATGGCGGAGAAGGCGGCCGAGCTGGCGGAGACGATCGAGCGCCTGACGCGCATGCGCAACAGCCTGCACCACGCGGCAACCTGCACCCACGCGCCGCTGGTCGAATGCCCGGACTTCAAACCGATGATCAGTTGAGTGATCTGTTTCTTGTTCAGAGTGCCCGATAACCGGCTTCCTCCGAATGTTTCGCTTCGACGGCGATCACAGCTCCAGTCTTGCCGGGTGCGGCGCGTCGCCAGAAAATGCAGGCATGAGCGAGCCACAACCGGAAGGTGAGCAGCAAAGTAAACGCAGACCGCAAAACGGACTCCTGTTCCTCCTCCTTGCCCTGCTGGTCGGCGCGCTGTTCACGTTGACCGCCTACCTGGTCAGGAACAACGCATTCGGCGACCAGAGCTTGACCCTTCTCCTCATCGGCGGTCTGTCCACGTTCCTCGTCATTCTCGCCTTCCTGGTCCTCCTGTTCAGAACCCTGGGGCTCACCGACTCCCGCTTCGCACTGGCGTTACCCGAGGGCAGCGTCCGCGCGATCATCGCACTCGGCTTGATACTCCTCTTCGCCATTCTCGTGCTCACTATCTACTTCTCCGAACACGCAACGACGGAGAGTGGTCAGATCGACGGCATATCGGCAGCCCAGCTCGCCGCCATACCCCTTGATCAGATCAAGTCTTCGACGCGGACCGCCGACGGAACCTTCAGCGTGATCAGAATCGTGCCACCCACGCAGTCCAGCCAGGAACTCGCGAAGCAGGTCGTCACCACGGTCGGCACGCTCGTCATCGCGATCTCCGCCTTCTACTTCGGTTCGACCATCGTGGCCAGCGCCACCGGCGTGGAAGGCAACAACCCGACCGGTCGATCGGCCCAAGACACCGGTACCGAAGGAGTTCGGAACAAAAGCGGCAAGGCGCCGGAAGAGAAACCCGGAACAGCCGACGAGAGCTAGACGAGCAATGCGTAAGTCCGGGTGGTGACCGGAGACGGACGAAGGGTGTCCAAGATCCGTTTTTGACGACAGACCTGAACACCCTTCTCACCGCACTCTACGTCAAGATCGGCGACCACTACCTCACCGAACGCGGGGTGCAGCGGACTACCGCCCGGCTCAGCCGTTCGCTCCGCTTTTCGCCAGCTTCGACGGCCACCAGATGCGCCGCCCGACGTCGACTGTCAGGGCCGGGACCAGCAGGGATCGCACCAGCAGCGTGTCCAGCAGCACCCCGAACGCGACGATGAACGCGATCTGCGCCAGGAACAGGATCGGGATCACCGCCAGCGCCGAGAACGTCGCCGCGAGCACGACACCGGCGGAGGTGATCACGCCGCCGGTCAGGGACAGCCCGCGCAGCGTGCCTTCCCGCGTTCCCCGCGTCAGCGCCTCCTCCCGGACGCGGGTCATCAGGAAGATGTTGTAGTCGATGCCCAGGGCCACCAGGAAAACGAAGCCGAACAGCGGCACCACCGGATCCGCGCCCGGGAAGTCCAGCAGGTGGTTGAACACCAGCGCCGACACGCCCATCGTCGCCGCGAACGACAGGACCACCGTGGCGATGAGCAGCAGGGGCGCCAGCGGCGAGCGCAGCAGCAGGGCCAGCACCAGGAAGATCACCAGCAGCACGATCGGGATGATCAGCGCGCGGTCGCGCTTCGACGTCTGCTGCGTGTCCAGCTGGATCGCGGTCGGGCCCCCCACCTTCGCGTTCGCGCCGGGGACCGCGTGCACCGCGTCGCGCAGCCTGCCGACCGTGGCGACCGCTGCTTCCGAGTCCGCCGGGTCGGTCAGCACCGACAGGACCTGCACCCGGCCGCCGGCCACCTTGGGGCGGCCGTCGTTGCCCGGCAACGGGAACGACTGCGCCACACCGTCTATTGTGGACGCTTTCAGGACGGCGGGCAGCGCGCCGGCGTCGGCGATCGTGATCGCGGGCGCACCGAGGCCGCCCGGGAAGTGCCGGCCGAGGATCTCCTGCCCTGTCCCCGATTCGACCTGGGTCAGGAAGACGTCGGACTGCGCGGTGCCGGACGCCTTCAGCTGCGGCAGGAACGCGACGCCGACGCCGAGCACCAACGCCGTCACCACCCACACCGCACGCGGGCGGCGGCCGACAAGGCGTGACACGCGGCCCCAGATCCCCGCGGTCTCCGGGTGCGGCGAGCCCAGCGCCGGCTTGAACGGCCAGAACGCGCCGCGTCCGCACAGCGCCAGCGCGGCGGGCAGGAACGTCGTGGACGCCAGCAGCGCCGCGCCGATGCCGATCGCCGCGACCGGGCCCAGCCCCTTGTTCGAGTTGAGGTCGCTGAACAGCAAGCACAGCACGCCGAGCACGACCGTGCCCGCGGACGCCGCGATCGGTTCGAGCGTCGCGCGCCAGGCGAGCTTCAGCGCGTCGAAGCGGCTCGGCGTGTCGCGCAGCTGCTCGCGGAACCGCGCGACCAGCAGGAGCGCGTAGTCGGTCGCCGCGCCGAAGACGAGGATCGAGAGGATGCCCTGGCTCTGGCCGTTGAGCGCGAGGACGTCGTGCTCGGCCAGCAGGTAGACGACGAGGCTGGCCAGCCCCAGCGCGAACACCGCCGACAGCAGCACGAGGAACGGCAGCAGCGGGCTGCGGTAGACCACGACCAGGATCAGTGCGACGACGCCGCCGGCGACGAGCAGCAGGATGCCGTCGATGCCGCCGAACGCCTTCACCAGGTCGGCGATCTGCCCGGCCGGCCCGGTGACCAGCACGGTCAGCCCTTCGGGAGCGCCGGCGAGCCGGGCCCGGACCTCCTTGACGACGTCCGCGGGGTTGCCGTCGGCGAAGACCGGCACGGCGAGCTGCACGGCCTGGTCGTCCCGCGGGGCCGGCTGCGGCTTGCCGAGCGGGCCGGCGACGCCCGGCACCCTGCCCAGCTCCTGGGCCTTGGTGTCGACGAACCGCCGGTCGTCGGCGGTCAGGCCGCTCGTGCGCTCGGCCACGACCGTGGCGGGCAGCACCTGACGCGGGGTGAAGGCCTTCTGCTCGTCGGACACCTCGGTGGCTTCGGCCGAGCGCGGCAGGAACGCGGCGTTGTCGTTTTTCGCGACCTCGCCGAGCTTCCCGGCGAACGGGCCGCCGAAGCCGCCCAGCGCGAGCCAGGCCACGACCAGCAGCGCGGGGATCAGCCACCGGAGGCGGCGCGGACTCTCGTTCATGGTCGCTAAGGTCCTTTCGAGCGCGAACACGACCGATTGTTCAGCAAGCTGAACATTCTGCACGACGACCCGGAGTGACGGTGAGCACAGCCCCCGAACCCGACTGGAGCACCTGGCCCACGGGGCGGCTGCTGGCCGCCGCCGCCCGGCTGGTGGAACAACGCTGGGTGGCCGTGCTCGACGGCATGGGGCTCACCCACGCGGGGCTCATCGCCCTGCACACGCTGCGCGACGGGCCCCTCCCCCAGCGGACGCTGGCCCAGCGCTGCCAGGTCACCGACCAGACGATGAGCCGGACGCTCGACCGCCTGGCCCGGGCGGGGTTCATCACCCGGACGGCGGACCCGGCGGACGGCCGGCGACACCTCACGCAGCTGACCGCACGCGGCCGGGCGGTGCACAAGGAAGCCGTGCGAGCCGAGCCCGCCCTGCTCGGCGGCCTCGGGGACGACGACGCCTTCCGCACCGGCCTGCTGAACCTGATCACCCGGCTGTCCGCGGGCGATCGACCATGAACAGGTTTCACGCGCGGCCCGCCCTGCTGTGGGGGCCCGGGAACGAAAACACTCCGCGCCGGCCTGCTCAACCTCATCACCCGGCTTTCCACGAGTGAATGACCATGAACAGGTTTCACGCGCGGGCCGCCCTGCTCAGCAGCCCAGGTGACGAAAACACTTCCGCACCGGCCTGCCGAACCTCATCACCCGCCCGCCGGCGGGCGATTGACCGCAGCCGGGGCTGGGTAGCTATTCCTACATGTGGATCGCGGTGAGCACCCCAGTGGCCCTCCTGATCGCTACCGTCCTGATGGAGCGGTTCGAGCGGCGATGCCGCCTGCTGCCCTCCGCCGAAACCAAGCACCGGCGAGCCCGCGTCTGACCCCTTCGGTGTGATCCACGTCTCATTCTCCTCCTCCGAGAACCCCGGCCACCCCGGCCGGCGACTGACCGGACAGATCCGGACGTCCGTGTTCCGGGTTCAAGGGAGGAGAAACACCATGCGTGGTACCAGGAAAACGCGCACGGCCGCCGGGCTGACCCTCGCGGCCGGCCTCGTCACGGCGGCGAGCATCGGGATCGCCGGCGGTGCGTCGGCGGATCCGGGATCCACCGAGGGGAAGCCGACCATGCAGCAACCACCGAAGGGGGCCCGGGCGACCGTGCAGGTGAGCCCGAACCCCACCACCCACCGCGGCCAGGAAGTGACCATCACGGGGAACTGCGGCGGCGGCACCGGGCTGAAGTCCGTGCTGGGCGGGTTCCCCGAGCACCCGGCCCTGGAGAACATCCGCATCCTCGAAACCGGCCCGGACCGGTTCGTGGCCAAGGCGAACGTCGCCGAGCACATCGGCAACGGCGTCGGGCCGGTGTTCGTCGACTGCGGCGGCGAAGCGGGCGTGACCCTGCTGGTCACCCACGTCTGAACAGCGGCGGGCCCGCTCACCGGCCGGGGTTCCGGCGAGCGGGCCCGTCACCACAATGGCGACCGAATTCAGCAGGTCTTCCACGCGAAGTGGTAAATCGTGTCCACGCTCGCGTGTTCGGAATCCATTTCGATGAAACTGGCGCCGGAAGAGCTGCCGGCGTCCGCCCGCAGTTCCGCATTGATGTTCAGGTTGCGGCTCTCGCCGCACGGCGCGAACACCAGTTCGTCGACGTCGGTCACGTCGGCGGCCCGCCACACGCCGTGGAACGGGCCGGGGAAGGTGTGGCGCACGCGAGCGGTCGGCGCCGTCCCGGTGAAGTAGTAGTTGGCTTGCTCGAGCGCGCTCGCCCCGCTCTCGATGTGCGCGTAGCCCCGGTAGTCGGCCTCGGCGATCGCGTACGTGAACCCTTGCGGCACATGGACGAGCACGTTGATCTGGCAGTTCTTGCGGCCTTCGAGGGCCGATGTGCCACCTCCGGCCTTCGCGGTGAAGTTCGTGTAGTGCACCGTGAACGACGTGTTGTCCGACGCGACGTCGGCCGAGGCGGTGGCCGTGCCCGCCGGGCAGCCCGACCCGTTGATGGTCTTGATGTCGAGCGTGATCTTTTCGGACGGAACCGAGTCCGCCGCGGAAACGACGGGGGCGGCGAGAGCGGACAGAATCAATGCGGCAACGACCGACATACCGAGCATGACGCTCCTCCAAACGGGCCACGGTGCCAAGTGGTCATGATGATCGCGCGCGGAGAGGATCGTAGCGCGATCGCAACCTTTTCGACGGCCACTGAACGGAGTAACACGTGCAGGCGTGACGGCACGGGAAATCCATTTCCCGCTATTTCCCCTTTCGCGGGGTGCAATATTCGGGGAATCGAAGGTCAAGACTGGTCCGGACCAGGACCGTGCCGGAGGGAATACGGCGGGGTGGCGCCGGCGAGCAGCGCTTCGGCGTCCAGCGTCGCCGCCCGGCTCCCCCGCTCCGCGAACCGCCGCGCCACCAGCGCGCCCGGTTCCGCCACGGCGTCCGCGCGGCCGGACAGGAAGGCCCACTCGTGCTCGTCCGAGCCGAAGTACAGCACCGTGCCGAACACCTCGCGGAACCGCCGCCACGACGCGCGCAGCGTCTCGTTGCGCCACAGCGTCGGGCAGCCCGCCTGGCAGGTCACCACTCCCCCGGGCGCCAGCAGCCGGGCACACCGGGCGAGGAAGTCCGTGCCGTACAGGCGGTTGTGCTGCGCGGCCGGATCGGTGTTCTCGTCCGGCAGGTCGATCACGACCACGTCGTAGGTGTCGCCCCGGTCCGCGGCCGCAGCCAGGAACGCCCAGCCGTCCGCATAGGACACCCGGACCGGGCCGTCCCCGCGCTCGGCCCGGGCGAGGTCCGCCGGGGTGTAGCCGTAGGGCAGGTGCCCGGCGCAGGCGCGGACGGCCTGTTCGTCGATGTCGACGTGGTCGACCACCGAGGCACCCGCGGCGACCGCCAGCTCGCACGCGACCCCCTCGCTCGACCCGATGACGAGCACCCGCTGTACCTGCTCCGCCAGCAGCAGGGCGGGCACCATCAGCGCTTCGTGGTACACCAGCTGGCTCGCCTCGGTGCTCTGGCGCTCGCCGTCGCAGAACAGCGAAACCCCTTGCGCGGTCGTGCCGATCAGGACCTCCTGGTACGGCGTGCGCGCGTGGAACCGCACCTCGCCGACCTCCCAGACGCGGGTGAGGCCGTCGCCGACCGGCTCGTGGATCAGCGGCATCAGCGTTCTCCCCGGTGGAGGACCGACAGGTGGACCGGCGCGGCGTGCAGCGACTCGGCCAGCAGCCGCAGGGCGTGCTCGGGATCGGCGCGGTCCCCGCAGGTGAACACGTCGGCGAAGAGCGACCCGTGCTCGGGGTAGGTGTGCACGGACGCGTGCGACTCGGCCAGCAGCGCGATCACCGTGGCACCCTGGGGCGCGAACCGCTGCGCCACCACGTCGAGGACCGTCGCGCCCGCCTCCGTCACCGCGGCCCGCAGCAGCTCCCCGAGCCGAACCGGGTCGTCGAGCAGGGCCGGGTCGACGCCGTGCAGCTCGGCGAGCACGTGCCGCCCGGTGAACCGGCCGACGTCAGGCATCGCCCCACCGCCCGATGCAGTGCGTGCGCAGCGGCTCGATCCCGTTGAACCCGACCGACGCGTAGCTGGCGGTGTAGGCGCCGGTACCCGGCAGGTCGAGCCGGTCGCCGGTCCGCAGCGAAAGCGGCAGCTCGTACGGCGTCCGCTGGTAGAGCACGTCGTCGCCGTCGCAGGTGGGCCCGGCGAGCACCACCGGGCCGTCCGGGCCGTCGTGCGCGCCGACCGGCTCGAAGCGGTAGGCGATCGCTTCGTTTTCGGCCTCGGCGAGGCCGTTGTAGCGGCCGATGTCGAGGTACACCCAGCGCCGCCCGTCCCGGGGTGCGACCAGCACGACCTCGGTCCGCAGCAGGCCGGCGTCCGCGACGAGCACCCGGCCCGGCTCGAGCAGCAGCTCCGGCCGGGCTTCGGGGAAGTACGCATCGAGCGCGTCCTCGATCGTCGCCGCATACGCGGTCAGCGGCGGGACGGGGGTGCGGTGGGCGGTCGCGAAGCCGCCACCGAGGTTGAGCCGCGTCATCGCGACCCCCTGCGCCGCGGCCTCGGCGAAAAGTTTCGCCGCCGTCGCGATGCCGGTCTCCCAGGCGGTGACGTCGGGCTGCTGCGAGCCGACGTGGAAGGCGATGCCGGGCCGCAGCCCCCGCGCGGCCGCGCGCAGCACCAGGTCGAGGGCCTCGGCCGGGGCGCAGCCGAACTTCCGGCCGAACGGCGTCACCGAGTCCGGCGCGTCGAGCACGACGCGGATCGACACGGCCGAGCCCGGCGCGTGCCGGCCCAGGTGGTCGACGTCGTCGGCGGCGTCCGAGGTGAACTCCCGGACGCCGCGTCCGAACGCGAAGGCGATGTCCCGCGGCTTCTTGATCGGGTTGCCGTAGGCGAGCCCGGCCGGATCGGCGCCGCGGGCCAGGCAGAGCGCGATCTCCCCGGGCCCGGCGACGTCGAAGCCGAACCCGGCCGCCACCAGCGCGTCGAGCACCGGCGGCGCCGGGTTGGCCTTGACCGCGTACCGGACCAGCGCGCCCGGGAACGCCCCGCGCAACTCCCGCGCCCGGGCCGCGACGACGTCGGTGTCGACGACCAGGCACGGCGTCGGCGGGTCCCGCTCGTCGAGGAACCGGCGGATCCGGGTGAAGTCGGCGCACACGGGCGCCAGTGTCGCAAACGGGGGTCAGGCGAACCGCCACAGGTGGTCCGGTGTGCCGTTGTCGTCCCACTGGGTCACCTGGGCACCGTCCGCCGTGGACTGCTGGTCGACCGCCATCACCTTGCCGCTGCGGACGTTGACCAGCTTCGACCAGCCACCGCCGGCGTCGACGATCCGCCAGTTGTGGTCGGGCGTGCCGTTGTCGCGGTACTGCTGCACGTGGGCGCCGTTGTCGAGGCTCTGGTCGTGCACGGCGAGGACCTTGCCGCTGTTGCGGTTGACGATCCGGACGGTGCCGTCGCCGTTGTCCACGACGGCCCAGAGGTGGTCGGCGGTGCCGTTGTCCGACCACTGCGTCACCTCGGCCATGTCGTCCAGCGACATGTTCGAGACGGCGAGCACCTTGCCGGAGCGCTGGTTCTGCAGCTTCCGCCAGACCGTGGCCGACGCGGCCGGGCGGGTCAGCAGCGCGAGGTAGCCACCGGCGACCGGGCGGGCCTGGAAGCCGCGCTGGGTGGCGTCGGCGACCACGTACCAGTCGCTGAACGGCACCCGCTGCGGCGTGGTGTTCGCGTAGCTGTAAACGCCTTCGACCAGGGTGGTGCGGATGTTCGGCTGGTCGGCGAGCCAGGCCGCGGTCCACAGTTCCCAGTCGGCCTTCGTGTAGTTGTTGCGCGGGTCGAGCAGGACGCCGTGGGCGCCGGCCCGGGCCTGGTACCAGGCGGCCTCCTGGGCGGCGACGCCGAGCGGGACGAGGTCGAGGCCGAGCACGCGGTCGGCGAAGCCGTTGTACTTGAGGCTCCAGGTGCCGGGCTGGTCGTAGGCCAGGCGCAGGTGCTGGCCGTCCTCGGCGAGCGTCACCCACTGGCTGACGTAGCTGCGCGAGGTCGAGCGGTACCGCTGGGCGTCGGCCGCGTTGCCGGTCGTGGTGGCGATGATCCCCATCGCGCCGACGCCGATGATCCCCTTCAACGCCAGGTTCGCGCTGTGGGCGATGAAGCCGGTGAAGTCGTCGGTCTGGTTCTGGAAGCCGGGGTCGAGGGTGTTGGCGATGAGGTATTCGGCCCACTGCCGCAGGATCCGGTAGTGGGTGTTCGCGAACGCGGCCGCTTCCGCGGCCGGGAGCCGCTGCACCAGCGCGGCGGCCATGATCAGCAGGTTGGCCGATTCCTCGACGGGCATGCTTTCTTCGTTGCCGTCGTTGTGCCCGGTCGCGTCCGGGTAGTGGGTGCCGAGATCGTGTTCGGCGAACTGCATCGGCCAGCCGCCGCGTTCGGCGTAGTCGAGCAGCGGCTCCAGCAGCAGCCGGAGATAGGCGGGCGAAAGGTAGAGGTAGGCGGGGAACGCCGGATACGTGACGTCCACTGTGGACATGTTGCCGTTGGAGGAGATCTCCTTGAGGAACGCCCAGGGCGAGCCGCCCCGGTCGACCAGTTCGGTCCCGCCGAACGCCTGCCGCAGCGCGAGCGCGCAGATCCCGGCGTAGTGCTCACCGGTGCTGCCGCCGCCGGCCGCGGCGACGGCGTCGTCGTGCAGGCGCTGGTCGATCGCGGTCGCGGCGGCCAAAGCCGGGGCGTAGTCGTTGGCGAACCAGACGGCCATGTCCGGCCAGCTGCCCCAGTAGTGCGTCCACCAGGGCCGCAGTTCGGTGCCGAGGTAGCGGACGGCGGGGGTGCGGACGTGCCCGATCGAGAGCGTGAACGGGGCCGAACTGCCACCGGCCGGGATCGTCCCGAGGTTCTTGTTGAAGGCGAGGACGGGCCAGCGGTCGCTGATCGCCCGGGGCTGGGCGGTGTCGCTGGTGTTGTTCAGCGTGCCCTGGCCGGCCGAGGCGGCGCGCACGACGGTGTCCTGCCCGATCTGCCAGGTGGTGCCGGACGTCGGTGCGGCGAGGACCAGGGAGCCCCAGCTGGCCTGGTCGCCGTTTTCCTGCAGCACGCCGGGGCTGGCCGGGGTGCAGCTGAGGAGCGTGTAGCCGCCTGCCTGCTGCTGGGCCCAGGTGACCGGGGTGGCGGTGTTGCCGTGCACCCACTCGGCGGAGGTGTCGAAGTGCAGGTCGACGGTGTGCGCGCGGCCGTCGGCGCTGGCCGCCTGGAGGGTGACGTACCCGAACGGCACGCACTGGCGCTGCAGGTTGGCGGGGTCGACGGGCGAGAAGAAGGTGACGGTGAGGTTCACCCCGCCGCCGGTGAGGACGTAGGTCGAGCGCGTGCCGGTGACCTGCAGGCTGACCTGCGTCATCGGCGTCGCGGACGGGCTGCCGGGCGCACCGGCGAAGAGGTAGGCGGCACCGTCGATGCGGGCGAGGCCGCAGAGGGCGGTGATGTGCCCGGTCCAGAAGCTCGACCAGGTCCCGGCCAGGTTGTCGGCGGCCTGCCAGGTGGACAGGTAGGGCGAGCGGACGATCAGCGGAGTGGCGGGCGGCCGGATCGGGCTGAAGGTCCCGGCGGAGGCGGTCCCGGGAAGCCAGACAGCGGCGGCAACGGCGGCGGCGGAAGCCCCGGCGAGCCGGAGCAGATCCCGTCGGGTGAGGTGATCGCGTTCTCGGGAGGACATCGGTGGCCCCTTCCACGGCGAGCGGCGAACGGCGCAGGGTTCGTTTTACATCGTTGGTACAACGTTGTAAATCCGCCGAAGGTCGGGGCGGGGTGGGGATGCGGACCACTGGAGCCGCAGGTCCGGTGCGGTTTTCGGAGGCGGTGGGCGCGGGCGGTGGTGGTGACCAGGCCGCGAGGTCAAGCGATCCGGCGCAGCCGACCCACGCGCACCCCAGCGGCCCGCGCGGATGCGGCGCACCAGCCGGCGCGAGCGGTGCGGCTGCGGCTGCGGCTGCGGCTGCGGCTGCGGCTGCGGCTCAAGCAACCCACCACTACAGCCCCAGCCGGGGCCGGGTGCCGGGGTGCGGGCGCACCCGCCGGCTCACGCCGTGCGGCTCGGCCGGTCCGAGGGCGGCCACACGTACGGCAGGTCCGGCGGCACTCCCGGGAACTGCCTCCCGTAGTGGTCCGGGTCCTTCCGCACCAGCGCCGACTGGTGGCTGCGGTGGAGCGCCTCGTCGCCCAGCCACGGCGGCATCTCGCCCGCGGCCGTGAGCTCCGGCTGGGTCCGGATCGTCGCGCCGCGCACCGAGCGTTCGAACTCGCCGGTCAGTTTGACCGCGCACGTGTCCGCCGCGCCCAGGGCGCACCACACCGAGCACACCTCGAGGCCGTAGCGCGTCAACGCCTCCTCGTAGCCCGTCCACATCTTCGCCGCCGGGTGGTGGCGCCAGCCGTAGCCGGGGATCACCAGGGCGCGCAGCACCTGCAGCGCCTCCACGCGCTGCTTGCCGAGCCGGCGGCGGTCGAGCGTGCGGGCGCTGGCGGTGAAGTCGGCGCACGGCAGGAACGTCTGCATTCCGGGCGGGTACCCCGGCGCGCCGCCGGAAACCACCGGCCACTGTGGACCGTCGCGGCGGCCCCGGCCGCGAAGCCGGGGCCGCCGGTGGTCACCGGGGGCCGGTGCGCCCGCGGGACGCGACAGCTGCTTCCGGTTCGACGCTCACCCTGGGGCGCAGGGGCCGGGCTTCGAGGCCCTCGACGTCGATCACCAGGAACCAGTGGGCGTTGGCCGGGATGTGGATCTTGAACATCGGCGCGGTGGCCACCCCTCCGTGCATCCGGTAGTACTGCCGGCGCCGGTAGGCCTGGAAGTTGACCGCCGTCAGCAGCCTGACGTTGGCCATCGCGTCCAGGCGGACGGTGACCACCGCGTCTCTTCGCACTTTCCCGAGGTCGAACACGCTCGGTTCCATTTCGTCCCTCTTCCACGCATGAAGTTTCGTTCCGGGTTGGCGGTCGCGGGCAGCGCGGAACACGCCGCGAAGCACACGACGGGCGGCAGATCGGAACGGACTAGCCGGGACCGGTACCCGGTTCGCACGGCCGCCACAGCGGCACGAAGTCCCCGTGTTCCCACGTGGACGCCGGAAAACCGTGGATCCGGTGACCGGCGGCCAGGAAGGCGGCCGGAACGGTCGACCCGGACCCGGACGCCACATCGGACGGCGCGGGACGCACCGGCGCGGGAGTGTCCCCGGGAGCATCGCGCCGAGACTGCAGCTCGGCGCGGACGACGCGGGGGCGCGGGGCGGCTTCGCCGGCACAGATGCGGCCGGACCGGGCCGACGACGCAGGCTGTGGCCGGAGGGTCACCGCCGCCGGGCCGGGCGGGTTCACGGGTTCGGCGGCGGGCAGGCCGGCGACCTCCGCGAGGACGGGCTGCGCGGCGTGACTGACGAGGAGCGGGAGGTGATGGCCACGCGCGGGCGGAGGGGCACCGGGGACGGGCGCGGTCACGGGCTGCACGACACCGGCGACCGGCCGGGTGACGGGCGAGACGATCGGGTCGACGGACCGCACGATGGGTTCGACGGTCTTGGCAATCGGAGCGACCACCTGCGCCAGCGGCCCGACGATCTGCGAGACCGGTCCGGCCGGCGCACCGACGCTCCGGACCACGGGAGCGAGGCCGGCCACCACGGGAGCGGCGCCTCGGGTCACGGGCGAGACGGCATTCGCGGCCGCGCGCGCCACCGGCCCGACAGCGGCGGAGACGCCCCTGACCACAGGCGACACAGCGCTGCCGAGCGCGCCAGCATCTCCAGCCACCGGCGCCACAGCGCTCGCGGTCGCGTGCGCCACCGGCTCGACAACGGCGGCGCCGCTCTTGGCCACCGGCGCCACAGCGCTGGTCACGGCACGGGCCACCGGCTCAACCACCACGGCAGCGCTCCCGGCCACCGGCGCCACCGCGCTCGCCGCCGCATGCGCCACCGGCTCCACAACCGCGCCCACGCTTCGCGCCCCCGGCGAGGCAGCGTCTCCAACCGACCGCGCCACCGGCGCCGCAACCGCACCGACATCCCCAGCGATCGGGGCCACAGCACCCGCGGCTGCGTGCGCCACCGGCTCCACAACAGCGGCGGCGCTCTTGGCCACCGGCTCAACCACCACAGCAGCGCTCTCGGCCGCCGGCGCCCCAGCAGCCCGCGCCACCGGCGCCGCAACTGCCTCAGCCGCGCGTGATACCGGCTCTGCGGAACGAATCGTCCGCGAGGCCGCAGCCACCGCGCTCGGCACCGCACCAGGCTCCGCCGCCCGGGTCACATTCCCCGCCAGGCTCGCAGCCCCTCCCGGCACCGCCAGCGCCTCCGCCCGGGCCGAGACCGCCGCACCGGCGCTGTCGTCGGGCGTCGCCGCGTTCGCGGTTCCGGAGCACAGCCACGACAGCAGCCACAGGCCCGCCACCGCTCCCGCCAGTACCAGCAACCGCCGGGCGGCGACTGCTGCGTCGCCCACCTTGCTGGCCCTGGACACTTCGGTGAACCTCCACAGGATGGGGACTGGGTCTTTACCCCTCAACGCCCCGCATGACACCCCTGCAACGGGCCGCTCGGCGCTTCCACTCGTCCGGCCTAGCGCTTCCCCCGCACCCGCGGCTCCAGTCGGATGAGGGTGCTGGGCCGCTCGGCCGTTCCTCCGTTCCTCTCACGCCTCCTGGGCACGCCGGGCGCCGAGGGCCGTGACGCCGTGCTGCAGGCCCTCGCGGAACGTCGCCCGCTGGCCCGGGCTCATGTCCGCCAGCAGCGCGTGCTCCAGCTCCGCGACCGCCGGGGCGCAGCCGGCCAGCAGGTCGCGGCCCGCGTCCGTCAAGCCGGCCAGCAGGACGCGCTTGTTGTCCGGCTTCGGGGTGCGGGCGATCAGGCCGCGCTTTTCCAGCGTCAGCACCATTTCGTGCATGGTCTGCGGGCGCAGGAACGACCGGCGGGCCAGCTGCGCCGAGGAAAGCGCGCCGCTGGCTTCGAGGACCGTCAGCGCCGTGTACTGCAGGGTCGTGAGCCCGAGCGGCCGCAGGGCGTCGTCGAGCAGCGCCCTGATCACCAGCTCGAGCCGTTTGACCAGGTAGAGGGTCAGCGGCGGGCCGGCGGGCTGCTGCTCCGCGGAGGTGCTCACGGCGCCCATCATGACACGCGCCCACCGCTATGCTCCGATCATGGACCTCGGCCGGCAGACCCGCGTGCGGCAGGCGCTCGACACCTTCTTCGGTCCGCCCCGGCCACCGGAACCGGACCACGTCCTGGACCTGTTCCACCGCACCGCCGAAACCGTGCCCGCCTACCGGAAGTTCCTCCGGGAGCACGGGATCGAGCCGGCCGGCGTCACGACGATGGCCGCCTTCCGGGAGTTGCCGCTCACCGGCAAGGCGTCCTACCACCGGAAGTACCCGCTGCCCGAACTGTGCCGCGGCGGCAGCTTCGACGGGCTCGACATGATCGCCGTCTCCTCCGGCTCCAGTGGCCGGCCCACCGTCTGGCCGCGGTCGCTCGAGGACGAACTGCACGTGGCCCGGCGGTTCGAGCAGGTGCTCGTGGACGCCTTCGACGCCGGACGGCGGCGCACGCTCGCGGTCGTCTGCTTCCCGCTCGGCACCTGGGTGGGCGGCCTGTTCACCACCGCGTGCGTGCGCCATCTCGCCGCCAAGGGCTGCCCGATCACCGTGGTCGCGCCGGGCAACAACAAGGCGGAAATCCTGCGGGTGCTGCCCGAGCTCGCGCCGCACTTCGACCAGGTCGTGCTGCTCGGGTACCCGCCGTTCGTCAAGGACGTCGTCGACACCGGGCTCGCCGAGGGCGTCGACTGGCCCGCGTACGCGATCAAGCTGGTGCTGGCCGGCGAAGTGTTCAGCGAGCAGTGGCGCGACCTGGTGGCCGGGCGCGCCGGGATCGCCGACCCGGTCCGCGACATCGCGTCGCTGTACGGCACGGCCGACGCGGGCGTGCTCGGCACCGAAACCCCGCTGTCGGCGGGGATCCGCCGGTTCTTCGCCGGGCGGCCGGACCTGGCGCGGGAGGTGTTCGGCGACGCGCGGCTGCCGACGCTGGTGCAGTACGACCCGGCCAGCCGCTTCTTCGAGGTGCACGAGGGCACGCTGGTCTTCACCGGCGACGGCGGCATCCCGCTCGTCCGCTACCACATCGCCGACGACGGCGGGGTCCTGCCGCACGCCGAGCTGCTCGGGTTCTGCGCCCGCCACGGCTTCACGCCGCCGGCCGGCCCGGAACTGCCGTTCGTGTACGTGTTCGGCCGGTCGCTGTTCACGGTGTCGTTCTTCGGCGCGAACGTCTACCCGGAGAACGTCACCGTCGGCCTGGAACAGCCCGGCATCAGCGACACCGTGACCGGCAAGTTCGTCATCGAAGCGGTCGAGGACGCCGACCGCGACCGGCGGCTGCGGATCACGGTCGAAACGGCCCCGGGCGCGACCGCCGACGCCGCCGGGATCGCGGCGGCCGTGCGTGCGCAGCTGGTGCGGCTCAACAGCGAGTTCGCGCACTACGTGCCGCCGGAGCGGCAGCTGCCCGACGTCGTCCTGCGCCCGGCCGGGGATCCCGAGTACTTCCCGGTGGGCGTGAAGCACCGGTACACGCGGCCCTCCTAGGGTCCGGACGCCCGGAGGACCGGCCGGCCTACGGCCGGGCCAGTTTGCGGAACCGCTCACGGCGTTCGTCGGCCGACGAGGCGTCCGCGATGTCGTCGTCGAACCACGAGCCGAGCGCTGTCCACAGTTCCGCGCGGCCGGCGAAGTCTTCGATCGTGGACTGCTCGGCGAGCTCGCCGATGTCGGCGACCAGGTGGTCGAGCCGGCGGTCGCAGAGCCGCACGTACTCCCGGACGACGATGTTCGCGTCGAAGCCGGTCTTCGCGCGCGGGCCCGCCGCTCCGCGCAGCTGGGCGTGCAGGCTTTCCTCGCAGTACAGCGGGAACCCGGAGATCGAGCCCGGGTAGCCGCACTCGGCCGACCACGCGCGGAAGGCGCAGATCGCCTGGTAACGCGTGTACCAGTCCTGCTTCCCCTCGGCCAGCCGCGCGAGTTTCCGCCAGGCGTCGCGGTCGGCCGCGCGCCAGCGGTCGAGGGTGCGGCTGTCCGGGGCCGCCCCGGTGTCGAGCGCGCGGGCCCGCCAGAAGTGCGCCCGGCAGCCCGCGATCTCGGCGACCAGCTGCCGGACGTAGCTGACCTGCTCCCAGACGTGGGCGCGCTGCGGGCGCAGCGGGGCGGCGCGGTCCGGCGAGAACGTCACCATCTCGAAGACGCGGAACAGCTCGTGGCCGCGCAGGGCGGCCAGGTCGGGGTCCTCCCCCATCACCCAGGAGCGGCGCTCGGGCAGCCGTCCGCTGTGGCTGATCGTCGCGGCGTGGTACAGCTCGCGGACCGCCCGGCGGGCCACCTCGTCGCGCGCGTCGCCCTCGAGACGGGGGTTGCAGGCGCGGTCGCGCAGGTCGCGCTCGCCGCGCGGGCCGACTTCGAGCATCGCGACGGCGTACACGCTCGCCGCGTTGTAGCACTCCTCCCACGACCGGCGCGGCCCGGCGGCTTCGACGGTGTCGTCGAGGGCCTGCGGGTCCGGCGGCCAGCTGCGGTCCGGGCAGACGTCGGCCAGCCGCACCCGGCTGCCGGGGTAGGCCGGCCGGGGCGCGGGGACGGCTCCGGTCTCCGGCTCGACGTCCGCCATCGCCCGCCGCAGCACCGCCCAGACCAGCGAGAGGTCGAGGGCCCGGTTGGTGAGCTGCCGCCAGCTGCGCCGCCAGCGCCTGCCGAACCGGCGGTAGTCCTCGACGAGCCGTTCGATCTCGTACTGCGACAGCGCGCAGAAGTACGACCGCATCTCCGCCGCGCGCTGGTTGTACTCGGCCAGCTGCGCCGGGGTCGCCTGGTGGACGAGGAGTTCCTCGACCGGCACGCGCAGGACGCGCCGGTGCAGTTCGAGCCGCTGCTCGCGCGGGAGTTCGTGCGGCTGCGTCCGGACGTCCAGGTCGACGTACCGGCGGAACCGCAGCTCCACCGCGGTCCGCAGTTCGGCGCGGCGCTGGGCCCGCGCGTCGCCGGGGACGCCCGCGGTGGTCCGCCGGACCCACCAGGAACCGGCCACGGAGTCGCCGTGGCCGAGGACGAGCGCGTGCCGGTAGCGGGCGATGAGCAGGGCGACCTCGCGGTCGCGGGCGTCGCGGCGGGGCTGGCGCGCGAAGTCCGGCCCGATCCACCACCGGGCCAGGCCGGGGTGGCCGCGGCTGCACACGGTGATGACGTCGTCGTAGGTGGCGAGCGCGTCCAGGTGCAGGTCGAGCTGTTCCTGCAGGGCGGCGATTTCGAGCCTGATGTAGACGTTCGCCGGGTCGAGGCTGACCGCGCGGTAGTACTCGGCCAGTGCTTCGTCGTAGCGGCGGTAGGCGATGAAGTGGTTGGCCCGCTGGTAGGCGTCGAAGAGCTCGTACGGGATCTTCGCGCCGCGCCAGGCGGCCCAGTGGATGTTCGAGCGGACGTACGCGCTGCGCGGGATGACCAGCGCGGCCACGGCGTTGGCGGCGCGGTGCAGCACGCGCGGCCAGTTCTCGTCCTCGATCACCAGCGGGCTGGCGGCGAACCGCGGGACGCGGACGAGTTCGAGGATGAGCTGGTAGCGGCCGGGGGTGTTGCCGGGCCGGACGGTGCCGGTGACGGTGAACGCGGCGGGTGGCTGGGCGAGCCGGATCAGCTTGGTCGCCGCCTTCCACCAGCCGTCCGCGGAGTCGCCGGCGTGCTCGACGATCTGGATGAAGTCGTACGAGCTCCCCGCGCCCGGGACCGGGGTGGGAGTGTAGAGGCGCGAGTCGTTGAGGAACCGCTTGAAGGTGGCGGTCAGCTCGACGGCGGAGTCGATCTCGCGGTCGTGGCTGCCTTCGGGCCGTTCGTCGACGAACACCCGGATGTCGATCTGGTTGGCCCGGTAGGCGGCGGTTTCGAGGCGCGCCTTGCCGACGAAGTACAGCGTCATGACCGCGGAGACGATCACGACGGAGGTCTGGAGCACGGTCCAGGTGATGACGCTGGCGACCTTCGGGTCCTTCACGAAGGTCAGGTCCTGGAAGAACGGCAGGTAGGGCACGACGGCGAAGCCCGCCGCGACGAGCCCGGCCGTCACCGCCGCGAACCACCACCGGATCCGGTGGGCTTCGGGCAGCTCGGCCTGGTCGAAACCGCCGAGCCGACGAGCGCGCACATCGATCACCCCCCTGGTGTCAGACTACTCATTACCGCTTTGGGGGGTCCGGGTGGCGAAGCCCCCGGCGCGAGGCGGAGCCTCGCTTGTCACAGCGGTGCGATTCGTTACGGGCGGTGATCCGCGAGCTCGGCGATGACCTGGGCGTGGCAGGGCTCGGGCACGCACCAGCACCCGAGCCGGCGGCCGCGCAGCTCCGGGAGGAGGGCGAGCAGGTCCGGCCGGGCCAGGAGGTACGCCCGGTACTTCGCGACGACTTCTTCGCGCGAGCCGTCCGGGCCGGGCCGGAAGGGGCTGGCGAGCTTCGATCCGGCCAGGTGCCAGCCGCCGCGGTGCATGGCCCGCCCGACGTAGACGACGTCGGCGTACTCGGGATCGTCCCGGTGCCCCTTCAGGTTGACCACGGTGGTCGGCATGGCGCCCTCCTCACGGTCGGCAACCTAACTCCGGTGCCGCGCAATCCGCCACCCGGCTGGTCCGTGGCTACGCGTGGTGGTTCACCTAGTGCAGATGCACTATGCTGATGGTTCACGGTTGAGCCGTCAGCCGCTGCCGGACGTTCCGCGCCCGGGCCGGCAGGCTGCCCCGTGCGGCGATCCCGTCCCGAAAACGTCCGGTCCGCCCCCGCTGCCCGACGAAAGGGTGTGCCGCGATGGTTCCTCAACCCCGCCCGGCCGAGCAGGTCCTCACCACCCCCGGCTGGCTGACCGCCGGCGGCCAGATGTCGGTTCGCGTGCTCGAGCCCGCACCCGGCACCGTCCACGTCGAGGTGACCGGCGAACTCGACCTCGGCACCGCCCGCCGGCTGGACGCGGTCCTGCAGGCCCGGGTCCCCGGCCGGCTCGACGAGCTCGTCATCGACCTCTCCGGCGTCACGTTCTTCTCCGTCGCCGGGCTGAACTCGCTGTTGCGCGCCCGGCTGCTCGCCGACGCCGCCGGGGCGCGCCTCACCGTGGAGGCCGGGCGGTCTCGTGCGGTGCGGCGGCTGTTCACCCTGATCCCGACGGACCTCGACAGCGCCGTGAACGTCCGGCCGGTCCGGTGACCGCTCACCCGGCCTGACGGCCCAGCCGCCGGACGGCCTCGACGATCTCCCGGTTCGGCGCGCCCTTCACCAGGTACTCGGTGACGCCGGCCGCGGTGAGCCCGGCGATCGAAGCCCGGTCGGCGTAGGCGGAAAAGGCCAGGATCGCGGTACCCGGGCTGAGCCGGGCGATCTCGCGGGCCGCGCGCGCCCCGCCGCCGCCCGGCATCCGGACGTCGAGGACGGCGACCGCGGGCCGGTGCCGCTCGGCGAGCCGGATCGCCTCGTCGGCGTCGCCGGCCACCGCCACCACAGCGATGTCGGACTCGGAGTCCAGCACCTCCCGCAGGACGTCGCGGATCATCACGTCGTCGTCGGAAATCAGCACCCGCAGTTCGGTCACGGTTCGAGCTCCGGCACGTCGGGCAGCAGGGGCAGCCAGAACTCGACGACCGTGCCCTCGCCGGGCGTGCTGCGCACCGAGAGCCAGCCGTGCGCCGCTTCGGCGCGTTCTTGCATCTCGACCAGCCCGAAGTGGCCCGCGCCGGCGTCGCCGCCCGCCGTGCCGACGCCGTCGTCGGTGATCCGCACCAGGGTTCCGTTGTCCACTGTGGACAGCGTGATCGCCACCCGGGTGGCCCGCGCGTGCCGGTGGACGTTGCTGAGCGCCTCCTGGCAGATCCGGTACACCGTGATCGCCGCTTCGGGCGACGGCTCGGCGGTGAGGTCGTCCCGCACCGAGTGCGCCAGCCCCCAGCGGCCGGCGACGTCGTCGACGTAGGCCGACACCGCCTCCACCAGGCCGTGCCGGTCGAGTTCCGGCGGCCGCAGCCGGGACACCAGGCCGCGCAGCCGGGCGATCGCGGCGCTCACCGACTCGTCGAGGCCGCTGACGGCGCTCGCGTGCGGCTCCGGCAGCCGGGCGGCGAGCAGCTGCAGGCGCATCCCGACGGCCACCATGGACTGGATCGACTCGTCGTGGACGTCCCAGGCGATCCGGCGCCGCTCCACCTCCTGGGCCTCCACGAGGTGCCCGACCAGCCGGCGGCGTTCGCGCAGCGCCTGCTCGGCGTTGCGGCGCTCGGTCATGTCGCGGGTGACCTTGCCGAAGCCGTGCAAGCGCCCCTGATCGTCGTACAGCGCGGTGATCACGACGTTGGCCCAGAACCGGGAGCCGTCCTTGCGCAGCCGCCACCCCTCGTCCTCCAGCCGGCCCTGCGCGACCGCGACCTCCAGCTCCCGCGCGGGTTTCCCGGCCGCCACGTCCTCCGCCGGGTAGAACACCGAAAAATGCTCCCCGATGATCTCCTCCGCGGCATACCCCTTGATCCGCTCCGCACCGGCGTTCCAGCTCGCGATCCGACCGCCGGTGTCCAGCATGAAGATGGCGTAGTCCTGGACGCTCTGCACCAGCAGCCGGAACCGCTCCTCGCTCTCGCGCAGGGCGGCTTCGGCCGCGCGGCGCTCGGTCACGTCCCGGGTCACCTTCCCGAAGCCTTGCAACTCACCCCGTTCGTCGTACAGGGCGGTGATCACGACGTTGGCCCAGAACCGGGAGCCGTCCTTGCGCAGCCGCCACCCCTCGTCCTCCAGCCGGCCCTGCGCGACCGCGACCTCCAGCTCCCGCGCGGGTTTCCCGGCCGCCACGTCCTCCGCCGGGTAGAACACCGAAAAATGCTCCCCGATGATCTCCTCCGCCGCGTACCCCTTGATCCGCTCCGCACCGGCGTTCCAGCTCGCGATGCGCCCCCCGGTGTCCAGCATGAAGATCCCGTAGTCGAGCACGCCCTGCACCAGCAGCCGGAACCGGTCGTCGTCCATGCGGCAACTCTGCCGGATCGCCGCCGATCGGGCACGGCGGTGTCAGCTCGCGAGCTCGGCGGACGGGACGGGCAGGATGCACCAGACGACCTTCCCGCGGCCGTTCGGCGCGGTTCCCCGCACCGTGGACAGGCGGTCGACGAGGGCGAGCCCCCAGCCGCCGTCGGGCCCCGCGGGACGCCGCACCGGGGGTGCCGGGTCGTCGTCGAAGACCTCGACGCGGACGTCCGCGCCGTCCACGCTCAGCCGCAGGACCGGGTCGCCCGCCCCGTGGCGCAGGGCGTTCGTCGCGAGCTCGGTGACGACGAGCAGCGCGTCGTCGACGGCGACCCCGGCGGCCCAGGCCAGCAGGGTGAGACGGGTGAACCGGCGGGCGGCGGCCAGGCCGCCCGCGAGGTCGGTCAGCACGCACTCCGCGGTGAGCGGGGCAGGGGTGTTCACAGCGTCAAGCGTGGCCGAGGGCACCGGCCGGGGGCGAGAGGCAAACGCCCCTCTCCGTCTGGTGCAGCTGCATCAGACGATGAGGCCCTCCCGGCGGGCCACCGCGACGGCTTCGAGCTTCGACCGCGCCCCGAGCTTTTCCAGCACCCGCTGGACGTGGTTGCGCGTGGTGTTGCGGGAAACGCCCAGCCGGCGGCCGATCTCGTCGGTGGTCGCGCCCTCGGCGAGCAGGTCGAGGGTTTCGCGCTCCCGCGCGGTCAGCGCCGCACCCCCGCCCGGCGCCCGGCCGGTGAGCCGGTCGAAAACGCCGGGCAGCAGCTCCGGGTCGAAGACCACGCCACCGGCGGCGACGTCCCGCACGGCGGACTCCAGCACGCCGAGCTGGGAGGACTTGAGCAGCAGGCCGGCCCCGCCCGCCTTGGCCACCTGCACGGCGACCGCCGGGGTCGCGTCCCCGGTCAGCACCAGCACCCGCGCCCCGTCCGAGCCGAGTTCCGCGACGACGCCGAGCGCGTCGCCGTCGGCGAGCCGCCGGTCCAGCACCACGACGTCCGGGCGGTGCTCGCGCGCGTCGGCGACGGCCTCCGCCCGGGATCGCGACCGGCCGACCACGGTGATCCCGTCGGCCCGGTCGAGGGCCAGCTGCAGCGCCTCGGCGACCATGTCGTGGTCCTCCACGAGCAGGACCCGGACGGGACGGGGTTCATCGGCGCTGCTCACGGTGTTCCCTCACTCCGGCGGTGGCTGCCCGCCCATCCTAGGCGCCCGGGCCCCGTCCGTCCTCCGGGCGAAGCATCACCAGGCCGGGGAACTCGGCCGCAGCAGCCCTTCGGGTCCGGTGACCGGCAGCCAGTCGACGAGGTCCTCGTGGTGGCCCGGCGCCCGGAGCACCGGCGGGCGGAACGAGCCAGCCGGCGGTCCGGTGACCCGCAGCACCTCCAGGAACCGGACGACCGCGCGCGGTGCCGGCAGGACTTCCGGGCCGCCGAGGTAGGCGAGCAGCTTCGCCGCTCCCCCGCCCGCGGGTTCGACCACCGCCGACCAGCCGTGCACCTCGTCCCAGATCAGCGCCAGATCGTGCCCCGGCAGGTCCGGGAGCGTGCGGTCGAGGGCCACGTACCCGGAGGCCGGGACGTCGAGGTCGATCGAACACGACTCGAAGCCGACGCCGGCCGCCCTCGCGACGCGGCCGAGGTAGGCACGCAGTCCCCGGGCGAAGTGGTATTCGATGTCCCGGCCGAAGCCGATGAGTGTGTTCATGGTTCCGCCTCCCGCACCCGCTGCA
Source organism: Amycolatopsis sp. NPDC049688 (assembly GCF_040674975.1). Taxonomy (NCBI): domain Bacteria; kingdom Bacillati; phylum Actinomycetota; class Actinomycetes; order Pseudonocardiales; family Pseudonocardiaceae; genus Amycolatopsis; species Amycolatopsis sp. NPDC049688. Next base: position 464,252 of record NZ_JBFANY010000003.1, read on the forward strand.
CGGCAGGAGTACCCGATCAGGGCGACGATCACACTTTCGTGGCTATTCCTCGATAGCGCCGCCCACGGCCCGCAGATGCGCGCGGAAAGTCAAGCCCGGATTCGTTTCCCGCGCCGCCAGGAATTCACCGAATCGCACCTGACGGCGCAACGGTTCGCCGCCGCGGATCCGGTCGGCCTGCCGGCGTTCGGTGTCGCGGATCCCTTCCGCGAGCGTGAACAATTCACCCGCCCGGGCGAGCGGGACGAAGAGGACGCCGTCGTCGTCGCCCAGCACGAGGTCCGACGGGCCGATGCGCCAGGTGCCGACGACCGCTTCGGCCAGGCCGCCGTCGACGCGCGGGCCCAGGCTGAGCGGCCCGGTGGGCAGCGAACCCAGGCTGAACACCGGCAGCCCGATGGCCCGGATGTCCGCGGTGTCGCGGTGCAGGCCCCAGATCACCACCCCGGCGACCCCGGCGGCGCGCGCCTCGAGGACCACGAGGTCGCCGACGCAGCTTTCGTCGAGCCGGCCGCCGTTGTCCACGACGAGCACCCCGCCCTCGGGGGCGGTCTCGAACGCCTCCAGGAAGACGTCGACGCTGCCGACGTGCCGGGCCGGGACCGCCGGGCCGAACAGGCGGGTGCCGGGCACCACCGCGCGTGTCCCCGCCGGGGCGCAGCGCACCGGGAGCCCGGCCCGGATGCAGGCGTCGGCCAGGTGGGCAGTGGTCAGCGTCGCGAAACGCGGCCTGAGTGCTTCATGCTCCATGCGCCGAATCTAGCCAGCGGTCTCGGTTTCCAGCCACGCCAGGTATTCCGCGCTGCCGCCGACGATCGGGGTGGCGATCACCTCCGGCAGGTCGTAGCCGTGCAGCTGCCGCAGGCGTTCGGTCAGCGCGGCCACCCGGCCGGCGGTCGTCTTGATCTCCACCCGCCACTCCTGGTCCGTCTGCACCGCGCCCTCCCACCGGTAGACGCTGGTGATCGGGCCGACGACCTGGGCGCAGGCCCCCAGCCGGGCTTCGACCGCCTGCGCGGCCAGCTCCCGCGCCGCCGCTTCCGAGTCCGTCGTGGACGTCACGATCACGTGTTCTGCCGCCATGGCGCGAGGTTACCGGCGCGGAGTTTCACGCGGAGTTCGAGACAGCGCAACCCTTCGGCGGCCAGGATGGGTGCGCCCGTTCCCCGAAGTGAGGATCCGAGGATGACCCGCTTGCCCGCGCTGGCCGTCTCCGCACTGGTGACCGCCGCGGTCCTGACCCCCGCCACGGCGCACGCCGCGAGCCCGCCGTTCACCGCGTCGGTGTTCCGCGCCACGCACAACAGTTACTCGGGGAACGTCGACGGGGCGAAGAACTCCCTCGCCTACCAGCTCGACCACGGCGTGCGGTTCCTGGAACTCGATGTTCACGACAACGGCTACGCCACTTCGCACGACTACGCCGTCGGGCACGACTCGCCCGGCAACCTCGTGGACCACAGCGGCGGCAACCCGGCGTCGAACAACCTCCGCGACTGGCTGGCGGTGGTGAACACCTGGTCGGCGCAGCACCCGGCCGCCGCCCCGGTCGTCGTCATGCTGGACCTGAAGGACGACCTGACCGACAACCCGTCCTTCGCCGCGGGCAACCTGACCGCGCTGAACCAGGAGCTGGAGTCGGTGTTCGGCGGCCGGCTGCTGCGGGCGCAGGACTACCCGGCGGCGCCGGACGTCGACGCGCTGCGCGGGCGCGTGCTGCCGCTGCTGTCCGGCGACGGCGGGTCGCGCACCGAATACAAGCGGGACGTCGGCTACCACCCCGCGGTCGCGCTGAACGGCCGCGGCCAGGTCGTCGAGGTGCACGACTCCGGGGCCGGCGCGCTCTGGTACTGGACGGGAACCTACGGCGCCGACGGCCGGGTCACCTGGCTGCGGCACGGCCGGTACGACAGCGGGCAGACACCGGCCGTCGCGCTCAACGACAACGGCGACCTGGTCGAGGTCCACCAGTCGCAGGGCGCGTCCACCCTCTGGTACCACGTCGGCAAGCTCGGCGCGGACGGCGAGATCACCTGGCAGGCCAGCCACCAGTACGACAACGGCGTGCTGCCGACGGTCGCCTTCACCGACGCGGCGCACCTGCGGGAAATCCACAAGAGCCAGAACAACAGCCAGAACTGGGACTGGGACGGCGTGCTCGCGGGCACCACGGTGTCGTGGACGGGCAACGCCAAGACCTCGGACGCGCGGTTCGCCAAGGCGACGTCGGCCGCCGCCGGCCGCACGGTGTCCGTGTGGACGGGAGCGGACGGCCCGACCTCCGCGCAGACGCTGCGCGCGGACACCGACCGGGTCGCCGGCGACCGGATCCGCTACCGCCAGGTCGCCTTCGACGAGTTCCAGCAGGGCGACAGCGCCGAGCTCCAGCAGGGCGCGCTGTTCTACGGGGCGCCCGCGACGGAGTCGGCGTTCATCACCGCGGCCCGCCAGGCGGGGCGCCTGGTCCGCGGCTGGGACTTCGATTCGGCGAGCGAGGCGACGACCCCCTTGGCGAACTACCCGGCGACGAACCACCCGTACGACGCTTGGTACCAGACGCTGCTGACGCAGAACGGCGCCGTCGAGTAGCGGGCGCCCCGGAATTGTCGGTGCCCTCCGGTAGCGTGGAAAACGGGGGGCGCCCCCGCGGCGGGGAAAAACTGCGCGTTCGAGCCGGCCGCCGCCGGTGCGTCGTCCAGCCCCTTGACGCCCCGCGGCTGACGGTGGCTGTCAGTGCTTCGCCAGGGACCGGTAAGCGGCCCTGGCGAAGCTCGGCGGCATGAAGAACCGCACCGTCCTCATCTCCGGCGCCGGCATCGCCGGCCCCGCGCTCGCCTGCCTGCTCACCCGCTCCGGCCACACCGTCACCGTCGTCGAACGCGCCCCCGCGCTGCGGGCCGGCGGGCAGGCCGTCGACTTCAAGGGCGCCACCCACCGGACCGTCCTCGACCGGATGGGCGTCCTCGGCGAGGTCCTTCGCCGGCAGACGGGCGGGCACGACCAGACGATCGTCGACGCGACCGGGAAACCGCAGGCCGTGATCCCCGGCGAATTCACCGGCGGCGACATCGAAATCCGCCGCGGCGACCTGTCGGAAATCCTCTGCGCCCACGCGGACTGCGAATATCTCTTCGGCGACACCATCACGACCCTGACCGAAACCGGCGGCGGCGTCGACGTCACCTTCGCCCACGCGGCACCTCGCCGATTCGACCTGGTCGTGGGCGCCGACGGCATCCACTCGAACGTCCGGCGGCTGGCCTTCGGCCCGGAGCGCGACCACGTGCAGTACCTCGGCTACCACTACGCGCTCGCCGAACTCGGCGACGACCTCGGCGGCGAGGCCGAGATGTACAACGAACCGGGCCGGATGGCCGCCGTCGGCGGGCCGAAGGCGCCGGCGTTCTTCGTCTTCGCCTCACCCGAGCTCGACTACGACCGCACCGACACCGGCAAGCAGCGGCAGCTGCTGATGGACGCCTACCAGGGCGCCGGCTGGCGGGTGCCGGAGCTGATGGCCCGGATCCCACAGGCCCGCGAGTTCTACCTGGACACCCTCAGCCGCGTCACGATCGACCGCTACTCCCGCGGCCGGGTCGTCCTGCTCGGCGACGCCGCCTACGGCAACACCCTCGGCGGCTTCGGGACCGGCTTGGCCGTTGTCGGCGCGTACGTGCTCGCGGGCGAGCTCCGCGCCGCCGACGGCGACCACCGGGTCGCGTTCGCCCGCTACGAGGAGCTGATGCGGGGCTACGCGAAGGTCTCGCAGCGCGGCAGCGCGGGCCCGTTCCTCGCGCCGCCGTCACCGCTGCGGATCAAGCTGCGGGACTGGACGTTCAAGTCCCGCTTCCTGCTCGGCCTGCTGCTCAAGGCGACCGACAGGTTCGCCACGGACATCGACCTGCCGGACTACCCCTCGGGGTCGTAGGCCAGGTTCGGCCGCAGCCACTGCTCGACCTCGGCGACCTCCACGCCCTTGCGGCGGGCGTAGTCCTCGACCTGGTCGCGGCCGAGCCTCCCGACGGTGAAGTAGCGGGAATCCGGGTGGGCGAAGATCAGCCCGGACACGCTCGCCGCCGGCGTCATCGCGTACGACTCGGTCAGGTCCATGCCCAGCTCGCCGGCTTCCAGCAGCTCGAACAGCTCGCGCTTCTGGCTGTGGTCGGGGCTGGCCGGGTAGCCGAGCGCCGGGCGGATGCCGCGGAACCGCTCCGCGTGCAGGTCCGCCAGCTTCGGCTGCGCGTCCGGCTCGAACCAGTCGCGGCGGGCCCGCAGGTGGATGTGCTCGGCGAACGCCTCCGCGAGCCGGTCGGCCAGCGCCTTGACCATGATCGCGCGGTAGTCGTCCTGCTCGGCCTCGTAGCGCGCGGCCAGCGTCTCGGCGCCGTGGATGGCGACCGCGAAGCCGCCGAGGTGGTCGCCGATCGGCGCGATGTAGTCGGCCAGGCAGCGGTTCGCGCGGTCCTCCGGCTTGGCCGTCTGCTGCCGCAGCATCGGGAACTTGACGTGCGCGTAGTCGCCTTCGAGCAGGATGTCGTCGCCTTCGCTGTGCGCCGGCCAGAACGCGTACGCGCCCTTCGCGGTGAAGCTGCCGTCGGCGATGATCTGGTCGAGCAGCGTGTTCGCGTCGTCGAACAGCTCGCGGGCGACCGGCTGCTCCAGGATGGCCGGGTACTTGCCCTTGAGCTCCCAGGCCAGGAACAGGAACTGCCAGTCGATCATCTCGCGCAGCTCGGCGATGCCCGGCTCGACCACGCGCAGGCCGGTGAACGCCGGGGTCGGCAGGCCGTCGAAGGCCACCTTCTCGGGGTTCGCGCGGGCCTGGGCGAGGCTGAGCATCGGGCGGCGCTGCTTGCTCGCGTGCTGCTCGCGCAGCACCTCCTGATCGGCCCGGTTCTTCTCGGCCAGCACGATCGAGCGGTCCGGGTCGAGCAGGTCGGAGACGACGCCGACCACGCGCGAGGCGTCCAGGACGTGCACGGTCGCGTTGTCGTAGGCCGGCGCGATCTTGACCGCGGTGTGCTGCTTGGACGTCGTCGCGCCGCCGATGAGCAGCGGCATCTTCAGCCCGCGCCGCTGCATCTCGGTCGCGACCGCGACCATCTCGTCCAGCGACGGCGTGATCAGCCCGGACAGCCCGACCGCGTCGGCGCCCTCGGTGACCGCCGTGTCGAGGATCTTGCCCGCCGGCACCATCACGCCGAGGTCGATGACCTCGTAGTTGTTGCAGCCGAGGACGACACCGACGATGTTCTTGCCGATGTCGTGTACGTCACCCTTCACCGTGGCCAGCACGATCTTGCCCTGGCCGCCGGCCGAGGTGAGCCGGCCCTCCTGGCGCGCCTTCTCCTTCTCCGCCTCCATGAACGGCTCGAGGTAGGCGACCGACCGCTTCATCACGCGCGCGCTCTTGACCACCTGCGGCAGGAACATCTTTCCGGAGCCGAACAGGTCGCCGACGACCTTCATGCCGTCCATCAGCGGGCCCTCGATGACGTCGAGGGGCCGCGCCATCTGCTGCCGCGCCTCTTCGGTGTCGTCCTCGATGTAGTCGACGATGCCGTGGACCAGCGCGTGGGACAGCCGTTCGCCGACCGTGCCTTCGCGCCACGAGAGGTCGACGACGCGCTTGGTGCCGCTGCCCTTGACGTTCTCGGCGAAGCTCACCAGCCGGTCGGTGGCGTCTTCGCGGCGGTCGAAGAGCACGTCCTCGACCAGTTCGAGCAGGTCCTTCGGGATGTCCTCGTAGACCGCGAGCTGGCCGGCGTTGACGATGCCCATGTCCAGCCCGGCCTTGACCGCGTGGAAGAGGAACGCCGAGTGCATCGCCTCGCGCACCACGTCGTTGCCGCGGAAGGAGAACGAGAGGTTCGAGATGCCGCCGCTGGTGCGCGCGCCGGGGCAGCGCTCCTTGATCCGCGGCAGGGCCTCGATGAACGCCTTCGCGTAGCCGTTGTGCTCGGCGATGCCGGTGGCGACGGCGAGGACGTTCGGGTCGAAGATGATGTCCTCGCCCGCGAAGCCCGCCTGCTGCGTGAGCAGGTCGTACGCGCGGGCGCAGATCTCGACCTTGCGGTCGGCGGTGTCGGCCTGGCCCTGCTCGTCGAAGGCCATCACGACGACGCCGGCGCCGTAGTCGCGGATGGTGCGGGCCTGGGCGAGGAACGGCTCCTCGCCCTCCTTCAGGCTGATCGAGTTGACCACGCCCTTGCCCTGCAGGCAGCGCAGGCCGGCTTCCAGCACGCTCCACTTGGAGCTGTCGACCATCACCGGGATCCGGGCCACCTCGGGCTCGGTGGCGATGAGGTTGAGGAACGTCGTCATCGCCTGCTCGGATTCGAGCAGGTCGGCGTCCATGTTGACGTCGAGCAGGTTCGCGCCGCCGCGGACCTGCTCCAGGGCGACGTCGACCGCGCCCTGGTGGTCGCCGGATTCGATCAGCCGCCGGAACCGCTTGGAGCCGGTGACGTTGGTGCGCTCGCCGATCATCACGAACCCGGTGTCGGCGCCGATGCCGAACGGCTCGAGGCCGCTGAAGCGCATGTGGGTGCGCGGCGCGGGCACTTCACGCGGCGTGACACCCTTCGCGGCTTCGGCGATCTTCGCGATGTGCGCCGGGCTGGTGCCGCAGCAGCCGCCGACCAGGTTGACCAGGCCCTCCCGGACGAACCCGCCGACCAGCCCGGCGGTCTGCTCGGGCGTCTCGTCGTAGCCGCCGAACGCGTTCGGCAGGCCGGCGTTGGGGTGGCAGGCGACGTAGGCGTCGGCGATCCGCGCGAGCTCCTCGACGTGCGGGCGCATCTCTTGCGCCCCCAGCGAGCAGTTCACGCCGACGACCAGCGGTTTCGCGTGCTCGATCGAGCTCCAGAACGCCTCGACGGTCTGCCCGGACAGCGTCCGGCCGCTCAGGTCGACGATCGTGACGGAGATCCACAGCGGCAGGTGCGGGGCGACCTCGCGGGCGGCGGCGATCGCGGCCTTGCAGTTCAGCGTGTCGAAGATCGTCTCGATCAGCAGCAGGTCGACGCCGCCTTCGGCGAGCCCGGCGATCTGCTCGGCGTACGCGGCCTTGACCTGCTGGAACGTGACGGCCCGGTACGCCGGGTCCTCGACCTTGGGCGACAGGCTGAGCGTGACGTTCAGCGGCCCGATCGACCCGGCGACGAACCGGCCGCCTGCCTCGTCGGCGGCCTGGCGGGCGATCTGCGCGCCGCGGACGTTCATCTCGTGGACGTGGTCCTGCAGGCCGTAGTCGGCCTGGCCGATGCTGGTGGCGGTGAAGGTGTTCGTCGTGGTGATGTCCGCGCCCGCGGCCAGGTACTGGCGGTGGACGTCGAGGATGACGTCCGGGCGGGTGAGGTTGAGCAGGTCCGGGTCGCCGGTGACGTCGTGGGTGTGCTCGCCGAAGCGGTCGCCGCGGTAGTCGGCCGGGGTCAGCCCGGCGCCCTGCAGCATGGTGCCCCAGGCACCGTCGAGCACGGCGACCCGCTGGGCGAGCAGCTCACGCAACCTAGCTTCGGGGGTGTTCACCGGCAGCCTCCCTCGGTCGGGAGGCGCCCTTGGGTGGTCAGTCCCGGCCGAGCGTGGCGGACCCGGTGGTCCGTTGCAGCGCCTCTCGGCCTGTGGTCCACGGTATCGGAACCGGGCCCGGGCCCGCCATCCCGCCTCGCCGGAGCGTCCACGGACTGGGACACCGTCTGTCCACAATGGATCACCCGAGCCACCCTGCCTCCGCGTCACGATCGTTTCGAATCCGTCCACCATGCCGCGGCAGGCGGCGGCGCTCTGCTTCCAGCCTGCGCACGTGGAGCTGCATCGAGTGTCGTTCGAGCGACGCTCGACGTTACTCTCCGCAGTCAGCGGTGGCGGGGTGCAGCGACCCACGGGCCCATCGCACGCGTTTTCCGGCACTGGGTTTTCCGGCGCCACGTCGTCGGCACCGGACATCCCGGATGCCGTACAGCTGGAGGCGCTCGGCCACGCAAATCACATCCGTCGATGAGGGGATCTCATGTCGCATTTGGGTAAGTTGTCAGGTGTCGTCGCGGGCGTGATCGCTCTGATCGACATCTCCGTCACCCCGGCCTCGGCGACGACCGAGAACTGGGAATGGTGCCAAGGCAACGAAATCTGCCTCTACGACGGCGCCAACGGCACGAACCACCTCGTGACCTACGCGGATCCCACGTGCAACCACTTGATCAATTTCGGACTCTCGGGCTACGGGGACCGGACGACATCCGTGTGGAACACCACCGGGCACCCGCTCCGCCTGTACAACTGGCTGGCCAACATCAAGGAGTTCTCCCTGATCCAGGGCATCGGCGCGGGCGTGCAGATGACGCTCAACCCGACCGTGGACAACATCGCGGACGCCGTCGAGATGGCCTGCTGACACCCCCTGCCAAGTCCGGGCGGCCGATGCGACGGCCGCCCGGACGGCCCGGGTTGAAAACTGAAACACGTTCTAATACGCTCCCGGCGTGGACTACGGAATCGTGCTGTTCACCAGCGACCGGGGCATCACCCCGGCTTCCGCGGCGCGCGCCGCCGAGGCGGCGGGGTTCGCGACCTTCTACGTCCCCGAGCACACCCACATCCCGGTCAAGCGCGAGTCGCCGCACCCGCGCACCGGCGACGCGTCCCTGCCCGACGACCGCTACAGCCGGACACTGGACCCCTGGGTCGCGCTGGCGACCGCAGCCGCGGTCACCGAGCGGATCCGGCTCTCCACCGCCGTGGCGCTGCCCGTCGAGAGCGATCCGATCACGCTCGCCAAGACGATCGCGAGCCTCGACCACCTCTCCGGGGGCCGGGTCACGCTCGGGACCGGCTTCGGGTGGAACGTCGACGAACTGAACGACCACGGGGTGCCCGGGAACCGGCGCCGCACCGCGCTGCGCGAGTACCTCGAGGCGATGAATGCCCTGTGGACCGAGGAAGAGGCTTCCTACGCCGGGGAATTCGTCTCCTTCGGGCCCAGCTGGGCGTGGCCGAAGCCGGTGCAGGCACACATCCCGGTGCTGCTCGGGGCCGGTCCCACCGAAAAGACGTTCCGCTGGATCGCGCGCCACGCCGACGGCTGGATCACCACGCCGGCCGACACCGATCTCGACGGGCACGTGGCCCTGCTGAAGGAAATCTGGCACGCCGAAGGCCGCGTGGGGGCTCCGCAGATCTGCGCCCTCGGCGAGCGGCCGGACCCGGAACGCCTGGCGCACCTGGATTCCCTGGGCGTGACCGAGACGATCTTCGGCCTTCCCGACCGCGAGCCGGCCGAGGTCGAAGCGTGGATCGGGCGGCTGGCCGGCAAGCTCACCCTCGTGCCCGCACGCTGAAAACCGGCGGGACACGGACGAATCCGTGCCCCGCCGGCGATCGACCCCCCGGGGTCAGCTCTTGGCCGCGACACCCTGCCGCGCGCGCAGGTCGAGCTCGATCTGCTCCAGCGTGCGGCCCTTGGTCTCCGGGACCAGCCACTTGGTCAGCACGAACAGCACCACGTTCACCCCGGCGAACAGGAACATCGAGCCACCGATGCCGAGGGACTTCGGGTCGGAGATGATCGGGAACACCGCGCTCACGATGCCCGTCGCCGCCCACAGGACGACGCTGCTGACGCCCATCCCGGTCGCCCGGTACTTCAGCGGGAACACCTCGGACATCATCACCCACACCACCGCGCCCCAGCCGAGCTCGTAGCCCACCAGGTACAGCACCATCATGACCAGCATCAGGATGCCGCGCGTGCCGGTGTCGTGGACGTTCAGCACCACCAGCCCGGCCGCCACCAGCGTGAGCACCATGATGACGTTGCCGATGAGCAGCAGCGGCTTGCGGCCCCAGCGGTCCACCACGAACACGACCCACGCGGTGAACAGGAACTTCGTGACCCCCAGCAGCACACCGGAAAGCAGCGCGGCCTGCGTGGCGAAGCCGAGACCGATCAGCATCGTCGGGAAGTACGCGTTGATGGCGTTGACCCCGCTGAACTGCTGGCCGATCGCGAGCAGCAGCGCCACCACGAGCATCGGCCGCACGAAGCCGGAGAACAGGTCGCGGATCCGCGGCTTCTCCTCGGTGTCCAGCCGGATCACCTCGTGGATCGTGGCGATCTCCTCGTCGAGGTTCACGGTGTTGCCGTGCGCGCTCGCCAGCACCCGCCGGGCCTCGTCCTCCTGGCCGTTCTTCACCAGCCACCGCGGCGTCTCCGGCAGGAACACCAGCCCGACGAGCAGGATCACCGCCGGCACGATCGCGCCGGCGAACATCCACCGCCACGCCGAGATCGGGCCGAGCCAGTAGCTCACCAGGAACGCGATCAGGATGCCCAGCACGATGAAGATCTGGTTGAGCGCACCCATCGCGCCCCGCAACCGGGCCGGCGCCAGTTCGGACAGGTAGGTCGGGACGGTCGACGACGAAAGGCCGATCCCCAGGCCGATCACCAGGCGGGAAAGCACCAGCAGCACGAACGTCGGCGAGAAGCTCGCCGCCAGCGTGCCGACGATGACGATGCCCGCGGCGACCATGATCGTGCGGCGGCGGCCGAGCGCTTCGTTGGTACGGCTGGAGAACAGCGCGCCGACGATCGCGCCGACCGACAGGCTGGCGGTGATCACGCCCTTGTCCCAGCTGGTCAGCGCCCAGAGTTTCCCGATGAACGGGAGCACCCCGGAGATCACGCCCAGGTCGTAACCGAAGAGGATGCCGCCGAGGGCGCCGAAGAAGTACAACGTGGTCCGGCTGATGTGCCGTGCCGGTGCTGTCTGCGTCATTGCCGGGTCGCCTCTTTCGTAGGTCCAGTCCAGCCAGCGGCCACCACACTCACACGCCGGAAAATGGCGGGCAAGAAGATCGGTGGTAACAATTCAGACACCTGATCGACGTTCACGTATGTGATTCCGACAAACCCGGCACCGCCTGAACCGAATTCCATTGTGGACAGTCCAGACCACCGAAATCGTCGAAACTTTACAACGCTCGGAACGCTGGTTTACCTTCCCTCTGGAAGCGCTCCCAGAATGTGGAGGCAGAGGTGCACACCGTCGTGCAGAGAACTGATTCCCCGTCCAGGTCCCGGTCAGCGAGACGGCTTCTCGGCTCCGCGCTCGCCGTGCTGCTGCCCGCCGCGCTCGCGGTCACCGTCGGCGCGCCGGCCTCCCCGGCGGCTCCGGCCGCGGCCGCCACGACGTGGCGCAACGCGGAGATCGCCGGCGGCGGCTTCGTCCCCGGGATCGTCTTCAACCAGACCGAACCCGGGCTGGTCTACGCCCGCACGGACATCGGCGGCGCGTACCGGTGGAACACCGCCACCGGACGCTGGCTCCCGCTGCTGGACTCGGTCGGCTGGACCGACTGGGGCCACAACGGCGTCGTCAGCCTGGCCACCGACGCGATCGACCCGAACCGCGTCTACGTCGCGGCCGGGATGTACACCAACAGCTGGGACCCGAACAACGGCGCCATCCTGCGGTCGGCCGACCGCGGGGCCACCTGGCAGGCGGCCGCGCTGCCGTTCAAGCTCGGCGGCAACATGCCCGGCCGCGGCATGGGCGAGCGGCTCGCGATCGACCCGAACCGCAACAGCGTCCTCTACCTCGGCGCCCCCAGCGGCAACGGGCTGTGGCGCAGCACGGATTCCGGCGTCACGTGGGCGAAGGTGACCGCCTTCCCCAACCCCGGCAACTACGTCGCCGACCCGAACGACACGACGGGCTACTCCAGCGACAACCAGGGCGTCACGTGGGTGACGTTCGACCCGTCGACCGGCACCCGCGGCAGCACCACGCAGACGATCTACGTCGGCGTCGCGGACAAGCAGAACACCGTCTACCGCAGCACCGACGGCGGCACGACGTGGGCGCGGCTGGCCGGCCAGCCCACCGGGTACCTGGCGCACAAGGGCGTCGTCGATCCGGTGGGCGGTTACCTCTACCTGGCGACCAGCGACACCGGCGGCCCGTACGACGGTGCGAAGGGCGACGTCTGGAAGTACGCCACGAAGACCGGTACCTGGACGCGGATCAGCCCGATCCCCTCCGACAGCAGCGACGACTACTTCGGCTACAGCGGCCTGACGATCGACCGGCAGCACCCCAATACGCTGATGGTCGCGACGCAGGTGTCGTGGTGGCCGGACGTCATCTTCTTCCGCAGCACCGACGGCGGCGCCACCTGGACCCGGATCTGGGACTTCGCCGGCTACCCCGACCGGTCGCTGCGCTACACCCAGGACATCTCCTCGGTGCCGTGGCTGACCTTCGGCGCCCAGCCCGCTCCCCCGGTGCCGTCGCCGAAGCTGGGCTGGATGACGGAGTCGGTGGAGATCGACCCGTTCGACTCGAACCACCTGCTCTACGGCACCGGCGCGACGATCTACGGCACGTCCGACCTCACGAAGTGGGACAGCGGCGGGAAGATCACGATCAAGCCGGTCGTCGGCGGCCTCGAGGAGACCGCGGTGCTCGACCTGATCAGCCCGCCGTCGGGCGCTCCCCTGCTGTCCGGGCTCGGCGACATCGGCGGGTTCCGGCACGACAGCCTCGACGCGGTGCCGGCCACCATGTACACGCAGCCGGTGTTCACCACGACCACCAGCCTGGACTACGCCGAGCTGAACCCGGCGACCATCGTGCGCGTGGGCACGCTGGACCGCTCGGCCCGGCCGAACGACAACCGGATCGCCTTCTCCACCGACGGCGGGAAGAACTGGTTCCAGGGTGCCGAGCCGGGCGGGAACGCGGCCGGCGGCACGGTGGCCGCGGCCGCCGACGGCAGCCGCTTCGTCTGGAGCCCCGACGGCGCGAACGTCAGCTACTCGGTGGGCTTCGGCTCGTCGTGGACGGCGTCCACCGGCATCCCGGCCGGCGCGGTGGTCGAGTCCGACCGCGTCGACCCGAAGCGGTTCTACGGGTTCGCCAACGGCAGGTTCTACCTCAGCACCGACGGCGGCGCGACGTTCACCGCGACCGCGGCCACCGGGCTGCCGTCCGGCTCCGCGCATTTCAAGGCGCTGCCGGGGGTGACCGGGGACATCTGGCTGGCCGGCGGCTCCGGCACGGCGTACGGCCTCTGGCACTCCACCGATTCCGGAGCGTCGTTCACGAAACTGGCGAACGTCGCCGAAGCCGACAACGTCGGGTTCGGCAAGGCCGCCACCGGCCGGACGTACCCGGCGTTGTACACCATCGCGAAGATCGGCGGGGTGCGCGGGATCTTCCGGTCGGACGACGCCGGGAGCTCGTGGACGCGGATCAACGACGACCAGCACCAGTACGGCAACATCGGGGCCGCCTTGACCGGGGATCCGCGGGTGTACGGCCGGGTCTACGTGGGCACCAACGGCCGGGGCGTGATCGTGGGCGAGTCCGGCGGCAGCCAGCCGCCCCCGACGACGACCACCCCGACCACCCCTAACACACCGACGACGACCACCACTCCCACGACGACCACCACGCCGGTGCCCTCGGGGTCCTGCACGGCCGCCTACACGGTCACCAACCAGTGGCAGGGCGGGTTCCAGGCTTCGGTGAAGCTGGGCAACACCGGGACCACCGCGGTGACCGGCTGGACGGCGACGTGGACGTTCGCCGACGGCCAGAAGGTGACGCAGGGGTGGAACGCGCAGGTCACCCAGACCGGGGCGGCGGTGACGGCCCTGGACGCGGGCTGGAACCGGACCATCCCCGCCGGCGGGAGCGCCGAGTTCGGCTTCACCGGGAGTTCGGGGATGGTGAACTCCCGGCCGGGCTCGATCTCGCTCAACGGGCGGGCCTGCACGACGTCCTGACGCACGTCCGGAACGGCTCAGCCGGCCCCGGTCCCCGGGTGAGCCGTTCCGGACCCGGGCGGGAAGGAGGTTTCAACCCACCCCCAGGCGGTTGAAACCCCCTCCCCGCGCCCCCAGTCCGGGAGCCCGGCCCGAGCAGCCGCAGCCTGCTCGGGCGATGTCCCGGTAACCACCACTCTCCCTGGTGCCGCCGGTAGCCGCCATTCCTGCCCAAAGGGGACTTTTTCGCCCGCCCACACCCCACCTGAACTGCGGAAACCCCATCCGGGGGTGCCGAAAATACCCATCGGGGCGGGCAAAACTTACCCGGCGGACAGCGGCGCTCAGGCGATCTCCAGCACGACCTTCCCGATGTGGGTCCCGGACTCCAGGTGCTTGACGGCGTCGTCGACCTCGTCGAAGCCGAACCGGCGGTCGATGACCGGCTTCAGGCCGGTCCGTTCGACGGCCCGGTTCATCGCCTGGAACGTCTCGCGGGAGGCGTTGGTGAGCCCGCGCAGCGTCAGCTGCTTGACCAGCACCAGGATCGGATCGGCGCCGCCCTCGTGGGTCAGCACGCCGGCCACGGTGACGTGCCCGCCGTACCGGGCGGCGAGCATCGACTGGCCGATCGTGCCACCGCCGCCCACGTCGACGACGTGGTCCACGCCGCCGCCGGTCAGCTCCGCCACGGCCGCGCCCCACTCCGGGGTGGTCTCGTGGTTGAGCGTCTCGGCGGCCCCCAGCTCGCGCAGCCGCGCCAGTTTGGCGTCCGAGCTCGACGTCGCGACGACGTGGGCGCCGCCGAGCGCGGCGAACTGCAGTGCGAAGGTCGACAGACCGCCACTGCCCAGGGTGAGGACGGTCTGGCCGGGCGTCAGGCGGCCTTCCTCGACGACGGCCCGCCACGCCGTCACGCCGGCGCTGGGCAGCGTGGCGGCCTCGGCGTAGTCGAGGTGCGCGGGCACGGCGACCAGGGCGTCCTCGGCGAACACGGCGTACTCCGCGAGCACGCCGTCGAGCGTGCCGCCCAGGTCGTCCGCGGTCTTCTCCGGCGTGCCCGGCCCGGACAGCCAGTACGGGAAGTACGTCGCCGCGACCCGGTCGCCCGCGGTCCAGGTGCGCACCCCGTCGCCGACCGCGACGACCTCGCCCGCGCCGTCGGACAGCGGGATCACGTCCGGCTTCACCGGCTTCGGGTAGAACCCCTTGAGGATCATCAGGTCGCGGGCGTTGAGCGCCCAGCCGCGCAACCGGACGAGGACCTGCCCGGGGCCGGGTTCGGGGACGTCACGCTCGCCCAGGACGAGCCCGGCGCCGGGACGGGGCAGGGAAAAGTACTTCACAGCGGCTCCAAGGGATGCGGGAACTCCTCAACGAGCCCAGTGTGTCGAAGTCGCGAGCTCCCCGTCGACGATCGCCAGGAGTTCCGGGGTCAGTTCGCCGAGCGAAGCGGCGAAGTGCCGGACACCGCAGGAAACCATGAACTCCCGCTGCCGCGCGTGGGCGGGGCTCGACGGGAAGCCGACGAACCCGGCGCCGTGCGCGCGGGCGTCCTCGGCGACCCGGCTGACGTCGTCGACGAACACGATCTCGTCGAAGCCGACGCCGAACACGGTCCGGGCGATGTGGTCGACACCCGGCCGGTGCTCGTTGATGCTCACGTACGGCACCTCGGGGTCGAGCAGGTCCACGTAGTCGCCGAGGTAGTGGTCGAAGGTGTGCTCGCGGGTCCGCCCGCCGTAGCAGACCAGGCGCACCGGGAGCTTCGCCAACGCCTCCAGGCAGTCCCGCGCGCCTTCGGCGACCCGGATCGGGTGCTCGGCGAGGTATTCCTGCCGTGCCGCCCACAGCTGCTTCAGCGTCTCCTCGGCCGGCTGGTCCAGGCCGCACAGGGCGGTGATCTTCTCCGCGACGACGATGTCGCGCAGGCCGATCACGTCCCGCTCGGCCGCGGCGTCGTACACCCCGCCGTGCTCGGCGACGAACCGCGCGATCATGGCCAGGTAGGTGTCGTCGATGAGCACGCCGTCGCAGTCGAGCGCGACCACGCGCAGTTTCTCCAGCCGGGTCACCGCTGTGCGAACACTTCCCGTGCGGCCGCGATGGCGTTGAGCGCGGCCGGGAAGCCGCAGTAGAACGCCAGGTGCAGCACGGTTTCCACGACTTCCTGCTCGGTGCCGCCGACGTTGAGCAGGCCGTGGATGTGCACCTTCAGCTGCGGCAGCGCGGTGCCCAGCGCGACGCACGCGGCGATCGTGACGATCTCGCGGTGGCGCAGGCTCAGGTGCGGCCGGGTGTAGACCTCGCCGAAGGTGAATTCGATGATGTAGGTGGCCAGGTCCGGGGCGATGTCCGCCAGTGCCGCGGCGACCTTCTCCCCCGCCTCGCCGTCGACGGCCCGCATCGCGGCCAGGCCGCGCTGGTAGCGGTCCTCGATGCCGGCCCACGGCACGTCTTCCGGCGTCTCCGCCGCCGGCTCGTCCTCCGGCAGGCCCTCGAAGGCGGCCTTGAGGGCGGTCAGCGCGTTCAAGGTGGCTGGGAAGCCGGCGAACGAGCTGACGTGGATGACCGCTTCGACCAGCTGGCGGCGGGTGCAGCCGACGTTGAGCGCGGCCTTGGCGTGGAACTGCAGCTGCGAGCCCGCGTAGCCGAGCGCGGTGAGCGCGGCGACCGTCGCCAGCTGCCGCTCCGGCAGCGGCAGCCCGGGCCGGTGGTAGACGTCGCCGTAGATGAACCCGACGCACTGCTCGCCGAACTCGGCCTCCCCGATGCTCGCGAACAGGTCGAGCACGGCGGGGCGTTCCACGCCGCCGAGCTGCTGGATCAGTTTCAGGCCCTGGGCGAAGGACGCGGAGCGGTTCTGCTCCTGGACGTCGGACATCGTGCGGTGGTTTCCCTTCGGTGTGGGGGGATCCGGCTCAGCCGAGGTAGGCGCGGGTGGCCTGGTCGGCCTTGCGCCGTTCGAGGGCGTCGATGCGTCTCTGCGCGATCATCGAGTACTCGATGCCCGCGGTGGCCACGGTGCGGCCCTGCTGGCGCACCGCCGTGGAGGCGCGGAACTTCAGGTTGGTGTCGCGGCCGAGGTCGGACTCGACGATCAGCGACTCGACCGTGGCCGGCAGCGGGAACAGGAAGTCTTGGAAGGACAGGTCGATCCGCTGCCACACCCCGGTGTAGGCGGCCGAGGCCAGTGCGGGGCGGACGGCGGTCTCGAACTGGGCGATGCAGATCTGCCGCATCGCCTCGACGATGACGATGCCCTGCACGTGCTCGCCGGTGTGGTGGTCGAGGACCAGTTCGTTGTCGCGGTGGATCCGCAGCTCGGCCCGGCACTGCTCGGGCACCGGGCTGTGCACGCCGGCCAGCAGGACGTTCTCCGGCCGGTCCTTGTGGACGACCGCCGGCCGTTCGGGCGGCCGCCGGAACGCCTGCGGGTCCGCCAGGCACACGGCGCCTTCGGTCTTGTCGCAGGCGGCCTCCAGCAGGTCGCCGTCGGTGCCGTCGATGCCCTGGCCCAGGTGGACGACCCAGTGGCAGCCCGACGCCTGCAGCGCCCCCGAGTCGAGCAGGCCGAGCAGGCCCGACAGGGTGAGCACGCGGTCCCCGCGGGCGAACCGCGCGAAGCGGTCGGCGACCACCACCACGTCCCGCCGGGTGTGGCCGGCGGGTTCCGGGATCTCCTTTCGCGGGCTGTGCGGGCACGAGACATCGTCGGGTGCCACGTGGGCAGCCTCCGTCCGGGTCGGGTGGGGCGATCGTTTTCGGGGGTTCCGGGTGGCGAAGCCCCCGGCCTGGGGCGAAGCCCCGGTTGTCACAGCTTCTCGGGGGTTCCGGGTGGCGAAGCCCCCGGCCTGGGGCGAAGCCCCGGTTGTCACAGCTTCTCGGGGGTTCCGGGTGGCGAAGCCCCCGGCTCGGGGCGAAGCCCCGGTGGTCACAGTCACGGCCGCGCCGAGGACTGGGCGTCCAGGAGGGCCTCGGCGAGGGTGCGGGCCGTCGAGGCCGAGCGCCAGCGCGGTGCGGACAGTTCGGTGGCCATCAGCTTCAGCATGGCGTGCACCATGTCCGGCTGTTTGCCCACCCCCGCGTCCAGGAGGGGTTCGACCTGCGCGGCGGCGGCGTCGAGATCGTCGAGCCGCAGGTGCGCGCGGCCCATGTCGATCCGGATCATCGGGTCCATCGCTTCCCAGCGGTTCTCCAGCGGCAGCTTCTCGAAGGCCTCGCGGGCGGTGGTGAACTCGCGCAGCGCGGCGGACGCCTGGCCGACCGACAGCAGCGAGTTGCCGGCCACGTAGTGCCGCCGGTCCTTCGTGATGTTGAAGAACCGGTCTTCGCCGCCGGCACCGAGGTCCGGGTTCTCGATGGACGACCAGCGCGCGATCGCGTCCAGCACCTGCTGCTCGGCCTGCACCGACGACCAGCCGCGCGCCTCGGCGAGGATCAGCGGCGCGTCCGTGAGCCGGCCGCCGACGTGGTAGTTGAGCCCGTCGGCGGCGAGCTTCGCCGACTCGATGCCGTTGCCGGCCCAGAACGCGACGCGCGCCTGGGAGGTGCGCACCCAGCGCCGGGCGAGGAAGTCGTCGGCGTACTGGGTGTAGAGCCAGGCCGCGGAGTTGAGTTGGCGCGAGAGCCGGTACCGGCCGAGGTCGCCCGCGATCCACGCCATCATCGCGCTCGATTTCGCCCCGATGAGCAGGAGTTCCTGGGTCTGCTTCGGCCTCTGACGGCCCTTCAGCAGCGCCGATGTCCGCTCCTCGATCACGGCGATCTGGCCGAGGATGGAGTCGGGGGCGGTCCGGGTGTAGGCGCCGCCGAGGAAGTCGAGGTCGGACCACAGGTCGTCGATCTGGACGTCGTCCACGTTCGTCTTCGTGAGCAGGATGGCGTCGTCGAGGGCGCCCGTCCCGATCTCCTCGTCGGGCCGGGCTTCGGCGCGCGTGAGGATCCGCGCGGGCGGTGGCTCGGGCTCGGCCGCCACGACGGCCGCGGGCTCCGCCTCGGCGTGGTACTCGGCGAGGTCCTTGGCCGGCAGCTGCTCGAGGTCGCGCAGCCCAAGCAGGCACTTCCAGCCGGTGCCGTAGACCTGCGCCAGCACGCGCAGCGCGGCGACGGTGGGCCGGACGCCGCGGTCGGGCCACTGCTCGTACTCCCAGATCCGCGTGCCGCGCATCCCCGCGCGGGGGTCGCCGGTGACGGCGTTGTACTGGTGCGCGGCGACGTCCAGCGAGAGCTCGGACGCCAGCCGCCACGCGGTGCGCGGCGGGATCCGGCACTCGACGATCAGGTTGTGCGCCACCCGGGCCGGGATCGCCGCTTCGGGGAAGCCCAAGGCGACCAGGCGTTCGCGCAGTTGTGCACGGTACGGCTTACTCCCTGGTTTGGCCTGTCGACTCATCGTTCATCCAGCGGTTTCCGGAGTACGGGTGCACCCCGACGACAGTACCGCAGCGTGACGGCAGGAGCCCAGGACGTCACGGGTGGGAACCGTGGAGTTTCCCGAGAGGTTGAGGAGGCAACAAGAATCCGACTGAGAGCGCTCCCAATACGAGGGGCCGCAGCGCTCCGGACGTGATCATGGGCAGGATTTCCGGAAACCACTCCAACGGCGGTGTCCGGTGCCGTCGGCCGGTGGCACAGCGCTACCGCGGATCGGGCCTACGCCACAACGGATTCGGCCGTTCAGGAGTGTTCAGTGGACACTCCGCCCGGCCCGGTTCCGGAAAACGGACCACCGGATGGCGCCGCGTCCGGGTCGCGCTTTACAAGAGCGACACACGGGGGTTACCTTCACCGCGGCTGGAAGCGCTCCCATGCCAGGTCGCCTCGCCAGAACGCGGCCACCACCCAGGGGCGCCGTGGTGCAGGCCACGGCGCCCCTGTCCGCGTCCCGGGAGGACCCGATGAACAGGTTCGCCGGCGCCCTCGCCGCGCTCTGCCTCGCCGCGGCGGGGACCACCGCGGTCGTCGTGGCCGGGCCGGCCGCCGCCGCGCCCGCGTGCTCGGTCGCCTACCGCGTCAACCAGTGGCAGACCGGCTACACCGCCGACATCGCGGTGACCAACGGCGCCACCGCGCTCTCCTCCTGGACGCTCACCTGGCACTACACCGGGAACCAGTCCGTGACGGTGGCGTGGAACGCCACCGTCCGGCAGTCCGGCACCGCGGTCACCGCCGAGAGCCTGTCGTACAACGGCTCGGTGCCGGCCGGCGGCTCGGTTTCCTTCGGCCTGCAGGGCACCTACAGCGGGACGAACGACACGCCCACGGACTTCGCCCTGAACGGCGTCTCGTGCGGCGACCCCGCTCCCCCGACATCGACCACGCCGACCACGCCCACGACGACCACCACCACCCCGACCACGACGACGTCCGGGCCACCGCCCGCCGGCTGCGCGGCCGCGACGATCTGCGACGACTTCGAGCAGCAGACCGGCGGCACCCCGGGCGGCCGCTGGACCGTCGGCGCGGCCAACTGCACCGGCACCGGCACGGTCGCCGTCGACGGCACGGTCGCGCACTCGGGCAGCCGTTCGGTCAAGGTGACCGGCCAGGGCGGCTACTGCAACCACGCCTTCCTCGGCACCAGCCTGTCCGGCCTCGGCTCGGGCAAGCTGTTCGGCCGGTTCTGGGTGCGGCACACCACCGCGCTGCCCACCGGCCACGTCGCGTTCATGGCCCTGCGCGACACCGCCGACGGCGGCCGCGACCTGCGCGCCGGCGGCCAGAACCGGGCGCTGCAGTGGAACCGCGAGTCCGACGACGCGACACTGCCCGCGCAGAGCCCGGCCGGGGTCGCCCAGAGCGTCCCGCTGGCCACCGGCACCTGGTCCTGCTTCGAGTTCGAGGTCGACGGCGCCGCCGGTCAGCTGCGGACCTGGCTGAACTCGGCCGAGGTGCCCGGCCTGGTCGTCGACGGCGTCCCGACCGCCGACATCGACCAGCAGTGGCTCGCCCGGGCCTGGCACCCGGCGCTCACCGACCTGCGGCTCGGCTGGGAGAGCTACGCCGGCGACGCCGACACGCTGTGGTTCGACGACGTCGCCGTCGGCTCCTCGCGGATCGGCTGCTGAGCCGGCGGCTACCCGCGGACGATCCGGTCGATCTCCGCCAGCTCGTCGTCGGTGAACTCGAGGTTCGCGGTGGCCGCGACGGTGTTCTCGAGCTGGGCGACGCTGCTGGCCCCGATCAGCGCGGAGGTGACGCGGCCGCCGCGCAGCACCCAGGCGATGGCCAGCTGCGCCAGCGTCTGCCCGCGCCGCTTGGCCACGTCGTTCAGCGCGCGGACGGTGGTCAGCGTGTCCTCGGTGAGGCGGTCGCGGGTGAGGAACGGGCTGGCGCCGGCCGCCCGCGAGCCGGCGGGGACGCCGTCGAGGTAGCGGTCGGTCAGCAGGCCCTGGCTCAGCGGCGAGTACGCGATCGAGCCGACGCCGTGCTCGTCGAGGGTGTCGAGGAGGCCGTCCTCGACCCACCGGTTGAGGATCGAGTAGGACGGCTGGTGGATCAGCAGCGGCGTGCCGAGCTCCGCCAGCGCGGCCAGCGCGGCCGTCGTCTGCTCCGGCGAGTAGTTGGAGATGCCCGCGTACAGCGCCTTGCCCGAGCGGACGGCGGTGTCGAGCGCCCCCATCGTCTCTTCGATCGGCGTCTCGGGGTCCGGGCGGTGGGAGTAGAAGACGTCGAAGTGGTCCAGGCCGGTCCGGGTGAGGCTCTGGTCCAGGCTGGCCAGCAGGTTCTTGCGCGAGCCCCACTCGCCGTACGGGCCGTCCCACATCAGGTAGCCGGCCTTGGACGACACCAGGATCTCGTCGCGGTAGGGGCGGAAGTCGGCGGCGAAGTGGCGCCCGAAGTTCGCCTCGGCCGCGCCGGGCGGCGGGCCGTAGTTGTTGGCCAGGTCGAAGTGCGTCACCCCGAGGTCGAACGCGCGGCGCAGCACCGCGCGCTGGACGTCGAGGGGCTTGTCGTCCCCGAAGTTGTGCCACAGGCCGAGGGACACGGCGGGCAGCTTCAGCCCGCTGCGCCCGGCCCGCCGGTACGGCATGCCCGCGTACCGGTCCGCGGCCGCGACGAAAGGCGACATGGTTCTCCTTGCCGAGAAGGGACGACTCGCGCAGTCTATCGGCGGGGCCGGAGCGCGCCCGCGAACGACGCCGCGGCCGGCAGGGCGGGCAGCAGCGTCGCCTGGTAGGCGTGGTAGACGTCCGGCTTGCCGGCCCACACCGACGCGGCGGGCCGGTTCTCCGGGTCGAGTTCGTGGTGCCAGGACCCGAGTTCGCCGTCGACGAAGCAGGTTTCGGCGTGCTCGCACCACTCCCGGAACCGGGCGAGGTACGCCGGATCACCGGTTTCCTGGTGCAGGGTCCACGCGGCGGCGATCGCCTCGGCCACCACCCAGTGCAGCCGGGTGCGCACGACCGGCGTCCCGGCGAAGTCGGTGGTGTAGACGAAGCCCGGCCGCCCGTCGGCGGCCCAGCCGTACCGGGCCGCCGTCTCGAACAGGGCGGCGGCGTCGGTCCGCAGCCACGCCGGGGCGCCGTCGCCGAGCGCGCGTCCGAGGTGGACGGCCAGCCGCGCCCACTCGAAGAGGTGCCCGATCGTCGCACCGAACGGGCGGAACCGGTCGGCGGGGTCGTCGCGGTTGAAGTCCGGGCGCACGCGCCACCCGGCGTCGTAGTGCTCCGGGAGCAGCCACCCGTGCGCGCGGGCTTCGCCGTGCACCAAGTGCTCCACAATGGACAGTGCGCGGGCGGTCCACACCGCGTCCCCGGTGACGTCGGCGGCGGCCAGGAACGCCTCGACGGTGTGCATGTTGGCGTTCGCGCCGCGGTAGTCCTCCCGCTGCGTCCACCCGCGGTCCCAGACGTCGGCGACGCGGCCGGGGCCCGGCTCCCAGAAGCGGCGTTCGACGACCTCCAGGGCCTCGGCGAGCAGCGCTTCCGCGCCGCCGGCGCCGGCAGCGGCCGCGCTCGCGGCGGCCAGCACGACGAAGGCGTGCTCGTAAGCCCGCTTCTCGGTCACCGCCGTCGAGGCGTACCAGCCGCCGTGCTCCGGGTCCCGCAGCAGGCCCGTCAACGCGTCGACGCCGTGGGCGACCAGCTCGCCGGTGCCGGCCCCCTGCAGGGACGCGAGCGCGAAGACGTGCGTCATCCGGCAGGTGATCCAGGTCTCGACCGGCCGCCCGGGCACCGGGCGCCCGGCGTCGTCGAGCCAGGCGAACCCGCCGCCGGGGTGCACCGCGCCGCGGGCGAACCCGAGGAGCCGGGCGGGTTCGGCACGCACCCAGGCGGGAACCGATGACGGACTGTCCACTCTCTGCCTTTCGCCACGGCCGGCCCGGTTCGCCCGCCCTGCGCCAAGGTAGGCCAAGGCGGCCGCCCCGGTCACCGCGGGCTGTTCCGGAAGTGACCGCCGCCGCGTATCCTGATCGTGAGAGCGCTCCCAGTCTTCGACGCACGCTACCCAATGAAGGGACTGACGTGACCAGGAGACGAAGTACGATCCTCGCCGCCGTCACCGTGCTGCTGGCGAGCCTGACCGCCATCCTGCTCAACACCGGCACGGCCGAGGCGCACGGCGCGATGATGAAACCGAGCAGCCGGACCTTCCTGTGCTGGCAGGACGGCCTCAGCTCGACCGGCGAGATCAAGCCCATCAACCCGGCCTGCGCGGCCGCGGTGGCCGTCAGCGGCGCCAACTCGCTGTACAACTGGTTCGGCGTGCTGCGGTCCGACGGCGCCGGGCGCACGCGCGGGTTCATCCCGGACGGGAAGCTGTGCTCGGGCGGGAACCCGAACTACGCGGGCTTCGACGGCGTCGGCGCGTGGCCGCTGACCCACCTCACCGCCGGCGCCCAGTTCGACTTCTCCTACAACGCGTGGGCCGCCCACCCGGGCTGGTTCTACACGTACGTGACGAAGGACGGCTGGAACCCGAACCAGCCGCTGACCTGGGACTCGCTGGAGGACCAGCCGTTCCTGACGGTCGACCACCCGCCGGTGACCGGCCAGGTCGGCACGGTGGAGGGCCAGTACAAGTGGAGCGGCGCGCTGCCGTCGAACAAGTCCGGCCGGCACATCATCTACTCGGTGTGGAAGCGCTCGGACAGCGCCGAGACGTTCTACGGCTGCTCGGACGTCGTGTTCGACGGCGGGCACGGCGAGGTCACCGGCGTGAAGGACCAGGGCGGCGGCCCGACCACCACCCCGACGACGCCGACCGGCCCCACCACCACCCCGACCACGCCCACCACCCCCACCACGCCGACGACCCCGACCACGCCGACCACCCCGACGAACCCGCCGGGCTCGTGCATGGCGATGTTCGAGATCACCAACCCCTGGAGCGGCGGTTACCAGGCCACGGTGACCGTGATGAACCACGGCACCTCGGCGTACTCGCACTGGCAGGTGGGCTGGACGCTGCCCGCCGGCCAGACGGTCGCCTCGGTGTGGAACGGCACGCTGAGCCAGTCCGGCTCGGCGGTGACGGTCCGCAACGCCGACTGGAACGGCGCGATCCCCGCCGACGGCCAGACCACCTTCGGGCTGGTGGTCAACACGACCGGCGGTGCCGCCGCGCCCTCGCCGACCTGCCAGGGCAGCTGATCGTCCTCAGTGGACACCGGGAAGGCCGCTCCGCCGCGCGGGGCGGCCTTCACCCGTTCGCGGGCCCGGTGCTGCCGCGGGTGATCAGCCGCGGCCGGGACGCGCACACGTCGCTCACCCGCTCCCCGGCCAGCACGTCGTGCAGGACGGCGGCGGCGAGCGCGCCGAGCTCGGCCAGCGGGCGCCGGATCGCGGTGAGCGCGGGGCGCACCAGCCGGCACAGCGGGGTGTCGTCCCACGAGACGATCGAAAGGTCGCGGGGCACCGCGAGGCCGAGCTCGCGCGCGGCGGCGAGCGCGGCCACCGCGAGGTCGTCGGTGTCGCACAGCAGCGCGGTCGGCCGGGGCCGCGCGGCCAGCACCCGCCGGATCGCGTCGGCCGAGGGTTCCGGGTGGACGGTGCCCGGGTGCGGGAGCCCGGTCGCCGCCGTCGTGAAGGCCCGCTTCCGGGCCGCGGGGTCGGCGAACGCCGCCGCGCCCGCGATGCGGACGACCCGCCGGTGCCCCAGCGCGGCGAGGTACTCCAGCGCCTCGAGCGCGCCGGTGACGTCGTCCACCAGCACCGACGGGACGCCCGGCACCCCGCCCGGGCCGCCGAGCACCACCGCCGGCAGGCCGATCCGCACCAGTTCCGCCGCGCACCCCGGCTCGGTGAGCAGCACGCCGTCGACCTTGCGCTCGGCCCGCCAGCGGCGGTAGATGGCCAGCGCGGCGTCGCGGCCGGCGGCGACCTGCAGCAGCAGCTCGCCCTCGAACCCGTCGAGCAGGGCCGGCACGAACGCCTCCAGGGACCGGTCGAGGACCAGGCCGGTCGCCCCGGTGCGGCCGCCGGACAGCGCCCGGGCGGTGCTGCTGGGTGCCCAGCCGAGCTCGCGGGCGATCTCGGTGATCCGCTGCCGGGTGGCCTCGGAGACGCCGGGGCGGCCGTTGAGGGCGTAGGACACCGCGCCCTTGGAGACGCCGGCCTCCCGCGCGATGTCGGTGATCGTCGGACGCTTCATCGCACCCCTTCGTTGCACCACAAGAGCCGCGGCCCGCGGACCGTGTCCGCCCGGACACCGGCCGTCGCCGACCTTGACACCCGCCACCTCGGGAAACAAGACTCGATCCGGGAGCGCTCCCAGCCAACGGAGGCCGGGAGCGGGCCGCGACCGGGGAGCACGCGCGCATGAGGCAGATCCGAAGACAGCTGGCGTTCGCCACCGCCGCCGTCCTGCTCGTCCTGACCGGCGGGTGCGGGCCGGACACGCCGGACCGCATCACGCTCACCATCGCGACGTTCGGGGAGTTCGGCTACGACGACCTCATCCCCGGCTACGAGTTCACCCACCCCGGGCTGACCATCCGTCAGGTCCGGACCGAACAGGGCGGGCCGTACCACCAGGACCTGCTGGACAAGCTGCAGAAGGGCGGCGAGCTCGCCGACGTCCAGGCGGTCGAGGAAGGCCACCTGGCCGACGTGCTCGCGCAGTCGGCGAAGTTCGCCGACCTGGCCAAGGTCGGGCCGCCCGACGTGAAACCCGGCCGGTGGCTGGAGTGGAAGTACGAGGCAGGCCGCAGCAAGGACGGCAAGCTCGTCGGCTACGGCACCGACATCGGCCCGCTGGCCATGTGCTACCGCAAGGACCTGCTCGAGAACGCCGGCCTGCCCACCGACCCGGGCTCGGTGAAGACGATGTTCGCGAGCTGGGAAAGCTTCTTCGCGGCCGGCGAGAAGTACGTCAAACGCTCGCACGGCAAGGCCTGGTTCGACTCCGCGGCCCAGGTC
The DNA here is from genome assembly GCF_040674975.1 of Amycolatopsis sp. NPDC049688. Lineage (NCBI taxonomy): Bacteria > Bacillati > Actinomycetota > Actinomycetes > Pseudonocardiales > Pseudonocardiaceae > Amycolatopsis > Amycolatopsis sp. NPDC049688. The sequence continues at coordinate 490,388 of NZ_JBFANY010000003.1, forward strand.
TTCAACGCCAAGGTCAACCAGCTCCCGGTCGGCTACCTCGACCGCGAGGACCGTTCGACGCTGGAGACGAACACCGCGCTGCGGGACGCCTGGAACCAGGTCACCGCCGCGGTGCAGCAGGGGCAGTCGGCCGGTCTCACCGCCTTCGCCGCCGACGGCAACAACGGGCTGCGGACCGGCGCCTTCGCGACGAAGGTCTGTCCCTCGTGGATGCTCGGCGTCATCGAGCAGCAGGCCGGGGTCGGCAACGCGGGCAAGTGGGCGCTCACCGACGCCTTCCCGGACGGCGGCGGCAACTGGGGCGGGTCCTTCCTCACCGTGCCGGCCTCGAGCCCGCACCAGAAGGAGGCGGCCGCGCTCGCCGCCTGGCTGACCGCGCCGGAGCAGCAGCTGCACGCGTTCCGGGTGAGCGGCAACTTCCCCAGCCAGGTCGACGCCTTCACCTCCCCGGACCTGCTCAGCGAGATGAACGGCTACTTCGGCGGGGCGCTGAGCGGCCAGGTCTTCGTCGCGCAGGCGCGCAAGGTCGGGAAGCCGCAGTACAAGGGCCCGGGCGACGGCAAGATCCAGGAGACGGTGATCGCCCCGGCGCTCCAGTCGGTCGAGCAGGGCGCCGATCCGGCCGCGGTCTGGCAGCAGGTGCTGATCGGGGTGCACCGGCTCGTCCCCTGAGCGGCGGAAACCCGCTGGCCGCCGCCCGGCGGACCGGGCAGGGTGGCCACCATGACGACCACTCCCCTGCCGGCACCGTGGCAGGACTTCGCGGTGCGCCCGCCCACGCCCGACGACCACCTGCCCGTCCTCGCGCTGCTGGACGGGTGGTGGGGCGGCCTCGGCGGGGAAGAAGGCTCCCGTCAGCGGGCCCTGCTGCTGCCGAAGCTGATGTTCCAGCACTTCACCGACAGCAGTTCCCTGGTGACCTCGGGCGACCGGATCGTCGCGTTCCTGATCGGGTTCCTCTCGCCGGCGCGCCCGGCCGAGAGCTACATCCACTTCGTCGGGGTCGATCCCGCCGAGCGCGGGCGCGGGCTGGGCGCCGCGCTGTACGAGCGCTTCTTCGCCTACAGCCGCGCGCACGGGCGCTCGGTGGTACGGGCGATCACGTCGCCGGTGAACAAGGGTTCGCACGCGTTCCACACCCGGATGGGGTTCGTCACCGAACCAGGGCCGAAGGAGTTCGAGGGGGTGCCGGTCCAGCCCGACTACGACGGGCCGGGCCTGGACCGGCTCAGCTTCCGCAAGGACCTCGGCTGAAGAGCGCCGCGGGACCCGGCCGGGGTCACCGTCGACGGCAGGCCGGGTCCCGCGGTCCCGCCCGGCCGGTCAGGCGGCCGGGCGGGACAGCGGCGAGCGGGCCCGGCGGGACGGGCCGCGGTCGCCGGGGTGGAGACCGGGCCGGACGGCGGCTGCGCGGCACCGCCCGGCCCGGAGCCGGTTTACTGCACCGCCGGGTAGGCGTTCTGGACCAGTTCCTCGAACTGGGCCTCGAACCACTTGCCCGACAGCGGGGCGTTCGGCAGGGCGCCGGTCAGGTTGCCGCCGTTGGCCTGCTGGCTGCCGTGGAAGGTCGGGTCGCACATCGGGTCCGCGCCCTTGCCTTCGTCGTTCGGGATCTGCGCGCTCGCGCCGTCGGACTCACCCGGCGGCTTGATCCAGACGTAGGCGTCGAAGTGCGCCGCGGGGGACGCCGTGGGCCGCACGCCCAGCCCCGCCCCGCTCTGGTTGCACCAGTTGCCGCGGTGCAGCCGCCGGTCGATCCGGCCCGAGTTCACGTACGAGTCCACAGTGGACCCCGACGCCCCGCTGGGCCGGGCCGCGCCGCCCCAGCCGTTGCGCGAGGTGTCGATCAGCATGCCGATCCCGCTGGGCAGGCCCGCCGAGACGAACGCGTTGTACATCGCCGTGGCGAAGGGCACCTCGGCGAAGTACGGGTTCCACTGGTAGAAGGTCGCCGACTTCAGCTGCTGGCCGCCGACGGTCAGGTTCGGGTCCGGCAGGTTCGGCTCGGTCAGCGGCGTGTAGTTGGCCGTGTCGCTGATGAAGCCGTCGATGCTGTTCACGCCGGCCGTGGTGCCCTGCAGCGTCTGCTTGACCAGGTTGACGAACGGACCGAAGTTGCTGTCCCAGCCCAGCCACGCCGAGTGCGCGATGTCCAGGTAGTTGTAGACGTTGGAGATCGCGTGCAGCTTGTTCAGCGCGTACTGGATGCCCTGCGTGTACACGCCGGTGGACTGCGCTTCCGCGCAGGTCGCCATCGAGGTGTTCGTGATGAGGTTGGGCAGCGAGTCCGGCTCGACGATCGCCACGATCCGCAGCGGCGCGTACTTCGGGTCGGCCATGATCGAGGCGATCGGGTCGATGTACTCGCTCTTGTAGCGGGCCAGGCCGTTCTGGGCGGCCTTCAGCTCACCGTTGGACGCCAGCGCCGCGCAGTCGCGGTTGGGCAGGTCGTAGACGACGACCTGGATCGTCACCGGGGTGCCGCCGCTCGCCTGGGCCAGCGCCGCGTCGAGGTGCCCGCGCAGGCCCCGCGAGTCCGTGGTGCCGGCGATCGCGGCGATCCGGTCCAGCCAGACCGCGGTCGAGGTGTTGGCCACCTTGGCCATCTGGGCACCCAGGGTGCCGCCCTTGGCCGCGGCCGCCGCGCTCACCTCGCCCGACCAGTCCGGGTTCACGTACCCCTTGGCCCCGGCGTACGGGTTGTCCACGTGGGTCCCCGGCTGCGGCGTCGTGGTGACCGTCGTCGGGGTGGTGGGCGTGGTCGGGGTCGTCGGCGTGGTCGGGGTCGTGGGGGTCGTCGGCGTGGTCGGCGTCGTCGAGGTCCCGCCCGGCGTGCCGTCGCAGTGGGCACCGTTGAGCGAGAACGACGTCGGGATGTCGTTGGTGCCCGAGTACGAGCCGTTGAAGCCGAAGCTGGCCGTGGCGTTGTTGCCCAGGTTCCCGCCCCACGACGGGTTCTTCGCGCTCACGTGCTTGCCGCTCTGGCTGAACGTGGCGCTCCAGCCCTGCTGCACCTGCTGGTTGCCGCCGAAGTCCCATTCGACGTTCCAGGAGGAGACGGAGTCGCCCAGGTTGGTCACGGCGACGTTCGCGGTGAAGCCGGTGTCCCACTGGTTGACCGTGTAGGTGACCTTGCAGCCGGTGGCGGCGCCCGCCGGACTGCCCCCGGCCACCAGCAATCCGGCGGTCATCGCCGCCGCCGTCACCGAGGACGCCACGGCGAACCGTGACTTCCTCTTCGCGGACCAGAATTCACTCTTCATCGAGTGCGCTCCTTAGTTCTTCGGTGGGTGGGTCAGGTGGGTCAGGTGGTGCAGGCGGTCGCGCCGACGGCGAAGCCGCCCGGTGCGCCGGTCGAAGGGCCGGTGGCCTGGATGCCGATCGACACGGACGCGCCGCCGGCCAGGTCGGGTGCCCACGTGGGGGCCTTGGCGCTCGCCTGCTGCCCGGTCTGCGACACCGTGGCGTTCCAGCCGCCGGTGATCTGCGTGCCGGACGGCACGGTCCAGCCGAGCGCCCAGTTCTTCAGCGCCGACGACCCGGTGTTCTTCAGCGTCACGGTGGCGATGAACCCGCCCTGCCACGTGTTGTCGACGTGGTAGGTGACCGCGCAGCTCGCCGCGGGCTGCGGGTCGCCGCCCGGGTTGCCGCCGGAGCCGACCGGCGGGATCAGGTACGGCTGCAGGATCGCTTGCTTGGTCTGGTTGACCGTGGTCCAGTCGTCGTTGAGGATGCCGCCGGTGTCCCCGGAGTTCGGGTTCCACGACCAGTACGTGAAGCTCATCCCGGACGGTCCGGTGCCCGCGTACTTCATCAGTTCCTGCAGCCAGACCTTGTCGCGCGGGTCGGCGAGCGTCGAGCCGAACTCACCCAGGAGCACCGGGGCGATGTTCTGCTTCTGCAGGTAGCCGAAGAAGTGGTCCCACAGGGCCGGCAGGTTCGCCGGGAACGCCGGGTCGGAGAACCACGTCTGGGCGAACACCGACGTCGCGTACTCGTGCGCCGAGTACACCAGCTTGTCCGGCTTGGACAGCCGCACCGGGAACTGCTTCGCGCCGGAGAGGTTGCCGCCCCACCAGCCGCACTGCGGGTCACCGGTGCCGCTGACGCAGTCCACGCCCTCGACCACGATCAGCCAGTCCGGGTTCGCCGCGAGGACGGCGTTGCCGGCCCGTTCGGCGGCGAGCCGCCAGTCGGTCGCGGTGTCGCCGCAGCCCCAGCACGCTCCCCCGCCACCCTGGATGGAGTGCGGTTCGTTGTGCAGGTCCGCGCCGATCACCGTCGGGTTGCCCTTGTAGTGCTGGGCCAGCATCGTCCAGTCGGAGATCCAGCGGCTTTCGGAGTACGCGGCGGTGTACCAGAGCGGGGACTGCGCGCCGGAGTCCGGCCGGTGCCGGTCCAGCAGCACGCGCATGCCCTTGACCCCGGCGTACGCGACGATCTTGTCGAGCACCTGCAGCCCGGTCAGGCCCTGCAGGTCCGGGTTCTGCACCTGGTCGATGCTGACCGGCTTCGAACCGCTGTCGAACAGCTGGTTCGAGTACGGCAGCCGCAGCGTGTTGTACCCCAGCCCGGCCATCTGGTCGAGCATGTCCTTGTAGTTGCGGCTCCACAGGCCGTGCGGCGAGTAGTTGGCCGTCTCGGCGCCGAACCAGTTGATCCCGGTCATCCGGACCGGCGCGCCGGTCGAGTCGACCAGCTGGGAGCCGCTGGCGTGCCAGAACCCGGTGCCCGTGCCGGCCGCCGCGGTGGTCCGAAGGGCCGCGGCGGCCGGGGACGCCGTGAGAACGGCGCCCCCGACCAGTGCGGCGACCACCAGTGAGAGCAGTCGCTTCATCAAGAACCTTTCAGCCGAACAGGGCGACGTGCGCGGCGAACGCCGTGGCGATCTCCGACTGGGCCCAGAACCGGTGGTAGGTGAACGTCGGTGCGGCGCCACCGTCCAGGTAGGACTGGACCTTCGGCCACTGCGGGTCGCTCTTGTAGAACGAGCGGATCGACAGGAACGTGGAGTTCGCGTTGATCGGGTCGCCGTTCGGCATCGTGCCGGTCCAGCCCGAGGGCACGTACAGCCCCTGGTCCGTGGTGGCGTTGTACTTGTCGTCGAACCGGTCGTAGTCCGACCGGGTCTCCGGCACCGCGATGCCCTTGCTGTCGGCGTTCGCCGTCAGCGCGTTGAGCAGCTGCTCCCCGACCGTCTTCGCCTGGGCGTTGCTCGACCCCGACGCGTAGTACAGCAGCGTCTTGGCCAGCGAAGCCGCGACACCCACGTCCTGGCTGAAGTTCTTCACCGTGACGTGCAGGCCGGTGTTCGCACCCGGGCTGGTGGCGTTCCAGGTGTCCGGCGCGCCGCTCCAGGTCAGGTCGGACGGGATCTGGAAGCTGCCGCCCGCGCCGACCGTGGTGTTGGCGATGGCCCACGGAACCCACTTGTCGAGGATCTTCTTCGCCCGGGCGTCACCGGTCGCCTGGTAGTACTCGGCGATCCGCTCCATGCCCCAGGTCTGGAAGCCGAACCACTGGTTGCTCGGCGGGTCGTGCCAGACCGGCTGGTAGTCGTAGAACATCCCGTAGAACGTCGGCGTGCCCGCCGGCGGGGTGCCGTACTGGCCGTCCCAGCTGTTGGTCGCGCCGCCGGCGAGACCGCCTTCGGAGGACTGCAGCCACTGCAGGAACTCCAGCTGCCGGTTGAGGCTGGTCGCCCAGTCCTGGGAGCCGGTCGCCGAGGTGACCTTCAGGCCCGGGTCGGTGGACAACGCGTAGGCGGCCAGCGGGTTCTGGTAGCCCTGGTGCGCCGCGCCGTCACCGATCCGCCACGCCCAGGCGCTGGAGGAGTCCATCGAACCGCCCCAGGCGTAGTACCACGAGATCAGGTAGTGCTCGCTGTCCTTGCCGGTGCCGGCCGCACAGCTCGACGCGCCGACGCAGTTGCCGATCTTCTTGAAGTACTTGTCGAACAGCGAATACCGGAGGTAGTCGCCCATCTTCGACGCCTTCTTCACCACCGCCGAGACGTCGGCGCTCTTGCCCTGCGCGGCCGCCCACTTCTCGGCCTGGAAGGCCACCTGCACGGCGCGGGCGTCCGCGTCGGGCGCGTCGGTGTACTTCCACTGCTTGGCGTAGGACGAGTCGCCGGTGAACAGGTCGAGGTAGCCGTTCTTGCCGCCGAACTTCAACAGGTCGCAGCTGGGCTGGGTGACCGTCTCCCACACCGACTCCTGCGAGCCGCGCTGGAAGGTGTTGATGAACGCCGGCGCGGTGTTCGTGCCGTCCTCGCAGTGCCCGAACTTGTAGATGTTGTCCACGTCGAGCAGCCAGTGCATGCCGTAGACGTCCGGGGAGCCGTAGGCCGCCTTGAGCTCGGCCGCGATCGGGTCGGACCCGACCGAGACGTTGCTCTGCAGCTGCGACGGGTAGGACTTCGGGCTCGGGTACTCGGCCGCGTAGGTGGCGGGCTTGCTCGCGTTGTAGCCGCTGTTGCCCGGCTGGTCCGCCGCCGACGGGATCGCGTACGTCTCGATCGACGTCCACGCCTGGTTGAACGGGGCCCAGTCACCGGTCACCCGGCCGTACGCCGCTTCGAGCCAGAGGTAGTAGCTGAACGCCTCCGACGTCGTCTCGTGGCCGTGGTCCGGTGCCTCGACGATCAGCGTCTCGATCGAGTGGTAGGGCACCAGGATGTTCCCGAACTTGCGGAAGTAGCCGTTGTTCGGGTCCTTGATCTTGTTGTACTGGGTGAGGAACGCGAGCTGGTAGTCCGAAGTGGACGACGAGATCTCGTTGACCGTCACGGTGGCCGCGGTGTAGCCGCTGCTGCTCGCGGTGAAGGTCGCGCTGCCCAGGTCTCCGCCGTTGTCGGCGCTGGTCACCGTGACGTTCTGCGGGGTGTTCCAGTTCGTCGTCGAGAAGGTGAGGCTCGCCGGGCTCGCCGTGAGGTCGGTGCTGCCGGCCGTCCGCGCGACGGCGACGGTGACCGGGGCCGTCGGGGCGCCGGCGAGGCTGACCGCGAACGTCGTCGTCCCGCCCTGCTTGACCTGCGCGGTCGCCGGGGAGGCGACGATCGTCGGCCCGGAGAGGACCTTCACGCTGACCGGGCTCGACGTCGTGCTCGCGTTCTTGTTGTCGTAGGCCTTCGCCGTGATCGAGTAGGTCCCGGCCGGGACGTTGCCCCAGTTGCCCTCGAACGGCGCCGCCGTGTCGGTGGCCAGCAGCGTGTCACCGGCGTAGAACTCGACCTTGCTCACCGTGCCGTCGCTGTCGGCGGCGGTCGCGGCCAGCGGGATCGTCGCCGGGGCGTAGTACGTGCCGGTTGAACTCGGCGAGGTCAGGGTGACCGTCGGTGCCTTGTTCGCGCCGGTGCACGAGGTGCCGTTCACCGAGAAGTCGGTGGGCGGGCGGTTGGCCGAGCCCTTCGAGCCGTTGAACCCGAACGACGTGCTGGCCCCGGTGTCGAGGTGGCCGTTGTAGGACATGTTCGTGGCGGTGACCGCGGCGCCGGACTGGGCGAACGTGGCGCTCCAGCCCTGCTGGACCTTCTGGCCGTCGAGGAACGTCCAGCCGACCTTCCAGCTGTCGAGCGGGGCGCCGTCGTTGCGCAGCGAGACGTTGGCGGTGAACCCGGTGTCCCAGTCGTTGGTGGTGTAGGTGACCGAACAGGCGATGTCGGCGCCGAGCGCCGGTGGTGGGGCGACCACCGCACCCGTGACCGCCAGCACGGCCGAGGCCAGTGCCAGCGCACGGGCGCGCTTTCGAGGGGAGGAACGCATGGCTGCGGAACTCCTTTGTCCGTAGGGAGCCAGCGATCTGGGAGCGCTTCCAGGCGCAGACGGTAGCCAGCCGGAAACCTGGATGTAAAGAATCGAGTCAGAAGGACACCGCGGGCCCGGACGTCACACTTGCGCGCCGGGCGAACTCCGGCCCGCTGAACGCTCCTGAACAGCCCCCATCGATCGTCGGCTTGTCACCCGGTCGGCCCAGCGAAGCGGTGACGCTGCGTTCAGTGAAACGTTATTTAGCGCCAAACGTGTACACCTGGACGCGAAGGCTCCCACCGAGCGGGCAACGTCGACTCGCCGAGCACACGGGGAGTTGAGCGGGACGGGGCAAGCGGACCCGCGCCCAGGTGGACGACACGCGTGTCCGGATGGACGACACGCGTGATCGGAGGGACGACACGCGTGATGGGCGGGTCGACACGGCGGTCAGCTGGAGGCGCGGACCGCCAGGGAGACCGGGAGGACGTGCTGGCGCGGCTTGAGGTCCTGGTCGTCGAGCAGCCGCAGCAGGATCTCGACCATCGCGTGGACCTGCTCGCGGGGGTCCTGGTGGACCGAGGTCAGGGGCGGGTCCATGGCCGGGGCGAGGGTGGCGTTGTCGTCGAAGCTGACCACCGCGACGTCGTCCGGGATGCGGCGGCCGGCCGCGTCGAGGGTGCGCAGGGCGCCCACCGCCATCATGTCGCTGGCGACGAACACCGCGTCGAGGTCCGGGTGCTTGGCCAGCAGCGCGGACATCGCGTTCGCGCCGCCGGCCAGCGTGAAGTCGGCCTCTTCGGCCAGTTCGGCGGGGTCGAGGCCGGCGTCGAGCAGGGTCTTGCGCCAGCCGGCCAGCCGGTCGATCGGGGCGCTCTGGTCCTGCGGGCCGGCGATCGTGGCGATCCGCCGCCGCCCGGCCGCGACCAGGTGCTGGACCGCCAGCCGGGCGCCGCCCTCGTTGTCGAAGTCGACGACGTGGACGCCCCGGCGAATGCCGGCCGCCTGGCCGCCGAACACGATCGGGATGCGCAGCAGCCGCAGGGCCTTGGGCAGCGGGTCGGCGCGGTGCGGGGCGAAGACGAGCGCCCCGTCGACGTGCCCGCCCTCCAGGAACCGCACGGTCTTGCTCAGGTCCTCGCGCGTGTCGCTGAAGATGAGCACCATCTGGCGGCCGACGTCGGCGAGCTCGCGGTAGCCGGCGCGCATGACCGCGGTGCGGTAGGGGTCGTCGAGCAGCCGGGCCTCCGGCTCGGACAGCACCACGGCGATCGCGCCGGTGCGGCGGGTGACCAGCGACCGCGCCGCCTGGTTCGGGGAATAGCCCAGGTCACGGGCGGCGGCGAGCACCTTCTCGCGCGCCGCCGCACTGACGTACGCGTCGTCGTTCAGCGCCCGCGACGCCGTCGACCGCGAAACGCCGGCGAACGCCGCGACGTCCTCCAGTGTCGGCCGTTCTTCATCCCCTGCTCGAGGCCCCACGGCACCGCCCTCGCTCACCACAACCACCCGGACCGACTCAGCTTAACGTTCACGCAAGGCGAGCGTCCGGGAGCGCTCCTCGCAGGAAACACTCCGGTTACGACCTCTTGACACCGGTGAACGCCCCCAGCAGACTCTGCCACACCTGGGAGCGCTCCCAGATCGGCTCCCAGCAGTGAGAGCGCTCATTCCCGTCAACAAGGTGGTTGGACACGTGAGAACGATCCGGAACGGCCTGGTCCTGGCACTGGGCATCACGATGACGGCGCTCGGCGCCACGGCCTGCAACGGGGGCGGTGGTGACCAGCAGACCCCGGCCGCGGCGGCGCCGAACGAGCACGTCGAACTGACGCTGTCGACGTTCAACGAGTTCGGCTACGAGGGCCTCATCCCGGAGTACGAGCGGCTGCACCCCAACATCAAGATCACGCCCCGCAAGGTCGGCCAGGGTGGCCCCTACCACCAGGACCTCATCACGAAGCTGGCCGCGGGTTCCGGACTCGCCGACGTCGCGGCGGTCGAAGAGGGGCACCTCTCCGACGTCCTCGACAAGGGCTCGAAGTTCAACGACCTGAGCAAGATCGGCCCGGCCGACGCCTCCCCCGACCGCTGGCTGAGCTGGAAGTACGACGCCGCCAAGACCAAGGACGGCAAGGTCATCGGCTACGGGACCGACATCGGCCCGCTCGCCATGTGCTACCGCAAGGACCTGTTCAAGGCCGCCGGCCTGCCGGACGACCCCGAAGCCGTCAAGCCGCTGTTCGCCACCTGGGACAGCTACTTCCAGGCCGGCGCCGACTACGTGAAGAACTCCGGCGGCAAGGCCTGGTTCGACTCGGCCGCGCAGAACTTCAACGCCATGGTCAACCAGCTCCCCGAGGGCTACATCAGCACCGACGACAAGCTCGCGGTCGAGACCAACCAGGGCATCAAGGACGCCTGGACCAAGGTGACCGACGCGGTCGCCAAGGGCGAATCGGCCAAGCTCACCGCGTTCAGCAACGAGTGGAACACCGGCTTCAAGCAGGGCGCGTTCGCCACGAAGGTGTGCCCGGCGTGGATGCTCGGCGTGATCAAGGAGCAGGCCGGCCCGGAGAACGCGAACAAGTGGGCCGTCACCGCGGCCTTCCCCGGCGGCGGCGGCAACTGGGGTGGCTCGTACCTCACCGTGCCGACGCAGTCGAAGCACCCGAAGGAGGCCGCCGAGCTGGCCGCGTGGCTGACCGCCCCGGAGCAGCAGATCAAGGCGTTCCAGGCCAAGGGCACCTTCCCCAGCCAGGTCAAGGCGCTTTCGGACCCGGCGCTGCTGAGCTACACCGACGCCTACTTCGGCGGCGTGAAGGCCGGCGAGCTGTTCGCCGAGCAGGCCAAGAAGGTCCAGAAGCCGCAGTACAAGGGCCCCGGTGACGGCCAGATCCAGGAAAACGCGTCGAGCCCGGCCCTGCAGGCGGTCGAACAGGGCAAGTCGGCGGCGGACGGCTGGAACCAGATGGTCGACGCCGCGAAGAAGATCACGCGCTGAACCGATGACCGTCCTCGACAAGGTCGCGCCAGAAGGGAGTAAGGCCGGGGAGCGAGTGTCTCCCCGGCCCACCTTCCGTCACCGGTTGAGCCGGTGGGACGTCAAGGTTTCGCCGTACCTGTACGTCGCGCCGTTCTTCATCGTGTTCGGGATCGTCGGCCTGTTCCCGCTGCTCTACACCGCGTACGTCTCGCTGTTCAAGTGGAAGGCCGGGAGCGACGACCCCGACTTCATCGGGTTCGACAACTACAAGGAGCTGTTCGGCGACGGGCAGTTCTGGAACGCGCTGACCAACACGGTCAGCATCTTCCTGCTCTCCAGCGTCCCGCAGATCATCATCGCGGTGCTGCTGGCGGCCCTGCTCGGCGCCCGGCTGCGCGGGGCGACCGGCTGGCGCATCGGCATCCTGCTGCCGTACGCGGCCAGCCTGGTCGCGATCGGCATCATCTTCGCCAACCTGTTCGGCCCGAAGTACGGGCTGGTCAACGGCGTGCTGCAGACCATCGGGCTGGACCCGGTCGACTGGCAGGCCAGCCGGTTCGGCAGCCACGTCGCGATCGCGATCATGGTGAACTGGCGCTGGACCGGGTACAACGCCCTGATCGTGCTGGCGGCCATGCAGGCCATTCCCAAGGAACTGCACGAGGCGGCGCTGATCGACGGGGCGGGCACGTGGCGCCGGTTCTTCAACGTCACGCTGCCGCTGCTGCGGCCGACGCTGATCTTCGTCACCATCACCTCGACGATCGGCGGCCTGCAGATCTTCACCGAGCCCAAGCTGTTCGACGCCATGCCGGGGTCCAACAACGGCGGCTCGAGCAACCAGTTCCAGACCGTGACGCTCTACCTGTACCAATCCGCGTTCGAGAACTACAACCTGGGCTACGCCTCGGCGATCGCCTGGGTGCTGTTCGTGATCATCGTGCTCATCGCGCTGGTGAACTTCTTCCTCACCGGCCGGCTCGCCCGTACTCCGGCGGTGAAGAAGAAATGACGACCCTGCAGACCGGGCTGCGCAGAAGCGTGGCCACGCTGGGCAAGCCGCGCAAGGCGACCTACGTCGTGCTGGCGATCTTCGTGCTCGGCTCGCTGTTCCCGTTCTACTGGTCGTTCCTGGTGGCCAGCCGCGACAACGGGATGCTGAGCGAACGCATCCCGCCGTTCATCCCCGGCGGGAACTTCTTCGCGAACGCCCAGCGGGTGTTCGACACGGTGCCGTTCTGGAAGGCGCTGGGCAACAGCGTCATCGTGTCCGGCACGGTCACCCTCACCACCGTGCTGTTCTCGTCGCTGGCCGGGTTCGCCTTCGCCAAGCTGCGGTTCCGCGGCCGGAACGGGCTGTTCGTGTTCATCGTCGTCACGCTGGCCGTGCCGACCCAGCTCGGCATCATCCCCCTGTTCATCGCGATGTCGGAGCTGGGCTGGGCCGGGCACCTCGAGTCGGTGATCGTGCCCAACCTGGTCACCGCGTTCGGGGTGTTCTGGATGCGGCAGTACACAGTGGACGCTCTGCCGTACGAGCTCATCGAGGCCGCGCGCGTCGACGGCTGCAGCATGATCCGGATCTTCTGGAACGTCTGCCTGCCCGCCGTGCGCCCGGCCGCGGCGATCCTCGCGATGTTCACGTTCATGATGTCGTGGAACGACTTCCTGTGGCCGCTCGTCGTGCTGGACGCCGGCAACCCCACCGTCCAGGTGGCCCTGGAAAAGCTGCAGAGCGGCTACTACGTCGACTACTCGCTCGTCCTGGCCGGCACGACCCTGGCCACCATCCCCATCCTCATCGTCTTCGTCCTCCTCGGCCGCCAGATCGTGGCCGGGATCATGCAAGGTGCCGTGAAAGGGTGAACATGTCCGTAGAACCCGACAGCGTTCGGGCGACCGAGGTCCGGGAAGACGCCGCGCTGATGTTCCCGCCCGGCTTCGTCTGGGGTGCCGCCACCGCGGCGTTCCAGGTCGAAGGGGCCACGACGGCCGACGGGCGCACCGACTCGGTCTGGGACGTCTTCGCCCGCCGTCCGGGCGCGGTCCGCGGCGGCGACAACGGCGAACCGGCCGCCGACCACTACCGGCGGTATTCCGAAGACGTCGGCCTGATGCGCCGGCTCAACCTCGGTGCCTACCGCTTCTCGCTGGCGTGGCCGCGGGTGCGGCCGGACGGCGGTGCGCCCAACGCCGCCGGGCTCGCCTTCTACGACCGGCTGGTCGACTGCCTGCTCGAGTCCGGGGTCCAGCCGTGGGCGACCCTCTACCACTGGGACCTCCCGCAGACGCTGGAGGAGCAGGGCGGCTGGGCGAACCGGGACACCGCGTACCGGTTCGCCGAGTACGCCGAGACCGTGCTGGAGCGGCTGGGCGACCGGGTCGCCAGCTGGTCGACGCTCAACGAGCCCTGGTGCGCGGCCATGCTCGGCTACGCGGGCGGCATCCACGCCCCCGGCCGCACCGACCACCCCGCGGCCGTCGCCGCCACGCACCACCTGCTGCTGGGCCACGGGCTGGCGATGGACATCATCCGACGGCACGCCCCGGGCACCCAGGCCGGCATCACGCTGAACCTGTACCCGGTGGCCCCGCACGACCCGGCGAACGTGGCCGACGTGGCCGCGGCCCGGCGGATCGACGGCCTGCAGAACCGGCTGTTCCTCGACCCGGTGCTGCGCGGCGGTTACCCCGACGACCTGGTCGCCGACCTCGAGCCGTTCGGGCTCGGCTCGGTCGTGCGCGACGAAGACGCCGCCGTCATCGCCGCCCACGTCGACTGGCTCGGCGTGAACTACTACCGCGACTACCGCGTCGCGGGCCGCCCGGTGCCGGGCAGCGAGCCGGCGGGCCCGGAGTGGCCCGGCGCCGCCGACGTGCACTTCGTCCCGGACCCGGCGGCGCCGCGCACCGACTCCGGCTGGGAGGTCCAGCCGGCCGGGCTGACCGAGTCGCTGCTGCAGGTGCACCGCGGCTACCGGCCGGTGCCGCTGTACATCACGGAGAACGGCGCGGCCTACCCCGACGTCGTCGGCGACGGCGGCGACATCGTCGACACCGACCGCGTCGCGTTCCTGGACTCCCACCTGCGGGCGTGCCACGACGCCATCCAGGCCGGCGTCGACCTGCGCGGCTACTTCTACTGGTCGCTGCTGGACAACTTCGAGTGGGCCGAGGGGTACGCGAAGCGGTTCGGCCTGGTCCACGTCGACTACGAGACCCAGCGGCGGACGCCGAAGCAGAGTGCGCACTGGTACTCCCGGGTGATCGGCCTCAACGGGCTGGGCTGAGGGGGAAGTTCGTGGCGGGCACCGGCGCGGGTGCCCGCCACGGCCCTCCGGGGGCGTGCATTCCGGGAGTGTGGTTGCCAGACTGGCCGGTATGGGACTGCGCAGCGAAGCTTGGTTCGACAACCCCGCCGACCCCGGGATGACCGCGCTCTACCTCGAGCGGTACATGAACTGGGGGATCACCCGCGAAGAGCTGCAGTCCGGCAAACCGGTCATCGGGATCGCGCAGACCGGCTCGGACCTCACCCCGTGCAACCGCCACCACCTGCAGCTGGCCGACCGGACGCGGGAAGGGATCCGCGAGGCGGGCGGGATCGCGATCGAGTTCCCCGTCCACCCGATCCAGGAGACGGGCAAGCGCCCGACCGCCGCGCTGGACCGCAACCTCGCCTACCTGGGCCTGGTCGAGACGCTCTACGGGTACCCCATCGACGGCGTCGTGCTCACCACCGGCTGCGACAAGACGACGCCGGCGTGCCTGATGGCCGCCGCGACCGTCGACCTCCCGGCGATCGTGCTGTCCGGTGGCCCGATGCTCAACGGCTGGTTCAACGGCGAGCGCACCGGCTCCGGCACGATCATCTGGAAGGCGCGGGAGCTGCTCGCCGCGGGCGAGATCGACGACGCCGGGTTCATGGAGCTCGTCGCGTCGTCCGCGCCGTCGCCGGGGCACTGCAACACGATGGGCACCGCGTCCACGATGAACGCGCTCGCCGAGGCCCTCGGGATGAGCCTGCCCGGCTGCGCGGCCATCCCGGCGCCGCACCGCGACCGGGCGCGGATGGCCTACCGGACCGGGCTGCGGATCGTCGAGATGGTCCGCGAGGACCTCAAGCCGTCGGACATCCTGACGCGCGAGGCGTTCGAGAACGCCATCGTGGTGAGCTCCGCGATCGGCGGCTCCACCAACGCCCCCATCCACGTCGGCGCCATCGCCCGGCACATCGGCGTCGACCTGCCCCTGGACGACTGGCAGCGGCTCGGCCACGCCGTCCCGCTGCTGGTCGACCTGCAGCCCGCGGGCAAGTACCTCGGCGAGGAGTTCCACCGCGCCGGCGGGGTCCCCGCCGTCGTGCACGAGCTGATGCGGCACGGGCTGGTCCACGAGGACGCTCGCACGGTCAACGGCCGCACGCTCGGCGACAACTGCCGCGACGCCGAAGCCGGCGACCGGGACGTCATCCGGACCTTCGACACCGCCCTCACCCCCGACGCCGGGTTCCTGGTGCTCAAGGGCAACCTCTTCGAGGCGGCGATCATGAAGTCGAGCGTCATCTCGCCGGAATTCCGGCAGCGGTACCTGGCCGGCGGTGTCTACGAAGGCACCGCGGTCGTGTTCGACGGCCCCGAGGACTACCACGCCCGCATCGACGAGGAGGACCTCGGCGTGGACGAGCACTCGCTGCTGGTCATGCGCGGCACCGGCCCGCTCGGCTACCCGGGCTCGGCGGAGGTGGTCAACATGCGGCCGCCGGCGGAGCTGATCAAGCGGGGCGTGCACGAGCTGCCCTGCCTCGGCGACGGCCGCCAGTCGGGCACCTCCGGGTCGCCGTCGATCCTCAACGCCTCCCCCGAAGCCGCGGCCGGCGGCGGGCTCGCCGTGCTGCGCACCGGCGACCGGGTGCGGATCGACCTGCGGGCCGGCACCGCCGACGTCCTCATCTCCGACGAGGAGCTGGCGCTGCGGCACCAGGAGCTGGCCGAGGCCGGCGGCTACCCGGTGCCGGAATCGCAGACGCCGTGGCAGGAGATCCAGCGGTCGATGGTCGACCAGCTGTGCGACGGCATGGTGCTGCGCCCGGCGGTGGCGTACCAGCGCATCGCGGCGACGAAGGGAATTCCGCGCGACAACCACTGAGTTTGCCGCTTCGGAAGCGGGGAAAACGGGTATCCAGCCCGGTAGCCGAGGCGAGGAGGTCCCCCATGCTCCCGGATCGTGAACGCCACGCCCTGCGGGAAATCGAGGCGGAGCTGACAGCGAGCGATCCCGCGTTCGCCGCCGCCTTCAGTGGCCCGAAGCTGCGCGCGCCGAGGCGGTGGAACCTGCTGCTGGTGCTCTGCGACATCACGGCGGTGGTGATGCTCGTGGTCGGCCTCTTCGCCAGGGACGCCGCGCTCGTGCTCTGGGGCACGGTGAGCGCGGGAGCGCTCGTGGCCTGGCACATCGCCCGCGCCGAGTCGACCCGCGAGTCCACTGAGGACGATGCGGCGACGGCCGGGTCCGCCTGACCCCCCACACGCCGACGGCCGCCCGCGTGCCCGCGGGCGGCCGTCTCGTACGCCGTCGGCTCAGTCGTAGGACAGCGCCTCGACGAGCTCGCCGGCGGTCGGGTTCGACAGCGCCCGGGCCACGTCGGCCTGTGCGACGATGCCGACCAGGTCGTGCCCGTCGATCACCGGCAGCCGG
Source organism: Amycolatopsis sp. NPDC049688 (assembly GCF_040674975.1). Classification (NCBI taxonomy): domain Bacteria; kingdom Bacillati; phylum Actinomycetota; class Actinomycetes; order Pseudonocardiales; family Pseudonocardiaceae; genus Amycolatopsis; species Amycolatopsis sp. NPDC049688. Next base: position 506,822 of record NZ_JBFANY010000003.1, read on the forward strand.
CGGACGCGGTGCTCGGACATCGTCCGCAGGATCTCCTGGGCGTCGTCGTCCGCGCCGATCGTCACGACCTCGCCCTGGGCCAGCTCGCCGACGTGGACCGCGCGCGGGTCCTTGCCCTCGGCCAGCACCTTCACCACGATGTCACGGTCGGTGATCATGCCCTTCAGGCGGTTGTCTTCACCGCAGATCGGCAGGGCACCGACACCCTTCTGCGCCATGGTGACCGCGGCGTCGTGCACGGTGTCCGACTCGCGGGCGCAGGTCGCGTCCGACGTCATGATGTCGCGTGCGGTGGTCATCGTGAACTCCTTCCTGTCGTGCCGTTGTCTTCCGGCTACCCGGGTACGGCAGGTTTACCCGCGGGCCGGCCGGGGAATTTCCCGGCACATGCCGGATTCCCGCGGCGCCGAGCCGCCGGACACCACCGACCTCGCACGCCTGCGGTCGGCGGCGTCCGGCTGCACCGGGTGCCCCCTGTACCAGGACGCCACGCAGACCGTGTTCGGCGAAGGGCCGACCGGGGCGAAGGTCCTCGTCGTCGGCGAGCAGCCGGGCGACAAGGAGGACCTCGCGGGCGAACCGTTCGTCGGGCCCGCCGGGAAGCTGCTGGACCGCGCCTTCGAGGAAGCCGGGATCGACCGGCAGTCGCTGTACGTCACCAACGCGGTCAAGCACTTCAAGTTCAAGCGCGACGAGCGCGGGAAACGCCGGATCCACCAGAAGCCGGGCCGCACCGAGGTGGTCGCCTGCCGCCCGTGGCTGCTGGCCGAGCTGCGCGCGGTGCGCCCCGATCTGGTGCTGCTGCTGGGCGCGACGGCCGCGCAGTCGTTGCTGGGCCCGAAGTTCCGGCTCACCGCCCACCGCGGGGAGCCGGTGGAAGCGCCGGCGGACGTGGCCGAGCTGGTGCCGTCGGCGGTGGCGACGGTCCACCCGTCGGCCGTGCTGCGGGCCCCGGACCGCGACGACGCCTACGCGGCCTTCGTCGCCGACCTGAAGGCCGCGGGCAAGCTGCTCAAGTGAGGTCCTTCAGGGCCGCTTCGGCCGAGGCGGCGTGCTCGTCCAGATCCCGCCAGGGGTCTTCCTTGCGCGCCAGCCGGCGCTTCTCCTTCGCCGGGGACCACCCGTCCGGGTCGGCGCCGCCCAGCTCCCGCCAGTCCAGCGGCGTCGCGGCCGCCGCGCCCGGGCGGGCCCGCAGCGAGTAGGGGGCGACGAACGTCTGGGCGTACCCGTTGCGGTTGGCGTCCAGGAAGATCCGGTCGCCGCGCTTCTCCTTGCGCTGGGCCGTCGTCAGCCGTTCCGGGTCGTCCTCGGCGACCCGCTCGGCGAGGACGCGGGCGAGCTCCAGCACGGTTTCGGTGTCCGATTTCGCGTCGAGCGGCGCGAGCACGTGGAAGCCGCGGCCGCCGGTGGCCTGGACGAACGCCGTCAGGCCCGCGCGTTCGTAGTGGTCGCGGATGCGCCGGGCGACCGCGCGCAGCTCGGCGACCGGGGTGCCGTCCGGCGGGTCGAGGTCGAGCACCAGCCGGTCGGGCCGCTCCGGTGCGTCCACTGTGGACAACCAGACGTGGAATTCCAGGGTGCCCTGGTTCACCAGGTATTCGAGCGTTCCGGCGTCTTCGCACAGCACGTACTCGTCCGTGCCGCCGTCGCGGCGGGGCACGCGCTCGGTCCGGATCGAGTCCGGGAAGTGCTCCCCCGGGTGCTTCTGGAACCAGCCTTGCTTCCCGATGCCGTCGGGGTAGCGCCGCAGGGTCAGCGGACGGCCGCGCAGGTGGGGCACCATGACGTCGGCCACCGCCCGGTAGTACTCGGCGACGTCGCCCTTGGTCAGGCCGTCCTCGGGGTAGAACACCTTGTCCGGGTGGGAAATCTTCACGCGCGCTCCCGTACGACGTCCGCCGCTTTCTTGTCCTCGCGCAGCCCGGCGAACCGCGGGTGCCGCAGCCGCCCGTCGCGCGTCCACTCCGAAAAGCCGATCTGCGCCACCAGCTCCGGCCGCACCCAGTGCGCGCCGGGCTCCTTGACCGGCGCGGCGAACGGCGACCGCGCGGTCTCCCGCTCCTTCAGCTGCGCGTGCAGCGACGTCAGCAGCCTCTCGTCGAAGCCGGTGCCGACCTTGCCGGCGTACTTGAGCCCGCCGTCCTCGTGGTAGCCCAGCAGGAGCGCGCCGAAGCCGTGGCGGGCGCCCTGCGGGTCGGTGAAGCCGCCGATGACGAGCTCCTGGCCCTGCGCGCACTTGAACTTCAGCCAGTCGGGTGAGCGCCCGTGGTGGTACGGCGCGTCCGCCCGCTTGGCGATGACGCCTTCCCAGCCGCGCCGGCACGCTTCCGCGTAGAACTTCTCGCCCTCGGTGTTGCGGTGCGCGGACAGCCGCAGCGGGTCGGCGAAGTCGAAGGCGTCCCGCAGCAACGCCTTCCGCTGCCGCAGCGGCAGGCCGGTCGTGTCGTGGCCGTCGTAGTACAGCAGGTCGAACAGGTAGTAGTAGACCTTGACCCCGGTCGCGCGGGCGCGCTCCGGGTCGGAGACGTGGATCCGCGGCTGCAGGGCGGCGAAGCTCGTGGTGGGCCCGTCGAACGCCACGATCTCGCCGTCCGCGACGAACCGCGGGCCACCCTGGTCCGCGAGCGCCTCGACGAGTTCCGGGTAGGCGTTGTCCATCACCTTGTGGTTACGCGAGAAGAGCGTCGGCCGGCCGGAGTCGCGCACGCAGATCGCGCGGACGCCGTCCAGCTTGCGTTCGAAGATCCAGCCCGCGTCGGAGAACCGGCGATCGGTGAGCGTGGCCAGGGTCGGCTCGCGCCAGCCCGGGGCGCTCACGACGCCTTCAGCGCCTTTTCGAGCTCGGCGCGCGTCATCTTGGACCGCCCCTTCACGCCCTGCTCGCGGGCCAGCTTGTCCAGATCGGACTTCGACAGCTCGGACAACTCGGGCTGCTTCGGCTGCTTCGCGGCCTTCTTCTTCGGTTCCTTGCCGCCGCTCTTGCGGTTCTTGACACTGCGCGACAGCGCCTCGAACAGGTCGACGACGTCGGCGGAAGGCTCCGGCTCCTCCTCGTGGGCGATCTCCTTGCCCGCTTCCTTCGCCTTGATCAGCTCTTCGACGCGTTTCGAGTACTCGTCGCGGTAGTCCTCGGGCTTCCACGGCGCGGTCATCTCGTCGACCAGGGCGAGCGCCATGTCGAGCTCCTTCGGCCGCGGCTTCGGCAGCTCCGGCAGCTTGCCCATGACGTCCTTCGGCTTCCGCAGGTCGGCGACGAAGTGCAGCGTGTTGAGCACCATGACGTCCTCGCCGGCGCGGACGGCGGCGAGGTATTCCTTGCCGCGCAGCACGAACTTCGCGACACCGGCCTTCTCGCTGCGGTCCATCGCCTGCAGCAGCAGGCCGTACGCCTTGGCGAAGTCCTCCTTCGCCGGCTTGAGCCAGTACGTCTTGTCGAAGAACCACGGGTCGATCTCGTCGAGCTCGACGAACTGCTCGATGTCGATCCGGCGGGACCGCTCGGGCGCGATCTCGTCCAGCTCGTCCGGTTCGACGAGCACGTGGTCGCCGCCGCCGAGGTCGTAGCCCTTGACGATCTCGTCCTGGGTGACCTCCTCGCCGGTCCGCTCGTTGACGCGGCGGTTGCGGATCCGGTCCGACGTCCCGCGTTCGAACTGGTGGAAGTGGATCGTGTGGTCCGCCACCGCCGGGTACAGCTCCACCGGCACGGTGACCAGTCCCAGGCTCAGCGCGCCGCTCCACACCGGTCGGGCCATGTCGTCCTCCCGCCTGCGTCAGGCGACGTCGCTGGCGCGGGTGCCGCTGCGGTGCAGCCCCAGCATCTCCAGCAGCCGCGCGCAGTCCTCGGGGTCCTTGGCCCGCGCGGCGACGGCCCGGGCCGCCTTGCGCCGCAGGCGCACCTGGTCGGGCGAATCCCCGCCGTCGAGCAGGAGGTCCGCCACCGGCCGCAGGTCGTTGCGCTTGTCTCGCATGTTCGCTCCCCTCCGGATCTCCGGGACAGTTCGCGGGCGGGTTACCCCGGATCACCTCACGCGACACAGGTGTCACCGAAGGAGGCACCGGAGACGCCCCACACTAGGCCGAACGAGTGAATCTGCCGGGCTCTCGGCCCGGACGCGGGCAAGGTGGTGAGACCCACGTCACACAGGAGGCCGGATGGGCACCCAGCTCCGCATCAGCCGCGAAGACGGGTCACTGCCCTGCGAGGTGTGCGGCTTCCCGACGATGCACGTGGCCAAGGTCGTCGCCGACGACGGCACCGTGCTCGGCCGCACCCTCGTCTGCACGACGTGCCAGCGCAGCAAGCACCAGCCGGAGCCGCCCGCCGCGGAGGTGCCCCCAGACGAGGTGGCCGCCGGCTAGCGCTCACGACGTCGTCGCCGCCACCACCGTCACGAACTCCGCCGCCACCTCGTGCAGCTTCCGGTTGCCGTCCTGGGAGCGCTTCACCAGCCGCTGGAACGCTTCCTCCGCCGTGATCCGGTGCGCGGCCATCAGGATGCCCTTGGCCTGGTCGATCACCGCCCGCGTCTCCAGCGCCCGGTTGAGCTGGTCGACCAGCTCGCGGGCCGCGAAGTACCGCCGGGCGCTGCGCAGGCCGATCACCACGGTCGCGGTGTACAGCTCCAGGATCTTGGTGCCCAGCTCGCTGAACCCGTGCTCGCCGAAGCCGAACAGGTTGACCGCGCCCGACATGTCCTCGTCCACCGTCAGCGGCGCGGCGAGGAAGCTGGCCACGCCGAGCTGTTCGGCCGCCGACACGAACTGCGGCCACAGGTCCCCCACCGCGCCGACGCCGACCCGGACCGGCTGCCCGGTCTCGGCCGCGCGCAGGCACGGCCCGTCCCCGATCCGGTACTGCTCGCGGTCGAAGTTCACCGCCCGCTGGTCGGTGCTGGCCACCGTCTCCGGCACCCCGTCGCGCACCAGGGTGATGCTCGCCATGTCGGCTCCCGGCACCACCTGCACGGCGTGGTCGCACACCGCCTGCAGCATCTGGCCGAGATCGAGTTCGCTGTCCAGCATCGCGGTCAGCGACCCCATCGCGAGCGTGACTTCGTCCAGCCGTGCGGTGAGCCGCTCATCGCCGCCCGTCATCCTGGTGACGCCCCTTCTTCTTTCCTCAGGGCGCTGGTGGACCAGGGAGGACCCGGGCGCGCGCCACTAGTGGGCCGCTAGCGCTTTAACGGGTCCAGCGCGAGATTACTGCATCCCGGCGAGCCCGGGCACGAGCGGTCACCGCCGTGGCGTGCCACGCGCCCGTTCGGAGCAACGACGGTTGCGGGCCGTGCACGCGCAGCTAGGCTCGGTGGACGGTTCAACCAGCAGCCGCCTCGATCTCCCCCGGAGCGCGGCGCCGCGGGCCCCGCGCCGCACCAGGACGGTGGCGAACCGCCATGAACCTCCCCCGAGCCCGGCACCCGGGCTTGCGGCTGCGCACGACGTGGCCGGCCCCGCACGCGGTACTGGTGACCGCGCGCGGCGACCTCGACAGCGTGACGGCCGGCGACCTGGCCACGCTGCTCTCCGACCGCCTGTGGGCGACGCCCGGACGGCTGACCGTCGATCTGTCCGAAGTGGACTTCCTGGGCGTGGCGGGCGTCGCGGTGCTCCGGCACGCCGCGCTCCAGGCGGCTCAGGGCGGGACCGAGCTGCTCGTGGTGACCGGGCCGAACCCGGTCGTCCGGCGGGCGCTGCAGGTGACCGGGGCGGACCGGCAGCTCACGGTGACCGAACGCCGGCCCGCCCCCGCGCCGGCGTGACCGCCGGCGGTGCGGTCCTAGCCGCGCAGCGCCGGAAGCAGTTCCTTCTCGGCGAAGTCGAGGAAGCCTTCCTGCTGGTCGCCCCCGATCTGGACCAGGGCGACGTCGGTGAAGCCCGCCTCGGCGAACTCCCGCACCGCCTCGGCGATCGGCTCGACGTCCGGGCCGCACGGGATGGATCCGGCGACGTCGTCCTCGCGGACGAACTGCGTCGCCCCGGCGAACCCCGCCGGTCCCGGCAGCTCGGCGTTGACCTTCCAGCCGCCGGCGAACCAGCGGAACTGCTCGTGCGCGCGCCGCACCGCGGCTTCCCGGTCGGTGCCCCAGGACACCGGAAGCTGCCCGACCTTGCGGGTCGGCGGCCCGAGCCGGGTCGCGTCCCACTCCTGGGACAGCTCCTTCTTCGGCTCGACGGCGATCATCAGGTCGGCCACCGGGGCGAACCGCTGGACCGACTGCGAGCCGGACACCGCAACCCCGATCGGCACCCGGGTCTCCGGCAGGTCCCACAGCTTCGCCGAGTCGACGCGGAAGTGCTTGCCCTCGTAGTCGAAGTACCCGCCGTCGAACAGGCCGCCGATGATCTGGACGGCCTCGGCGAGCATGTCGTGCCGGACGTTCGCCCCGGGCCAGCCGCGGCCGACCACGTGCTCGTTGAGGTTTTCCCCCGCGCCGAGGCCCAGGGTGAACCGGCCGCCCGAGAGCGCCTGGACGGTCGCCGCCTTCTGGGCCACCACCGCCGGGTGGTACCGCATGGTCGGGCAGGTCACGTAGGTCATCAGCTCGGCGCGCTCGGTCACCTGCGTCACCGCGCCCAGCACGCTCCAGGCGTACGGCGCGTGGCCCTGCTCGGCCAGCCAGGGCGAGTAGTGGTCACTCATCACCTCGAAGTCGAAGCCGGCCTGTTCGGCCCCGGCGGCGTACCGGACCAGGTCGTTCGGCCCGGCCTGCTCGGTCATCAGGGTGTAGCCGATCCGCATCGGCGCCTCCTCTCCGTCGGCCCCTCGCGTACCCGGGCGCTGCGGTCGGTAACCGCCCGGGCGCGGACGTTTACCCGATGGCCGAGCGGGTACTCACCGCGCGAGACGAAGGGAGCGGGCATGCCTCAGTCGTGGAGCGGCAAGCGCGAACGCCAGTACGAGCACATCAAGGACTCGGCCGAGGACCGCGGCGCGAGCACGAAACGGGCCAAGGAGATCGCGGCCCGGACGGTGAACAAGAACCGCGCGCAGTCGGGCGAGTCGCGGCAGGCCAGCAAGACGTCGCTCAAGGACAAGTCGCCGCAGCAGCGCGGCGGCGAGCGGTCCGGCAACCGGAAGGGGCCCGGCGGACCGACGAAGGCCCAGCTGTACAACGAAGCCAAGAAGCGCAACATCGACGGCCGCTCGACGATGACCAAGAAGGAACTCGAACGGGCGCTGGGCCGGTGACCAAACCCGAAATCCCTGATCACGAAGTGTCCGCATTCCCCCAGATGGGTAGTACCTCCCGCATGGAAGAAACTCGAAGCGACAGCTCGTTCGGTGGCAAGCCGACCGTCGACGAGCTGCTCGACGAACTCGTCGAGCTGCGGCTCCCCGCGATGGCGGAGCAGATCCCCCTGGTCCGGATGCTCACGCACGGCGTGGTGTCGCGCGCGGACTTCGGGCTGGACGCCATCGCCGACGCCAAGATGGCCGTAGACGAGGCGTGCGCGCAGCTCGTCCAGCTGGCCGAACTCGGGTCCCAGCTGCAGTGCCGCTTCCGGCTCGCGCCGGACGGGCTGCACGTCATCGTCTCCACGCGCTCGACCGACCCGCGGCCGCCGAGCGACCGCACGTTCGGCTGGCACGTCCTGACCACCCTCAGCCGGTCGGTCACCGCGTACTGCGACGTCCTGCCGGGTGGTGGCGCGGGCATCGTCACGATCGAGCTGGTGCTGAACCCGGGAACGAGCGCGTGAGCAGCGAGCGCAAAACCCTCCTCCACCGCCCGGACGAATACGCCCACTGCGAACCGCTGTTCGAGGAACTGGGCGAGCTCGGCCCCGACGACCCGCGGCGGGAGGTCGTGCGGAGCAAGCTCGTGACCGAGCTGCTGCCGCTGGCCGAGCACATCGCGACCCGGTTCTCCGGCCGCGGCGAGCCCCGGGAGGACCTGGTCCAGGTGGCGCGGATCGGCCTGATCAACGCCGTCGACCGCTTCGACCCCACCCGGGGCCACGATTTCCTGTCCTTCGCCGTGCCGACGATCATGGGCGAAGTCCGGCGGCACTTCCGGGACACCGGCTGGTCCGTCCGGGTCCCGCGGCGGCTCAAGGAGCTGCACCTGTCGCTGAGCCAGGGCTCGGCGGTGCTCTCGCAGCGCCTCGGCCGCGCCCCGACACCGACCGAGCTGGCCGAGCACCTGAACCTGGACGTCGACGAGGTGCGCGAAGGCCTCCTCGCGGGCAACGCCTACCAGGCGCTGTCGGTCGACAAGCCGGTCCACGACGACGCCGAGGCGCTGTCGCTGGCGGACACCATGGGGGAACCGGACCACGAGATGGCCATGGTGGAGAACCACGAGGCCCTCCAGCCCCTGCTGCAGGAACTGCCGAAGCGCGAGCGCGCGATCCTGGTGATGCGGTTCTTCGGCGGGCTGACCCAGACCCAGATCGCGGACCGCGTCGGCATTTCCCAGATGCACGTCTCCCGGCTGCTGTCGCAGACGCTGGAGCAGCTGCGCGGGAAGCTCACCGGCGAAGGCTGAGCCCACCCGCCGCAAGCGCCCCGATGTGGCGTTCGGTGCGTCCAGCGCACCCAATGTGGCGTTCGGTGCGTCGAGCGCAACCAACGCCACATTGGGGCGCTTCCCGCTCAGCCGAGCCAGCCGGGACGGCCGCCCTTCCGCAGCCGCCGCCACTCGCGCGCGAACGTCCCCCGCAGCTCCGCCGCCCGGCCGGCGTCCTGGGCGTGCAGCAGCCCGAAGACGAACGTGTTCTGCCCTTCGCCGTGGCCGGCGATGGCGAGGTGGTGCAGGACGTCCCGGCCGACCACGGTGTCCTGGTGCGCACCCAGGGTCTGCTGGACGGCCTTGACGTTCTTGCGCCACTTCTCCAGCTTCTTCCCGTACACCGGCTTCACGGTGTCGGCGGCGTAGCGGGCCTGCTTCGCCTTCTTGCGGACGGCGTGCAGGGCCGTCCCGAGTTCGTCGCCCGCCAGACCGCGAGCCGCCGCTTCGGCGCGGCTCAGCTTCTTCGCCACCTTGCGCAGCGGCTTGCGCAGGCCGGCCTTCGCGGGCTTGCGCGCCTTCGCGGTCAGCGGCGGCTCCTCCAGCACGGCGTCCAGCGTGCGCAGCAGCTCCAGGTAACGCTTGCCGGTCAGCGCCGCCATCGCGCGGGTCCGGCCTTCCTCGGCTTCGCGGGCGAAATACCGCGTGAGGAACTGGCGGACCGGCCCGAACACCAGCTCCGAGGGCACGCCGTCGAGCTGCGTGCGCAGCCGCTCCTCGGTGACCTCGGTGTCCCGCGCCGGCGAAAGCTGCCCGCCGAGCCACTTGAGCTCGGCCACGAGCGGCGCCGTCGCCTCCTTGTCGATGACGGACCCGAAGGTGCGAAGCGTGCTCCGCAGCTTCCGGATCGCGACGCGCATCTGATGCACGGAGTCGTCGACGTCCAGCCGCACCCCGACGTCCGCCCGGCGCAACCGGCCGTAGTGCTCGCGCAGGGACGCCAGCACGACGTCGCCCGCCGACGGCTTCTTGCCGGTGCCGGGCGGGGCCGGCAGCCGGTCGCCGAGCAGGCGGCGCAGTTTCGACGGCCACGGCGCCGCCGTCACCCCGGCCTTCCGCAGGGCGCGGTCGAACTCGCGAAGGCTGCCCGGGTCGGTTCCGGGGTCGAGCTCCAGTTCCAGTTCGCGCCATTCGTCGAGGCGCGCGGTCTTGCCGCCCGCTTCGCCGGTGACGTGGTCGTCGGTCAGGGTGGCGATCGTGTGCCCGCCGGCGTCGGCGAGCCGGTGGGCGAACCGGTCGGTGCGCAGGTGCGCGGCCGGCACCAGCTTCTCCCCCAGCGTGTAGGCCAGCACCAGGCGCCGCAGCCGGCCGGGCACCTTGTGGGGGTCGCTGCCCAGCGGGAGCTGGATCTCCTGCCGCTCGTCCGCCGAGACCGGCAGCTTGAGGTGCCAGCCGGCGTCGGGGCCGCCGACGCGCCGCCTCAGCGTGATGCCGCCGCGGGCCAGCCGGTAGGTCGCGGTGTCGTAGTAGGACGCGTCGAGCACGTGCTCCACCGGGTCGTCCTGGGTGGCGACGCCCCCGACGCCGACCAGGCGCGGGACGCCACTGCCCGCGACGATTTCGTACTTGCGTTCGCGTTCGGGCACCGGTGACGGCGCGGCCATGGTCGTCCTCCTCAGGATCCGGGTTCACCTCGAGGAGTACCCGGCCGCCCCGGCACCGACACGGGATTCGGTGCTCCAGCAGCGGGTATCCCTGCGGAAAACCCGGATCCGGACCAGGAGAGTGCATGAACGGCAGCCCACCCGCAACCGACCTGACGACCGTCCTCGACGGCGACCACCGCGAGCTCGACCGGCTCTGCACCGAGCTCGAACTCGGCCAGGGCAGCCCGGAAAACCGCAAGGACCTCGCCGACCACCTGATCGCCGAGGTGGTCCGGCACGCCGTCGCCGAAGAGCCGTACCTCGACGGCGGCGGCGACCTGGCCGAGGCGGACCGCCTGATGCGACAGCTGGAGGGCATCGGGCCGCAGGAAACCCGGTTCGAGCGGCTGCTGGGCGGGCTGATCCGCGCCGTCCGCCGGCACGTCCGCGACGAAGGGCCCGCGGCGGTGCGGAAGATCGGGCGCACCTGCTCCCCCGGCCGGCAGGCCGAACTGGGCCGGGAGGTGCTCGAGGCCCGGGACGCCGCGCCGACGCTCCCGCACCCGGACCTCGCCGACCGGGTGCCCCAGGCCGACCAGCTCTGGCCGGGCCCCGGCTTCGTCGACCGGGCCCGGGCTGCCCTGAACCCCCCGGCATCGGGTTGAATGGACAGCCGGCACCCCGGCGGAAGGCAGCGAAGACGGATGAGCGTCGGTGAAGAGGAGTGGGCCCGAGAACGGGCTTGGTTCGGGCAGGACGGCGAACCGGCGCCGGGTCCGCTGGCGCGGCAGATCGCCGACCTGACGCGGACCCTGCTCGACGCGACGCCGACCGTCGGCGGGGTCCTCAAGCTCGTCGTGGGGGCCGCCGCGGCGCTCGTCCCGGGCGCCGACCTGGTCAGCGTCACCCTGCGTGACGCCGACGGCACGTACCACACGCCGGTCGGCACCGATCCGGTCGCCGACCAGCTCGACCAGGTGCAGTACGACCACCGCGAAGGCCCGTGCGTCGAATCGGCCCGCCCGGACGGGCCGGCCCTCGGCTGGTCCCAGGACCTCGGGCGTGACCCGCGCTGGCCGGCGTTCGGCCCGGCCGCCGCCCGGCACGGCTACCACTCGGTGCTGGCCACCGCCCTGCTGCCGGACGCCCGGCCGCCCCGGCTTTCGGGCGCGCTCAACATCTACTCGCGCACGCCGGGCGCGTTCGGCGGCCCCGCGATCGACACCGCGCTGCTGCTGGCGACGCACGCGTCGCTCGCCCTCGCCCACACCCAGGCCGTGGTCTCCGCCGAACTGGAGGCGGCGCACCTGCGCCGGGCGGTCGACAGCCGCGACGTGATCGGCCAGGCGAAGGGCATCCTGATGCAGCGCCGCGGCATCACCGCCGACGAAGCCTTCGACGTGCTGCGCCGCGCGTCGCAGGACCTCAACGTCAAGCTCGCCGATCTGGCGAAGACGCTCGCAGCGCACCACAGCGAGGTCGATCTGCCGGCCTCCGAAGCCTGACCGCATGCCGAGGGCGGCACCTCCGATGGGAGGTGCCGCCCTCGGCGTCCGTTACGGGATTACTGCGCGGTGTACGGGGACCGGTTCTCCAGCGACGGGCTGGCAGCCGGGTAGCGGCCGTCCTGACCCGGCACCGGCGTCACCGTGGTGCCCTGCTGCTCCGCCTCCACCCGCGGCCGGGGGCCGCGCTGGACGACCGCCTCGACCTCCTGCTCGCCGCGGATGCGGGCCAGCACACCGAGGGTGATCGCGTGGGCCAGGGCGAGGATCAGCAGCAGCACGCCGATCCGCCCGACCACGCCGGGCAGGTCGCTGCCGCCCATCTCGATGGTCGAGATCAGGGCCAGCACACCCAGCGTCGCGAGGTGGAACAGCACCGTGACCAGGCGCGTCATCGAAGCGCCCGCCGCCGGGTCGCCGTAGGAGTTTTCCAGGTACCGGCGGCCGCTGCGGTAGATGACTTGCCCGTCGATCAGGACCAGCGCGATGCCGATCGCGAGGAACGACAGATACGCGTTCGTGGTCATGCGGACGCTCCTTCCTGGGGGACCTTGCCGGAGGAATACCCGGCAGGTCGCGCAGGGAAACGCCGCGGTCACGCGGTGAAGGTGTCCGGGTCCGGTCCGGTGCGGCGGCCTTCGTCGAGCCGGCCGATCGCGGCCATGTCCGCGTCGTCGAGGGTGAAGCCGAACACGCCGAGGTTCTCCCGCATCCGCCGGGGCGAGACCGACTTGGGGAACACGATGTTCCCGAGCTGGACGTGCCAGCGCAGCACCACCTGCGCGACGGTCCGCCCGTGCTTCTCCGCCAGGCCCGCGAGCACGCTGTCGCCGAGGACGCCGGCCCGGGCCAGCGGGCTCCACGCCTGCGTGGCGATGCCGTGCGCCCGGTGATATTCGCGCAGCCCGGCCTGCTGCAACGCCGGGTGCAGCTCGATCTGGTTCACCGCCGGGACGGTGGCTGTTTCCGCGGCGAGGCGGTCGAGGTGGGCGGGCTGGAAGTTCGCCACGCCGATGGCACGGGCCTTGCCCGCCCGCAGGAGGTCGTCGAAACCCAGCCAGGTCCGGACGTAGTTGTCCCGGGCCGGCAACGGCCAGTGGATCAGGTAGAGGTCGACGTAGTCGAACCCGAAGCGGCGCAAACTGCCTTCCAGCGCGGTGATCGCGTTGTCGTGGCCGTGCGCGTCGTTCGCCAGTTTCGTGGTGACGAACACGTCTTCGCGGGCCAGGCCGGATTCGGCGATCGCGGCACCGACGGCGGCCTCGTTGCGGTACAGCTGCGCCGTGTCGATGTGGCGGTAGCCCAGCTCCAGCGCCGCCCGCACGGCGCGGGTGGTGTCCTCGGGCGGGATTCCGGCCACCCCGAAGCCGAACTGCGGGATGCACACGCCGTTGTTCAGTTCCAGCGCGGGAACTCCGGCTGTGGTGGTCGTCATGCCCGCCGCGTACCCGAGGCCGCCCGGACGCGAAACGCGGCGGGGCGGGATCCACCCGCCCCGCCGCCGGATCTCACCCGGAACGGGTTACTGCCCCGGGCGCTCCACATCGCCGCGCCAGCCGCCGGTCTCGCGGCCGCGCTGCTCGATGAACTCCTTGAACCGCTTGAGATCGCCCTTCACCCGCCGGTCGAGAACGCCGAGCTTGTCGGCGACGTTCTCGGCGAAGCCCTCCGGGTCGATGTCCATCTGGGCGGTCACCCGCGTGCGCGAGTCGTCGAGCCGGTGGAAGGTGATGACGCCGGCGTGGTCCGGACCGGAGTCCGACGTCCACGCGACCCGCTCGTCGGGGTGCTGTTCGGTGATCGTCGCGTCGAATTCGCGCGTCACGCCACCGAACCGCGTCACCCAGTGGGTGTGGGTGGCGTCGAGCTGGCGGATCTCTTCGACGCCTTCCATGAACTGCGGGAATTCCTCGAACTGCGTCCACTGGTTGTAGGCGGTGGAAACGGGGACTTCCACGTCCACGATTTCGGTGATCGTGCTCATGCACTCCTCCTCGTCGGGGGTCGACGCAATTCGGCTACCCGGTGCGACGGCGGCCAAACCCGGCGCGGTTGATCCCGGACCGGGCCGGGTACCCGGCGGCCAGGCAAGGAGGTGTTCCGTGATCGAAGAAGCGAACAAGAAGCCGGCGGCCGAGCGCTCGGTCGGCGAACTGGTGACCGACCTGACCGACGAGGTCAAGCGGCTGGTCCGGGACGAGATGCGGCTCGCGGCCTTCGAACTGCAGCGCAAGGGCAAGAAGATGGGCCTGGGCGCCGGGTTGTTCGGCGCGGCGGGCCTGTTCGCGTTCCTCGGGGCCGGCACGCTGGTCGCGGCGGCCGTGCTGGCGCTGGCGCTGGTGGTGCCGGGCTGGCTGGCGGCGGTGCTCGTCGCGGTCGCGCTGTTCGTGATCGCCGGGATCGCGGCGCTGGTCGGCAAGAAGGAAGTGTCGCAGGGAGTGCCGCCGCTGCCGGAGGAAGCGATCACCGGCGTCCGCGAAGACGTCGACACGGTGAAGCAGGGAGTGCGGACATGAGCGGGGACTTCCCCAAGAACGCCGAGGAGGCGCGGCTCGACCGGGACACCACCCGGGAGGAGCTCACCGAGACCCTGGAGGCGCTCGGGCACAAGCTCGACGTCAAGGCCCGGGTCAAGGAGAACGTCGACGAAAAGCTCGACCAGGCGACCGCGAAGGTCGCCGGGGTGACGAACGAACCGACCGCGGTCAAGTTCCGCCAGGGCGCCGACGCCGTGCGCGCGAACCCGGTGCCGGTCTTCGCCGGCGTGCTGGGCCTGCTGATCCTGATCCGCCTGATCCTGCGCCGGAGGAATTCGTGAACAAAGCGCTCTACAAGCCGTTGAGCTGGGTGGTGGGTGCCCTCGGCGGCATCCTCGCCGGCCAGGTGTTCAAGCAGGTCTGGAGCCGGGTGGCCGGCGAAGAAGACGCCCCCGACGCCACCGACCGCGACTACACCTGGCGGCAGGTGGTCATCGCGGCGGCGGTGCAGGGGGCGATCTTCGGTGCGGTCAAGGCCGCCACCGAACGCGCCGGTGCCGTCGGTTACCGCAAGGCGACCGGCGACTGGCCCGGCGACGACTGACCACAGTGGACGGCGGGGAGGCGGGTGATCAGGCCTTCCCGCCGAGCCCGGGGCCCATGCCGACGAGCGCGGCGCCGACGCCGGGGTGGATCGTCAGCAGCACGTCGGCCCCGGTGGCCTCCAGCGACCGGGTGACCGCGTGGCCGCCGAGCACGACGGCGAGTTCGGTGCGGGCGTTCGCCTCCAGCAGCGACCGGACACCGGCGCAGCTGAGGAAGGCCACCCGCGTCAGGTCGACGACCAGCCGCCCGCCGGGGGCGAGGGCTTCGTCGAGGATGCGGACGGTGGCGGCGTCGATGTCGCCCACCAGGGTGAGGACGCGGATCCCACCGGGGCGTTCGGTCGTGGTGACGGTCAGGCCGGAAGGTTCGTAGATCGTGCGGAAACAGTCGTCCATGGCGCTCCCTTTCTCAGAGTGCGGGGGCGCTGACCGGAGCACGTGTCTGAACAACAGCCAACACCCATGACCGTACGCCCCTGTGCTGTGAGGTCAACCCCGCGGGTTTCCCCGCTCCGGCCTCGGGTAATCCGTTCGGGACGAATGTCCGGCCCGGGAAGGGGATCCATGCGTGTCGTGATCGTGGGCGGTGGTTTCGCCGGTTACCACGCGGCGAAGAGCCTGCGGAAAGAGGTGGGGGAAGACGTCGAAATCGTCGTGCTGAACCCGACGGATTATTTCCTCTACCTGCCGTTGCTGCCGGAGGTGGCCGCCGGGATCCTCGACCCGCGGCGGGTCACGGTTTCGATCCCCGAGACGCTCCCCGGCGTCCGCCTGGTGCTCGGGTCGGCCACCGGCGTGGACTTCGCCGCCCGCAGCGTCAGCTACACCGACCCGGAAGACCGAGAGCACCGGATCGGGTACGACCGGCTGGTCCTGGCCGCGGGCAGCGTCAACAAGCTGTTGCCGATCCCCGGCGTCCCCGAGCACGCGCACGGGTTCCGCGGCGTGCCGGAGGCGCTGTACCTGCGTGACCACATCACGCGGCAGATCGAACTGGCCGCCGCGGCCGACGACCCGGCCGAGTGCGCCGCCCGCTGCACGTTCGTGGTGGTCGGCGCCGGCTACACCGGCACCGAGGTGGCCGCACAGGGTCCCGCGTTCACCGCGGCGCTGGCCAAACGGCACCCCGAGCTGGCCGGGCAGAAGATCCGCTGGCTGCTGCTCGACGTCGCCGAGCGACTGCTGCCCGAGCTCGACGAACGGCTCGCGCGTACCGCCGGCGAGGTGCTGCGCTCGCGCGGGGTCGAGGTGCTCATGAAGACTTCGGTGGACCACGCCGACGCCAAGGGCGTCACCCTGACCAACGGCGAGGCCGTGCCGTCCCGGACCCTCGTGTGGTGCGTGGGCGTGCGCCCGGACCCGCTGGTGGCCGGGCTCGGGCTCGAGACCGCGAAGGGCAGGCTGGTGGTCACCGAGCAGCTGAACGTGCCGGGCCGCGACGACGTCTTCGCCTGCGGCGACGCGGCCGCGGTGCCCGACCTCACCCGCCCCGGCCAGTACACCGCGATGACCGCGCAGCACGCCGAGCGGCAGGGCAAGCTCGCCGGGCGCAACGTGGCGGCGTCCCTCGGCCACGGCCGTCCCGGCACCTACCGGCACCACGACCTCGGTTTCGTCGTCGACCTCGGGGCCGGCGCCGCCGCGGCGAACCCGCTGCACGTGCCGCTGTCCGGGCGGCCGGCGAAGGCCGTGACGCGCGGCTATCACCTCATGGCGATGCCCGGCAACCGGGTCCGCACGGCCGCCGACTGGGTCCTCGAGGCGCTGACCGGCCGCCAGACCGTCCAGCTGGGGCTGGTCCGCTCCGGCGCGGTCCCGCTCGACACCGACGCCCCGGAACTCCCCCGCCGCTGAATCCCCTTTCCCGTGAGGAGAACGCATGTCCGCCGAATCCGATCCGGCCCGCTCCGAAGGCCCGTCCGTGGTGACCGCGGGCGACGCGTCGGGCCCCAAGGTGATCGTGCTCGACCCGGCCGGCGCCGCGAAGCACGACGAACTGCCCGCGACCTGGCGGCCGCTGACCGAAAAGCGAGCCGTCTTCTGGTGCCGGGTGCCCGCCGGTGGCGCCCTCTCCGAAGCCGACGACGTCCTCGGTGACGCCGGTCCCGGCGATCCGGAGATCGCCGTGGTGGCGAGCGGCCCGTTCGCGGCGGAGGCGCTGCAGCTCGTCGAGCGGCACCCGGGCGCGGCCCGGCACCTGCTGCTGGTCGATCCGGCGTCGGACGCGTTCCTGCCCTCCGGCGACGCCGCGGCGGCCAACGACGCCTGGCTGGCCGAGCACGACGACGTCGTCGCGAAGCTGCGTGAGGCGGGCACGGACGTGCGGGTGATCGCGTCGAGCACCGAGGGTCCGGAGGATCGCGTCCCGCCGCCGCTGCCGCTCGGTCACCCCGACGTCGTCACGGCGGTGCGCTCGGCCCTCGGCGCGGGCTGACGGCCAGGTCCACGAACGCCCGCACCACCGGGGACACCGGGCCGGCCCGCCAGGCCAGGCCCAGGTCGATCCGCGGGGCGGGGTCCTCCAGCCGGCGCAGCACCACCCCGCGGCGCCGCAGCGCCCGCGCCCGGTGTTCCGGGACCGCCGCGATGCCCGCGCCCTCGGCCACCGCCCGCATCAGCTGCTCGTCCTCGGGTTCCTCGCGGACGATCGGCGGCAGCCCGCCCGGCCAGACCTGGCCGCTGATCGCGTCGTACTGGCCGGGGCCGTTTTCGCGCGGCCAGAACACGACCGGCTCGGCGGCGATCCAGGCCCGCCGCACCCGGCCGCGACGGCGGGCGAGGGCGTGCGCCGACGGCAGCGCGAGCAGGACCTCCTCGGACCCGACCACCGCGACCTCGAGGCCCGGGGCGGTCACCGGGGGCCGCACGAACCCGGCGTCGATCTCGCCCGCCGCCAGCCGGGCCAGGTTCAGGCTCGTCCAGCCCGTCTCCAGGGCGAGCTCGACGCCCGGATACCGCTCGCGGTAGGCCGCGACCAGGTCTCCCGCCAGTGGGCCCGGCGCCGACCGCGTGTAGGCGATCCGCAGCCGGCCGGCGTCGCCCCGGCCGGCCGCGGTGACGGCGCCGCGGGCCCGCTCCAGGTGGCCGAGCAGCTCGCGCGCCTGCTCGGCCGCGACGCGGCCGGCCTCGGTCAACGCGAAGCGCGGGCCCGTGCGGTCGAGCAGGGCGACGCCGAGTTCCGCCTCGAAGGCGCGGATCTGCTGGCTCAGCGACGGCTGCGAGACGAACAGCCGGGCGGCCGCCTTCGTGAAGTGCATCTCCTCGGCGAGCACGGCGAAGTAGTGCCAACGGCGCAGGTCCACGCAGCGATCATAGGACGCGCCTATGACTTCATCGGGACGAAGTCTTGGACCGGCCGTCCGGCCCGCTGCTGTCCTGGACCGGTGACCACGACCAGCGCACCCCGCACCCGCACCGACCGGAAGCTGCTCGCCGTCGCCGCCGCGGCGGACCGGGGGCTCGCCACCCCGATGGCCGGGTTCGTCGACCTCGCCGGCGTCCGGGAAGCCGTCGAGGACCTCACGACGGCGTTCGCGCCCCTCGGCCGCGTCCAGCACACCGTCGCCGCCAAGGCGTGCGGCCTCGCGCCCCTGCTGCGCTTCCTCGGCGACCTGGGGGTCGACGCCGAAGTGGCCAGCCCGGGCGAGACCGCGGTGGCGGAGGCCGCCGGTCTCCGGGGTCCGCGGCTGGTGCTCGACTCCCCGGCCAAGACCACCGCCGAACTCGCCCACGCCCTCGCCGAGGGCACGGCGGTCAACGCCGACAACTTCCAGGAGCTGGCCCGCCTCGACGCGCTGGTGGGCGCGACACCGCCGCGGTCCGTGCTGGGCCTGCGGATCAACCCGCAGGTCGGCGCGGGCCGGATCGGTGACACCAGCACCGCCACCGCGGCGTCGAAGTTCGGGATCCCCTTGCGGGACAAGGGAAACCGCGCGCGGCTGCGGGAGGCGTTCGCGCGCCGGCCGTGGCTGACGCGGCTGCACGTCCACGTCGGCTCGCAGGGCTGCCCGCCGGAGCTGATGGCCGAAGGGATCGCCGCGGTGCACGAACTCGCCGGGGAAATCAACGCCGGAGCCGGCTACCGGCAGGTCACCAGCCTCGACCTCGGCGGCGGGCTGCCGGTGGACTTCACCTCCGACGAGCCGCGCACGGCTTACGCGGACTACGTCGCGACGCTGCTGGCCCGGGTCCCATCCCTCGGTGACGGCCGCTACGCGTTCGTCACCGAGTTCGGCCGGTCCCTGCTGGCGAAGAGCGGCTTCCTCGTCAGCGCGGTGGAGTACACCAAGGTCGCCGGCGGCCGGCACATCGCGGTGACGCACGCGGGCGCCCAGGTGGCGGCGCGCACGGTGCTCCAGCCGGAGCACTGGCCGCTGCGCATCGGCGCGTTCGACGCCGCCGGGATCCCGAAGACCGGCCCCGAAGTGCCGCAGGACATCGCGGGACCGCTGTGTTTCGCCGGCGACCTCCTCGCCCGGGAACGGCCGCTGCCGCTGCTGGAACCCGGCGATCTCGTCGTCGCCCACGACACCGGCGCGTATTACTTCGGCGCGCACTACGCCTACAACACGCTGCCGCGCCCGGCGGTGCACGGCTTCACCGTGTCGCCACGCGGTGACGTCGAGTTCACGCCGCTGCGCCGCGCGCAGACGCTCGCCGAACTGGTCGCCGACGCCGGTGGTGAATTCGTCGGAACGCTCCCCCGGCGTTGATCACCGGCGTACGATCCGGGCACGCCGAGGGGAGACTGCCATGGGGGCCGGCCGGGACCTGCCGCGGTTTGCCGCGCTGCCAGTGGGAATCGTCGTCGCCGTCCAAGCCGTCGTGCTGACGGCGTTGTCGGGGCGTTACGGCTTCCACCGCGACGAGCTGTACTTCGTCGCCGCGGGCCGCCGGCCGGACTGGGGATACGTCGACAACCCGCCCATCACCCCGTGGCTCGCCCGGGCGTCGACGGCGCTGTTCGGCGAAACCCCGGCGGGCCTGCGGGTGGTGGCGACCCTGCTGGGCATGGCGACCGTCGTGGTCGTCGCGCTCATCGCGCGCGAGTTCGGCGGCGGCCGCGGTGTCCAGCTGTTCACCGCCATCGCGACGGCGTTGTCCTCGTACGTGCTGGTGGTGTCGCACATGCTCGCCACCAACTCCGCGGACGTGCTGCTGTGGTCGGTGATCGCGCTCTTCGGCCTGCGGCTGCTGCGCACCGGCGACGGCCGGTGGTGGCTCGCCGTCGGCGCGGCCGCCGGGCTCGGCCTGGCGAACAAGTGGCTGGTGCTGCTCCTGCTGTCCGGGCTCGGCATCGGCGTGGCCGTCGCCGGGCCGCGCCGGGTGCTGCGGACGTGGTGGCTCGCGGCCGGGATCGGGATCGCCGTCGTGTGCGCGGCCCCGGTGGTGCTCTGGCAGGCGGCGCACGGCTGGCCGATGCTCACCGTGGCCGGCGGGATCAGCGAGGATGACGGCGGCGAAAACCGGCTGTTGTTCGTGCCGATGCAGCTGATCCTGCTCTCGCCGGTGCTGGTGCCGGTGTGGGTGGCGGGGCTCGTGCGGCCGTGGCGCGACCCCGGTCTGCACTGGGCCCGCGCCCTGGCGGTCGCCTACCCGGTGGTCTGCGCCGAGCTCCTGGTCGTGGGCGGCAAGCCGTACTACTCGGTGCCGTTGCTGCTGCCGCTGGTCGCGCTCGGCGCCGAACCGGTCCTGCGGTGGCTGGGCCGGGGCGGGACGGTCCGGCGGGCGCTCACCGGCGTGGCCACCGCGGTGTGCGTGGCCGTGTCCGTCCTCATCGGACTCCCGGTGGTGCCGGCGCCCGCGCTGAACGGCCCGCTGCTGGCGCTGAACAAGGAACCGGGCGAGCAGGTCGGCTGGCCGGACTTCGCCGGCACGGTCGCGGGCGCCTGGGCCCGCATCCCGGCCACCGAACGCGACACCGCGGTGATCCTCGCCGGCAACTACGGCGAGGCCGGGGCGCTGGAGCACTACGGACCCGAACGCGGCCTGCCGCAGGCGTATTCGCCCCACATGTCGTACGCGGACTGGGGGCCGCCGCCGGACCGGCTGGTCGGCCCGGTGCTGCTCGTCGGGCGGCTCCGGCCCGGCTCGCCCGCGGCCCGCCTGATCACCGGCTGCCGCGCGGTCGCCAAGCACCACAACGCCGACGGCGTCGACAACGACGAGGAGGGCGTTGTGCTTTCCCTCTGCACGCTGACGCGGCCCTGGTCCGTGGCGTGGCCGCAGCTTCGGCACTACTACTGAGCGGTCCGCGCTACCCTCGGCGCATGGTGGCGACGCGCACGGCGGTGGCCGTGGTGGGGGCGGGCCCGGCCGGACTGACGGTGGCGAACCTCCTGCAGCGCGCGGGAATCCCGTGCGTGCTGCTGGAACAGGAGAGCCGGGCGTTCATCGAACAGCGGCCGCGCGCCGGGTTCATCGAGGAGTGGGCGGTCCGCGGGCTCGAACGCCGCGGGCTCGGCGAGCGGCTCGTCGCGCGGGCACCGCAGCACGAGCAGTTCGAGTTCCGGTTCGCCGGGCAGCGGCACGTCTTCCGCTACGGCGACGTCACCGGGCAGCGGCATTTCGTGTACCCGCAACAGCTTCTGGTCACCGACCTGGTCGCGCAGTACACCGGCGCCGGCGGCGAGGCGGTCTTCGGGGTCTCCGGCGTCGAGCTGCACGGCCTGACGTCGGGCTCCCCCGCCGTCACGTTCCGGGCGGGCGGAGGCGAGCACCGGCTCGAGTGCGACTTCGTCGCCGGCTGCGACGGCGCCCGCGGCGTCTGCCAGGGGTACCTGCCGGCGGAATCGACCGTGAAAGCCCACCACGACTACGGAATCGGCTGGCTGGCGCTGCTCGCGGAAGCACCGCCGTCGGCCGACGGCGTGCTGTTCGGCATCCACCCGCGCGGATTCGCCGCGCACATGGCCCGCACGCCCACGGTGACGCGGTTCTACCTGCAGACCGCACCCGGCGAGACCGAAGCGGACTGGCCCGACGAGCGCGTGTGGCAGGAACTGCACGCGCGGCTCACCGTGCCCGGCGGCGACATCATCGAGGGCAAGCTGTTCGAGAAGCGCGTCCTCGACATGCACAACTACGTCGTGGAGCCGATGTCCCACGGCCGCCTGCACCTCGCGGGCGAGTCGGCGCACCTGGTCGCGCCGATCGCGGCGAAGGGCATGAACCTGGCGCTGCACGACGCGTTCCTGCTCACCGAGGCACTTCAGGCGTACTACGCGGGCGATCCGGCGCCGCTGGCCGGCTACTCCGCCGCGTGCCTGCCGCTGGTGTGGCAGTACCAGGAGTTTTCGCTGTGGCTGTCGGACGTCTTCCACCACACCGCGGCCGCGGGCGAGAACCCGTTCGCCGCGCGCATCGCGGAGGCCCGGATGCGCCGCCTGCTGGCTTCGCCCGCGGCCGCGACGGCGTTCGCGGAGCTGTACATCGGCAAGAACGCCGGCTTCTGAGGCACGGCTGAGGCTGTCAAGAAGAACAAGACTGCACTTTCCGCGGAATCGCGGGCACGCTCTCGGGCATGCAGGAACTCACCGCCGAGCAGGATCACCTGAACGTCCTCTACGCCCGCCTCGACGCGCTCCGGGAGGAGGCTGCCGCCGCGCTCGCCCGCGGCCACGCGCCGGATGTGTGGCAGGCCGAGGTGACGCGGCTGGCGGCGGCCGAGGACGGGCTGTGCTTCGGCCGGCTGGACCTGACCGGCGGCCGGCGCCTCCACATCGGACGGCTCGGGCTGTTCACCGGCGACGACGAACCCCTGCTGGTGGACTGGCGCGCGCCCGCCGCCCGGCCCTTCTACACCGCGACCGCCGCCGAGCCCGGCGAAGTCGTCCGACGGCGGCGGATCACCACCCGGGGCCGGACCGTCGTCGCCCTCGACGACGAGCTGCTCGATCCCGACGCGCCGGCCGAGGGGCTGGTCGGCGAGGCCGCGCTGCTCGCCGCGGTGACGGCCGGGCGCACCGGGCGCATGCGGGACATCGTCACGACGCTGCAGGCCGAGCAGGACCGGATCGTCCGCGACGACGCCCGGGGCGTCCTGGTCGTGCAGGGCGGGCCGGGCACCGGCAAGACCGCCGTCGCCCTGCACCGGGTCGCGTACCTGCTCTACACCCACGAACACCTCCGCGACCGCGGGGTGCTCGTCCTCGGTCCCAGCCGGGTGTTCCTGGACTACATCGGCCAGGTGCTGCCCGGCCTCGGCGAGCACCGGGTGGTGACGGCGACGCTGCCCGACCTCGTCCCCGGCGTCGTGGTCACCCGGGTGGACTCCCCCGCGGAAGCCGCGCGCAAGGGCCGGGCGGACATGGCGGCCCGGCTGGCCGAACGGGTCCGCGCCGCGGTGGCCGTTCCCGGGCACGCCGTGGACGTGGAGTTCGAGCAGCAGGTGCTGCGGCTGGACCCGGCGGCGCTCCGCCGGGCGGTGCGGACGGCCAGGGAGACCGGGCTGCCGCACAACCAGGCGCGCCACGTGTTCCACCGGGAGGTCGTCGCGACGCTGACCGGGGAGCTGGCCGCCCGGATGGAGGCGGTGGTGTTCACCGAGACCGGCGAGGCCCTCGACGGGGGCAGTGCGGACGGCCGCCTCGGCGAGGCGGAACTGCGGGCGCTGGCCGCAGCAGGCGTGGTGCTCGGCCCGGAGGACGACGACGGCCCGCGCACGCTGCTGGACGACGTGGACCGGGAAGCGCTGCGGACGGCTCTGCTCGCCGACACCGGCGTCCGGGACGTGCTCGACGGCCTGTGGCCGCCGCTGACCCCGGCGGACGTGGTCGCGGGGCCGTGGAGCGCCGCGGACGTCCCGCTGCTCGACGAGGCCGCCGCGCTGGTCGGGGCGAGCGTGCCGGTGTTCGGGCACGTGGTGGCCGACGAGGCCCAGGAACTGTCCGAAATGGACTGGCGGATGCTGCTGCGCCGCTGCCCGTCCCGGTCGATGACCGTCGTCGGGGACCTGGCCCAGACCGGGAGCCCGGCGGGGGCCACGTCGTGGGACCGGGCGCCGCGGCCGCACCGGGTCGCGGAGCTGACCGTCGGCTACCGCACCCCGCGGGAAATCATGGACGCGGCGGCGAAGGTGCTGGCCACCCACCACCCGGCGCTGCGGCCGCCGACGTCGGTGCGGTCGAGCGGAGAGCCGCCGTGGCGGCAGGCCGCCGACGACGTCCCCGGTGTGCTCGCCGAGCTCGCCGGCGAGCACACCGGGGGGAAGCTGGCGATCATCGCGCCCGCGGCCGGCGAGCTGGCGGCCGCCCTCGCGCTGCGGCGGCCGCCGGACCCGGCGGACGAAGTCGTCCTGCTGACCCCGGCCGAAGCCAAGGGACTGGAGTTCGACTCGGTGGTGATCGCCGACCCCGCCGCCGTCCTCGCGGCCGGCCCGCACGGCGCCAACGACCTCTACGTGGCGATGACGCGGGCCACCCGGTCGCTCGGGGTCGTCCACCGCGGGCCGGTCCCGCCGGAACTGGCCTCGCTGGCGGAACGGCCGGTCAGCTCCAGGCGATCTTGAACACCCACGTGTAGCGCCCGGCCTCGCGGGCCGCGGCCGGGACGTCGATCACCAGCGCGCCGTTTTCGACGGTCCAGTGCAGGCTTGCGCGGTGGCCCAGCAGCGTCACCCGGTCACCGCGGCGGATCGGCACCGGGGCGTCGACCGCCAGCCTGCTGCCCGGCGCCGTCAGCGAATGCACGTAGAACGCCTCGTTCTGCTTGACCGTGAACCGCAGGTCGCCGAGCTGAGCCATCCGCGACCAGTACGTCGTGTCGTAGATGGCCTCGCCGTTGACCTTCAGCCACGCGCCCGCGTCGCGCAGGTGCCGCTGCATGACGTCCGGGATCGTGCCGTCGAAGTCCGGGCCGATGTCGAGCAGGAAGTTGCCGTTCTTCGAGACGATGTCGACCAGTGTGCGGACGACCTCCGCCGCCGTCATGTACTTCTCGTCGGGAGTCGCGCGGTTGTAGCCGTAGGAGAACGGGTCGAGGCCGCGGCTCGCCTCCCATTTCGCCACCACGGTGTTCGGGTAGGTCGTGTACTCCGGGGTCGTGAAGTCGTGGTCGGGAATGCCGCCGCGGTCGTTGTAGGTGACGTCCTTGGGGCGCTTGCGGTTCTTTGCGCGGTTGAAGTACTCGGTGAGCACCGTCCGGCTGTCGTTGACGCCGCCGATGTCGAACCAGAGGACGTCCGGGTCGAACTCCGAGATCAGCTCGAGCACCTGCGGGGCCTGGTAGTCGCGGACGAAGTCCTTGCCCGCGGTGTAGCCGGTGTAGGGCAGCGGCGCGCCGGTGTAGGGGTTGCGCGGCGCGTGCCCCATCCACGGGTTGTCCGGGTTGAACCACTCCGGCAGCGAGAAGTACAGGCCGTTGCGCAGCTGCGGGGTGTACCTGCGCGAGGCGGCGAACAGCTCCGCGACGATGTTCCGCTTCGGCCCGAGCTTCACGGCGTTGCGGTCGCTGACTTTCGTGTCCCACAACGCGAAACCGTCGTGGTGCTTGGACGTCAGGACGTAGTACTCCGCGCCCGCGTCCGCGATCAGCTTCAGCCAGGCGCGCGGGTCGAACTTCGCCGCGGTGAACTGCGGGATGAAGTCGTCGTAGGTGAAGTTCTCGCCGTACTTCTGCCGGTGGTAGGCGTAAGTGGGCCCGTTCGGGTCCTGCTGGTTCTGCCAGTACCACTCCGCGTACTGCTGCCCCACCGGCGCCCACGCGGGCACGGCGTAGACACCCCAGTGGATGAAGATGCCGAATTTGCTGTCGGTGAACCAGTAGGGCGCGCGATGGGTCGAGAGGGACGCGTCGGTGGGCCGGAAGTCGGGGACGCCCAGGGTGATCGGCACCTGCTGCGTCGCGAGCGTGCCGCGGCCGGCGGTCACGCGGATCTGGCCGTTCGTCGTGGTCCCGGGCGGCACCGACGCGTTCGGGGCGAGCCCGAGCCGGACCGTGGCCTGCTCCCCCGGCGCCAGGGCGCGGATCTGCGCGGGAACCGTCGTCCGGCCGCCCGGGACGTCGACGGTGACGCTGACCCGGTCGCCCGCGCCGAGCCACGTGGTTCCGGCGTTGACGATGGTCGCTTCGGCGGCCTGCGGCCCGCCGTCGGTCAGCAGGTTCGCCGTCGAGCGGCCGTCCAGGACCAGCGCCGAGCGGCCCACGGCCACCGGCTGCAGGGTGAGGGCGAAGACGTGCAGGCTGGCGACGTTCGGCGCCGGGTTCGCCGTCGTCGGCAGGGTCAGCGCGACGGCCTCGCGCGCCGGGTCGACCCAGACCTGGCCGGTGGCCAGCGAAACCGGGTTGTTGTCGACGACACCGCCGGGTGCGTAGCGGAACGGCGAGACGAGCGCGCCGCTGCCGGTGTACCAGTCCGGGCCGGACAGCGATCCGGTGCTCGTGCTGCCGTCGGCGTAGTGCACGGTCGCCGCGCCGCCCGCCGCGCCGTAGCTGGCGGCGACCAGGAAGTACGCGACGAAGTAGCGGCCCTTCGGCAGGTCGATGCGCTGGCCGGTGGCGGCGATGTTGTTCTTGGCCCCGGCGGCCGCGGAGCCGAGCCGGAACGGGACACCGCCCGCGGTGACGGTCTGCCCGGCGGGGACGTGCTCGGCCGGGAAGGTGTAGCCGGAGCCGTCGAAGTCGCCGCCGGGGGCGGACGCGCTGTCGATGCCGTCGCAGGAGAACCAGGGGTCGAGGGCGACGGGCACGGGTGGCGGGGGCGGGACGATCGGGGTGTCGGCGCGGTCGGTTTCCGCGTCCACGGGCACGGCGGCACCGGCGGGGGTCAGGCCGGTGGCGGTGAGGGCGACGGCACCACCGAGGGCGATACCGAGGGCTTGACGGCGGGGGAAGGTCGGCACTGAGCCTCCAGGGATCGGATGACTACGGCGGAATGACGGCAGGATTCGTCCCCAGGAGACCTATCTGCCGCTGGCGGAGCTGATTCATCCGATGAATGAGCCTGCTTGCTGACTCCTGCCGTGTCAAGGGGCCAAGTGGCCCGATCGTGGTGAACCAGGCTCGTGTTCGCCGCGTATCACTGGGTAACGAGCTGCAGCACTCGCCGTCAGAACCCAGCCGCACGAAAGGCCCGACCGATGTCCACCGACCCGAACGCGCTGAGCCGCCGCGCGATCGCCATGCTCAAGGCGATCGCCGACGGGCGCGCCGAGCTCCGCTGCAGCTGCGAACCCGACCTCCGCGTGGACGGGCTGTCCTGCTGTGACCAGTCCACCGCCCACGAACTCGCCCACGCCGGCCTGGTGAGAGCCACCCGGCTCGTCGCGCCCGGCCAGTGGGCCCCCGCCGAACTCACCGAGGCGGGTCACCGCGCCCTGGCCCAGGGCACACCCGCCGCCGCAGCCTGATCCCCGGCCAAAGCCCTCGTGAGTGGGAAACAGTGTTAGAACACTGTTTCCCACTCACGAGGGCTTTGTGCGAGAACGGGGTGAGAAAGGTGGGGCCGGGCTGAACCGGGGCGGGCCGGGGGCCGTGCTCTGGGTGAGGGCGTCTCGCACACGCCCTCCGGGGTCGCCACGACGCAACGATCCGGGCCAGCCTCCGCCCGATCGGGACCGGGTACCCCGGCGAGCGGCCGTCGCGGCAACGGCCACCTCGCGCGGGCCCGTCCGGCATCCCCAGAATCCCGGACGGGCCCGCCCCAGCTGTCGCGGATCCTGTCCGGCACCCTCACCTGATCAGCGGTCGCCGTCTCCGGGCGCCGCACGCGACGGTGGGGACATGCGACGTTTCGTGGCCGTGAGCGCGGCCGTCCTGGCGGGCATCGGTCTCCTCACGACGTCCGGGAGCGCGAACCCGGAAAGCGCTGTCCCGGACCTCGCCCAGCACGCGGTGGGCGGCTGGACCGGCACGTGGGCCGCGGCCCCCGCGGCCGCCGTGCCGAACACCCCGGACGGCTACCCCGGCTACTCGATCCGCAACGTGGTGCACACCAGCGCCGGCGGTGGCCGCGCCCGCGTCCACCTTTCGAACGCCTTCGGCGCCGCTCCCCTGACCTTCGGGCACGTCACCGTCGCGGTCCAGGGCACCGGCCCGGACGCCGTCCCGGGGACCCTGCGGTCCCTGACCTTCGGCGGCGCCCCGAGCGTCGTCGTGCCCGCCGGCGCCGAAGCGCTGAGCGACCCGGTCAACCTCCGGATCCCGGCCGACACGAACCTGCTCGTGACGACCTACGTGCCGGAGAAGTCCGGGCCGGTGACCTACCACCCGGCCGCGGCGCAGACGTCGTACTTCACCCGCAACGGCGACTTCGCCGCCAGCGAGTCCGGGGCGCCCTACACCGAGCAGACGTCCGTGTGGCACTACGTCTCCGGCGTCGACGTCCAGGGCGGCGCGGAAGCGTCGATCGTGACGCTCGGCGACTCGATCACCGATGGCGTCGGCTCGGCCGCCGGGGCCAACCACCGCTGGCCGGACTACCTGGCCGACCGGCTGCACGGCCGCTTCGGCGTGCTCAACGCGGGCATCAGCGCCAACCGGCTGCTGCTCGACGTGCCCGGCTCCGGGGCCGGCCAGAACGCGCTTTCCCGTTTCGACCGGGACGTCCTCGGCGTCGGCGGGGTGCGGACGCTGATCGTGCTGGAGGGCATCAACGACATCCAGCAGACCCCGCACCAGACCGACCCGGACGCGATCACCTCCGCGTACCGCCAGCTGGTGGCGCAGGCCCACGCGCGCGGCATCCGGGTCCTCGGCGGCACGCTGACGCCGTTCAAGGGCTGGCGCGTCTACGACGACACCCTCGAAGCGACCCGCCAGGCGGTGAACACCTTCATCCGCACCGGCGGGGTCTTCGACGGCGTCGTCGACTTCGACGCGGCGGTCCGCGACCCGGCCGACCCGCTCCGGATGCGGCCGGCCTACGACTCCGGCGACCACCTCCACCCGGGCGACGCCGGTTACGAGCGGATGGCCGCCGCCGTCCGGCTCGACCGGCTCTGATCCCGCGGGATGAACAGCACCGCGACCAGGCTCAGCACCGCCACCGCCACCAGGTAGAGCGACACCGAAAGCGAGGTGCCGGTGGCGGTCTGCAGCGCCGTCGCGATCAGCGGCGCGAAACCGCCGCCGAGCACCGCGCCCACGGCGTAGGAGAACGACGCCCCGCTGTAGCGGTAGCGCGGCTCGAACAGCTCCGCGAACAACGCCGACTGCGGCCCGTAGGTGGCGCCGAGGCCGATGTTGAGCACGACCACCGCCACGATCAGCCACACCGTGGCCTTCGTGTCGACCAGCAGGAAGAACGGGATCGGCCAGACCACCAGCAGCACCGATCCGGCCAGGTACACCGGTTTCCGCCCCACCCGGTCCGACCACGCCGCCGTGACGAGGATGCTCACCAGCCACGTCACGCTGCCCACGATCACCACGACCAGGAGCGTGGTGCGGTTGATCTTCAGCACCGAAGTGCCGTAGGACAGCAGGTAGGCCAGGAAGATGTAGCCGATCGCGGTGTTGGCGACGAAGCTGCCGGACGCCACCAGCAGCGCCCGGGGCCGCTCGCGCAGCACCTCGGCCATCGGGCGGCTGCTGCGTTCTTCGGCCGCCCGCAGCTGCGAGAACACCGGGCTTTCCTCGACCCGCAGCCGGATCACCAGGCCGACGCCGACGAGCACGATGCTCGCCAGGAACGGCACCCGCCACCCCCACGAGGCGAACTGCGCGTCGGTGAGCGCGCGGCCGAGGACGAAGAACATCAGCTGCGCCAGGATCAGCCCGGCCGGGACGCCGATCTGCGAGAACGCGCCGTACCGCCCGCGACGGCCCTCGGGCGCGTGCTCGACCGCCATCAGCGCGGCACCACCCCATTCGCCGCCCGCGCTCAGGCCCTGCAGCAACCGCAGGACCAGCAGCAGGATCGGCGCCCAGACCCCGATCGCGGAGTACGTCGGCAGCAGCCCGACGCCGACGGTCGCCACGCCCATCAGCAGCAGCGACAGCACCAGCATCGCCTTGCGGCCGACGCGGTCGCCGAAGTGCCCCCAGAGGATCCCGCCGACCGGGCGGGCCAGGAACCCGACCCCGAGCGTCGCGAAGGCGGCGAGGGTGCCGGAGGCGGGCGACAGCGTCGTGAAGAACAGCTTGCCGAACACCAGCGCCGTCGCCGTGCTGTAGATGAAGTAGTCGTACCACTCGATGGTGGTCCCCACCGCGCTCGCCACGGCGACCCGCCGCAAGGGCCGGGCCGCGACCGCGCGGCCGCTCACGAACCCGTCAGTGCGGCTGCCGGGACCAGGTCGTCCACGAGCAGGTCCATCAGCAGCCCGTCGTGCCAGCTGCCGTCCGGGCCGCGTTCGTAGGAGCGCATCGTGCCGACCGGCCGGAAGCCGAGCGAGGAGTAGAGCCGGATCGCCGCTTCGTTGCCGGCCGCCGGGTCGATCACCACCCGGTGGTGGCCCCGCACCGTGAACAGGTGCTCGGCCAGCGTGCGGATGGCGTCCGAGCCGAGCCCGCGCCCCTGGAAGTCCGGGTGCACGGCGATGTCGATCCCGGCGTGGCGGTACTGCGGGTCGGCCTCCTCGAAAGCCAGTTCGATGCCGATTACGTCGTCGTCGTACTCGATGGCGTAGGTCGTGGTGCCTTCGTCGGGGTCCAGCAGATAGGACACCTGGGCGGCCACCGGCTCCTCGGCGTCGGCCCACCAGCGGGCGACTTCGGGGTGCGACAGGATCTCCTCGAACCGGGCGGCGTCCGGGGCGGCGGCAGGCCGCAGCCGGACACGGCTTCCGGTGATCAGGCCGGTCATCGGCCCAGTGTCGCCGCCCGGGCGCCCGCTGTCGAGACCCCGAAAGGACTGCTCAGGGGTCGTGACGCGGGCGCCGGGGCGCCTCAGTCGAGGTTCATCGGGCTGCCCGGCTTGATCGGCGGCAGCTGCGGCGGGTCGAAGTCGCCCCGTTCCAGCCGCGCCCAGTCTTCCGGTGTGGGGTCCGGGTAGTACCGCTGCCAGGCGTCGTCGCCGGGCCAGTTGCCGGTGCGGGCCGCGTTGCGGGCTTCGTGCAGTTCGAAGGCGTCGGCGTCGCTCAGCGGGCGGGTCGTGACGTGGTTGGTGCCCGGCACCGTCGCGCCCCCGTCCGGCACCGCCGCACCGGGCCGCGGGTTGTACCGCATCCCTTCGCCGCCGGCGTGGACGTCGTTCACCATCCGGTGGTACGAGTCGTCGGCCATGTCCATCCGGTTCCGGATCACCGGATCGGCGTGGTTGCCCTGGAAGCCCGGCTGGTGCGCGTACCCGAGCTGGTTGAGCTGGACCGCGGTGTTGGGGTCGTTGTTCTCGATCGCGGCCCGCTGGTCACGCCGGTAGGTCGGCGCGTTCCAGCCCGAATCGTGCGTGGCGTGGCTGGTGCCGGTGCCGGGGTGGTTGCGGTGGGCACCGTGTTCCTCGTAGTACGCCCACGCGTTGTTCTCGAGGTCCCGGCCCTCCTTGCGGGGCACCTTGCCGGGGGCGCCGTTGTCGTTCAGCACGTCGAAGCCCGCGGTGTGCTCGGACTGGTGGGTCTTGTTGCCGTCGATCTTGGAGCCGAACTTGTCCTCGAGCCGCTTGCGCTCGAAGTCCTTGTCGCCGTAGCTGCCTTCGGGGTACTTGTGCGCCCGGCGCTTGCCCTTGTTCGGAGCCGAGTTCGGCTTGCTGTACGGGTGGAAGCGGTCCGGCTTCTTGCCTCCGCCGCCACCGCCGCCCGAGCCCGACGCGGCGCACGGGGTCACCTTGCCCAGGCCGAGCGGGTCGATCGACGCCGTCGGGTTGCCGACGTAGGCCAGCGAGTCCGGGTCCGGGGCCAGCCCGAGCGGGTCGTGCGAGACGAACCGCCCGGTTTCCGGGTCGTAGTAGCGGTGCAGGTTGTAGTGCAGCCCGGTTTCCGCGTCGTGGTACTGGCCGGGGAACCGCAGCGGCGTGCCCGCGTGGCCGCCCGCGTTGACCAGCGCGCCCCACAGGGCCGTGTGCTGGTGCCCGGCCAGCGCGCCGGTTTCGTCCAGCAGTTCCGCCGGCGAGCCGACGAGGTCGGTCAGCACGGCGTGGAACCGGTCGGTGCCGTCGCCGAGCACGCGTTCGGTCTGCGCGAGCGGGCGCTCGGCGTCCGGCGCCCAGTCCCAGACGGTGGCCACGAGCGGCCCGCCGGGCACGCCGTGGACCTGTTCGGCGAGCAGGGTGCCGTCCCAGGAGAACTCGACCTGCTCGGCGACGGAACCGGCCGCGTCCAGCCGCTGCTTGGCGATCCGGCGGCCCACGGCGTCGTAGCGGTACTGCCAGATCACCCCTTCGGGCGTGCGGACGGCGGTGAGCCGGTTTTCCGCGCTCCAGCGGTACTCCCAGCGCCGGCCACCCCGCTCCCGCGCCACGACGCGGCCTTCGGCGTCGTGGGTGTAGCGGGTCGCGCCGGCCGCGGTCAGCAGCGTGCCCTGGTAACTGCGCGGGCCGCTCGCCTCCGGCGCGCCCGGCCAGTCGGCCGCGGTGATCGCGCCCGCCGGGTCGTAGCCGTAGCTCTCCTGCCAGCGGGCGCCGCGGACGGCCAGCACCCGGCCGGAGGGACCGACCTCGAGCGTGCGGGGCCCGGAAATCAGGTCGGTGACCGTGGCCAGGTACCCGTCGGGCAGGTAGCCGTATTCGCGGCGCTGCACGGTGGCCTCGCCGCGCCGCACGGTCTGGACCGCGAGCTGGCCGGCCGGGGTCCACGCCTGGTGCAGCTCGGCGGCCACGCCGTACCGGGTGACCAGCCGGCGCGCGGTCTCGTGACCGGCGGCGTCGTAGCCGAACTGCAGCGTGCGGCCGCCGGTGGCCAGGGACGTGGCGCGGCCGCGCGCGTCGTAGGCGAACACCGCTTCCGCACCGGTCGGGGTGCGCCGGTGGGTCCGGCGGCCGAGCGCGTCGTAGGCCGACAGCACGGCCCGGCCGTTCACCGACTCGCTGACCACCCGCCCCAGCGCGTCGTAGGCGAACCGGAGCTCGCTGTGCGCGTTGCGGGCCAGGACGACGCGGTCGGCCGCGTCGTAGGCGAATTCGGCGACCTCGTCGCCGCTGCGGCGCCGGACCACCCGCCCGAGGGCGTCCCGCTCCAGCGCGATCGTCTGCCCCGCGCCGTTGCCGCGCAGGACCAGCCGCCCCGCGGCGTCGTAGGCGTAGTGCAGGGACCGGCCGTTGTAGTCGACCTCGCGGACGAGCCGGCCCGCCGGGTCGTACTCGTAGCGCCAGACCAGCCCGGCCTCGTTGGTCACCGACGTCAGCCGCAGCTCGGTGTCGTAGCCGTAACGCAGGACGCCGCCGTCCGGGCGCTGCTCGCTGACCGGCAGGTCGAACTGGGCGTAGGCGATCCGGCTGACGCCGCCGCGCGGGTCGGTCCGCTCGTCGGTGTGCCCCACCGCCGTCGACCCGAAGCGGTGCACGGCGCCGTCCGGGTCCACCTGCTCGACCAGGTCGCCGGCCGCGTTGTGGACCGTGCGGGTCGTCGCGCCGGTGGGATCGGTGACGCTCGCGAGCCGGCCGAGCGAGTCGTAGGTGTAGCGGGTCACCGCACCGTCCGGCGCGGTGATCGCGACCGGCAGCCCGGCCGCGTTCGCCTCGAACCGGGTGACGCCGCCGAGGGCGTCGGTCACCGTGGCCATCGTGCCGGTGGCCTCGTCGTAGGTGTAGCTCGTCGCGGCCCCGGTCGGGTCGATGTCGCGGACCAGGCGGCCGCGCTCGTCGTGCTCGTAGCGCCAGACGGCGCCGTCGGGCCCGGTGACCGAGACGGGGCGGCCACCCTCGTCGTACTCGGTGACCATCCGGGTGCCGTCGGCGCGGACCACGGTGGTCACGTTGCCCGCCGCGTCCCGCTCCCAGCGGGTGACGTGCCCGAGCTCGTCGGTGCGCGCGATCTCCCGGCCGAAGCGGTCCAGTTCGGTGCTGGTGGTGCCGCCGAGCGGGTCGGTGCGGCCGATCACCCGCAGCCGCTCGTCGAGGCGGTAGCGGGTGACGGCGCCGAGCGAGTCGGTGACCGTGGTCAGCCCGGGCTCGTAGGACAGCGTGGCGTCGAGGTAGCCCTCGGCGCCGCGGGCCTGCACGCACCGGCCTTCGGAGTCGTACTGGTAGCCGTACCAGCGGCCGTTGACGTCCTCCCAGCGGACGATCCGGCCGTCGGCGTCGTAGGTGAACCGTTGCGGGGTCCCGGCCGCGTCGGTGACCTCGACCAGCCGCCGGCGCTCGTCGTAGCGGTATTCGGCCAGCGGGACGGGCTCCCCCGCCACGCGCACGGCGGTGATCAGCCCGTCGGAGGAGTCGAGTTCGAGGCGGTACCCGCCGGAGTGCTCGATCCCCACGGGCACGCCGTCGCGGTGCCGGACGACGACCCGGTTGCCCGCGCCGTCGACGAGCGCGCGCAGCGGCAGGGTGGTCTCCCCGGGCTTGGCGGCGAAGTAGCGCATCCGGTCGTGCTGCGGGGCACCGACGACGAAGCCGTGGCGCACCCGGCGCAGCGCCAGGTACGGGCCGTGCTCGGGCAGCACGGGCTCGATGCCGCGGGGCACCGGGTAACGCAGGATCGTCCCGTCGGACAGGGCGAGGTGCAGGCCGTCCGGCTCCACCTCGATCCGTTCGTCCACTGTGGACGTCCAAGTGGGACCGAAGCTGCGGCCCGCGCGGTAGCTCGACAGGTGCGTCCGGCCGAACTCCAGCGGCAGCGCACCGGGCAGCTCGACGTCCGTCTGCTCGAGCAGCACGGCTCCGGTGGCGACGTCGATCGGGTCGCCGCACAGCGACCGGTCCGTGGCGGGGGTCGTGTGCTCGTCCGGCTTCGGGTTGCTGTCCTTGATCTTCGGCGGGGCCTGGGGTCCCTTGCCCGCCCCGGACGGCGTGGTGCCGCCGCCCGGGCCCTTCGACGCCGGGGGCGGCGTCGGGTCCGGGGCCTTCGGGGTCTCGTCCGGTCCCTTCGAGACGGGCGGCGGGTCCGTCTTCGGCGGCGTGTCCGGGCCGCCCTTGGCCCCGGAGGGCGTGGTGTTGCCGTCGCCGTGCGCGCCCGACGGAGTCGTGTTGCCGTCGCCGCCGCCCTTCGGTGGCGGGTCGGTCTTCGGCGGGGGCGCGTCCGGGCCGCCCTTGCCCTTCGGGCCGCCGATGTCCTTCGGGCCGCTCTTGATGTCGGCGTGCTTCGGCGGCGGCGCGGCCTTGCCCGGCTTGATGTTCTTCAACGCCTTCGCCGCGTCCGCGAACAGGTCACCGGCCCGCTTGAGCAGCGGGATCAGCGCCTTCAACGCCGTCACCAGCCGCTTCACCAGATCGGCGATCTTCGACGCGGTCTTCGCCACCGCGTTGATCACCTGCGGGACGACCCACGTCATCCCGATGCCCAGGGTGAACACGACCTGCAGGGCCCAGCTGATCAGGTGCCCGACCAGCTCCGCGATGATGTCGCGGACCAGCGCCCGCACCGCCGCGACGACCTCGCCGGCGGTCTTGACCCCGCTGGAAGCGCCTTCGCAGCCCTTCTGCGCGGTCTCCAGCAGCGTCACCGTGTCCTGCGCCCGCTGCCGGTAGGTGTCCGCCGCGTTCCCGGTCCAGGAGACGGTGTCGGACTTGACCATCCCGGTCAGATCCTCGCCGACACTGCCCAGCTCGGTCGCGACGTTCTTCCACGTCTCCGACTGCGCGGCGATTTCGTCGGCGTTGCCGGTCAGGCCGTTGAGGGCCTCCTTCAGCGGGCCGACGTGCTCGATCAGCCACCCCACGCCGGCCGCCAGGATCGCGCCGAACGGATCCATCGCCATCGACAGCGCGTCCAGGGCCGTCCCGACCGCGCCGAGGGCCACCGACGCCCAGTCGCCGCTTTCGATGGCCGACTTCAGGTCGTTCGCCGACTCCAGCAGCGAAACACCCGAATACGCCTTCGTGGAATCCTTGGTCTCGGCGACCAACGGGTTCACCACGGATTGTTGTCCTCATCGTCGGAGTCGGTGCGCCGCCGCGGCGGCGCCTGGGGGGTACCGGGGGCGGGCGGGGCCGCCGCGCCACCCGCCGGGGACGGCGGCACCGGAGCCGGCGGCACGGGCGGCTGCTCGTCCGGTTCGTCCGGGTTCGGGAAGCGGCCGCGCAGGTTGTCCAGCAGCGCTCCCCGCGTCTCGCGGTCCTCGTCGCCGAGCTGCTCGGCCATCACCCCGGCGACTTTGTCGGCGATACCGGCCTGCGCCCGCCGCATCGTCGTCAGGATCTGCCGCGACAGCTCTTCGAGCGGGAACGACTTGACCTTGTTCGAGAACGTCAGGTCCGTGACGGTGCCGTCCGCGCCGACGGTGACGCTGACCGCGCCGTCGGAGCTGGTCGCGGTCAGCCGCAGCCGCTCGGTCTGCTCCTGCGCCGCCTGGTACCGCTGCGCCTTCGCCGCGAACCCGGCCGCCCAGTCGTCCATCCGGCGGATCGCCTCGTCGGGGTCCCGGATCAGGTCCCCCAGGCCGTTCGGGCCGGTCATGCGTTCGTCCTCGCTTCCACCGCGCGGGGCGACGACGCCGCGAGCTGACGTTCGAACGGCTGCGCGTTGCCTTCCTCGCCCTCCCGGTAGGACTGTGCGGCGGTCCTGACGTTGTCGGCCAGCCCGCGCACGCCTTCGGCCGACGCCGTCAGCGACTCCTTCGCCTTCTCGTTCGTCGGCCGGATGATCGGCGGCAGGAACGCGCAAAGCAGCCCGTAGGCGTGGTCGGACATCGCCGTGTCGGCCGCCTGCGAGGCCGTGGTGAGCCGTTCGACCAGGCTCTCGACGTGGCTCGCGTGCGCGACCAAGTCGTCCGGTTCGACCTCGAAGCCGGCGGCCGTCATGTGCTCACTTCCAATCCTGGTTCTTCCAGTCGCCGATCACCGGCGGTGCCACGACCTGCTCTCCGGCGAAGAAGTTCGGGTCGTCGCTCTCGAGGTAGTCGGCCGACTTGTGTTCCTTGTCGTCGTCCTTCTTGCCGCCGCGGGCACCGGCACCCATGCCGCCCATGCCCGGGGACCCGGCCGCACCGGGTGCGCCACGGCCCGACATCGCGTTGCGCGCCGCCGCCGCTTCGGCTTCCGCGGCCGCGCCGGAGGCGGCACCGCCGCTCAGGCTGCCCGCGCCGGTGCCGCGCACGCCCCCACCGGCCGCACCGCCACCGGCCGCACCGCCACCGCCGCCGCCGATCCCGCCGAGGGACCCGCCCCCGGCGCCACCACCGCCGCCGATGCCACCGAGCCGGCTCGCGATGCTTTCGCCGTTGATCCCGCCGAGGCGCCCGATGGTCGGCATCTTGCCGGTCCCGGTGCCGCCACCGGGGATGCCCCCGGGGCCGGTGCCGGTGGGCAGGCCGGTGATCGGGTCGATGCCGGGCGGGGTGAACCCGGGGATCGGGCCGCCGCCGCGGACGGTGCCACCGCCGCCGGAGACGTCCGGGATGTTCGGGATCGTCGGCGGCGTGAACCCGCTGCCGCCGCCGGTGCCCCCGCCGCCCGGGATGCCGGACGGGGTGAAACCGGACGACGTCGTCGAGTCGTCGAAGTGCGGCAGTGACGAGCCGGGGATCCCGGCGCCGCTGAAGTTGCCGCCGGAGGGGCCGCCGGGGGCGTCGAAGTTCGGCGGGGTGAAGCCCGCACCGCCACCGCCGCCCGCGCCGCCACTGCCGCCGCCGGGGATGCCGGCGCCGGAGAAGCCGCTGCCGGGGATGCCGCTGCCCGGGAACCCGCTGCCGGAACCACCGGAACCCGGGATGCCGGAACCGCTGCCGTCGCCCGGGATGCCGCTGCCGGAGAAGCCGGCCCCGCTGCCCGCGCCGCCGCCGGGGATACCGGCCCCGCCCGCGCCGCCGGCGCCCGCACCGCCGGCGCCCGCACCGGTGCCGTCCAGGGCCGCCGCGTTCACGTCGGCCGGGGTCTGCGGGGTCACGCGGTCCATCGCGGTCCGCGCCAACAGCGGCTGCGCGTCGGTGCCCGCCCCGGCGCCGCCGCCCGCGGCCACGCTCTGCCTGGTCGCGGTGGCCGTCGGCAGCTTCGGCGGGGCCGGGAACCGCGGCGTGGCGACCGCGGCGCCGATGGTCTCGTCGTACTGCGTCATGATCTGCGCGGCGTGCTCCCGCGCGGCCTGCTGCGCCCGGTAGGTCTGCATGGCCTCGCCCGCGGCGGCCGCGTACTGCACCGGGTCGGTCATCGACATCAGGCGCTGGTTGGTCGACTGCAGGTCGAACTGCACCGGCGGGTTGGCGGCCATCTGCCGCTGGGTCTCGTTGAGCGCCTGGGAGTGGATCTCCTGCTGCCGGCCGGCGAGGGTGGCGCCCTGCGCGGTCGCGCCCAGCCACTTGCCGACCCCGGCGAGGTGCTCGCGGACGGCGTCGCCGGCGCCGCCCTGCCAGTTGCTGGTGCTGGCGTTGATCGCGTCGGCGAGGGTTTTCTGGTGGGTGCCGAGGTCGTTGCCGACGCGCACCCATTCCTCCGAAGTTTCCGCGACGGTCGCCGGGTTGGCGTCCAGCGTGATGGCTTCGTTCATCTGCTCGTGGCTGGCGTTGTTCCACAGCGTGCGCGGCGCCCCGCCGGTCTCGCGCATGGTGAGCCCCTCGTCGAGGCCGTGCTTGGCGTCGTCGAGGTGCTGCTGGTAGAGCTCCTGGATCTTCTTGTCGCGCAGCACCGGGTCGACGACCGGCCCGAGCCAGCCGCGCCGGATCTCGTCGTCGATCTGCCTGGTGGCCATCTCGCGGATCTGGTCGCCCGACGGCGACTGGTCCGTGGTCAGCGGCCCGACGTAGTACTTCGACGACGAATCGGCGGTCACGTCGTAGAGCGGACTGCGCGGGTCGTAGTCCGGCGACGACGGGTCCGAGACGGACTCGGCGGTGGGTGCCACGGTCTCCCTCAGCTCTGGTCGGCGGTCGGGAGCGAGGTCAACGTCTGCTGCGTCGTCTCTTCCCGGGACTTGTAGTTCTTCTTCGCCAGCTTGATGGCTTCGATGTAGGTCGGGAACTCCTGCCGCGCGGCCTGCAGCTGGGTGACCAGCCCGTTCTCGTCGGCGGCGGTGCTCACCATGTGCGCGGAGACCCACTGCCCGGTGGCGGTCCGGCTCATGGCCGGGGCGTCGTGCAGCCGCTGCAGCGCGGCCCACCGCGCCTCGAGCGACTCGAGCACGCCTTCGAGCGCCTCGATCAGCTGGTTGCCGGTGGTGTCGTCGATGGCGAAGCCACCGCTCTGGGCGAGCCGCTTCAGCTGGGCCCCTGCGAGCCCGACCCGGAGCGCGGCCACGGCCTTCGTCTCGGGGGTCGTGGCGGCCTGCAGCTGCATGGTGGCCTGGACAGCCTGGACCGTCGCCGCGGTCTCTTCCGTCGTCATCTGGTCCTCCCCGATCAGTAGACGGCCGCGATCGCGTCGCGGATGGCCCGCGCGAGATCGGCCCGCCCGGCCGGCACGTATTCGGCGGTCAGCTCCCCGGCTTCGCCGGTCCGGGTGTGCACGAGGTAGCGGCCGTCGGCGGTGTCGAGCCAGCTCAGCGGCTCACCGGCCAGCCGCTCCCCCCGCCGTCCCTGCGCGGTGACGGCGATGTGCCCGCCCCCGAGCCGGGGTTCGGCCAGCACCCGTTCCAGCACGGCGACATCGGCGGGTTTGGGCGCCGGGGGCCGCCGTCCGGGCCGGACGACGGCCTTGACCTCGATCATCCCGAAGGCGTCGGTCTCTTCCTCGTCGAATTCGGCCTCGGCGATCCGCTTGGCGGTCATCGCCGACACCTCCCGCCCGGCGGCCCGGTGCACGACGTGCCGCCCGGTGGTGGCGGCCGGAGCCGGCGGGAGCACCCCGGTGACCACCTCGACGAGGTCCTCGTCGGCGAAGAGCGAGAACAGCAGGTCATCGGTGTCGGGAGCCTGGGTGATCCCGAGCGCCTGCGCCCCGTCGGTGACGACGAGGACGGCCACGTCGGCCCCGAGCCCGTCGATCCCGCTGACGGCCACCGACACGCGGGGCTCGGCGAGCAGCTCGAAGGCGGTCCGGACCCCGGGGTGGAGTTCACCGGAGACGGAAAGCCGCCGTTCTTCAAGGGCGTCGTAGACCTGCCGGGCCACCCGCACGAACCGCACGGGATCACTGGGCAGGTGACCGGCCCGCAGGGGGTAACGCTGCACATCGCCCCCGGTCGCCCGGCCGACAACGAGGGCTTCGAAGACCTCGAGGACGAACTCGAACCGCTCCGCCATTTCCCCTCGCCGGATCCTTTTCGTCAAGCCTTCAAGCAAGTTCTCCACGAACAGTATCAGTGCCTGAGCAGGCGGCGCCGGGACCGCCACCCCGATGCCCGAAAGACCACGATCTCCGGGACTGGCGGGGCAAAGGGGTTGTCACTCGGACGGGTGGAGATCCGGAGACCGGGCATCCAGGACGAGATCAGTCCTATATCCGGGCCAGCCTGGCCCCCATGGAACCCTTCCGCATCGAGGTCCCCCGAGAAGACCTCGACGACCTCCGCCACCGCCTCGCCCACACCCGCTGGCCCGGCGAACTCCCCCACGTGGGCTGGACCTACGGCGTCAACCAGACCTACCTGGCCGACCTGGTCGCCCACTGGCAGAACGACTTCGACTGGCGCGCCGAGGAGGCCCGCCTCAACGCGCTCCCCCAGTTCACCACCACGATAGACGGCCAGCGGATCCACTTCCTCCACGTCCGCTCCCCCGAACCCGGCGCCACCCCCCTGATCATCACGCACGGCTGGCCCAGCACGGTCGCCGACTTCCGGCACGTCCTCGGCCCCCTCACCGACCCGCGCGCCCACGGCGGCGACCCGGCCGACGCCTTCCACGTCGTCGCGCCGTCCGTGCCCGGGTTCGCCTTCTCCGGCCCCACCACCGAACCCGGCTGGAACACGCGGCGGACCGCCCGGGCCTGGGCCGAGCTGATGCGACGGCTCGGTTACGAACGCTACGGCGCCCAAGGCGGCGACTTCGGCAGCATCGTCTCCCCCGAACTCGGCCGCATCGCGCCGGAAGCGGTCATCGGGGTGCACGTGAACGCCGTGGCGAACGCCGGCGTCCCGACCGCACCCGGTGACACCGAAAGACTGTCCGAAGAGGACCGCAAGCGAGCGGAGGAGAACCGGGCCTGGTGGTACGCCCACTCCGGCTACGCCACGCAGATGGCCACCCGTCCGCAGACCCTCGCCTACGCGCTCAACGACTCCCCCGCCGGCCAGCTCGCGTGGAACCTCGAATGGTTCGTCGGCTGGGATCCCACCACCACGGACCAGACCCCCGTGGACCGGGACGCGATCCTGACGAACGTCACGATCTTCTGGCTCACCGGCACCGCCGGCTCGGCCGCGCGGCTCTACCGGGAAGCAGCCCGGGACGGCTGGGGTGAGCGACCGGCACCCTCCGGCGTGCCGACCGCCGTCGCGAACTTCCGGGGTGACCACGCCCTCCGCGGGCTGGCCGCACTGTCCAACACCGTCACGCGCTGGTCCGAGTACGACACCGGCGGGCACTTCGCGTCCCTGCAGGCGCCGGACGTGCTCGTCCGCGACATCCGGGAGTTCTTCCGCGAGCTTTAGGCCCGGCGGCGGCGTTTGCCCACGGCGCCGTCGAGCAGCGGCCGCAGTTCCGCGACCACCGTGTCGAGCGGAGCGACGTCCCGGTGCGCCCGCGCCAGGACGATCGCGCCCTCCAGCGCGCTGAGCATCAGCACGGCCAGCGACGTGCTGCGGGCCGGCGGCACCCCGAACTCCTCGAGGGTGGCCGCGACCGGGCGCTGCCAGCCGTCGAACGCCT
The DNA here is from genome assembly GCF_040674975.1 of Amycolatopsis sp. NPDC049688. Taxonomy (NCBI): domain Bacteria; kingdom Bacillati; phylum Actinomycetota; class Actinomycetes; order Pseudonocardiales; family Pseudonocardiaceae; genus Amycolatopsis; species Amycolatopsis sp. NPDC049688. The sequence goes on from NZ_JBFANY010000003.1 coordinate 548,214, forward strand.
TGCCGACCGCTTCGCGCAGGCTGTCGCTCGTCGCGGCCGTGTCGGCGACCGTCGCGACCAACGGGCAGCCGGCGTCGAAGCCGGACGTCGTGAACTCGTCACGCCACTGTGCCGCCATCGCCGCGAACAGCTGGCCGGGCGTCGGATCCGCCAGCTTCGCGGCCATGCGTGCGACGCGGCGGGCGGCGTAGTCGCCGGCCCAGGTGACAGCTTCGGCGATCAGCTGGTCCTTACCGCCCGGGAAGTAGTGCTGCAGGGATCCCCGGGGCGCTTCGGCGTGGGCGACCACGTCCCGCATGCCGGTCGCCCCGACACCGTGGATCCGCACCAGCTGCGCGGCGCTGAGCACCATCCGCTCGCGCGGCGTCCTCGTCATCGGCTGCCTCCTTCATGACGTCCGTCATGGTAACCCGCTCCGGCACGACCAGCGCGAAGTCCCGTTCACCGCGCTCGTACGCCGGCACCGGCCGGAAACCCTGGCTCCGCAGCAGGGCCTCGACGCCGGTGTTCCCGGCCTGCACGGTGGCGCGCACGGTCCAGCCCGGCCAGCGCCCCGACGCCCACAGCCACCGGCTCAGCGCGCTGCCGATGCCCTGCCGCTGCCACGCGTCGGCGACCAGGATCCCGACCTCGGCCTCCCCCGGCGTCTCCGACACGAAGTTGAGCAGCCCCACCGGAGTGCCGCCGCGCCAGGCGAGCAGTGCGACCCCGGCCGGCGGCCCGGCGAGCAGGAACCGCTGATAGCGCCGGAAGACGTCAGCCGGTTCCGCGGGGCCGCCCATCATGAACCGGCTCCGGAGACTGTCCGGCGAGCACGCCGCGACGAGGGCGGCCACACCGGCGCGGTCCCCGGCCTCTATGACAGTGGTCATAGTCACAGGAGACCACATTCCGGGGCCGAACACACTATGACCGCCGTCATAGAACGACCGCGCGGTTCGGCCGGACGGGCCGCGGGTACGTTGCCGTGGCCGCGCTCCCCCACCGCGAAAGGCGCCCCCGATGCAGCTCTACGCCGAACGGCCGGTCCGCCGCACCGCCCAGCTCGTCAGCGATCTCCTGGCCGTGCTGCTCGTCGTCCTCGCGGTGTGGCTGGGGACCTCGGTGTACGACCAGGTCATGAAGCTGCGGGCGCCCGGCGACGGCCTGGTCGACGCCGGCACCGGCCTGCGCGGCACCTTCGACTCCGCCGCGAACTCCGCCGACCGGATCCCGCTCGTCGGGGACGCACTGGCCAAGGCCCTGCACGGCGGTTCGGACGTCGGCACCAAGCTCACGGACGCGGGCCACTGGCAGATCGAGGCCGTCGAAAACCTGGCCTGGTGGCTGGCGGCGATCATCATCGCCCTGCCGGTGCTGACGCTGCTGGTGACGTGGTTGCCGCTGCGGTGGCACTTCACGCGCCGGGCCACGGCGGCCGCCCGGCTGCGGGCCCTCGGCGACGAAGGCCTGGACCTGCTGGCCCTGCGCGCCCTGGTGACGCAACCGCTGCACCGGCTGACTTCGGCGGGCGAGGTGGCCACCGGGTGGCGGGAACGGGACCGGGACGTCATCGAGAAGCTCGCCGGGCACGAGCTGGCCCGCCACGGCCTGGCCCGGTGAGCCGGAGGTCCCCGCCGGGGCTCAGGACACCGGCGGGGAGACCTCCGCACTCCGCCGGCTCAGCCGACGGAGGGGCCCATCCCGAGGGACTGCGGGGTGCTCGCGTCGGGCGAGGGCTGGTGCAGCCCCTCGTCCAGGGGCCCGAACTCGGTCATCAGGGCCGGGCTGCCGCCCCACGGGGTCTGCTCCTCGGCGATCAGCGAGTTCGTCGTGAGCAGCAGACCCGCGACCGAGGCCCCGTTCTGGACGGCGGACCGGCACACTCGCAGCGGGTCCACGACGCCGAGGGCGATCATGTCGCCGTAGCGGTCGTGCAGGGCGTCGAACCCTTCGTCGGCGCCGAGTTCGCGGGTGCGCGCGACGATCTCGTGCGCCGGGTGGCCCGCGTTGTGCGCGATGAGGAACGCCGGTTCGGCCAGGGCCCGCCGGACGATCTCGACGCCGATCGCCTGGTCCCCCGAAAGACCCAGGTCTTCCAGGGCCTTCTCGGCGTGCAGTAGCGCCGCTCCCCCGCCGGCCACGATGCCCTCGGCCATCGCCGCCCGGGTCGCCGACAGGGCGTCCTCCACCCGGTGCTGCAGTTCCTTGAGCTCGGCCGGCGTCGCCGCGCCGACCCGCACCACCGCGACCTTGCCGGTCAGGGCGCCGATCCGTTCGGTCAGGACGTCCTCGTCGACGCCGAACTGCGCGCGCTCCAGCTCCGCCCGCAGCTGCCCGACCCGGAAATCGACCGCGGCTGAAGAACCCGCGCCGCCCACGATCGTCGTGCGGTTCTCGGTGACCCGGACCTGCTTGGCGCGGCCGAGGTGCTCCAGCGTCATCGTCTCCATCGTGAACCCGGACTGCCGCGACAGCACCGCGCCGCCGACGATGGCGGCGAGGTCCTCCAGCTTGTGCAGCCGCCGGTCGCCGAAGCCGGGCGCGCGGACCGCGACCGACTGGAACGTGCCGTTCATGTGGTTGTGCACCAGCATGGACAGCGCCGTGCCCTCGACCGTCTCGCCGATCACCACCAGTGGCCTCGGCGCCCGCATCACCTTGTCCAGCAACGGCATCAGCTGCTGCACCTTGGTGATCTTCTCCGCGCACATGAGGATGTACGGGTCGTCGAGCACCGCTTCCAGCCGGCCCGGGTCGGTGACCAGGTACGGCGAGAGGTAGCCGTTGTCGAACTCGAACCCTTCGACGAACTCGACGCTCATCCCGATCGACGGCGACTCCTCGACCGTCACCACCCCGCCGTCGCCGACGGTGTGCAGGGCCTTGGCGATCACCGCGCCGACGGCGTCGTCGTCGTTGGCCGAGATCGCCGCGACCCGCGCGTAGTCCTGTTCGGACACCACCGGGTGCGCCTGCTTCTCCAGGTGCGCCACCAGAAGCCCGACGGCGTGGTCGATCCCGCGTTTGACGAGCACCGGGTTGCCGCCGGCCGAGATGGCCCGCATGCCTTCGCGGACGATCGCCTGGGCGAGCACGGTGGCCGTGGTGGTGCCGTCGCCGACGACGTCGTTGGTCTTGATCGCCGCTTCCTTGACCAGCTGCGCGCCCATGTTCTCGAACTGGTTCTTCAGGTGGATTTCGCGGGCGATGGTGACGCCGTCGTTGGTGACCACCGGCGAGCCGGTGATCTTCTCGATGATCACGTTGCGGCCCTTGGGCCCCAGCGTGGACTTGACCGCCTCGGCCAGCTTGTCGACGCCCGCCAGCAGCAGGTCGCGGGCGTCCGGGCCGAACCGCAGTTCCTTCGCCATCTGGCTGCTCCTAGGGGGTGAGGATCGCGCGGCCGCGCACGCGCCCGGCGTCGAGGTCGGCCAGCGCGTCCAGCGCCGCGTCCAGGGGGTACTTCTTCGTGTGGAGCGTGACCTTCCCGGCCTGGGCCAGCACCATCAGCTCGGCCAGGTCGTTGTAGGTGCCCACGAGGTTGCCGATGATGTTGCGTTCGGTGGAGATGATGTCGATCGTCGGGATCTCGATGTTCGAGCCGTAGCCGATGACGAAGTGCGACCCGGCGCGCCGGGTCATCGCGAAGGCGTCCTGCTGGGCGCCCTGCTCGGCGACGAAGTCGAGCACGACCTCGGCGCCGTTGCCGCCGGTCAGGTCGAGCACGGCTTCGACCTGCTTGCCGTCGGCGAGCACGGTCTCGTCGGCGCCCAGGGTCGACGCCAGTTCGAGGGCGTCGGCGTTGCGGTCGACCACGATCACGCGGGCGGCGGTCAGCGCGCGCAGCGACTGGATGCCGATGTGCCCGAGGCCGCCGGCGCCGTTGACCACGCACGTCGTGCCCGGGTACAGCTGCGGGACGGCCTTGCGCACCGCGTGGTAGGCGGTGATGCCCGCGTCCGCCAGCGCGGCGACGTCTTCCGGTTGCGTCGAGGGATCGAGCTTGATGCACGCCCGCGCCGACGTCAGCAGGTACTCCGCCATCCCGCCGTCGCTGCTGATGCCCGGGAAACTCCCGTTCGGGCAGTGCATGTCGTCGCCCGCGCGGCAGGCGTGGCACAGCCCGCACGTCGGCGTCGGGTGCAGGATGACCGTGTCGCCGACCTCGACGTTCGTCACCGCCGGGCCGACCTCGTGCACCCAGCCGGCGTTCTCGTGGCCGATCGTGTACGGCAGCTCGACGCCGGACTTCTCGGCCCACTGCTCCTCGATGATGTGCAGGTCGGTGCGGCAGACGCCGGCGCCGCCGATCTTCACCACGACGTCGAAGGGGCCGGTGGCGCGCGGCTCCGGGACGTCCTCGATCACCGGGTGCTGGTGGTACTTGTGCAGCCGCACGGCCTTCATCCCGTGCCCTCCTCTTCTGCGTCGAGCGAGTACCGTGCGCGCAGCATGCCGCGGCAGACGCCCGAATTGGCCTCCATGCTCGTGCGGGTCAGCCGCGCAAAAGCGAGATACCGCTTCGCGTCGGCTGGGGTCGTACCGGTAGCCGGGTCGAGCAGCAGCGGGTCGCCGTCCTCGGCGGGCAGGCCGAGCTCGCGACGGCGGGCGCGGAGCCGGTCCAGATCGGGGCCCCGCGGGACGTCGCCGAGGGTCAGCGACGCCGGATCGCGGCCCAGGGACCGGCAGACGCGGTCGGTGCCGGCCAGCACGGCCTTGCGGACGAAGTCGTACCGCAGCGTGTCGAGCTCGTCGGCGGCCTCGCCGTCGAACGACGCCACGAACCCCCGCCGCGCGGCCACCCCGCGGTTGATGACGTCGGACGCGAAGTGGTCGTCGAGCCGGATGTCCAGGCCGGTCAGGCCCGGCACCCCGGCGACGGCGTCGTAGGCGTCCGCGACCATCAGGAACGCGAAGTTCGGCGCGCAGAAGTACGTCGGCAGCCGCAGCCGGACGACGGCGTGGCCCGCGTCGCTCACCTCGCAGCGGGCCACGAACCCGAGATCGGTGAGGGGTTCGTCCAGTTCGGGATCCCGGACGGTGCCCAGCGCCGCCCACACGGCGGCGCGGGCCCCGGTCACCACGGCGGTCACGGGTTCGGCACGCCGACGGGCTCGACGTCCTTCGGATTCGCGAGCTTCAGTTCCTCCGGGACGTCGATGTCGTACAGCCGGGCAGCGTTCAGGCCGAGGATCTTCTTCTTCTGGTCGACGGTCAGCGGCGGGAAGTCCGACAGCTCGTCGTCGGACGGCATGTTCCAGTCGACGAAGCCCTCGACCTGCCACTTCGGTTCCCAGATGGCGTAGTCCGCGCCGAAGATCAGCTTGTCTTCGCCGAGCCAGAACATCAGCTCGCCCATGACCTTGGCGAAGAACTTCGGCCGGGCGTGCATCAGGCCGCCGACCACGACGGCGAGCCCCGCGTAGACGTTGCGCTCCTGGGTGGCCATGAAGCAGAAGTCCTCGATGCGCGGCAGGCCGACGTGCTCGACGATGAAGTTGAGGCCCTGGAAGTTCGTCGCCGCGTAGTCCACATCGGACACGTCGAAGGCGTCCTTGTCGAGGGGCCAGATCGTCGGTCCCTTGTGGATGTGGACGTTCTTGACGCCGAGTTCCTCGCACTTCTCCAGGTAGCGCGCGGCTTCCGGATCCTTCAGGCTCCAGCCGCGGGAGTCACCCCGCCACTCGGCCGTGTAGAGTTTGACGCCCTTGCAGTTGTAGCGCTTGACGCGTTCGGAGAACGCCTTCATGCCCTCGTCGCCTTCACGCGGGTCGAAGGTGGTGTTGACGAGGAACTTGTCGGGGTGCTTTTCGGCCAGCGCGCCGTCGTTCTCGGTGGTGTTGAAGCCCGTCTTGTACCACTGCCGCAGGTTGGTCGGCTGGAAGATGGCCCTGTCGACGTGCCCCACCTCGAACAGGTCGTGCATCATCAGTTCCTCGGAGTACTTCTGGAACCGGTCGAGCGGCCAGTGCGTCTCCTTCGGGCCGAGCCCCTGGTAGGCGTGGAAGCACTCGATCCAGCCCTTGGCGTATTCCTCCTGGCCCTCCACCCAGTTCTCCGGGCTCGCGTCCCAGAAGTGGGTGTGGGCGTCCACCACGAAGTATTTTTCGCCGTCTTTTTCGTACATGGTTGATCCTCCTGAGCGGGATCGAGTGCCTTCAGCTACTTGATGGGCTTGAGGTCGAAGTCGAGGTACTCCGCCGCGTCCTCGGGGTTGGCGAACATGATCGTGCGGTCGTCTTCGTGGATCATCCGCCCGTAGTGGGTGGACATGCTCTCCTCGAACTCGGCGGCGTTGAACCAGCCCTCCTCTTCGCCGGCGGCCTCGTCGACCTCGGCGTAGACGACCTCCATCCGGCCGACGGCGTCGACCCGGATCATCGAGGGCAAAGGCGTGATGGTGACGTTGTCCTTCGTGCCCATCACCTCGGCGACGATCGCGCCGACCTGGTTGTTCATCAGGGTGAACCCGCACATGTTGGACGCGGTGTTGTCGGCCTTGAACGGGCTTTCCGCGGTCTTGAAGACAGTCACTGGCCCAGCTCCTCGGGTGCCTTGAGGCCCAGTTCGGACAGGATTCCGGCGAACCGGCTCTTCACGCGGTCGAGACCGTCCTCGAACCGGATCGGCTTGGCGTCGGGCTGCGACCACAGCGGCTGCAGCGTGCGGGCGGCGGCGATGCACCGCGGCACCCAGTCCTCGAGCCACTTCTGCAGCAGCGCCTTGTTGTGGCCGGCGAACTCCTTGTCGTTGATCAGCAGGTGGAACAGCGGTTTCGTGTAGCGGAGGTCGCGTTCGGAGAAGTCGAACTCCTCGGCGCCGATCAGCGTCGGGGTGACGAAGTCGCCGTTCGCGGGTGCGGCCTGCTGGACCAGGTTGCTGCGGAACAACTCGCCCACGAGGGGCTCGAAGACGACGTTCGCGGCGAAGATCGCTTCGGCCCAGTCCCAGATCCCGGTCAGCTGCTCGGCGGTCTCCCGCACGCCCTGCCACGCCGGGTCTTCGTTCCACGTGGACAGGTGGGCCGTGCCGTCGAAGCCCTCGATCTCCTCGGTGAGCGTGAGGTTGTACAGCGCCAGGTCCTGCGCCGCGCGGATCCGGTGCATGCTGTTCACCGAGATCGCGTTGTTGTGCATGTTCGTCGGGGCGCGGCGGTTGGCGTTGGCGAACAAGTACAACCCCAGGCCGTGGTCGACGTGCATCCACGCGCCGACGTGCTTGGCGACGAAGTCGACCCAGTTGCGGTTCCACTGCTCGAACGCCTTGGCCTGGCGCGCGGCGTCGATGTTCTGGTTCAGCTGGCGCACGACGTTCGCGTTGTAGCGGTAGAGCGTGAGTTCCCACTCCTCGTTGGGGTCGCGGAACTCGTGCCAGCCGTGCGCGGGCCAGTCGTAGCCCTTCCCGCCGGAGCCCGGGCCACGCTCGGGCAGCGGCCGGTCCGAGCCCCACGCCTTCAGGGCGGTCCACTCCAGCGGGTAGCCGCCCTGGCCGTCGGCGAAGGCGTAGAGCCAGCCCTGGGACAGGTAGTGCCGCGGGTCGGGCTGGACCTCGACGGTGACGTCCTCGTAGTGGCTCTGCTTGCGCTTGGCCGGGGTGAAGTAGTTGTACCGGCGGGCGGTGGAGTCCGGGAAGACCTTGGCGCCCGCCTCGGCGTCGGTGAACGTCGGCTTGGGCACGCTGCGTTCTTGGGTGGCTGTCATGGGTTCCTTACCCTTCGCCCGTGGTGGTGAACTTGTCGTAGAAGACGCGCTTGCCGTCGACGCCGAGCGCGGGCAGCAGCTCCAGCGCGGCCTCGACCATCGGCGGCGGCCCGCAGACGTAGGCGTCCGCGCCGGTCAGGTCGGCGCCGGCCCGGCGCAGGACGTCGGTGACGAAGCCGGTTTCGCCGGTCCAGTCGTCGTCACCCGGCTCGGAAAGCGCAGGCACGTAACGGAAGTTCGGCAGCTTCTCGTCCAGCGCCCGCAGTTCGTCCTCGAAGCAGAGGTCACGCCGTCGGCGGGCGCCGTAGTAGAAGGTCGCCTTCCGGTCGATCCCGCGCTCGGCCATCGAACGCAGGAGCGACAGGATCGGCGCCATCCCGGCCCCGCCCCCGACGAAGACGAGGTCCGCGCCGGGGTTGTCCCGGAGGGTGAACACCCCGAACGGGCCGGTCACCCGGATCCGGTCGCCGACCGCGACTCCGGCGGCCAGGAACCGGGAGAACAGCCCGTCGGGGTAGATCTTGATGACGAACTCCAGGAGCCCGTCCCGGGCCGAGGTGTTGGCCATCGAGAACGACCGCGTCTCCTCGGTGCCCGGGACCGCGAAGTCCAGGTACTGCCCGGGAAAGAACTTGAGGTCACCGTCCAGCCGGACCACCAGGTGGCGCAGGTCGTGCGTGACCGGGTCGTTCGCGACGACCTCGACCTCGGCCTCCTGGATCGGCAGGCCGGACTGGATCATCTCCTCGTCGTAGTTGAGCAGCTCGATCGTCAGGTCTTCGTAGGCGTGGGCCCGGCACAGCAGCGTGAAGCCTTCCTCCTTTTCGTAGTCGGGGAGCGCGAAGGTCGAGTACCGGTCGTGTTCGACGTCGTCGCCGTCGAGGAGGAACGACTTGCAGGCCGCGCACTGCCCTTCCTTGCAGCCGTGCATGAGCATGACGCCCTGCTCGGCGGCGGCCCGCAGGATCGTCTGGTCCTCGGCGACGTCGATCTCGATCCCGACCGGCTCGAACCGGACGCGGTGCTTTTCCGCCATGCCGGGCCCTTCCTCGTCAGGCCTGCGGCGCCGGGCGCCCGGCCGGGCCCTGGCGGTTGTAGTCGGCCACGAACGCGGCGCGCTGCTCGTCGGTCATCTGGTTGAGCAGCACGTTCGGCGACTGCACCTCGGGCATCCGGCGCAGGTGGTCGAGGGTCCACATCTTCTTCGGGTCGAGGTCCAGGTGCGGCTGGGCGACCATGGTCTTGCCGTCGTCGCGGACGAAGCCCATGTCGGAGACGACGTCGGCCCAGTTCCAGCCGTGGTAGAGCGTCTCCCACTCGCGGGCGCCGACCAGCTGCCCCATGTTCGGGGTGTTGCGGCCCTGGTAGGTGGGCCGGAACGCCTCGGCGTCGGTCCAGCGGCACGTCTCCGAGCAGTACGTCCGGTGCTGGCCGTCGACCTCGTCGACGACCATGTCCTCGCGGATCAGGCAGGGCACCATGCAGGTCCAGCAGCGGTGCGGGTACACGTAGTCGACGTCCTCGGCGACGATCGGGTGGTGCCCGTTCGGCGTCGCGAGGCGGTTGTAGTTCTCCCACCACTTGCCGTACTTGTCGTACCAGCCCGGGTACTTGTACTCGAACCACTCGAAGTCCTCGTCGGTCATCGGGTCGATGCGCCAGTAGTTGGCGAGCCACCCGGTGGCGAAGAACTGCGCGACTTCGTGGACGTAGCCCTTGTTCCAGATCCGGTTCCACGCCTCTTCGATGAGGTCGTGCGGGATCACCAGGCCGTACTTCTCGAGCGGGACGAGGTAGGAGCGGTAGTAGTCGTCGTAGATCCAGCGGCGCCACATTTCCGCGTAGCTTTCGCGGTCCTTGCGGCGGTCCTTGGTGCCGTACTCGATGAACGTGCCGATGGCGGCGTCGACGACGGCGTGGTTGTTCCACCACGCGTACCGCAGGTCGCGTTCGAGGAGCTGGTGGTTGCTTTCGTCGGACAACGCCATCAGCAGGGTCGCGTAGCCGTTGCTGATGTGGCGGGATTCGTCGGACTGGACCGAGTGGAAGACCGTGGGCAGCAGGTAGTCGCCGTTCGCGGCGGCCTCGGCCGGCATGGCGACGAACAGCGTGTTCGTGAACGCCGTTTCGGCGACGATCGTCAGGTAGATGCTCGCCGCGGTGATGGCGTCGCCGGTGATGAAGCCTTCGGCGAACTGGCGGCCGATGGTGCCGCAGTAGTCGTTCTGGAAGTTGCGCAGGCTCGAGTTGAAGCCCGCCGGGTCGATGTAGTTCTGCATGTACAGGCGCTTGAGGTTCTGCTGGATCGTCGAGTGCCGGACCTCGTCGATCATCTGGATCGCCTGGCCGTTGTGCAGTTCCGGGTTGGGGACGGTGCGGAACAGCAGCGGCATCGCCCGCGCCGCGGAGATCTCCGGCAGCGGGATGATCGACAGGAACAGCTTCTGCCACTCCAGCCAGCGTTCCTGGACCTGGCGGAACATGTTGCCGCGGATCGCGCCGTCCTCGGCGCCGTAGACCCGGTGGTCCTTTTCCTCCTGCATCGGGAAGTACGAGCGGAGGACCTGCTTCAGCGGGTCCTTCTTCTTGGCCTTGCGGAAGGTGTAGTCGGTGCCGTAGTGCGAGACCGGGGTGTGGTACGCCGGTTCCCACGACAGTTCCTGGATCTTCTGGTGGGCTTTCGCCACACTCTGGCGACTCATGGATCAACTCCTTCTCTCCTGAGCTCGCCGCCCGGGGCGTCCTGCGTTCCCCATTGAAGGGGCGCGATCGCCGGACGCGGGTCTCAATCTGAGACAGAACCGCTGCTCAGGGGTTGTCGAGCAGGCGGGCGCGCAGCCCGGCCAGCTCGTCGTGGATCCCCGCCTGCACGCGCGCGTCGCCCTCGACGGTGGGCACGATCCCGAACGCGCGCAGCAGCGCGGCGGCGGGTTCGCCGGGGTGCCCCGCCGCGCCGAGCGCCGGGTGCAGGCCCTGCTCGGCCAGGTGCGCGAAGACCAGGTTGACGATCGTCCAGGGGTTGTACGTTTCGGCGGCCATGCCCCCATCGCACCGCCGGTGCGCGGCCGGGAACGTCTCAATTTGAGACACCGGCGCGGGCATCGCGCGCTTACGCTGGACGGGCGAGGCACTACGGGAGGTCACGTGGACGAGACGGCGCCCGGCATCCTGATCGCCGACGACGCGCTCGCCCGCAGCCGGGTGCGGTTCCTGACCGCCGAACCGGTGCCGGAGGGCGCGGTCCGGCAGACGATCCTCGCCTCCTGGCGGCGGTCGCGGGAGTTCCGGGTCGAGGCCGACCGGATCGACCCGCTCTACCTCGGCGACCATAACCCCGACAGCCCGCTGGTCCGCGGCGCCGAGCCGGTGCTGCACAAGCTCGGCGAGCAGTTCGAGGGCCAGCCGATCAGCCTCATCCTCACCGACGCGAGCGGCGTCGTGCTCACCCAGCGGACCGGGGACGCCGATCTGGCCCGGCACCTGGAGCGCGTCGAGCTGGTGCCCGGGTTCAGCTACGGCGAGCAGTCCGTCGGGACGAACGGCATCGGCACCGCACTGGAGGACGGCCGTCCGACGACGGTGTTCGGCCACGAGCACTACGCCGAGCACCTGGAGAACCTGGCGTGCGCGGGGGTGCCGATCCACCACCCGATCTCGGGCAAGAAGATCGGTGCCGTCGACCTCACCTGCTGGTACAAGGACGCGGGCGGCCTGCTCGTCGCGCTGGCCCGCTCGACGGCCGAGCAGATCCGCCAGGCCCTGCTGCGGCACAGCGACCTGCGGGAGATGATCCTCTTCCAGGCCTACCTGCAGACCTGCCGGCGCTGGACGGGCATCGTGCTGGCGTTCAACGAGGACATCGTGATGATGAACGACCGCGCCCGGCAGCTGCTCGACCCGGCCGACCAGTCGGTGCTGCTCGGCCACGCCACCGAGGTGCTGGCCGAGGACCGGCGGACACCGGCGACCCTCGCGCTGTCCAGTGGCCTGCGGGTCCGCGTGTTCTGCCGCCGCGTCCCGGCGCAGCGGCCGGCCGACACCGCGGGCGGCGTCCTGTCGGTGAAGCTCATCGAAGCGGACGACACGCTCGCGATGTCGACGCCGACGGTGCCGCTGTACCTGCCGGGGGTCGTCGGTTCGGCGCCGCTGTGGCTGCGCTGCGGGCACGACCTCGACACGGGCCACCAGCGCGGCGAATGGGTCGCGCTGGAAGGCGAGCCGGGCACCGGGAAGCTGGCCCTCGCCAAGGGCGTGCACCAGCGGCACCACCCGGCGGCCCGGCTGCTGGCCGTCGACGCGGCGCCCGGCGCGGACTGGGACGCGCTGCGGCGCGAACACGCCGGTTCCCCGGTCCGCACGCTGGTGATCCGGCACGCCGAGCGCCTGACGGCCCCGGCCGCCAACGCGCTGGCCGTGGTCCTGCGGCAGCTGCGCGAGGCCCCGGACGCGCCGTGGGTGGTCGTCACGCTCGTGCCGGAAGCCGAGACCGAGCCGGCGCTGGCCGAGCTGCTGAAGTCCTTCCCCCGGACGGTCCGGGTGCCGCCGCTGCGCCACCACGTCGAGGACCTCGCGGAACTCGTCCCGCTGGTGCTGAGCAAGCTCGGCTACGGCGGGCGGCTGACGTGTTCGGCGGCCGCGCTGCACCTGCTGATGCGGGCGGAGTGGCCGGGCAACACCGGCCAGCTCCACCAGGTGCTGCGCAAGGTGGCCCAGCGCCGCCGGGCCGGCACCATCCGCCCCGGCGACCTCCCGGCGGAGTTCCACGCGGTGACCCGGCGGCCGCTCAACCGCTTCGAGTCGATCGAGCGGGACGCCATCGTGCGGTGCCTCGAAGACGCGGACGGCAACAAGGTCCGCGCGGCGAAGCTGCTAGGCATCTCACGGGCGACGATCTACCGCAAGATCCACGAGTACGGCATCGTGCCGCCGGCCCGGTAGCGTCACTTCGCCGGCGGGTTCACCGCCGCGGCGACGTCGGCGATCGTCTTCGCGTCGACCAGCCCGGTGTCCTCCAGGACCGTCATGTGGTCCAGGACGGTCTGGTTCGCCTGCGTCGCGTGCCGCCGGATGACATCGTTCTGCGTGCCGGCGCGGACCTCGGCGATGGTCGCGAAGATCTTGCCGTGCGACGCGCGGAGCAGGTTCGCGAACAGCTTGTCGAACTCCAGGCCCTGGGCGTCGGTCAGCTGGCGGACCCAGCCCTGCTGTTCGGCGGTGGCCTGGTCCGGCAGCGTCACGCCGAGCATCCTGGCGTCCTCGCGGACGAGCTGGTCGAGGTGCGAGTGCCCGTCCAGCAGGTGCAGCCCGGCGCGTTTCACCTGTTCGCTGCTGGCGTGCGTCTGCGCGAGGTCGCCCGAGGGGATCTCCCAGAGCCCGGCCTGGCGGACCTTGACCAGGAACGTCTTGTCGAGCTCGGTCACCGGACCGGCGCCTGCCACGTTGTCCCCGGTGCCGGCCTGGGCCGCCGACCCGAGCTGCATGTCGGCCATGGTGTGCGCCGGGACCTGCGCCTGCGTCGAGCCGGGCGCGGTCTGGGCACTGGCGTTCAGCACCATCACCGAGCCCACGCCGACCACGGCGAGCGTGGCCACGACGACCAGCGCGGTCCGGGCTTTGGCGCGGCCCGTCATGCCTCGGTGATCCGGCATGGTTCCTCCTCTGACGACAGTTCGGGTACGGGGTACACGGACGCCGTCGGGCGGAGGTTCAGCGAAATCCGAAGAAATTTCCTTGCGGGCCAACGGATTCAGCGCACGGACACGCTTTAGACAACGAAAAATGAGAGACAGCCGACCCGGCCGGACACCGCCGGCGAGCGCCGGGGATGTCCATCTTGACCGATGCTCTTGTGGTTGGCAAGTATTGCGGCATGCAATCCCTCGACGACGCAGCCCCGGGCACCGACCCGGACGTGGCCGCCCTCGACGGCCTCACCGTGGTCCTGGTCGGGATCGCCTGGGAGTGCGCGCACGCGGCGCCACCCGAGGTGTCGTTCCCGCAGACGCGGCTGCTGCTCGTCCTCGACCGCCTCGGCCGGGTCCCGAGCTCGCAGCTGGCGGCGGCGATGGGCGTCAGCGCGTCCTCGGTGACGCGGCTGGCCGACCGGCTCGAAGCCCTCGGCTACGTGGCCCGCGGCCGCAGCGCCGGCAACCGCAGCGTCGTGACGCTGGAGGTGACCGAGGCCGGCCAGGAGATCGTCGGGCGGATGCTCGACCGGCGGCACGCCGCACTGGGTGCGTTGCTGGACCAGCTGCCACCGGCCCAGCGCGAGGCCGCGGCCACCGCGGCCCGGCGGCTGGTGCACGCGGCCGCCACCCTCCCGGCGCTCGGCCCCGCCCCGCTGTGAGTGCCATCCTGGACGGCATGCCGACCCGGTGGACGTGCCCGCGCTGCGACCGCGAGTTCGCGCGCACCGGCCAGGGCCACACCTGCGTGCCGGGCTGCACCGTCGACGAGACGTTCGCGGGCAAGCCGCCGTGGCAGCGCGCGGTCTATGACACCGTCCTCGCGCACCTGCAGACCCTCGGCGACGTTCACGAGGACGCCGTCAAGGTCGGGGTGTTCCTCAAGCGCGACCGGAAGCTGGCCGAGCTGCGCCCGCGGTCGCGGGACGTGCTGGTGTACCTGTGGCTGCCGCGGCCGGTGGAAACGACCCGCATCGCGCCGGCGAGCTGGGCGAGCGGGCCACGGGTCGGGCACAAGCTGAGCCTCCGTGCGGTGTCCGATGTGGACGACGAGGTCCGCGGCTGGCTGACGGTCGCGTTCGAGACCTCCTGAGCCCCGACGAACGCGTGGTGCCCGCACAGGGATCCCCGTGCGGGCACCGCGCTCGGGTTCAGGAACCGCTGGGTCCCGTCCAGCCTTCGGGGACGTGGCCGAGGCGGACCCGCTGCGGGTGGTCGCCGACCGGCACCGAGAGGAGCTTGCGGCCCGTGGCGAAGTCGATCGCCGTGACCTGGTCGGCGCCGGCTTCGGAGATGATGCACGCGTTGCCGTCGCCGCTGACCGTGGCCCAGTACGGCTTCACCGCCGGCACCAGCGTGCCCTGCTGCAGGGACGCGCGGTCGACGACCGTGGCGTAGTCGTCCATCGTGCCGGCGACGCAGAGCTTGGTGCCGGCCGGGTTCATCGACATGCCGTGGTGGCGGGAGTCGTTGACGAAGGTCTTGCGGTCGTCGCTGGTCGCCGGGTTCTTCGGCAGTTCCTTGATCCGGGTGATCTTGTCGGTGGCGACGTCGTACTCGGCGAAACCGTTGAAGAACGACACCTGGAAGTACAGCTTCGACTCGTCGGGGGTGAACGCGACCGGGCGCACGGCGTCCGAAAGGTCGCTGCGGCCGAACGCGTCCAGCCGCTGGCGCATGTCGATCACCTTGACCTGGCGGAACGTCGCGGCGTCGACGACCGTGATGTGCCGGTCCCCCTTGGTGAAGTCCCAGCCCGGGTCGTCGAGGTCGGTGTTGACCTCGCCGATCGACATGTTCCACAGGTAACGGCCGCCGTCGGTGAACACGTTCTCGTGCGGCTTGTCGCCGGTGGCGAAGGAACCCACCTGCTGCCCGGTCACGATGTCGAGCACGTGCACGGTGTTGGACGTCGACGCGGAAACGGCGACCCGGCGGCCGTCCGGCGACACCGCCATGTGGTCGGACCGGAAGCCCGAAACCGGGAAGCGCCAGTTGATCCGGCCGGTGGTCAGGTTGATCGAGACGACGTCGGCGAAACTCGGCCGCGACGCCACCACCGAACCGCCGTCCGGCGTGGTGTACATGTCGTCGACGAACTGGTCGTGCCCTTCCCCGGGCCCGTTGCGGATGCCGAGGAAGAAGGCGAGCTTGACCGGGTTGAGGTAGATCTCCTGGAGGCGCTGGTCCTTGTCCGGGATGATGTTCACCCGCGCGATCCGGGCGAAGGAGCCGCGGGACTGGATGACGTCCGCCGTGCCGTCCCAGTTGTTGCCGACGAACATCACCTCCCGCAGGGCCGCGGGGGCGCCGGTGGCCGGCACCGCGGCGCCGGTCGCCAGGAGGGCGGCCGAGGCGGTGAGGCAGGCCAGCCGTGAGAGGTACGACCGCTTTCGACGGGAATCGCGCACGGGGAGACACCTTTCGACACTGAAGAGGTGCGGTGGATTTGGCGGGGAAACGAGGTTACTGTCCGGTATCGTCACGATAACCGGCCACCGGAGCCGCTCCGGTAGGGCCGCTCGCCCAACATCGCGGACGCGGTGTTGTGGCCCTGCCACAACGGGAGGGTGCCGTGCCGGCCTCGCCGCTGCTCCGGCAGGTGCTCGACGCGATGGCCGCCGACGACGCCGTCGTCGACGAGCTGGTGAAGGCCGCGCGGAGCCAGTCACCCGAGGTGGCGCGGCTGCCGGAGGCGGAGAACCGGCGGCACGTCCGGTTCCTGCTCTCGGCCGCGCTGCGCGCCACCACGAACCCCGACAGTGCCGACTACACCACCGCCGAGGCGCTGGGGGCCGACCGGGCCGCCCAGGGTGTCCCGCTCACCGACCTGCTGCGCGGGGTCCAGGCCGGGCGGACGCTCGCCGCCCGCTTCGCCGTCGAACGCGCGCGGGCCGCGGGCTTGCCGGACGACGTCATCCTGGAGACCATCCTCGAGGCCGAGCGCTACACCGGCGCGCTGGAACGGCACATCGTCAAGGGCTACCACGCCGCCGAGCTCCAGCTGTCCCGCACGGTGCGGGACGCCCGGACGCAGGTGCTGCGCACCCTGCTGGTCGCCGGCCACCCGCCGACGCCGGAGGAGCTCCGGCACGCGGGACTGCGCCCGGACGGCCGGTACTGCTGCGTGGTGTCCGACGTCAGCGACCCGGCGCGGGCCCGGACGCTCGAACAGGCGCTGCTGGAGTTCGGCGGGGTGTACGGGCTGGTCGAAGGCAGGCTCACCGGCCTCGCGGCCCGGCCGCCCGCCGGGATCGCGCTCGCGGACGGCGTCCTGCTGGTGGTGGCGCCGCCGGCGGCGCTGCCCGAGCTGCGGGAGGTGCACCGGCTCTGCGCGGCGGCGGCGCGGCTCACCGGGCCCGGCCACCACGACCTGACCGGGCTGGCGGGCGAGCTCGCGCTGGCGGCCCAGCCGCTGCTCGGCGACCTGCTCACGACCGGCCTGCTCGGCGCGCTCGACCCGGCCAACGCGTTCCACCGCGAGCTGGCCGCGACGGCGCTGGCCTACCTCGACCACGGCCAGCGCCTCCGCCCGACGGCCGACGCGCTGCACCTGCACCCGAACACGGTCCGCTACCGCCTGGACCGGCTGGCCGAGCTGACCCCGGTGGCCCTGGCGGAGAACAGCGGCGGCCGCGTCCTCGACACGGTCCGGTCGTGGTGGGCCCTGCACCACTGGCTCGGCGGCCGATAAGGTCGCCGGCATGGCTGAGCCTCCCCGACTGCCGGCGACCACACCGACCGGAGAATGCGTTTTCTGCGCGATCGCCTCGGGCCGTGCGCCGGCGGCGTTCGTGCACGAGGACGACGAGTTCGTGGCGATCGTCGACCTGCGCCCGGTGACGACCGGCCACCTGCTGGTGCTCCCCCGGCCGCACCACCCGGACCTGGCCTCCCTGCCGGCCGCGGCCGGCGCCCGGATGTTCACCATCGCCCACGAGCTGGCGGCGGCGGTGCGGCGTACGGACCTGCGTTGCGAGGCGATCAACTTGTTCCTGGCCGACGGAGAGGCGGCAGGCCAGGAGATCCCCCACGTCCACCTGCACGTGATCCCGCGGTTCCCCGGGGACGGTTTCGTGTTGAGCGCCGATTGGCGGGTGCGGTCGCGGGAGGAGCTGGCGGAGGTCGCGGCGAAGGTCCGCGCGGCGCGCTAGGCTTTGTGGAGCTTGTCGGGGTGGTGGACGGCGGTCTTCCCGGATTTCTCGCTTTTGACCAGGTACTGGGGGTTGTCGGGGGACGCCTTGACATCCCGTTTGCCGGCGTGGGTGTCCTGGGTGATCTTCTCTTCGACGGTGCCGACGGAGCTCTGGTTGCCGGCGTCCCACTTGACGCGGTCGCCCTTCTTGAATTCCTTGCTCATGCCGCGCGGGTACCCGGATCCGCCCGATCTTCACCGGCTTCCGGCGGCGGGCACCGATACGGTGATGGTGTGGAGCTCTCCTCGTCGTTCGGCACGGCGGCGGCCGCCTATACCGAGCACCGCCCGGACTACGCACCCGCGGCGGTGCGCTGGGCACTCGGTCCCTCGCCCGGCCGGCGCGTGCTCGACCTCGGCGCCGGAACGGGCAAGCTCACCGCCACGCTGGTGGCCCTCGGCTTCGACGTGACGGCGGTCGAGCCCGACCCGGCGATGCTGGCCGAGCTGCGCCGTACCCTGCCGGACGTCCGGGCCCGGCCGGGCAGCGCCGAGTCGATCCCGCTGCCGGACGCGTCCGTCGACGCGGTGCTGGCCGGCAACGCCCTGCACTGGTTCGACATGGCCGTCGCGGGCCCGGAGATCGCCCGGGTCCTGGCGCCGGGCGGCGTCCTGGCCGGGTTGTGGAACGTCGTGGACGACCGGACCGGCTGGGTGGCCGGGCTGGCGCGCGCCGGCGGGCCCGCGGTGATCGGCCCACGGGACACGCCGGCCGGCTGGCGCGCCGAAACAGCGCGGCTGTGGCCGGCCTCCCGGTTCGGCGCACCGGAGCGGGCCGAGTTCCCGCACGGGCAGCACCGCACGGCCGATTCCCTGGTGGCGGCTCTGGCCACCCGGGCGGGCGTGCTGGTCATGCCCCCACGGGAACGAGCGGACACCCTCGCCCGGCTCCGCGCTTTCCTCACGCGTGAACCGGAAACGGCGCGCGGCGAATTCACCCTTCCGATGCTGACCTGCGTGCTGCGCGGCCGACGCGGGTACCTGTCCCGGATGGACGACGAGGAAACCCGCCGCGAATTCGGCAGCAGCGTCAACATGACCGCCAAGCAGCTCGGCGACTGGCTGGAGACCGACGAGTCGAAGGCGGCCGGGCAGCACGAGGACAGCGGCGAGTCGACCGGGCACAAGTCCGGGCGGCGCATCGTCGAGATCCTGCGGAAGAAGAAGGACGACCTGACGGAGGACGACTTCGCCCACATGCGAAAGGTGGTGGGTTACGTGCACCGGCACCTCGCGCAGCGGCCTTCGGGGGACGTCAAGGACACGACGTGGCGGCACTCGCTGATGAACTGGGGGCACGATCCCCTGCACCGGTAGCCGGTGCTCCATACGGCTGATTTCGCACGCCGGGGGTAACAGGTCAGCATCGGCGAAGTACCTACCGTCATGGGTGATTCGCTAGTCGCACTCGAGTCGGCCCTCGGGCAATTCGACGGAGCCGCCGCGCTGACCGCCTGCGAAGCACTGCGCGCGGACGGCGGTGATCTCGACCCGTGCGCCGAGGCCGGTAGGGTACGCGCGCTGTGGTTGCTGCGCCGCTGGGACGAGGGGCGCGCCGAACTGGCGAAGCTTTCCGCGGTGCAGGAGTCCGTGCACGTCGAGCTCGCACGCGGGATTGTGGCACTCGGGCAGCCGGATGATCCGATGTTCATGGCACTCGATCACGGAGCCGCGCTGCGGGATGCCGATCGGGCGCTGGCTGCCTTCCGGGCTGCGGGTGAACTGGCCCTGGGGAACGCGGAAGCCCTGGCCGGACAAGCGACAGCGTTGCGCATGTCGGGGCAAGTCGACGAGGCCCTCCGGCTGCTCGACCACACGGACGTGGCGTGGACGACGTCACCGGCGGTCCGGGTGGAGCGTGCCCTCTGCCTGGCCGAACGTGGCGAGGTCAGCGCCGCACTCCGCTCAGTCGGCCGGGGCTTCGACTTCGACCGGGCCGATGTCCGAAGAAGTATCGTCCGTGCCAAGTTGCTGCAGATCGGTACGATCACCTCCGCGGATGCAGCGGCATCGGCCGATGATCTCCGGCGGCAGTTCCCGGGGCATGCCGGAGCACTCGAAGCCCATGGCTGGGCCTTGACCGCCCGCCAATCGTACGGGGCAGCAGGTGAAGTGTTCCGGAAATCGATGGCGATCGACAGCTCACGACCGGGATCCGTACTGGGCATGGTGACCACCATGGTGGCGCAGCGAGACTTCACCGCGGCGAGGGAACTGACCGAGACGGCACTTCGACGCGACCCGATGAGCCCGCAACTGAACCTTTGCCGCGCCCGGGTGCTGGAGGCCGAGGAGGCGCCACCGCCGAAGACCATCGAGGCGTACCGGCGCGTGCTCGACGCGGACCCCCGGATGTTCGGGGCGCACCTGCAGCTCGCCGGCACGCTGGTGGACCTGAACCGGCGAACCGAAGCACAGGAGGTCATCGCCGCCTTCCAGCGACAGTATCCGCACCATCCCGATGCCGTCCACGCATCGAACCTGTTGGAGGAGCCGTGGCGCATGCCCGAACGCTCCAAGATCCGGACGAGAATCGATCGTCCATGGCTCGAAGAGCGAGACAAACCCGAACGCGTCCTAGACCACTTGGCCGGCGAAGTCGCCCAACAGTGGCAGCTTCCCCGCACAGCGACCGAACGGCTTCGCGATCGCGTCGAAGCGAAACAGGACGCCTTGCTGGAACAGGCGTTCACGTACGAAAGTTACTACCTGTACCGTCGCAACTCCTATCAGGCAGTCGCCACACGAAGGCTGACAGGTAAACTTTGGCGAGGACTGGGCTACTTGCTGACCTGGCTCAGCGCCAGCACGGTTGTCGCAGCGATGCCCTGGCTCATTTGGCTGATCACCGAGGCTGCAGGTCTTCCGGATGGCTGGCGATGGACATTGGCCATAGGTGTTCCGGTAGCACTGCTCGCGCTTGTCGCGATCATCGAAACCTACCTGTTGATCGTCGATATCCCGATTTTGCACATGGACGTCCCCGAGCTGGCCGTCACCGTCTTCGTGCTGTGCGTGCCATCGGCCGCGGTTTGGCAATGTATTGCCTGGAACGGACCTTTGCCGGGAATCATCCTTGGATCTTCCGTATCAGCAGTATTCGCAGCATCCTACAAGATCGGAAGACGACTGAGCCTCGACATTCAATTTGAGCAGTCGATGACGCAGCACGCTTTCGACGAATGGCTGGAATATCTTTACGGCGCCGGAATCCTGCCCCTTGCGGCAGAAGTCGGCGGGGAACTCTCCTCACCCTACGGAACCGTTCTGCCGTCGAGCAGCAAAACCGTGTCCGAGGCGGTCGTCGACATCGACACGCAGGCGACCAAAGAGCTTCGCCAACTGCTCCGGCAGCGCAGCAAGGGCAGCTTCGCGCTCGCCGGGCCGCGTGGTGCCGGTAAGTCCACGCTGCTCGGACGGTGGTGCGCCGGGCAACTGCTGCGCGAAACCGGCGCGCAGGAGGCACGCATGGATCTGACCGTGCGGGTGGAGGCCCCCGTCGGATACCAATCCAAGGACTTCCTGACCCACCTGTTCGGCCGGTTGTGCGACGAGGTCGAGGAGTACGCCACGACCCACGACCTGGCGATCAGCACCCGGAGGCATCGATCCGCCGGAAGAGCGAAGCGATCCGTACTCCGGCAGGTGTTCCGTGGCGGAACCGGCTCCGACAGCCGGCACAGTCCCGGTCAGCGCGTCCTGACCGCCGCCGATCTTCGCCACCTGGCCAGGGGTGAACGGGACAAGCTGCGCTTCCTGCAAAGCCACACGACCGAGGGAGAACTTTCCCTCGGCGTCCCTTCCCTGTCCGGGACGGCACTCAAACGCAAGAGTTCCGTGAAACGGGATGACGTCCCGCTCAACCACCCCCAGCTGGTCGACCGGTTCCGCGCGTTCCTGGGCCTCGCCGCCGAGGTCGTCCGCGACCTGGACGGCAAGGTGCTCATCGGCATCGACGAACTCGACCGGATCAGCGACGGTGAAGGGGCACAGCAGTTCCTCAACGAGCTCAAGGCCGTGTTCAACCTGCCCAACTGCTACTTCCTCGTCTCGGTGTCCGAAGACGCGCTGGCCGACTTCGAGCTGTCGGCCATGGGGATGCGGACGGTGTTCGACAGCGCCTTCGACACGATCGTCCGCGTCGATTACCTGACGTTCGACCAGGCGAAACTGCTGCTCAACCGCCGCGTGGTCGATCTGCCGGAACAGTTCTCGGCGCTGGCGTACGTCGTTTCCGGCGGCCTGGCGCGAGAACTGATCCGGCTCAGTGAGGTGATCATCGATCACAAGCCGTCCGAGAAGCTTGAATTGGCCATGGCCGCGGCACGGCTGGTGCGCCGCCAGCTCGGCCGCACCACACGGGCGGCCATGGATCGGCTGAGCCGGTCGCCCGACCGCCGGGCGGGGGCCGCCCTGATCCCCGTGCTCGACGAGGACCCGGTCGACGAGCTGACCGGTGAGCTCCTCCGCACCTTCGCGGCGAGGATCGCTGCCACCGGCACCGACGACGAGGAGCCCGGCTTCGTGGCCGGCATCCGGCTCGACGTCGCGGTGATGGCCGAGTATCTGGCCGTCCTGCTCGACGTCTTCGACAACCGGCTCGACGAGCCGCGGATGGCCGTCGGCGCGGTCCGCGGTCCCGGTGGGTTCGAGACGCTGGCGCGGGCCCGGCGCTATCTCGGCGCCAATCCCTACGGTGCCCGGGAGCTCATCACCGCCTTCCGCAAAGCCTGGGAGTCGCTCGCGAACCGAGACCGCGCCGATCAGCAAGACTGACTCGAGTAATCCTTCAGCTCCAAGGCGTTCGCCGCTTCGCGGATCGGGCGGGACATCTGCTCCAGGACGCGGTTGCGGCCCGGGAGGTACGGCATCAGGCGGATCATCCGGGTGTTGAACCACGCGAACGCCCGCGACTGCGGGATGATCCCGCGCAACGCCGTCTTCGCCAGCGCCTGGTTCTTCTCGACGTACGGCCGCATCAAGGCTTCGTACCGGGGCAACGCCGACGCGAAGTCCGCCGCCAGCTCGCCCGCCAGGACGTACGCGCCCGCCAGGGCCAAGCTCGTTCCCTGGCCCGATGCCGGTGACGCGCAGTAGCCCGCGTCGCCCAGCAAGGTCACCCGGCCGGTCGACCAGCTGGCCATCACGATCTGGCACACCGGGTCGAAGTAGAAGTCGTCCGCTTCGCGCATGGCCGAAAGCAGCGGCGGGATTTCCCAGCCCAGGCCGGCGAAGCGGTCCGCCACGATGGCCTTCTGGCCGTCGACGTCGCGGCGGTCGTAGGACAACGGCGGGGCCGTGAACCAGAACGCCGCCTTCGCGTCTTCCGCCCAGGCCGTGCTGTACACGTTCACCATCCGGCCCGGCGCCGCCGAGTGCAGCAGTTCCCAGCGGTCGAGCTGGAAGCTGTTCGGCACCGTCGCGATGGAGATGTAGGCGTCGAACCGGCGCAGGTGGTCCTCCTCCGGGCCGAACGCCAGCGCGCGGACGCCCGAGTGCAGGCCGTCGGCGCCGACCACCAGGTCGAAGCGGCGGGGTGCGCCGTGGGCGAACGTCACCTCGACGCCGTCGGGACGCTGGTCCAGGCCGGTGATCCAGTCGCCGAAGACGTACTCGGTGTCCGAGCGCGTGGCGTCGTACAGGATGCGGGACAGGTCGCCGCGGAGGATCTCCGTGTCGTCGCCGTGGCGGAAGCCGAACGTGTCCGCGTCGAGCGTCGCCAGCTCCTTGCCGCGCTTGTCCACGAACGCCGCGCCCCGCATGTCGGTGCTCGCCGCGTGCACCTGGTCCAGGAGACCCATCCGGCGGACGACGTCGACCGCGACGCCGCGGATGTCGACCTTGTAGCCGCCTTCGCGCAGGCTCGGCGCGCGCTCGACGACGGTGGCCCGGAAACCGTGGTGGTGCAGCCACCAGGCGAGGGCGGGGCCGGCGACGCTCGCGCCGGAGATCAGGATGTGCTTCGTCATGCCCCGAAGGATCGGCGCGGCCGCTGACCGCTCACGAACCGAGCGCGAACCGCCGCTGACCGGCCTCCTCGACGGCCTGCTCGGGCGGCATTTCCCGGCCGCGGGCGAACGCCTCGGCGTAGGCGGCGGCGCCGAGGCGAGCCCGGACGCGGTCCGCCACCCCGGCGACGTCGGCGTCTCCGCTGACAGGGGCGCCGCGCAGCCCGACGGCCACGCCGAGCAGGAACGCCGCCCGCTCGTCCTCCGCCCGCCCCGCGAGAACGCCGGCCAGCCCCTCGATCGCCTGGGCCGCGCCGGGCAGGTTCGCGTGTTCCAGCGCCGTGGCCAGGGCCTCCTGGTACAGCTCGGTCGCCTCGTCCAGGCGGCCCTCGGCGGCCGCCGTCCAGCCGAAGCCGGTGTGGAGCCGGATCCGGGTCTCGCCGCCGGTCACCGGGTCGGCGGCCAGGGCGAGGGCCGCGGAGTACCAGCGCCGGGCCGCCGCCAGGTCGCCCGCGCGCCGCGCGATCTCCCCCAAGCCGCCGCGGGCGCGGGCGAGGGTCAGCGGCGTTCCGGCGGCGCGCGCCCGCTCGGCGGCAGCTTCGTAGTCGGCCCGCGCCGCCTCCGCGTCACCGGCGCGCAGCACGCCGTCGGCGCGGCGGCAGAGGAGGTCGGCCGCGTCCTCGGTGGCGCCGAGCTCGCCGGCCAGCCGCACGGACTCGTCCATCAGCTCGCGGAACCGCGCGTGGTCGCCGCGCCAGTCCGCGAACTCGGCGAGCTTCTCCAGTGCGCTCGCCGCACCCCACCGGTCGCCCAAGGTGCGGAACGCGTCCAGGGACGCCGAAAAGTGCCTTTCGGCTTCGGCGATCCGGCCGCGGTACTGGGCGCCGAGGCCGTCGCCGATCCCCGCGAACGCCCGGGACCACGCGTCCGGGCCGATCAGCGCGGCCAGCCGTTCGCCGTCTTCGGCCTTGGTGTGCGGGGAAAACGCCCACAGCAGGAACAGGTACGGATACCGCAGCGGCCCGTCGAGCCGCCGCAGGATCGGCTCGATCGCGACCTCGGCGGCCGACGCCTGGATGGCGCACAGGACGTATTCCTCGGCCAGTCCCGGCGGCGGTTCGGGACCGATCGCGGCCAGGACGGTGTCCGCGATCGGCGGCACCTCGCTCCGCAGGCCGCGCAGCCACCAGTACCAAGACAGGACCGCGATGAGCCGCAACGCGGTTTCCGGCTCCGCGGTGGCGCTCCAGCGCAGGGCCGCGTGCAGGTCGGCGTGTTCGGCGGTCAGCTCGGCCAGGGCCGTCAGCTGGCCGGCGCCGCGCAGTTGCGGCTCGTGAGCGCAGGCGAAACCGAGGAAGTACTGCGCGTGCGCCGCACGCCGGTCGTCGCCGTGCTCGGCGCAGAACGCGCGGATCGTCTCCAGCATCCGGTACCGGCCGCCGGCGAACTCGACGAACGACTTCTCGACCAGCCCGGTGAGCACGGCGTCGGAGCCATCGCAGACCCGTTCGACGGCGGCCGGCCGGGCACCGCCCGCGAACACGGCGAACCGGCCCGCGAGGCGTCGTTCGTCCGCGTCGAGCAGGTCCCAGCTCCACTCGACGACGCCGCGCAGGGTCCGGTGCCGGGGTTCGGCGGTCCGGTCGCCGCGGGACAGCAGGGCGAAGCGGTCGCCGAGCCGGGCGGCGACGTCGTCCGCGGACAATGACCGCAGGCGGGCGGCGGCGAGCTCGATGGCCAGCGGGAGGCCGTCGAGGGCGGCGCAGATCCGGGTCACCGCGCCGGGATCCGGGGCCTCGCCGGGCGCGACGGCCGCGGCCCGGTCGGTGAACAGGCGTGCCGCGGCGCCGGCGGGCAGCGCGCCGACCGGCACCAGCGTCTCGCCGGTCAGGCCCAGTGCTTCCCGGCTGGTGGCCAGGACGCGCAGGCCGGCGCACTCCCCCAGCAGGCGCCGCACCAGCCGGGCGACGTCGGCGACGACGTGTTCGCAGTTGTCGAGGACCAGCAGCAGCGGCCGGTCGGCCAGCCCGGCGGCCAGGCGGTCGGCGGGGCCGGCGGCCGCGCCCGGCGTCAGGACGCCCTGTTCCCGCAGGCCCAGCGCGGCGAGGACGGCACGCGGGACGTCGGTGGCCGTCGCGAGTTCGACGAAGCAAACCTCGCCCGCCACCCGCGCCGCGGCTTCGACGGCGAGCCGGGTCTTGCCCGCGCCGCCCGGCCCGGTGAGCGTGACCAGCCGGGCGTCGCGCAGGGCCGTGGTGAGCCGGTCGAGCTCGGCGCGGCCGACGAACGGGGTGAGCGGCACGGGCACCCGGCGCTCCGGCGCGGCCTGGAGCACCGCGAGGTGCGCGTCGGCGAGTTCGGGCGACGGGTCGGCGCCGAGGTCGTCGGCCAGGCGTTCCCGCATCTCGGCGAACACGGCGAGGGCTTCGGCGGACCGGCCGGCGCCGTGCAGGGCACGCACGAGCTGGGCGGTGAGCCGTTCGCGCAGCGGGTGTTCGCGGGCGAGCTCGCGCAGTTCGGCGACGAGCGGGTCGTGGTGGCCGAGGGCGAGCCCGGCGTCGACGCGGTCCTCGGTCGCGGCCAGCCGCAGTTCCGCCAGCCGGGCCGCGCGCGGCGGGTCGGCGAGCCCGTCGAGCGCCGGACCCCGCCACAGCGCGAGGGCTTCGGTGAACAGCTCCAGCTTCAGCGCCGGATCGGCGGTCTCCCGCGCCTGGGCGGTGAGCCGTTCGAACCGGTGGACGTCGACGTCCTGGGGGTCGACGGCCAGCCGGTACCCGGCGGGGGTGAACTCGACGAGACCGTCGGGGGCACCGCCGTCGCGCAAGCGCCGCCGGAGCCGCGAGACCTGGGACTGCAGGGCCTCGGCTGCGCCCTCGGGCGGGTGCTCGCCGTGCAGGCCGTCGATGAGCCGTCCGGCGCTGACAACGCGTCCGGCGTCGAGGGCCAGCAGGGCGAGCAGCCCCCGCAGCTGCGGGCCGCCCAAGGCGACCGGGGTCCCGTCGGGACGGCGGGCTTCGACCGGCCCGAGGATGGCGAACTGCACGCCGACGATTCTGGCCCACGCACCGGCAGGCTCACCGCCGCAGGCCGCGGAAGAACGTGCGGATGTCGGCCACCAGCAGCTCGGGCTCCTCCATCGCCGCGAAGTGGCCGCCGGAGGCGAAGTCCGACCAGTGCGCGATCTTCTCCTCCGGGTCCATGATCCGGCGGACCACCGGCGAGGTGTTGAACACCGCCCAGCCTGCCGGGACGGCCGAGGGCGCCAGCCAGCCGTGGGCCGCGTGCGCGGCCTCGTACAGGAACCGGGCCGCGCTCGCGCCGCTGCGGGTGAACCAGTAGAGGCTCACGTTCGTCAGCAGCCGGTCGCGGTCGACGCCTTGCGTGCCCGTCCACGCCTCGAACTTCTCCGCGATCCAGGCCAGCTGCCCCACCGGGGAGTCGGTGAGCGCGGCCGCGATCGTCTCGGGCTTGTGCGACTGCAGATCCAGGTAGCCGCGGCCCGCCTTCCACGCTTCGCGCGCCGCGTCCAGTTCGGACTGTTCGGCCTCGGACAGGCCCTCCGGCAGGGGAAGCTGCTCGCCGGCCAGCGCGATGGTGCCGCGGTCGCTGTTGACGTGGGTGCCGATGACCCGGTCCGGGTGCACCGCGGCGAGCCGCCCGGTGACGCCCGCGCCGATGTCGCCGCCCTGCGCCGCGAACCGGTCGTACCCGAGCCGGGTCATCAGCTCGGCGAACGCGCCGGTCGTCCGGGCCAGCTCCCAGCCGGCGCCGCTCAACGGTGTCGAGAACCCGAACCCCGGCAGCGACGGCACGACGACGTGGAACGCGTCCGGGCCGGGTTCGGTCAGGGGGCCGATGACGTCGAGGAACTCGGCGATCGAGCTCGGGTAGCCGTGGGTGAGCAGCAGCGGCACCGCGTCGGCCTGCGGCGAGCGGACGTGCAGGAAGTGGATGGCCTGGCCGTCGATCACCGTCGTGAACTGCGGAAACGCGTTGATCGCCGCTTCCTGGGCGCGCCAGTCGTAGCCGTCTCGCCAGTACTCGGCCAGCTCCCGGACGACCTCGGCGGGGATGCCGCGGGACCAGTCCGGCTCGTCGCCGGGCACCGGGTCGGCGAACCGGGCCGCGGCCAGGCGCCGGTGCAGGTCGTCCAGCTCGGCCTCGGGGATCTCGATGCGGAAGGGGCGGATTTCGTTCGTCATGACCAGCACGTTAGGAACCATTGCGGAAGACTTCCTTCCGCGATTCGTGCGATGCTCGGAAAATGCTGCAGACCTCCGCCCGCCTCCTCCGGCTGCTGTCGCTGCTCGAAACGCGGCGCGACTGGACCGGCGCCGACCTGGCCGGCCGGCTCGGCGTCTCCGCGCGCACGGTCCGCACCGACATCGGCAAGCTGCGGGAGCTCGGCTACCCGGTCGAGGCCGCCCCCGGGGTCCAGGGCGGCTACCGGCTGGGCGCGGGCGCGCAGCTCCCGCCGCTGCTGCTGGACGACGACGAAGCCGTGGCCGTCGCGGTCGGGCTGCGGACGGCGGCGGGTGTCGCCGACATCGGCGAGACGTCGGTGCGCGCGCTGGCCAAGCTGGAGCAGGTGCTGCCGTCTCGGCTGCGCCACCGCGTGCGGGCGCTGCAGACCGCGACGGTCGCGGTGCCCGGCGCCGGTCCGGTCGTCGACGCCGACGTCCTGACCGCGATCGCGGCGGCGATCCGGGCGAGCGAGCGGCTGCGGTTCGACTACACGAGCCACCAGCGGACGCCGAGCCGCCGCGACGTCGAGCCGCACCGGCTGGTCAGCTGGGGACGGCGCTGGTACCTCGTCGCCTGGGACACCGCCCGCGACGGCTGGCGCACCTTCCGCGTCGACCGGATGACGCCGAAGGTGCCGACCGGCCCGCGCTTCGCGCCGCGCGAGCCGCCGGAGGGTGACGTCGTGCAGTTCGTCCAGCGCAGCGCGGGCGCGGCGACCTGGCGGTTCCACGCCCGGGTCCGGCTACACGCGCCGGTCGAGCACGTCCGGGCCCGGCTGCCGATCGCGGTCGGCGTCACGCCCGAGGGCCCGGACCGCTGCGTCGCCGAGGTCGGGTCCGACCACGCGCCGATGCTCGCGCTGTACCTCGGCCTGCTCGAAGTGGATTTCGAGGTGCTCGACGCGCCGGAGCTCGCCGAGGCGCTGGCGAAGACGGGCGAACGGTTCCTGCGGGCCGCCGGCGCAGGGAGTCCGCCGGCTCCTGGATGATCGCCGGCTGCTGCCGCACGCGGCGGAGCGTCCGCCGTCGTCGCTGCTCGTGCCCGCATCCTGGGCACGCTGGGCGGGCGCCGCTCCATCTGCGACGATCGGGCCATGACCAGCCGGGCGAGGAGTCCACTGAGGACGGACGCGCGCGGCGCCCGGCGCAGCGCGA
This sequence comes from Amycolatopsis sp. NPDC049688, assembly GCF_040674975.1. NCBI lineage: Bacteria > Bacillati > Actinomycetota > Actinomycetes > Pseudonocardiales > Pseudonocardiaceae > Amycolatopsis > Amycolatopsis sp. NPDC049688. The sequence continues at coordinate 577,122 of NZ_JBFANY010000003.1, forward strand.
GCGCGAGCGCCGTGCTGCGGGCCGTCCTCGACGAAGGACCGATTGCGCGCAGCACCATCGCGCGGCGGACCGGGCTGTCCGCCGCCGCGGTCACCGGGCACACCGCCGAACTGGCCAGGCTGGGGCTGCTGCGGGAACTCCCGGAAGCCGAGCCGCGCAAGAGCGTCGGCCGGCCGCACGTGCCGGTCGACCTCGACACCGGGCGGCACGTGGCCGGCGCGCTGCACCTCGCCGTGCACCACGCCACCGTCGCACTGCTCGACCTGCGCGGGAAAGTGCTGGTGCAGCACGAAGAACCGCACGACGGGCTGGCCGCCGAAGACCTGCTGGCGCGCGCCGCCGAGATCTTCGACGACCTGCTGCTCGGGCACGCCCCGGACCGCGAGCCGCTCGGCCTCGGCGTCGCCACCGGCGGCTGGGTCGACCGGGAATCCGGGACCGTCGTCGAACACCCGCTGCTCGGCTGGCGGAACGTCCCGGTCCGCGACCTCCTCGCCGGCAGTACCGGACTGGCCGTCGAGGTCGACGGGCACGCGCGGGCCCTGGTGCACGCCGAACGGCTCTTCGGGCACCCACGCGCCCGGGACAGCGTCGTGCAGTTGTTCACCGGCAACGTCGTCGACGCCGCGTTCGCCACCGGCACGGGAGTGCACCACGGGCCGCGCTCGGCCGCCGGCGCTGTCGCGCACCTGCGGGTCGACGGCAGCAGCGAGCCGTGCCGGTGCGGGCGCACCGGCTGTCTCGAAGCGGCCGTTTCGGAAGGAACGCTCGCGCGCAAAGCCGCGGAAACGGGATTGATCGCGCGACCGGACTTTCCGGAATTGCTCGCGCTCGCCGCCGGTGGCGATTCCGCGGCCGTGACGATGTTCCTCGACCGGGCGCGGCTCATCGGCCAGGCGGCGGCCCTTCTGCTCGACGTGCTCAACCCGGCCGTGCTCGTGGTGGTCGACCGGAGCATACCCCGGGTGCCCGGCTGCCTTCCCACCATCCGGGAGGAGGTCCGCGACCGGACCCGCTGCCCGGATCCGGCGGAAACCGTTGTGGGCACGAGCTTCCCGGGCACCGAGCTGGCGACCGCCGGGGGCGCGGTGCTCCTGGACGTGGTGTACGAGGACCCGCTCGGTCCCCTTCTCACCCGGTGGCCGAACGCTTCGTGAACCGGCGGAGTTATTTCACGAACTCGCAAAATTGACCGTCCGTCCGGGTGCTGCGAACAATTGCTCCCATCCCCACCGACTCCCGGAACGGACGAAACCGTGAAGAAAACCCTGCCCCTGTTCGCCGCCGCCGTGCTGCTGCTGGCCGGCTGCGCTTCGGCGACGGCCACCGGTGCGCCCGGGCAACCGGAGAAGCCGGAACTGCGCTACCAAGGCAGCGCGAACGCCGTCACCCTGCCCGAACTCGCCGAAGACCTCGGCTACTTCGGCCCGGTCAAGCTGAAGTGGGTCGGCAACACGATCAGCGGCCCGCAGGACATCCAGTCCGCGGCCACCGACCAGACCGACTTCGGCGGCGCCTTCACCGGCGCGGTCGTCAAGCTCGTCGAAGCCGGCGCGCCGGTCAAGGCGGTCGTCAACTACTACGGCTCCGACGACAAGGCCTTCATCGGCTTCTACACCGGAGAGGACAGCCCGATCCGGACGGCCCGCGACCTGATCGGCAAAAAGGTCGGCGTCAACACCGCCGGTGCGAACCTCGAAGCCGCGCTCGACACCTGGCTCAAGGGCCAGGGCCTCTCCGACGACGAGATCAAGCAGGTGCAGCTCGTCGTCATCCCGCCGGTGAACGCCGAACAGGCGCTGCGCAACGGCCAGCTCGACGTCGCCGCGCTGCAGGGGATCCTGCAGGACCACGCCCTCGCGGCCGGCGGCATCCGGCCGCTGTTCACCGACGTCGGCGCGTTCGGGCCCTACAACGGCGGCCCGTACGTCCTGCGCACCGACTTCATCAAGAAGTACCCGGAGACGACGAAGATCTTCGTCTCCGCGGTGGCCCGGGCGATCGAGTGGGAACGCACGACTCCGCGCGACGAGGTGATCGCGCGCTTCACGAAGATCATCAAAGGCCGCGGCCGCAACGAAAGCACCGACACGCTCAAGTACTGGAAGAGCGTCGGCATCACCCACGGCGGCCTCATCTCCGACGCCGACTACACCCGGTGGGAGCCGTGGCTGAAGCAGGAGGGCTACCTCAAGCACGACAAGATCGACACCTCGAAGCTCTACACCAACGAGTTCAACCCCTACCGCGACGGCGCGCCGGCGGTGACCAAGTGATCAGCATCCGCTCGGTGACCAAGACCTTCGGCGAGCTCACCGCCCTCGACGACGTCTCCCTCGACATCGCCGACGGCACGTTCCTGTCCCTGGTCGGCCCCAGCGGCTCGGGCAAGTCGACGCTGCTCGACCTGCTGGGCGGCCTGACCACCCCGACGTCCGGCGAGGTGCGCATCGACGGCGAGCCGGTGCGCGGTCCCGGCCTCGACCGCGGGGTCGTCTTCCAGCAGTACGCGCTGTTCCCGTGGCGCACCGCCCGCGCCAACGTCGAGTTCGGCCTCGAAGGCGGGCCGCTCGGGAAGCGGCAGCGGGCGGACCGGGCCCGCGAATACCTCGCCCTGGTCGGGTTGTCCGGCTTCGAGGACCGCTACCCGCACGAGCTGTCCGGCGGGATGAAACAGCGCGTCGCGATCGCCCGCAGCCTGGCCTACGACCCGGCGGTGCTGCTGATGGACGAGCCGTTCGCCGCGCTGGACGCGCAGACCCGCGAGCAGCTGCAGGAGGAGCTGCTGCGGATCTGGCGGCGCACCGGCAAGACGATCGTCTTCATCACGCACGGCATCGACGAAGCCGTCTACTTGGGACAGCAGGTCGCGGTGCTGACGTCGCGGCCCGGGCGGCTCAAGGCCGTCGTCGATGTCGACCTGGGCGACCGCACCGGTGACGTGCGCTCCGGCCCGGAGTTCGGGCGGCAGCGCCACCGGCTCTGGGAACTGCTGCACGACGAGGTCCGCAAGGCGGCCGAACACGAACGGAGCGCGGCCCGATGACCGCCACCCTCGAAGCGCCCACTGTCCACACCAGACCCGCGGACCCACCGTCAAACCCGCGCCGGTTCCGGAAGAAGCTCACCCGGGCGGCGCACGCCTCCGCCGCGGTCGTGCTGTTCGTCCTGCTCTGGGAGTTCGTCCCCCGGTTCGTCCTCGACGAGAGCACCCGGACGTTCCTGCCGCCGCTGTCGGAGGACCTGCAGGCTCTCTGGGATCTGGCCCTCGACGGTGAGCTCGCCGACCACCTGCTGGCCAGCGTCGGGCGCTCCGCCGCCGGGTTCGCCGTGGCCGTCGCGGTGGCGGTGCCGCTCGGGCTGCTGATCGGCTGGTACCGGCCGGTGGCGCGGTTCCTGCAGCCGCTGCTGGAACTCGCCCGCAACACCGCCGCGCTGGCGCTGCTGCCGGTGTTCACGCTGCTGCTGGGCATCGGCGAGCTGTCGAAGGTCAGCCTGGTGGTGTACGCCTGCGTGTGGCCGGTGCTGCTCAACACGATCGCCGGCGTCAACACCGTCGATCCGCTGCTGGTCAAGGCGGCCCGCTCGCTCGGGCTGTCCAGCCCGCGGCTGTTCCGGAAGGTGATCCTGCCCTCGGCGGTGCCGACGGTGTTCACCGGCATCCGGATGGCCGCGTCCTACTCGATCCTGGTGCTGGTGGCCGCGGAGATGGTCGGCGCGAAGGCCGGGCTCGGCTACCTGATCAACACGAGCCAGGTGAACTTCCAGATCCAACAGATGTACGCCGGGATCATCGCGGTCTCGCTGCTCGGCGTGCTCGTCAACGCCGGTTTCGTCGGCCTCGAACGGCGGTTTTCCACCTGGCGCCCGAAGGAGAAGCCATGATGCACCTCAACGCGTTCGTGATGCCGAACGGCCACCACGAAGCCGCGTGGCGGCACCCGTCGACCGACCCGCACCGGGCCCGGACGCTGCAGCACTACGCCGACATCGCCCGCACGGCCGAGCGCGGGCGGCTCGACTCGATCTTCCTCGCCGACGGCGTCGCCCTGTGGGGCAACGTCAAGCACAACTCGCACAGCCACTTCGAACCGCTGACGCTGTTGTCCGCGCTGGCCGCGTCCACGGTCCACATCGGACTGATCGCGACGGCGTCGACGACCTACAACGAGCCCTACCACCTCGCCCGGAAGTTCGCCTCGCTCGACCACCTCTCCGGCGGCCGCGCGGGCTGGAACATCGTCACCTCGGCGGGCATCGACGAGGCCCGGAACTTCAACCTGGCCAAGCGCCCGTCGCACGACGCGCGGTACGACCGGGCCGAGGAGTTCGTCGAGGTCGTCAAGAAGCTGTGGGACAGCTGGGACGACGACGCCGCGGTGGTCGACCGGGCGAGCGGCGTCTACGCGGACACCGACCGGATTCGCGCGATCTCCCACGACGGGCGGCACTTCCAGGTGCGCGGGCCGCTCAACATCGAACGCCCACCCCAGGGCTACCCGCTGCTCGTGCAGGCCGGTTCGTCGGAAACCGGCAAGGAGTACGCGGCCCGCCACGCCGAGGCCGTCTTCACCGCGCAGCAGACTTTCGCCGAAGGCAAGGCGTTCTACGACGACGTCAAGGGCCGGCTCGCCAAGTACGGCCGGGCCCCGGACGAGATCAAGATCCTGCCGGGCATCTCCCCGATCCTCGGCCGTAACGAAGCCGAGGCCCGTGCGCGGGAGGCCGAGCTGAACGCGCTGATCACGCCGGACTACGGGCTGCAGCAGCTGTCGAAGATGCTCGACCACGACGTCACCGGCTACCCCCTGGACGGTCCGCTGCCGGAGGTCGGCAGCTTCACCGAAGGCGGCCAGAGCCGGTTCGACCTGGTCGTCGGCCTGGCCCGGCGCGAGGACCTGACCATCCGGCAGCTCCTGGAGCGGCTGGCGGGCGGGCGCGGGCACCGGGTCTTCGCCGGGACGCCGGTCCAGGTCGCCGACGAGCTGGAGGCGTGGTTCCGCGGCGGTGCCGCCGACGGGTTCAACGTCATGCCGCCCACCCTGCCCGGCGGGCTCGACGACTTCGTCGACCTCGTCGTCCCGGAGCTGCAGCGGCGCGGGCTGTTCCGCACCGAGTACTCCGGCACCACCTTGCGCGAGCACTACGGCCTCGCGCGGCCCGTCAACCGCAACCGAGTGAAGGAGCCCGCATGACCACGATCGGTACCGACGTCCGCAAGCTGACCGGCAGGATCGGCGCCGAGATCGTCGGCTTCGATCCTGCCGGCGACCTCGACGCCGCGCAGGTGGCGTTCCTGACCGACGCGCTGCACGAGCACAAGGCGCTGGTGTTCCGGAACGTCCGGCTCGACGACGAGGGCCAGCAGCGGTTCGCGGCGCACTTCGGCGAGCTCACCAAGGCCCACCCGACCGTCCCCGCCGTCGAAGGGGCGCCGACGATCCTGCCCGTCGACAGCGAACGCGGCCGCGCCAACCACTGGCACACCGACGTCACCTTCGTCCTCAACCCGCCGAAGGCCAGCACCCTGCGCAGCCTGGTGGTGCCGCCCTACGGCGGGGAGACGCTGATCGCGAACGCCGCCGCGGCCTACCGCGACCTGCCGGAACCGTTGCGGGCCTTCGCCGACACGCTGCGGGCGGTGCACACCAACGACTACGACTACGTCCAGCCTCCGGAGACGGTGGACGAGCAGGAGCGGGAGCGCCGCGCGCAGTTCGTCTCGCGGAAGTACCGGACCGTGCACCCGGTGGTGCGGGTGCACCCGGTGACCGGCGAGCGCGGCCTGTTCCTCGGCGGGTTCGCCCAGCGGATCGAAGGGCTTTCGGTGACCGAGTCGCGGGATCTGCTGCGGCTGCTGCAGTCCTACGTCACGCGGCCGGAGAACGTCGTGCGGGTGGCGTGGGAGCCGGACCAGCTGGTGCTGTTCGACAACCGGATCACCCAGCACTACGCCATCGACAACTACGACGGCCTGCCCCGGCGCCTCAACCGGGTCACTGTGGCCGGGGACATCCCCACCGGCATCGACGGGCGGCCCAGCGAGTCGCTCGAAGGCGACGCGTCGCACTACACCTCGGTCGCGTAGCGCCGGTACTCGGGTCGTGAGTGGGAAACAGCGTTGGAACACTGTTTCCCACTCACGACCCGCGGCAGGGCGGCCCGGTCACCAGCCTGTCCGCGCCAGGTCCCGGAAGCAGTCCCACGCGCGGCTGACCAGCGCCGGGTGGGTCCGCAGGTCGATCGCCGTGCGGGCCAGCGCCGCCGCCGAGGCCAGCATCGCCGCCCGGCCCCGCGGGCTCGCCGCCGCGGCGGCGAACTCCGGCGTGTGGTCCGAGTACTCCTCCGCCGCGATCGCCACGAACGGGTGGATCGCCGGGACGCGGACGCTGACGTCGCCGATGTCCGACGATCCCAGGTAGACCCCCGGCGCCGGCGGGGTCGCGTGGATCCCGCACGCCGCGAGGTGCTCGGTGAACCGCTCCGAGAGCACCGGGTTGTCGCGGAAGTGCGAGTACCCGCGGCCGAGGCGTTCGACCTCGGCCTTCGCGCCGGTCGCCAGCGCCGCGCCCTCCGCGCACGTCGTGACGTCTTCGACCAGCCGGTCCAGCGCGTCCGTCGTCAGCGCGCGCAGCCCGAAGCGGCCCTCGGCGTGGTCCGGGACGATGTTCGTCGCCTCGCCGCCGTGGGTGATGATGCCCTGGACGTGCGAGCCCGAGGGCAACCGCTGGCGCAGGGCCGAAACCGCACCGAACGCCTGGATCAGCGCGGCGAGCGCGTCGATGCCGGCCTCCGGGTCGCCGGTCGGGTGGGCGGCGCGGCCGTGGAAGGTCACCTTCAGCTCCACCTGCGCGGTCAGCGGCGCCCACGACCACGAGTGGACGCCGGGGTGGACCATCAGGGCCGCGTCGACGTCGTCGAAGACGCCGGCCTCGGCCATGGCGACCTTGCCGCCGCCGCGTTCCTCCGCCGGGGTGCCCACCGCGAGCAGGGACCCCGGGGTGTCCCCCAGCACCTCCTTCGCGGCCAGCGCGGCGCCGAGGCCGGCCGCGGCGATCAGGTTGTGCCCGCACGCGTGCCCGAGGCCGGGCAGGGCGTCGTATTCGAGCAGCAGCGCGACGCACGGGCGGCCCTCCCCGGCGCGCGCGACGAACGCCGTGGGAAGCCCGGCGATCCCCGTCTCGACGTCGAAGCCGTCCGCGGCCAGCTCGGTGGTGAGCCGGTCCGCGGCGGCGTGCTCCTCATAGGACAGTTCCGGGCGCTCGTGCAGCGCGGTGGCGACGGCCCACAGCCGCTCGTCCAGGTGCTCGATCCGCTCGTCGGCCCGCTCGTGCAGCTCATCGTGCCACTCCATGCCCTCCGGGATACCCCAACCACCGACGGTCATGCCACCGGGGTGTTTCCCGCGAGCCGCCTCCGGCTACTCCGGCGCCATGGACCACAGCAAGGCACCGGTGCTCGAGGCGCTGCGCGACTACCACAGCGCCGGCTACGTCCCGTTCAACGCGCCCGGCCACAAGCAGGGCCGCGGCATCGACCCGCGGGTGCTGGACATCGTCGGCGCCGACGTGTTCAAGTCCGACGTCATCTCGCTCAACGGCCTGGACGACCGGCTGATGCGCAAGGGCGTGCTCGCCGAAGCGCAGGCGCTGATGGCCGACGCGGTCGGCGCCGAGCACACGTTCTTCTCGACGTGCGGCAGTTCCCTGTCGGTGAAGAGCGCGATGCTCGCCGTCGCCGGCCCGCACGAAAAGCTGCTGGTGCCCCGGCACGTCCACAAGTCGGTGATCTCCGGCCTGATCGTCAGCGGCGTCCAGCCGGTGTGGGTGCACCCGCACTGGGACGCCGAACGGCACCTGAGCCACCCGCCGGGCGTGCGGGAGTTCGCGGAAGCCTACGAAAGCGACCCCGAAGTCAAGGGCGCCCTGGTCGTGACGCCCACCGACTACGGCACCTGCGGCGACCTCGCCGCGATCGCCGAGTGGTGCCACGACCACGACCTGCCGCTGATCGTCGACGAGGCGTGGGGTGCGCACCTGCCCTTCCACGACGGCCTGCCGCCGTGGGGCATGGACGCGGGTGCCGACGTGTGCGTCACGAGCGTGCACAAGATGGGTGCCGCGGTCGAGCAGAGCTCGGTCTTCCACCTCCAGGGCGACCGCGTCGACCCCAAGGTGCTGAAGGCGCGGGAAGACCTGCTCGGCACGACCAGCGCGAGCTCTTTGGTCTACGCGGCCCTCGACGGCTGGCGGCGGCAGATGGCCGAACAGGGCAAGGAACTCATCGACGGCGCGCTGACGCTCGTGAAGTCCGTCCGCGGCCGGCTGGCCGAGCTCGGCGTGACGGTGATGCACGACGAGTTCCTGGGCCCGGACCTGGCCCACTCCGTCGACTCGCTGAAGGTCGTGCTCGACCTCGTCCCGCTCGGCATCAGCGGCTACCAGGCCGCCGACTGGCTGCGCGAGCACCGGCGGGTCACCGTCGGCCTGGCCGACCACCGCCGGATCGTGGCCCAGTTCAACCACTCCGACGACGAGAAGACGGCCGGCACGCTGATCGACGCGGTCGACGCCCTGGTCAAGGCCGCGCCCTCGTTCGAGAAACCGCCGCAGGTGGACCTGCCCTCGCCGCGGGAGCTGGAACTGAAGACGGCGATGCTGCCGCGCGACGCCTTCTTCGGCCCGGCCGAGCAGGTGCCCGCGGCGGAGGCCGTCGGCCGGATCGCGGCCGAGATGATCACGCCCTACCCGCCGGGGGCACCCGGGGTGCTGCCCGGCGAGGTGCTCACCCGGCCGGTCGTCGACTACCTGCGCAGCGGGCTGGGTGCGGGCATGCTGCTGCCGGACCCCGCCGACTCCGAGCTCGAGTCGATCCGGGTCGTCGCCAAGCACTGACGCACGCGAAGAGGGCGGTACTTCCCCGGGGAAGTACCGCCCTCTTCGCGGGTGATCAGGCTTTGGCGCTCTTGAGTTCCAGGGGGTTCTTGGGCGCCTTCGAGCGGGCGTCGATCATCCGCTGCCCCAGTTCCTGCAGCTGCTTGCGGCCCATCGCCGAGCGGACCTCGGGGAACCACTCGTCCTCTTCCTCTTCGACGTGGTGGCGGACGTTCTCGGTGAGGACGGTGACCTTCGCGTCGAAGGTCTCCTCCTTCGGGTCCATCCCGAGCAGCTCCGACAGCATCCACACGACGACGTGGTGCTCCTCCACGCTTTCCAGGACGTGGTCCTTCGTCTCCGGCACGGCTTCGCGCGCGGCCGGGTAGAAGATCTCTTCCTCGATGTAGGCGTGGACGGTCAGCTCCTCGATGATCGAGTCGGCGATCCGGCGCTTCTCGTCGTAGGCGTCCTCCCCCGCCTTTTCGAACTGTTTGAACAGCTTCTCCACGGTCTTGTGGTCGTTCTTGAGCAGCACGATCGCGTCGGTCGACATCGGTGTCCTCACGGTGTGGCCAGGTCCCGCAGGGCGACCTGGGAGTTCTCCAGTTCCTTCGTCATCAGCAGGGCCACGGTCCTGGCGTGCGCCAGTGCCCGGCCGACCTCCCCCACCGTGGCCCAGGTCGCGGCGACCGCGTCGGCGCCGGGACAGACGACCCGGCCGGCCAGCAGGCCGTCCTCCAGCCGCCCCTGCAGGGCGGGCAGCAGCTGGGTGAGGTCGTCGGCCAGCAGGCGCAGGGCCCCCAGGACCCGGTACATCTCGGCCGGGGAGTCGAGCTCGCCGTCACCCACGCAACGGGACAGCCGGCGCACGATGGCGCCCGCATCGGCGGCCAGGAGCGAAGGCGAAGCGGCGGCGCTCGGGTTCATGAGCGGCCGGATACCCGTTCCCCGCGGGCGAAAACGCCGTTTGCCGGATCGCCCGTCCGGGTATTCAGCGGGCCCCCGACCTCCAGGAGAACACCGGTGAACGAACCGACGGGCGATGTGCTGACGTTCGGCGTCGAAGAGGAGTTCTTCGTCGTCGACCGCCGAGGCCACCTGTCCCAGGCCGGCGACGACGTCGTCGACGCCGCCGAAGCGGCCGGCGACGACCAGGGCGAACTGCAGCACGAACTGACCCGGTCCCAGGCCGAAGCGGCCACCGACGTGTGCCGGACCCACGGTGAAGCCCTGCGCCAGCTGCAGGGCCTGCGTGGCGATCTGATCCAGGCCGCGCGGCGGCGCGGGTGCCGGCTGCTGCCCGCCGCGTCCCCGCTGCTGTTCGAAGAGAACCCGCCGGTCATCACGCCGAACCCGCGTTACGAGCGGATGGCCGAGCACTTCGGCGCCACCGCGCGGACTTCCCTCACCTGCGGTTGCCACGTGCACGTCGCCATCCCGGACAAGGAAACCGGCGTCCAGGTGCTCAACCACGTGCGGCCGTGGCTGCCCGCGCTGCTCACCCTGACGGCGAACTCGGCGATCTCCGACGGCTACGACACCGGTTACTGCAGCTGGCGCTACCAGCAGTGGAGCCGGTGGCCGTCGGCCGGGCCGCCGCCGCGGTTCGCGTCGCTGGACGAGTACGAAAGCATCGTCGACGGCTGGCTGCGCGCCGGCTCGATCCTCGACCGCGGGATGATCTACTGGGACGTCCGGCTCTCGGAGAACCAGCCCACGCTGGAATTCCGCATCGCCGACGTCGCCGCGACCCCGCAGGACGCGGTGCTGCTGGCCGTGCTGGCCCGCGGTCTGGTCGCCACCGCGCTGGCCGGCGACGCTCCCCTGCCGCACCTGTCCAACGAGGTGCTGCGCGCCCAGCTCTGGCGGGCGTCGCGGGAAGGGGTCACCGGCTGCTGCCCGCACCCGAAGAGCGGCGACCTGGAGCCGGCGAAGGTGGTCCTCGACGCCCTGGTCGACCTGACCGCGCCCGCGCTGGAGGCGGCCGGCGACCTCGACTTCGCGCGGGAAGGAACGGCCCGGCTGGTGGCCGAAGGCGGGGGCGCCGACCGGCAGCGGCGCCGGTTCGCCGAGCGGAACCGCGCCGAGGACGTGGTCGACCTGCTCACCGGGGACTAGCGCCCCTGGAGGCGGTCGAGCAGTTCGAGGGCGCGGATCGCGGCCCGCGAGCCGCCCGGGTCGACGACGAGGTGGACGCCCGCGGCTTCGGCGTGCCGCCCGGCCCGCAGCAGCACGCGGATGCCGGCGGCGCCGAGGAACCCGACCTGCCCGAGGTCGACCCGCAGGACGCCGGGACGGGCACGGACGTGCTCGTCCAGGACGGCCGCGAGCCGCGCCACCGTGCACAGGTCGACTTCGCCGGTGACCTCCACGACGACCGCGTCGGCGCTCTTCCACCGCAGCCGGCTCCCCGGGTCGTCGGACGGGGCGCGGGGCGCGGGCAGGCGGTCCGACGGCGGGGATTCCACCCCGCCCGCGCGCGGCCATTCGTGAGGTGTCATCTCGGCGAGGTACCCGCCGCGGGCGCACGGCGAAACAAGCGCCGGGTGCCGGTGCATTTCCGCGACCGGAGCGGGTATCCCCGGCGCACGCCCGTCCGGAAGGAGCCCGCCCATGTCCGACGGCCCGCCCACGATGGGTGTCGAAGAGGAGTTCCTCCTCGTGAACCCCCGCACCGGGCACGCGTCGCCGTGCGCGGAACCGGTGCTGGCCCGCTACCGCCACCACGGCCCGCTGCCCGACGGGGTGAAGATCCACCGCGAACTGCGGCTCACCCAGCTCGAAGCGGCCAGCGGCATCTGCACCACCGCCGGCGAGCTCCGCCACCAGCTGACCGCGGCCCGGCGGGTGCTGGCCGGGGCCGCGGCGGCGGAGGACTGCGCGCTCCTGGCCACCGGCACCCCGGTCGGGCCGGGGCCGGCCGGGCCGCCGCCGGCGAGCACCGGCCGCTACGCCGAGATCGACGCCCGTTACGGCGCGGTCGTCGCCGACTACGAAGCCTGCGGGTGCCACGTCCACGTCGGCGTGCCCGACCCCGACACCGCGGTCGCCGTCGTCAACCACCTGGGCCGGTGGCTGCCCACGCTGCTCGCGCTGTCCGCCAACTCGCCCTTCGACCAGGGCCGCGACACCGGCTACCACAGCTGGCGGATGGTCCTGCAGTCCCGCTTCCCCGGCTCCGGCGTCGCCCCGCACCTGCGTGACCACGGCGAATACCGCCGGGCCGTCGAGACGCTGGTGGACTGCGGCGCGCTCGTCGACCCGGACCAGACGTTCTGGCTGGCCCGCCCGTCCGGCCGGTTCCCCACGGTCGAGTTCCGGGTCGCCGACACCGCGCTGACCGTCGACCACGCCGTGCTGCAGGCCCTGCTGAGCCGGGCGCTGGTCCAGTGCGCCCTGACCGACCTGGGCGAGGGCCGGGAAGCCGCGCCGCTGTCACCGCAGGTCGCCGCGGCGGCGGTCTGGACCGCGGCGCGCCACGGGCTCTCCGGGGAGCTCGTCGACGCCGCCGAGGCGACGCGGCGGCCCGCGTGGACGCTGGTCGAAGCCCTGCTGGCGCACGTCCGGACGCCGCTGGAAGAAAGCGGCGACCTGGCCGAGGTCGAAGAACTCGTCGACGCGTTGCGCACCGAGGGCACGGGGGCCGGGCAGCAGCGCGCGGCGGCCGTCCACGGGACGGCCGCCGCGGTGCGGTGGCTCACCGCGGCCACCGTGCCGGCGGGGCATGGAACGCTGCTGACGGGGTAGCCAGCGGTCATGACGACCTCCATCACCCCCGGCGCGGCCACCCTGCCCGCCGCCCGGGGTCCGCTGTCGGCGTCCGTGCTCGGGACGTTGCTGCGTGAGCAACCGCGGGCGGACCTGGACTTCGACGGGCTCGCCGACGCCGACCCGCTCGGCGACGACCTCCAGCTCGCCCTGCACCTGTGCTACGAGCTGCACTACCAGGGCCTGCCCGGGGTGTCGGCCGACTGGGAATGGGACCCGGAACTGCTGCGGCTGCGCGGCGCGCTGGAGGCGCGGTTCCTCGCCGCGCTCCGGGAGAACGTGGCCGGCGGCGACGACGTGGCGGGCGAGCTCGACGGCCTGCTGGTCGAGCCGATCGACGTCGAAGGGGTTTCGCACTTCCTGCGCGACCACGGCGACTGGGCGCAGGTGCGGGAGTACTTCACGCACCGCTCGATCTACCACCACAAGGAAGCCGACCCGCACGCGTGGGTGATCCCGCGGCTGCGCGGGCGCGCCAAGGCCGCGCTGGTGGCCGTGGAGTTCGACGAGTTCGGCGGCGGCCGCGCGGAATTCGTGCACGCGCAGCTGTACGTGGATCTGCTGCGCGCGGCGGGCCTGCCGGACGGTTACCTCGAGCTCATCGACCACGTTCCCGCCGCGATGCTGGCGGTGGTCAACATGATGTCGCTGTTCGGCCTGCACCGGTCCCTGCGGGGCGCGCTGTGCGGGCACTTCGCGGCGGCGGAAATCACGACGGCGCCGTCGGCGCAGCGGATGGACCAGGCCCTGCAGCGCCTCGACGCGCCGGAGGCGTGCCGGTTCTTCTACACCGAGCACATCGAGGCGGACGCGGTCCACGAACAGGTGATGCGCCACGACGTCCTCGGCGACCTGCTGGAACAGGAGCCGGCGCTGGCCGCCGACGTCGTGTTCGGCATCCAGGCCACGGAGTTCCTCGAAGGACGCTTCGGTCAGCAGGTGCTGAGCCGCTGGCAGGCCGGGGAATCGTCGCTGCGGCTTCCCCTGGGCTGACGTGCCGATGGCCTCCCGGTTCGCCGGGAGGCCATCACGTCAATCACCGGTCTGGGTGCGGACCCGTTTGCGGTGGCTGGTGTCGCAGAAGGGGAACCGCTTGCTGCGCCGGCACGCGCACACCGCGACGAGGAACCGGTCCGAGCGCACGGTTTCGCCCTCGGGGGTGCACAGTTCGACCGGTCCCTCCACCAGGACCGGCCCGCCCGGGACGACGGTCACCCGGCGGGGGCCGCGCTCAGCGGTCGGCACGGAGCACCACCAGCTCTTCCACCCGCTGCCCCGGCTCGATCAGCCCGGCCGCCTCCAGGAACGCCGACCGTCCGGAAAGGACCGGCCCGAACGGGATCCACGCGCGGCGCGCGACCGACGTCCGGAGTCCCTGCGCGGCCAGCAGTTCCCGCGACTTGTCCACATCGGACAACGCGGACTGCACGAGCAGCATCGTCCCGCCGGGACGCAGGAGCGTGCCCGCGGCGGCGCACAGCGGGTCGAGCACCGCGCGGCCGTCCGGGCCCGCGTCCCAGCCCCGGGTGGACCGGACCGCCGGCACCGGGGACGGCACGTACGGCGGGTTCGCGACGACGACGTCGAACGGACCTTCGCGCAGCGCCCGGCTCAGGCCGCCCCGGCACGGGCGCACCGCGAGCTGGCGGACCAGCGCGTTGAGCCGCGCCGAAGCCAGCGCCCGGCGCGAAAGGTCAAGAGCGAACACGGTTCCCGCGCCGCGGCGGGCCAGGGTGACGGCCTGCGCGCCGGTGCCGGTGCACAGGTCCAGGGCCCGTGCGCCGTCCGGGATCGCGAGGTCGGCGATCGCCGCGGCGAGCAGGGCGGTGTCCTCCTGCGGACGGTAGACGCCGGGCAGCCGCAGCATCCGCGGGGCGGGCGGCACGGGCGCGGGCACGACGGACCGGGCGGCCAAGGGGCCCGGGCGGACGGGTTCCGCCGACGTGGTCATCTGGGTCTCCTCCACTCGCCGCGGTCTCCGGCGCGATCGCCGGTGAGACAACCGCGTCGCCTCCCGGCTTACCCGGCGATCACCGCGGCAAACGCCGCGGTTGAGCCGCCGGCCGCGGGGTATCCGGTGCGGAAAGGACCGGAAAAGGAGGACGGAGATGACGTCCGAAGAGCGCACGCAGCACCCGACCGAGCCGGCCGAAGGCGCCCGCGGCGACGACCCGCACGGTGACACGCCGGAGGCCCAGCGCGAAACCCTCCGCGGCGAGCAGGGCACGTCGGGCGGGGATCAGCACGACGACAGCGACCCGCAGTCGGGCTGACCGCGCGAGAGCACGGGGGTCGCGTTCGGACAGTCCGAACGCGACCCCCGTTTTCACGCCTCGGCGAACTCGAAGGGCAGGGCGTCCACGCATGCCTGGTACTTCTGCACCATTTCGTGCTCGGTGTGCCCGGCCACGAACAGGTGCGCCAGTTCGAAGCTGTAGCTGTCCTGCTCCGGCAGGTCGGAAAGCCGCTGCCCGGCCTGGGGGATGATCTCGATCTGGGTGCCGTCGATGCGCTCCTGCACGGCCTCGATCTCCTCGCGGGTCGGCACGCGCGTCACGACGCCGTCTTCGAAGCGGCGCAGGTACCACTTGCCGGCGATCTGGTAGGTGCCCTTCGCCGGGCGCCGGGCGGGGTCCTGGCCCAAGCCGAGCCGGACCATGATTTCGTGGTTCGCGACGCCGTCGACGAACTCGAACAGCTCGGCGTGCGACTGCGAGTGCCGCGGGTTGATCTCCAGCAGGCACACCTGGCCGGACTCGGGGTCGCAGAAGAACTCGATGCTGAAGGTGCCGTTGTCGAAGCCGATCTGCTTCATCACCCGCTCGGCGACGTCCCGCATCCGCTGGACCGGCTCCTCCCCCAGCTGCGACGGGTACTGGTGGCGCAGGAAGGACGAGCTGTCCGGGTAGTTGATCGAGTCGAGGGCGCCGTACACGGTGACTTCGCCCTGGTAGACGTAGCCTTCGATGGCCGCCTGGACGCCGTGCAGCGCTTCTTCGGCCAGGCACGCCGCGCCGCCGACGCGGGCGATCTCCGGCGGGAGCCGGACCTGTTCGAGCACGGAGCCGAACGGCTCCCCCACCCGGCCGACGCCGGCCCGGATCTTCGTCACGGCTTCGGCGAACTCGGCGTCGTTCCCGGCCTTGAAGGCCAGCTCGGAGGAGAACGACTTCACCGGCTTGAGCCACATCGGATAGCCGACGCCGTCCGGCGGGGCGGGGTGGTCGAGGTCGACGATGCCGAAGTTCGGCAGCTCGTCGATCGCCTTTCTCTGCTCCAGCCGGCTCCAGTACTTGTGCTCGCACTTGAGCACCGCCTCCAGCGACACGCTGGGCAGGCCGTACCGGGCGCACAGGATGGGGACCAGCGTCGCGGCCGGGAAGTCCCAGTAGCTGACGATCGCGGCGACGCCGCCGCCGAACGCGTCGAGCTCGTGCTGGGCCGTCTTCAGGAGGGCTTCGAAGTCGATCTCGCCGTGCTGCAGCTCTTCGGGGGTCAGCAGGCCGTGGAACGAGTAGTTCCCCGCCAGCGGCAGGCGTTCCAGGACCCGCCGGTTCTCCTCGTCCAGGCCGATCACGAAGATGTCCGTACTCATGCCGAAGGGCTACCCGGGCCTCCGAACAGGCCAAACGGGGCCGGATGGCCGGTTTGACCCGCCCGTCAGCGGGCATCCGCAGGCATGACAGCCCTGCCCGAACCGCTTTCCCTGTGGGTCGAGACCGCCCCCGCCCCGGACCGCACCGGGGTGCCGGTGCCGGAGTCCGCCGACGTCGCGGTGCTCGGCGCCGGCATCGCCGGGCTCACCACCGCCCTGCTGCTCGCCCGCGGTGGCCGTTCGGTCGTCGTGCTGGAGGCCGAGCAGGTCGCGGCCGGGGTGTCCGGCCACACCACCGCGAAGGTCAGCGCCCAGCACGGGGCGAAGTACGCGGACCTGACGTCCCGCCACGGCGACGGCGCCGCGAAGACCTACGCCGCAACGCAGGCGGCGGCGACCGAATGGATCGCCGCCACCGCGGCCGAGCTGGGCATCGACTGCGGGTTCACCCGCGCGGACAGCTACGTCTACACGACCCGCGAAAGCACCGTCGATTCCCTGAAGCGGGAGGCGGACGCGGCCGCCGCGGCGGGCCTGCCCGCCTCCTTCACCGAAGACGTCGCCCTCGACGTGCCCGCGCTCGGGGCGGTGCGGACCACCGGCCAGGCGCACTTCCACCCGCGCCGGTGGCTGCTCGGGCTGGCCGCCGAGATCGAACGGCTCGGCGGCACCGTCGTCGAGCACGCCCGGGCGACCGCGGTCAACGGGCAGACCGTCCGCACTTCGCGCGGCGACGTCGTGGCCGGCGAGGTCGTCGTCGCGACCCACTACCCGGTGCTCGACCGCGGCCTGTACTTCGCCCGGCTCGACCCGGTGCGCGACCTCGTCGTCGCGGGCCCGGCCGCCGGGAACACCCCGCCGGCCGGCATGTTCCTCGACGCCGACACGCACCACTCCGTGCGCGGGTACACCGAGCAGGGCACGCCGATGGTGATCGCCGGCGGCGAGCACTACCGGGTGGGCGCGCACGTCAACGTCGAACGCCGGTACGCGCGGCTCGCGAGCTGGGCGGACGCGCACGCGGGCCTGCACCGCGTCACCCACCGCTGGTCCGCCCACGACATGTCCACGCCCGACCTGCTGCCCTACGTCGGCCGGTACCTGCCGGGGACGAAGAACCTCTGGGTGGCGACCGGGTTCGGCCAGTGGGGCATGACCGGCGGCACGGCCGCGGGACACGTCCTGGCGGCCCGGATCCTCGGCGAGCCGCACCCGGCCGCGGACCTGTTCGACCCCAACCGCTTCGACGCGCGCTCGGTGCTCGAGGTGGCCCAGGACAACCTGACGGTGGCGAAGTACCTGGTCGGCGACCACGTCGCCGCGCTGTGGCGGTCGGAGAAGCTCGACGACCTGCAGCCCGGCGAAGCCCAGGTCGTGCGCGTGGGCGGCGAACTCGTCGCCGCCCACCGCGACGAAGCCGGCAAGCTGCACACGGTGGGCGCCCACTGCACGCACCTGGGCTGCCTGGTTTCGTTCAACGACGCCGAAAAGACGTGGGACTGCCCCTGCCACGGCTCGCGGTTCGGCGTGGACGGCGACGTCGTGCAGGGCCCGGCAGTCCGGCCGCTGCGCCGCGGCCCGGGATGAGCCGGCGGAGGTCCTGCCCCGCCGGCTCGTCCGGCTAACCGGACGCGAGTTTCTTGCCCGCGTCGTAGAGCAGGTGCAGGGCGTCCGCCACGCCCACGGCCGTGAGCACCGTGGCCGCCAGGCGGGCCGGCCGCGGGGCGATCACCAGGCCCGCGGCCAGTCCCGTGCCGACCCAGACGTCGAGGCAGAACGGGCACGACACGAGCTCGCCCACCGCGTGCTCGACGTGGCCCTTCCCGGGCACGGACTCGTTCAGCTCGTCGTCACCGGCCGGTTCTTCGTAGCGGGTGAACGGCGCGCGCAGCGGGCTGGTCACGGCGTCCTTGGCCAGCAGGCGGCTGGCCTTGAAGGTCGCCGCGCCCAGCAGGAGCGTGTCGCCGACGCCGAAGCGCTGCGGCAACCGGGCCCCGACGGCGCGGCCGAGCAGCGTCAGGCCGCCCACCAGGGCGCTGTAGGCCCCCATCGCGGCGACGTACCCGCCGAGCGGCCGGTCCTCGTCGCCGGCGTAGCGGCGCTGGACCCGCTTCGCCTTCGCGGTGACGTCTTCGAGCACGCTCATGAATCCGCCGATCCGGGTTCCATCATCTTGCCCTGCTGCTTCGCCTTGGCCTCGTCCGGCAGGAAGCGCGAGCCGGCCGCCTGGAGCTTGTTCTTCAGTGCACCGGGGACGATCTTGTCCTTCCCGGCCATCAGTGCTTCGTAGCCGGCCTCGGCGATCTCGGCCGGGGTGTCCTTGTCCCCGGCGGCGATCTTGGTGTCCTCCATGTCGGCGCGCTCGAAGAACTCGGTGTCGACCGGGCCGGGCAGCATCGCGGTGACGGTGACGCCCTTGTCCTTGACCTCGGCCCGCAGCCCCTCGGAGAACGACGTCAGGAACGCCTTCGAGGCGGCGTAGACGGCCTGGTAGGGCGCGGGCGACGTGCCGGCGATCGACGAGGTGAACAGCACCCGGCCGTGGCCGCGGCCGACCATGCCGGGCACGACCCGCTTGGTCAGGTGCACGGCCGAGCGGACGTTCAGGTCGACGACCGTCAGCTGGTCCTCCAGCCGGGTGTCCCCGGCGAACTCGCCGTTGATGCCGACACCGGCGTTGACGGCCAGTGCCTCGACCGGGCGGCCGCCGAGGTGCCGGACCAGCTCTTCCACGCCGTCCGGGGCGGCGAGGTCGGTGCGGACCGCCTCGACCTGCGCGCCGCACGCACGGACCTCGTCGGCGGCCGCGGCGAGCTCGGCGTCTTCGGCGGCCAGGACGACGTCGAAGTCGTGCCGGGCGAACTGTTTGGCCAGCTCCAGCCCGATCCCGCTCGACGCGCCGGTGACGACGGCGAGCGGCTTGGTTGCGGTGGTCATCCGTGCTCCTTTCGGTACTTCGCCGTCGGCTACCCGCCGCGGCGGCCGGCAATCATGGTTTCCCGGTACGCCGGGTGGGTATTTCGCGGCGGTGGGACGCACCAGACTCCGGCGCAGTGACCTGCGCGGCCCGGGCATCAAGCGCATCCGCCGCGGCCGCGGGTTCTCCTACGCCATGCCCGACGGCTCGCCGGTGACCGACCCCGAGGTCCTGGCCAGGATCAAGGACCTCGTCATCCCGCCGGCCTGGCGGAACGTGTGGATCTGCCCGTACCCGAACGGGCACGTCCAGGCGGTCGGCACCGACGACGCCGGGCGGCGCCAGTACCTCTACCACGAGCAGTGGCGCCGGGACCGCGACGAGGAGAAGCACGACCGCGTGCTGCAGATGGCCCGCCGGCTGCCGGCTTGGCGTGCTTCGGTGGCCGACGACCTCGCCGGGCGCGGCCTGACCCGCAAGCGGGTGCTCGCGGCCGCGTTGCGCATGCTCGACCGGGGGATCTTCCGCACCGGCGGCGAGGAGTACGCGGAGGAGAACGGCACCCACGGCGTCGCGACGCTGCTGCGTTCGCACGCGGCGGTCCGGGGCGACGAGTGCCGGTTCTGCTACGTCGCCAAGGGCGGCCTGGACCGCGAGGTGGCCATCTGCGACGCGGAGCTGGCGTCGGTGATGAAGTCGCTCTTGCGCAGCCGGTCCGGCAGCGACCGGCTGCTCGTCTACCGCGAGGGCGGCACGTGGCACGAGGTGCACGCGGCCGACATCAACGAGCGGTTCAAGGAACTGGCGGGCGAGGACTGCACGGCCAAGGACATGCGCACGTGGAACGCGACGGTGCTGGCGGCGGCCGCGTTCGCCGCGGCGGACCCGCCGACGTCGGAGACCGCCCGCAAGCGCGCGGAGGCGAAGGTGATGAAGGAGGTCTCGACGGCGCTGGGCAACACCCCGGCGGTCTGCCGTTCGTCCTATGTGGACCCCCGGCTGGTCGAGGCCTACCGGGCGGAACGCACGATCGCCCCGGCACTGAAGCGCGCGGCCCGGCTGGACGGCGACGAGGCACGGGAAGTCTTGGAGCGGGCGTGCGCGAGGTTGCTCAACGCGTCATGACGGTTCTTCGCGAGGAGGCACGGTGAGTGAGCGTCGATCCATCCTAACGTGTACTGGCCGCCGACCGCCGTCGTCGGGGAACCTGGAGAGGATGACATCCGAAGCCTCCCCGGTCCGCTGGCGCGCGTCGATCGGCCTGACCGTCGGCGGCGGCGGGCCGGTGTCGAGCATCGTCGAGTCCGATCACGGCAGCGAGGGATCGGCGCGCGAGTGGATCGAGCGAAAGCTGCCACGAACACGGTTCCCGGCGTGGGTCCCCGCGGCCCGGCGCGCGGACGGGGTGGAGTTGTTCGGCCGCGTGGCCCGGGGACGGGTGGTCACGGACCGGCTGGTGCCCGTTTGGGAGGGTGAGGCGACGCCGGTTTGGCATGCCGACCGGGCTGGGGATCGGGTTCAGTGGCGGCGGTGTGGGGTCGAGGATCGGTAGTCAGCCGGCCGGAGGCAGGAAGGCCGGCGGCGGTGGGCCGAGTTGGCTGCAGGCGGGCAACGGGCGCCGGGAGTAGGCGGGCCGCTGGCGGGCAAGGCCGAGCCGGGCAGCCGCTGGTGGGCGAGAGCCGAGCCGGGGCCGGGCGGGCGAACTGAGCCGGCCAAGGGGCAGGCAGATCAAACCAGCGCGGAATCGAGCGGGTTGCCGCGCGCCCGCCGGAGAGCGGCAACCGATCGCCGCACCCTCCTCCTCATCGAGGTCGCGAACCAGTCGTCCGCGACCTCGGGCCCGTCCCGCTACGGGCGAGGGTGGCCGCTCTTCGCGCGGGCGTGCTTACCCGTCGCCAGGTCGGCCAAGCGGGACAAGGACTCGGTGTTGCGGGGCTTGATGATCAGCGCCTGCAGCGCCTCCGGCAGGAGCTTTCCCGGTCCCCGGACGATGTGCTCCGTCATGCGGACCAGCGTCTGCCCGGTGCCGTGCGGGACCAGGGTCAGGCCGACCGCCGCTGCTCCCAGGGGCCAGCCGTGGGCTTCCAGGGACATCGACAGGCCCGGCTCGACCGCCCGGACCACCGTCACGTCCTGGATGTGCAGGGGCCACGGGCCCACGCTGTGGTGGATCCGGGACCCCACCTCCGGCCAGTCGCCGTCGACGTCGCGGATGTGGCTGCTGCCGACCACCCAGCCCGAGTACAGCCAGCCGTCGGCGAGCACGGCGAACACGGCGTCGGGTGGTACGTCGATCACGCGGCTTACCTCGGGCACGGCTTCCTCCTGCTTCCGGTGACGGAACAGGCATACCCACTCCCGCACGGGGTATGCCCGCTCCTACCGAGCGGAGGTGGCGATGACGAAAAGACAACCCGAACCCGAAGGCCCCAGCGAGCTGTCGAAGCGGTCGTGGGGCGCGGTGCTCAAACGGACGTTCAAGCAGTTCAACCGGGACAACCTCACCGACTGGGCCGCCGCACTCACCTACTACGGCGTCCTGTCGCTCTTCCCCGGCATCATCGTGCTCACGGCGATCCTGGGCCTGCTGGGCCCGGACAAGATCCAGACCGTGATCGACAACATCAACCAGGTCGTCCCCGGCCAGGGCAAGGACATCCTCGTCGGCGCGATCAAGGAACTGGCCGGCTCGCGCAGCCTCGCCGGCCCCCTCGCCATCCTCGGCCTGCTCGGCGCGCTCTGGACGGCGTCCGGCTACATCGGCGCGTTCATGCGGGCGTCGAACGCGATCTACGGCATGCCGGAAGGCCGGCCGATCTGGAAGGTCGTGCCGCTGCGGGTCGCCCTGACCGTCGGCATCGTCGTGCTGCTGGCGCTGTGCGCGGTCGGGGTCGTCGCCACGGGCTCGGTCGCGCGGCGGATCGGGGACCTGATCGGGCTCGGGTCGACCGGGATCCTGGTGTGGGAGATCGCGAAGTGGCCGGTGATCGCGGCGCTGGTGAGCGTGGCGTTCGCGCTGCTGTACTGGGTGGGGCCGAACGTCCGGCAGCCGGGGTTCCGGTGGCTGACGCCGGGCGGCCTGCTGGCGGTCGTGCTGTGGGTGCTCGCGTCGGCGGGGTTCGCGCTGTACGTCGCGAACTTCGGTTCCTACAACAAAACCTACGGTTCCCTGGCCGGGGTGATCGTGTTCCTTGTATGGTTGTGGATCTCCAACCTCGCGATCCTGCTGGGGGCCGAACTGGACGCGGAACTGGCCCGCGGCCGTTCGCTCGAAGCCGGCCACGAGGAGGACCAGGAGGAACCGTTCCTGCCGCCGCGGGACACGAAGGCGATGGACGCAGACGAGGCCGCGGCGGTGGCGAAGTCGGAACGGGAGTGAGCGGATGGCCTGCCGCATCACCGGCCTGGTGCTGGACTGCCGCGACCCGGACCGCCTGGCGGAGTTCTGGTGCGCGGTACTGGGGTACGAGGTCATCGGCCACGAGCCGGACGGCCTCGAGCTGGGTGTACCGGGATCCCGCCTGGGCGACGGCCCGCCGACGCTCGTCCTCGCCCAGAGCGAAGACCCCCGCCGGGGCAAGCTGCCGCTGCACATCGACGTGAACCCGGCGGGAAGCGACCAGGAAGCCGAGCTGGCCCGCTTGACGGCCCTCGGCGCCCGCCCGGCGGACGTCGGCCAGACCGGCGAGGAGTCGTGGGTGGTGCTGCAGGACCCCGAGGGCAACGAGTTCTGCCTGCTGCGCAAGGACATCGGCGCGGCTTGACCCGCGGATGGCGGCGGCCGGCGGGGCCGCGCTTCCGGTGACCCCGGCCGGCGGCAGCACCGCGATCCGCACCCCGCGACGCAGAACTCGAGCCGCCGCAGCGCGATCGCACGAGCGCGACCGCGGCACCGCGGGCGGCGCCGCCACCCCGAGTGGTGCGGCCACTCCGAGTGGCGCGAACAGCACGGGCACCGCGAGCGGCGCGGATGGCACAGCCGCCACGAACAGCGCGGAGCGCGCGCCACATATTCGTGAGCCGGGCCGCCGTTCAGCGAACCCGGCCGACCGCGGTAGCCCGCACGACCCCGCGAATCACCCGTAGATCGCCCGGTGAGCCGCCCGGATCACCGCCGCGTAACCACCGCCCAGCATGCCCGCTCTGGCCATCGCCGCGCGGGCCGCGTTCGCTCCCGGGCCGCCGTGGACCGCTCCGCCCGGGTGGGCCGAGGCTCCCGCCAAATACAACCTGTCCACCGGGGTGTCCGCGCGGCCCGTGCCCGGGACCGGGCGGAAGAACAGCTGCTGGTGGATCGCCGTCGTGCCCGCGTTGATCGCGCCGCCGACCAGACCCGGGTTGTGGTCGCCCAGTTCGGCCGGTCCCTGCGCGTAGCGGGCCTTGATCAGGCCGGTGAACCCCGGTGCGTTCGCCTCGACCGTCTCCTCGATCCGCTTCACCCGCCGATCCAGGGCCGCCCGGTTCTCCATCGTGCCGCGCGGGACGTGCGTGTACGCCCACGCCGCTTCCGTGCCCGCCGGCGAGCGCGAAGGATCACTCGTCGTCATCTGGCCCAGCAGCAGGAACGGGCGGCGTGGGGTCCGGCCGCGGGCCAGTTCGCCGCCGAACGCCGAGAGCCCGTCGAGGTCCGCTCCGAGGTGGATCGTGCCCGCGCCGCGGGCCGCCTCCGCCCGCCACGGGATCGGGCCCGACAGCGCCCAGTCCACCTTCACCGTCCCGCTGTCCCACTCGAACTTGCCGAGGTCGGCGACCAGCCGCGACGGCAGCCACTCCTCCCCCACCAGCTCGCGGTACAGCACCGGCGCGGGGACGTCGGCCAGCACGGCCTTGCGCGCCCGCACCGGCTCGCCGTCGGCGTCCCGCACCCCCAGCGCCCGCCCGTCCCCGACGAGCACCGAACGCACCGGGCGTCCACAGTGGATTCGACCGCCCCGGGACTCGAGGCGGCGGACCAGGGCCGCGACCAGCTCGCCCGCGCCGCCTTCGGGCACCGGGAAGCCCGCGTCCTGGCCGATCATCGCCAGCAGCCAGCCGAACACCGCGCTGCCCGCGTTGTCCACGGAAAGGTCGCTGTGCGCCGAATTCCCGGCCACGAGCAGCTTCGCGCCTTCGCCGGTGAACAGCTCGTCGCCGAAGCGGCGCGCGGGCAGCGTCAGCATGCGCGCCAGCCTCAGCGCGTCGCCGGTGCCGGTGCGGCGCAGCAGCTTCAGCGCCGGGCGGACGGGCGGGAACGGCGTGAACAACGCGTTCAGCAGCGGCTCGCGGATCTCCCGCCACTGGTCGAACAGCCGCCGCCACGCGTCGCCGTCGCCGGGGGCGAACTCGTCGGCCGACGCCGCCGTGCGGTCGATGTCGCGCGAAAGCACCGCGCACCGGTCGTCGGGCAGCACGTGCGCCAGCACCTCGGGCGCGTGCCGCCAGCGGAGGCCGTGCTCCTCCAGCCGCAGGCCCTTGATCACCGGCGACACCGCCGAGAGCGGGTAGAAGGCGCTGAACAGGTCGTTGCGGAAGCCCGGCTCGGTCACCTCGGCGGTCCGCACCGAGCCGCCGGCGTGGTCCGTCGCCTCCAGCACCAGCACCGACCAGCCCGCGTCGGCCAGCAGGTTCGCCGCCACCAGGCCGTTGTGGCCGGCGCCGATCACCACCGCGTCGACGGCTTCCGTACTCACTCCGGCCTCCCGGTTGGTCAGGCTTGCGACTGGTGACTCGGCCCGACCCGGGTGAGCGAGCGGAGCCGGCCCAGGACCCCGTCGCGGCGCGGCGGGGCCAGCGGCGCGCTCGCCGCCCCCGCGCCCGACCGGAGCCCGGCGACCAGGTCGGCGACCGCGGACGCGGCGTCATACCGAGGTTGCCAGCCCAGCGCGGTCTCCGCCAGCGTCGTGTCCCCGAGCGCCGCGCGGTCGGCGAGTTCGAGCCAGCCCGGATGGGCCGGCAGCGCGCCGCCCAGCCATGCCGCCCGGGCCGCGACCTGCGCCAGCGGCTTCGGCACCGGCAGCCGGCTTCCGCCGAGGACACCGGCCAGCGCGTCGGCGTCGAGCACCTCGGGCGCGGCCAGGTTGACCGGTCCGGTGAACCCCTGGTCGAGGATCAGCCGGATCGCGGTGGCGACGTCGGAGGTGTGCACCGCCTGGGCCCGCAGATCCGTCCACAGCGGAACCGGCAGCCGGCGGCCGCCGACGACACCGGCGGGCACCGCCGGGCCGAGCAGCCAGCGCGCGAACTGGCCGGCCGCGCGCCGGTGCAGGATCGCGCACGGCCGGATCCGGGCCACCCGGACCTCCGGGTGCTGTTCTTCGAACCGGTCGAGCAGGGTTTCCAGCGCGGCCTTGCCGCGGCTGTAGGCGCTGCCCGCGATGCCGTCGCACGGCCAGTCCTCGGTGACCTTCGCCCAGCGGGGCGCCGGCCCGTAGGCAGCCACGGAAGACGCGACGACCACGTGCGGTACCCCGGCGGCCGCCGCCGCGGCGAGCACGTGCCGGGTGCCGTGGTCGTTCGTGCGCCACATCGGCGGGTCGCCGCGCAGGGGCGAGATCGCCCACGCGAGGTGGACGACGGCGTCCGCACCGGCGAACAGCGCGGCCAGCTCCTCTTCCGCACCGGTGACGCCGATGTCGGCGGCGCGCCAGCCGGCCCGGCGGTACGGCTCGGCCGTCGTGTCGGGCAGCCGGCGCGCCAGGCCGACGACGTCGTGGACGGGGTCGAGGGCGGCCAGCAGCGCCGTCCCGACGTTGCCGGTGGCCCCGGTGATCACGATCCGCACCCGGAAGGCTTACCCCGTGTCGCGAAGGTGAAACTCAGACCAGGTCCCGCGGGATCCGTTCGTGCCAGTTCCGGGAAACGATCCGCCGGGCGCCCTCGTAGCCGTCGAGCTGCGCGTCGACGACGAACTCGGTCTCGGTGCAGGACACCCGCGTCCGGGTCTCGCTGCGCGCCTGCCACTCACCGCGGGCGAACGTCACGACCCATTCGGTTTCCGCGACCGGCGAGCAGAAGTCGTCGGCGACCCAGCTGTAGCGTTCCCGGACGTCCCGGGTGACCTCCAGGTCGAGGTCGTCGAACCGCCGGGTGCCCTCGTCCTTCACGATCTCCAGCGCCGACTCGTAGCCGACGAGGTCACGCGAAACGCGCCACCGCTGCTCTCCCGGCGTCACCCGAGTGACCGGGATCGGCGGCGTCCCTTCGGGTTCGCCGAACGGCCGCGACGGCAGCTCGTCCGGCTCGGCGACCGGGCGCACCGGCAGCTCCAGCCCGCTCTGTCCGGTGTGGACACTCAGCAGCACGGGCTTCGGCGGCGGCCAGGCCAGCGGCCAGTACGAGGTGGACACCGACAGCCGGATCCGGTGCCCGGCCGGGAAAGCCTGCGCGACGGCGTTCATCTCGACTTCGACGGCGCACCGCTCACCGGGGACCATCGGCGCCGGCTCGTCGTGCCCGTCGCGGTGGGTCAGGTTGAGCAGCCCGTAGGTGACGCGGGTGGCCCGCCCGTCCGGGGCGACGTCGGACAGGCGCACCGCGACCATCGCGACCGGCTGGTCGGCCGAGACCTCCAGCCGTACCTTCGGCGCACCGAGGATCTCGCAGCGCTCGGTGAGCACGTCGGTGTCGAACACGAGCGACCCGCCGTCCTCTTCGCGCTGGTCGTAGGGCAGGTCGGGCGGGGCGCTGTAGGACGCCCACTTCCCGGCGAACTGCCCGACCGACAACGGCGACGACAGCGTCAGAGCTTCGTCTTCGAAGGTCTCCCCCGGCCGCCCGAGGCGGTGCCGGGCCAGCGGCAGGACGGCCGGCTCGACGTGCGGCGACGGCCAGGTCGCCTCGCCCACCCACCGGCCGGGCCGGTCTTCGTAGGACGTCGACGGCGGCACGCTCTCCTGCATCCACGTGCTCAGCATCGGCCCGTCCATGGCGCCGTTCTCCTCGCCGCGCAGCCAGTGGTCCCACCAGCGGACGACTTCCTGCAGGTAGCCGATGGCCGGGCCGGGCTCCCCGAGGTGCGGGTACTTGTGCGACCACGGGCCGATCAGCCCGCGCCGCGGCACGTCGAGGTGGGCCAGCAGCCGGGTGACGGCGTTGGAGTAACCGTCCGCCCAGCCGCTCGAGGCGAGCACCGGGACCTGGATGTCGCTGTAGTTCTCCGAGACCGAGGCGTGCCGCCAGTAGTCGTCGCGACGCTGGTGGCCGAGCCAGTTGCCGATCCACAGGCTGCAGTTCTCCAGGCGCTCCCGCCACATCTCGCGCCACCGCTCACCGACGACGGCCGGGTCCGGCGGCAGCGTGGCGTAGGAGAACATCGTGCCGGACTCGGCGACGTTGTCCGAGAGCAGGCAACCGCCCATGTAGTGCATGTCGTCGGCGAACCGGTCGTCGGTGAACGACGAGATCACGATCGCACGCAGGCTCGGCGGCTTCCGCGCCGCGACCTGCAGCGCGGCGAACGCGCCCCAGGAGATCCCCATCATCCCGGTGTCGCCGGTGCACCACGGCTGCGCGGCGATCCACTCCAGGACGTCCTCGGCGTCGAGCTGCTCGCGTTCGAGGTACTCGTCTTCCAGGACCCCCTCGGACTCGCCGGTGCCGCGGATGTCCACGCGCACGCAGGCGTACCCGTGCCCGGCGAGGTAGGGGTGGTGGATGGAGTCGCGCGGCGCGGTCAGGTCCCGCTTGCGGTAGGGGATGTATTCCAGGATCGCCGGCACCGGCTCGGTGTCCGACGAGACCGGCCGCCAGATGCGGGCGGACAGCACGGTCCCGTCGGACACCGGGATCCGGACGTGGTCTTCCTCGGTGATTTCGTGCGGCAGCGAGGTGACGGCTCGCAAGAGTCAGTTCCCTCCCAGGGGTTACGGCTGCAGCAGGATCTTCTGGGCACCGTCCAGCTTCTTCTGGAAGATGTCGTACGCGCGCGGCGCGTCGTCCAGCGGCAGCTTGTGCGTGGCGAAGCCCTCGACGCCGAGGGGGTCGCCGTCGCCGATGAGCACCGGCATGATGTCGTCCAGCCAGTGCCGGACGTTGGCCTGGCCCATCCGCAGCTGCACCTGCTTGTCGAACAGCTCCATCATCGGCATCGGGTCGACCATCCCGCCGTAGACGCCGGACAGCGAGATCGTGCCGCCGCGGCGGACGCTGTCGATGGCGGCGTAGAGCACGCTCAGCCGGTCGATCCCGGCCTTCTCGGTGATCTTCTCGCCGAGCGGCTGCGGCAGCAGGCCGACGAGGGTGTGCGCCAGCTTGCCGACCGGGGCGCCGTGCGCCTCCATGCCGACCGCGTCGATCACCGAGTCCGCGCCGCGGCCGTGGGTCAGCTGGCGGATGGCCTCGCCGATTTCCTTGTGGTCACGCGTGTCCAGCGCGGTGGCGCCGTGTTCGCGGGCGCGGGCGAGGCGCTCGGGCACCAGGTCGACGCCGATGACCTGACCGGCTCCGCGGTGGCGCGCGATCCGGCAGGACATCTGCCCGATCGGGCCGAGGCCGAAGACGACGACGGTGCCGTCCTTCGGAACGTTCGCGTACTCGACGGCCTGCCAGGCGGTCGGGACGACGTCGGAGAGGTAGACGAACCGCTCGTCCGGCGGGCCGTCCGGGACCTTGATCGGGCCGTAGTGGGCCTGCGGCACGCGCAGGTACTCGGCCTGGCCGCCGGGGACCTGGCCGTAGAGCTTGGTGTAGCCCAGCAGGGCCGCGCCCTTGCCCTGCTCCCGGACCTGCGTCGTTTCGCACTGCGACTGCAGGCCGCGTTCGCACATCCAGCAGTGGCCGCAGGAGATGTTGAACGGGA
Source organism: Amycolatopsis sp. NPDC049688 (assembly GCF_040674975.1). NCBI lineage: Bacteria > Bacillati > Actinomycetota > Actinomycetes > Pseudonocardiales > Pseudonocardiaceae > Amycolatopsis > Amycolatopsis sp. NPDC049688. Next base: position 606,053 of record NZ_JBFANY010000003.1, read on the forward strand.
TCACGACGCGGTCGCCCGGCTTGATGTGCGTCACCTCCGGGCCGACCTCCTCGACCACGCCCATCGGCTCGTGGCCGAGGATGTCCCCCTCGGTCATGAACGCACCCAGCACCTCGTAAAGGTGCAGGTCCGAGCCGCAGATGCCGGTGGAGGTGACCCGGATGACCGCGTCGGTCGCCTCCTCGATCTTCGGATCCGGCACCTCGTCCACGCGGACGTCGCGTTTGCCGTGCCAGGTCACTGCCTTCATGGCTCTCCCTTTCCGCGGGCGTTGTCTCCGCCCCGGCTTCCCGCGGGCGGCGGCGGACAAACCCGCGGCGTCAGGTGAGCAGATCGGCCACCAGGTACACGGCCGCGGCCACCGTCGCCGCGGCCGGGAAGGTCAGCACCCAGCCGAGCACGATGTCCCGCGCGATCCCCCACCGCACCGCGGAAAGCCGCCGGGTCGCGCCGACACCCATGATCGCCGCGGTGATCACGTGCGTCGTCGAGATCGGGGCCTTCACCGCGAACGCCGTCACGTACAACACCGACGACGCCACGGACTCCGCGACGAAACCGTGCGGCGGGTCCAGCGGGAACACCCGGCGGCCGAGGGTCCGCATGATCCGCAGGCCACCCGAATAGGTGCCCAGCGACAAGGCCGCGGCGCACACCAGGGTCACCCACAGCGGTACCGCGAACGTCGACTGCTCGCCCGCGGCCACCAGGGCCAGCACGATCACGCCCATGCCCTTCTGGGCGTCCTGCAGCCCGTGGCCGAGCGCGAGCGCCGACGCCGAGAGGATCTGGAACCGGCGGAACACCCGGCCGCTGCGGTGCGGGTTCGCCCGGCGCAGCAGCCACAACGCGCCGACCATCGCCAGGTAGCCCAGCACCAGCCCGAGCAGCGGCGACGCCACCATCGGGATCAGCACCTTCTCCGCGATGCCGGCCCAGTGCACGGTGCTCGCGGCGGCCAGCGCCGCGCCGACCATGCCGCCGATCAGCGAGTGCGAGGACGACGACGGGAGCCCGAAGTACCAGGTGATCAGGTTCCAGGTGATCGCCCCGAGCAGGGCCGCGAAGACCACGGTGAGCGCGTCCGGGCCGGCCGGGACGTCGATGATCCCCTTGGCCACCGTCGCCGCGATCCCGGTGGACAGCAGCGCACCGGCCAGGTTCATCACCGCCGCCAGCACCAGGGCGGCCCGCAGCGTCAGCGCCCGGGTCGACACCGCGCTGGCGATGGCGTTGGCCGCGTCGTGGAACCCGTTGGTGTAGTCGAAGACGAGCGTCAGCACGATCACGGTGACCAGGGCGGCGGTCCCCGTCACTCAGGACTCCTTGACCGCGATGGTCTGCACCACGTCGGCCACGTGCTCGAACGCGTCGGCGGCCAGCTCGAACTGCTCGACGACCTCCTTGGTCTTGAGCACCTCGAGGGCGTCGCCGCCCGGCTCGAACAGGTGGGCCAGTATCCGCCGGTAGACGCGGTCGGCCTCGTTCTCCAGCTCGTTGATCTCGATCCAGAACGGCTCGAGCTCCCCCACCTTGGCCAGGCCGGGCATCGCGGAGGCGGTCAGTTCGGCGGACCGGCAGAGCACCCGGACCAGGATGTCCGTCCCGGGCGGGAACGCGCCGATGCGGTACAGCACGGCCAGGTCCGCCGCGGTGTCCATGAAGTCCAGCACGTCGTCGATCTTGGCGGCGAGGGCCTGGATGTCCTCGCGGTCGAACGGCGTCACGAAGGAGCTGTTGAGCTCGACCATGATCGTGTGGATCAGCTCGTCGCCCTGGTGCTCGACCTCGTGCAGGCGCTTGGCGATCGGTTCCCGTTCGGCCGGGTCGGCGGCCACGAGGTCTCTCAGCAGCGCGGTCGCGGTGACGAGGTTCTTCGCCGCGTCGGCGAGCAGGTCGAAGAACCGGGTGCCCCGTGGGGTGAACCGCATGGATGTCCCTTCGTCGGCGCACGGGCGTCGGGAGCCGGGTACCCCCTCCGGCCGCACGTTTAACGCGCGATCTCCGGGAAACCAGGAAACATGACCGATCCCGGATCCCGGCGCCTGAGAGTACTGCTCTGGCACGTGCACGGCTCGTGGACCGACGCCTTCGTCCGCGGCCGCCACGACTACTTCCTGCCGGTGTCACCCGACGGCGGGCCCTGGGGCCTCGGCAAGGCCGGGCGCGACTGGCCGTCGGTGACCGAGGTACCGCTCGACCGCCTCGCCGAAGCCGAGCCCGACGTCGTCGTCCTGCAGCGCCCCGAGGAACTCGACCTCGCCGCGCGGCTGGGCGTGCCGTCCGTCTACGTGGAACACAACGCGCCCCGGCCGTACGCCGCGTCGAGCGAGCACCCGCTCGCCGGCCGCTCGGACATCACCGTCGCGCACGTGACCCACTTCAACCAGGCCATGTGGGACTGCGGCCGCGCGCCCACGACCGTGGTGCCGCACGGCATCCCCGATCCGGGGCCGCGGTACACCGGTGAGCTCGCGGCCGGCGTGTCGATGATCAACGAGCCGGTGCGGCGGCAGCGCGTCACCGGCGCCGACCTGCTCGGCACGCTCGCCGAAGCCGCCCCGGTCGACGTGTTCGGCATGGGGACCGAGGAACTCGGCGCGCCGCTGCGCGGGCTGGGCGACGTCCCGGCGCCGAAGCTGCACGACGAGATCGCCCGGCGCCGCGTCTACCTGCACACCGCCCGGTGGACGTCGCTGGGACTGTCCCTTTTGGAGGCCATGCACCTGGCGATGCCGGTCGTCGTCTTCGCCGCCACCGAGGCGGTCGACGCGGTGCCGGACGACGCGGGCGTGCTCTCCACCGACGTCTCCGTGCTGGCGCGCGGCTTCCGCGAGCTGCTGCACGAGCCCGACTTCGCCGTGCTCGCCGGCAAGAACGCCCGCGAGCACGCTCTGAAGCACTACGGCCTCGACGCCTTCTTGACCGCTTGGGACCACCTCCTCGCCGAGACGGCCCGTTGAACTGGGAAGGGAACGCCTCACCGATGAAGATCGCGATGGTGTCCGAGCACGCCAACCCCCTCGCCGCCCTCGGCGAAGCCGACGCCGGCGGCCAGAACGTGCACGTGGCCGAGCTCTCGGCCGCCCTGGCGCGCGCCGGCCACGAGGTCACTGTCTACACGCGCCGGGAGAGCCGCGACGAGCCGCCCGAGGTCCGGACGCCGCAGGGGTTCCGCGTCGTGCACGTCCCCGCCGGACCGCCGCGCAAGGAGCCGAAGGACCACCTCCTGCCCTACATGGGCGAGTTCGGCAGCTTCCTGCGGGACCAATGGGCGCTCGACCGCCCCGACGTGGCGCACGCGCACTTCTGGATGTCGGGCCTGGCGACGTCGCTCGCCGCGAGCGCGACCGGCACCCCGGTGGCCCAGACCTTCCACGCCCTCGGCGTGGTCAAGAAGCGCTACCAGGGTGACCAGGACACCAGTCCGGCCGACCGGATCCGGCTGGAGCGGATCATCGGCCGCCAGGCCGGGCGCGTGATCGCGACCTGCTCCGACGAGGTCTTCGAGCTGTCCCGCCTCGGCGTGCCGCGATCCCGGATCTCGATCGTCCCCTGTGGCGTCGACCTCGGCCGGTTCTCCCCCGACGGGCCGGTCGCCCGCCGCCGGCTGGCCCACCGGCTGGTCGCCGTCGGCCGGCTGGTGCCGCGCAAGGGGTTCGACATCGCGATCACCGCGCTCGCCCAGCTGCCGGACACCGAGCTCGTCATCGCCGGCGGCCCCGAACGCGGCAAGCTGTCCCAGGACCCGGAGGCCCAGCGGCTGCGGCAGCTCGCGGACCGGCTCGGCGTCGGCGACCGCGTCCGCTGGCCCGGCCAGGTTTCGCGGGAGGACATGCCGGCACTGCTGCGCTCGGCCGACGCCGTGGTGTGCACGCCGTGGTACGAGCCGTTCGGGATCGTGCCCCTGGAGGCGATGGCCTGCGGCGTCCCGGTGGTCGCGGCCGCGGTCGGCGGCCTGACCGACACCGTCGTCGACGGCGTCACCGGGCTGCTGGTCCGCCCGCACCAGCCGAAGGAACTCGCGTCCCGGGTGCGCCGGCTGATCGACGACCCGGCGTTGTGCCACGCCTACGGCACCGCGGGCCACGACCGCGCGGTCGCCCGCTACTCGTGGGACCGCGTCGCCGCGGACACACTGCGCGCGTACCACAAGCTGGTCCCCCAGACCGCCGCCACCGCCGAAGCCCGCTGATCGCCTCGTGAGTGAGAAACAGTGTTAGAACACTGTTTCTCACTCACGAGCGCGTCAGCCGACGTAACGGCGGGCCTTCGACTCCCGTTGGGGGGCTTCCAGGAGGCGGAGGCCGTGCTCGACGTGGGGCGGGACCACGCGGCGGCCGCGCAGCACCCACGGGAGGCCGCGGGCCACGTCCAGCAGGGCCGCCGCCGTGGCGGCGTCGCGGGGAGCCGTGCGCAGGACGTCGCGGCCGCGGCGGAGGACCGCCGGCCAGGGGCGGCGCAGCAGGAGCGTCCACAACGTGTTGCGGATACCGAGACGACGGCGGTGGCGCGGGTCGCGCAGCTTCGAGGGCGCGTGGTGGATCACCATGTCCTCCACCCAGCACATCCACCAGCCGCGGGCGGCCAGGTCGAGGGCGAACAGCTCCTCTTCCCCGCCGAGCCACATCCGGGTCGAGAAGCCGCCGACCTCGCGGAACGCGCTGACCCGGACCGCCGTCAGGCCCGCCATGATGCCGAGCAGCGCCGGCCCCGGCAGCCAGTCCGGCCCGGGCACCGGCGAATCGCGCAGCTCCGGGGTGATCGGGTCCTCGGCCAGGCCGGGCTCGACCAGGCAGCGGCCGGTCACCGAGCCGAGCGCGGGGAACTCGTCGAGGAGGTCGGCAGCGCGGGTGAGCGCGCCCGGCTGCCACGTGGTGTCGTCGTCGCAGAAGGCGACGTACGGTGTCGTCACCTCCTCGACGGCGACGTTGCGGGCCACCGCGCCGAGGTTCTCCGCCAGGCGGAACAGGCGGACCCCGGGGAACTCGCGGGCGACCATGTCGGCCGTGCCGTCCGCGGACCCGTTGTCCGCGACGAAGATCGGCGGGTCTTCCGGTAAGGAAGTCATGTGCGCCAGGGTCTCCCGCAGCTGCTCGCGGCGGTTGCAGGTGATGATCACGACCGAGATTCGCGCCATTCGGCGGTCCTTTCCAAAGTCCGGGCCTGGTGTTCGACGTGGGCGGGCAGGACACGCCGCGAGCTGAGCGCGCGCGGCAGCCGCGGCACCGCCCCGAGGACCGCGCCGGGGGCGCGCACCAGCGTCCGGGCCACCTCCCGCCGGCAAACGCGCGGCGGCCGGCGCAGCACGGCGATCAGCAGCCGGTTGCGCAGCTCCGCCCGGCGGCGCCACGACGACGGCGGCCGCGACCGGGACGGGTGATGGTGGGCCCGCAGGCGCTCGACGTAGCAGACCTCCCAGCCGCGCGCGGCCAGGTCGTAGGCCAGCAGCTGCTCTTCCGCACCGAAGTGGAGCAGCGGGCTGAAGCCGCCCACCTGCAGGTACGCCGTGCGCCGCACGATCGCGGAGCAGGCGAGGAAGCCGAGCACCAGCGGCCCGGGCGCGCCGTCGGGGTGGCCGAGCGGGCTGCGCTGCATTTCGGGCGTCACCGGGTCGTCGCGGCACTCCGGGCCGACGAGGGTGCGCGCGGCGAGCAGGCCGGTCCGCGGGTGCTCGTCGAAGATGCGTTCCGCCTCGGCCAGGGCGTCCGGCGCCCACCAGGAGTCGTCGTCGCTGAAGGCGACGTACGGGGTTTCGGCCACGACGACGCCGAGGGTGCGGGCGGCGGCACCGAGGTTGTGCGGCAGGCGGATGACCCGCACGTTCGCGTGCCGGCCCGCGACCGCGGCGGTATCGTCCTCGGAGGCGTTGTCCAGCACCACGACCGGGGGCTGCGGGTCCAGGGAGGACAGTTGACGGAGGGTGCGCGCCAGCTCGGCGGCGCGGTTGCGGGTGGCGATGACGACGGTCGTGCGCGCGGTCACCGGGTCCCCGCCAGCTCGTCGACCAGCGCGGACAGGCGCGGGACCGGCGGACCGGCCGCGGCGTCCGGGGACAGGCACCACTTCAGCCGCGCGTCCAGCACCCCGGTGTCCGCCGCGTCCTCGGCCGCGACGACCGGCCAGCCCAGTGCCGTGCCCTGCGCGGTCACCTTCCCGCCGCCGGCCACCGGGTCGACCGCCACCACCGGGACGCCGGCCTTGAGCCCGAGCACCAGCCCGTGCAGCCGGGTGGTCACCACGGCGTCCATTTTGGACAGAGCGGAGACGAACTGGTCCGGGGTGGCGCACCGCTGCCAGTCTTCGTGCGCCAGCCGGGTGTCCAGGGGCACGCGGGCGCAGTCGAGGCCGGCGAGCCAGCCGGTCAGACCCGCGTGGACCTCGTCGTGGCGGCCCGCGCCGCCGTATTCCGGCTGGTGCGGCGCCAGGACGACACCGAGCACCGGCGTCGCCGACACCGCGCCGGCCAGCGACAGGTCCGGTTCCGAGGTGCCGTGGTCGTCGCGCGCCAGCACGCGGTGGAACCCGGTGACGGCCGGATCGCCCGCGTCCGGCACGGACACGCCGACGGCGATCCGGCGGCAGGCCGCGTACCGCTCGTGCAGCCACCGCACCTGCGGCCCGTGCAGCGGGCCGCAGGCGAACACCACGTGCGTGTAGTCCCCGGCCGGGGCGTCCGGCAGGTGCAGCGTGCCGGGGCGGAACCCGGGGCTCCACGCGACGTCGTGGTCGATCTTCGCGTCCGCCAGCACGGCCGCGACCGCGCTCAGGCTCAAGACGTCACCTGCTGTCGCTTCGCCGTGCAGAAAGCTGGCCCAACCCGTGAGCAGAACTCGCATGCCGGTCGCGTACCCGCTCGCCACCCCCTTACACGGGTTTGCGCCCACCGGGGCCGGGTAGCCGCCACGGCATGACGGATCCGGGAATGACCAGGCGGTTCGAGCGTGCGGTGGTGACCGGGGGTGCCGGCTTCGTCGGCGCGCACCTGTGCGAGCTGCTGCTCGAAGAGGACATCGAGGTGATCGCCGTGGACAACCTCGCGACGTCCTCGGCGGAGACCCTGGAACACCTGCGCCGCCACGACCGGTTCCGGTTCGTGCGCCACGACGTCACCCAGCCGATGCCGCTGAACTGCCGGGCCGACGTCGTGTTCCACCTGGCATCGGCCGCTTCGCCCCGCGATTACCTGGCCCTGCCGCTCGAAACCCTGCGCGCCGGCTCGTACGGCACCGAGAACGCGCTCGACCTGGCCCGCCGCGACGGCGCCCGGTTCGTGCTCGCTTCGACCAGCGAGGTCTACGGCGACCCGCTGGAACACCCGCAGCGCGAAGGGTACTGGGGCAACGTCAACCCGATCGGGCCGCGCAGCGTCTACGACGAAGCCAAGCGCTACGCCGAGGCGCTGACGTCGGCCTACCGCCGCGAATACGGCGTGAACACGGGCATCGCGCGCATCTTCAACACCTACGGACCCGGCATGCGGGCCCACGACGGCCGGATGATCCCGGCGTTCCTCGACCAGGCGCTGGGCGGCGAACCCCTCACGGTCACCGGCACCGGAGAGCAGACGCGGTCCATCTGCTACGTCGAGGACACCGTCCGCGGCCTGCTGGCCCTGGCCCGGTCCGGTCACCCGGGGCCGGTGAACATCGGCAATCCGCACGAGCTGACCGTCCGCCAGGTGGCGGAACGGATCAAGGACATCACCGGGTCGGACTCGCCGATCGAATACGTCGACGCCGTCGTCGACGACCCGCAGCGCCGCTGCCCCGACATCACCCTCGCCCGCGACGTCCTCGGCTGGGAACCGAAGATCGACGCCGACGACGGTCTCCGTCGCACTGCGGCGTGGTTCCGCCGCGCGCCGTCGCGCTGAGTAGCGACGCCCAGGGCTTTTGCGCGCGATCGTTTATCAACGACTTCGGCGGGTAGCGCTATAGGCGAGAGCGGGCCTCACGAGTCCGCACCGGAACGCCAGAGGCAGGTCGATGCGCATACTCGGGATCAACGCCGTCTTCCACGACCCGGCCGCAGCGCTGGTGGTGGACGGAGAGATCGTGGCCGCGGCGGAAGAAGAACGCTTCAGCCGCCGCAAGCACGGCAAGCAGGCAGTGCCGTTCTCCACCTGGGAGCAGCCCGCCCAGGCCGCCGCCTGGTGCCTGGCGCAGGCGGGTTTGTCCGCCAAGGACCTCGACGCCGTCGGCTATTCCTACGACCCCGCGCTGGTCGAACCGGGCCTGCCCGGCCACGACCCGAGCGGCGAGGAGCTGCGGACGGAGTTCGCCCAGCGGGCCCCCTTGTTCCTGAAGTCCGCTTTGCCGGGTCTCGACCCGGGCATCGTGAAGTTCGTCCGGCACCACGTCGCGCACGCCGCGTCGGCCGCCCTCGCCGCGCCGTTCGGCGACTGCGCCGTGCTCGTGGCCGACGGCCGCGGCGAGAGCACGTCCTACCTGGCCGGCGAATACCGCGACGGCCGGTTCAAAGAGCTGGCGGCGCAACGGCTCCCGCACTCGCTCGGGCTGCTCTACGAAGACCTCACCGAGCACTGCGGGTTCGCGCGGTCCAGCGACGAGTACAAGGTGATGGCGCTCGCCTCCTACGGCAAGCCGGAGTTCCTCGACGAACTCTGCGAGCACGTCCACGTCACCGGCGACGGCGGCTTCCACGCGTCGGGCGTCGACCTCGCCGCGCTGGCCCCGCGCCGCGGCCCCGGCGAAGAACTCACCCAGCGCCACGCGGATCTCGCGGCGAGTGTCCAGAAAGTCCTCGAAGACATCCTGCTGGAACTCGCGGACTGGCTGCACGACGCCACCGGCCAGCGCGATCTGGCGATGGCGGGCGGGATCGCGCTCAACTGCGTGGCCAACAGCCGGCTGCACGCCGAAGGCCCGTTCGACCGCATCTGGGTGCAGCCCGCCGCCGGGGACGCGGGTACCGCACTCGGCGCGGCGTTGCAGCTGGCCGCGGAAGCCGGGGAACGCGGTGCGCCGATGGGCGACGCCGGTCTCGGGCGCGGCTGGACCGACAACGAGCTCGAGGAAATCCTGATCAAGGCGAAGCTGCCCTACGAACGACCGGACGACCTCGCCGAAACCGTCGCCGAGGCGCTGGCGAACGACGAAGTGATCGCCTGGTTCCAGGGCCGCGCCGAATTCGGGCCGCGGGCGCTCGGGCACCGGTCGCTGCTGGCCCACCCGGGCCGCAAGGCGAACCTGGAGCGCCTCAACGACGTCAAGGGCCGGGAGCAGTTCCGGCCGGTGGCGCCGATGGTGCGGGCCGAGCGTGCGGCCGAGATCTTCACCCGCGGCCCGCTGCCCAGCCCGTACATGCTGTTCGTGCACGACGTCGCCGAAGCCTGGCGCGACCGCATCCCGGCCGTCACGCACGTCGACGGCACGGCCCGCGTGCAGACCGTCGAGGAACGCGAAAACCCGGTGCTGGCCCGGATGCTGGCCGCCTTCGAGCGCCGGACCGGCCTGCCCGTCGTGATCAACACGAGCCTCAACACCGCGGGCCGCCCGATGGTCGACTCGCCCCGCGACGCGCTCGAATGCTTCGGTTCCGCCCCGATCGACCTGCTCGCGCTGGGGCCGTTCGTGCTCCGGCGTCCCCGCCCCACCCGGACCGGCGCGGCGTCGCCGGAGGAGAAGGAGGTGCCGTGATGGAAGACCATCTCGCCGCGCTGGCCGAAGCCGCCAGCCGGACCCGCGAATCCGCCCCCAAGATAGTCGCGTGGGGACGGCACCTCGCCGGCGTGTTCGAGGCCGGCGGCCGGCTGCTCGCCTGCGGCAACGGCGGCAGCGCCGCCGAGGCCCAGCACCTCACCGGCGAGCTCGTCGGCCGGTTCCGCCACGAACGGCAGCCGCTCTCGGCCATCGCGCTGCACGCGGACACCTCCGCGACCACGGCCATCGTCAACGACTACGGCGACCACGAGGTCTTCGCCCGCCAGGTGCGCGCGCACGGGCGGCCGGGCGACGTCCTGGTCTGCCTGTCCACCAGTGGTACCAGCCAGAACGTCGTCGCCGCGGCGAAGGCCGCGCACGAACTCGGTGTGACGACGTGGGCGCTGACCGGGCCCGCCCCGAACCCCCTCGCCGCCCTGTGCGACGACGCGGTGACGGTCGAAGCGCCCACCGTCGCGACGGTCCAGGAAATGCACCTGGCGCTGGTGCACGGCCTCTGCGCGGCGCTCGACGACGCGCTCGGGGTAACCGCGTGAAGCCGCTGGTCGTCCTGGGCGACACGCTGCTGGACGTCGACGCCGAAGGCACCGCCGAACGGCTGTGCCCGGAGGCGCCGGTGCCGGTGGTCGACCTGACGGCCCGGCGCCGCCGCCCCGGCGGCGCCGGCTTGGCCGCGCTGCTCGCCGCGCGGTCCGCGGCCGAGGTCGTGCTGGTCACGCCCCTCGGCGACGACGAAGGCGGCCACGCGCTCACCGGGCTGCTCGAGCCCGACGTCACCGTGCTGCCGCTGCCGCTGCGCGGCACGACGGTGTGCAAGACCCGGATCCGCGCGGGCGGGCAGTCGTTGCTGCGCCTGGATTCCGGCGACGGCACGGCGACCGCCGATCCGCTGCCCGCGCGGGTGCACGAGGTCCTGGAAGACGCGGGCGCGATCCTGGTCGCCGACTACGGCCGCGGCCTGACCCGCAACTCCGACGTCCGCCGGCTCCTGCGTGACCTCGCCGAGCGGATCCCGGTGGTCTGGGACCCGCACCCCCGCGGCGCGCAGCCGGTGCCCGGCACCGACCTCGTCACGCCGAACCTCGCCGAGGCCCGCGCGGTGCTGGCCGGGCACGAGGAACCGGCCGAGCTCGCCAAGCTGCTGCGCGGCCACTGGCACGCCGACGCGGTCGCGGTCACCGTCGGCGCCCGCGGCGCGGTGCTGGCAGACGGTCTCGGCGAAACGGCGATCCCGGTGCCCGCCGCGGCGCGGACCCCGGGGCACACCGCGCCCGACACCTGCGGCGCGGGCGACCGGTTCGCCGCCGCGGCCACCGCGGCCCTGCTGGGCGGCGCGGACGTCACCGAAGCCGTCGCGACGGCGGTCGAGGCGGCCGCCCGGTTCGTCGCCGCCGGCGGCGCGACCGCGCTGTCCACGAACGACGGCCCGATTCCCGATCCCCAGCCGGCGACCGACGCCTTCGGCCTCGCCGAACGGGTCCGCGAGGGCGGTGGCCGGCTGATCGCCACCGGTGGCTGCTTCGACCTGCTGCACCCCGGGCACGTCAGCCTGCTGCGGCAGGCCCGTGCCCTCGGCGACGCGCTCGTCGTCTGCCTCAATTCCGACGCGTCGGTGCGGGCCCTCAAGGGACCCGGCCGTCCGCTGGTGCGGGACCGCGACCGGGCCCGGCTCCTGAGCGCCTTGTCCTTTGTGGACGCCGTCGCCGTCTTCGACGAAGACTCCCCCGCCGCCGTGCTCGAGAAGCTCCGCCCGCACGTGTGGGTGAAGGGCGGCGACTACGCGGCCGCCGACCTGCCCGAACGCGCGGTCGTCGAACGGCACGGCGGTGAGGTAGTGCTCGTCCCGACCGTGCCCGGTTACTCGACCTCCCGCCTGGTCGCCGCGGCGGCCAGTGCCTGACCCCCTCCGACTCCGAAGGAGTGCGATGCGACCCCTCGGCAACGTCCTGATCACCGGTGGCGCGTCCGGACTCGGCGCCGCCACCGTCGACGCCGTCCGCAAGGCCGGCGGCACCCCGTACATCCTCGACCGCGTCCGCCCCGAGGACCCGGCCGAATACGTCGAAGCCGACCTGACCGACACCGCCGCGACCGAAGCCGCGGTGCGTGAGCTCGCCGAGCGCGCCGGGGGCCTGGACGGCGTCTTCACCGCCGCCGGCACCGACGCCTGCGGCCCGCTCGGCGAAGTGTCCACAGAGGACTGGGAGCGGGTCGTCAAGGTGAACCTGTTCGGCACGGCGGCGGTGATCCGCGCCGCGCTCCCCTACCTCGAACGCTCGCACGGCACGGTCGTCACCGTGGCGTCCACCCTGGGCATCAAGGCGGTGAGCGATGCCACCGCCTACTGCGCCTCGAAGTTCGGCGTCGTCGGCTTCACCCGCGCCCTCGCCGCCGAGCTGGCCGGCCGCGTCGGCGTCACGCTGCTCGTCCCCGGCGGGATGTGGACGCACTTCTTCGACGACCGCACCGACCAGTACAAGCCGCCGCCGGACGCGAAGCTCAACCAGCCCGAGCACGTGGCGAGCACGGTGGTGTTCGCGCTGCAGCAGCCGCCGGGCGCCGAGGTCCGAGAACTGGTCGTGTGCGCGTCGGAGGAGGGGTCGTGGCCGTGAGTGCCGCGATCCTCGTGCTGCGCGCGCTCGGCGTCGGGGACCTGCTGACGGCGGTCCCCGCGTTGCGCGCCCTCCGGGCGGCGTATCCGGGCGAGCGGCTGGTGCTGGCCGCGCCGGAGCAGCTGCGCGACCTGGTGGAGCTGATCGACGCGGTCGACGAGCTGCTGCCGACGTCCGGGCTCGGGGACCTCGCCTGGCCGGGCGAGCCGCCGCGGCTCGCGGTGAACCTCCACGGCAGCGGCCCGGAGAGCATCCACGACCTGCTGAACACCGAGCCCGCCGAGCTGCTGACCCACCGCCACCCCGACTTCCCCGAGGTGCCCGGGCTGGAGTGGCGCGACGACGTGCACGAGGTGGACCGCTGGTGCCGGCTCATCGAGTTCGCCCACCTGGAGGCGGACCGCTCGGCCCTGCACCTGCCGGTGCCGCCGGGCCCGAACCCCGTCCCGGACGCCGTCGTGGTGCACCCGGGCGCGGCGTTCCCCGCCCGGCGGTGGCCGCCCGAGCGGTTCGCACGCGTGGTCCGGGAGCTGGCCGCGGCCGGCCACCGCGTGGTGCTCACCGGCAGTGCCGGCGAGCGCGACCTGGCCCGGTCGATCGCCGAGGCGGCCGGGCTCGGCGAGGACGCCGTGCTGGCCGGGCGCACCGGCCTGGCGGACCTGGCCGCGCTGGTGGCCGGGGCGGCCCTGGTCGTCTGCGGCGACACCGGCGTCGGGCACCTGGCCACGGCGTTCGGCACGCCGTCGGTGCTGCTGTTCGGCCCGACCCCGCCTCGGCTGTGGGGCCCGCCGCTGTCGGCGCGCCAGCATGTCGTGCTGTGGGCCGGAAACGTCGGCGACCCGCACGGCGAGGAGCCCGACGGCGGGCTGCTCCTGCTGCGCGAGGAGCGCGTGCTCGCGGCCGCGCAATCGGCGCTCGAAGCGAGGGTGGCGCATGGCTGAGCACATCGGGATCGTCGGCGCGGGCTACGTCGGCCTGACCAGTGCCGCCTGCTTCGCCCGGCTCGGGCACCGCGTCACCTGCGTCGACGCCGACGAGTCCAAAGTGGACGAGTTGCGCCGCGGGGTCGTCTCGATCGCCGAGCCCGGACTGGCCGACCTGGTCGCCCAGGGCCTCGGCGACCGGACCCTGACCTTCACCACCGCCCAGGCGGAACTCTACGGCGCCGACCTGGTTTTCCTGTGCCTGCCCACGCCGCCGGGCGAAGACGGGCGCCCGGACCTCGGCGTCCTCGAACACGTCGTGCCGCAGCTCGGCCGGCTGCTGCGGCCCGGCTGCGTGCTCGTCACCAAGTCGACGGTGCCGGTCGGCACCGCGGCCCGGCTGCCGCACCTGCTGGGGCGCGACGACCTGCCGGTGGTGGCCAACCCGGAGTTCCTCCGCGAAGGGCACGCCGTCGAGGACTTCCTGCACCCGGACCGGGTGGTGGTCGGCACCGATCCGGCGGATTCACCCGCGGCGCAACGGGTTGCGCGCCTGTACCAGCCGACCGGCGCTCCCGTGGTGGCCACCGATTCGGCCAGCGCCGAACTCGCGAAGTACGCCAGCAACGCGTTCCTCGCGGTGAAACTGTCCTATGTGAACGTCCTGGCCGAACTGTGCGAACGGTTCGGCGCGGACGTCCGCGAGGTCTCGCGCACGATGGGCCTCGACGCGCGGATCGGCCCGGAGTTCCTCGCCCCGGGCCCCGGCTGGGGCGGTTCGTGCCTGCCGAAGGACACCTCGGCCCTGCTGCACGCGGCCGAGTCGGCCGGCGTCGACTTCGGCATCCTGCGTGACGCGGTCCGCGTCAACGCCCGGCAGCGCGCCCGGGTGGTCCGCGCGGTGCGGCAGGCGGTGACCGGCTCGACGGCGGGCTCCCTCGCCGGGGCCCGCATCGGCCTGCTGGGCCTGGCCTTCAAGGCGGGCACCGGCGACCTGCGCGACTCCCCCGCGCTGGCGGTGGCCGACGACCTGGCCCGCGCGGGGGCCGAGCTGACCGCGCACGACCCGGCCGTCGCGTGCGTGCCGGGGATGGGCTCGGTCCAGGTCGTCGACGACCCGTACCTGGTGGCCAAGGACGCCGCGGCGCTCGTCGTGCTCACCGAGTGGCCGGAGTTCCGGGACCTCGACTGGGCCCGGCTGGCCGCGTCGGCCGACCGGGCGGTCGTCGTCGACACGCGCAACCTGCTCGATCCCGACGCCCTCGCCGGGGCGGGGTTCACCCACATCGGCGTCGGCACCCATCCCAGGAGGCTCTCATGACCCTGCGCGTCCTCGCGCTGACCTGCACGCTCAAGCCGTCGCCGGCGAAGTCGAGCAGCGACCTCATCGCGCGTCAGCTGCTCGACCTGTTCGCCGAACGCGGCGCGACCGGCGAGCTGGTCCGCGTGGTCGACCACGACGTCCGCCCGGGGGTCGAGGCGGACATGGGCGAGGGCGACGCGTGGCCGGACATCCGCCGGAAGATCGCCGCCGCGGACATCCTGCTGGTCGCGACCCCGACGTGGGTGGGCCACATGTCGAGCGTGGCGCAGCGGGTCCTGGAGCGCCTCGACGCCGAGCTGTCCGAAACGGACGACCAGGGCCGGCCGGCGATGTTCGGCAAGGTGGCCGTGGCCGCGGTCGTCGGCAACGAGGACGGCGCCCACAAGATCATCGCCGACCTGTTCCAGGCGCTGAACGACACCGGGTTCACCGTGCCCGCGCAAGGCGCCACGTACTGGAACGGCGAAGCCATGCAGGGCGGGGACTACCAGGACCTCGACGAGACGCCCAAGGCCGTGGCTTCGACGAACGCGACCCTCGTCCGCAACGCCGTCCACCTGGCCGGCCTGCTGCGCGAACAGCAGTACCCGGCCGAGTGATTACTCTTTTCGAGTGACATCGTTGCTCCGGACGAGTGTGGTGCAGGCCACTGGGTACTACCCGGGCACCTTCCATCCTCGTCAGGGGGCTTCACGAATGCCGAACCGAGTCATGATCAGCCGCGACAGCAAGCCGATTCCGTGCGAAGAGTGCGGCCTGCCGGCGTTGCACGTCGCCCGCCTGGTGTCCGGCGACGGCACCCTGCTGGGCCAGACGATGGTGTGCACGGCCTGCCGCCGGCACCGCTCGGAAGCCGAAGCGGTCTCGATCCAGTAGCGGTGCCGGCGGCCTTCACCGCTGTTCCAGCTGTTCCAGCAGCAGCCGGGCGGGCAGGGTCATGGTGCCGAGGCCCAGCCGGGCGGGCACGCCGTCTTCCTCGGCGGTCACCAGCCGCTTCTCCAGCTGCCCGAGCAGCGCGCGGCACTCGTCGAGCTCGACGGGCTCCCCGACGAGCGCCACCGCCTGCACGGCGCCGGACAGGTGGTGCATCAGGTCGGCCAGCATGTCCCGCGCGTCGGGCCAGGGGTACTCGAAGGGGTGTTCCCGGCTTCCCGAGGTGGTCCGCACGGCGGCGATCAGCTGCGACACGGCGGGCCACAGCCCGAGCAGCGTCCGCAGCGGACGTTCGTGGTGCACACCGGCGGTCGGCCGGCCACGGCGCAGGTTGAGCCGCCGCCCTTCCCGCGTGAGCCCGACGGCTTCTTCGGCGGCCAGCACCTGGCTGCGCGCGTCCTTGGCCTGGGACAGCAGCCCGTCGAGGTCTTCGGGCGGTTCGTCACGCCGGACGACGTCGGAGAGGGACTCGAGCAGCCCGGCCAGCGCGGTGGCGAGCCGCCCGGCCGCGGCGGCCAGCCGTTCCCCGTAGAGCGGCGGGAAGATCAGGGTGTTGACGGCGACACCGATGGCCGCGCCCAGTGCGGTTTCGAGGAGGCGGTCGCCGAGCAGGACGGGTTCGCGGGCGGTGCCGTAGGAGATCAGCAGCATCCCGGTGACCCCGACCCAGACCCCGGCCGACCCGAACCGCCGCCAGCTCCCGGCCAGCAACCCGACGAAGACCACGGCGGCGAGCGCCACGGCCTGCCAGGGAATGAGCTGAGCGGCCACGGCGGCGAGCAGCACGCCGGTGGCGACCGACCCGACCTGCTGGAGCCACCCCCGGAGGGACCGGTAGACGGTGGCTTCGACGAGGAAGACGGCGGCGTAGGGCGCGAGGAAGGGCTGCGGGAGCCGCAGGACGAGAGTGGCGAGCAACCAGGCGGCGGACGCGGCGAGGGTGGCTTTGGCACTCTGGACGAGAACCCGCCGTTCCCGCCCGGGAACGCGGAAGGCCCGCGCAAACCAGCCGAACGGCGAGCGGTCGTGCTCTTCGGCCTCCGACGGGGAGCTGCCGGGGTCCGGCCGGAGGGCTTGGACGACACGGCCGAGCGCGGTCTGGTTGCGCCGATCGCCGTCCGCCGGGGAGCTCGTGTCCCGCCGGCTGCCGACGGAGCGCCGGGACCGGCCGGGGTCATCCGGCTGATCCGAATTACCCGTGCCCTGCCGGTCCCCCTCGGCGGACCGGAGCCAGCCAGCCTCACCCGGCTGATCCGAAGCACCCGTGCCCCGCCGCTCACCACCGCCGCCGATAGGCCGCCCGGTCTGCGAGTGCCGCTCCCCTTCCCGCGGGCCCGGCCGGCTCTCCTCGTCCTCCTCCGGCGCGGGCCCCTCGCGTCTCTCCGGCTGCGTCATGCCGGCGGGGCGATGTGCACGAGCTTCGTCTGGGTCATCTCGTCCAGCAGCTCCGGCCCGTACCCGTACCCGTTCCCGCTCCGGCCGCGCGGGTGCGCCGCCCCGCCCGGGGCGCCGCCGAACACGTTGTTCACCTTCACCGTTCCCGCCGGCAGCTCGCGCCACGCCCGCTGGGCGTTCGTCATCGATGCCGTCAGCACCGTCGCCGCCAGGCCGTACTCGCCCTTCGCCGCCTCCGAAAGGCCCGCGTCGAAGTCCGGGACCACCTGCACCGGTGCCACCGGGCCGAACGTCTCCTCCGCCATCACCCGCAGCTGCGGCGTGCACTCCGTCAGCACCGTCGCCGGGTAGTGCGCGCCCGGCCCGTCCGGCACCGAACCGCCCGTCAGCAGCCGGGCCCCCCGGGAAACCGCGTCGGACACGTGCGAGTGCACGTGGTCGCGGTGGCGGCGGTCCACCAGCGGCGCGAGCGTCCGCGACTCGGCTTCCTTCACCAGCGCCGCCAGGAACGGCTCCGCGATCGCCGAACACACGTAGATCCGCTCCACCGCGACGCAGATCTGGCCCGAGTTGGCGAACGCGCCCAGCGCCGCCTGCCCGGCCGCCCACGCCGGGTCGACGTCCTCGTCGATCACCAGCGGGTCGTTGCCGCCGTTCTCCAGCAACGTCTTCGCGCCCGTCGCGGCCGCGCTCGCCGCGATCGACCGGCCGGTCGCCGTGCTGCCGACGTGGGCGAGCACGTCGACGTCGTCGCGCATCGCCAGGATCGCGCCGACACCGCCGTCGCCGTGGAGGGTCTGCAGCACGCCGCCCGGGAAGACGCCGCCGATGACCTCGCCGAGCAGCTGTCCGGTGTGCGGTGCGCGCTCGCTCGGCTTGTGCACCACCGTGTTCCCGGTGACCAGGGCCGCGCCGAGCAGCCCGCAGGCGACCGCGACCGGGTCGTTCCAGGGGGTGAGCGCCACGACCACGCCCCGCGGCTCGGGCACCATCAGGTCCGTCGCGCCCACGCCGCCGAGCAGGCTGCGGCCCCGGTGGACCGGGCCGAGCTCGGCGTACTGGTCCAAGGTGCCCGCACCGGCGAGCACTCCTTCGCGCGCTTCGTCCCGGGGCCGCCCGGTCTCCGCTTCGTTCGCCTTCGCCAGCTCGTCGGCGTGGGCGCGCAGCCGTTCGGCAGCGGTGTGCAGCAGCGCGCCGCGCTCGGCGGCCGGCGTCCGCGCCCACTGCGCCTTCGTCCGGTTCGCCAGCTCGAGCGCCGCGGCGATCTCGTCTTCGCCCGCGGTCGGCACACTGCCCACCACGCTGCCGTCGGCCGGGTTCCGGATTTCGATCGTGCCCGCGGTCATCCGCACCTCCTCCGTGTCGCCCGCCGGTTACCCGGGCGCGGGGACTTCGACACGCCGTTTGATCACCTCCGCCGGGGGTATCCGCCTCCGGTGACTGCTTCGCTCGACTACACCGTGGTGATCCCCACGACGGGCCGGGAGACGCTTCGGCCACTGCTCGACACCCTGCTCGGCGGGCACGGCCCGCGGCCGGCGGAAATCCTCGTCGTCGACGACCGCCCGGCCGGCGGCGAACTCGCCGTCCCCGAAGGGGTCCGCGTGCTCCGCTCCGGCGGGCGCGGCCCGGCGGCGGCCCGGAACCTCGGCTGGCGCACCGCGAAGAGCGAGTGGATCGCCTTCGTCGACGACGACGTCGTGCTCGCCCCCGACTGGCCGCAGCAGCTCGCCGACGACCTCGAAGGGCTGCCCCCGGACGTCGCCGCGTCCCAAGGCCGCATCACCGTTCCGCTGCCCGCGGACCGGCGGCCCACCGACGACGAACGCGGCACCGCGGGCCTGGAAAACGCGCGGTGGATCACCGCGGACATGGCCTACCGGCGCCGCGCCCTCGTCGAGGCCGGCGGCTTCGACGAACGGTTCCCGCGCGCCTTCCGCGAAGACTCCGACCTCGCGCTGCGCGTCGCCGAAGCCGGCCACCGGATCGACCAGGGCGAGCGGCTGACCACCCACCCGGCCCGGCGGGCCGGGTTCTTCTACAGCCTGAAAGCCCAGCGCGGCAACGCCGACAACGCGCTGATGCGGGCCAAGCACGGCGTGCTCTGGCGGCAGCGCACCGGCGCCGGGTCCGGCCGGCTCGGCCTGCACGCACTGTCCACAGTGGCCGGTCTGGCCGCGCTCACGCTGCCGCTGGTCAAACAGCGCGGCAAAGCCCTGCTCGCGGCCGGGCTGTGGGCCGGGCTGACCGCGGAGTTCGCCGGCCGCCGGATCCTGCCGGGCCCGCGCACGCCCGGTGAGGTGGCGCGCATGGTCGTCACCAGCGCCCTGATCCCGCCCGCCGCGTGCTACCACCGGCTGCGCGGTGAAATCGCGGCCCGGCGGCCCCGGCCGCCGGTCGCGGTGCTGTTCGACCGGGACGACACGCTGATCGTCGACGTGCCCTACCTGAACGACCCGGACGGCGTCCGGCCGGTCCCCGGCGCGGTCGAGCTCGTCCGCGGGCTGCGGGACCGCGGCATCCCGGTCGGGGTGGTGAGCAACCAGTCCGGTGTCGCGAAAGGACTGATCACCCCGGACCAGCTCGCCGCGGTGAACGCCCGCGTCAAGGAGCTCTTCGGCCCGTTCGGCACCTGGCAGGTCTGCGTCCACGACGACGGTGACGGCTGCGCGTGCCGCAAACCCGCGCCCGGCATGGTGCTGAAGGCCGCCGGGGAACTCGGCGTCGACCCCGCGTCCTGCGTGGTCATCGGCGACACCGGCGCCGACGTCGACGCCGCGCTCGCGGCCGGCGCCCGCGCGGTGCTGGTGCCGACCGCCCGCACGCTCGAACCGGAGATCGCCCGGGCCCGCCGGCACGCCGCGGTCGCCCGCGACCTGTCCGAGGCGCTGCGCGTCGCCGGGGTCGCCGGATGACCCGGGTGCTCGTCGCCCGCCAGGACAATCTGGGGGACGTCCTGCTCGCCGGGCCCTGCGTCCGCGCGGTCGCCGCGTCCGGGGCGCACGTGACGCTGCTGACCGGCCCGCACGGCCGGGCCGCCGGCGAACTGCTGCCGGGGGTGGCCGACCTGTTCACCTGGACCGCGCCGTGGATCGACCCCGAGCCACCGCCGGTGACCGCCGAGGACACCGGGGCGTTCGTCGCGTCGGTCCGGGCGCGGTCGTTCGACCGGGCGCTGATCCTGACGTCGTTCCACCAGTCGCCGCTGCCGCTGGCCCTGCTGCTGCGGCAGGCCGGGGTGCCGTGGATCGGCGCGATCTCCGAGGACTACCCGGGCAGCCTGCTCGACCTGCGCCACCGCGTCGACGGCGATCCGCCGGAGCCGGTGCGCATGCTGTCGCTCGCGGAAGCGGCCGGGTTCACGCTGCCGCCGGACGACCACGGCGCCCTGGCCCTGCGGCGGCCGCTGCCGGACGTCGGCAAGCTCACCGGCGGCGGGCGGTACGTCGTCGTGCACCCGGCGGCATCGGTTCCCGCCCGCCAGCCTTCGGCGTCCTGGAGCCGCGAGACCGTGCGCGCCCTGGCCGCCGACGGGCACCGGGTGCTCGTGACCGGCGCGCCGTCGGAGCGGCTGCTGACCCAGGAGGTCGCCGGCACGGCGGGGGTGAACCTCGGCGGCCGGACGTCGCTGGCGGAACTGGCGGCGGTGCTGACCGGCGCGCAGGTCGTGGTGGCGCCCAACACGGGCCCGGCCCACCTCGCCGCGGCGGCGGGCACCCCGGTGGTGTCGCTGTTCGCGCCGGTGGTGCCGGCCGAGCGGTGGGCCCCCTACGGCGTGCCCACGATCGTGCTCGGCGACCAGCAGGCGCCCTGCCGCGCCAGCCGCGCCCGGGTCTGCCCGGTCCCCGGCCACCCGTGCCTCGAAACGATCGACCCCGCCGACGTCTGCCGCGCGGTGACGGCGCTCGCGCAGCCCGGCGCGGTGGCGCCGGAGGACATCGCGATGACGTCACCGCGCTAGGCCCGGGCGAAAGCCGCCCGGGCCACGGCGCCGGTCAGCCGCCGATCTCCTTGCTCACGCCACTGGGGCCTTCGTAGGTCCGGTCCGGCAGGCCGCGCACGATGTCCAGGGTGTCCGAGTCGGCGCCGTTCTTCTCCGCCGCCCGCACCAGGTCGTCGCGCTGCGCCGGGTAGTCGACGCCGGACAGGTACTTCTGCAGTTCGATCGGGTTCGGCTTGCTCACGGGAGCTCTCCTTCCGTTCGGGGAACCGCGCGATTACCCGGCCCGGCCCGGCACACACGTTCAGGACGGCACCGGCTGTTCCCCCACGGGATGAAGCGGCCGGACCGTGGCGTCCGGGTGCCGCGTCAACGGCTGCAGCGGCAACGCCGTCGTGTCGGCGAGCTGTTCCAGGTGCCGCAGCAGGATGCCCTCGCGCAACGCCCACGGGCAGACCTCGACGCTCGGGACGTCCAGCGCCGACAACGTCACCTCGGCCGCCACCGCGCCCGCCACCACCTGCCGGGCCCGCGGTTTCGAAATCCCGCGCAGCCCGGCCCGTTCGGCGGCCGGGACGCGCGCCAGCCGCGGGATCCAGCCGCGCAGGTCCGCGACGACCAGCTCCCGGGTGACGAACGGGCCCTTGCGCTGCGGCGGGGCGCCGGTGAGGCGGGCCAGCTGCTTGAACGTCTTGGACGTCGCGACCACCCGGCGCGGCGGGCCTTCCCAGCGCAGCCGGTCCAGGACCTCGGACAGCGTGTCGCGGACGTGCCGGCGCAGGGCCTTCAGCTGCTTGCGCGTCGGCGGGTCGGCGGTGAGGAACTCGCGGGTGAGCCGGCCGGCGCCCAAGGGGAGCGACACCGCCAGCTCCGGTTCGACGTCCCGGCCGAGGACCAGTTCCATCGAGCCGCCGCCGATGTCGACGAGCAGCAGCCGCCCGGCCGACCAGCCGTACCAGCGCCGGGCGGCGAAGTACGTCAGCCGCGCCTCTTCCTCGCCGGAGAGGAACTGCGGCCGGATCCCGGATCCCGCCTGGATGCGGTCGATGACCTCGTCGCGGTTCACCGCGTCGCGCACGGCCGCGGTGACGAACGGGTACAGGTGGTCGACGCCGAGCCGCACCGCGGCGTCCACGGCCCGGCCCACGGCGGCGGTGACCCGCTCGATCCCGGTCTCGCTGAGCGTTCCGTCCGGCAGCAGCTCCTCGGCGAGCAGCGTCGGCTCCTTCACCGCGTGCGCCGGGAGCGGCGGCGCCCCGGCGGACACGTCCACCACCTGCAGCTGGGCCGAATTCGACCCGATGTCCAGCACGGCGAGTCTCATCAGGACGGGATACCCCGCGGCCGTCGCGTTTAGTCCACGGAGGCGGTGGTAGCCGACGGGGAACGAAAGGAGCTGCCCGTGTCGCTTCCGGCGCCCCTGCCCGCCGAAGCCGCTTCGCCGCGGCGCGCCGTCGTCACCGGCGCCGACTCCGGCATCGGCCGCGCGGTCGCCGTCGCCCTCGCCGGCGGCGGCCTGGACGTGGGCATCACCTACCACTCCGACGCCGACGGCGCGGAGGAAACCGCCGCCGAGGTCCGATCGCGCGGGGTCGCCGCGCACGTCCGGAAGCTCGACCTGACCCGGCTGCCCGGCGCCGCCGACGTCGTCGACGCGTTCGCCGAAGACCTCGACGGCCTCGACGTCCTGGTCAACTGCTCCGGCACCGGCAGCAGCCAGCTCGCCATGGACCTCGACTACGAGAAATGGCGCCAGGTCCTCGACGTCGACCTCGACGGCGTCTTCCTGCTTTCGCAACGGGCGGCCCGGCACATGATCGACGCCGGCCGCGGCGGCCGGATCATCACCATCACCAGCGTCCACGAGCACGTCCCGCGGGTCGGCGCCGCACCCTACTGCGCCGCGAAGGCCGGAGCGGGCGCGCTGACCCAGGTGCTCGCGCTGGAGCTGGCCGGGCACGGCATCACCGTGAACTCGGTGGCGCCCGGGGAAATCTCCACGCCGATGACCGGCCAGACCGACGCCGACCCGCGCGAACAGGACCGGCCCGGCATCCCGCTCGGCCGCCCCGGCCACGCCGCAGAGGTGGCGGCCGCGGTCGCGTTCCTGGCCACCCCGGCGGCCGGGTACATCACCGGCACGTCCCTCGTCGTCGACGGTGGGCTGCTGCTGATGGGCGCCCAGCACGGCACCGCGTACCGCGGGCACGACTGGCGATCCCCCTGAGACCAGGGGCCCGCGTCCTGGCTGCAGGGACCGGCGCGGGTCCCGGCCACGGGCCGGACGGCGGCTCCCCCAGCCCGCCGTCCGGCCCTTTCCACTCCGCTGTTTCTCGCCCGGTACCGCGGGTATCCGCGCGGCTGGGAGAGAAGGAGGCACCCATGACGTCCGCCGAAGCCCGTCCCCGGACCGCGGCGAGCTGGCTGCGGCCGGTTGTCGCCGTGCTCGGGCTGCTCTACCTCGCGCTGGGGATCGCCGGGTTCCTGACGCCGGAAACCGCCGCGGTCGGGCACGAGACCAGCCGAGCCGTGTGGATCTTCAGCGTGACCCCGCTGCTCAACCTGGTCCACACGGCGGTCGGCGTGCTCGGGTTGCTCGCCGCGACCCGGCGCACCGGAGCGATCATCTACTGCTGGGTGCTGTTCGTCGGCTTCACCGGGATGACCGCCTACGGGATCCTGGCGACCGCGATCGTCAACCCCGAAGACCCGATCAACCTGAACTGGGCCGACAACTGGCTGCACGGGCTGACCGCCGTCGCCGGGCTGGTGCTCGGCATCGTCGCCGCGCGGGCGGTCAACCGGGCCGCCGCGCGCTAGATCGTTTCGGCGGCCGGTCACCGGGTAGCCGAGGGGGAACACCGCGTGAAGGAGGTACTCATGCACCGCGAAAGCGACCAGCACTCACCGCGGGAGGACGACGCGCAGAAGGCCGAGCTGCGCGGGGTCCTGCAGGGCAACGGCCCGGCCCACGCCGAAGACTGGCGCGACCCCGAACTCCCGGCCGACGACGAGCCGGAGACCCCACCCCTGGGCGGCGGCGCATGACCGCGGGCGTGGAGCGGCGCACCGTCGTCGTGCACCACCGGCTCCACGCGGAGTTCGCCGTGCCGTTCCCCTGGCTGCGGCGCCTGCTGGGCCCCCGCAGCGGCCTGGAACTCGACACCGGCGGGCTGCGCGTCCGGTTCGGGCCCTGGCTGGTCGAGACGCCGCTGAGCAACCTCGCCGGCGCGGAGGCGACCGGCCCGTACAGCGCGCTGCGCGGCCTCGGCGTCCGCCTTTCCCTCGCCGACCACGGCCTGACGTTCGGCACGACGACACGGGGCGGGGTGTGCCTGCGGTTCCGTGAACCGGTCGCGGGGATCGACCCGTGGGGCCGGATCCGCCACCCGGGCCTGACGGTCACGGTCGCCGAACCGGAGCTGGTCGCCGAGGCGATCACCAAGATCGTGGCGGCGTCGTGACGGCGGCCCGCATCCTGGCGGTGGCGGTCGACTGCCACCAGCCGGACCTGCTGGCCGAGTTCTGGGCGGCGGCGATCGGCAACGGCAAGACCCGGACGTGGACCGACTCCCACGGCACGGTTTACCGGCAAGTCGACTTCGAGGACGGCCCGGCGCTGCTGTTCCAGCCGGTGCCGGAGGACAAGGCGGGCAAGAACC
This sequence comes from Amycolatopsis sp. NPDC049688, assembly GCF_040674975.1. Lineage (NCBI taxonomy): Bacteria > Bacillati > Actinomycetota > Actinomycetes > Pseudonocardiales > Pseudonocardiaceae > Amycolatopsis > Amycolatopsis sp. NPDC049688. The sequence goes on from NZ_JBFANY010000003.1 coordinate 630,528, forward strand.
GGCTGCACCTGGACCTCGCACCGGTGGAGCGGGACCAGCGGGCCGAGGTGGAACGCCTGGTCATGCTGGGGGCGAAGGTCCTCGACGACCCGGCCGACGACCCGTGGGTCGTGCTCGCCGACCCGGAGGGCAACGAATTCTGCGTGCTCCCGCCGCGGTGATTCGCCAGCAGTTCGACTGGTCGACCACAACCTCAGCTCAGCGCGTTGCGCGGCCTCGCTCCGGTTCCGTGATGCCGGTCCAGGGGTGTCTTATTGCCCGATCGGGTAATAAGACACCCCTCTCCGACCCTCGTCAGCTATTCGGCTGAGGATTCTTGTCCATTACCGGGTCGGCAATCTAGAATCCGGCTTCCTTGGCTGCCTTTCCCGCGCAGTAGCCGATGATGCCGCCTTCGGCGGCCGCGGCGGCGACGATGCAAACGACGCAGCCCGCACCGACGGTGCCCAGGCAGGCGATGCCACAGCCGATGGTGATCAGCGTGACCACGGACTGCGGGATACCGGCGCTGCTGAGGCACGAGTTCAACACGCTGAAGAACTTCCCCACATCGGCGTTGGGCTGGGCCTGCGGCGGCGGCGTGGCGGATTGGCCGGAGAACTGCACCGTACCATCGTTGTAGCCGGTGGCATCGGCTTTCAGTTCTCCGTTGGCCCACACGGAGACATGCGCACTGGCAGGGCTCAACACAGCGAAGTCCTGCTCGGCGTAGTCGGCCAGCCCACCATCACGATCGAAACCGACGGTAAGGCTGCTCGGCCCGACGAGGCCACCGCCCACTATGGGCAGGTACAGCAGAGTGGCACCGTTGCGCGCATTGACGTATGCCTTGGCATTGTTCTGGTCGAAAACCGCTCCGGCAGGCAGGTGGATCACGAGCTTGCCGGACGCCAGATTTGCCTTGACCGCCGATACGGACGCGGTCGCTTCGGCACGCGGCAGTGCGGTGTACGACTTTCCGAACTCCTGCTGCGTGTCGTAGATCTTGCGGTAGTTCCCCTGCATCTTCGCCGGCATCGTCCTGATCGCAGCCAGCACGTCTGAACCCTGCGATGGCGCCGGTGCCGCCTCGGCGGACACGCCCGTGGCGACCAGCGTGGTCATGGCCAGCAGCAACAACGCAAGACTGTTTGTCAGCCGACGCCTACGGCCGGTTGGCTTTACATTCATGTTCACGAACTCCCCATTGTGCTCGCAGCACTACGGGTCCCCAGCATTTCAACGCAACCCCATTGAGAATTTTTTACCTCAGACGCGGGTTACTCTTTCCCGGCTGGGCGATCCGTCGTGGCGCGCTTGTAGTTCTTACCCGCGTAGACACCCCAGGCGACCGTGGCGGCCGCGGCCAGTAGCCACCCCGCAATGGGTGGGAACCATGACCAGTTGAAGCTCGCACTCGTTATGCCAGCAAGAATCACCGCGACAAAAAGGAAGTGGAAACCAGGCTTACCTTTCACCATTCCCCCTCAAAACTGCCCGGAACTCGCCTGCCGAGCGGGCATCTGCACGATAGGTCGTGCACGACCTCCCCCGTTATCGGTAAGCCCGATCGGTCGACGCAAGATCCGATTCCGATCCGGCCGTGAATAAACCCCGGGACGTGCCCCATGCCCGTGATGAGTTCACTCCCCCGGCCCCTGTCTAGCACGGTTCACACCGAAGGGCCCCCGCACGGCCGGCCATACACCCGAATGGCGGTGGATGAAACAGACAAACAACTCACCAAGGGATTCGGCGACGTGTCCGGGCTGCGGGCGCGGTGGCTCAGGGGTGGCCGACGGGGTCGCCGGCGTAGGCGGCCAGCCGGTCGTCGAAGCCGTCCGCGGCGCCGGGTCTGCGGAAGTCCGGGGGATCGGGCCGGCCCGGGTACTCCTCGCGGTAGAGGTCCTTCACGAACGCCTCGACGGCTTCGGGCGCCGGCAGGACGTCCTCACCGAGGTACGCGAGCACGATGACTTCGTCGCCGCTCGGCGATTCGACCGCCGCGGACCAGCCGTCGCCCTCGTCCCACAGCAACGCCGTCTCGTGGTCCGGGAACCGGGTGAGCCGTTGTTCCAGCGCGAGGTACGCGCCGGCCGGGACGTCGACCTCGCAGAACCAGGCGGGCGCGTCCAGCTTGGCCGCCACGGCCAGCAGGTACTGCCGCAGCCCGCGCGCGGCCGCGCCGAGCCCGTCCCGTTCGATCATCCCGCACCCGCTTCTCCGGTCGGTGCCCCCGACGGGTGATACCCCGTCACCCACCCGGTCAATCCGCTCCGACCCGGGTGGCGCAGCACGTCACCGGCCGTCCTCTGTGGATGGCCGACGGTCACCGGAAGAGCAGGTCCAGCACCTCGTCGTCACCCGTCTGGCGGAAATCGGCATACCACTGGCCGACCGCGCGAAAGCCCGGCGGTTCCGCCACGCAGACGACGTCGTCGGCTTCGGAGCGCACGCGGTCGGCCGCACCCGGGGCGGCGACGGGGGTGGCGAAGACGAGCGTGCGGGGCCGGGCCGCCCGGACCTCACGCAGCGCCGCTGTCGCCGTCACGCCGGTCGCCAACCCGTCGTCGACGAGGATGACGTCGCGGCCGGCCAGGATCGCGGGTGCCCGGCCGGCGCGGTACCGCCCGAGGCGGCGGCGCGCCTCCGCCCGCTCCCGGGCTTCGGCCCGGGCCAGCCGCGCGGCCGTCAGCCCGAGCGTGTGCAGGGCGGCCTCGTCGTAGATCGCCGGGCCGTCCGGGGTCACCGCGCCGACGCCGTACTCGCGGCGGCCCGGGGCGCCGATCTTGCGCGCGACGGCGACGTCCAGGCCGGCCCCGAGCCGCCGGGCGACGACGGCGGCGACCGGCACCCCGCCGCGGGCCAGCCCGAGCACGAGCGGGTCGGTCCAGCGGCGGTGCCGCAGCTCGTCCGCGAGGCAGCGGCCGCCGTCGGCCCGGTCGGCGAAGACCCGCGCGGCCATCACCGCGGCGGCGGCCCGCTCACGGGCGCCACTCGTCGCGCCAGTCGGGGTGGGCCTCGTACACGGACGCGATCAGCTTGACGGACGCATCGTCGTGGATGTCGCGGATCTCCCGGCGCAGGAACTCGGCCTTCTCGGCGAACGGCACCGGGTGCCGGTCCTCCATCGCTTCGACCGGCCCGCCGGCCAGCAGCAGCCCGTCACCGTCGTCGGCGTACATGATCCGCAGCCGTCCGCGCCGTTCGGCCTCGTCGATCAGCGGCAGTTCCCCCGCCCGGACGCGCTCTTCGTCCTCCGCGAGCCGGGCGAGCACGAATTCGTCGAGCTTCGCGGTCGTGGTGTCGTCGAGATTCGTCATGGGCGCGGGATACCCGCCCGGCCACCGCCTCAAGCGTGCGCGCGGCTCAGGCGCCGGGCGACCGCGTACCCGGTGCCGAGCAGGACGGCGCCGCCGGTGATCCACGGCCACAGCGGCACCGGGCCGTCACCGCCGGGCCGCGCCACTGCCACCACGGCCGGCGCCGCCGCTCCGGGGCCCGCCACGGTGAGCCGGAACGGAACGGTGCCGGAGACCGGGTGGCCGTCGGCGGAGGTGACGCGGTACCGGATCGTGTAGGCCCCGGCCGGCCCGAGGGGACGCAGCGGCGCCGAGACCCGGGCGTCCACAACGGACGCCGCGCCGGCCTCCCAGTGCGAAGTGCCGTCGGGGCCGAGCACCGCGAGTTCGGTGAAGCGGTTCTCCACCGGCTCGTCGAACTCGAGCACCGCCTCGGCCGGGCCCGTGGCGACCGACGCGCCCGCGGCCGGAGAACTGGCGACCAGGACGCTGTGCGCGTCCGCCGCAGGCGCGCCGAGCAGAACCGCGCCGGCGGCCGCCAGCGCGGCGGCGAACCGGGCCGGGAAAGACCAGCGGGAAGTCATGGTTTCTCGCCTTCTGGAGAATTCGGACGATGGCGGAACCGTAACGAGCAGATCCGGCGCCACGGCGGAAGGCCGTGAAACGGCTGTGTTAAGCAATTCTCACCGCCACACGCCGACAATCGGGCAAATCGGACGACTACTCCGACGGTCGGCGCTGCAGAACACCCGAACAGCGCAGCGGAACCGGCTTTCGGTCCAACATCTCACCGCGGCAGGGCGTTTGCGGGCTACCCGACTTTACCCGGCCTTCACGTGAAGATCACCCCGCGAAACGTGCCGGCTGGTTTATTGCTCCCACATCCCGTTCTTCCCCGCCACTCCGGAATTGCCGTTTCCCGCGAGCTGATTCCCGTTATTTGGAGGACGAAACCGTGCGAGGACCCACCTTGCGCCGTGACCACGTCATCGCCGCGAGCCTGGCCGGCGCGGTCGTGGTCGTCGTCGGCTACGCGTCCGGCATCGGCCTGCACCCGGGCACCGCGGCGGCGGCCCCGCCCGCGGTCGCGGACGGCGGACGCCCCGGCACGCCGGAAACGCCCGCCCCGCAGCCACTTCCGGCCGGCCAGCTGCCCATCGGCGGCCCGGCGTCCCCGCTGCCCGCGATCCCGGTCGCCGACCAGCCGCCGGCCCCGATGCCGCCCGGCGGCATCGACGTGACACCGGTGCCGGAATCCCCCGGGCCCGCCACCCCGCCGCCACCGCCTCCACCGTCGCCGCCGTCGCCGCCGCCGACCACGCCGGTCCCGCCCGGGACGGACCCGCCCGCGTGCCAACCCGGTGTGGCCCAACAGGTCCTGGACACCGTCGGCGGCCTGCCCCTGCTGGGTACCGTCACCACCGGGCTCGGGGTGACCGGAGAGGCCGGAGTCGGCGCCCTCGTCCTCGGCTACTGCCGCACGGACGACGGCGGACTGGAGCCGGCCATGGTGCCCGCCCCCACCGTCCCCAGTGGACAGTGAGCCGTGGAAGCCACCAAGGCGTGGTACGTGCTCGCCCGCACCGTCGACTACGCCGGTCTCACGCTGTTCGCGGGCGGGCTGCTGTTCCTGGCCGTGCTCTGGCCCGCCGGCGCCGGCTACCGCGGCGCTCGTTCGGTCCTGGTCACCGCCTGGGTGCTGGGCCTGCTCGGCACGCTCGCCGGGCTCGGCCTGCAGGCGGCGTGGGCCGCGCAGCGCCCGCCCGGCGATTTCCTGGCCTGGGACCTGCTCGGTCCGGCGCTGGACAGCCAGTTCGGCCGGATCTGGTTCGCCAGGGCCCTGTTGTGGCTGCTCGCCGGGGTCGTGCTGGCCTGGCTGCTGCAGCGGGGCCGCGCCGCCGCCACGGCGTTGCCCTGGCGCGCCGGGGCCGGGGCGGTGCTGCTCGGGCTGTTCCGCACGACCGGGCTCACCGGGCACGCCGCCGAGAGCACCCGGCCGTGGCTGACCCAGCTGGCGGACCTGGCGCACCTCGCGGGCGCCTCGGCCTGGATCGGCGGCCTCGCCGTGCTGCTGTTCGGCGTCCTGGCCCGGCGTGACCCCGAGGAGCTCGCCACGGTGGTCCCGCGCTACTCGAAACTGGCGATGACGTCCGTGTCGGTCGTCATCGCCGCGGGCGTGGTGCTCGCGTGGCAGACCGTCGGCAGCGTCAGCCGGGTGTTCGGCACGGCCTACGGACGGACGCTGCTGGTCAAGCTCGCCGTGCTCGCCGTCGTGCTGCTCGCCGCCCAGGTCAGCCGGAGCTGGGTCGGCCGCCGTCTCGACTTCGCCGTCGTCCTGCGCGGCGACGCCGGGACCGTCCGCCCGTTCGTCCACTCCGTCGCCGCGGAGACCACGCTCGTGCTCGTGGTCCTCCTCGCGGCGAGCTTCCTCGTCACGGCCAGTCCCGGCCGCTGATCGCCCCGCGAAAGGAGTCCCTCGATGGACAACCCCACCCCCACCGCCCCCGAGCAGCCGGAGGTGGTGCGCCGACGGCGGAACTGGCCGGTCGCCGTGGCGGTCCTCGCCCTGGCGGCGGCGCTGGTCAGCCTCGCCACGCTGCGCGGCGGGACGGCCGGGCAGGCCGCACCCAGCCAGGCCGCGAACGTCGACCTCGCCGCCTTGGCCCGGCAGAGCCCGCTGGCCGTCCCGCTCTACCAGGGGCTCGCGCAGGAACAGGCCGGCGGGGCCGCGGCGGCCGCGGCGCCTTCGGCGAAGGCCGTCGAAGCGATGGGCTACAAGTTCTCGCCGGCCGACCTGACCATCGCCGTCGGCGACACCGTGACGTGGACCAACCACGACACCGCGCCGCACAACATCGTGGTCACCGACGGGCCGGAGAAGTTCACCTCCCCGACCCTGCAGACCGGCCAGACCTTCAGCCACACCTTCACCAAGGCGGGCAAGTACTCGTACTACTGCTCGATCCACCCGGACATGAAGGCGACCGTCACCGTGACCGGCGCGGCCCCGACCAGCACTCCGCCGGCCACGACCCCGACGTCCGCCCCGGCCACGACCCCGGGCCACCCGATGCCGGCACCGACCACCCCGGCCGGCGGCTCCTGCGTGCCGAAGGCGGTCCTGCAGCCGATCTTCGACCACGTCAAGAGCGCGCACCTGGAGACCTCACCGGGTCAGCAGGTGCAGGACATCCTCAACCTGGACCAGTACATCAAGACCCACACGGTGTGGCTGGAAACCGTGCTCGCCCCGGCGTTCGACGGGTCGGCGGACAAGGTCGTCACCGACACGCTGGCGCCGATCCTCGCGCACATCAAGAGCGCGCACCTCGAGGAGTCGCCGGTTCAGCAGGTGACCGACCTGCTGAACCTCGACCAGTACATCAAGACGCACACGGTGTGGCTCGAAACCGTGCTCACGCCGTTGCTGAACCAGGCGAGCTGCTGATCACGCGGGTGGCCGGGACTTCCCGGCCACCCGCTCTCTCTCCCCGGAGGCCCTCCCCCATGTCCGACACCGCCGTCCTGCCGGCGACCCGCTACACCCTGCGCCGCGACCGCTGCGTCATCGAGCTTTCCCCGCGCCCGCCGCTGGCCCGCGCCCGGCTGACCGCGACCGGCGGGCACTGGACGCCCGGCTCGGCGCTCACGGTCACCCTCGGCCCCGGCTCCCTGCGGACGCCGATCCCGTTCCTGCACCGCGCGTTCCGCGGCGGGGAAATCACCTTCACCGCCGATGAAGTGGCCGAGGACCCCTTCGTCGCCGAGGGGCGCGTGGCCGGCCGTGACGTGCGCCTGCGCGGCGACGTCCGGTACCGGGACGACCACAGTGCCGTCGTCTGGGCCGCCGGGATCGTCCCGCCGGCCCGCCGCAAGCCACGGCGCGCCGGCCGGCTCGTGCGGCTGCTCGCCCGGCGGCGGCTGCGCGTGGAGATCGCGATCGAGTTCGTCCGATGAGGCGGGCCGCCCTGGCCGTCGCCGGCCTGCTGCTGTTCCTGAGCCTGCCGCTCGCCGGCCCGGCCGCCGCGGCGACGCAGCAGGTGATGATGCAGGACTACGCCTTCTCCCCCGCCGCGCTGACCGTGCGCGCCGGCGACACCGTCACGTGGATGCAGCACGACGAAGCCCCGCACGACGTCGTCACGACGAGCGCGCCGGTCGCGTTCCGCAGCCCGCAGCTGTCGGCCGGGCAAAGCTGGAGCTACACGTTCCGGCAGCCGGGGACCTACCAGTACTACTGCTCGGTGCACCCGGACATGCGGGCCTCGGTGACGGTTCTGCCCGCGCCCACGACGGCGCCGCCGAAGCCGGTGGCCACGGTGCCCCGGACCACACCAGTGCCACACACCACCGCGTCCTCGGCCACCTCGGCTGCCGTGGTGCCCGCCGCCACGCCGCCGGCCACCACGTCCGCGGCCGCTCCGGCCGCTGCTCCGGCCCCGGAGCCGGTCCAGCAGGCGGCCGCGGCGACCCCGCCGTCGCTGAACCCGATGCTGCTGGTCGCCGGGCTCGTCACCGGGGTCGCGGTGCTGTGCCTGCTGCTGCTCGGTTCGCGCCAGGCGTGAATTCCTGTCCGGAAACCTGTCCCAGCAAAGGACTGGACCAATAATATCAGCCGTTCACAATGGAAGCATCGTCCTTCAGCGCGGAAGGTGACCGATGAACTTCCTTGTGCCCCTGCTGACCTTCGTCATGGCGGCCACTCCGACGCCGGCACCGGCCGCCGCGCCGCTGGCGACGATTTGCAACAAGTACTGCGACGCGCGGGATCCCGCGTCGTCGCCCGGCGACCGCGAAGGCGCTTCGGCCGGCGTCAGCGGGCGAAGAATCTCCCTGCACCTCGACGACGGTGACGCCATGGGCTGGGCGGCGATCACCGGCGGCGCGGCCGGCGACCACGTCTGGCTGGACCGCTCGTTCGACGCCGGCCGCACGTGGGCGTCGGGCAGCAAGCTCGGCGACACCGCCACCCCCGCGGGGGCGACCGGCTGGCGGACCCTGATGTACAACACCGACGACTGGGCGAACCGGGGCGTCGGCCTGCTGCGCGCGTGCGGGCAGCCCGTGGGTTCGGGGAGCATCGCCTGCACCGGCTGGGCCCGTCCGACGTGGAACGCCTGGGACCGCCGCACCGCGGCCGCCACGGCGCTGATGGAGCGCTACAACCTCGGCACCGGCCTCTTCGACACGACCGGGTGGTGGAACTCGGCCAACGCGCTGACCGCGATCATCGACAACGCCCGGATCAGCGGCATGGGCAGCTACCGCTACGCGATCGACACGACGTACACGAAGAACCTCGCGGCTCAGGGCGGCCAGTTCCGCAACGACTACCTCGACGACACCGGCTGGTGGGGCCTGGCGTGGGTGGACGCCTACGACCTGACGGGCGACAGCAAGTACCTGAACACCGCCCGGGCGGACGCGGACCACATGTACGCGTACTGGGACGGCGTCTGCGGCGGCGGGGTCTGGTGGAGCACGAGCCGCACCTACAAGAACGCGATCCCGAACTCGCTGTACATCCAGCTGAACGCGGCCCTGCACAACCGGATCCCCGGCGACACGGCGTACCTGGCGCGCGCCCGCGCCGGGTGGGCCTGGTTCTCCGGCAGCGGCATGATCAACGGCTCGAACCTGGTCAACGACGGCCTGACCACGTCGACCTGCGCGAACAACGGCCAGCCGACCTGGTCGTACAACCAGGGCGTGCCCCTGGCGGCGCTGACCGAGCTGTACCGCGCGACCGGCGACGCGGCCCTGCCGGCGAAGGCCCGCACGATGGCGAACGCGTCGACGACCAGCGGGTCCCTGAACCCGGGCGGCATCCTCCGCGACCCGGGCGAGACGGCGGGCGGCGGCGGTGCCGACGGCCCGAGCTTCAAGGGCGTGTACGTCCGGGACCTGGCCGTGTTCAACGCGGCGCTCTCCGACCACCCGTACACGGCCTACCTGCAGCGCCAGGCGAACTCGGCGTACGCGAACGACCGGAACAGCGCGGAAGCGTACGGCCTGATGTGGGCCGGCCCCTTCGACCAGCCCGACGCGGCCCGCCAGCAGAGCGCCCTGGACCTGATGAACGCCGCCCCCTGACCGGGTCGTGAGTGGTAAGGCGAGTCAGAACTCGCCTTACCACTCACGAGCTCGGCTCAGAGCGTCTTCTCCAGGCGGCCGGCCAGCAGCTTGATGAACCGGGACGGGTCCGCCAGCTCACCGCCCTCGGCCAGCAGGGCCATGCCGTACAGCAGCTCGGCCGTCTCGGCGAGACCCTCGTCGTCCGGCCGGGCGGTGTGGGCCTCGCGCAGGCCCGTCACCAGCGCGTGCTCCGGGTTGAGCTCGAGGATGCGCTTGATCGGCGGCAGCTCCTGCCCCATCGCCCGGTACATCTTCTCCAGGGTCGGAGTCAGGTCGTGGGTGTCGCCGACGATGCAGGCCGGCGACGTCGTCAGCCGCGACGACAGGCGCACCTCCTTGACCGTGTCGCCCAGCGCCGTGCCCATCCACGTCAGCAGGCCCTCGAAGTCCTTGTTCTGCTGTTCGCGGGCGACCTCGGTGGCCTTCTTGTCCTCCTCCGACTCGAGGTCGACCTGGCCCTTGGCGATCGACTGGAACTGCTTCCCGTCGAAGCCCGGCACCGCGTCGACCCACATCTCGTCGATCGGGTCGGTCAGCACCAGCACCTCGTAACCCTTGGCGCGGAACGCCTCCATGTGCGGCGAGTTCTCGATCGCCGACCGCGACTCGCCGGTCATGAAGTAGATGTGCTCCTGGCCGTCCTTCATCCGCGAGACGTAGTCGCGCAGCGAAGTCGGCTTCTCCGCGTCGTGCGTCGAAGCGAACGAGGAGATCTCCAGGATGGCTTCGCGGTTCTCGAAGTCGTCGAGCAGGCCCTCCTTGACCGCCCGGCCGAACTCGCGCCAGAACGTCGCGTACTTCTCGGCGTCGGCGGTCATCATCGTCTTGACCGTCGACAGGACCTTCTTCACCAGCCGGCGGCGGATCAGCTGAATCTGCCGGTCCTGCTGCAGGATCTCCCGCGACACGTTGAGCGAGAGGTCCTGCGCGTCGACGACGCCCTTGACGAACCGCAGGTACTCGGGGACCAGCGACTCGCAGTCGTCCATGATGAAGACGCGCTTGACGTAGAGCTGCACGCCCCGCTTGCGCTCGCGCAGGAACAGGTCCATCGGCGCGTGCGAGGGCAGGAACAGCAGCGCCTGGTACTCGAACGTCCCCTCGGCCTGCAGCCGGATCGTCTCCAGGGGGTCCTGCCAGTCGTGGCTGACGTGCTTGTAGAACTCGTGGTACTCGTCCTCGGTGACCTCGCTCGACGAGCGCGCCCACAGCGCCTTCATCGAGTTGACCGTCTCGGTCTCGGCGTCCTCGCCCTCGCCCTTCATGCGGATGGGCCAGGTGATGAAGTCGGAGTACTTCTTGACGATCTCGCGGATCTTCGCCGCGGACGTGTAGTCGTAGAGGTGGTCCTCGGTGTCCTCCGGCTTGAGGTGCAGGGTGACCGCGGTGCCCTGCGGCGCGTCCTCGACCGGCTGGATCGTGTACGTGCCTTCGCCGGTCGACTCCCAGCGAACGCCTTCGGCGCTGCCCGCGCGGCGGGTCACGAGGGTGACCTTGTCCGCGACCATGAAGCTCGCGTAGAACCCGACGCCGAACTGCCCGATCAGGTCCTGCGACGCCGCCGCGTCCTTCGCCTCCTTCAGCTTGGTCAGGAAGTCGGCGGTGCCGGACTTGGCGATCGTCCCGATCAGGGCGACGACCTCGTCGCGGGTCATGCCGATGCCGTTGTCCCGGACCGTCAGGGTCCGCGCCTCCGGGTCGGTCTCGATCGCGATGTGCAGGTCGGACGTGTCCGCCTCGAGGTCCTTGTCGCGGTACGACTCCAGCCGCAGCTTGTCGAGGGCGTCGGAGGCGTTGGACACGAGCTCCCGCAGGAACGTGTCCTTGTTCGAATAGATCGAATGGATCATCAGCTGGAGCAGCTGACGCGCTTCCGACTGGAACTCCAGCGTCTCGATCGGGGCAGTCACTTCCATTCCCTTCCGCGTGTCCGGTGGCCGTCGTTGGGTCGATCCTACCGAGCGGGTCCGACAGTTCGTGACCGCGCACTTTATGAACGCAATCTCGGAGCCGGCCGCTACAGGTGTGATGCTGGCCACGCCCCGCTGCCGATCAAGGAGGATCGAGTGCCCGGACGCTTCACCCGGTGGGCGGCCGCGTTCGCCGCGGCCGGTGCCCTGACCACCGCCTTCGCCGCGCCCGCCGCCGCGGCGGGCGTCGCCGACCATCCCGTCGCCACCACCGGCTGCGGGCGCCCCGCGGGCTTCCCCGCCGGCGTGACGACCACCCGGCACGTCACCTCGGGCGGCCTCGACCGCGAGTACACCGTTCACCTGCCCGCCCGGTACCACCCGTACCGGCCGTACCCGCTGGTCCTGTCGTTCCACGGGCACAAGCGGACGTCCCAGTACCAGGAGGAGCTGTCCGGCTTCTCCGCGCTGGACGCCATCGCGGTCTACCCGCAGGGCCTGACCGGCACCGACGGCGAGTCGGCCTGGACCGGGGCGCCCTACTCGGCCGCCGCCGACGACGTGCTGTTCACCAGCGACCTGCTGACGGCGCTGCAGCGCACCCTGTGCGTCGACCCGGGACGGATCTACGCCGCCGGCAAGTCCAACGGCGGCGGGTTCGTCGGCGTGCTGGCGTGCCGGCTGGGCGGCCGGATCGCGGCGTTCGCGCCGGTGTCGGGCGCGTTCTATCCGCAGGGTGGCGCCTGCCTGCCGCGCCGGCCGGTGCCGGTCCTCGACTTCCACGGCACCGCCGACACGACCATCCCCTACGACGGCAACCCGGCGAAGGGCCTCCCGCCGATCCCGGGCTGGCTGGCCGGATGGTCCACAAGGGACGGTTGCCGCCCGGATCCGGTGACGTGGACGCCGGTCGCCGGGGTCGTCGCCGCGAAGTGGCTAGGCTGCGAAGGCCGTGGCGCCCTGGAGCACTACCGCGTCGAAGGTGCCGGGCACGTCTGGCCCAGCACCCGGCCGAACAACGATTCCGCGACGCCCACGGTGATCGACGCGACGCCGGTCATCTGGCGGTTCTTCCGCGCGCATCCACTGTGGTGAAACACGATTGACGCACCTCTTTCCCCTCGGCGACCATTTCGCCGAGAGGAAAGAGGTGCGTTGTGAAGGTCCTGGTCCTGAACGCCGGTTACGAACCGCTGCAGACCGTTTCGGTGCCGCACGCGATCCGCATGCTCGTGCGGCACGTCGCCGAGATCCACGAGGCCGAAGACGGTCTCGCGTACGGGTTGTTCCCGCGCCCGAAGATCGTGCGGTTACTGCGTTACGTCGTCATGAAGTGGCGATATACGCAGCCGCCGCGCTGGTCCCGCCGCGGGGTGCTGACCCGCGACGGCCACCGCTGCGCGTACTGCGGCGCGAAGGCGACGACGATCGACCACGTGACGCCGCTGAGCCGCGGCGGCGAGCGGACGTCGTGGTTGAACACGGTCGCCGCGTGCGGCGGCACGGCCCGCAGCTGCAACGCGCGGAAGGCCGACAAGCTGCCGGCCGAGGCGGGGATGAAGCTGCGGTTCACCCCGTACGTCCCGGCCTGGGACCAGCTGCACCGGCTCGGCGCGTGAGCGCGGCCTGTCCGTCGGCACACCGGCGGGCAGGCCGTTAGGCTCGAACCGAACGTCGCCCGCATCCGTGTGTTCCGGGGGAAGCCGGGAGGTCGTCGTGACCGACGCAGGAGAGCTGGTCGCCGGGCGCTACCGGCTGTCGGAGAGAATCGGCCAGGGGTCGATGGGCGTGGTCTGGCGCGCCCGTGACGAGCGGCTGGACCGGGTCGTCGCGGTCAAGCAGCTGGACTACGACGCGGCCATCGGGCCGGCCGCCGGTGCGCAGGCGGCGCAACGCGCCCTGCGCGAGGCCCGGCTCACCGCGCGCCTGCGGCACCCGCACGCGATCACGGTGCACGACGTCGTCGAGGCGCCCGGCGGGCCTTACCTGGTCATGGAGTACCTGCCGTCGCGCAGCCTGGCGGAGATCCTGCTCGACCGGGAGACGCTGCCCGCCGAGGAGGTGGCGCGCATCGGCGTGCAGGTCGCGTCGGCGCTCGCCGCCGCGCACGCCGAGGGCGTGGTGCACCGCGACGTCACGCCCGCCAACGTCCTGCTCGGCGAGGAGGGGGTCGCCAAGATCGCCGACTTCGGCATCTCCCGGGCGACCGGCGAAGGCACGGTGACCGGCGGCGGCTTCATCGCGGGCACGCCCGCCTACCTGGCGCCCGAGGTCGCCGCCGGCCGCGACGCCGAGTTCCCCGCCGACGTCTTTTCCCTCGGTGCCACGCTCTACCGGGCGCTGGAAGGCGCGCCGCCGTTCGGCAACGACGACAACGCGATCACCCTCCTCCTGCGCATCGCGAAAGAGGAGGTCGTCCCGCCGCGCCACAGCGGCCCGCTCGCCGAGGTGCTGAGCCGGATGCTGCAGCGGGATCCGGCCGCGCGCCCGGCGATGGCGGAGGTCCAGGAGCTGTTCGAAGCGGTCACCGGCGGCCGTCCGCTGCCCCCGCCGCGTCCCCGGCCGCGGGCCGGGACCCGGCTGCTGCGCGTCCGCCGTCCGCGACGCCGGCTGGTCCTCGCGGGCGCCGCCGGCGCGGTGCTGCTGGCGCTGGGCGTGGTGATCGGCACGGTGATCGTCCCGGACGGCACGCCGGTGGCCACGCCGGTGCCGTCGGCCGCGCCGTCCTCGACCCCGCCGGTGCCCGCGCCCACGACCCCGGCCGACCTGGGCTGCGCGGCGCGGTACGAGGTGACGAACTCGTGGCCGGGCGGCTACCAGGTGCTGGTGACGGTCCGCAACGACCGCGCGGCCGGCCTGTCCGGCTGGCGCGTCCGCTGGACGTTGCCGGCCGGTCACCGCATCACCGGCCTGTGGAACGGGACCTTCACTGTCGACGGGTCCACGGTGACGGTCGAAAACGCCGCCTGGAACGCGAAACTCGACGCGGACGGGACGACGACGTTCGGGTTGATCGCCCTGACGCAGAACGGCAGCGGCGACGCCCGCCCGGCCCTCACCTGCCGGACGCTCTGACTCTCCGTCGCTGGGCCGATCAGGGCAATTCGCGAGAGATCGCGCCCCGCTCTCAACGGTCTTGCCGCCTGGCTCGTCGGAAGTGGTGATCAACCACCACACGGAGGTGCCAGTGCGAAGAAGTCTCACGGTGTTCGCGGTGCTGCTCGCCGGTTCGGCCGGGCCGGCCGGGCTCGCCCCGCCGGCGGCGCTCGCCGCGGGGCCGTCGCCGACCGCCACCCTGATCACCGGCGACCGGGTCACCGTCCGGACCGCCCCGGACGGCCGGGACAGTTTCGAAATCCAGCCCGCCGCGGCCAAGGGCATGGCGCGGGCGCTGGTGCACCTGCGGCTCGGCGGCCGGGACTACGAGGTCCCCGGCACCGCGCTCCCCTACCTCGGGCGCGGGCTCGACCTGAGCCTGTTCGACGTCAAGGCGTTGCTGGCGGGCGCGAAGAACCCGGCCGACACCGCCACGTTCGGTGCCGCGCTGGCGAAACAGTTCAAAGAGGACAGTGCGCGGGGTCGCTTCGGCGGGCAGGGCCTGTTCGCGAACGGGGCGCGGTACGCCCTCGCCGGCGCGCCGAAGCGGCAGGCCGTCCAGCCGCGGTCGGTGATGCGGACGGTGTCGGTCGACGCCACCGACGTCGCCGGCAAACCCGCGAACACGGGCATCGCGTTCCTCTACAACACCGACGACGGCAACACCCTCGCCCCCGACGAGAACTTCAACTACTTCTCCGGCGGCACGGCCAAGTTCAGCGTGCCGGACGGCAACTACAGCGCGCTCGGCGTGCTCTGGACGGCCGACGCCGACGGCAACCCGACCGACCTGCGGTTCTCCGCGCAGCCGGAGTTCGCGGTGCGGGCGGACGCGACCGTCCGTGTCGACGCGAAACGCGCGTCCAGCAAGCTGACCTGGGTGACCCCGCGGCCGGCGCTGCTCGACGACACCGGGTTCCTCTTCCGCCGGGCCGCGAAGACCGGGCCGGCCCTGCTCGTCGACTTCGACGCCGGGCCGGGGGTGCCGATCTCGGTGTCGCCGACCGCCGTCCCGGTGCGCACCGGGGCGCTGCAGACGTACCCGTACAGCAGGCTGGTGTCCCCGCCCGGGCCCGGCACGCCGTACGAATACGTGCTGCAGAAGGCCACGATCGGCACGATTCCGCAGCAGCGGTACGTGATCACGGCGAAGGACGTCGCCACGGTGGACGCCACCTACTACAGCGAATACAGCTCGGTGGGCCGGCGGCAGCGCAGCGGCATGTTCACCTTCGAGGACGGCGGCGGCCGGCCGTCGCACCTGATCGACCTGCCGCGCAAGCAGACCGAGTACGTCTCGGCGGCGCCGGACCTGGTGTGGTTCGGCGGTGTTTCGAAGTACGTGCTGCCCGGTCCGTTCCCCGGCTGGGCCGGCGGCCAGTACGAGGCCTTCCACGGCTACCGGGGCGGCTCGTCGGTCACCGAAGACTGGAACCGCTTCCCGCTGCACCCGGCGGGCGCGGTGGCGCTGCAGGCCGATCCCACCGTCTACACCTTGCCGGCCGCGACGCGCGCCGGTGACCTGCTGCGGTTCTCGCTCACGCCGTTCAGCGACAACCAGCCGGGTCACACGGGGTTCGGCTACTACGGCGAGTCGCGGGACACCGTCACCGGGCACTACCGCCTCACCCAGGACGGCACCACCCTCACCGAGGGCACGCCGACGGGCGGCGGCTTCGAAGCCGCCTTCGAGCACGAGGCCGGCCCGGGTCCCTCGACGCTCGGCCTCACGGTCGACGCCGGGCGCACCGGGCCGATGTACCACCAGAGCACCGCGAGCCACACCGAGTGGACGTGGAAGTCGCAGCACGTCGAAGGCGCCCAGCTGCCGCCCGCGTTGTACTGCGCCCGCGGCGACAACGGCCCGGACCGCGCCTGTGCGGTGGAGCCGCTGCTGACGCTGCAGTACGCCGTCGGCGGGCTCCGGCCGGACGGGTCCACCCCGAGCGGGCCGCAGAGCCTGGACCTCACCGTCGGGCACCTGCAGCAGAGCACCCCGTCGCCCATCGCCGGCGCGACCGTGCAGTACTCGACCGACGGCGTGACCTGGCTGGACGCGACCGTCACCGCCCGCGGCGACGGCGTCTTCCACGCCGAATTCCCGGTGACCACGGAGGCGTTCCGCGGCACGGACGTCTCGCTGCGGGTCACCGCGTCCGACGCCGCCGGGGCGACGATCGCCGAGAGCGTCACGGCCGCTTACCACGTCTACGTGTCCTGAGGGGAAGGTCCACTGTGAACAGAAGATGGATCGGCGCGCTGGCCGCCGTGGTGGCGGCGGCCGGCCTGGTCACCCCCGCCGCGGCCGCCACCCCGGTGTCCCGCCCGGCGTGCCCCGAACCGGCTCCGGGCCAGGCGCGCTGCCTCACCACCTACACCCCGCGCGCGGTCCGCGCGCTCGCCGACGGGCCGGCGGGCTGGGGCGCCGCCGACCTGGCGTCGGCGTACCGGCTGCCGGACCAGGCGGGGCCGGACACCGTCGTCGGCATCTCGATCGCCTTCGACGCGCCGAACCTGGAAGCCGACCTGGCCGCGTACCGGGCGCAGTACGGCCTGCCGCCGTGCACGACGGCGAACGGCTGCTTCCGCAAGGTGAACCAGCAGGGCGCGGCGGCTCCGCTGCCGCCGAGCTCCTTCGGCTGGGCCCTTGAGTCCACTTTGGACGTGTCGATGGTGTCGGCGGCGTGCCCGTCCTGCCGGATTCTCGTCGTGGAAGGCGATTCCCCGGGTTTCGCCGACCTCGCGGCGACGGAGGACACCGCGGTGCGGCTGGGCGCGAAGGTCGTGTCGAACAGCTACGGTGCCCGGGAAAGCGGCGCGCCGCTGGCGTACGCGAGCCACTACCAGCACCCGGGCGTGACGGTGGTGGCCTCGTCGGGCGACAGCGGTTTCACCGCGGCGAGCTACCCGGCGGTGCTGGCCTCGACGGTCGCGGTCGGCGGGACGACGCTGGCCCGGGACCCGGATTCGCCGCGCGGCTGGGCGGAATCGGCGTGGCAGTACGGCGGCAGCGGCTGCTCGGCCTACATCGCCAAACCGAAGTGGCAGCAGGACACCCACTGCGGCAAGCGGACGGTCGCCGACGTGTCGGCGGTCGCGGACGGCGTGGCGGTGTACAACACGGACGTGGGCGGCTGGCTCCCGGTGAGCGGCACGAGTGCCTCGGCGCCGTTCGTGGCGGGCCTGTACGGCCGTTCGGGCCGGGCGGGCACGGCCCAGCCGGCCGGCGTGTACGCCAACGCGGCGAAGTTCGTGGACATCGCCGCGGGCGACAACGACCCGAGCGGCGGCGGCAAGAAGTGCGGCGGCGACTACCTGTGCGTCGCGGGCCCGGGCTACGACGCTCCCACGGGGGTGGGGGTGCCGAACGGCCTGAGCGGCTTCTGACGACCTGAGGGTGCCCGGCTCCCGGGGAGCCGGGCACCCTCAGCTCAGGCCGGGGCGGCAGAGCCCGCGTTCGTACGCCAGCAGCCCGGCGCCGGTCCGGTGCGCGCAGCCCAGCTTCCGCACCACCCGCGCCACGCAGTCCCGCACGATCGGCTCCGGCAGCCCCAGCCGGTGCGCGATCTCGGCGTTCGTCAGGGCCGCCCCGACGCCGGCGAGCACGTCGGTCTCGCGGGCCGACAGGCGGTCCACCTGCGCGAGCCGGTCGTCGCGGGGGCCGGACAGGCGGGTGGCCGCCGACAGCAGGCGGCGGGAGGCGTCCGGGGACAGCACCACGTGCCCGTCGGCGGCCAGCCGGACCACCTTGACCAGGTCGTTGCGCCGGGCCGACCGCAGCAGGAAGCCCGAGGCGCCGTCGCGCAGGGCGCGGAGGATGCCCGCGTCCGAGTCGAAGGTGGCCAGCGCCACCACCGCCGGGCGCCGGGGCAGCGCGTCCGGCCAGGTCAGGCGCAGGTCCAGCAGCAGCACGTCCGGCAGCCGGCGCCGGAGGGTGACGCGGGCGGCCGTCGCGTCGGGGGCCGAGCCGACGACCTCGATGCCGTCCGCCGCGTCGAGGATCCCGCTCAGGCGGGCGCGCACCGCCGGGTCGCGCTCGGCCACCAGGACCCGGACCGGCGGTGCGGGCACCCGGTCAGTCCTTGGCCCGCAGGCGGATCAGCGGCAGGTCGGCCTTCGACGCGCCGACCAGGTCACGGCCACCGGGGCCGCGCAGCCGCAGCTCGCGGAAGCGCACCGACGAAAGCTGCGCGGCCTCGATCGGGTAGACGTCGCCGTAGCGGCGGATCTTGTCGACCAGTTCCTTGCCGAGCAGCTCGACGAGGCCCGCGTGCCGGGTCGCGCCGCCGCCGAGCGGCACGTCCAGCTGCGCGCGGACCTCGGGGAACCGCTGGTCCAGCTCGACGGCCAGCTGGTGGATGGTGACGTAGGCGCGCCCGAACTCCTCGGCGTCCGGGCCCGGCGGGATCTCCTGCAGCACCTTGACGAGCTTGTCGTCCATCTTGAGCTTGTCCCACAGGGTCACGTCTTTTCCTCCACATGCGGCCGCCGTTGGTCTACCAGAGGACCGGCACGCGGTCCACTCCCCCGGTGACACGGTTGGTCCGGACCTGGAGTTCATCGACGCCGACGGCCAGGCGCAGCCCGGGGAACCGCCGGAACAGCGAGCCGAAAACGACCCGCAGTTCGGTGCGGGCCAGGCTCGCCCCGATGCAGAACCAGCCGCCGTAGGCGAAGGAAACGTGCGAATTCGGCTTGCGGCCGGGGTCGAACGCGCCGGGGTCGGGGAACACGGTCTCGTCCCGGTTGGCGGCGGCGATGGACAGGAGGACCGCGTCGCCCCGCGGGATCGTCACCCCGCCGAGTTCGACGTCGTCGTGGGCGTATCGCAGCACCCCGAGCCCGCTCGGCGCGGACAGCCGCAGGATCTCTTCGACGACGCCGTGCACGCGGCCTTCGGGGTCGGCGGCCAGCTCGTCCCGCCGGGTGAGGTCGGCGAGCAGGTAGAGGACGCCGAGGTCGATCCGGTTGGAGGTGGTCTCGTGGCCGGCGAACAACAGTCCGGCGGCGAGCCGCGCGAGGTCGTCGTCCCCGAAGGCCGGATCGTCGGCCTGCGCCCGCACCAGGTCCGAGACGACGTCCTGCCCCGGCTCCCGCCGCTTGCTGTCGGCGAGCCGGCTCATGTAGGCGGCGAACTCCTCGAGCGCCGCATCCGAGGCGGCGCCGATGTCCATCCGCCCGATCCGGTCCGAGAGCACCCGGAAGGTCTCGCGGTCGTCGTAGGGGACGCCGAGCAGCTCGCAGATGACGAGCACGGGCAGCGGGAAGGAGAGGTGTTCGTGCAGGTCGACGACGTCGTGCTCGCGCCGCGCGCGTTCCATGGCGTCGAAGCAGCCGTCGGCGAGCTCCTGCACGTGCCCGGCGAGCCGCCGGATCCGGTTGGCGGAGAAGGCGGGCACGAGCAGCCGCCGCATCCGGGCGTGCTCGGTGTGCTCGGTGTCGTGGTCCCCCTGCGGCCGGCTGAGGAAGGCGGCATCCGAAAGCAGGGAAGCTTCCTCCGGCGCGGGGTGCGACCGGCCGAACCGCGGATCGGTGAAAACGGCCCGCACCTGGTCGAACCCGGTGACGAGCCAGGCGGGATCCCCGGCGGGCGTGGTGACCGGGACAACGGGCCCCTGCCGGCGAAGGACCTCGAAGAGCGGAGCGATCTCCAGGACACTGGGCCGATCGAACGGAAGGCGCGGAGCAGCGGCGGTCATCGGGTCTCCTCCCGGAAGCGCGCACGGCCGGCGCGAACACGGGCGGGCCGGTCACCGGCCGCTCCCCCCGGTCCCCCGCGTTCCACGGTACTCAGGAAGCCGCCGATCGGGCGGGGAAGGCGGATTCCCCGCCCGATCGGGCCAGCGAGCCTGCCCGGGCGGGCCGGAATTGTCGGTGTGTGCCGGTATCGTGGATACCGGGGGCCGGAGGCCACCCCCACCGAGGCCGCCCCACCCGGCCTACAGCAGCTGCCAGGCCCGCGTCAGCGTGTCCCGCAGGATCTGCTCCATCTCGTCGAACTCCCGCTGATCGCAAACCAGCGGCGGCGACAGCTGCACGACCGGCTCGGCCCGGTCGTCCGCCCGGCAGTACAGCCCCGCCTCGAACAGCGCCTCCGACAGGAACCCGCGCAGCACCCGCTCGGACTCCGCCGCCGTGAACGTCTCCTTGGTCGCCTTGTCCTTCACCAGCTCGATCCCGTAGAAGAACCCGGCGCCGCGGACGTCCCCCACGATCGGCAGGTCGAGCAAGTTGTCCAAAGTGGACCGGAAGGCGGATTCCCGGCGCAGGACGTGGCCGTACAGGTCCTCCCGCTCCATCAGGTCGAGGTTCGCCAGCGCCACCGCGCACGACACCGGGTGGCCGCCGTAGGTCGAGCCGTGCATGAACGTCGTCTCGCCGCGGGTGAACGGCTCCATCAGCCGCTCCGAAGCCAGCACCGCGCCCAGCGGCGCGTACCCCGACGTCAGGCCCTTGGCCGTCGTGATGATGTCCGGCTGGTAGCCGTACCGCTTGGCCGCGAAGTCGTACCCGACCCGGCCGAACGCGCAGATGACCTCGTCGGACACCAGCAGGACGTCGTGCTTGTCGCAGATCTCCCGCACCCGCGCGAAGTACCCCGGCGGCGGCACGAAACAGCCGCCGGTGTTCTGCACCGGCTCCAGGAACACCGCCGCGACGGTGTCCGCGCCCTCGAATTCGATCGCCTGCTCGATCCGGTCCGCCGCCCAGCGGCCGTACGCCTCGTAGTCGTCGGCGTGCTCGGTCGCCCGGTAGAAGTTCGTGTTCGGGACGCGCAGCGTGCTCGGCACCAGCGGCTCGAAGTCCGCTTTCGCGCCGGGGATGCCGGTGATCGACAGCGCGCCCTGCGACGTCCCGTGGTAGGCCAGCGCGCGGCTGATCACCTTGTGCTTGCCCGGTTTCCCGGCCAGCTTGAAGTACTGCTTCGCCAGCTTCCACGCCGTCTCGACGGATTCGCCGCCGCTCACGGTGAAGAACACGCGGTTCAGGTCGCCCGGCGCCGCGGCGGCGAGCCGCGAAGCCAGCTCGATCGCCGCCGGGTGCGCGTGGCCCCACAGCGGGAAGTAGGCGAGCTGCTTCGTCTGGCGCGCGGCAGCCTCCGCGAGTTCCTCGCGGCC
Organism: Amycolatopsis sp. NPDC049688; assembly: GCF_040674975.1. Lineage (NCBI taxonomy): Bacteria > Bacillati > Actinomycetota > Actinomycetes > Pseudonocardiales > Pseudonocardiaceae > Amycolatopsis > Amycolatopsis sp. NPDC049688. Next base: position 652,068 of record NZ_JBFANY010000003.1, read on the forward strand.
GTGGCCGACCTGGACCGCGAACAGCCCGGCGAGCCCGTCCAGGTAGCGCTTCCCGCGGGCGTCCCAGATGTACGGGCCTTCGCCGCGCACGATCACCGGGACGTCGGTCTCGTCGTAGGCCGAGTGGCGGGTGAAGTGCATCCAGAGGTTGCTGCGGGCCACCTGCGCGAGGCTCGGGGCGTCGGCGGCGGCGCGGTCGGCGGTAGTGGTCATGCCTCGGTTATCGCACGCGCCGACCCGATGACGCAAGCGATTCAGTCGTCCAGCCGAACTTGGACGACTAATTCATGGTCATCTATCGCTCTACACCTTCGGATTCAGTCGTCACGTTCCGCGTGTGCCCCACTGGTAGGTCTGCTTCCGCAGCTTGAGGTAGACCATCGCCTCCGCGTGCCGGACACCCGGCAGCGCGCGGATCCGCGTCGAGATCAGCCGCAGCAACGCCTCGTCGTCCGCGCAGACGGCTTCGCACAGCAGGTCGTAGCGCCCGGCGCAGAGGATCACGTACGCGATTTCGTCCATTTCGGCCAGTGCGTCGCCGACCGGTTCCAGCGGGCCGTCGACGGTGATCGCGATCATCGCCTGCCGGAACAGCCCGACCTGCAACGGATCCGACACGGCGACGATCTGGATGACCCCGGAGTCCGACAGCCGCTGGACCCGCTGCCGGACCGCCGCTTCCGACAGGCCGACCGCCTTGCCGATGGTCGCGTACGCGCGCCGCCCGTCCTCCTGCAGCTGCGCGATGATCTGCCGCGAAATGTCGTCGAGCACCGGCGGGGCGGGTCGGCTCGGAGTGTCCTGGCTGCTCACGCCCGGGATCATCCCCGACGCGGGCAACGCCAGGCAAACCCGGCACGCCGTGACGGTAGGTAACTAAATCCGAACACCGCGCCCCGGATCAACAACGGATTTAGTCGTCTTCGGGCCGTTGACAACGCCGAATCGGTGCTGTTCCATCCGTCGCACCCTGCCCCCGGCCGGAGGGAACGCCCATGCCCCGCACTCCCGCCCCGCCCGACGTCGCCGCGGCCGCCGCCACGAAGCAGCCCCGCACGCTCACCCGGTCCATCGGCGTCGGCGGCGGCACGCTCCTCACGCTCAGCTGCGTGACACCGGCGTCGTCGCTGTTCGTCCTCGTGCCCCCGCTGTTCGCCGACCTCGGCACCGGCACCGCGCTCGCCATCGCGCTCGCGGTGCTGCTCTGCGTCGGGATCGCCTTCTGCTACTCCGAACTCGGCACGCTGGTGCCGAGTGCCGGCGGCGAGTACGCGATGGTGACGACGGTGGCCAACCGGTTCGCCGGCTGGCTGACGTTCATGCTGTCGTTCGTCGTCATCCTCGTCGTGCCGCCGATCATCGCCATCGGGGTCGCGGACTACCTGGCCGTCGTCGCCGACGTCAGCCCGTCGGTCGCGGGCGCGCTCGTCATGCTCGCCTCCACCGTGATGGGCCTGCTGAACCTGCGGTCCAACGCCTGGATCACCGGGATCTTCCTGGTCATCGAGATCGTCGCGATCTTCGTCGTGTCCCTGCTCGGCTTCACGCACACCACGCAGAGCCCGGCCGTGCTGCTGAAGCCGGCCCTCGGCACGAGCGGGATCGGGCTGATCGCCGTCGTCTCCGGGCTCGCCGTCGCGTTGTTCGTGGTGCAGGGGTTCAGCACCGCCGTCTACCTCGCGGAGGAGATGCGCGAGCCGCGCCGGACCGTCGCGCGCACGGTGTTCTGGACGCTCGGCATCAGCGCCGTGGTCATCCTGGTGCCGGTCGTGGCCGTCACCCTGGCCGTGCCGGACACCGCCGCGCTCGCCGGGGTCGACCTGTCCGCCCTGGTCACCGGCTGGAGCAGCAGCGCCGTCGGGGTGGCGATCAGCCTCTGCATCGCGGCCGCGATCGTCAACGCGGTCATCGTCATGGTCATCCAGAACTCGCGGGTGCTCTTCGCCTCCGCCCGCGACCATGCGTGGCCGGCGCCGGTGAACCGCGCGATGAGCGTGGTGGGCAAGCGGTTCGGTTCGCCGTGGGTGGCGACGCTGGTGACCGGGCTGTCCGAGGCCGTCCTGTGCTTCGTGCCGGTCGACACGCTCAGCGGCGTCACCGGGGTCGCCGTCGTCGCGCTGTACCTCAGCGTCGCGGCCGCCACGCTCCGGGCGCGCCGGGCGGCGCACCGGAAACCGGACGTGTGGCGGATGCCGCTGTGGCCGCTCCTGCCGGTGCTCGCCGTCGCCGCGCTGGCCTACGTCCTGGTCGAGCAGAGCGCGCTCGACCTGGGGATCACCGCCGGCGTGCTGGTGGTGTCGGCGCTGTACTGGTGGGGCTACCTGCGCCGCCGTCCCGGGCGCTGGGTCGTCACGGTCCCGCAGGACTAGCGGCGGCCGCGGAGCTGCCGCACGCCGACGACGATCACCGCGAGCAGCCCGGCGATCGCGACCAGCGCCCAGATCCAGGTCGGGACGCCGACGGAGTCGAGCGTCGTGGCGGAAGCCCCGGTGATGGTGAAGTGCACGGTGCCGGTGACGTTGTCGCCGTCCTTCGCGACCACCTGCCAGGTCAGCGTGTAGGCCTGGGCGGTGCCGGACGGCGTGACCGGCACCGTCACGACGCCGCCGTCGACGGCCGGGGCGCCGACCGCCCAGGCGGTGCCGTCGCGGCCGGTGATCTTGACCGGGTCCGGCGGCAGCGTCACGGGCTCGCCGAAGGTCAGCCGGACCTGCGTCGGCGCCGTCGCGAGCGAAGCGCCCTCCGCGGGTGAGCTGGACTCGAGCTCGGTGTGCGCCGACGCGGGCCCGGCGAGCACGACCAGCCCGATGAGCGCGGCGAGAACGGCTCCGAAGGAACGGCGCGGGATCATCCGGACATCCTGCCCTATCCGCCCGTGCAGTCTTCGTGTCCACCCGTGCAGCCGCGGCGGGGCCGCTTCTCATCGCGGCGCGCATTGGCGAGGATGGACGCCTGGGTGGCGAGGGAAGGACGTCCATGGCGACAGTGCGCGACGAAGCCGACGCACGGCAGCAGCTGAAGGCGGAGCGCCGGCGCGAAGGACCCGACGAGCCGGGTACCGGAGCGTCGGACGTCGAGAAGCCGCAGGGAGCCGGTTCGGCCGCGCTGGTCGCCGACACCGACGTCCTCGCCCTGGACTACGCCGAGGTCGAAGCGGCCAAGAAGGCCCTCGACGAGCGCTACCAGGAGCTTTCCGGGCACCTCGCGAACGCGCGCGAGCTGGGCACCCCGCTCGCCGACGGCAAGGGGCCGGTGTCCCACTGGATGCGCCGCTCGTTCGGCCTGCGCGGCGGCGCGGACGCCGGTGGTGTGCAAGCGGCCCTGACGTCGTACCTGGCCGAACTCGCCTCGCTGCGGCAGGCGCTCGAAACCGTCGCCGCGACGCACGCGAGGAACGACGACGAGGCCGCCGCGGCGCTGCGGGCGGGTGAGGGCCGTGCCTGAGTTCCACTCCACGCACCACCGTCCGACCGCGCGCGGGCAGGCGAAAACGCGGCGCGTCCGCCGAGAGAAGGCGGCCAACGCCCGCGAAGCCGCGTTCGGCCGGATCCACTGGGACAGCTATGAGCACCGCGAGCTGTGGGACATGGTGCAGTCGGCCGAGCCGCCGAAGCTCGGCGAGCAGGCGCACCGGTGGGCCGAGCTCGCGAAGGGCGTCGACACGGCGACCGGCGACGTCCACGCGCTGGTGCAGAAGCTGCTGCTGTCGTGGCGCGGCCCGTCCGCGGCGCAGGCCGCCGATTCGGTGCGGCGGCTGACCACCTGGGCGAGCACGGCGAGCGAGAACGCCCGGCAGATCGGCGACGGCCTCGACACCTACACCGCGGCGATCGGCGAGGCCCGCCGGAAGATGCCGGAACCCGTGCACTACTGGGCCGAGCGGTGGTTCCGGGAGGGCTACGCGGTCAAGCGGCTCGACGGGCCCGAGGGCACCTACATGCTGGACGACCTGCTCGACGACAAGCTGCCGACCAAGAAGCAGGCGGACGACGCGAAGGCCGAAGCCGTCCGCGTCATGGAGCAGTACGAGAGCGCGAGCCACGACGTCCGGCACCGGCTGCCGCCGGCGTTCGACACCGCGCCGGCGGTGAGTGCGTCGGAGCCGGGGGTCGCGGTCGCGCCGCCCGCGCGGGATCCCGGCCCGGGTTTCGACCCGCCGTTCGACCCGGTCCCGCGGCCTCCGCACGCTCCGCACTCTCCGCGCTCTCCGCAGGACGACTCGACATCGACCGCTTCGGTGGTGCCCGGAGCACTGACCGGCACAGGGCTGCCTGTCGGCGCCGACGGGGTGATCGGCGCGGGCGGCGGGGTGCTCGGGGGCACCGGCGCTTCGGGGTACGGGTGGGGCGGGATTCCGGCGGCCGGCGTCGCGGGCCCGGGCGCCCTCGGCGAGGGCGGACGGGCCGGGGCGGGCCGGTTCGGCGGCTCGCCGCCGGGCTCGGGCCCCGGCGCGGGAGGCGGGCGCGGCCCGGCGGGCGGGTACGGCATGTACCCGCAGGGCCAGGGCACGCGCCGCGAGGAGGACACCGAGCACCACGACAAGTACGCGTCGGGCTACGACCTGATGGACGACCTGCCGCCCGCGTACCCGCCGGTGTTCGGCGAATGACGGGCTTCCACGCCGACCCGGCGGCCCTGGAGGAGCTGGCCCGCCGCCTGGAGGACGCGGCCGAGGAGTACGGAGCGGCGGCGGACGAGACGAGCGGGCCGGGCGACCTCGGGCCTTTGGTGCCGGACGCGCTCCGGGCGGTCACGGACGAGTGGGCGGACCGGATCCGCGCGGTACAGCGGGAAATCGCGGCGACGGCGGCGAGCGTCCGGACGGCGGCGCAGGTTTACCGGACCGGCGACGCGGGCGTTGTGGAGGAGCTGAGGCGGGCCGATGGCTGAGCGCGGCGCAGGCGAGCGGATTCGGGGACGCCAGCTCGGGCGGGCCGATGGCTGCCACAGCGCAAGGCAGCCGGACCACCGCCACCCGGCCACCAATACCGAGCCGCACCACCCCGCCCAGCCCGATCGCCACCACAGCGCAAGACAGCCGGACCACCGCTGCCCAGCCACCGTGCACCACCCCGCGCAGCCCAATCACCACCACAGCGCAGAGCGGCCGGACCTGCGCCACCCAGCCACCGTGCGCCACCTCGGGCGGCTCGATCGCCAGCGCATCGCGCGGCAGCGGGCGCTGATCCCACCCCACCCCGGGCGGGCCGATGGCTGAGTTCCGCGGCCTCGGCTTCGACCCCGCCCCGGGCAGCCCGGATGCCGTCGCCGAAGCGGCGCGCCGGTGTTCCGCGGCCGCCGCGCGGCTCGGCGAAATCCCCCTGCCCGGGGACATCCCCGGCTGGGCCGGCCCGTCCGCGCAGGCGCTGGCCGAGCGCGCCCGGCAGTCCGCAGCCGGCGTCGCCACCCTGCCGGACTCCCTCCGCGAAGCCGCCGCCGTCCTCGAAAACTGGGCCGGGACCCTCCTCGCCCACCGCCGGCAGGCCGAAGACCTCGACCGCCGGGCCAAGCAAGCCCAGCGGGCCGTCGTCGAGGCCGAAGATGCCGTCGAACAGGCCGAAACGACCGCGCAGTTCTCCCCCGCCGCCGCCCCCGAAGCCGCCGCGGCCCGGGCCCGGCTCGCCGCCCGGCAAGACGAACTCGACCGCGTCCGCCGCGAAGCCCGCGACCTCGAACGCGCCCACACCGCCGAGGCCGCGCGCGTCGCCGGGCGGCTGCGGGCCCTCGGCGACGGCGACCCCCTGCCCGGCGCGCCCGGCTTCCGGCAGCTCACCACCGCCCTGGAGACCTTCTCCGCCGCCGGGCGCGAGCTGGGCGTGACGGTCGCGCGCACCCCCGTCGCGCCGGTGACGCCGCCCTCCGGCGCCGTGGGCGCGTTCACCGCGGCGCTGGGTGGCCGGTGAAACTGCCCGCCGTCCCGGGGATCACCCCGGTCAGCCTGGCCTCCGTCGAGCGCACCACGGCGGAGCTGCACGCCCACATGGCACGCCTGCGCGGACCCGACGCCGCCCGGGACGTCGGCCTGGAAGCGGCCGCCGTGCAGTCCGCGGAAATCGCCCACGACCAGCACGCCGGCCTGCTCGCCCTGGTCGAGCACCGCGACGCCGACCCGGCGCTGCTCATCGCCGGGGTGGTCCCCCTTTCCGGCCCGCCCGGCGACGCCGCGGACCTCCGGCACTTCGTCGCCGACACCACGCCCGGCCTGCGCGAGGTGAGCCACGCGCAGACCCGGCGTGGCTACCCGGTGGTGATCGTCGAACGGATCGGCCTGTCCGGCGCGCAGCTGCAGGCGGTCGTGCTCGACCCGGACCGCCCGCGCGCGGCGGTGTTCACCCTGCACTCCCCCGGCGGCCGGGGCTGGCTGGAGGTCGCCGGACTGGCCGGGACGCTCGTCGCCGGCGTCGACCTCACCCCCGCAGCGCCCGCTCCCGGTATTCGCGCGGGGTCCGGCCGGTCGCCCGGCGGAACGTCCGCGAGAAGTGCGGGGCGCTGGTGAACCCGCAGTCACGCGCGATCTCCGCGATGCCCCGGCCCGCCTTGGCCGGGTCGGCCAGCAGCGCCTTCGCCCGCTCGATCCGCAGGCCCTTGAGCCGTTCCGAGACACCCTGTCCGTCGTCGAACAGCTGGTACAGCCGCCGTCGCGAGATGTACAGCGCTTCGGCGATGCGGTCCGCGGTGAGCGACTGGTCGGCCAGGTGGGCCCGCATGTACTCCAGCGCTTCGCGCCGCCGGGCCGCGAGCGCGTCGACACGGTCGAGCTCGCTGCGAAGCGCGCTTCGCAGCACCAGCTCGGCCAGGCCCAGCAGGTGGTGGGCGAGTCCGTGCGGGTCGAGCCGCGGCCCGGCCGCCAGGACGTGCGCCACCGCGCCGGCGAACAGGGCCCGCAGCGGCGCGTCGACCTCGACCGGCCGGAACATCAGCGGCCGCAGCTCGGCGAACGCGATCGACAGCTTCGCGGCCGCGACGGTGAGCATCACGACGCCGGAGGCCTGCAGGTGCAGCGTCGCGTCGGCGAAGGTCAGCTTCGCGCCGGACTCGGCCACCGCGCGCGGCACCGGGCAGCGCAGCACCAGCTGGATGCTCTCGGGATCGCTTGCCGCACCACCGAGGATCGCCGCGCGCGCCGCCGCGGCGCCCGAAGCGCGGACGACGAGGTACCCGCTCGCGGGTACGTCCACCGGGTACGGCTCGGCCATCGGCACCATCGTGCCCGACGCCGGCCGCCCACGACGGGAAGGGGGACCATGGCGCGCCGCACCGCGACGGCGGCGGGAGTGATCCTGTCGCATCTGGAGTTCGACCTCCTCTGGGAGGATCTGGGGCCGGGCGGGCCACCGCCGTACCCGTTCGACGTGCCGGCGCACGGCCGCACCCACGCCGAGCGCGACGACCTGGGCGTGCGCGTGTTCGCCGGGCTCGCCGAGGCCGGGCTGACCGACGGCGACGACGTCGACCCGGCCCTGGCGGACCTGGTCACGCTGCTGGGTTCGCCGTCGCTGAGCGTCGACGCGCTGGTGCTCGGGGAAGCGCCGTGGCGGCTGCTCGCCGCCGTCCGGGACACCGCGGGCGTGCTCGCCGTCCTCGACGAACGCGACCTGGTGCTCGAACCGCTGCGGCCGGCGGACCTGGTGCCGTCGGTGGCCCGCATGCTCGGCGACCAGCCACCCGGCCCCGGCGAGCAGCTGCGGCTTCCGCGAGCGGCGTACGCGGCGGCGATGGACGCCTACGCGCGCACCGGGTACGACGCGTTCGAGCGGGCGTTGGCCGCGGCGGGGATCACCGGCCGGGCGGTCCGCCCATTGGCGACGCTGGTGACGGCGGGGCGCCACACGGGGGGCCAGCTGGCGGCGACCGGTCCGGCGGGCCGGACGCCGGTGCTGGCCTGGTTCGACACCGCGGCGGGCCGGTACGCGGTGACCCCGGAGGACGCGGGCGGCGAACCCTGGGTGAGCGTCACCCCGGTGGACGGCCTCGCCGGCCGCATCGCCGGGCTCGTCGACGCGGCCCGCTGAGCCACCTCAGGTGGCCCAGGTGGCGGGGACGAACGAGTCCGGCTGCCTGGCCGAGCCGCCCGGGAGCTCGGCCGGCAGCAGGTCTCCCAGTACCTCCTGGCCCTGCTGCAGCGCATCCGCCCCGGCATCCCCCGCCAGCCGCCGGATCAGCTCCGCCAGTGCGCGCGGCGACCGGGTCAGGGCCCGCCGCTCGAAGCGCAGGTCCACCAGGGCCCCGTGCAGGTCGACCACCACCGACACCCCGGCGTCCGTTGCCGAAGCGCGGATCGCCGCCAGCCGTTCGCCGTAGCCCGTCATTGCGCCCGCCAGCTTTCCGGCGTCGTCTCTTCCGCGGCCTCCCCCGGCGCCGGCAGGCCGAGCCCGTCGACCTCGCCGTCCAGGGTGTGCCATAGCGACGCGGTCGCGCGGGCCGAGGCCGCCGCCGTGAGCAGCAGGATCCGCCGGGCGAGCTCGTCCGGGTCCAGCCGCAGCGCCGCGGCTTCCAGGGTCAGCTCCTGCAGCGCCCCGCCGGGCGCGACCTCCACGGCGACCGTCCGGTCGGCGGCTTTTCCGGTGATCACGGGTGCACCCCTCCGTAGAACGTCGACGCCGAAAGCGGGTGCGTGTTCCGGCGGACGGCGTCCCCGGAGTTGCCCTCGATCAGCGTGACGCGGTGGCCTTCGACCTTCTCGACGATGCCGATGTGCGTGCTGGTCGCCGTGTTCTGCGGGCCGGTGCCGAAGATCAGCACGTCCCCCGGCCGGGCCTCGTGCAGCGAGTTCTTCCCGTACGCGTGCCCGTTGCGCTGTCCCCAGTGGAAGACGTCGCCGCTGAACGGCAGGACCGGGATCTTCACTCCGGCCTTGCGCCACATCGCGGTGGCGAACGACGAGCACCACGCGGCGGTCGGCCCGTACGGGTTGCGGTTGCTGCCCGGCGGGTTTTCGCGGGTGCCGAGCTCCTTGCGCGCGGCGTGCACGATCTCTTGGCCTTTGGTGGACACGGGATGCGTCGGCTTGTCGGCGGCGCTGTCGTGGGTCAGGTCCTTCCGCAGCGCGTCCAGCTTCTTCGCCGACGCCTCGAGTTCCGCGTGCACTTGCCGCAGCGTCGACGCCGACTGGCGCGTGTAGTGCGGCACCAGGTCGGCGACGTGCCCGACGGCTCGCATCAGCGCCGCCTGCGTCCCCGCGGCGACCCCGGCGTCGAGGACCTGCTTGGCCTTGGCGGTGTACTCGTCGACCAGCCGCTGCACGGCCGTGTGCCCGCTGTCCACTGTGGACGCCGCGTGCGCGACGATCTTCTCCGCCGCCGCGCCGGCCGTGCCCGTGGTCCGCAGTTCCTTCGTCAGCTTTGCGCTGCCGCGCCGGAAACCCTCGGCACCGCGGCCGTGCCAGTGTTCGAGGACCGTGGTGCTTTCCTTGTGGTACGCCTCGTGCTGGTCGTCGAGCGCGGCCGCCACCCGGTGCAGGGCGTATTCGGCGCGGACGGCGTCCTCGGCCTTCCCGGCGAGCTTGTTCCGGTGGGCGATCAGGTCCTGCGCGAACGAGCGCGCGAGCGCGGCGGTGTCCACGTCAGCTCCGCCCGTTCAGGGCGGCCGCGGTGGCCGTCTCGTGGTCGCGATAGGACTTCGCGGCCTTCTGCGCGGCGGACGCCAGCCCGTCGGCGTGTGCGCCGACGCCCTTGACCTGCCGCTGCAGCGCCAGGCCGAAGCCGGCCAGGGCGGTGGCGAACCCGGATTCCCGGCCGATCCGGCCGAAGCTGTCTTCGGCGATGTCCCGGACGTCCCGCAGCTGCCCGGTCGCGCCGTCCAGGGTGTCCGCGACGTGCCGGGTCCGCCGGACGTACGCGTGCAGCACGGCATCGTCCACCCGCAACGGCTCGCCGCCTCCGTGCGCGTGCGGCTTGCCGTGGTGCGCGGTGACGTCCTTGGCAGCCTCGCGCGCGGCGGCCAAGTGGTGCTTGTAGGCGCCGTTCGTGTACGTCGACCAGGGCGTGAAGTCGTGGCCGTCGCCCGAGATGCGGTTCGCGACCCGCGCGTTCGTGTCCGGGTCGAACAGTTGGTCGTCGGACTTCAGGTGGTACTGGTGCCGCCGTTCGGGGCCGAGCGCGCCCAGCATGTTGATCTGCCACAGGCCGTACGAGTCGTCCGGCGGGGTCGCGTTGTGCGCGGTCGTCCGGCCGCCGGACTCGGCCAGCGCCACCGCGACCGCGGTGGTGAGGCCCTGGCCGCGGAAGCCGGCCGCGTAGGCGTGCCGGGCGATCTCCCCGGCGCTCAGCTTGGTCATGGTTCGACCTTGACCGGTGGGGTACCCCGGTGGACAGCCGCGCTGCACGCAGGGACAACCCGCGTGCACACGCGGCTCAACCTTCGGGGCCGCTCACCCGTACTGCCGGCGGGTGCACCTGCGAGAAGGGGACACGGATGGGCAGAACCGGGGCGCTGGCCCTGCTGGGGTCGACGCTGGTCATGGCGGCCTGTTCGGCCCCGCGCACCACGACGCCGGCCCCCCTCGCGGAGCCGGTGCCCGTGAGCACGTCCGTTCCCGCCACCACGACGACCACGCCTCCGCCGCCCGCCCCGCCGTGCGCGGTCACGACGGGCGCCTGCGTGAGCCTGGCGCAGCGGCTGGCGTGGCTGGTGCGGGACGGCGCGGTGGTGCGCGGGCCGGTCCCGGCCGGGTTCGGGCCGCCGGACCAGGCGACGCCCGCCGGGTCGTTCCGCGTCGTGTGGAAGGACCGCGAACACCGCAGCAGCGTGTACGGCACCGACATGCCGAACTCGGTGTTCTTCGCCGCCGGCGGCATCGCCTTCCACGCCGGTCCGCTGGACGCGCCGTCACACGGCTGCGTCCACCTCACCGACGCCGACTCGGCGGCGTTCTTCGACGGGCTGAACGTCGGTGACGCGGTGCAGGTCTTGTAGCCTTCGTCCCGGTGGACACCCCAACGGTCATTTCCCGGCTGCGCGCCGCCGGCTGCGTGTTCGCCGAGGACGAAGCGGCGCTGCTGACCGAGGCCGCGACGACCGCCGCCGAGCTCGAGTCGCTGGTGGCGCGCCGGGTCTCCGGGCTGCCGCTGGAGCACCTGCTCGGCTGGGCGGAGTTCCACGGGCTGCGGATCGCCGTGCGGCCCGGGGTGTTCGTGCCGCGGAAGCGCACCGAGTTCCTCGTCGACGTCGCCGTCTCCCTGGCCCCGCCGGACCCGGTGGTGCTCGACCTGTGCTGCGGATCCGGGGCGCTGGGCGCCGCGTTCGCCGCGGCGCGGCCGCCGCGTGAGCTGCACGCCGCCGACGTCGAACCGGCCGCGGTCGAGTGCGCGCGGCTGAACGTGTCCCGGGTGCACCTGGGCGATCTCTACGACGCGTTGCCCGGCTCGCTGCGCGGCCGCGTCGACGTGCTGCTGGCCAACGTGCCCTACGTGCCTTCGGACGCCGTCGCGACGATGCCGCCGGAGGCCCGCCTGCACGAGCCGCTGGTGGCGCTCGACGGCGGCGCGGACGGCCTCGACCTCGCCCGCCGGGTCGCCGCCGGTGCGCCGCAGTGGCTGACCCCGGGCGGGACCGTGCTGGTGGAATCGAGCGGACGGCAGGCGCCGGTGCTCGCGGGCATCTTCGCCGCGGCCGGGCTGAAGCCGGCCGTCCGCGAGTCCGCCGACCTGGGCGCGACCGTCGTCACCGGCACCGCGCAAAGCTGATCTCACGTTCCGGCGGTCCCGGACGTCTACTAGGTGTGATCGTGAAACCGTTCGAGCAGATCGTGACCGAGCACGGGCCGATGGTCCTCCGGGTGTGCCGGGCCGTGGTCGGTCCGGCCGACGCCGAAGACGCCTGGTCGGAAACGTTCCTGTCGGCGTTGAAGGCGTACCCGGAGCTGCCCGCGGACGCGAACGTCCAGGCGTGGCTGGTCACGATCGCGCACCGCAAGGCCGTCGACGTCACGCGGGACCGGGCCCGCCGTCCGCTGCCGGTCGGCGAGGTCCCGGACCGGCCCGGGCGCGCGGAGCCGTTCACCGGCGACGTGTGGGACGCGCTGGCGCGGCTGCCGGACAAGCAGCGCCTCGCCGTCGCCTACCACTACCTGGCCGGGCTGCCGTACCGCGAAATCGCGGAGATCACCGGGGGCACCGCCGACGCCGCACGCCGCGCGGCCGCCGACGGCGTCAAGGCCCTGCGGGCCACCTACCCCTTGGAAGGAGCGCACGCATGACGGACATCGTCTTCCCGCCGTTCGAATTCCAGCTCGATCCGGAAGTCCGCCACGAGCGGCTGGCCGCCGCGGCCGAGCGCAGCGGCCTGCTGGACGTCGCCTACCGCACCCTCGACACCCCCGTCGGCTCGCTCCTGCTGGCGGCCACCGAGCGGGGCCTGGTCAAGGTGGCCTTCGACCGCCAGGACCACGACGCGGTGCTGGCGGCGCTGGCCGCGGAGATCAGCCCGCGCATCCTGCGCGCCCCGAGCCGCCTCGACGCGGTGAGCCGGCAGCTCGACGAGTACTTCACCGGTGAGCGGCGGGCCTTCGACGTCCCGCTGGACTTCCGGCTGGCCCGCGGGTTCCGCCTGTCGGTGCTGGAGCACCTGCCGGAGATCTCGTACGGGCACACGGAAAGCTACGCCCAGGTGGCGGCGGCCGCGGGCAGCCCGAAGGCGGTCCGCGCAGTCGGCACGGCGTGCGCCCGCAACCCCCTGCCGGTGGTGGTGCCGTGCCACCGGGTGGTGCGGTCCGACGGATCGTACGGCCAGTACGCCGGCGGCGAGGAAGCCAAACGGACCCTGCTCACCCTGGAGACGGCATGACCACGTTCGAACAACGCGTGGCCGTGGCGGACTGGGCCACGGTGGCCGCCGAGGTCGACGACTACGGCTGCGCGCTCCTGCCGCAGCTGCTCACCCCGGCCGAATGCGCGCGGCTGGTGGCGCTCTGGGACGAGTCGGCGCACTTCCGGGCGACGGTGAACCTGCGCCGTCACCGCTTCGGGGACAACGGCGACTACCACTACTTCGCCGCGCCGTTCCCGGAACCGGTGCAGCGGCTGCGGCAGGCGCTCTACCCGCGGCTGCTGCCGATCGCCCGCGACTGGTCGGCGCGGCTGGGCCGGGAGGACCGTTGGCCGTCCACATTGGACGAGTGGCTGGCCGTCTGCCACGCGGCGGGCCAGCGGCGGCCCACGCCGATCCTGCTGCGCTACGAGACGGGCGGCTGGAACGCCCTGCACCGGGACCTCTACGGCGACAAGGTGTTCCCGCTGCAGGTCGTGATCAACCTCAACGACCCGGGCACCGACCACACCGGCGGCGAGTTCCTGCTGGTCGAGCAGCGGCCACGCGCGCAGTCGCGCGGCACCGCTACGCTCATCCCGCAGGGTCACGGCCTGGTGTTCACCACCCGCGACCGGCCGGTCCGCTCGGCCCGCGGCTGGTCGGCGGCGCCGGTGCGCCACGGCGTTTCGGTGGTCCGCTCGGGACGGCGGCACACCCTCGGCCTCGTCTTCCACGATGCGGCATGACTTCCGCCGAACTCGAGGCACTGGTGGAGCTGATCGGCCGTGCCCGGCACATCGTGCTCGGCACGGCGGCATCCCCGGCGGCGCGGGCGGACGGCGAGCGGATCGCCGCGGCGTGGGGCGGCCTCGTCCTGGCGACGGTGACGTGGCCGGAGACGGCGGCGTCGTGGCTGCGCCAGGCGCGGCGGTTCGCGGCGCCGGAGCCGGACGTCTGGGTGGTCAGCGCCACCCCGGCGGGCTGGGCCGGAATGGCGCGGCGGCTGCGGCTTTCGACGTCCTGGAGTCCGCACCGGACTCTTCTCACCTCGGCACTGGCGAATTTCCCCGTCCCCGGCCTGCGCGGGACCCGCGCGGACGGCACCACCTGGGAGACCCGATGAAACACCTCGTGGCGGATTCCCCGATCGGCCCGCTCACCCTGGTCGGCACCGGAAACACCGTGACCGGCGTGTACTTCCCGAACCACTGGACCCGCCCGGACCGCAGCGCGTTCGGCGAGCGTGACGACACGGCGTTCCCCGAGGCCGTCCGTCAGCTGGAGGAATACTTCGCCGGCCGGCGCACCGCGTTCGACGTCCCGATGCAGGCGGCCGGCCCCGATGCCGACCGCGCGGTGTGGGCCGAGATCGCCAAGATCCCCTATGGGGCCACCGCCACCTACGGCGACCTCGCGCGAGCCGTCGGCGGCCTGCCGCACGAGGTCGGGGCGGCGGTGGGGCGCAACCCGCTGAGCATCCTGGTGGCGTGCCACCGCGTGGTCGGCAAGAACGGCAAGCTGACCGGCTACGCGGGCGGGCTGGAACGCAAGGAGTTCCTGCTGGAACTGGAACGCCCACCGGCTGCGGAACGAGGGCAGCTTTGGTGAGTCACGCGTGGGCGAGCAGCATCGTCGCGCCCAGCCCGGTCATCGTCACGGCGATCACGACGTCCAGCACCCGCCAGGCGACGGGCTTGGCGAACACCCCGGCGAGCCGTTTGGCGCCGAACCCGAGCGCACTGAACCAGACGGCGCTGGCGACCCCGGCACCGAGGCCGAACAGCCACCGCCCATCACCGTGGGCGACGGCGACCGACCCGAGCAGCAGGACGGTGTCGAGGTAGACGTGCGGGTTGAGCCAGGTGAAGGCCACACAAGCGAGAACGGCCTTCCGCAGCGGCGTCCGTTCCGCACCGACGGTCATGACGGACGGCCGGAAGGCTCGCCGCGCGGCCAAGACGCCGTAGCCGACCAGGAACAGCCCGCCCCCGACGGCGATGACGCCGATGGCCGTGGGCCACTGCTTCAGCACCGCCCCGACCCCGCTGACCCCCAGCCCGATGAGCACCAGATCGGAGACGGCGCAGATGACGACGAGCGGAGCGACGGTGCCCCCGCGCAGGCCCTGCTGCAACAGGAAGGCGTTCTGCGATCCGATGGCGACGATGAGCGAAAGGCCGGTACCGAACCCGGCGACGAGGAGCGTGACCACGTTCCTCACGGTATGACCGTCCTGTTGGATTACTCCAGCTAAAGATTCTTACGTAACATTAGCGCTCGTGATGTCCGATTTGCCACTGGACCAGGTCAGGACGCTGCTGGCCGTGGCCTGACTCGGCTCAAGATCGCTGATCTTGGGCAGGGTGCTGGCTGTCAAGCTGCGGTTTCGTCGTGTGAACGGCGAAAATCTGCGCACTAAGCGGCCGGTTCCAGGGGTCCGCCCATCGCTTCCCGGTTACGGCTTCAGCGACAAGCCGGCCGCGCCGGGGGGGGGGATCGAGCGGACATCCGACGCGTGGTGCGAGCTGATGGCCCGGCTCGGCTATCGGCGGTTCGGCGCCCAGGGCACCGGCATCGCCACGAGCATCGGTCAACGGCAACCCGATCGGGTCGCCGGCATCCATCTCATGCCGCCGCTCGCACCGCCCGATCCGGCCACGTTGGACGACCTCACCGGTGCCGAGCGGGCGGCGCTCGCGACACTGCGGGAGGCGGACGAATGGGGCTCCGGATACTCGGCGCAGCAGTCGACCCGGCCGCAGACGGTCGGCTACGGGCCGGTCGACCCGCCGGCCGCCCTCTGCGCCTGGATCGTCGAGAAGTTCTGGTCGTGGACCGACTCCGGTGGCGACCTGCATCGGGTTATTACCCGGGATGAGCTGCTCGACAACCTGATGCTCTACTCGCTGCCGGCCACCGGTGCCTCATCCGCCCGGCTGTACTGGGAAAGCCTCCGGCAGGTCAACGAATGGATCTCCGGGTCGGCCGGCGCGCCGGTGACCGTACCCACCGGCTGTTCGGTCTTCCCCAAGGAGCTGCAGCGCCCGTCTCGGCGGTGGGCGGAGCGCCGGTTCCCGAACATCCGGTACTGGAACGAGCCCGGCAAGGGCGGCCACTTCGCGGCGTTCGAGCAGCCGGCGTTGTTCGTCGACGAGGTCCGGTCATTCTTCCGGCTGGTCCGCTGATGGTCACCCGGACTCGGTAAGCGGCTGGCTAAAGATCAACAAGTGCCCATCGGGTGTCCGTACGTTGAAGTCGCGCATCCCGTAGGGCCGGTCAGCCGGTGGCTCGACGATGTCGGCGCCGCGGGCGCGCAGCTCGTCGTGGCAGGAATCGACGTCGTCGACGATAACCGTCACCCTGGCCGGGCCGACGCTGCTTTCGGCGTACAGGTGGAACTCGGCGGTGTCGCGGATCACGGCCGCGTAGCTAGGTGGGGTCTCCCAGGTGAATATGGTGTCGAATCCGAGCGCGTCCGTGAAGTACGACCGCGCTGCCTGCACATCTCGGCACGGCAGCACGGGAATTGCCACCCGCATGACCATTCCGTCACCTTACCCGACTTTGGCTCAAGATCGCTGATCTTGGTAGGTGCTGGCTGTTGAGCTGCGGTTTCGTCGTGTGAACGGCGAAAATCTGCGCATTAAGCGGCCGGTTCCAGGCCGTCTCTCGGGCGTATGTGCGCACGGTGAAGACGGCGTCGCGGGCCAGGGCGGTGCAGATCGTGCACTCCTCGCGTCGCGGGTCGCGGGACATCGACCACATCGGCTCGGCGCATGACGATGCGGCGTCGGAGGCGCTCAAGGCGGTGGCGAGGCAGCGTCCGGCTGTGGGGCAGCCCGAGCTCGGCTTTGGCCCGGACTTCGCGGCGTTGCAGGCCGGCAGTGGTACTGGTGGACGGATCGTCGAGCCGACCAGCAAGCTGGACAGTCTGCGGGTGGTCGAGGAAACAGGTTTCGACCCGAGACCGATGCCGGGGACGGGTTCCGTGAGCCCGGGTTCTCCAAAGAACGCCGCCTGGAGCCGCAGATCACGATCGGGCTGCTCACCGACGCAAGCGGGTTTCCGTTGATGGTTAACGCATTCGAGGGCAACCGGGGCGAGACCACCACGATGCTGCCGACCATCCGTGCGTTCATGGATGCCCACCAGCTGGCTGATGTCACGGTCGTGGCCGACGCTGGCATGATCTCTGCGGCCAACCAGTACCGGGCGGACCGGGCTCGGCGCACCCTGCACGGCATCGACGAACAGGTCGCCAAGGCCGAGCAGGCCGCCGCCGGCAAGACCGCGGTCAAACGCAACCGGTCGTCAGCAGGTGGATCGAGCAGACCACCGGCTGGTCGATCAAGAAGTTCGTGCGCACCACCCGCCGCTACCGCACCATCAACATCCACGACCGCGGTGCGCACTAATTTGAGTCAAGTCAGGAGGAGCGTGACCACGCTCTTCACGGTATGACCGTCCTGCTGAATTACTCCAGCTAAAGATTCTTACGTAACATTAGCGCTCGTGATGTCCGATTTGCCGCTGGACCAGGTCAGAACGCTGCTGGCCGTGGTGGACGAGCAGAGTTTCGACGCCGCGGCGGCGGTGCTGCACGTGACGCCGTCGGCGGTCAGCCAGCGCATCAAGGCGCTGGAGCAGCGCACCGGCCGCGTCCTCCTCCTGCGCACCAAGCCGATCCGCCTGACCGCATCCGGCCAGGTCCTGGTCCGCTTCGCCCGTTCGCTGGCCCAGCTGGAGCGGGACGCGCTGTCCGAACTGGGCCTCGGCTCATCCGCCCGCACGATGACGATCGCCGTGAACGCGGATTCCCTGGCGACGTGGTTCCTCCCGGCCCTGGCCGGAGTACCGGAAGACCTCGCACTCGCCTTCGACCTCCAACGCGAGGACCAGGACCACACGGCGGCCCTCCTGCGCGAGGGCCTGGTGATGGCCGCGGTCACGGCCTCCCCGCAACCGGTCCAGGGCTGCACCTCCCACCGCCTGGGCCGCATGCGCTACCGGGCGATGGCCTCCCCGGCGTTCGTCACCCGCTGGCTGTCCGGCGAGCCCCTGCCTTCCGCGCTCCCCGCGGCCCCGGTGATCGTGTTCGACCGCAAGGACGACCTCCAGGACCGCTTCCTGCGCGGCCTGACCCGCCGCCGCACGTTCACCATGACCCGCCACCACATCCCGGCCTCGGAGTCGTTCGTGGACGCAGTAGCAGCCGGCCTGGGCTGGGGAATGGTCCCGGAACTCCAAGCGGTCACCCGCGGAGACGCCTTGGTGGATTTGGCCCCGGAGAAGCCGCTGGACGTCCCGCTGCACTGGCAGCAGTGGAAACTGGACAGCCCAGCCCTGGCCGCCGTCGCCGAAGCCGTTGCCAAGGGTGCGAAACAGTCTCTGCGCTGAGCACGTTCGGTGCCAGGCGGTCACGGCCGGCCGGCCGTGACCCAGGCGTGCAGGGACCGCAGGCGGTCACGGATCGGGGCAGGAAGCCGTTTGCCGGCCAGGGTGTCGGTCAACAGCGCGGCGGCATCGGCTCGGTGTCCGCATTTCACCAGGCTGGCGGCCGCGAGTACGCCCTGATCGACAGCCTCACCGTGGCGACGGAGAACGTCCTGCCAGACCCTGATCGCCGGGACCAGCAAGCCGGCTTTCGCGAATTCGTCCGCGACCTTCATGCGCTGTTCTGCCCTGACGTCGCGCGTCAGCACCTCCGTCAAGATGCTTTCCGCCTCGGCTGCACCGCCGATCTCGATCCACGGCTCGACCCACCCCGCCGGCCCGATATTTCCGAAGCTGTTGTCGAAACCGCCCTTCACCACACGGATCGCCTCAGTTTTCAGGCCCACTCCATTCAGGGCACGGGCGAAGCGGCGCTGCCCGTATTCCGGTAATTCCGCGCCCTGGTCGACCGCGGCGGTGAGCAGTTCAGTCACCAGGTCGGAGTGCTCGTTGCCGTCGAGCTCGACAGCGAGATCGATCCAGCTGCTCACGGCCGCCTCCGCCCGCACCTTGGCGATGAGTTCGTCACCGAGCGCCTGATGGCCGGATGAACGGAGGGAGATGGCCGCGCTCACCCAGGAATCGGGCCCACGGTTGACGCTGGTTTCATAGACGAACCGGGCATCCTCCTCGTCTGCCCCGTCGAGCAGGACACGGCAAGCGTTGTCGTAATCCGCGTATCCGAACGAGCCGTCGGTGAGTGTGAGCCGCGCCGTTTCGCGGACCATCGGATGGCTCTTCTCATGAAAAAACGGCGAAACGGCCTTGATCAGCCGGTGCGCCCTCTGACGCGGCAGCTTTTCCACGTGCTTCAGCAGACTGGCCACGTCGTTGCAGGCGTTGAACACTCCGGCGGCCACCATCAGTTCGACCTCTCCGGCGTGCGGATTGGTGAGGGCTCGGCCGGCAAGGTCGAGCGCGGCCGCCGAATGCAGTTTCGCCTGCAACGCCACGGCGGCTTCCACCAGGTGACGGATCGACCGTCCGGCCGCGGCGCCGACGACCTCGGCGACCGCGTCCGGCCGTCCCACCGAAAGCACCGCGTTCACCGCGTCCCGGAACTCCGCGACACGGGGATCGGCCGAAGCAAAGGCTCGGCGAGCGGCCCACAGTGCTTCGTCGTGGCAGCCTGCCCGAGCGGCGAGATCGGCCAGCACCCCCCAGCTCGCGGCACCCTCGTCCCAGGAGTCCGCCAAGCGGCTGTCATTCTCGGTGTACTGGAAATCGGCACCCCCGACGTCAGCACCGGCCCGCAGATTGCCGACCAGCTCGCGGACCATCTTCGCGGCCGATGCCGTACGGTCGATCTCCAGGAGCAGCGAGATCAGCGCCATGGTGAGCACACGGTCTTGTTCGTTCGTCGCGGCGATCCGGGCAACCACGTCGTCGACGCGCCGAGCACCGTCCGGCATTACGTCCCGCAGCACCTCGACACCGCGTCTGACGCCGGCCAGACCGGCGTGCCGGACAAAGCCTTCGAGCCAGTCGGCCGCGGCCTGCGCATCGGTGAGGCGGCCGAGCACGGCGGCAGCTTCGATCCGGGTGGCCTCGGCCAGATCGGCGCCGTCCCGCAGCGCGCGCAGGCGGTCGAGACCATGAGACCCCAGCATCTGAGGCATCAGCAAGCGCAGGACCTCGCCGACCGATTCCACTTCGTCCCATGGATCGTCACGCACGCCTTGGCAGACCAGGAGATCCAGGAGCCGGTCGACGACCGCCGCGGTGAGCTCGTCGTCGACGTCGATCCCCTCGCCGACGAGCCGCCCGGCGAGCAGTACTCGCTCGCCGGTGCCTTGCAGGAGCGACTGCAGGACGCGTCCGACATCGTGGTTCTCGCGTCCCCACAGCACAAAGGTGAAAAGCGCGAAGACGCGTTTCGTGCCGCTCAGCCCGCGTTCGATCCACTCCTCGAGATCGGGGAAATCAGCCGGGATCTCTCCCGCCCGGGACCGGGCGGCCAGGAACTCGGCGAAGGAGTGGTGCCGGAACTCCAGATCGCCCTCGCGGGGCGCGAAAACACCGGTTGCGGTCAAGATCGCGCGGAGGTCGTTCTGCCACCCGTCCGGCAGGTCGGCGCGCCGGTCGGTCACCCACTGCGTAGCGGCTTCGATCAGCGGCGACTCGGTCTCGAGTCGGTGGACGGCAAGGTGTTCGACGATGTCGACGCGCTGGCCCTGCAGCCAGTCCAGCAAGGCCAGCCGGGCCGGGTGATCACGGGCCCCGCGTCGCAACTCGGCGAAGGTGTCGCGACGGCTCGCTCCGTCGTCCAGCAGATAGGCCATGAAGCGGCCGTAGAGGTCGATTCTGCCGTTCGGAAGGGGCCGGCCCGGCTCGAGCGTGTAGGTGATCGCGGCGATGGTGGCCTGAAGGGGGTTCCGGACGAGTTCGCGCAGCCGGCTGTCCCGGATCTGCCGCACGAACTCGGCGGCCTGCTTCGCCTGCTCGATCGGCTCGAGCGGGTTCTGGTCCCGGAACCAGACACGGGCGAACTCTTCGAGGTCGACCGGGCTGAACGGCTGGATCTGGAAGGCGTCGATGTCGGCGTGCTCGAGCGGCAGCAGTTCGTTGTGGGGCAGCGGCCGGGTGGTGATGACCAGCCGGTGATCCATGCTTCGCCGGCTACGGTCGGCGAGGGCCGCGATCACCTGGGCGCGGGTCTGTGGTTCGACGATTTCGTCCAGGCCGTCGATGAACACGAGCCAGCGAGCCCCCAGCGCCCGGTGCGCCAGCAGCTCGGGCCGGGGCTTTTCGTCCAGTCGCTGCCCCAGCACGGCCTGCAGCCCGGACGCCAGCAGTTCACCCCAAGCCGCGTTCTCGGCCAGCGCACGCGCGGGAATCCGCACCGGGAGCATCGGCTCGTCGATCGGGGGCCCACCTCGGTCGGTGCCGAGCCAGTACCTCGAGATCTGCTGCACGTACATGTAGCCGACGGTCGACTTTCCCGCTCCGGGCTCGCCGGTGATCAGGAGGTGCCCGCCACGGTTGAGCGCCTCGGTCATGGTGAGGGTGCGCTCGCCCACCTCACCGGTCCGGCGCTCGGCATCCGCTGATCCCCGTTCGGACTCGGACGACCGGTCGGTGGCCTGCGCTCGCATCGTCTGCTGCACGTAGACGTCGACGAGGTCCGGCTGCCGGACGCCGAGCAGCGTGTAGGGCAACGATTCGGTCGCACCCTGCTGTGCGGTCAGGAGATCCCGGAGCTGGGGCGTCAGCTCCGACCGATCGTCCCAGGACGTCAGCGGCGGCGGTGGTGGCGTCTCGCCGCTCAGGTGGATGTCCAGCCGCCCGATGCTCCCCGCCTGCACCACCGGCCCGGAAAAAGTGCCGTCCTTGATTTCGTTCCGGTGTTCGGCCATCACTGGCTCAGAAGCGGGAACGCGGGGCTCGGCGCAGGCATGCGGTCAAACCTAGCGGCGCACCGGCGCGGATTCCAGGTCGCTCAGCCGGGGAAGTCGCCCACGCCGTGTTCCACGAGGTCGAAAGCCTCGTCGACGACCGCCGCTTGTTCGCGGCGGACCACCTCCGCGTCGTCCCCCGCGGCGATCCGGGCTATCGCGTGCGCGAAAATCGTCGTGATCGCCGTTGTCAGCAGGCCTGCCACCAGCCGGGAGCGGAACGCCTCGCCCGATTCCTCCGTCAGCACCTCGGCGAACGCCGCCGCGATCTCGCGTTCCTGCTCGTACCAGCGGGCCGTCAGCGCCGGGCTCGAGGTCAGCACCCACCAGAAGCCCGGTCCGCCCGCGATGGCTCCGGACAGGGGGTTGCCCGACTCCAGCAAGGCGTGCTGGTCGCGGCGCAACGCCTCGCACGGGGACATCCCGGGAGGCCGTGTGCGGATCACCGCCGTCAGCCGCGCCAGGCGCTCCGCGTGGCGGTCGAGGAACAGGTCCTCCTTGCGCGGGAAGTAGTTGAACACCGTCATCTTGGACACGCCCGCCGCCTCCGCGATCTCCGCCACCGTCACCTCCTCGAAGCCTCGTTCGATGAAGAGGCCCGTGGCCACGTTCGAGATCAGCAGGCGGGTTGCCTGCTTCTTCCGCTCGCGCAGTCCGTGATCCGCCATGAACCGAGAGTATAGACCGAGCCAAAAGTTTGACTCGGTAAAAGTTTCGCGGCATCATCGGGGCCATGAACAGGGATGTGGTGATCTCCGGGGGCGGACCGGTCGGCTTGATGCTGGCCTGCGAACTGCGGCTGGCGGGCGTGGACGTGCTCGTCGTCGAACGGCTGCCCGAGCCGGACCAGACGATCAAGGCCGGGTCGGTCAACCTGACCACGGCCGAAGCCTTCTACCGGCGCGGGCTGCTGCCCGCCATGGACGAGGTCGTCCAGCAGAACTTCGCGCAGATCCAGAAGTTCCTCGAGTCGCGCGGGGCGGGCGGGCCGAAGGGCGCGATGCCGGTCGGGCACTTCGCGGGGATCATGGTCTCCTCCACCGGTGTCGACTTCGAAGATCCCGATTTCCGGGACGTCGGGCCCGCGGCGCGGGTGGTCGTCATCCAGCAGCAGGCCATCGAGGCGATCCTGGCCGGACGGGCCGCCGAACTGGGGGTCGAGATCCGGCGGGGCGCCGAGCTCACCGGGTTCGACGCCGACGACGGCGGCGTGACCGTGCACCTCGGCGACGGCGGATCCGTGCGCGCCGGCTGGCTCGTCGGGGCCGACGGCGGGCGGAGCCGGGTCCGCAAGCTCGCGGGCTTCGAGTTCCCCGGGACCGACCCCGCCATCACCGGGCGGCAGGCGGTGGCCGAACTCACCGGCGCGGAAGTGCTGCCCGGCGGCTGGCAGCACGGCGACGGCGGCCTCTACGTCTACGGGCCGACGCCCGGCCGGTTCCTCACCGTCGAGTTCGACGGGCCGCCCGCGGACCGGGACGCGCCGATCACCGCGCAGGAGCTCGAAGACAGCTTCCGGCGTGTCTCCGGCGCGGACGTCCGGGTGACGAAGGTCCACAGCGCGACGCGCTTCACCGACAACGCGCGCCAGGCGAGCACCTACCGCCAGGGCCGCGTGCTCCTGGCCGGCGACGCGGCGCACGTCCACTCACCCTTCGGCGGCCAGGGCCTCAACCTCGGCATCGGTGACGCCGTCAACCTGGGCTGGAAGCTCGCCGCGACGATCCACGGCTGGGCACCCGAAGGCCTGCTCGACAGCTACACGACCGAGCGTCACCCGATCGGCGAGTGGGTGCTCGAATGGACCCGGGCGCAGGTCGCGCTGATGCGCAGCGACGTCCGGACGAAGGCGCTGCGCCGGGTCGTCGACGACCTGCTGCACACCGGCGACGGCGCGACCTACCTGGCGAAGAAGCTTTCCGGCGTGCTGCACCGGTACCCGATCGAGGGCGAGCACGACCTCACCGGCCGGGCGGCTCCCGACTTCGCCTTCGCCGACGGCACCCGCCTGGGCGAGCACCTCCACGACGGCCGGGCACTCCTGCTGGACCTGGCCGAGAACACCGAGCTCGCCGAGACGGCGGCGGGCTGGGCCGGACGCGTGAAGGTGCTGACGGCGAAGTGCGTGAGCGACACGGCGCCGACGGGCGTGCTCGTGCGCCCCGACGGTCACATCGCCTGGGCCCGCGACGACGGTTCCGCCGACGGCCTGGAAGGCGCGCTGCGCCGGTGGTTCGGCGAACCCGCGTGACGCGCTGGGCGCGCCGGGCTTCCGGCGCGCCCTACAGCCGTGCGGCGAGCGTCGTCGCCAAGCGGGTGTAGACGTCGCTGCGGTGCTTGACCACGTACGCGATCGCGAGCCGGTTCTGGCCCTGGCTGCGCTTGCCGGTGATCACCATCTCCACGTCGTCGGTGCCGGTGCGGTCGCAGAAGTACGCGCCTTCGCCGGCTCCGGAGACCGCGGTGGCCGGTCCGCTGCAGTCCTTTTTGTAGTTCTCCAACGCCTTCGCCGGCCGGTACGAGTCGGCGGCGGCGATGATCCACAGGTCGAGCAGCCAGGGGTGCACGTACTTCCCCTCGTACCGGCACTGGAATTCGGTGCCCTCGACGTACGTCCGGTCGGGCGGCTGTTCCGTCGCCATCAGGTCTTCGCTGGTCTGCAGGAGCTCCTGCAGCTCCGCCGGGCCGAGGAACGGACACGCGGCCGTGATCTTCGCGGGCGACGCCGGAGGCGTGAACGGCGGCGGCTTCGCCGAACTGGTGGCGGGTTTCGCCGTGGTCGGCGAAGCCGCGACCGGCGTGACGACGGCGGGGGACGCCACCCCGGCCACGAGCGTCGAGCAACCGGCGAGGCAGACCCCCGCCACGACTACCGCGAACGCGCCCCCGAATCTCCCCATCCCGCCAATCTAACCCGATTTCTCCGCTGCCAGCTGCACCGCGACGTCGATGATCATGTCCTCCTGGCCGCCGACCAGCGCGAGTTCGCCGCAGCGGCGCAGGATCGCCTGCGCCGGGACGCCGTAGCGCTCCGCCGCCCGCTCCGCGTGGAGGAGGAAACTCGAATACACCCCGGCCCAGCCCTGGACGATCGCGTTGCGGTCCATCTTCGGCCAGCGGTGCAGGTACGGGCGGACGACCTCCTCGGCCGCGTCCAGCAACGCGCCGACGTCGAGGCCCGTGTCGATCTCCAGGCGGTCGAACACCGCCGCCAGGACCTCCGTCGGGGAGTTGCCCGCACCCGCGCCGAGCGCGCACAGCGACCCGTCGATGTACCGGACGCCGGCCTCGTACGCCAGGACCGAGTTCGCGACGCCGAGCGACAGGTTCTGGTGCCCGTGATAGCCGACCCACGCCGTGTCGCCGACCTCCGCGACCAGCGCTTCGAAGCGGGCGCGGGCCTCGTGCATCAGCAGCGCCCCCGCCGAGTCCGTCACGTACGCCGCCTGGCAGCCCGCGTCCACCATGATCCGCGCCTGCTTCGCCAGGTCCTCCGGCGGTGTCCGGTGCGCCATCATCAGGAACCCGGCCGTCTCCATCCCGAGCTCACGCGCCAGGCCGAAGTGCTGCGGCGAGACGTCGGCCTCGGTGCAGTGCGTCGCCACGCGGACCATCTCCGCGCCCGCGTCGAACGCGCGCTGCAGGTCCTCCGCCGTGCCGATGCCCGGGACGAGCAGCACGGCGATCTTCGCCTGCTTCGCCTCTTCGCGCGCCGCCGCGATCAGCCGGAGCTCGTCGACGGCGGAGAAGCCGTAGGTGAACGACGAACCGCCGAGGCCGTCGCCGTGGGTCACCTCGATCACCTCGACCCCCGCGCGGTCGAGGGCGCGCACCGTGTCCCGCACCTGCTGCTCGGTGAAGCGGTGGGCCATCGCGTGGCTGCCGTCGCGCAGGGTCGTGTCGACGATCCGGACGTCGTGGCGCAATTCCGGCCGAGCGGTGACATTCGATTCGTTCGCCGGCTCACTCATGCGGAAACCTCCTGCTTCGCGCGCGCCATCAGCTCGCCGACGCGGGCGGCCGCGGCCGTCATGATGTCCAGGTTCCCGGCGTACTCGGGCAGGTAGTCGCCGTTGCCGCGGACCTCGAGGAAGATGCCGACCCGCGCGTTCCCGTCCCAGTCTTCGCGCGCGTCGTCGAACTGCGGATCCGCCCGCAGCGTGTAACCGGGCACGTACGTCTGCACTTCGGCCACCATTTCGTGAATCGACGCGGTGACGGCGTCGCGGTCGGCGTCGAGGCCGATCGCGCAGAACACCGTGTCCCGCATGATCATCGGCGGCTCGACCGGGTTCAGGATGATGATCGCCTTGCCCCGCCCGGCGCCGCCGATCTCGGCCACCGCCTGCGACGTCGTCCGCGTGAACTCGTCGATGTTCGCCCGCGTCCCCGGGCCGGCTCCGCGCGAAGCCACCGACGCGACGATCTCCGCGTACGGCACCGGTGTCACCCGCGAAACCGCGTACACCATGGGGATCGTGGCCTGTCCCCCGCAGGTGATCATCGAGACGTTCGGGGCGTCCAGGTGCGCACCGAGGTTCACCGGCGGGCACACCATCGGGCCGAGGTGCGCCGGGGTCAGGTCGATCGCCTGGATGCCGGCTTCTTCGTACCGCGGGGCGTTCGCGGCGTGCGCCTTCGCCGACGTCGCCTCGAACACCAGCTCCGGCAGGGGATCCTGGCGCAGCAGCCAGTCGACGCCCTCGGCCGACGCCGCGATCCCCTGCGCCCGGGCGCGTTCGAGACCGTCCGACTCGACCACCCCGACCACGTAACCGACTTCGAGCACGTCACTGCGCCGCAGCTTCGCCAGCAAATCGGTACCGATGTTGCCGGGGCCGACGATCGCCGCCATCACGGGAGCCATGCCCCGACCGTCGCACCGCGCCGTCTCCTCGGGACAGCCTGGCGTTCCGGCCAGCGGAACGTCAGCTGCGCGGTTCGACGACGCTGCGGGCCAGGCCGGCGGTGCGGCGTGCGCCCTGGATCACCGCCGCGGCCAGGAGGGCGGCCACTCCCCCGCACGTCATGACGGCCGGGACCGACACGGCGTCGACGACGAACCCGCCGGCCAGCGCTCCGGCCGAGATCGTGGCCTGGAAGGACGCTGTGAACAGCACGGTGGCCGCCTCGGGGGCATCGGGCGCTTCGCGCGCGAACCAGGCCTGGGAGCAGACCGGCACGGCGCCGTAGGCCACGCCCCAGACCACGAGGGTCACCAGCGCACCGGCCGGCCCGGTGTGGGGCAGGACGAAGACCGACGCCGCGATCAGGACCGCCGCGACGGCGAAGCCCGCCCGGTGCCGCCCGGCCAGGAAGGTGCCCGCGATCCCGGCGACGCCGTACCCGAGCAGGTAGGCGCTGAGCATCTCCGGCCGGACGACGTCCCGCAGCAGCGGGGTGACGTAGGTGTAGGTGCCGAAGTGGGCCAGGACGACGAGGAACGTCACCAGGAGTCCACTTCGGACACGGCGACGCCGTAGAAGTCCACTCAGGACACTCAGGCGCGTGACCTGCACCGCCGGCAACGACGGCGTCACGAGCAGGAGCGCGGCGGCGGTCCCGAAACTCAGCAGGCCCAGCAGGAGGAACGCCGTCCGCCAGCCCGCGAGCTGCCCGACGAGGGTGCCGAGCGGCACGCCCAGCACCGAGCCGAGGGGCACGGCCGCGAAGGTCACCGCGGTCGCCCGCGCGGCGGCCGCCTTCCCGGCGAGCCGGGGCGCCAGGCCGGCTCCGATCGACCAGAAGCCACCGATCACCACGCCGACGAGGAACCGGGCGAGCAGCAGCACCCAGAACGCGGGCGCGGCGGCGGCCAGCACACCGGCCACCGCGAGCAGCACCAGCAGGCCGGCCAGCATCGGCCGCCGGTCGAGCCGGCCGGTCGCGACGGTGACCACCGGCGCGGCCACCGCGGCGGTGAAACCGGGCACGGTCATCGTCCAGCCGGCGGTGCCGTCCGGGACACCGAACGCCGTCGCGATCGGCGTCAGCAGCCCGATCGGCAGGATTTCGGTGGTGACGATGAGGAAAATGCCGGTGGTGACCGCGAAAACGGCGGACCATCGGGGCGGGGAGGCGTTCATGGTGCCCCAGTGAACCGGGGGCGGAGCGCGCGGGCTGGCAGGTTTGCGACAGCTCCGTCGCCGCGCGGGGTCACGTCGGATTCCCGCCGGTTTGATCGACTCCGGATCGGGGCAGTTCCCGAAAAGCAACCCGATCGAGGAGGTTTCGATGGCCGAACGGCGTTGGCACATCATCCCGACCACGGCTTCGCTGTGCTGGTTGTACCTGGGCGTGGGGGCGGTCCTTCTCGTCTCCAGCATCCTCACCCTGACCGGCACGAACGGCCGGGCGCCGGTGCTCACCGTGATCGCCGCCGTGGCGGCGGTGGCGCTGATGGCGATTTCCGTGGTCGGCCTGGCCCGCCCGAAGCTCCGCGGCCGCTGAGCCGGCCCCGGCCGGGTCCCGCGGCGGCGGCGGGGCCCGGCCGGAAGTTCCTACAGTTCCCGGTGATCCGCGTGGTCCACCCGCGCTTCCGGCACCGGGCGGCCGTCGCTCACCCGGAAGTCGTCGACCCCGTCGAGGACGAACGTCGGCGTTCCCGCCACCTGGTCCGCGCGGCCGTGGTGGACGTCGGCGTCGGCGACGTCCCGCAGCACGTACGCCGGACGCGTGTCCGGCCTGCCGAACCGCACGTCCACGTTGTCCCAGCTGATCCCGCGCGCGTGCCGGACGAAGAAGCCGTACGCGGGCAGCGTGCCGAACATCGACGGCTCCGGGTAAGCGGTTTCCAGCTCCGGCGGGTCCGGTACCGCGTCGCCCGGGGTCAGGCCGCCCGCCAGGTGGTGGCGGATGTTGCTCAGCTTGACGTCCTCGATCGGGTGGCCCGGGATGCCGGCCAGGCACGACGGGTACCGCGGGTCCGCGTCGACCGTCGTGACGTCGCTGATGCTCACCCGCCGCAGGAACCCGACCGGGATGCCCGCCGGGCCACGCATCCGCGCGCCGAGCCGGAGGAACAGCGGCATCTGGACGTTGCGCATGGTCAGGTTGCTGATCGTGACGTCCTCCAGCCACCCGCCGTCGACCGTCTCCAGCGCCAGGCCGCGGCAGTGCTCGAAGACCACGTTCGAGATCGCGATGTTGCGGAACCCGCCGTTGGACTCGGTCCCGAACTTGACGCGGCCGGTGCGGCCGTAGGACGACGCTGTCTTGTACGTGCCGCCGACGAGGGTGCCGAGGTCGTAGCCGCTGACGAAACAGTTGTCGATGGTGACGTTTTCGGTGTCGCGCACCTGGTTCAGCGCGTAGGTGCTCTTCAGCACGATGGCGTCGTCGTTCGGCGAGTTCACCGTGGTGTTGGCGATCCGGACGTTCTTGCAGCAGTCGATGTTGATGCCGTCGCGGTTGGTGTCGATCACCAGCCCGTCGATGCGGAAGTTGTCGACGCCGGTGGGCAGGATGCCGAAGTGCCCGCCGTTGACGATGGTGATGTCGCGGATCGCGACGTTGCGGCACAGCTTGAGCGCGATCGCCTTGTTCCCGTTGAGCGGCGCGGATTCCGCGCTGCCACCGGCGACCAGGCCCTGGCCGTCGATCTTGCCGGGCCCCTCGATGGTGACGTTCTCCAGGTTCTCGCCCCAGATCAGGCTGTTGTGCCAGTGGCTGTGCCCGAAGTCCTGGTACGGGTTGCCCGCGCCCGGCTCGGCGGGGTCGTACCCGCGGCCGCCGGCCGGGGCGGCGGCCAGGATCGTCGCGTTCGCCCCGAGGTACAGCGCGATGTTGCTCTTCAGGTGGATCGAATAGCTCGCGTACGTCCCGGCCGGGAAGTACACGGTTCCGCCGCGGACCGCGGCCGCGTCGATCGCGCGGTTGATCGCGGCGGTGTCGATCGTGTGCCCGTCGCCCTTCGCGCCGAACTTCATGACGTCGAAGAAGCTGCCCGGCGCGCCGGACAGTTCCTCGGCGCCGGCGGCCGGAGGTCCGGCCCATGGCAGGGCGGCACCCGCCGCACCCGCGGCTCCCCAGGCGACGACACGGCGGCGGCTCAACGCTCTTCCCACTCCAGCTCCCTACTTCGCAACGGCGAAGGCACGTCAAGGTGCCTCCGACGGCGGATCGGGAATGCGTCTTCAGCTAAGGGCAAATGATCGGATGAGTCAAGCCGTGCGCGGGCGCATGATCAACGCGGCGACGGAGTACACGCACGGGTGCTCGCCACGGTTGGCGTAGGAATGCCCGACGTCGGCGGGAAAGTACACCGAATCGCCCGCCGTCAGGACGTAGCCGGCGTCGCCGACGCCGAGGCACAGCTCCCCCGACTCGACGGCGACGAACTCGTGGGAACCCGGGGCGTACGCCGGGAACCCGCCCGCGTCGCAGCCCGGCGGGAGGGTGGTGCGGATCCACTCGAAGTTGACGCCGGGGACGACCGGCGTCAGGACCGTGCGGTGCCAGCCGCCGGGTTCGGCGACGTGGTCCTGCTCCGCCGCGCGGCGGACGATCACGCGGTCGTTCTCCAGGCCGGCCAGCAGCCGGGAGACCGACAGCCCGAGCCCGTCGGCGATCCGGGACAGCACCACGACCGTCGGCGTCTTCTCGCCGCGCTCGATGGCCGACAGCATGCTCACGCTGACGCCTGCCTGCCGGGCCAAAGCCGTCAGCGCGAGGCCGCGGTCGGCGCGCAGCTCGTGCAGACGGCGGCCGAGCGCCCCCGGATCGATCATTCCTCTATAATAGCGGCTATGTCCACTATAGCGGAAGCGACGGAGGCCGACGCCGAAGGCATCGCGGCCGTCTTCGCGCCGTACGTCACCGATTCCGTCGTCACGTTCGAAACCACGCCCCCGACCGCGGAGCAGTGGCGCGCGAAGATCCGCGACCGCAGCTGGCCCTTCCTCGTCCTCGCCGAAGAAGGCGAGATCCTCGGCTACGCCCTGGCGACGCCGTGGCGGCCGAAGCCGGCGTACCGCTACTCGGTGGAGACGACGATTTACCTCGCCGCTGCGGCCTCAGGCCGCGGCCACGGACGCCGGCTGCTCGACGAGCTGCTGAAGCGGTGCCGAGAAGCCGGGGCGCGGCAGGCGATCGCGGTCGTCGTCGACTCCGGCAACCCGGCGTCGCGGAACCTGCACCGCGCGGCGGGATTCACCGACGCCGGCGTGCTGCGCCGCGTCGGCTTCAAGCACGGCCGCTGGCTCGACACCCTGCTGCTGCAGCGCGAGCTGGGCTAACGGGACTTCGCCCGCAGGTGCAGCCGCTCCCCCTGCTTGCCGAACAGGCTGAGGATCTCCGCCGGACGGCCGCCGACCGCGCCGAACCAGTGCGGGAGCCGCGTGTCGAACTCCGCCGCCTCGCCCGGGCCCAGCGTCATGTCCCGGTCGGCGAGGATCAGCCGCAGCCGGCCCGACAGGACGTACAGCCACTCGTACCCCTCGTGGACCTGCGGGTCGGGCTCGCCGGTCTCCGGCTCGAGGATCATCTTGAACGCCTGCGGCGCACCCGGCTGGCGGGTCAGCGGCAGTACGGTCATCGTCGCGCCGTTGTGGCGCGGGATGCGCCGCGCGGTGAGGCGGACCCGCGGGTCGCCGACCTCGGGCGCACCCACCAGCTCGTCCAGCGGCACCTGGTGGGCCTGGGCGATCGGCAGCAGCAGCTCCAGGCTGGGCTTGCGCTGGCCGGACTCCAGCCGGGACAGCGTGCTCTTCGAAATGCCCGTCGCCGCCGACAGGTCGGCCAGCGTGACCCGCCGCTGCGTGCGGACCCGCTTGAGCCGGGGGCCGACCTCGGCCAGGGCCTGGGTGATCGCGTCCGTCATGCTCCCCAGGAAACCGCCTTGTCCCGGAAACGGCAACATTAGTTGTCGGATTCGCGAGGCCGCAGCCATGGTGGCGGCATGACCGACAACAACAGCTTCGACGTACTGGTGGTGGGTGGCGGCGCCGCGGGACTCAGCGCCGCCCTGATGCTGGGCCGGGCGCGGCGGCGCGTCGCGGTGGTGGACGCCCGTGCCCCGCGCAACGCGCCGGCGGCCCACATGCACGGCTTCCTCTCCCGCGACGGCCTGCCGCCGTCCGAACTCCTGGAAATCGGCCGCGAAGAACTCCGCGGCTACGGCGTGGAACTCCTCGAAGACCGGGTGACGCGGCTGGTGCCGGGCTTCACCGCCGAGCTGGCGGGCGGCCGCGTGCTGACCGCCCGGCGCGTCCTGGTCGCCACCGGGGTCCACGACGACCTGCCGGACCTGCCCGGCCTGCGGGAAAGCTGGGGCACCGACGCCGTCACCTGCCCCTACTGCCACGGCTACGAGGTGCGCGACCAGCCCCTCGGCGTCCTCGGCACCAACGCCGACAGCGTCGAACACGCCCTGCTGGTCCGCCAGTGGTCGCCGGACGTCGTCTACTTCGCGCACACCACCGAGGTGTCCGAAGAGGACCGGGAACGGCTGGACGCGCGCGGGATCCGGGTGGTCGACGGGGTGGTGACCGCCCTCCGGCGCGAAGGCGGCCGCCTCACCGGCGTCGAGCTCGGGGGCCGGTTCGTGCCGCGGACGGCGCTGTTCCTCCGCACCCGGACCGTCCCGCACGACGAGCTCCTGAGGGATCTCGGCTACGTCGAGGGCGAAGTCGACCCGTCCGGGAAGACGAGCGTGCCGGGGGTGTGGGCCGCCGGGAACGTCGCCGACGCGCGGGCGACCGTGATCATCGCCGCGGCCCAGGGCGCGGCCGCCGCCGGGGCGCTGAACCACGACCTCGTCGCCGAGGACACCCGGCACGCGGTCGCCGCGCTCGGCGGCTTCTCCCCCGCCGCGGAACGCGCGGCGGCCGGGGCGCGCTGACCTCCTGGCGTCCGGCGCCCCCGCGTGCCACGCTTCGCGGATGCGCCCGACGCTCTACGAATTCGCCGGCGGCGACCCCGCGTTCCGCGCGCTGGCCGCCGCCCACCACGGGCGCTGCCTGTCCGACCCGGAGCTGAACCACCCGTTCTCGAAACTCGATCAGCACCCGCAGCACGTCGACCGGCTCGCCTGGTACTGGGCCGAGGTGCTGGGCGGGCCGCCGCGGTTCTCCACCGAGTGCAGCGACCACTCGGCGGTGCTGCGGATGCACGCCGGCAACGGCGACATGAGCGACCTCGGCCGCCGGTTCGTCGCCTGCTTCGTCCAGGCCGCCGACGACGCCGGGCTGCCGGCCGATCCGGAGTTCCGCGCCGCCCTGCGGGCCTACATGGAGTGGGCGGTGGCGGAAGTGCTGACCTACCCGGGACCGCCGGCCGGGGTGCCCGCCGGGCTGGCCGTGCCGCGCTGGTCGTGGAACGGGTTGCAGCCGCTGTAACGACCGGGGCGGTCCCCGCGTCTTGCAGGCGACGACCGGCTGTGGAGGTCCGTCGCCAGAGCCGGTCCGGGCGGGTTCCCCCCACTCGCCCGGGCCGGCTCGTCCACGAGGTCCGATCTCCGCGAGCGCCGGCGCGGCGGGCCGGGCCAGACTGGCTGCCATGCTCCTCGACCGTTTCCTCCTCGCCTCCCGGGGCTTCGAACACCATCTCCGCGCGGTGCCGCCGGACGGGTGGCACGCGCCGACGCCGTGCCCCGAATGGGACGTCCGGGCCCTGGTCAACCACATGACCCGCGGCAACCTCAACTACGTCGGCCTGCTGCGCGGGGCCACCCGGGAAGAATTCCTCGCGTTGCGCGAGGAAGACGCGCTCGGGGACGACCCCGTCGCCGCGTTCACCGGCTCGGTCCGGGCCTGCGCGGCCGCCTTCGCCGGGGAAGGCGCGCTGGACCGCGTCATCGACTACCCGCTCGGCAAGCTCACCGGACGGCGGGCCTTGGCCGTGCGCACCACGGACAGCACCGTGCACACCTGGGACCTCGCCCGCGCCCTCGGCGCCGACGAGACCCTCGACCCGGGCCTGGTCGCGTGGATCGACGAGGACTACGACGCGATCTTCGCGGGACTGGCCCTGAACTCGCGGGTCTTCGCCGGCCCGCCACCCGTGGCGCCCGGCGCGTCCCGCCAGGACCGGCTGCTCACGCGGTTCGGCCGCGACCCGCGCCGAGGCGGCCGACCAGCTCGGTGAGCGCGTCGCCCAGCGGCCGGTCGACCCGCACCGAGGCGTAGCGGTCCCCGCGGGTTTCGCCGCGGTTGACGATCACCACCGGCTTGCCCGCGCCGGCCGCGTGGCGGACGAACCGGAGCCCGGACATCACCGTCAGGGAGGAGCCCAGCACGAGCAGCGCCGCGGCCGCGTCGACCAGCCGGTAGCACTGCTCGACCCGCGGCCGGGGCACGTTTTCGCCGAAGAAGACGACGTCCGGTTTGAGGACGCCGCCGCACGCCTCGCACGGCACCGTCCGGAAGCCGCGCACGACGTCGGCGGGCAGCTCGGCGTCGCCGTCCGGGTTGAGGCGGGTGGCCGCGCCGGCGAAACCGGGATTGGCCGCCCGCAGCCGCCGGTCCAGCTCCGCGCGCGGGCCGGTGCGGCGGCAGTCCAGGCAGATCACCCGGTCCAGGCTGCCGTGCAGCTCGACGGCGTCCGCGGTGCCCGCCGCCTGGTGGAGGCCGTCGACGTTCTGCGTGATGACGCCGGACACGTACCCGCCGTCGCGCAGGGCGGTCACCGCGCGGTGGCCGTCGTTGGGGTCGGCGCGGGCGATCGTGCGCCAGCCGAGGTGACTGCGCGCCCAGTACCGCTGCCGCCCTTCGGCGCTGGAGACGAACTCGTCGTAGGTCATCGGCGTGTGCCGGCGCAGGCTGCCGCTTTCGCCGCGGTAGTCGGGGATCCCGGACTCGGTGGACAGCCCGGCCCCGCTGAGCACGGCCACCCCGCCGCGCGCGACGACGCTGGTCAGCTCGTCGAGGCTGGACGTCCGCGGCAGCGGCGCGTCCGCCGACGTCCAGGACAGGGTGGGCCGGGTTCGCACCAGGCCAGGGTACGTGGCCATCCAGGTGACAGTGCGCGTTGACCGTGTCACATCCCGTTCCCGGGTCCGCCGATCTGCGGTACACCGGAAGTTCTGCTGTCGAGCTGCGGGCTGGGATGCGATGGCCGACGAACCGGAGCACGGGCACGGCCCGGGATCGGTGCGGAACGAGGTGCCCGGCACCGTGGCGGGTTCCGTGGTGCAGGCGGGCTCGATCCGGCAGCTGGTGCTCGCCGCGCCCCGGGAACAGCTGCCGGTACCGCGGCTGCTGCCCCCAGCGGTCCGGGACTTCGCCGGCCGCGACGACCAGCTCGCCCGGCTCGACGAGCTCCTGCCCGGCGAAACGCGGGCGGCCGCGACGGTGATCTCGGCGGTCGACGGCACCGCCGGCGTCGGGAAGACGACACTGGCCGTCCAGTGGGCGCACCGGGTGGAACACCACTTCCCCGACGGCACGCTGTTCGCCGACCTGCGGGGCTACGGCCCGAGCGCGCCGGTGCACCCGAGCTCGGTGCTCACGTCGTTCCTGCGCGTCCTGGGCATCGAGGAGGACCGCCTCCCCGCCGCGCTGGACGCCCAGGTGAGCCTGTACCGCTCCCTGCTCGCCGGCCGCCGGGTGCTCGTCCTGCTGGACAACGCCGGCAGCGCGGAGCAGGTCCGCCCGCTGCTGCCGGGCGCCGCCGGCTGCCTGGTGCTGGTGACCAGCCGGGCCAGCCTGACCGGGCTGCTCGTCGCCGAAGCCGCCAGCCAGCTCACCCTCGACCTGTTCAGCCAGGAAGAAGCCCATGTCCTGCTCCGGCGGGTCCTCGGGAGCGCGCGGGTCGCCGCCGAACCGGAAGCCGTCGCGGCGCTCGTCGAGGTGTGCGCCCGGCTGCCGCTGGCGTTGCGGATCGCCGCCACCCGGATCGCCACCCGGCGCCACACCAGCGTCGCCGAGATCGTCGCGGACATCGCCGCCGACCAGAGCGGGCTGGACGTGTTGAGCAGCAGCAGGGACGGAGGCAGCGCCGTGCGGACCGTGTTCGACTGGTCGTACACCGGGCTGGCCGGCGAGCAGGCCCGCCTGTTCCGCCGGCTGGGCCTGCACCCCGGCCCCGAATTCGGGGTGCCCGCCGCCGCGGCGGTGGCCGGGGTCGACGGCACCACGGCGTACCGGCAGCTCGAAGCCCTGGCCGAGGTGCACCTCGTCGAGGCCGTCGGCGGCCGGCGCTACCGGCTCCACGACCTGCTGCACGCCTACGCCGCCCACCGGGCCGAGCTGGACGACGACCCGGAGCACCGCCGGGCCGCCCGGGACCGCCTGTTCTCCTGGTACGCCCGGACCGCCCGGGCCGCGGACCGCCTGGTCTTCCCCGGGCTGGAGGCCCCCGCCGTCGAGCTGCCGGCGTCCGGTCCCAAAGTCCCGATGGCCGACCGGTCCGCGGCGCTGGCGTGGCTGACCACCGAGCAGGCGAACCTGACGGCGGTGCTGCGTGCGGCCGCCGGGCACCACGCCCATGCGGCCGCGGTGGTCCTGGCCGGTACCGCGAGGTTCCTCGGTCTCCGGGAGCAGGCTTCGTGGTCCGTGCGCTTCGAGGCCGAATCGCTGGGGCTCGCGGCCGCGAGAGCGGCCGGGAACCGGGCCGCCGAGGCTTTGCTGCTCGGGTTCCGCGGCGACACCCTCGCCGACCTGGGCCGCTGGGACGCGGCCGAGGCGGACTTCCGCCGTCAGCTGGAGCTGGCGGACGAGCTCGGCGACCCGGCCCGGCAGCAGGTGGCGTTGTCCGGCCTGGGCCAGGTCAGGTTCCTGCAGGAGCGCTACGCCGAGGCGCGCGAGTTCTACCTGCGGGCCCTGCCGCGGGCGGGCGGCGGACGTCGCGAAGCGGTCATCGAGTGCAACCTCAGCCGGATCAGCGTCCGGCTGGGAGAGTTCGAGCAAGCGCGCGAACACGCCGAACGGGAACTCGTCCTGCGCCGCGAGGCCGCCGACCACGTCGGCGAGGCGTATGCCCTGTGCGACGTGGCCGTGGCGCTGCAGGGCCTGGGCGCCCACGACACCGCCATCGAGTACGCCGGCCAGGCGGCCGCGCTGTACCGGACGCTCGCCGGCACCGAGACGCTCCTCGCCGAGGCTCTCGAGACGGCGGCGATCTCCCTCGAGCAGTCCGGAGACCGGGCGCGGGCGGCACGCTCGCTGGCGGAGGCCGCCGCGCTGCTCGAAAATCTGGACGCCGAACGGGCCGGGGCACTGCACCGCCGGGCGCGCGAACTCGGGGCCGGGTGAGGTCAGCCGCAGACCGGGCAGTCCGGCCGGGGGAATTCCGGGCCGAGCGCGAAGCTGTCCTGCAGGGTGACGAGGTTGTAGCCGAACTCGCAGTTGGTCCGCACGGCGGGCACCCCGGTGATCAGGCTGAGCGCCAGGTGCGCGGCCAGCTGCCCGGCGACACCGGCCGTCACGGCGTTGGCGGCGTGCGGCCGGGTCGTCCGGGCGGCCGAGGGTGTCAGCGGCGGCAACCCGGCGCGTCGCTCGCGCTCGGCCAGGCGAGCGCATTCGTGGCACGGACCGGTCCCCGGCCGGTACACCCCGCAGCCGACCTGCGGTCCGTGGTAGCCGCCGTGCACCCAGGCCGTCCCGGTCGCCACGCACGCCTCGTTGGCCCAGGAGCGGATCTCCGGGGGCTGGTCCGCGGCCAGCAGCAGCACGTCGAAGCCGGTCGCCAGCGTCCGCAGGGCCGCGGGGCCGTCGACGGCCGACCGCTCGCCGGTCACCCGGACACCGGGGTTGGCCGCACCCAGCCGCTCGACCGCCGCGTCCACCTTGGGCCGGCCGAGGTCGTGCTCGGTGAACAGGATCTGGCGGTTGAGGTTGGAGAGCTCGACGACGTCGGGCTCGACGCAGTGGACGTGCCCGACACCGGACAGCACCAGCGTCTGGGCCGCGGTGCAGCCGACCCCGCCGATCCCGACCACCACGACCCGCGCGCCGGCCAGCAGCAGCTGCGTGTCCCAGCTCGTGCGGCGCGGGGTCCGGTCCATCCAGCGGAAGAGCGCCCGGCTGCGGCGGTAGCGCTCCCGCTCGGCCGCGGTCAGCCCGGTGACGGGCGGTTCCGCGGCGTCTTCGACGTACCCGGCCCGGACGAGGTCGCCGACGGCCGTCCGGACGTCGGACTCCGAAAGGGCGCGGTGGCGGTGGACCACGTCGGCGACGACCTGGTCCGTGGTCCGCGAACCGTCGAGGGCCGCCAGCAGCGCCCACACCCAGCCGTCCGGGTCGGCGATGTCGGCCGCGATGCCCCGCACGACGCCGCCGATCCGGACGCGGTCGTCGCCGTGGCGGACCGGGAGGTGCTCGGGTTTGATCATCGGACGCTGCACGGCCGCTCCTCGCTAACTCTGCTGCGTCGGGTGGCTGAAGGTCGTTTCCCGTTCCACTTCAATGAACACGATCATGAGTCCACACCCTCCTCTGCCGGATTTCCGATCGGACCCGGCCAGCATGGAACCCCGCGTTGTCAACGACGTGTCCGCGCCGGAGTCAGGGGCACAACATGCCGCTGTCAAACGTGACAAATCGAGGTCAGCACAGGTCAGAGCGCTGCGCGGCGCGGACGGGAAATGCCAGAATCAATTGCGCGAGGAGGTGCTACACAGCAATCCCAGGAGGGGGGAAAGCTGGCGGATGGAGATCGCGTTCGGAATTCTCGGGCAGACAACCATGCGCATGCACGGGCAGTTGACCACCCGATGGGGCTCACCCAAGCTGCAGAAAGTACTGGCGGCGTTGCTGACGCAACCCGGGGTGCGCATGGGGGTGACGACCCTGGCCGAATGGGTGTGGTCGGCCGACGAGCGTGAACCCCACGATCCGGTCGCCACGTTCCGCACCTACACCGGGCGCATCGGCAAAGCCCTGCGCGAGGCCGGGGTCCCCGCGACCCTGCGCACCGTCGATGGTGCGCTGCTCCTCGACGTCGAACGGGCCGCAATCGACTATTTCGCGGCCGGAGAATTGATCGAAACGGCTCGGCGGCACAGCAAATCAGCGGATCACGAAGCGGCGTGCGACGCGGTCACGGCCGCACTCGGCCTGTGGCGCGGGCAACCGCTCGCGGACCTGACCTCCCAGCGCGCCCGGGACTGGCGCTATGCGGCGGTGCACAACGTGTGGCTGCCGGCGAACCAACTGCTGCTGGGGGAACTGATCGCCCTCGGCCGGTTCGAGGCCGCACTGCGGAAACTCGACGAACTGCAGCAGGAACACCGGACCGACATCGGCCTGGCCCGCCGCCGCCTGCAGGTGCTGCGCGAACTCGGGCGGACCGACGACATGGGCGCCTACCACCTCGCCGCCCGCCGGCTCCTCCAGGCCGAAGGCGACGAGGCCGCGGCCGACGACCTGCTCAAGTACTACAACGCCCTGACCGCGTCACCCGAACCGGGCAGGCGAAGCGGCCCGGGAGCCCGCAGCGCGGCCGAACGGCTGGCCGCCCTGCCGCGCCCGCGGCCGCCGGCCGACCGGCCGGTCCACGACCGGGCGGGCAGCCTGCTCCCGGCGTTCCGGCCGCGGGGCCGGTCGCTGCTTCCGCCGTCACCGCCGGATTTCGTGGGGCACCAGGACCTGCTGGAGAAACTCGATCGCCTGGCGTGCACCGCCGAGGGCCGGTTCCGGCCCGGCGTGGTCGTCCTGGACGGGCTGGCCGGCATCGGCAAGACGGCGCTGGCCGTGCATTGGGCGCACCGGAAGTACGGCAGCCTGGTCGACACGGCGTTGTACCTCGACCTGCACGGCTTCGACGGCAGCCGTCCCCTGGAAGCCGCCGAGGTGGTCGACGCGCTGCTCGACTCCGCCGACGTGCCGATCGCGCGCCTGGCCACGCGGGCGCGGCGGGAAGCGAAGCTGCGCGAAATCCTTGCGGGGACGCGCACTTTGGTCGTGCTCGACAACGCGGCGAACTCGGCTCACGTGCTGCCGCTGCTGTTCCCGCTGTCGCCGTCGCTGGTCCTCGTCACCAGCCGCCAGGGGCTGACCGCGTTGGCGAGCCGGCACGGCGCACGGCACTGTTCGGTCACCCCGCTCGACGATGCGCACGCCGCCGAGCTGCTGGCCGGCCGCATCGGGCAGCGGGGCGTGGCCGAACAGGCGGCGCTCACCCGGATCACCGCGTTGTGCGGCGGGCTTCCCCTTGCGCTGCAACTGGTCGCGCACCACATCGAAAGCCACCGCGGCGCGGCGCTGACCGAGTTCGCCGACGAACTGCAGGACGAGAGCCGCGTGCTCGACATCGGCGACGACGGGGACGACCCGCCCGCAAACGTGCGGGCGGCCTTCTCGGTCACCTACCACGCCCTCCCGCAGGAGGCGCGGGACCTGTTCCGGCTGATCGGCCTTTCCCCGACGCGGGAACTGACGGCGCACGCCGCGGCCGCGCTCGCCGGTTCGCCGGTCAAGGAGGTCCAGCACGCCCTGGACGTGCTCGCCGGCACGCACTTCCTCACCCACACGGGGTTCCGTGGCCGTTACCGCATCCACGACCTGCTCCGGGCGTTCGCCCGCGAACTCGCCGAGCAGGTCGCCGACCGGGAACAAGCCGAGCGCCGGTTGCTGAGTTTCTACCTGCACGCGGGGTATGCCGCCGACCGCCTGCTGTTCCCCTTCCGGCCGCCGGTGCCGATGCTGACGGCAATGAGCGGAACTCCGCCGGTGGAGCACGCCTCCGAGAGCGCGGCGGCGAGTTTCCTGCTGACCGAGCGCACGAATTTCTCGCAGCTCGTTCCGTGGGCGGCGGAACGGGGATATCACGAATTCGCCTGGCGGATCCCACATAATCTGTACGGCCTGTATCGTCGTTACGGTTTTTACAGCGATCTTTATGACGCCTATCGGGTCGCTGTGTCTTCCGTTCAATCGGTACATGATCTCGAATCCGAAGGGGCGACGAGGAGCGATTTCGGGAAAATCGCCGCTGCTTTGGGGGATCGGGATACGGCGTTGCAGCAGTTCCACCTCGCGGCGGCGCTCGCGCAGCGGACGCAGAGCGCGATGGGAATCGCGATTTCGTTGTCGAACCTGGGCAACTACGAAGCCGAGGTCGGCAATCTGGAGGCAGCAGGCGACCTGTACCGGCGGGCACTGGACCAGCTGGCAGGAACGGACGATGCCGGGGCCAAGTCCGCGATCCTCCATCGCCTGGCGATGACGCTGCGCACGGGCGGACACCACGACGAGGCCCTCGCGCTGTTCCGCCGGGCGTTGAGCCTGCGGGAGAGCATCGGCAACGACCACGGCCAGGCCGAGACACTGGCGGAACTGGCAGCAACCCTCGGCGACCTGCACGAATACCCCGACGCGCGCCACCACGGCCGGCGTTCCCTGGCGATCGTCGAGCGCATCCACGATCTCGAGGTGGGCCCCCGGGCGTGCTATGTGATGGCTTTCCTTCACCACCGTCAAGGCGAGCACACCGCGGCGATCGGCTACGCCCGCCAAGCCGTGCGGCTGGCACGCCTCAGCCACAACGCGAAAGTCGAAGCCGACGCCCTTCACGTTCTCGGGCACGCATTGCACGAAACCGGACGAATGGCCGCGGCCGAAGAAGGCTGGCTGAGCGCGACAGCCATCTACGCCGACCTGGGCGACCGCGAACGCACCGAACACATGGAAGCCGACCTGGCGGCGATCCAGTAAGCGGAGTAGCTACCGTCCAGTAAATCGATCACTCGTGCTTGTTATGCAGATACACCCTCGGTAGACATGTAACTCACTCGGTAGAGTTGCCCCACCCCGTTCCGAGCGACCCCATTCGGGGGACGCCGATCGACGCTAAGTAGCACCCCGCGCGCGGGGTCTCCGACAGCGGCCTCTACAGTTCCGGGCAACTGATCACAGCGGACTCGAAGGACCGGCCGCACACATCGGCGAAAGTCACCTTCGAGGACCCGGCCCGAAACGAATACCGAGGAAAGGAACAATTCCGGTAAGATGCTGAAACCGACTACATTCCGTGGCGCGCTGACGGCTGCGGCCATCGCCGCATTCGCTCTCATCGCCTCGTACTGGAATCCCGAGGGGATCGTCTCCCTGCTGGGCATCGCAGCCGGTTAGAACGCTGCCGTGGCGGGGCAGACGGCACGCGCCTTCTGCCCCACCCCCTAAGGACCCGCGGGTCCGTCCCAGACCGACCCGGCGTCCACGAAGGACCTCAGCAACCCGGTCAACCGCGCGTCCCCGCGGCCGTTGAGCTCGTCGGAGGCGATGCGGCGGGCCACGCCGGCCAGGAAGTCGGCCAGCTGGACGCGGGCGTCGGTGCGGGAGTCGACGAACCGGACTCCCGCCAGGCGGTGCCCCAGGATGCTCTTGAGCTGCAGGACCCGCTCCGCCGTCAAGGCCAGCTGCTCGTCGTGGACCAGCTCCACCGGGGTGCCGTCCGCGCTCCAGTGGCGGACCGTGTGGATCACCGCCGGCACCAGCGGGTCCAGCGCCGGGACCACGCCCGGGTCGCTCGCCAGCCGCCTGCGGTAGGCCGCCACGAGCTCGCCTCCGCCGCGAAAGCGTCCGATGAGCTCGCCCGCTTCGCCCGGGACCTGCGCCAGCTCGTCGACCAGCGTGAAGAACTCCTCCGGCGATGTCGTCACGCCGCGGCGGGGCCGCAGGCGCAGGATGCTGGTGAACGCCGTCAGGAAGTACGCCCAGCGGTCGGCGCCGAACGCGGCCGGGCCCGTGCGGTGCAGGGTGCGGGCCATCTCCTCCGTGCCGTCGCCGGCCAGGAGCGCGACCATCGCCCGGACCGCGAAGAACGTCTTGCCGGTCAGGTGCACGTGGCCGCGGCCGGCCAGGGGGCCGTCCGGGGCGAGCAGCCACTCGAGCACCGCGCGGTGCTTGGCGCGGAGCAGGTGGTTGGCCTTGTACTCCTCGGCGGGCGAGCCGATCCGGGCGCGGATCTCCGCCACGCAGGCGGCTGCCTCGGCGGCCGATATCCGGACGCCCGCATGGGCGAAGACGTCCGTTTCGCCGCCGAGCAGGTTCTCGCCCTCCGAGCCCGACTCGTCGCAGGCGATCTCGACCGGGCGCACCCGCCGATCGTGCCAGAGGGACCCGGCCGCGGGCGACCGGTTTGCCGGCCCGGGGTCACGGTTGGGCCACGGCGGCTAACGACCACGGCAGGTCCGGTGACTCGCGAACTGCAGGGAGTTCGGAGGAGGTGCCGATGGCTGCGAACGACCGACCGGCCCGGCTCGCCCTGGCGGCCGCCGTGGTCGCGCTCCTGCTGGGCGCCACCGGAGTCCTTGTCCGGCACCAGGTTCTCGCGACCACCACAGCCGCGGCGACCGCTGTGGCGGCCGAGCCGGGCGTCGTGCCGCCGATGACCCGCCGGTTCGGCGGCGGCGTGCTCCTGGACGGCCCGTCGCGGCCGGTGCGGATCCCGGTGCCCGGCGCGCCGCCCGCCGGGTTCGCGCCCGTCGTCATCGCCGCGAACGGGACCCGGCTCGTGCCCGCCGCCTACGACGGCGCCACCCGCAGCCTCGTCGCCCAGGTCGCGTACCCGGGCGGCTTCTGGGGCGGGCTGCTCGACCTCGCCGCGCTGGGCCGCGAAGGCGGGCCGGCGCCCCGGCCCGACTGCGCCGGGCGCGCGGCGAGTGCCGACGGGGTGACCGTCGACGCCGGCGAGCCGGATCCGCGGGCGCCGGTGTGGGTCTGCGTGACGGCCGGGAACGGCCACGCGAACATCACGCTGACCTCGAACTCGGCGGTGCCCTACCGGATCGTCCCGCCGCCGGCCTGGCCCGGGCCGGCCACCCGGACCGCGGCGGCGAGCACGTCCGCCGTGCAGCTGCTCGGCCGCCCGCGGCAGCGCGACCTGCTCTGGCCCGGCGCCGGCGTGACCTACACCGTCCCGTTCGGCCTGCTGCCCGCGCGCATCCGCGGCCAGGCCGACCCCGGGCCCGCCCTCGGGACGGCGCTCGCCACGGCCGCCCACCGCGCGGCCGGGCTCTTCGGCCTGGCCGGCGGCTCCGGCCCGGCGGCGGGCGTGCTCGCCTGCGCGGCGGACGCCGGCGCCGCCCGGTACACCCCGGACCGGCCCTTCGCCGACGTCGCGGCCGACGTGTGGGCCGCGCTCGAACCGTGCCACCCGGACGGTGGCGTGGTCGTGCGCCGGCTGGTCGCCGCCGACGTCGGGGCGGTGACCAGCGGCGTCGCCGGCGCGAGCCCCGCCTTCGAGATCCCGGTGACCACCAGCCGCGCGCAGCGGTTCACGCAGGTTCTCCAGTACCGCCCGCGAGCCGCGGCGGTCCGGGCGAGCGGCACCTGCGCGGCGGTGTCGGCGGTGTCCGGCCGCCACGACGCCTACCGCTGTT
Organism: Amycolatopsis sp. NPDC049688; assembly: GCF_040674975.1. Taxonomy (NCBI): domain Bacteria; kingdom Bacillati; phylum Actinomycetota; class Actinomycetes; order Pseudonocardiales; family Pseudonocardiaceae; genus Amycolatopsis; species Amycolatopsis sp. NPDC049688. Next base: position 695,964 of record NZ_JBFANY010000003.1, read on the forward strand.
CGGCCGGCGGGACGACGTATGACCCGTGTTTCGCCGGACCGGGACCGCGGCCGCGGATCACGTGCCCGACGTCGGCGACCAGGGCCGTCCTGCTCACCTACTCCGGCGCGCTGCCGACGCCACCGCAGCCCGGCGGCACGGCCGATCCTTTCCTGCTGGTCCTGGCGGACGGCTTGCAGTGCGCCGCCGTCGCGGCGCCGGAGGTCCGGTACGCCTGTTCGGACGGCCGGACCGTCCTGCACGAGGAGCCGGACACGTCGGGTCCGCTGTGGACGATCGAGGCCCGGACGATCACGAAGGCCTACGCCTAGGTCAGGGTGATCTTGCCGCCGGCGACCGTGATCGCCTTCTTCTCCAGCGGCTTCGACGCCGGGCCGTTGGCCACCGCACCGTCGGCGATCTTGAACTTGCTGCCGTGGCAGGGACAATCGATGGTGCCGCCGGCGACGGTGCCGACCGTGCAGCCCTGGTGGGTACAGATCGCCGAGAAGGCCGCGAAGGTCCCCGCCACCGGCTGGGTCACCACCACCTGCTTGTCCGCGAACACCTTGCCGCCGCCGACCGGGACGTCACCGGTGGCGCCGAGTTCGGTGCCGCCGGGAGCCGCGGACGACGGCGTGCCGCCCGCACCGCCGCTGTAGGTGCTGCAGCCGGCCGCCAGCCCGCCGCCGAGGACCGCCAGCGCCGTCCGGCGGGTCAGCGCCGGGTCCACGTCGTCGTTGCGCACTTTTTCGTCCTCCGCGGCTAGAAGGTCAGACCGGACCGGGTGAAGAACCACAGCGACGCGCTCAGCCACAGCCCGACCAGCGCGGTGAAGACCAGGCCGCCGAGCAGCGGGAGCGACCACCCGGGCGCGCCGTCCTTGCGCAGCAGGAGCATCTTCGCCACGAACACGCCGTAGAAGAAGCAGCCGAGCAGGGAGTGCAGGAGGACGCGCAGGTCGAACGCCTGGAACCCGAGCGCGTAGAGGCAGTGCATCGCGACCGGGATCGACGCGAGGAAGGCCAGCCGGCCCGACCAGCGGTGCACCGGCCCGGCCCACGCGGGTGAGCGGCCGAGCTTGCCGTACATCGCCAGCGCCGAGACGAGCTGGACGAGGGCGAGCACGACGACGACCGTGGCGAGCCACGCCTTCACCGACTGCGGACTCGAGAAGCCGGCGATGTTCACCGCGACGCCGGTCGGCGGGTGCAGGCCGCCGTAGACCCCGAGCGCCACCGAGACGGCGGCGCCGGCCACCAGCGGCACTACGAGCGCGACCGCGGTGCGGCGGCCCGCTGCCGGGGCGGTCATCAGAATTCCCCCGTCCCGGCCACGCCGCTGATCGACTCGGCCGTCACCGGGATGCCGTCGACGGTCGCGGTGCCGGCGGCCGGGTCGAGCGCCGGGGCGGCCGCCGGGCCGTCTTCCGTCGTGAGGAGGCCGACCTGGCTGCCGTCGGACTGCACGATCCAGCCCGCCTTCGCGGGCTTGCCCTTCACCTTCGGCGCCGCCCGGTAGAGGCCCGCGGGTTTCTTCGCCACCGGCACGGTGAACCGGTAGGTCTTGCCGGCCGCCGTCACGGACCCGGTGGCCGAAGCCGTGTCGAAACTGCCCGTCAGGCTCGCGTTCGGGGCGCCCCTGAGGTTGAGGTTCCCGTCGACGGTCACGCCCTGGAGCCAGGCTTCGACCTTCTTGCCGTCGCAGAGGTAGGCGATGGCGTGGCCGTCGCGCGCCGACACTGCGATCGACGCGCCGCCGCCGGTCACGCGCCCGGCGAAGTCGGCCCGCGCGGGCACCGCGGGTTTCGGCGGCTCCGCCGTCGTCCGGGGTGGCGAGGTGGGCGCGGTGGTGCTCGCGGCGCCGACCGCGCTCGCGTTCCCGGCGACCGGCGCGCCGGTCCCGGAGGCCACGTCGGCGACGCCGATCCCGCCGGCGAGCACCACACCGGCGAGCAAGGTGAACAACGGTCCTGGACGTTTCATGGTCTTCCCCGCATCTCCCGAAACGGCTCAACGCTACGCGCGGAAAAGAGGTAATGCTTAGCAACGGCAAGCGGGTGGATCGTGGTTGACTGGCCGCATGCTGCCCTGGGACGGCGAACTCGCCGGCCGGCTCGACCGGCACACGGTGTCCTCCACGCTGCTGCGCGGCAATCCGCTCGGCGATCCCCACGACCGGCCGCTCTGGGTGTACGTCCCGCCGGGGTACGACGACGGCGACGAGCGGTACCCGGCGGTGTACGTCATCCAGGGCTACACCGGGCACCTGACGATGTGGGCCAACCGGACCCCGTTCCGGCAGCCGTTCGTGGAGACGGCCGACGCCGTCTTCGCCGGCGGCGCGCCGGGGTGCGTGGTGGTGTACGTCGACGCGTGGACCGCCTACGGCGGCTCGCAGTTCGTCGATTCGCCGGGCACCGGCCGCTACCACTCGTACCTGTGCGACGAGATCGTGCCGTGGGTCGACGAGCGCTACCGGACACTGCCCGCGCCGGCGTCCCGCGCGATCGCCGGCAAGTCCTCGGGCGGGTTCGGCGCGATGATCACGCCGATGCTGCGCCCGGACCTGTTCGGCGCGCTGGCGACGCACGCGGGCGACTCGCTCTACGAACTGTGCTACGTCCCCGACTTCGGCAAGGCGGTCCGCGCGCTGCGCGAGTACGACCAGGACATCCAGGCGTGGTGGGCGGACTTCCGCAGCCGTCCGGCGTTCACCAAGCCCGAGGACTCGACGCTGCTGATGCTGCTCGGCGTCGCGGCGTGCTTCTCGGCCCGCGAGGACGGGACGCCGGAGCTGCCGTTCGACCCGCTGACCGGGGCCCTGCGGCCGGAGCAGTGGCAGCGCTGGCTCGACTGGGATCCGGTCCGGATGGTGGCCCGCCACACCGACGCGGTCCGCTCGCTGCACGCGGTGTGGATCGACGCGGGCACGAGCGACGAGTGGTTCCTCGACCTCGGCGCGGAGGCGTTCCGGGCGGAAGTGGCGGCGGCGGGCCTGCCGGACGACCGCGTCCGCTTCGAACTGTTCGACGCCGGGCACGGCGGGATCGACTACCGCTACCCGCTTTCCCTGGCCTGGCTGGCGGAACGGCTGGCGCGGTAGTGGTCACGGAGACGGACGTGGTCCTGCCGGACGGGCGTTCCCTGCACGTGTACGACACCGGCCCCGCCCGGGTCACCGTCTTCTGGCACCACGGCACGCCCAACACCGGCGCCCCGCCCGGGCCCCTGCTGCCGCTCGCCCGGGAGCTCGGCGTGCGGTTCGTGTCCTTCGACCGGCCCGGCTACCGCACCTCCACGCCGGTGCCGGGGCGGACCGTCGGGGACGTCGCCGGGTGGGTGGCCGCCGTGGCCGACGCGCTCGGCATCGGGCGGTTCGCCGTGCTCGGGCACTCCGGCGGGAGTTCGCACGCCCTGGCCTGTGCCGCGCTGCTGCCGGACCGGGTGCTCGCCGCCGCGGGGCTGGCCGCGGTGGCGCCCTTCGACGCGCCCGGGCTCGACTGGTTCGGCGGCATGGCCGCGGCGAGTGCCGCCTCCCTGCGCGCCGCCGCGGACGGGCGGGTGGCCAAGGAAAAGCACGAAGCCGCCGCCGAATTCGATCCCGATGTCTTCACCGCCGCCGACTTCGCCGCGCTGAAGGGATCGTGGTCGTGGCTGGACGAGGTCGTCCGCGCGGCGCTCGCGGACGGGCCCGGCGGGCTGATCGACGACGACCTCGCCTACGTGACGCCGTGGGGCGGCGATCCCGCGTCGATCAGCGCGCCCGTCCTGCTGGTGCACGGCGAAGAGGACCGGATGATCCCCGCCGCGCACAGCGCGTGGCTCGCCGGGCGGTGCCCGGACGCCGAGTACCGGCCCTCCCCCGGCGACGGGCACCTGTCCGTGCTGCGCCACGCCGCGGACGCCCTCACCTGGCTCGCCGGTCACGGCAGCAGAAGCAGCGAAGCGACCACCGGCGCCAGGTAGAGCGCCGGGAACACCAGGTGCCCGTACGACCGCGCCCGGGCCACGGTGATCAGGGCGCCGGTGAAGTACAGCACCAGGCCGATCGCCGCGGCAATGCCGATCGGCGGCCAGAACAGCCCAGCCAGCAGCCCTGCCGCGCCGGCCGCCTTCGCCGTGCCGAGCCACGCCCAGAACCGTTCCGGCACACCGTATTCGGTGATCGGCTCGACGACCCACTTCGCGCGGGTCAGCATCGAGACGGCCGAAAAACCGACCCAGGCCGCGGCGGCGACGGTGACGATCAGGTAAGCGGTGGACATCGGAACTCCTCGGGCTTCGCGGGCCCCTTTGCCGAGCCCGTCACCCCCACGACTCCGCGGTCCGCGCCGATGTGACAGCCCCGCCCGTGACGCCCGTCACTCGGCCGCGAAGTGCGCCACCACCATCTCGACCAGGGCGGTGACGTCGGCGTCGGCCATCGGCTCGCCGGTCATGCCCATCCGGTGCAGCAGGGAGCCGACGACGACGTCGACGAAGAACAGCACCCGCTGCTCCGGCTCGCCGAGCGCGTCCTGGAGGGCGAGCCGGTACGGGTCCTGCAGCCGCGAGGACAGCACCACGCGCAGGGCCGGATCGCTGACGGCGTCGCTGAACACGCCGGCGAACGCGTCGCCCACCCCGGGTTCGGCGATCTTCGCCGCGCCCCAGCGGATGACCGACGCCAGGATCTCCGCCCGGCTCCCGCCCACCAGCGGCGCCGGGCCGAACGCGGCCAGCAGGACGTCGACGATCAGCTCGCCCTTGGACGGCCAGCGCCGGTAGATCGTCGTCTTGGCGACGCCGGCCGCCGCGGCGATGCGCTCCACGGTGGCCCGCGCGTAGCCGAGCTCGTGGACCGTCCGCAGCGTCGCGGCGAACACCTGGGCGTCGACCCCGGCGCGGGGACGGCCCGGCGGCCGGGCTGCGGCGGAAGGCATGGCGCCACCCTACCGGTATTCGCTACCGTAGGTTTCGATACCTCAGGTTTCGAAACCAGGGAGCCGACTCATGATCCAGGAAACCCGACCGCCGGAACCGGACTGGCTCGCCATGACGGCCGGCGAGCTGATCGCCTACCGCGAGGCCGAGAACCGCTTCCGGGCGTCCGCCGCCGCCCGGGCGTTCACCGGGGAACCGGATCCGGACGCCGTGATCGAATGGCGCGAACTGGCGCTGCCCGGCCGCGACCTGCCGGTCCGGGTGTACCGGCCGGCGAAACGGGACAGGACGCTGCCGCTGGTGGTCCACGTGCACGGCGGCGGGTTCGTGGGGACGGCGGCGCAGAGCGACTGGGTCAACGGCCACCTCGCCGTGCGGCTGCCCGCGGTCGTCGTCTCGGTCGAGCACCGGCTCGTCGCGCCGGACCAGCCGCTCGCGGACGCCGTCGACGACGGCTGGGACGCGCTGCGCCACCTCGTGCGCGACGCCGGGGCCTCGGGCATCGACCCGGCGCGGGCCGCCGTCTTCGGCGAAAGCTGCGGCGGGCTGATCGGCGCGCTGGCCGCGATCCGGGCCCGGGACGCCGGAGTGTCCCTGCGGGCGCAGGTGCTGGTCAACCCCGCGACCGACGTGTCCGCGACGATGCTCGACCACGGTTCGGTCGCCGAGCACGCCAGTACCCCCACGCTCGGCGTGCCGGTGCTGCGCCTGATCCAGCGGCTCGCCGGCACCGGGACGCGGGCCCTCTCCCCGCTGCACGCCGACGACCTGGGCGGGCTGGCCCCGACGCTGGTGGTGGTGCCGACCCACGATCCGCTGGCCGACCACGGCCGTCGCTACGCCGAGCGGCTCGCCGCGGCGGGCACCCCGGTGCGGCTCGCCGAGTACCCCGGCGCGGGGCACGCGTTCCTCAGCCTGCCGGGCGTGACACCGCAGGCCGAGGCGGCGCGGGCGGACATCCTCGCGTTCCTCCTGACCTCGTTCGCCGCATGACCGGGCCGACCGTCGACGGCGCCGCGTTGGAGGGGGTCGCGGCCACCTGCCTGTGGACGCTGCGCAACCGCGCCGAGGAGTCGCGGCACCCCGGCTCGGCGTTCACCGACCCGCTGGCCGAGCGCCTCCAGCAGCGGATCTCCTACGACTACGCGCGGTTCGGCAAGCCGGGCCAGATCCACCCGCTGCGCGCGGCCGCGCTGGACGTCGCCCTCCGCGCCTACCTGGAGCGGCACCCGGCCGCGACCGTCGTCGCCCTCGGCGAAGGCCTGCAGACCACCTACTGGCGCCTGGGCCGGCCCGATGTCGACTGGCTTTCGGTGGACCTGCCACCGGTGATCGACCTGCGCCGCCGCCTGCTCCCGGCGGAGCCGCGGATGACGTCGATCCCGGGCTCGGCGCTGGACCGCGGCTGGCTGGACCGGCCCGATCCGGCGCGGGGCGTGTTCATCTCGGCCGAGGGGCTGTTCATGTACCTCGAACGCGACGACGTGCTCGCCCTGATCGCCGACTGCGCGGCGCGGTTCCCGGGCGGGCAGCTGTTCTTCGACGCGATCCCGCCGTGGCTCAGCCGGCGGACGCTGCGGAGCGGGCCGCGGGGGCGCCCCCCGTCTTCCACGCTACCCGAAGGCACCGACAATTCCGGCCTGCGCCTGTCCGCGCGCTACACCGTACCGCCGATGCCGTTCGGCCTGACCGTCTCCGAGGCCGCGCGGGTGCTGGGGCGGATCCCCGGCGTTGCCGCCGTCGAAGACCGGCAGCCGCCGCCCGGGCGCGGGGCCTGGCGGCCGGGCGTCCTGCGGCGGGTCGCGGACCTGCCGGGGCTGCGGGACCTGCGCCCGTCGATCACCCTGGTGAGCTTCGCCGGGTGACGGAGACCGCGGTGCCGCGCCGGGCCGGCGCGGCACCGCTTCGTCCACTGTGGATCAGCGGGCCGGCAGCAGCGGCAGGAGTTCCTGGTGGCGGCCGGGACGGCGCAGCACCGGCGAGCCCGGCTCGTGCGGGTCCACGGCGCCGGCCCGCAACGCGGTCAGGAACCGCACGACCTCCTGCGCCGGGGGCAGGATGTCCGCGCCGCCGAGGTAGGCGAGCACGATCATCTCCTCGCCGCACGCCGCCTCGACCGCGACCGCCCAGCCGTGCACCTCGTCCCAGAGCAGGGCCACGTCGCGCTCGGGGAACCGCCGCAGGCGCCAGTCCACCGCCACGTACGCCGAGACCGGGACGTCGACGTCCACGGTGCACGACTCGAAGCCGAAGCCGAGCGCACGCGCCACTTCACCCAGATACGCGCGCAGCCCACGCTGGAACCAGAATTCGAGATCGGTGTCGATCAGGGCGGACACCTGTTTCCCTTCGCCTCATTCGACAAGAACGGCGACGGCCGCCGTGTCATTGTCTTTTCACCACCACGGCGGACGCCGCGGTTCGTGCGTCGACCGTACCGACTCCACCGACTTCGTCCCACCGCCGGATGTCGGCCAGGCGAGTCCGTGCAGCCACACGGCCGTCTGCACGTGCAACGGTCCGATGTGGACGATCAAATGCGCAGGTGACGCCGTTTTCCGGTCAATTCCGGCGAAACCTCAGCCGCGGCGGGCGGAATGGCGCTTTCCGAAGTTCAGCCGATCGCCGGAATCGGCACCCGGGTGCGTTCCAGATCGGCGAAAAGATCTCCGAGGTCCTCGACGCGCCGCAAAACCTCGCCGGCGGTGAATCGCAGGTGCGTGACGTGCCGGCAGGCGCGGACCTCGTCCCACGTGACCGGAGTCGACACGGTCGGCTCGTCGCGCCCGCGCAGTGAGTACGGCGCCACCGTGGTCTTGTACGGGTTGTTCTGGCTCCAGTCGATGAACACCTTGCCCGGGCGCAGGTTCTTCGTCATCCGCGCCACGACGAGGTCCGGTGTCTCCGCGGCGAGCCGCTCGGCCAGCACTTTCGCGTAGCGCGACGGCTCGCCGCCGTCGGTGGTCACCACGCCCGCGTACAGCTGCATGCCCTTGGCGCCGCTCGTCTTCGCGACCGGGGTGAACCCGTCCCCGGTGAGCACGTCGAAGAGCCGCTCGGCGACCCGGGCGCAGTCGACCACCGTCGCGCCGGGCCCCGGGTCGAGGTCGAACACGAGCCGGTCCGGGGTGCGGCGCTCGTCGCCGGGCCCGACGGTCCACTGGTGGACGTGCAGCTCGAGCGCGGCCAGGTTCGCCGCCCACACGAGCTCGGGCAGGCCGTCGATCAAGGGGTAGGCGACGATCTCGGGGTCCTGGCCCCGGCCGCCGACGGCCAGCCGCGCGGTGCGGACCCAGTCCGGGGCGTGCCGCGAGACGTCCTTCTCGAAGAACGAGCCACCGCCGACGCCGTCCGGGAAGCGCACGAAGGTCATCGCCCGGTCGCGGATGTGCGGGAGCAGCACCGGCGCGATCCGCGTGTAGTAGTCGAGCACCTCGCCCTTGGTGAAACCGTGCCGCGGGTAGAGCACCTTCTCGAGGTTCGAGAGCGTCAGCTGCCGCTCGCCGACCTGCACCGTGATCCGGCTCCCCGCCACGGCCCCACGTTACCGCGGCGGCAGGTGCCCCGAGACGACTCGTTCGACGAACTTCTCGGCGACCTCCCGCAGCTTCGTGTTCTCCCGCTGCGACTGCTCGACGAGCAGCGCGAAGGCGTCGTCGGCGCCGACCTGGCGGATGGCCATCAGCATGCCCTTGGCCTGGTCGATGACCGCCCGCGAGGTCAGCGCCGCCCGGAGGTGCTCGGCGGTGTCCCGCGCCCGCAGGTACCGGTGGTAGACGCGGAGGATCGCTTCGACCGCGGCGGTGTAGAGCTCGAGCAGCTGGGCTTCGACCTCCTCGAAGCCGTCGTCGTGCCGCCCATAGCAGTTGACGGCTCCGGAGAACTCCGCGTCGGCGACCAGCGGCGCGGCGAGGAAGCTCCCGAACCCGGCCTCCCGCGCCCCGCGGCCGAACTCGGGCCACAGCTCGAGCGCGTCGGCCACCGTGGTGCGGACGATCTTGCCGCCCCGCATCGCCGCGAGGCAGGGCCCGTCCCCGATCCGGTACTGGTCACCGTCGAGCTCGGTGATGACGCTGCTGGTGGCGGTCGCCGTGTGCGGCGTCTCCCCGGTCACCAGGGTGACGGAGGCCTCGTCGACCCCGGGCACGGCGTGCCGCACCTGCAGGCAGATGTGCTGGAGCAGGATCCGGAAGTCGTCCTCCTCGCGCAGCACCGCGGAGAGGGCTTCGAGAGCCCCGGTGACCTCGTCGAACAACGGCGAAGCCGTCGCGGTGGGGTCGGGCCGTTCCATGTCTGCTCCTCCCGCTCGGGCGCGAAGGGACCTCGGGTACCCCGTTCGGAGCGGATCCATGTCCGTAATGAGAGGGCGGTGGGCGGCGACTTGGAGGGGATGAGACTCCCGGACCCCGAACGTTCGTCGGCCTTGCTGATCGGCGTCGGGCGCTATGCGTCGGAACGGTTCGAGGACATCCCCGCTGCGTCGGCGAACGTAGAGGATCTGCGGCACGTGCTGACCGATCCCCGCCTCGGCGGGTTGTCACCGTCAAGGTGCGTGGCATTGGCCAACCCGGCCGACATGGCATCGGTGGATCCTTGGCTCCGGGATGTCGACGATGCCGACGACATGCTCCTCATCTACTACGTGGGCCGCGGGCTGGTGGGGCCCGATGGCCAGCTGTACCTCGGCCTGACCACGACGAGCCCTGACAGGATCGGGCACACCGGCCTTCCGGTCTCGTTGCTCAGGAAGCTGTTCCTCGACAGCCCGGCTCGCAATCGGGTCTTGATCCTCGACTGCAGGTTCGACGGGCGAGGCATCGACGCGATGGTCCGTGAGCGGGTTGACATGACGATGATCCCGAATATGTTCTTCTGGGCATCGGCGGAATCCGACAGCGCTGCGATGGCTTCAGTGGGGACGCACCACACAGCCTTCACGCAAGCGCTTCTCGATGTCATCGTGGAGGGCATCCCCGCCGGCCCTGAGCTGCTCTCGCTCGACATCCTCAGGCACGAAGTTCACGAGCGGCTGACCGCCCCCAACATGCCAACGCCGATAGCCGGTAGCGTCTACAGTGCCGGGAGTCTCTCCCCGGTCCGCAATGCCGCCTACCAGATCTCAGCGCTGCCGCCGCCGATGCTGCCCCGCTGGTTCGTGCCTTCCTTCGATGGCGAGTTCACCCGTGGCCGGGACCTCCTCGGCGTCCGCCAGGACGCCAGCGCCCTCGCCGTGCTCATCGCCTCCACCGCCCTGAAACCACCCCTGGCCGTGGGCATGTTCGGCGAATGGGGCAGCGGCAAAACGTTCCTCATGCGCTCCCTCGAACGGGAAATCGACCGCCTCACCGGGTCCGGGACACCGGAATTCGGGCGGCACGTGCGCAGCGTCTGGTTCAACGCCTGGCACTACGCCGACGCGAACCTGTGGGCCAGCCTCGTGCACGAGATCTTCCACTCCCTGCAGGGCGACCGCGGCCCGCACCCCGGGCAGGCGCTCGACCGGGCGCTGGCCGACCTGGCGGGGATCCAGCAGGTCACCGCCGAAGCGGCCGGTCACGTCGCCGCCGCCGAGCAGGCGGCGCGGGAGGCCAAGACCGATCTCGCCGGGGTCGAACAGCGGTACCAAGAGGCGACCAAGAGCGCGGCCAAGGTCACCGGGCGGGACGTCTGGGCCGCGGTGACCGTGGATGCCGGGTTGCGGCAGAAGCTGAACGACGCCGCCACGGAACTCGGGTTGCCCGCGGTCGGCGAGAGCGCGCGGGAGGTCGCCCACGCCGTGGACGAGGTGCGCGCCACCGTGCGGCGCGGGCGGCTGCTCGCGACGACCGGGCCCGTGTGGAAGTCGCCGCTCGTGCTCGGCCTGGTCGTGGGGCTGGTCGTGTCGGCGGCCGGCCTGGTGCTGGGCTCGGTCATCGAGAGCAGCCACAGCTGGCTGGCGCCGATGGTGGCCGCGGCCGGTCAGCTCGCCGCCCTCGCCGGTGGCGCGGCCGGCTGGCTGATCCGCCAGGCGGGCCTGGCGCGCCGGCTGCTCGGGCCGGCCGAAGCCGTCCAGCGGCAGATCGACGAGCGGCTGGCCGCCATCGAGGCGCAACACCGGGTCGACCACGCGCTCGCCCAGCAACGCCTGGCCGAATCCGAAACCAGGCTGGCGACCGCGCACCGGCTCCTCGCCGAAGCCGAAGCGGCCGAGGCGGCGGCCAACGCGGAGCTCAGCCAGCTGACCGGGCCCCGCCTGCTGGAGCGGTACCTCTCGGAGCGGGCCGGCAGCGCCGACTACGGCCAGTACCTCGGAGTCGTGGCGCTGGCGCACCGGGACCTGCAGGACCTCGACCGGCACCTGCAGGCCGCGGCGTCGCCGGCAGACCAGGACGACCAGGATGGCCAAGACGGCCAGGTCGACCGGATCGTCCTGTACGTCGACGATCTGGACCGGTGCGCGCCCGAGGTCGTCGTCCGCGTGCTGGAAGCGGTCCACCTGCTGCTCGCGCTCCCGCTGTTCGTCGTGGTCGTGGGCGTCGACGTCCGGTGGCTGGTCCGGTCGATCCGGCAGCGGCAGCCGCTCCTCATCGAGACCGCGGAGTCCGGCCTGGCCCCCGCCACGCCGGTCGACTACCTCGACAAGATCTTCCAGCTGACCTACCACCTCCCCGCCATGACGCCGGAGGCGTGTGCCGGCCTGCTGCACCACGTCGCGGTCAGCGGCAGCCCGGTGGCGGACCGGAGCTCTCCCGGGGCGAGCCCGGCTCCGGGAATCCCCGAACAGACCGGCTCCGCAGAAGCGCCGGTCCGGCAGGCCGGCGGTGAACGGGAAGCCCCGGAAGGGCCCGACACGGCGAGCCAAGCCGCCGCGCTGCAGCTCGACGACGCCGAGCTGGCGGTGCTCCGCCAGGTGGCACCCCTGGTCGGCTCGTCGCCGCGGATCGCGAAGCGGTTCGTCAACGTGTACCGGATCTGCAAGGCCCGCGTGCTGGCCGACGTGGACCTCCGCGCCGGGGACCTGGCCGGGTTGCTGCCGCTGACGGCGCTGGCAGTCGGCCTGCCCACCCTGGTCCCCCGTGCCTTCGACACCGGTGCGCCGGACGGCGAGGTCGCCCTCAGCGATTGGTTGCGCCGGGCCGTCGCGGCCGCGCCGGGCTCGCCCGAGGCGCGGCGGGTGGCCGCCTTCCTCTCGGCCGGCGAGGGCCTGCTGGACCTGCCCATGGCCGGGCTGCTCTTCTGGTTGCCCGTCGTGCAGCGCTTCGCCTGGCCCGCGTCGGGCCGGAGCTGACCGCGGCAGGTTTGCCGGGCGCTCCGGGTAGGTAATCAGCACGCATGTCTTCGGATGAGGCCGCGCCGGGCAGGCTGCCGCTGGACGGTGAGCTGGCAGCCGTCGCCGCCCGGATGTCGGGGCTGCTGCTGTCGCGGGAAACCGTCGAATCGGTGCTGGAGCTGATCGTTTCGCTCGCGGGCGTGACCGTCACCGCCGCGGACGGGGTCGGGGTGACGCTGATCGACGGCACCGGGGAGTTCGTCACCACCAGTGCGTCCGGCCCGCTCGTGCGCGAGGCCGACACGCTGCAGTACGAGCTCGGCGAAGGGCCGTGCATGGCCGCGTTGCGGGAGTGTTCGCCGCAGCGGATCGACGACGTCGCCGCCGAACGGCGGTGGACGCGGTGGTGTGCGGCCGTGGCCGGGTCGGGATTGCGGTCGGTCATCACCGCGCCGATGGTCACCGGCGACGGCTGTCACGGTGCGATCAAGCTCTACGCGACCGTTCCCCGCGCCTTCGGGGCCGCCGACGAGCGGACGCTGGTGCAGTTCAGCGAGCGCGCCGCCGTGCTGGTCGCCAACGCGCAGGCCGCCGAGCGGGCCGAGCGGTTCAGCGAGCGGTTCAAGGAAACCTTGCGCGACCGTGACCTGATCACCATGGCGAAAGGCTTCCTCATGGGCCGCGACGGGCTCGACGAGGACGCCGCGTTCGACCGCCTGCTCGCGCTGGCTCGCGCTGGCGGTGGCAGCCCGGCCGAGGCCGCCGCGCAGCTCGTCACCCCGGCGCGGGAAGGCTGAGCGGATGCGTTTCCTGCCCGAGGAGGAACAGCGGCGGCGGATCGCGGCCTGCTTCACCCGCAGCGACCTCACGCTGGAACAGCTGTGGATGCGGTACTTCGCGCTCGGCGGCAGCCTGAGCCTGATCGAGCTGGACGCCTACCTGAACGGGCTCACCACGCTGCCCCGCGTCGACCGCGACATGCTCGCCCACGCCGTCAACGAGTGGCTCGACGAATGCGGGCCCGCCCGCGCGCCCTACAGCCACTCGGTCCGCGACGTGAAACCGTTGCACGGCCCGCTGAAGGCCCTGGTCGACCTGCTCGACGGCGCGCACCGCGCCCCGCCCGAGCGGCTGCCGGCGGTGGTCGCCGAGGCAGGCCGTGCACTCGACCTGACCATCGGCGTCTACCTGGCCGACTACGACCAGCGCACGCTCGTGCCGCTGCGTCCCGGCGGCGCCCCGCTCGACATCGAAACCACCGTCGGCGGGGACGTGTTCCGCCGGGCCGGCACCACCGTCACCCGGGACGGCACGCTGTGGACGATCCTGCTCGACGGCGTCGAACGGCTCGGGGTGCTGGAAATCGTCCCGGACGGCGCCGACCCCGACGACCCGGTGCTGCGGGAGCAGTGCCGCTGGCTGGCGACGCTGCTCGGGCACCTCGTCACGGCCACGACCCAGTACGGCGACGGCCTGGACAGCCGGCGCCGCCACCGGCGCCGCGGCTCCCCCGCCGAGCTGCTGTGGCAAAGTCTGCCGCCGCTCACCGCGGCCACGGAAAGCGTCGTCGTCGGCGCGAGCGTCCAGCCGGCGTACGAACTCTGCGGCACGGTGTTCGACTACGCCCTTTCCGAGGACCGCGTGCAGCTGGCCCTGTTCGACGCCGGCGTGCGGACCGGCGGCGCGGACATCGCGGTCGTGACCGCCCTTTCCGCCTACCGGGCCGCCCGCCACGGCGGCGCGTCCCTCGGCGAGCAGTTCGCCGCGGTCGCCGCCGGGCTCGACGAGCTGCCCGGCGCCCCGGCCGTGCACGGGGTGGTCGCCGAGCTGGACCTGAACACCGGTCTCCTGCGCTTCCTCGGCGCCGGGGGGCCCGCACCCCTGATCGTCCGCGACGGCGAGGCGCTCCCCGCGGCGGATCCCGCCACGACGCGGTTCGCCGCCGTCGGGCGTTGCCCGGCTGCCGAGGTGCGGCTCGAACCCGGCGACCTGCTGGCGCTGTACTCCCGGGGGGTGGCCGAGACGACGAACCGGGCCGGGGAGGCGTTCGGCCGCGCCCGGATCACCCGCCACCTCGGCCGCGACGCCGGCGAGCTGCCGCCGGAAATCGCCCGCCGGCTCACCCGCGCCGTCCAGGTCCACGGCGAGGACCAGCTCCGGAAGGATGCCGGCGTGCTGATCACCCGCTGGGTCCCTCGCTGAGAGGTCTCAGCAGGCGCGGTCCTGGACTCCGGCCGCAAGCAGCTCCCGCAACGCGTCCGACAGCGACGCGAACATCGGCACCACCGCCGCCAGCCCGGTGATGCGGAACAGCCGCGCCAGCGTGCGGCTGTTCGCCACCACCCCGAAACACCCGCCGTCGGCGCGGGCCCGCTCGGCGGCGGCCGCCAGCGCGCGGGCGCCGGCCAGGCCGACGAACGCCACCTGCGTCAGATTCACCACCGTCGTCCCCGGTGGGGCGGCGCGCAGCTCACGCTCGAGGATCGGCAGGGTCAGCGCGTCGATCTCGCCGGCGAAGGTCAGCACGAGGAGACCGGGGCGGTACTCCGTCCGGCGCGCCGTCAAGGGCGCGGACCGGGTGGGGACCGGGAACGTGGGGGACACGGGTTCGGTTGGCCTTCCGCGCCGGCCGGGGCCGGCGGCACAGTGACGTGATCACGGACGGGATCTTGGTACCCAAACGCCCGGCGCGGAAACGCCCTCCTTCAGGACGAGACGGCCGCGAAGGCGCTCCAGAGGCGCTCCGCGGCGTGGCGGGCCTGGGCGCCGGGGTGGATGGCCGGCGTGCCCGCCGGCTGGGTTGCCGTGTGGCCACCGAGGTACTCGACGAGGGCGATGGCCAGCTCGCGGACCTTGACGTTGAACTCCTGGCTGGCGCGGCGCAGCGTCTGCCACGCCTCCTCCGGCGGGCACCGCCGGACGGCCATGATGGCGCCTTTCGCCTGCTCGATGGCGGCGCGGGAGGCCAGCAGGTCGAGCATCTGGTCGGGGTCGCCGGCGGTGGCCGTTTCGGCGACCACCAGGGTCATTTCGGTGAGTTTCGCGTACCGCTGCAGGACGGGCAGGGTGGTGGAGCCCGGCGGGCGGTCCAGCGTCGCCGAGAGCACGAAAGCCCCGTGCTCGTCCCAGAAACCGGGCAGCGCGACAGCGCCGCGGACCGCGTCGGCGCCCGGCACGTCGTCGCGGGTCAACCGGGGCCAGCGCTCGTCGCCGAAGAGCTCGTCCGCCGTCACCGGCTCACCGGTGGCGTCCGCGACGGTGACCGGGCCGCCGTGGCGGAGCTGGGCGGGGAGCAGGTGCTCGGCGACCCCGGCGGTGGCCAGCACCTGCAGCGGCCGGCCGCCGTGGCTGACGGTCAGGCCCGCGCCGAGGCAGCCGGGCAGCTCGCCGGCGACCCGCTCGAGCAGGGCCTGCAGCAGCTCGGTCAGCGGTCTCCAGCGGTCCGCCGCGTTCATCAGTGATTCGGTCACCGCACCCTCCACCGGTTCCAGGTCCTCTTGATTTACCCCAAGACGCGGTGGCCCGCCGTCGGCAGCGGGGGGCTTTGTGGGAGCGGACACGCACGGGACACGGCCGGGTCCGCCGTCCGGCGCAACCGGCTCACCCGGCCGGGGGTCAGCAGCGTTCGGCAGCGGGAACTCCCGTCGCCGCCCACGCGGCACGGCTGCTCACGACGGCGCGGGGCCACCACAGACCCGAACGAGCGGTTTACCCGCCGCTGGGGACCGGGTAGCCCTCCGGTGACCTGAGGAGGCGCCATGACCCACCGGTGGACCCGATGACCTTCAGCGAAGTCGTCGTCGCCGGGCAGATCGCCCGCGACCTGGTGATCGAAGTCCCCGACGCACCCGACGCGGACTCTTCGGCGCCGGTGCGGCACCGGCAGGAGCTGCTCGGCGGGAAGGGCGCCAACCAGGCCGTGGCGCTGAGCCAGCTCGGGATGTCGGTGTCACTGGTCGGCGTCGTCGGCCAGGACCGCACCGGGGACGCGCTGCTCGCCCAGGCCCGGGCCGACCGGATCGGCACCTCGTACGTGATCCGCCGCGCCGGCACCGAGACGGCGCTGCTGGTCGACGTCGTCGACGACGAGGGCCGGCGCCGGTACCTCGAGCACGTCCCGGACGGGACGCTGCTCACCGAGAACGACGTCTTCGCCGCGTCCGCCCCCATTTCGGCCGCCGCCTCGCTGATCGTGCAGCTGCAGCAGCCGGCCCCGGTGGCCCTGCTCGCCGCGCGGCTGGCGCACACCGCGGGCACCCGGGTCGTGCTGGACGGGGCACCGCAGGCCGACACGCTGACCGCGGACCTGCTCGCCCTCGCCGACGTCGTGCGTGCCGACGGCCAGGAGGCCGAGCTCCTCACCGGGCAGCCGGTCGACGACGTCGCTTCGGCCGCCCGCGCCGCCGTGGACCTCCGGCAGCGCGGGCCGTCGCTGGTCGTGCTGGAAGTGGCCGGGCAGGGGAACCTGTTCGCCGGGCCGGAGGGGACCTGGTTCGTGCCGCACGTCGAGACCGAGGTCGTCGACCCCACCGGCGCCGGCGACGCGCTCGTCGCCACCCTCACCGCGGCCCTGACCCGGCGGCGGCCGCTGGAGACGGCGGCGAGCCTGGCCGTGGCGGCGGCCGCGGCGACGACCGAGCACGCGGGCGGGCGCCCGCACCTGTCCCGCGCGGAGCTCGACCGGCTGCAGCCCCGGCAGCTGGAGACCGTCCGGGCCTGAGAGCTACAGGCCGGGCAGTTTCTGTTCCAGGCCCAGCAGGACGGCGAACGGGTCGCCCCGCTCGGCCAGCCGGTCCGGGACGTCCCGGACCGTCCAGCGGTCCGGCGCGAGGTCCGGGTCGTCCAGCTCGTCCCAGTCCAGCGGCACCGAAACCGGGGCGCCGGGCCGGGGACGCACGCTGTAGGGCGCGACGAGGGTCTTGTTGAGCACGTTCTGCGTGTAGTCGAGCCGGGCCCGGCCGCGGCGCTTGTCCTTCGTCCAGGCCCAGCTGACCAGGTCGGGCAGCACCCGGCCGATGGTCCGGGACACCGTCTCCGCCCAGGCGCGGGTCTGCTCGAACGTGCACCGCGGCGCGATCGGCACCCACACCTGGATCCCGCGCTGGCCGGTCACCTTCGGCCGCCCGGTCAGGCCGAAGTGCTCCAGTGCGGTGCGGTGCAGCCGCGCCAGCTCCAGGACCTCCTCGAACGTCGTCTCCGGGCCCGGGTCGATGTCGAACAGCACCCACGTCGGGTGGTCGACGTCGGCGGCGCGGGAGGTCCAGGCGTGCAGCTCCAGCGCGCCGTAGTTGGCCAGCCACGCGAGGGTGGCGACGCTGTCGGCGACGACGTACCGCTGGCTCTCCCCCGGATCGGCGCGTTCGTTGCGCCAGGTGGTCAGCCAGTCCGGGGCGTGCTGCGGGACCTCCTTCTGCCAGAAGCCCGGCTCGGTGACGCCCTGCGGGAACCGGTGCGTGTTGAGCGGGCGGCCGGCCAGGTACGGCAGCATCGCCGGCGCGACGGTGACGTAGTAGCGGATGAGGTCCCTCTTGGTGACAGGCCGGCCGCCGCGGGCGGCCGGGAAGAGCACCTTGTCCAGGTTGGTCAGGGCCAGCTCGCGGCCCGCGACCGTCCAGCGGCCCTTGGCGCCCAGGGCGTCGAGCGCCGCGAGTTCGTCTTCGGTCGGCGCCGGCCAGCCGCCGACGGATTCTTCGGCTTCGGCGGCGGGCCGGTCGCCGTGCCACAGGGCGTCGGGGGCGGCCGCGACCTCGTCGTTGGTGCGGCCGCTCTTCACCGACCGCGGGT
Source organism: Amycolatopsis sp. NPDC049688 (assembly GCF_040674975.1). Taxonomy (NCBI): domain Bacteria; kingdom Bacillati; phylum Actinomycetota; class Actinomycetes; order Pseudonocardiales; family Pseudonocardiaceae; genus Amycolatopsis; species Amycolatopsis sp. NPDC049688. Next base: position 713,901 of record NZ_JBFANY010000003.1, read on the forward strand.
GGTCTTCGGCGTCCCAGCCGGGCTGGGCGTGCTCGTCCTGCTTGTGCAGGAGGAACCACTGGTCCTTCTCACCGCGGCTGGTGCGGACCAGGACGAACCGCCCGGCCAGCTTCTCGCCCTCGAGGTCGAAGTGCAGCGTCCCGGCCTCGATCGCCTGGGCCGGGTCGGCCTCGACCGGCCGCCACACGCCGCGGTCCCAGACGATGACGTCCCCGCCGCCGTACTCGCCGCGCGGGATCACGCCTTCGAAGTCGGCGTACTCGATCGGGTGATCTTCGACGTGCACGGCCAGCCGGCGGGCCTTCGGGTCCAGCGTGGGTCCCTTCGGCACCGCCCAGCTGACCAGCACGCCGTCGAGCTCGAGGCGGAAGTCGTAGTGCAGCCGGCGCGCCCGGTGCCGCTGCACCACGAACCGGTGGCGGTCCGGGCCGGCCGCCGCTCCGCCGGCCGGCTCCGCGGTACGGCCGAAGTCGCGCATCTCCTGGTAGCGCCGCAGTTTGCGGGCCGGGGCTCCTGCCATGCCGTGGGGGTACCCACTCAGTCCGGAGCCGACCAGGGCGGGTTCTTCCGCGCGAGTTCCTCGTATTCGGCGACTTCCTGCGGGGTCGGGTCGGTGCCCGCCTCCTCGGCGAACTCCTCGGGGTCGGTGTCCTCGCCGGGCTCGGTCATCCTCGGCCTCCCAGCGCGCCGCGGATGAGGTCGCGCGCCCGGTCCATGATCGCCGCGGGCGGGCCCAGCAGCAGGTTGGCCTTCGCGCTCTCGACGCCGGGGTGCGGGCGGGTCGGCCCCACCGCTTCGGCCAGCTTGGCGGTCGCGGCCATCGCGCGCAGCCGCTCCGGCGGGCGGTGCGCCCGCAGCAGCGGGAACTCCTCCCGTTCCTCGTGCTCGGCGTGCGCGAGCACGTCGTCGCGCAGCTGGACGAGCAGCGTGTCGAACCCGTCGGCCTCCGGGCCCAGCTTCTGCAGGTTCGTCAGCAGTTCCTTGGCCCGGTGCTCCTCGCCCAGCCGCGCGTCGACGACCGGCGCGGCGGCCGGTTCGAGGTCGCGGATCTCCGGGTGCACGACCAGTTCCTCCGCCGTCTCGTGCACCGCCAGCAGCCGCACGAGGTCGTGGAACAGGTCCCGGCGCCGGTCTCCTTCCGCGGTCTCCAGCCCGTCGAACAGCTCACGGATCTCGCGGTGCTGCCGCTGCAGCAGTTCGATGACGTCCTCGTCGTGTTCCGCCATGGACGGCCTCCTCCTGTTCGTCAGGTGGAGGCAGCGTTCCCCGTCCCCGGCGGGTTACTCGTCGCGGTTCGCGAAGGTGAGCCAGAGCGCACCCGCGGCGGCCACGGCGAGACCGGCCACGGTCCACCACGACCACCAGCCGAAGAAGGCGACGACCAGCCCGACGGCGAGCAGCACACCGCCGCCGACCGAGGCGGTGTCCCCGTTCCCGGCCCGCGCGGTGAAGGCCATCAGCCCACCCGCCCGTCGACGGCGGCGACGACCAGGGCGGCGCAGCGCGCCACGCTCACGCCTCTCTCCTTCGCCATCGAAACCAGGGCGGCGTTCGCCGCCGGGCGGTTCAACCCTTGCGCGGCAAGGACTTCCAGGGCCAGACCGACGACGTCGGTGGCGGGCGGGGTGGCGGTGCGCACGGGCATCGGAAGACCTCCGGGCTCATTCGGCGGCGGAACGAACGCGACCGGGTACCCCGCCGCGCCGGGTTTCACACGCCCCACCGAACTCTTCCGGGTGGGGCCCGCTCAACTCCCGGCGAGCCGTGCTCACCCGGGCTCGCGACCGGCAGGGAACCCGGTGGTCCCCGCTCGGCTCCTGCGTAACTACGCTGGGGACGTGACCGGCGCGTGGGAATGGGACCCGACCCTCTATTCGGGCAGCGCGCAGTACTACCCGCGCGGCCGGGTGGCGTACCCCGCGGAGCTGGCCACGGCCTTCGCCGCCGAACTCGGGCTGGACGGGTCGGGGCGGCTGCTCGACGTCGGCTGCGGGCCCGGGTCCCTGACGCTGCCGCTGGCCGGTTTCTTCGAGGAAGCCGCCGGGCTCGACGCCGACGGGGACATGCTCGCCGAAGCGGCGCGGCTGGCGGCGGAGGCGGGCGCCGGGAACTGCCGGTGGGTGCGCCGGCGGGCGGAGGACCTGCCCGCCGGGCTGGGCCGGTTCCGGCTGGTCACCTTCGCGCAGTCGTTCCACTGGTTCGACCGGCCGCGGGTCGCGGCCGCGGTGCGCGGCATGCTGGCGCCGGACGGGGTCTGCGCCCACGTGCACGCGTCGACGCTCGAGCCCGTGCACCCGGCGATCGCCGAGCTGGTGCGCGAGTACCTGGGCCCGGTGCGGCGCGCGGGACAGAGCCGGCTGCCCGGGGGCACGGCGGGCGGCGAGGCCGGGATCTACCGCGCGGCGGGCTTCCACGGCCCGCGGCGGTTCGCGGTGCCGGGCCGGGTCGTGACCCGCACGGTCGACGACGTCGTCGCCGGGGTGTTCTCGCTGTCGAGCTCGGCGCCGCACCTGTTCGGCGCGCGGCGGGCCGAATTCGAGGCGGAACTGCGGCGGCGGCTGGCCCCGGCGGAGACGTTCACCATGACACTGCCCGAGATCGCCGTCGACCTGTGGTTCACCAGGGGTTGTTGAAGTCCTCGTCCTCTTCGGCGGCGGCACGGGGACGGCGGGCGGCCCGCGGCTCGTCCCGCACCGGCCGCGGGGACGGCGCCGCCTCGAAACCGGCCGGGCCGGGGTACTCCTCCGCGTCGAAGGCCGACGCCGGACCGGCGTGCGAGCGGTCGGTGCTCCAGCCCGACTTCGTCTTGCGCTGGGCCATTTCGCGGACGTGCTGCACGTACCGTTCGGCCGCCTGGACCTGCTTGGTCATGTACTCCTGCGAGCGGGCCTTGATCTCCTCGCCCTGCTGTTCCCGCAGGGTCCGGCGATCGGCCTGTTCGCGGACGAGGGCGTCGAGTTCGGCCTTCATCCCGGCGATGTCGGTCACGGGTCCTCCTACCAGGTCCGGGCGGACGGCGGATCTTCGTCGTCGTTGAGGGAGCCGATGATCCGGCGGCCGGGTTCACCGAGGTTGTCGAAGACGGCGCCCTCGATCCGGTACGCGGGACGGCGTTCGGTGTCGCCGCCACCGCCACCGCCGTGGGCACCGCCCATGGCGCCCATCCCCGGCATCCCGGCCATCGACGAGCCGGGCGCACCGGTGGCCCCGGCCGCCGCCGCGAACGCGGGCGCGGGCTGCGGCTGCCCGGCCCCGGCACCGGTGTGGGCGCCGCCGGACATCGGCGTCTCCCCCAGCCCCGCGCCGCCCGGGTCGAAGCCCGCGCTCGAGAAGCCGGCCCCGCCGTGCGAGCCGCCGCCGATCCCGGCCGCCGACGGGCCGCCGTGGTGCGCGCCGCCGCCGCCGTGGTGCGAGCCGGAGTCGGCGCCGTGGTGTGCGCCCGGGTCGCCGCCGTCGTGCGGCTTGAGGTCCTCGAGGGTGCCGCGGTGGGTGGGCAGGTCGTCGATCTTCTTCTCGGGGGTGTCGCCGAGGGCACCCGAAGGCTTGTCGTCCTCGCCGAGGGTGTAGGTCGTCGGGGTGCCCTTGCCGTCGTCGACGGTGACGACGGTGGGCCCGTCCGGGCCGTCGGGCCGCTCGGCGGTGATCTGGAGGTCACCGTCCTTGATGTGGATCTTGCCGTCCGGGCCGGGGCAGTAGGTGTCCTTGTCCGTCCCTTGTGGACCGTCGCCGGGCTTGCCGTCGGCGGACCAGTCGAGCTTGAAGTCCTTCGGGTCGCCGGTTCCGTCGCCGACCTTGATGTCCATCTTGCCGTCGTGGTCCGGCTCGGTCATCTCGAAGGTCTTGTCGCCCTGCTTGACCTTGAGGACGTCGGGATCGTCGTCGCCGTGGTGCTCGCCGGGCTTGCCGTCGTCGCCGAGGAGGCTGTCGGGCTTGCCGTCGTGGTCGGTGTCCGCGCCGGGCAGGCCGTCGCCGGTGGCGGGGTCGGTGGCGATGCCGGGGCCGCTGAACTCCTTCAGGGCATCCGCGGCCTTCTTCTTCGCGTCCTCCGCGGCCTGCTCGGCCGCGCCCTTGCCGTCGTCGCCGGAACCCGCGCCCGAGTCGCCACCCGAACCGGAGCCGCCGCCCAGGCTGCCGGCTCCCCCGCCGGAGTCCGTCTGGATACCGGGACCGCTGAACTCCTTCAACGCGTCCGCAGCCTTCTTCTTGGCCGCCTCGGCCGCCGCCGCGGCGGCGTCCTGGCCGGTGTCGCCGGAACCCGGGCCCGAACCGCCACCCGAACCGGAGCCGCCACCCAGGCTGCCGGCACCCTCGCCGGAGTCCGTCTGAATGCCGGGACCGCTGAACTCCTTCAACGCGTCCGCAGCCTTCTTCTTGGCCGCCTCCGCCGCCGCCGCGGCCGAGTCCTGACCGGTGTCGGACGGCGGGGGCACGGAAGACGGCGCCGTGCTGTCCGATCCCGGGGCACCCGAACCGGAGCCGCCGGAGGAGCCGAGGCCGGCGCCGGAGTCCGTCTGGATGCCCGGGCCGCTGAACTCCTTGAGCGCGTCGGCGGCCTTCTGCTTCGCCGCCTCGGCCTGCTGTGCCGCCTGCTGCTTGGCCGCCTCCGCCGCGGCCGCCTGGTCGTCCTGGCCGCCCGTAGAACCGGAGCCGCCGCCCGAGCCACCGCCCGTGGAACCGTCCCCGGAGCCCGCGGACCCGTCCGGGATCGGCGGCACCGAGCCACCACCGCCGGTCCCCGAGCCACCGCCGGAACCGGAGCCGGCGTCGCTCGGCAGGTCGGCGCCGGAGCCACCACCGGTTCCCGAGCCCCCGCCCGCCGCACCGGACCCCGAGGTCGTGTCGGGAATCGGCGGCACCGAGCCGCCACCGCCGCCCGAGCCCGAACCGCCGCCGGACGCCCCCGAACCCGACCCGCTGCCGGAACCACCCGGACCACCGCCGGAGCCACCCGTCGCGCCCGGACCACCGGTCGCACCGGAACCAGAGCCCGAACCAGAGCCCGTGCCACCCGGGCCGCCGCCCGTGCCTCCGGTCGTCTCCGGCCCGCCGGGCGTCGAAACGCCCTCGAACTCGTTCCGGATCCCGCCCATGACCTTGTCGAGCGCGTCGTAGGCCTGGTCGACCAGGTCCTTCGTGTCCTTGCAGGTCTTCGCGAAGCCCTGGTACAGCCGGTCCCACATGTCGGGGTTGAACTGGTTCTGCACCCACTGCTTGGCCAGGTCCTGGCCGTGCTTCTTGATCTCGTCGCCGTCGCAGCAGCCCTGGTCGTTGAGCGTCTTGACCAGGTTCGTGCCGAAGTTGAGGTCCATCCAGCCGGCGATCTGGGCCAGGTCCTGCTCGTTGCCGTGCTCGCCGTTGGCGACGGCGACGACCTTCTGCGCCATCGTGTAGTCGGCCTTGCCGACCAGGTCGGTGTACATCCCGATGACGGCGTCGGCCTTGCCCTTGCACAGCTGGAACACCGTCGTGGCGGTGTTCAGCGTCGCCTCGCTCGCGTTGCCGAGCGTCTGGGACAGCTTCGCCGCCTTCGGCTGGATCTTGTCGTTGTAGGTGTCCGACGCGGCGTCCGCGCCCGCGCCGCTCCAGCTCTGGTACAGGCTGCCCAGCTGCGAGCCGGTGTCCTGCAGCGTCCGGTCCACCGTCTCCGCGCCGTGCTTGAAGTGCCCGGCGTCGGCGACGAAGTCCGCGAAGCTGATCCCGCGCTGCTCGTCGAACGGCGCCCGGATGTCCTTGTCGAGGTCGAGCGCGCGGGTGTTGCCGCGGCAGTCGGCGGGGATCTTCGCCAGGAGGGAACCGAACGTCTCGAACAGTTTCAGCGCGGGCGCGGCGGCGTCGAAGATCTCGTCGGAGGTCTTGGTGCCGCTGGTGCTGTCGGCCGCGGGCGGCTTCGTGTCGTCGAGCTTCTTCTTGCCGTCGTCGACGGCCTTCTTTTCCTGGTCCTCGTTGTAGCTGTTCTGGTCACCGCTCTTCTTGGCCTTGTCGTAGGCCTCGTCGACCGACTGCCCGGCGAAGAACGGGTTGGCGTTGTACGCGTTCGCGTACTTCTCGGCTTCCTGGCGCTTCTGCTTGATCTCGTCCGGTTCCTGGTCGGCCAGGAACGGCGGCGGGGGCGGGTTTTCCCGCAGCCAGCTGCTGATCAGCGCGCTCTTCTGCGCCGGCGGCACGCTCGGGTCGTCCAGGATCGCCTTGACGTCGGACCACTTCTTCTTCTCGGCCATCAGAGCGAGCCTCCGGCGTTCGTGATCGCGCCGGCCTGGTTGTCTTCGTTGGTGCTGTAGCTCGTCCCGGCGGTCTTCAGGTTCGTGCCGAACGAGCCGAGGGTGCTGCTGTAGCCGGAGACCGCGGCCCACAACGCCTGCGCGCCCGCGGTGTACTTGGTGGCGTGCGCGCCGTGCGCGCGGCCGAACTTCTCCGCGGTCACCTGCGGCGTCTGCAGGTCCGGGTTGTCGTCGAGCAGGTGTTCCGCCAGGTCACCGATGGTCTTGGCCGCCGTCGACAACGCCTCGGTCGTCGCGGTGTACCCCCCGCCGCTCATCTCAGCGCCTCTCCTGAAGTTCCGCGAGTTCCCAGGGTTTCCGCGAGCACCTCAGCCACGGATCCCACGTCGGTGAACCGGTCGAGCCGGTCCAGGTCGATCGTCACGCCGTACTCGATCTCCAGCGCCGCCAGCAGCTTGATCCGCCCCTTCGAGTCGATGCCCAGCTCCTCCAGGGGCGCGTCGGGCTCGACGAGAGCCGGGTCGAGCCGGAAGGTGTCGCAGACGACCTTCGTGACCTCGGCGCGGTGATCACCCACGGAAGTCACCATAACGTGCCTTGGCGGCCGACCGGGCGACCTTGCCGCTCGATGTGCGCGGAAGGCCACCGGAAGGGACCAGACGTACCGCGCGCAGCGTGAGACCGTGTTCCCGCGACACCGCGCGCAGCACCGCGCGGGTCACCTCCCGGACGTCGGCCTCGGCACCGCGGGCCCACTCGGCCACCACCACCGCGCCCTCGCCGCCGGAATCGGCGACGCCGAACGCGGCAACGCGGTCGCGGCGGACCGCGGGGTGGGCCTCCCCGGCCGCCGCCTCGATGTCCTGGGGGTGGAAGTTGCGGCCGTCGACGACGATGAGGTCCTTGAGCCGGCCGGTGACGTACAGGTCACCGCGGTGCACGACACCGAGGTCGCCGGTGCGCAGCCAGCCGCCGAGCCCGTCGAGCTCGCCGCCGAACGCGGCCGCGTCGCCGCGGCCCCAGTAGCCGGTGGCGACGTTCGGGCCGTGCACCCAGATCTCGCCGACGTGCCCGCCGGGCTGTTCGCGGCCGTCCTCGACGATCCGGACCAGCTGCCCGACCGGGCGGCCGACGGAGACGAGCTCCTGCCCGCCCGCGGTTTCGACGGCCCGGCCCTGCGCCAGGGTTTCGCGGTCGAACACCGCACTGCGCGGGCCGTCCTCGCCCGCGCTCGCGACATACACCGTGGCTTCGGCCAGGCCGTACGACGGCCGCTGCGCCTCGCGCCGGAAACCGCGCGGCCCGAACACCTCCTGGAAGCGCTCGATCGTGCGCGGCCGGACGGGTTCGCTGCCGTTGAGCGCGACCCGCACGTCCGACAGGTCGAGCTCCTCCCCGGTGTCGGCGTCGGCGGCGAGGTCGTAGGCGAAGTTCGGGGCGGCGGTGAACACCGCCGGGTACGCCGCCAGCTGCCGCAGCCACCGCATCGGCCGGTGCACGAACTCGGCCGGGGCCATGAACACCGACCGGCCGCCGCCGAAGACGGGCAGGCACAGCAGCTGGATCAGGCCCATGTCGTGGAAGAACGGGATCCAGCCGGCGCAGGTGGTGCCCTCGTCGACGGCGTAGGCGAGGCTGCCCTGCCAGCAGGCCGCGACGATCGCACGGTGCGGGATCACCGCGCCGGCCGGCTCGCGCGTCGAGCCCGACGTGTACTGCAGGTACGCCGGGCTTTCCGGGGCCACCGGCACCGGATCGGCGCCGGGCCCGGCCAGCTCGTCGGCCACGAGGACGGGGTCGTGGGCGGGCAGCCGCTCCGCCGCGGCCGCCGACGTCAGCCACACCCGTGCGCCGGCGTCGGCCAGGACGCCGGCGAGCCGGTCGGCCTGCGCCGGGCTCGACGGCGCCATCAGCGGGACGGCGACGAGACCGGCGGCCAGCGCACCGAAGAACGCCAGCGGGTAGGCGAGTTCCTGGCCGGCCAGGATCGCGACGCGCTCCCCCGGCTCGGTCACCCGCCGCAGCTCGCCCGCCACCACGCGGACCCGGGCGGCGAACTCCGCCCACGTCCAGGTGTGCTCCGCGTTGCGTGTGTGGTCCTGGTGGGTGAACAGCGGCCGATCATCGTCCGCGCGGGCGAACAGCCGGTCCACGATCGAGACGCGCAGCACCGCCTCGGGCACGGTCACCGGCGGACGGGGCACGAAAGCAACCTACTGGGACCGCCGCGGCCGCGTGCGCCCGGTGCGGGAAAGCGGTTCACCGCCGGGGCGGGCGCGGGTACGGTCGCAGACCATGGCCTCACCGGAAGCGCTGGTCTCCGCCCTCGCGGACCCCGCCCGCCTGCAGTTCTTCGCCCGCGTCTGCACCGCCGACGACGGCCTCCCCGCCGATGCGGCCGCGGCCAAGCTCGCGAAGCGGCTCGTCGACGCGGGACTGGTCACCGCGGAGGGCGGCCGCTACCGCGCGGTGCCCGGGGTGTTCCGCGACGCGCTCACCAAGGCCCCGGCCGACCCGCTCGACGCGCTCTTCCGTCGCGGCCGGCTCGTCTCGATCCCGCATTCGGGCAAGCGGCGGCAGCTGCTGCTCGAATCCCTCGCCGAGCGCTTCGAACCGGGGCGCCTCTACACCGAGCAGGACGTCCGCGAAAAGCTCTCCATGGTCCACGACGACCACGCGACACTGCGCCGCTACCTGGTCGACGACGGCCTGCTCCAGCGCAGCAACGACGGCGGGAGCTACGGCCGTCCTTCGGAGGCCCGCGTCGCCGGCTGATCGAACAGCGCCAGGACGGCGGGGTCGGCGAACACGACGTTGTGCGCCACCTGTCCCCCGCGCACGGTGAACACCTGCAGGGTGTGCCGCCGGTACCCCCCGGCGTCGTCGCGGCAGTACGCGACGAGCGCGGGCTGGCCGTTCGCGTTCGCGTGGGTCATCCGCCAGTCCGGGCCGCGCATCGCGAACAGGCGCTCGAGGAACCGGCCGTAGGCGTCCGGGCCGCGGAACCACAGCGGCACCGGCGGCATCTCCATCACGACGTCCTCGGTCAGCAGCTCGACCAGGCCCGCGACGTCGGCCCGTTCGAACGCCCGGACGTAGGCGTCCAGGACCGCCTCCACCGCGCGGTCGTCCGGTTCGGGCACCTCCTCCGCCGACAGGCCGCCGAGCCCGGCGCGAGCGCGTTGCAGGGCGCTGTTGACCGCGGCGGGGGTCGTGTCCAGGAAGCCGGCCACCTCCGCCGCGCTGAACTCCAGGACGTCCCGCAGGATCAGCACCGCACGCTGTTTCGGCGGCAGGGTCTGCATCGCCGCCAGCAGCGCCAGCCGGAGCGTGCCGCGGCGGGCCAGGGCCAGGCCCGGGTCGTCGAGGCGCACGTCCGGGAACGGGTGCAGCCACGGGATCTCGAACGACGGCGTCAGCGGCGCGCCCGGGTCACCGCTCGGCGCGCCGAGCCCGGACGGCAGCGGCCGCCGGGCGCGCCCTTCCAGCGCGGTGAGGCAGGCGTTGGTGGCGATCCGGTACAGCCAGGTGCGCACCGACGCGCGGGCCGGGTCGTAGCCCGCCCACGCCTTCCAGGCGCGCACCAGCGTCTCCTGCACCAGGTCCTCGGCTTCGTGGACCGAGCCGAGCATGCGGTAGCAGTGCGCGAGCAGCTCGCGCCGGTGCGGCTCGGTGCGCGTCGCGAAGTCCTGCATCGTTCTCCCGTCGGCCGGTGGCGGTGGGTGTACCGGCACCACCGCCGGGATTCATCGGTCCGGGAGAAGATTCTTCACAGGTCGCCGAAGTCCTCCGGCCGCAGGCCGTCGAGCTCGGCGCGGAACCGGGCCACCTCGGCCTCGGTGTCCAGCACGTCGGCGGCCGGTCCTTCGGTCTCCTGCTCGACCTCGAGCTGCACGGACGCGACGTCGAGCACCTCTTCGGCGACGCGGATGGGCGCGCCCTGGCGCAGGCCGAGCGCGACCGCGTCGCTGGGGCGGGCCGACACGCGGGTGCCCGAGGCGAGCACGAGGTCGGCGTAGAAGATGCCGTCCCGCACCTCGGTCAGCTCGACCGCGGCGACGCCCTGGCCGAACGCGGCGAGAACGTCGCCGAGCAGCTCGATCGTGCCCGGACGTGGCTGCGCGATCTGCTCGCGCGCCCGCACCAGGGCTTCGGCTTCGCCGTAGCCGATCATGATGGCCAGCCAGCGGCGGGCCCCTTCCGGCTCGCGGAGCAGCATCAGGGGCGCCTCGCCGGGCACCGGGACGGCCATCCCCACCACCTCGATCGGGATCACGCTGACCACCGCACCCTCCGTGTCGTGGGAGTCCTCCGCGCGCGTAGTACCCACATCCAGGACTTTGCAACCCAGCCGAGCCGGGCGGATTTCCCCGGCGGCCTCTTCTCGGCTGCGGACAACGCCGGATTGCCTTGCCGGGCCGCGGGAACCGCTGTCACCGTCGGGGCGTGGAACCGACGATTTCGCGCAGTGTCACCGTCCCGGCCGCCCCGGGCACGGTGTGGTCGTGGGTCACCGACCTGCCGCGGATGGGCGAGCTCAGCCCGGAGAACGTCGGCGGGCGCTGGCTGGACGGCACCGGCCCCGCACTCGGCGCGCGGTTCCGCGGCCGCAACCGCAACGGCGAGCTGCAGTGGTGGACGCGGGTGCGGGTGGTCGCGTTCGAGCCGGGCCGCCGGTTCGCCTTCGACGTGCGCACGCCGCTCGGCTCGCGGGTTTCGCGGTGGGAGTACGTGCTGGCGCCGGCCGCGGGCGGCTGCGTCGTCACCGAGAACTGGTACCGGATCGGCAGCTGGGTGGTGCGGAAGTTCATGGGGCCGCGCGTCACCGGCCGCGCCGACCGGCCCGGCTACAACGTCCGGTCGATCGAGCACACCCTCGCGGCGCTGAAGGCTCGCGCCGAGGAGCGCGCCGCGGCCTGAGTCTCTTGTTAAAACTCCCTCTTTCCAGCTAGGTTGTTTTATCGAACCTAGGAGGACCATGCCTGCCGCCCCACCGAAGCCCGGTCTCGTGCTGCTCGTCGTCTCGACGGCCGCGTTCCTCGCGAGCCTCGACACGTTCATCGTCACGATCGCCTTCCCCGGCATCCGGGCCGCCTTCCCCGGCGACGGCCTGGCGACGCTGTCGTGGGTGCTCAACGGCTACACCGTGCTGTTCGCCGCCTGCCTCGCCCCGGCCGGGCGGCTGGCCGACCGGTACGGCCGCCGCCGCCTGTTCCTGATCGGTGTCGCCGTGTTCACCCTCGCCTCGGCGGCGTGCGCGGCCGCGCCCACGATCGGAGTGCTGATCGCCTTCCGCGCGGTGCAGGCGATCGGCGCCGCACTCGTCATGCCGACGTCGCTGGCGCTGCTGCTGACGGCGTTCCCGCCGCACCGGCGGCCGGCGGCGGTCGGGGTCTGGGCGTCGGTGGGCGCGGCGGCCGCGGCCCTCGGCCCGCCGGTCGGCGGCCTGCTCGTCGAGGCGTCCTGGCGCTGGGTGTTCCTGGTGAACCTGCCGATCTGCGCGGTGACGCTGCTGGCCGGGCCGCGGGTGCTGCGCGAGTCCCGCGACAGCTCCACCGGTGTCCCGGACGTCCTCGGCGCCGCCGGGCTGCTCGTGGGTGTCGGCGCGCTGGCGTACGCGCTGGTCGAGGCGTCGGACGACGGCTGGGGCGCGGGGCCGGTGCTGCTGGCGTTCGCGGTGGCCGCGGTCGCGCTGGCCGGGGTCCCGCTGCGCTCGGCGCGGCACGCGGTGCCGGTGCTCGACCTGCCGGCGCTGCGCGTGCCGACGTTGTGGCTGGCCTGCGTGACGACCGGGGTGTTCGCCGCCGGGTTCGCGGCGATGCTGTTCGGCAACGTGCTGTTCCTGACCTCGGTCTGGCACGACTCGGTGCTGGTCGCCGGCCTGTCCCTGGCGCCGGGGCCGCTGGTGGTGGTCCCGGTGTCGATCCTCGGCGGCCGGTTCGTGCACCGCTTCGGCCCGGGCCCGGTGGTCGCCCTCGGCGGCGTCTCGTTCGGGGCGGGGGCGCTGGTCTGGTTGCTGCGCATGGGTTCCACGCCCGACTACGCGGCGTCGATGCTGCCCGGCCAGCTGCTCACCGGGCTCGGAGTCGGGCTGATCCTGCCGAGCCTGTCGGGTGTGGTCGGCACGGTCCTGCCCCCGGCCCGCTGGGGCGCGGGGTCGTCGATGGTCAACACGATGCGGCAGATCGGCACGGTGCTGGGCACGGCGGTCCTGGTCGCGGTGTTCGCGGGGACGCCGGACCTGACGGCCTTCCGCCGCGGCTGGCTGCTGGTCCTGGTCACCGCGGTGGCGACCGGCCTGGGCGGGCTGCTGATCGCGGGCCGCCGCCGGAGGGACCACTACGCCGAACCCCAGGCGGCGTCCAGCGCCGCGAGCCCGGCGCCGATGCTGTCCGAGGCGATCGAACCGTAGCCGAGCACCAGGCCCGGCCGGGGAAATCCGCCGCAGAGATCGGAAAGCGTCTGGACCGCCACCCCGGCCGCGGCCGCCCGGGCCACGACCGGGTCCAGGTCCGTGCCGTCGCCGGCAAGGGCGCACAGGTGCAGGCCCGCCGCCGACGGCACCGGGGTCAGCCGGCCGGCGAAGACCTTCTCCAAGGTCGTCGTGATGCGCTCGTGGCGCTCGGCGTAGACCTTCGTCGCGCGGCGGAGGTGACGGGCGAACAGCCCTTCGTCGACGAACCGGGCCAGTGCGGCCTGCGCGGGCAGGTCGCCGTGCCAGCCGGACAGCTGCCGTGCGTGGTGCAACGCGTCCCGCAGCGACGCCGGGGCGATCAGGAAACCCAGGCGCAGCATGGGAAGCAGCGTCTTGGAGAACGAGCCGACGTACGCCACCCGGCCGTCGCGATCCAGGCTCTGCAACGGTTCCAGGGGCCGGTCGGAGAACCGGAACTCGCTGTCGTAGTCGTCCTCGACGACGACCGCGCCGGTGCGCCCGGCCCACGCCAGCAGGGCCGTGCGCCGGGCGAGGGACATCGGCGTGCCGAGCGGGAACTGGTGTGACGGCGTGACGTACACGAGTTTCGTCCGCGGCGGCAGCGCAGTGACGTCGAGACCTTCGCCGTCCACGGGCACGCCGACGACTTCGGCGCCGTGCGAGGCGAAGAGCAGCCGCGCCATCCGGTAGCCCGGTTCCTCGACTGCGACCCGGTCGCCCGGCTCGAGGAGCACGCGGCACAGCAGGTCGAGGGCCTGTTGCGCGCCTTGGGTGACGAGGACGTCCTCGGCGCCGGCGCGCACCGACCGCGAAACGCCGGCGTGCCGGGCGATCGCCGCGCGCAGCCCGGGGTGGCCACCGGGTTCGGCGTAGTGCGCGAACCCGGCGGTGTCCCGGAGTTCGCGCGCGAGCAGCCGCCGCCAGGTTTCCAGGGGGAACAGGGCGGCGTCGGGGATGCCGACGCGGAAGTCGAACACCGGCGGGGGCCCGGGGTCGGCGGCCGGAGGCGGCAGCTCCCGCCAGACCGCTTTCGGCTGCGGCCCGTGGCCCGACGGCGCGGCGCGCGGCTTCGGCGCCGGGAGCTCGGCGCAGACGTACGTTCCGGCGCCGACGCGGCCGGCGAGGAAGCCGTCGGCGGTGAGGCGGTCGTAGGCGACCGCGACGGTGTTGCGCGAGACGGCCAGCCGCCGCGCGAGTTCACGGGTCGGCGGCAGCCGCTCCCCCGCGCGCAGCCTGCCGTCCAGCACGGCGTCCCGCAGCTGCCGGTAGATCCGGACGCTGAGGTCGCCGCGCCCGGCCAGGCTGACGTGGAAGTCCATCGGCCGACCCTACATTGGCCCAATCGGCGGGCGCGGAATTGGATCTGGGATCGGGCCAAAGCCATCTTTACCGTACTTCCCATGACAGGGCTTCTCGAACGTCCGGGGACCCGCCGGGCCGGCCGGCTGCTCGCGGCCGCGCAGCTGGCCGGCTCGCTCGGCGACGGCGCGTTCCTGACCTGCTCGGTGCTGTTCTTCACGCGGATCGCCGGCCTGACGCCGGCCCAGGTCGGGCTCGGGCTCACGCTCGGCTGGGCGGCCGGTTCGGTCGCGGGCGTGCCGCTCGGCAGGCTCGCCGACCGCCACGGCACCCGCGCCTCGGCGGTGCTGCTGGCCCTGGCGACGGGCGCGTCGATCCTGACGTTCCCGCTCGTGCGGTCCCCGGGGCTGTTCGTCCTCGCGGCGTGCCTCTACGGCAGCTGCCAGACCGGGCTGGCCGCCGTCCGCCAGGCGCTGCTGGCGGACCTCGCCGACCCGCAGCGGCGGACGCGCATCCGGGCCCACCTGCAGTCGGCGGGCAATGCCGGGCTGGCGGTCGGCGCCGGCCTGGGCGGCCTCGCGTTGTCGGCCGACACGGCGTCGGCGTACCTGACGGTCTTCGTGCTCGACGCGGCGATGTTCGTGGTGACGGCGGCGCTGCTGCAGGCGCTTCCGCTGCGTCCGCGGACGTTCTCGCCCCGCAGCGCGCGGAAGTCCGCGGTGCTGCGTGACCGGCCGTACGCGCTGGTGACGTTGCTCAACGCGATCCTGTTGCTGCGCATGCCGCTGCTGAGCGTCGCGATTCCCCTGTGGACAGTCGAGCGCACGGCGGCGCCGGGCTGGACGGTGTCGGCGTTGTTCGTGCTGAACACGGTCGTGGTGGTCCTGCTGCAGGTCCGCGTCGCGGCGCGGCTGACGACGCTGGGGTCGGCGGCGCGGATGGTGCGCCGGTCGGGCGTGCTGCTGCTGGCGTCGTGCGTGGCGTTCGCCTCGTCGGCGCTCGGGACGTCACCGGTGGTCGCCTTCGCGGTGCTGGTGGTGGGCGCGCTGGTGCAGGTGCTGGGCGAGATGCTGCAGTCGGCGGGTTCGTGGGAGATCGGCTTCGCCCTGGCCCCGGCGGACAAGCAGGGCGAGTACCAGGGGTTCTTCGGCAGCGGCATTTCGGTGGCCCGCGCGGTGGGCCCGCTGCTGCTGAGCACGGTGGTCGTCGGGTGGGGCCTGCCCGGGTGGCTGCTGCTGGGGGCGGTGTTCCTGGCGGCGGGCTGGGCGATGGGCCCGGCCGTCCGCTGGGCGGCCGCCACCCGGCCGGCTACTCGCTGACCTTGGCCGCCGGGGCCTGGTGCACCGAGAGGTCCTGGCCGGCCGCCGGGTCGGCGGTCCAGGCGCCCGACTCCGCCGTCCAGGTCTGGCCCGCGAAGCTCACCTTGTCCACGCCCAGCGCTTCCGCGCGAGCCACCAGCCAGGTCGCGTACGTCCAGCCCTGGGCCGCCGGGTGGGCTCCGCTCAAGCCGGCCGTCCCCAGCTCCTCCGTGGCCGCTCCGGCCAGGTCGCCGGGTGCGGCCAAGGTCAGGTTGCGGCAGGTCAGCGCGGCCGGGAACTGGCCGTTGAAGGCCGCCGCCATCGCCCGGCCCTGCGGCTCCCACTGCGCGTACGCGTCCGGGACGCCCGACCGCTGGACCGCCTGGGCGGCCTCGGTGATCGGCAACGTGTCCCAGTTCGGCAGCTTCTCGAGCTTCTCGTAGAACTCCGTCGCCGCGTAGACGGGGTCGCGCAGCTGCGCCACCGTGCCCCAGCCCTGGCTCGGCCGCTGCTGGAACAGGCCGACCGAGTCGCGGTCACCGCCTTCGAGGTTGCGCAGCTTCGACTCCTGCAACGCGGTGGCGAGCGCCACCGTAGCCGCGTGCGCGGGCAGGCCCAGTTTGGTCCCGACGGCCGAGATCGTCGCCGCGTTGTTCATCTGCTCCGGGGTGAACGTGTACGCGGTCGCGTTTTCGCCCGGCAGCGCCACCGTGCACCCCGGCGTCCGGACCGGGCTGCGCGTCAGCACCACCACCACGATGATCCCCGCGGTCAGCACCACGACCGCACCCAGGACCATGGCCACCTTCAGGCCACAACCGCGCACACTGCCTCCCCGTCACCCGTTCGCACCAGTCTGCCCAATGGGAGGACGCGGTGCGCCGGGCGGGGTTCAGTGATCGGGACCGAGGAAGATCGGGTTGGACATCGCGACCATCGCGTTCGGCACCGTCGTGTTCGGACCGCCGGACGGGCGGCGGACCTCGGCCCGCACCCACCGGCTGTACCGCGGGTAGGTCGTCCAGGTGACGGTGGCCGCGCCCGAGTCCCCGATGGTCTCGCTGTGCTCCGGGCCGAGCTGGTCGAGGAAGGTGACCGTCGTGCCCGGCACGCCGGCGACGACGGCCTTGACGGTCACCGGCGTCCCGGTGCCCGCGGCGAGCCGGTCGCCGATGCCCGCGACCGCGCCACCGCCGGAGACCGTGAAATCGAGCTGCACGGACGCCGATTCGGCCAGCCACGACCGCCCGGCCTTCAGCCCGGCGAGGAGCTCCTGGCGCCGCAGGCGGTCGGCGAGCACGACGGTGTGCGGCAGGGCGACGCGCTGGTCCGGGTTGTGCGCGTCGGAGTCGCCGATGGCCGGGATGAAGCGGCCGCCGCGCAGCAGGCCGTCCCAGTGGATGACGCTCGCCTCGTCGTCCTGGGTCCACGGGCCGTTCCACACTTCGACCAGGTCGGCGAGCTCGTAGGCGAATTCGTAGGTGCAGCCGAAGCAGTTGGCGAACGGGTGCGCCGCGGTGACCAGGCCGCCGGCGCGGTGCACCTGGTCGGCGAAGCGCCGGAAGTCGCGCGGGTCGGCCGCGCGGTAGCGCCAGTCGATCCAGGTGCCGGCGGGCAGGCCGATCGCCGGCCAGTGCCCGGACCGGGTCGTCACCTCTTCGCCGTTGAGGATGAGCAGGTCGCCGGTGGCGTGCGCGCCCCACTGCAGCTGCGAGCTGGACGTGTTGTGGTCGGTGGAGACGATGAAGTCGAGACCGGCGGCGCGGGCGTCGGCGACCAGCTGCTCCGGCGTCCGGCGGCCGTCGGAGTGGACGGTGTGCAGGTGGCTGTCACCGCGGTACCAGGCGCGGCCCTTGTCCCGCGCCGGAGCGGTCTCCGGAGCGGGGTCCGGCTTGAAGGGCGGACCGTCCGGGCCGAAGGTGAGCGTGATGTCGACGCGGTAGTCCAGGCCCTGCGGCGCCACGGTGTACGGGCCGAGGATGACGTGCCACCGGCCGGGCTTGACGGGCCCGGCGAGGTAGCCCGGCGTCGCCTCCGACGCGTTGATGAAGAACCGGTCGCGGAAGCCGCCGGACCAGCCGCGGAAGCCGCGCGCGTTGCCCAGTTCGTGGCCCTCGGGGCCGAAGATGCCGATGTCGCAGGCGTTCCCGCGGGTACCGGCGGGCACGGTGGGCCGGTCGTAGGAGTACACGACGTCGATCTGCCGGACGCCGCGCGGGACGTCGACGGGCAGGTAGTACCAGTCCGGAACGTCCGGCTTCAGGGTGCCGGTGACGGTCCTGGTCCGGCTGCCGTCCGGCTGAGCGGCGAACGCGACGCCGGGGAGCATCCCCGCGGCGGCCGCCACCCCACCGGCGCGCAACAGCGTCCGGCGGCTGAAGTCCCCAGAATTCATGCGTACCTCCGGAGCCGACGCTAGGCGCGCCCCGCGAACGCGGACAAGCAAACCGGCGGTGAATTCTCGCCTCAGCGCTTCCCCAGGATCCTGGCGAGCGCGACAACGGTGACGGCGGCGGCGAGCCCGAGCCGCGTGACGTCGACGGCGGGCACCCAGGTGACGCTTTCCCCGCGGACGACGAAGGCCCCGGCGGGCCGGGCGAGGACGCCGAACCCGGCGCCTTCGCGGACGGGTTGCACGTCGCCCTCACCCCCACCGCCGCCCCCGATGACAGTCGCGGCGGGGATGACGACGACACCGTCACGTTCGACCGGTTCGCCGTAGACGAGCCGCGCGGAGAACATCTCCCGCGCGGCGGTGGCCAACTGCCCGAGCTTCATCCGGCCAGCATGGCGGCGCACCGGCACCGGGCGCGCCTCATGGGTGGCGGACAACTCCGCGCAGCCCGGTTCCGGATCGTCGGCGGCGCGCGCCGCGTCGGTCAGCCGATGCCTTCGACGATGCGGAAGTCGCGCCGGAAGCCGTCGGGGAGGGCCGCCAGCGCCTTCTTGTAGGCCTCGCTCTCGTAGGCCGCGACCGCCTGCTCGAAGCTGTCGAACTCGATCAGCACGACGCGTTCGGTGATGCCGGCTTCGTGGGCGACGACCCGGCCGCCACCACGGGCCAGGACCCGCCCGCCCCCGGCCCGGACGGCCGGGCCGGCCAGCTGGTTGTAGGCCGTCAGCGTCTCCGGGTCGGAGATGGCGGGGTAGACACTGACCCAGTAGCCCTTGGCCATGGAAACCTCCTCGATGCACGCGCGGCGTTCGCGACTGGATGCATAAGACTTCCACCTTGATCGGGTCGGCCCTCTACGGGCTGGCCACCAGGGCGGTGAGACCCCTTCCCGCGCCGCGATCGAGGGGGTCACCCAGCCCGCCATGACCGCCGTGGTCCGGGTGCCGGAGGAGGCCGGGCTGATCGACGGACTCGCCGGCGACGAGGTCGAGGCCCTGGTGGCGGCGCTTCCGGCGTTGGCACACCCGGCAGAGCTCGAAAGCCGGGACCGGGAGGGGCCGAAGCGGTGACGCCCTGGTCGTGGCGCCGGGTTGCCCGATCGGGTGTAAACCCGCCGTATCCGGGGCATCTGTCAGGACCACCTGTGTTCCGAGGGGAGCACGCTGTACCGAGGGGAGACCGCGATGACCTTCGACTTCGTCGGCCGCTGGCTGGGCAGGCATCGTGACCGACCCGGCGTCACCGTCGACCTGTCCTGCGGGGGCCGGGTGACGCTGCGCGAGATCGACGGGCGGCCGGTGCTGGCCGTCACCACCGCGCCCGGGCCCGACGGCCGGTGCGAGGTCGCCGCCGTGCCGTTGTCGGAAGCCGAACGCCGTGAGCTCGGCCAGGTGCTGGAGTCCGACGTCCTGCTCGCCTCCTGATCGCTCGCCCGTCACCCCCTGTTTTCCGGCCGTAGGGGTTTTGTGGCAGACCTCGCGTGAGAGCCGGTCGAGGCGATGTGGTGCGGGTCGCTTTTTGTGGGGTCCCCACAACGCAGCCGCCCCGGCATGCGCCATGGCGGACATTGGTCTACCCCGCGGTAATCCGCGAGGGTGTAGACAGGTGCGGGCGACGTTCCAGGACAGGTGCGTCGCCTTCTGCGCGTGCGTACTTGGGAGGCTCAGCCGGTGTTCAGTCGTGTCGCCATCGTCAACCGCGGAGAGGCCGCGATGCGGCTCATCCACGCCGTCCGGGATCTGTCGGCGGAAACCGGGACGCGGATCGAGACGGTCGCCCTCTACACCGACGCGGACCGCACCGCGACGTTCGTCCGCGAAGCCGACCTGGCCTACGACCTGGGCCCCGCCTCGGCCCGCCCCTACCTCGACCTGGCCAAACTGGAGAAGGCGCTGGTCGAGACGAAGGCCGACGCCGCCTGGGTCGGCTGGGGCTTCGTCGCCGAAGACCCGGCGTTCGCGGAGCTGTGCGAGAAGGTCGGCATCACCTTCGTCGGGCCGAGTGCCGACGCGATGCGCAAGCTCGGCGACAAGATCGGCGCGAAGCTGATCGCCGAAGAGGTCGGGGTGCCGGTCGCGCCGTGGAGCCGCGGCGAGGTCGCGACCCTCGACGACGCGTTGAAGGCCGGCGCGCAGATCGGCTACCCGCTGATGCTCAAGGCCACCGCGGGCGGCGGCGGGCGCGGCATCCGCAAGGTGTCCTCGGCCGACGAGCTGGCCGACGCCTACGAGCGCACCAGCCAGGAAGCGCTGCGCGCGTTCGGCTCCGGCGTCGTGTTCCTGGAGCGCCTGGTCACCGGCGCCCGGCACGTCGAGGTGCAGGTCATCTCCGACGGCGCGACGGCGTGGGCGCTCGGCGTCCGCGACTGCTCGGTGCAGCGGCGCAACCAGAAGATCATCGAGGAGTCGGCGTCGCCGGTCCTCGCGCCGGCGCAGACCGCCGAGCTGAAGGCGTCGGCCGAGCGGCTCGCGGTGGCGGTGGGCTACCGCGGCGCGTGCACCGTCGAGTTCCTGTACCACCCGGGCGAGAAGCTGTTCGCCTTCCTCGAGGTCAACACCCGGCTGCAGGTCGAGCACCCGATCACCGAGATCACCACCGGCACCGACCTGGTCAAGCTGCAGCTGCACGTGGCGAACGGCGGCAAGCTCGAAGGCGAGCAGCCCGCCGAAAGCGGCCACGCCGTCGAGGCGCGCCTCAACGCCGAAGACCCCGACCGCGACTTCGCCCCCTCCCCCGGCCGCATCGCGCGGCTGGCCCTGCCCGCCGGCCCCGGCATCCGCGTCGACACCGGCGTCAGCGAGGGCGACACGATCCCGGCCGACTTCGACTCGATGATCGCCAAGATCATCGCCTACGGCCGCGACCGCGACGAGGCGCTCGGCCGGCTGCGCCGCGCGATGGCCGAAACCACCGTCATCATCGAAGGCGGCGCGACCAACAAGAGCTTCGTGCTCGACCTGCTCGACCAGCCCGAGGTGATCGACGCCAGCGCCGACACCGGCTGGATCGACCGCGTCCGCGCCGAAGGCCGCCTGGTCACCCACCGGCACTCGGCGATCGCGCTCGCCGCGGCCGCCATCGAGGCCTACCAGGACGAAGAAGAAGTCTCCGTCCAGCGGCTGCTGTCGACCGCGCACGGCGGGCGCCCGCAGGTGCAGCACGAGAGCCGCCCGCTCGACCTCAAGCTGCGCGGCAGCGCCTACCGCGTGTCCGTGGCCAGGGCCGGCCGGACCCGCTTCCGCGTCGGCATCTCGGCCGGCGCGTCCGACGTCCACCACGCCGACATCGAGATCGATCGCTTCGACGCCCACAGCGGCCAGATCCTGGTCAACGGGCGCCGCTTCCGGCTCGTCTCGGCCACGCACGGCCCGATCCACCTCGTCGAGGTCGACGGCGTCACCCACCGCATCAGCCGCGACGAAGGCGGCGTCGTCCGCTCCCCCGCGCCCGCGCTGGTCGTCGCGACACCACTGGCCGTCGGCGACGAGGTCGAGGCGAACGCGCCGATCCTCGTGCTGGAAAGCATGAAGATGGAGACGGTGCTGCGCGCGCCGTTCCGCGCCCGGGTCCGCGAGTGCCCGGTGTCGGTCGGCAGCCAGGTCGAGACCGGTGCGCCGCTGATGCGCCTGGAACCCCTCGCCGACGACGCCGCCGAGGAAGCCGCCGACACCGGCGAGACCGTCGAGATCGAGCTGCCGTCGGTGCCGGACGGCGTGTCCGCGGCCGACCGCGTCGAACGCGGCCGCCAGGACCTGCGCAGCCTGCTGCTCGGCTTCGACGTCGACCCGGCCGAGCGCAAGCGCGTCCTGGCCGCGTACCTGGAGGCCCGCGCCGAGCTCGGCGGCCGGCCGGTCGAGGGCGAGCTGGAGCTGCTCACCGTCTTCGCCGACCTGTCCGAGCTGAGCCGCAACACCCCGGGCGGCGAGGACACCGTGCCGAACGGCGCGGTGCACAGCCCGCGCGAGTTCTTCCACAGCTACCTGCAGAGCCTCGACGTCGAACGCGCCGGCGTCACCGAAGGGTTCCAGGCGAAGCTGAAGCGCGTCCTCGCGCACTACGGCGTCACCGAGCTGGAGCGCACGCCGGAGCTGGAGGCCGCGGTCTTCCGGATCTTCCTGGCCCAGCAGCGGATGGCGGCCGACGTCGCCGTCGTCTCCGAGCTGCTGCGGCAGTGGCTGACCGGGGCGCCGCCGCCGGAGGCGCTCAGCGAACGCGCCGGGCTCACCCTGGAGCACCTGGTCGAGGCCACGCAGGTGCGCTTCCCGGTGGTGTCGGACCTGGCCCGCGGCGTCGTCTTCCGCTGGTTCGCCCAGCCGCTGCTGCGCCGCAGCCGCGCCCGCGTCTACGCCGCCGTCCGCACCGAGCTGTCCTACCTCGACCAGCACCCGGACGCGCCGGACCGCGCCGAGCGGATCCAGGCCATGATCACCGGCTCGCAGCCCCTGGTCCGGCTGATCGGCCAGCGGATCGGGCGCCCGGGCCGCGACCACGCGCCGTTGCTGGAGGTGCTGACCCGCCGGTACTACGGCAACCGCCGGCTGTCCGCGGTCGCCGTCCGCGACGCGGGTGGCCACCGGTGGCTGACCGCCGAGCTCAACGCCCCCGAAGGCGTGCTGCCGCTGGTCACCACGGCCGTCGACATCGCCGAGCTGCCCGGCGCCCTCCGCGCGCTCGGCGAGGTCGCCACCGACGGTGTCATCGCCGACCTGTACCTGCGCTGGGAGGACCAGCCGGACGTCGACGCGACCGCCGAGCGGCTCGGCACGCTGCTGGCCGAGCACCCGCTGCCCGCGGGGGTGCGCCGGGTCGTGGTCACCGTGGCCGGCACCGGCGGCGCGGTGATGCACCACCACTTCACCTACGAACGCGAAGGTGACGGCTTCACCGAGGACAGGCTGATCCGCGGCCTGCACCCGCAGATCGCCCAGCGCCTGCAGCTGCAGCGGCTGCGCGAGTTCGACCTCACCCGGCTGCCGTCGGCGGACGAGGAGATCTACCTGTTCAAGGCCGCGGCGAAGACCAACCCGGCCGACGAGCGGCTCATCGCGATGGGCCAGGTCCGCGACCTGACGCCGTTGCGCGAAGCCGACGGCCGCCTGGTCGCGCTGCCGGCGCTCGAGGACGCGGTCACCGCCTGCCTCGACGCGATCCGCAACATCCAGGCGCAGCGGCCGCCGAACAAGCGGTTCGACACGAACCGGATCATGATGTACGTCTGGCCGCCGACCGACCTGACCACCGAGGAGCTGAACACCCTCGTCCAGCGCATCCTGCCGACGTCGGTGGGTGCCGGGCTGGAGGAGGTCCAGTTCCTGGCGCGGCGGCGCACGGACGCGGGCAAGCTGACCGAGCTCGCCGTCCGGATCGCCCTCGACCCCGGGCACGGCGCGCGGCTGCACGTCGAGGCGCCGTCGACCGAGCCGGTCAAGCCCCTCGACGACTACCGCCTGAAGGTGCTGCGCGCGGCGCGGCGCGGAACGGTCTACCCGTACGAGATCACCGGCCTGCTGTCCGGTCCGGAGGGCACGTTCACCGAGCACGACCTCGACGGCTCGGGTGTGCTGGTGCCGGTGGACCGGCCGAAGGGCAAGAACACCGCGGCGATCATCGCGGGCGTCGTCACGACGCCGACCGAGCGGCACCCCGAGGGCGTCACCCGCGTCGTGCTGCTCGGCGACCCGACGAAGTCGCTGGGTGCGCTGTCGGAACCGGAGTGCTCGCGCGTGATCGCGGCGCTCGACCTGGCCGAGCGGATGCAGGTGCCGCTCGAGTGGTTCGCGCTTTCGTCGGGCGCGCGGATCTCGATGACCTCGGGCACCGAGAACATGGACTGGGTGGCCGCGGCGCTCAAGCGGATCGTCACGTTCACCCAGGACGGCGGCGAGATCAACATCGTCGTCAACGGCATCAACGTCGGCGCCCAGCCGTACTGGAACGCCGAAGCCACGATGCTCATGCACACCAAGGGCATCCTGGTGATGACGCCGGACTCGGCGATGGTGCTCACCGGCAAGCAGGCGCTCGACTTCTCCGGTGGCGTGTCGGCCGAGGACAACTTCGGCATCGGCGGCTACGACCGCGTGATGGGCCCGAACGGCCAGGCGCAGTACTGGGCGCCGAACCTGCCGGCCGCGCGCGAAGTGCTGATGGCGCACTACGACCACACGTACGTGGTGCCGGGTGAGGCCGGGCCGCGCAAGGTGGGCACGAGCGACCCGGCCGACCGGGACGTCTCGTCGTTCCCGCACGCGATCGCCGGCAGCGACTTCACGACCGTCGGGGAGATCTTCTCGGCCGAGCACAACCCGGACCGCAAGAAGCCCTTCGACATCCGCACGGTGATGCGCGCGCTGTCGGACCAGGACCACCCGGTGCTGGAGCGCTGGGCGGGCATGGCCGACGCGGAGACCGCGGCGGTGCAGGACGTGCACATCGGCGGCCGCCCGGTCTGCCTGATCGGCATCGAATCGCGGTCGGTCCCCCGCCGCGGCTTCCCGCCCACCGACGGCCCGGACACCTACACCGCGGGCACGCTGTTCCCGCGGTCGTCGAAGAAGACGGCGCGCGCGATCAACGCGGCGTCGGGCAACCGGCCGCTGGTGGTGCTGGCGAACCTGTCCGGCTTCGACGGCTCGCCGGAGTCGCTGCGCAAGCTGCAGCTGGAGTACGGCGCGGAAATCGGCCGGGCGATCGTCAACTTCGAGGGCCCGATCGTGTTCACCGTGATCTCGCGCTACCACGGCGGCGCGTTCGTGGTGTTCTCCAAGGCGCTGAACCCGAACATGACGGTGCTGGCCCTGGAGGGCTCGTTCGCCTCGGTGCTGGGCGGCGCCCCGGCGGCGGCGGTGGTCTTCGCCGGCGAGGTCAACAACCGCACGGCGAACGACTCCCGCGTGACGGACCTGCAGGCTCAGGTCGCGGCGGCGAGCGGCGCGTCCCGGGCGGCGCTGAGCGCCCAGCTGGCGGAGGTCCAGTCGGCGGTCCGGGCGGAGAAGGTCAGCGAGGTGGCGGCGGAGTTCGACCGGGTGCACAGCATCCAGCGCGCGGTCGAGGTCGGCTCGGTCGACGCGATCATCAGCGCCGCGGAACTGCGCCCGCGCATCATCGAGGCCATCGAACACGGCCTGAAGAAGTAACGCCCGAGGTCTGCCGCGGCTCTCGTGAGTGGGAAACAGGGTTAGAACCCTGTTTCCCACTCACGACCGGGCCGCGGCAGACTCGCGACTTTCGGGGGTATGACCCGTTTGTGCCGGGCCGACACACTGTGCGTGCCGGTACGGTGACCACGGGTTCCGACCGGACCTCCATCCGTGCGGCGTGAGGAGATCCCCCGATGGCGTCAAGGTCCCTGTCCCGGTTCGCCCTCGCGGCGACCGGGGTCCTGCTCACCTCCCTGCTCGGCGGCACCGCCGGCGCGCAGCCGGCGGACACCCCGGTGTTCTGGCGCGTCCCCGCCACCGCCGCCCAGGCGCAGGCGCTGGCCGCGGCCGGCTTCGACGTCGAAGAAGGGGACGCCGGCACCGTCAACGTCGTCGGCGGCCAGGCCGTCGCCGGGAAGCTGCGGGCGCTCGGCTTCCGGCCGTCGTTCTTCGACACCGTCTACAAGGAACTGCCCGCCCGCACCGAAGCACTGGCGGCGGACACGTTCTACGGCGGGTACCGGACCGTCACCGCGCACGAGAACCACCTGACGCAGGTCGCCGCCGCGCACCCGGACCTGGCCACGAAGTACACGATCGGGCAGTCCTGGAAGAAGACGAAGGGCCAGGGCGGCCACGACATCCAGGCCATCTGCCTGACGAAGAAGCAGGCCGGCGACTGCACGCTGTCGACGACGTCGCCGAAGCCGAAGTTCTTCCTGATGGCCCAGATCCACGCGCGCGAGCTGTCGACCGGTGAGCTGGCGTGGCGCTTCATCGACTACCTCGCCGACGGCTACGCCACCGACACCACCGCGAAGTCCATTATGGACACGACCGAGGTGTGGGTGGTGCCGATCGCCAACCCCGACGGCGTCGACATCGTCGCTTCGGGCGGCAACTCGCCGAAGCTGCAGCGCAAGAACGCGAACAACTCCCGCGGCAGCTGCACCGGCACGAACATCGGCGTCGACCTGAACCGGAACTCGACGTTCAAGTGGGGCGGCGACTCCAACTCCGCGTGCTCCGAGACCTACCAGGGCGTGAGCGCGGGGTCCGAGCCCGAGGTGCAGGCGCTGGAGAAGCTGGCCCGCGCGATCTTCCCGGACCAGCGCGGCACCGGCGACAACGACCCGGCGCCGTCGACGGCCAAGGGCACGATGATCACGCTGCACAGCTACGGCAACGACATCATCATCCCGTGGGGCTTCACCCAGGCGACCTCGCCGAACGACGCGCAGTACCGCCGGCTGGGCGCGAAGTACGCGGCGTCCAACGGCTACCTCGTCGGCACGAACGAGGAGACGGTCGGCTACGACACGACCGGTACCACCGACGACTTCACCTACGGCGTGCTCGGCGTCGCGAGCGTGACGTTCGAGGTCGGCGGTTCGAGCGGCACGTGCGGCGGCTTCCTGCCGCGCTACACCTGCGTGGACAGCACGTTCTGGCCGAAGAACAAGGGCGCGCTGGTCACCGCCGCCCAGGCCGCGGCGGCGCCGTACCAGCAGTGAGTCACGGCCGGCAGACGTAGATGCAGTTCTGCGGACGCGGGGAATCCAGCACGTCGACGTGCCGGAACCCCGCGTCCGCGAGCATTTCCGCCGCCTTTTCCCGGCCCCACACCGCACCGAGCGCGGCCCCGCCCTCGGCCAGCGACGTCGTCGTGCAGTACATCAGGCTGATCGAGTAGGTGAGGGCGGCCAGCGGGTTGCCGACGTTCTGCTCCAGGTGACTGGAGAAGTTGGTGTCCACCATGAAGAACAGCCCGTCCGGCGCGAGGGCTCGGTGGACCCGGCGCAGCACGACGTCCGGCCGGTCCTGGTCGTGGACGGCGTCGAAGGCGGTGATGACGTCGTAGGGCGGATCGGCGGTCAGGCCGGCGGCGTCCCCGACGGCGAACTCGGCGTTGGGGAGGTGGTGTTCCCGTGCCTGCTCGACGACGCCCGCGTTGATGTCCAGGCCGGTGAAGTGCGAGGCGGGGAACGCGCGCGCGGCCACGGCGATGGCGTGGCCGGTCCCGCAGCCGAGGTCGAGCACGCGGGCGCCGGCGGTGAGCCGGTCCTTGAGCCCGGGGACCGCGCCGAAGAAGCCGTCCACCAGGTGCTCGCGGTACACGTGCTTCCAGCTGTCGCCGGTTTTCGCGCCGAGGGTTTCGAGGTGGGGGCCGTAGGCCGAGCGGGGAACGCCGCCGCCGTGTTCGAAGGCGCGTTCGAGGTCGGGGAGGATGGCGGTGAACGCGGACAGGGTCAGCAGCGACGGCATCAGGTTCGCCGCGGTCTCGCCGAGGAGGAACCGGGCGTGCTCGGGCGGGAAGGTGTAGTGCGGGTCGTCGTAGGTGAAGATCCCGCCGGTGACCATGGCGCCGAGCCACTCGCGGACATAGCGCTCCTGCAGCCCGGCCCGTTCGGCGAGTTCGGCGCTGGTGGCGGGGCCGCGGGCGGCGGCCTCGAAGAGCCCGGTCCGGTGCCCGACGCCGATCAGCATGGTGAGGGCGCTGCCGGTCATGGTCGCGGTCAGGTGGGCGGCGAAGTCCTTGGCCTCCATGGGTGAAGCTTACCCGGCGGCGGGACGGTCCGATGTGGACGGACGGACGCCGGCTGCGGGGCGGTTCGGCGCCTCGCTTCCCCGGGTGGATCCGGCATCTGGACGATCGTGGGATCCGCCGACCGGCCAACGAAGCCGGGATGCCAGCGAGCTCGCCGGCCAACCGGGCCCGGGCGGTTCGGTTCGGCGGGTCGGCCGCCAGCCCGGGTGGCGGGCGGGTCGGCCGCCAGCCCGGGTGGCGGGCGGGTCGGCCGGCCGCGGCCGCAGGCGCGCGGCCTGCCCCGGCCGGCCCACCCCCTCCTCAGGCGTCCTCTTCCTCCAGGCCCGCGTCGGCCAGTACCGCGTACACCCGGCGGCGAGCGTCGGCGAGGATCTTCTTCACCTCCGCCACCTGCGCTTCCGTACCGCTGTACCCCACCTGGGCCGCCGCGCCCGAGAGTTCGCCCAGTGCGTGCCACAGGGCCGCGAACCGGTCCGCGCCCGGGTCTTCCTCCGGCTCCTCCCACAGCGCCGCGAACTCCGCCTCGCGGCCGGCGACGTGCTCACGGCCCGCGTCGGTCAGCTCGGCGACGCGGCGCCCTGCCGTCTCGGCCGTGTGGACCAGGCCTTCGTCCTCCAGCTGCTGGAGGATCGGGTACACCGAACCGGGGCTCGGGCGCCACCGGTCGTGGGTGCGGCGCCGGATCTCCTGCATCAGCTGGTAGCCGTGCATCGGCTCCTCCGCCAGCAGCGCCAGCACCGCCGGGCGCACCGGGCGCGCCGCGGGGCGGCCGCCGCGGAACTCGCGCACCCGCTGGAACGCCCCCGGCCCGCCGAACCAGCCGCCGGGGCCGCCGAACGAGCCGGGGCCACCCGGGAACCCGGGCATCCCCGGTGGGTGCGGCGGGTGCGGGGGTGGCGGCGGGAATCCGCCGGGCGGCCCGCCGCGCGCCAGCTCGGGACCACCGTGCCAGTCCTCGTGCCCCGGCACGCCGTGGCCCGGCACGCCGTGGCCCGGCACGGCGTGGCCCGGCACGGCGTGCCCCGGGTGGTGCCCGAAGGGCCCGCCGAACCCGGCGAAGATCCGGTCCGCTCCCGCGCTTATCTCCATGACTGCCTCCCTGTCGTATCGGCGACATTCACACGATATATCGCCGCTCGATCGGCGGCAACCATCATCCGGACTTCACCGCCAGGGTCAGCAGCTCCGCCGCGGGACCGGTCAGGCGGCGGCCCGCCGGCCACACCGCCCGCAGCACCCGGCCCAGCTCCACGCCGTCCACCGGCACCGGAACCAGCCGCCGCCCCGCCACCTCCCGGACGACGTCGAGGTCGCTGATCACCGCCGGCCCCGCGCCCGCCGTCACCGCGTTGCGCACCGCCGACGCCGAACCCAGCTCCAGCAGCGGCTGCACCGGCCCCGCCCCGGCCCGGCGCAGCGCCGCCTCCACCGTCTCGCGCGTTCCGGACCCCGGTTCCCGGACGACCAGCGGCGTCGCAGCCAGTTCCGCGGCGGTGAGCGGGCGGCGGCGCCGGGCCCAGGGGTGCCCGGCCGGCACCACGACCACGAGCCGGTCCGCGGCAACCCGGCGTGTCGCCAGGCCCGGCCACGGCCCCGGCGACTCGACGAAACCCAGGTCCACGCGGCCGCGGGCGACCAGGTCGGCCACCTGCTCGGAGTTCACCACCTCGAGCCCGACGTAGGTGTCCGGCTCTCGCCGCTTCACCTCGCCGATCCACGCCGGGACGAAGTGCTCGGCGAGCGTCATGCTCGCCGCCACCCGCAGCTGCGCGCCGCGCTGGGTGCGCAGGGCCTCGGCGCCGGTGCGCAGTCCGTCCACTTCGGTCAGCACGCGGTGGGCCCAGCCCGCGATCACCCGCCCGTCCGGGGTCAGGGCCGAGCCGCGGCGCGTCCGGTCCACCAGGGACAGTCCCAGTTGACGCTCCAAAGTAGACAACCGCTTGCTCGCCGACGGCTGGGCGATGCCGAGCGCTCCGGCGGCCTGGCCGATGCTGCCGAGGTCGTCGACGAGCACCAGCAGGCGCAACGAGTCCAGATCGGGTCCGGTCATAGCTTCAGTCTATGACCTCGGCACACACCACCGGCTACCGCGCACGCCCGCGAGCGGCGACGCTGGCAGCATGGCACTGACGACGGCGAAAACCTCCGGCCTCGCGATCACCGGGCTCGGCGTCGCCGCGGCGTACGCGCTCAGCTCGGCCTGGCCGGTGGCCGGCGCCCTCACCGTCGCGGTGGTGCTGGGCGTCGTCCTCGGCAGCACACCGGTCCTGGCCGACGAGCAGCGCCAGGCCGTCGCCCGCCTCACGAAACGCCTGTTGCGCGCGGGCGTCGTGCTGCTCGGGCTCCAGCTGGCCGTGCCCACGGTGCTCGCGCTGGGCACCGGCACCCTCGCCGCCGTGGTGCTGACCGTCGCGGTCACCTTCCTCGGCACGCTCGGCCTCGCCCGGCTCGTCCGGGTGCCGCGCAGCCTCGCCCTGCTGGTCGCCACCGGGTTCTCGATCTGCGGCGCCTCCGCGATCGCCGCCGTCGAAGGGGTGGTCGAGCGGGACGACGAAGACGTCGCGACCGCCGTCGCGCTCGTCACCTGCTACGGCAGCTTCGCCCTGGCCGTCCTCCCCCTGATCGCCCGCGCGCTCGGCCTGGACGCGACCCGGACCGGCAGCTGGGCGGGGATCTCCGTGCACGAGGTCGCCCAGGTCGTCGCGGCGGCCGGGCCGGCGGGCGCCGCGGCCGTCGGGATCGCCGTCGTGGTGAAGCTCAGCCGGGTCGTCCTGCTCGCCCCGGTGGTCGCGCTCGTCGGCGCCACCGAACGCGGCCGCCGCGGCGGGCACGCTCCGCTGGTGCCGCTGTTCGTCCTCGGCTTCCTCGCCATGGTCGCGGTCCGCAGCACCGGGCTCGTCCCCGCGTTCGCGCTCGACATCGCGAAAACCGCGTCGACGCTCCTGCTCGCGGGGGCGCTGTTCGGCCTCGGCTGCGCTGTCCGGCTCGGCGCGTTGCTGCGCGGCGGCGGGCGGGCGCTGCTCCTGGGGTTCCTGTCCACGCTGCTGGTGCTGGCCACCGGGTTCGGCACGCTGGCCGCGTTCACCTGAAATCCATCTTCCGGTCACGTATAGTTCGTTATACGCGAGGTTGTACTCCTCTTGTACGGGCCGCGTCGACGCTGTCGCCGACGTGAAAGAAACCCGTAGGGAGCTCGTACCGTGAAGATCACCCGACTCGCCCGCGGCCTGCTCGCCGGGCTGCTGGGGTGCGCCGCCGTCGCCGTCCCGGCCGCCATCGGCACCGCGACCGCCCAGGCCGACGTGGCCAGCACCCTGGTGTTCACCAAGAACACCGAGGGCCACGACTGTTACCGCATCCCGACCATCGTCAAGGCGAACAACGGCGACCTGCTCGCCTTCGCCGAAGGCCGCAACGGCGGCGCCTCGTTCTGCAACGACCTCGGCAAGATCGACCTGGTGATGAAGCGCTCGACCGACGGCGGCAAGACGTGGGGTGCGCTGTCCACCGTCATCGAGGCGTTCGGCGACGTGAAGGGCAACCCGGCGCCGATCGTCATCCCGGGCAGCAACCGGATCGTGCTGCTGTCCACGATGCAGTGCTTCACCAACCCGTCCTGCGGCCGGATCCCGCGCGTGTCCATCAGTGAGGACAACGGGAAGACGTGGGGCGCACCGAAGGTGCTGACCACCGAGCTCGGCTTCGCGAGCGCTCCCGGCTGGCTCGCGACCGGTCCGTCGCACGGGATCGTGCTGACCCGGGGCGCGCACGCGGGCCGGCTCGTCGCCGGCATGAGCTACACGCTCAGCGGCAAGAACACCGGTTCGCTGGTCTACAGCGACGACAAGGGCGTGACCTGGCACCGCGGCGCGACCGACACGTCCACTTCGGACCTGATGAATCCGCAGGAGATCAGCGTCACCGAACTGCAGGACGGCCGGGTCTACGCCGCCGCGCGCAATGACGCCAACGACGACGACAAGTGCCTGTCCGACGGCACGCACAACCGCGCCTTCGCGATCAGCTCCGACGGCGGCGCGACCTTCAGCTCGAAGTTCGCCTTCGCCACCGACCTCGTCACGCCGGTCGTCGAGGGCTCGACGGCCCGGATGAGCGCCACCGACACCGGTGGCAAGTACAACCGGATCGTCTTCGCGGCCCCGTCGGTCTGCGACCGCCGCAAGGAACTGCGGATCCACTCGTCCTTCGACGAAGGTGCCAACTGGACCGGGACCGCCGGCAGTGTGCTCGTGTGGGGCCAGGACGCGGCGTACTCCGACATGGTGCAGCTGTCCCAGTCGTCGGTCGGCGTGCTGTTCGAGGCGGGCCCGGAGTTCCATGCGAACGACACGATCCGGTTCGCTGCGGTCAGCGACGCCGCGCTCGGCGCCCCGGCCTGCGGTGGCGGCTACAGCGTCATCGACTCGGCGCCGCTGGGCACCGGCGGCGCAGCCGGCACGGTCTACCTGTCCTACAACGCGGCCAACGGCCAGAACTGCGTCAGCACGATGAAGAACGCCTCCGCCGGGACGGCCACCGCGACCTCGGCCTACCTGGAGGTCAAGGGCTCGGCCCGGCAGACCGATTCCGGGTCGTTCTCCTGGTTCGCCGGCCCGGTCAAGGCCACGGCGGCGGACAAGTGCGTGAAGTGGGGCGGCTCGGCCGGCGGCCAGGCCTACGACAGCGAGTTCGAGCACTGCGGCTGACCCCGCGGGGGTGGGACCCGCCCCCGGGCCGGGTCCCACCCCTCCCCGTGCCACCCGGCCCCCTCGCCCGGGTGGCACGGGCGGTTCAGAAGCCGGTGCAGCTGGCGACGGCGGACGGGCCGGCCGCGGTCGCGGTCTTGGCCTCCTTGCCGTCGACCACGACCTTGCAGGTGACCGAGCCGCCGTCCGGCCCGGTGGTCGCGGTGAACTGGGCGCCGGCCAGGAACCCGGTGGCTTCGACGGTCTTCGTCCACGGCACCGGAGCCGACGCCTCGGTGTTGATGAGGATGGTGTTCCGGTCGAAGGTGCTGTAGTCGATGTCGGCGGCCTTCGCGTCGCCGCTGACCTCGTAGACGATGGTGTGGTGCTGGGTGGCCTGCTCGTTGACGTCGCTGATCGCCTTGCCGATCACCACCAGCCACAGGATGCTGACGACGAGGGCGAGCAGCGACACGACGGCGCCGGCGATCGCGAGGCCCTTGTTGGTCGCCTTCCCGGACCGCACTCTGGCGATGCCGACCGCCGACAGGATCAGGCCGAGCACCGCGAGCGGCCACGCGACCACGCCGACCAGCGGGATCGGCGAGAACACCAACCCGACCAGGCCGAGGACGAAGCCGGCCGTGCCCAGGCCGTTGCGCGGCGGCGCGGCCTGCGGCGCGGGGTACTGCTGGATCGGGGTGTAGTCGGTCATCGGGGTTGTCCTTTCACCTCTGCTTGACGGCGAGAAGGAAACCAGCGCCGCGGGGTGCCCCGCGTCATCCGCGAGCCTCGACCCGGTACGACTTTCGGCTGAGCCGCCGTCCGGGCGGACGAGCGGAACGGCTGATGGTCCGGCGGATGCCGCCTCGTAGGCTTCCCGCATGGGACGGTCCGTGCTTCGCGTGCTGTACACCGTGCTGGCCGTCGCGACGGGCGTGCTGAGCAGCACGGTCAACGTCGCCCTGGACAGCTCCGTGCCGGGAAGCGACGCCACGAACACCACGCTGCTGGGCATGCTCGGCTGGTTCGCCGGCATCGGCGCGGCCGTGATGCTGGTCTGGCGGCACCGCTGGCCGCTGCTGGTCACCGGCCTGGCCCTGGTTCCGCCGGTGTTGCTGCCCGGCGACTCGATGGCGGCGCTGATCGCCCTCGCCGCCCTGACCGCGCGGTACACCGGCTGGTGGCGGTGGGGCGCGGCGACGCTGGTGCTCGCGGCGACCGGGCTCGCGGTCTGGCGCGACGCGGGGCGGCACCCGGACCTGTCGATCGCCCGGGCCTGGTTGTCGACCGAGACGACGGCCGAGTTCATCGGGGTGCTGCTGACCGCGATGCTGTTCACCGCGGTCCCGCTCGCCACCGGGATCATCCGGCACAGCCTGGCCGAGACGCGCCGCCGCGTCGCCGAGCAGGCGGCGCTGCGCGACCAGGTGGCCCGCCGGGAGGAGCAGGCGCGGATCGCCCGCGAGATGCACGACGTCCTCGGGCACCGGCTGTCGCTGCTTTCGCTGCAGGCGGGCGCGCTGGAGGTCACCGCGGCCACCACCCCGGACGCGGCGGAGGCGGCCAAGACGGTGCGGACGACGGCCCGCCAGTCGCTCGACGACCTGCGTCAGGTGATCGGTGTGCTGCGCAGCACCGGCTACGCCGACCGCGCCCCGGGCGGCCCGGCCGAGCCGCCCCAGCCGACGCTGGCGGACATCCCGGACCTGGTCACCGGCGCCCGGCAGGCCGGCCTGGCCGTCAACGTGACGATCCTGCTCGACCAGGCGTCGACGGCTCCGGCCCCGCTGGGCACGGCGGCGTACCGCATCCTCCAGGAGGCGCTGACGAACGTGCTGCGGCACGCCCCGGGAGCCCCGGCGGAGGTGCTGGTCCGCGGCGGTCCGGGCGCGGGGCTGTCGCTGGAGGTGCTGAACCCGCTGCCGCCGCACCCGGTGCCGTCACCGGGGTCCGGCACCGGGCTCACCGGCGTCAACGAGCGCATTTCCCTGCTCGGCGGCACCCTGACGGCCGGCCCGGCCGACGAGCGGACGTTCGCGCTGCGGGCCTGGCTGCCGTGGGTGGCACCGGCCCCCTAGCATGGGCGGGTGAGCGTGCGCGTACTGCTCGTCGACGACGACCCGCTGGTCCGCACCGGACTGTCGATGATCCTGGGCAGCACCCCGGACATTTCGGTGGTGGCAGAAGCCGGCGACGGCGACGAAGCGGTCCAGCAGGTCGCCCGGCACGCCCCGGACGTGGTGATCATGGACATCCGCATGCGCCGCATGAACGGCCTGGTGGCCACGGCGGCGGTCCTGGCCCAGCCCCGCCCGCCGAAGGTGCTGATCCTGACGACGTTCGACTTGGACGAGTACGTGTTCGAGGCGCTGGCGGCGGGCGCGAGCGGGTTCCTGCTGAAGGAGGGCTCACCGCAGGAGATCATCGAGGGCGTCCGGGTGGTGGCGAACGGCGACGCGATGTTGTCGCCTCGGATGACGAAGCAGCTGATCGGGGAGTTCGTGGCGGCGCGGGCGAATCCGCGGCGGGCACGGGCTCAGGTGAAGCTCGGGTTGCTGAGTGAGCGGGAGCGGGAGATCGTCACTGCCGTTGCTCAGGGGAAGCCGAATGCTTCGATCGCCGAGGAGTTGTTTTTGAGCGAGGCTACGGTGAAGACGCATATCACGCGGGCTTTTGCGAAGCTGGATGTTTCGAACCGGGTGCAGTTGACGATTTTCGCTTATGAAGCAGCCCTTGTGACGCCGTAGCTACTTCGAACCCGCCGGCGCCGTGGCCACCGCCGACTCGCCGAACTTGATCCCCTTCGCCTCCTTCCCGATCGCCGTCAGCACCGCCACCGCCACCAAGCCCGGCACCACCGTCCACACCAGAGCCGACGTGTACCCGTGGGACTCCGCGATCGCCTGCTGGATCGGCAGGTTCAACGCCGCCAGCAAATTGCCCAGCTGGTACGTCACCCCAGGGTAGAAGCCGCGGATCGCGTCCGGGGACATCTCCGTCAAGTGCGCCGGGATCACGCCCCACGCTCCCTGGACCATGATCTGCATCAGGAACGATCCCAGCGCCAGCATTCCCGCGCCGTGGTCGAACGCGAAGATCGGGATCACCGGCAGGCCCAGCACCGCCGCTGTCACGATCGTCCGGCGGCGGCCGAGCTTCTCCGACAGGGTTCCGAACGTCAACCCGCCGATGATCGCTCCGATGTTGTACAGCACCGCTATCCACGTGCTCGTCGAGGCGCTCAAGCCCGCGCCGCCGTTTTCGTGGGCCTTCAGGAAACTCGGGTAGACGTCCTGGGTTCCGTGGCTCATCCAGTTGAACGCCGTCATCAGCAGGATCAGGTAGCCGAAGCGGCGGATCACCTTCGGGTTCAGCAGGATGTCCTTGACCGACGTGCGCGTCACCCGCAGCTTCTCGCGCGCCGCCTCCCAGACCTCCGACTCGCGGACCCTGGCCCTGATCAGCAGGGTGATCAACGCCGGGAAGATGCTCAGCACGAAGATCCAGCGCCACTGCAGGCCGAGGGCCGAGTGGAACAGCAGGTACGCCAGCGCCGCCAGCAGGTAGCCGATCGAATAGCCCACCTGCAGCAGGCCCGAGAAGAACCCGCGGCGGGCCACCGGGATCTTCTCCATCGCCAGCGCCGCGCCGAGGCCCCACTCGCCGCCCATGCCGATGCCGTAGACGAACCGCAGCAGGAGCAGCACCGTGTAGTTCGGGGCGAACGCGCAGAGCAGGCCGGCCGCCGAGTACAGCAGGACGTCGGCCATCAGCGGGATCCGGCGGCCCACCCGGTCGGCCCACAGGCCGAACAGGAGCGCGCCGACCGGGCGCATCACCAGCGTCGCCGTCGTGATGAACGCCAGCTGCGTGGCCGTCGCGCCGAACGACTTGTCCTTCGCGATGTCCGCCAGGACGAAGACGACGAGGAAGTAGTCGAACGAGTCCATGCTCCAGCCGAGCAGCGCCGCGAGGAACGCGTTGCGCTGGTCCGATGTAAGCGCTTTCTTCGGCTGCCGTTCCGTCACGTTCGCCCCGTTCCGTCGGTTTCCCACCGGAAGACCTCAGGCACGGTTTAGCATCCACCGCCCCGGGCGGGCAAGAGCGTCAGAGCGAGACGCGGGTGCGGACGCGGCGGCCGACGTCGCGGGCCCAGGCCTTGATCCGGTCCCAGTCGCGGAAGTCGCCGGCCCGCCTGCCGGACGCCAGCAGCCGCGGGATCAGGCCGCGCACGGTCGCCGGGTCGAGCTTGCCGCCGAACGTGGCGGTGCGCTCCGCGTCGATGCGCGCGGCCAGCAGCGCCACGTTCGCCGGCAGGCTGACCTGGTGCGTGGCCGCGCCGGGACCGCACGGTCCGCTGTGGAACAGCCACACCGGACGCTCGGCGAGCGCCCGGGCGTTGCGCTCCAGCAACCGGACGGCCTCCGGCCGCCACCGGTGGTAGTACAGGGCACTGCCGACAACGACGGCCGCGTAGTCCTCGACCCCGGCCACGTCGGCGGCGTCGCGCACGTCGACGGACAGGCCCGTCGCGCCGAGTTCGGCGGCGATCACCTCGGCGATCTGCCGGGTTCCGCCGTGACGCCCGGCGTAGGCGACGAGGACTGCGGTCATGCGTCCATTGTCGGCCTTCGGGAGCCGGTCCGCCCCGTGGGTTTCGCACGATCCGCCGAACGGGCGCTCCCACGCTACTCTCCGTTCCTCACCCCGGCGGCAGGAAAGCCGGGCGCTCCGCGGGGTCGGGCTCGTCGTAGTAGCGGTGGAACACCGCCGTCTGCCCGCCCGACACCGGCGGCACGATCCAGCTCCAGTCGGCCGGGCAGCGGCGGCCCGCCCGCTCCTCCCGCTCCAGGTGGGACAGGAACCGGTGCGATTCGGTGTGG
The DNA here is from genome assembly GCF_040674975.1 of Amycolatopsis sp. NPDC049688. Lineage (NCBI taxonomy): Bacteria > Bacillati > Actinomycetota > Actinomycetes > Pseudonocardiales > Pseudonocardiaceae > Amycolatopsis > Amycolatopsis sp. NPDC049688. Next base: position 750,805 of record NZ_JBFANY010000003.1, read on the forward strand.
TGGTCGGCCAGCGTGACGCCGGCCGCGTCGAACGAGTGCTGCACCGCCAGCGTCAGCTCCACGAGCGCCCGGTCGCGCCACAGCGTGCGCTCGGACGTCGTTTCCAGGCCCATCAGCTCGGCGACGACCGGCAGCAGGTCGTAGCGCTGCTCGTCGGCGAGGTTCCGGGCGCCGATCTCGGTGCCGAGGTACCAGCCGTTGAACGGCGCCGCCGGGTAGGTGACGCCGCCGATCTCCAGCGGCATGTTGCTGATCGCCGGCACGGCGTGCCAGCGCAGCCCGAGTCCCGCGAACCAGCGGTGGTCGGGGTGGGTCAGCGGGACCTCGAGGACGGCGTCCGGCGGGATGGTGAACAGCCTCGGTTCGCCCGGCTCGGCCTCGATCAGCAGGGGAAGGACGTCGAACGACCCTCTTCGCTCCGGTGGCCGCCAGCCGAGTCTTCGCACCTGCTCGGTGAACTCGGCGTACCGCGGGTCACCGAGGACCGATCCGTCGTCGAGGCGGTACCCGGCGTAGCGGATCAGCTGCTCGTTGTGGATTCGCGGCCCCGGCGTGTCCGGGGTGTCCGGGGCGAAGACGGTGACCGTCGGGCGGATCCGGCCGCCCCGGGTGGCCTCACGCAGGTGCGCGACGCACTCGCCGGCGATCGCGGCCGGCCCGGTGACCCGGCGCCGGTCCCGGATCCGGAGGCTGCGCCAGTACAGCCGGCCGATGCAGCGCGCCGAGTTGCGCCACGCGACGCGCGCGCCGTACGCCAGTTCGGCCGCGGTGTGCCGGTAGGTGCCGGTTTCCATGATTTCCGCGCGGACCTCGGCCAGCCGGGTCTCGAACCGGTCGCCCTCTTCCGCGGCACCTTCGGCGAACATCCGGTCCAGGAATTCTTCGGCCGCCGCGGAATCGACGCTCTGCTCCCCCGAGACACGCTGAGGGTAAAGCGGCAGCGGGGGCGTCACCCGCTCGGGTGTAACAGTCACCGCGTTACCCCACTCTCCGAAATCGCGATCCGCATCCCCACGAAAAGATCCACCGTTCCTCCGAAGGTCGCCGTCGACACTGACGGCCGGAAGTTCCCACTGCCCTGGGAACTCCGGCCAGGCGGGGGAGGATACCTCACGTTTCGCGACACGCACTCCGCCGGTCGTGACCGCCGTCCCGGCCGCCCCGGAATTCGCTCTCCGCCAGCGGAAGGACTGAAAAAATAACTGCTACCAAGCGTTATCCGGACATGGCACTGCGCATTTCCCGTCAATCGATCACTGCGCCCGGCAAAACCGGCGTGATCCTTTCCCGCCCGGCCGTCTTCGTCTTTTCGTGGGCATTCGGCGAACGGCCTTCACCGGGGGCGGCCGCCCGTGTACGCGCGCCCGCGTTAGAGTCGCGGTGATCGGCAGAGGGAGGGACGATTCGTGAGCACCAGGCGCATCCCCGTCGTCCTCGTCGCCGGGTTCCTCGGCGCGGGCAAGACGACCCTGCTCAACCACCTGCTCGCCAACCGCGAGGGCGCCCGGGTCGGCGTCGTGGTCAACGACTTCGGCCAGGTGAACGTCGACGCGCTCGCCGTCGCGGGCCAGGTCGACACGATGGTCTCGCTCGGCAACGGCTGCCTCTGCTGCGCCGTCGACGCGAGCGGGCTGGACGCGATGCTCGCGAAGCTGTCCGGCGCGGAAGCCGGCATCGACGTGATCATCGTCGAAGCCAGCGGCATCGCCGAGCCGCGCGACCTCATCCGGCTCATGATCGCCAGCGAGAACCCCGACATCCGCTACGGCGGGCTGGCCGAGGTCGTCGACGCCGCCGAGTTCGAGGCCGCCCGCGAGCGCCATCCCGAACTCGCCGATCACCTGCGCCTGGCCGACCTCGTCGTGCTGAACAAGGCCGACCGGGTGACCGCCGAGGCCCTCGCGAAGCTCACCGCGACCGTCGAAGAGCTGGCGCCGGGCCGTCCGCTGCTGGTCACCGCGCACGGCCGCGTCGACCCGAGGCTGTTCTTCGACCCCGAACCGCGCGGCGAGCGGGTCGGCCAGCTGTCGTTCGACGACCTGCGCGAAGAGCACGACCACGCGCAGCACCTGCACGCCGGGTACCAGACGGTCACGTTCACCGCCGACACGCCGCTCGCGCCCCGCGCCTTCGTCGGCTTCCTCGAACGGCGGCCCGCCGGGCTCTACCGGATGAAGGGCCAGGCCGACTTCGGTCCGGCCGGCCCGAAGTCGCGCTTCCACCTGCACACCGTCGGCGGGTTCGTGCAGCTCGAGCGGTCGGCGTGGCCGCCGGGCACGCCGCGGCGGACCGAGCTGGTGCTGATCGGCGCCGGGCTCGACACCGACGCCGTCCTCGCCGACCTGGCCGGCTGCCTGGCCGACGACCCGGAGACCGTCGACGAGCGCGGCCTGCTGCACATCCTCCGCTACCTGCCCGGCGAAGCCTGACCCGCCGCCACGCCGAAGACCGGCAAATGCGCCCGGGTCCCGGCCGGCCCGCGGACACTGTCGGCCATGACGACCACCGCGGTGAGCGCACCACGCTGGTACCTGGTCGGCGTGCTGCCCGAAGACGTCCCCCTGGCCCACCTGATGACCCGCTCCGGCGACCTCCGGTACCGGCGCTCGGCCTGCGGTGAGCGGGAATCGCGCAGCTGGAAGCCCCTGGACCTGACCACGTCCGAGATCACGGCGTGCCCGGCGTGCGTCGCGACGCTGTCCGGCGTCGGCGAGGACCGCGGCCAGCTGGCCCTCGACCTGCCGGTCTAGATCAAGGTCCCCGCGAGCCGCTTCGCCGTGTGGAACGGCTGCGCGCTCTGCGCGACCACCGACGTGACCGCGGCGCCTTCCAGCAGCAGCATCAGCTCGTCGGCGCGATCGGGATCGCCGGGCCGGAGCTGCGCCCGCAGGTAGCCGTGCAGCGCGGTCTTGTGGTGGCGGACCACCTCGCGGACCGGGTCGGCCGGATCGGGGAACTCCGAGGTCGCGTTGAGGAACGCGCAGCCGCGGTAGCCGTCGGCCGACAACCAGGCTTCGTAGGCGTCGAACACCGCCAGCACCCGCTCCCGCGGATCGGCGTGCGCGGCGGTGATCCGGTCGATCTCCTCCTGCCACCGCCGGTCGCGTTCCCGCAGGTACGCGACGACGAGCCGGCTCTTGGAGCCGAAGTTGCCGTAGAGGGCCGCCTTCGTCACGCCGGCTTCGGCCGCCACCGTGTCGACGCCCACGGCGTGGATGCCGTCGCGGTAGAACAGCCTCGACGCGGCCTTGAGCACCTTCGCACCCGCGTCCCCGGGACGAGTCCGGCCCACAGCGCTCCTTCCGGACAGATCGGTATGGCTTTTCACCTGCAGTGATCCTAGCATCACTTGACATCAGACAGACCTGTCTGTTTGGTAGGTGGAGTGGTGATCCAGACGAAGCCGGACCGGTGGATGGCGACGGCCGCGGCCGGCGCGGTCGTGATCGCCCTCTGCTACGGGTTCGCGCGCTACGCGTACGGGCCGTTCGTGCCGCGGTTCAGCGAGACGTTCGGGCTGACGCCGGTCGGCGTCGGCGTGCTCGGCGGGCTGTCCACGGCCGGGTACGGCGCCGGGCTGCTGCTCGCGCCGAGGACGTCCGCGCGGTCGGCGCGCGGCACCGTGCTGCTGGCGGCGGTGTCGGCGACGCTCGGGCTGGGACTGATGGCGCTCGCGCCGCACGTCACGGTGTTCGGCGCCGGCATCGTCGTCGCCGGGGCCGGCGCGGGCCTCGTCTCGCCCGGAGTGGCCCAGCTGGTCGGCGAGACGGTCGCGGCACGCACCCGCGCCCGGGCGCAGACCTGGGCCAACACCGGCACCGGCCTCGGGCTGGCCGCGTCGGCGTTCACGCCCCTGCTCGCGCTCGGCTGGCCGGTGATCTGGTCGGCGTTCGCCGCCTTGGGCGTGGCGGTGACCGTGGCCGCCTGGCGGCTGTTGCCGCGATCGCCGGGCGTCCCCGCGGCCTCCGGTCCCGTCCGCGGAGTGGCGCCGCTCGTGGTGAACTCCGTCCTCATCGGCGTGACGAGTGCGCCGTACTGGACGTTCTCCAGCTCCCGGCTCGCCGAAGCCGGGCTGAGTCCGGTCGTCGCGACCTGGTGCTGGGCCACGATCGGCGTGGCCGGGCTGCTCGGCGGCCTGGCCGGACGCGCGGCCGAGCGCGCGGGCCTGCGGCCGGTCAACCTCGTGACGTGGACGCTGGCGGCCGCGGGCATCGCCCTCCTCGCGCTGCCCGATCCCGGTGTCCCCTTCGCCCTGCTCTCCAGCGCCCTGTTCGGCAGCACCTACATGGCCCTGACCGGGCTGTGCATCCTGTGGGCCGCGCGCCTGGTCCCCGAGCGGCCGGCCCGGGGCATCACGTGGTCGTTCGCCGGGCTCGGCGTGGGCCAGACCGTGGCCTCACCGCTGGCCGGCGCGCTGGCCGCCGGGGTGGGGTCCGCGGCGGTGTTCGGGCTGACCGCCCTGCTCGCGCTCACCGCGTGGGGCCAGCTCCACCACCGCCTCGGGCCACCGTGATCACGCCTTCTTCGCGCGGCTCGGCGCGACCCGCGGCGGCTCGTTGGGCATCTTCGGGTACACCGGCGGCCACGGCGCGTCCATCAGCCCGTTCGCCATGTCCTGTTCGGACATCGCCAGCAGCGGCTCGATCGACTGCGGCCGCTCCCCCGCCCCGGCCCACGGATCACCCCGCTCGGCGAGCCGCGCCGGCACCGTGGTCAGGGTGAGCTCGTCCGGCTCCACGGTGTCCAGCTCGTCCCAGCCGATCGGGGTGGACACCTGGCCGCCGACGCGCGGCCGCACGCACCACGTCCCGAACACCGTCTTGTGCGGGGCGTTCTGGTTGAAGTCGACGAACACGCGCGAGCCGCGCTCTTCCTTCCACCACTGCGCGGTGATCTTCTCCGGATGGCGGCGTTCGAGCGCGCGGGCCAGCGCGACCGCGGCGGCCCGCACCTGGAAGCCGTCCCAGCGCGGCTCGAGCAGCACGTACAGGTGCAGCCCGCGCGAGCCCGACGTCTTCAGCTGGCCTTCGATGCCGTGTTCGGCCAGGAACTCCTTCGTCAGCACGGCGGCCTCGCGCAGCTCGTCGAAGCCGATCCCCGGCGAGGGGTCGAGGTCGACGCGCAGCTCGTCGGTGACCTCGGGGGTGTCCGCGCGGTACGGCCAGACGTGGAAGCCGAGGCAGCCGAGGTTCACCGCCCAGAGGATGTGGGCCAGGTCCTTCGCCACCAGGGCGTCGCTCGTCGTGCCGTTCGGCGTCGAGACGACCGTGGTGGTCAGCCACGGCGGCGCGCCCTTCGGCACGCGTTTCTGGTACCAGTTCTTGCCGCCGGCGCCGTCGGGGTAGCGCTCGAGCAGCAGCGGACGGCCGCCAAGCCGGTCCAGCAGCGGCCCGGAGACCGCCCGGTAGTACTCGACGAGGTCGAGCTTCGTCTCCCCGCGTTCCGGGAAGTAGACCTTGTCCGGACTGCTGATCTTGACCTCGACGCCGTCGACGTCGAGCAGGACCGCCCCGCTCACCGCGCCTCCCCGAACAGTTTCGCGAGCTCGGCGGGCGGCGCCTCGTCGAGCTGGGCGTAGGTGCACGACTCCGGTGTGCGGTCCGGCCGGAACCGGACCAGCCGCCCGCCGTGCCGGAACCGGCCGCCCTGCAGATGCTCGTAGCGGACCTCCGCCACCCACTCCGGGCGCAGCGGCTCCCACGACAAGTCCTTCTGCGGGGCCCACCGGCTGTTCACGCCCGGCTGCCGCCCCGGCTCGGGCTCGTACTCGGCCCAGGACCGCCACGGATGGTTCTCGAGGGCGTTCTCGCGCAGCGGCGCCAGCTCTTCGACCAGTTCGGCCCGCCGCGCCTTGGTGAAGCTGCTGGCCACGCCGACGTGGTGCAGGACGCCGTCGTCGTCGAACAGGCCGAGCAGCAGCGAACCGATGCCGGCGCCGTCCTTGTGCCAGCGGAACCCGGTGACGACGCAGTCGGCCGTGCGCTCGTGCTTGACCTTCAGCATGACCCGTTTGTCCTGCTCGTAGGGCAGGTCGGCGGGCTTGGCCATGACGCCGTCGAAGCCCGCGCCCTCGAACCGGGTGAACCAGTCCTGCGCCTGCGCCGGATCCTCGCTCAGCGGGGTCAGGTGGACGCGCTGCAGCCCTTCGGCCGCGGTGGTCAGGATGCTTTCGAGCTGCTTGCGCCGCTCGCGGAAGGGCTCCTCGGTGAGGTCGGTGTCGTCCAGGGCGAGCAGGTCGAAGGCGATGAAGCTGGCGGGCGTCTCCTCGGCGAGCTTGCGCACGCGCGAGGCCGCCGGGTGCAGCCGCAGCTGCAGCGCCTCGAAGTCGAGCCCGGCGGGGGTGACCAGGACGATCTCGCCGTCCACGACGCAGCGGGGCGGCAGCGCCGCGGCCAGCAGCTCCACCAGCTCCGGGAAGTAGCGGGTCAGCGGGCGGTCGTTGCGGGAGCCGAGCTCGATCTCGTCGCCGTCGCGGAACACGACGCAGCGGAAGCCGTCCCACTTGGGCTCGTACAGCAGCCCCGGGGCACGAGGTACCTCGTGCACCGCTTTCGCGAGCATCGGCCGCACCGGCGGCATGACGGGCAAGTCCACGGCGAGAGCTTAAGACACGGGTACGACATTCTCCGGAGAAAGACTCAGCTCGGCGTGATACACACTCCTTCGTGACCACCGAACGTCCCGCACCGCCCCTGACCGGCGGCGAGCGCGAAATGCTCCGCACCTTCCTCGACTTCCACCGCGCCACCCTCGCGATGAAGTGCGAAGGACTGTCCGACGAGGACCTCCGCCGGGCGTCGAGCCCGCCGTCGACGCTGTCGCTGCTGGGCCTGGTCCGGCACATGGCCGAGGTCGAGCGCACCTGGTTCCGGCGGGTGATCAACGCGGAGGACGTCCCGCTCGTGTGGTCGGCCGAGGGCGACTACCAGGCCGCCTACGACGCGAGCTCGTCGACGCGTTCGGAAGCCTTCGCGGTGTGGGAGGCCGAGGTGGAGCAATCCCGCAAGATCGAAGAAGCGGCCGAATCCCTGGACGTCACGGGCCACCAGCCGCGCTGGGGCGAGGACGTCTCGCTGCGGCTGGTGATGCTGCACATGATCCACGAGTACGCCCGGCACAACGGCCACGCCGACTTCCTGCGGGAGGCCATCGACGGCGTCACGGGCGCCTGAGGGAGCTGCCCGGGTGGGGCGCCCGCTGAAGCTCCGCCAGCACCAGCCCGCTGCGCGGCTTCGGCGTGAAGTAGGTCGCCTTGCGCGGCATCCGGCGGCCGGCCGCGTGCACGGCGAGGACGTCGGCGTAGCGCACCGGGGCCAGCAGGACCACCGCATCCGCGTCCGGGGGCAGCGGGCGCCCGGCCGGGAGCGGGCGGACGCACGGGCCGTCGGGATCGATGCCGAGGGCCCCGGCGAACAGGACCTGCTCGACGAGTTCGTGGTCGATCACCGGGCCGGGTCCGTCCGGGGCCGGCAGGGGCACGCGCAGCACCGCCGAGCCCGCGCGCACGACGGCCTCGCCGGTGACCGGGACGGCGTGTTCGTCGTAGCGGACGTCCAGGCCGGCCGCGCACCAGCGCGCCACCAGGTCTTCCGGGCCGAGGCCGGTGCCGGTGAGGACGCGGTGGATCGCGCCGATCTTCAGCGCGGGCCCGGCCGTGACCAGGGCCAGCAGCGCGCCGTGCCCGGCGGCCGCGGCGGCGGCCACGCGGTGGTTGCCGTCGGCGACCAGCAGATCCGCGTCCGCGACCGCGGCCAGCAGGCGGCTCTGCAGGGGGCCGGCGGGCACCAGCCACAGGTCGTGGCGCCGGCCTGCCGCGTCCGAAGTGGACAGATCGGGCAGGCCGAGCCCGGCGCACGCCTGCTCGACCTGCTCGGTCAGGGCCCGGCCGCCGGTCGCCGGGACGAGCAGCGCCGCGCTGGTCGCGCAGCCCAGCCCGGCGAGGACGGCGGCCCGTTCGGCGACCACGTCGGGGTAGACGTCCTCGGTGTGGCGCACGCGCGCGGCGCCGTCGTCGGTCACCGCCGCCGGGTCGACCAGGCAGAGCAGGCCGAGCGCCACGCCGTCCGGCCCTTCCACGCGGTAGGGCGCGACGATGTCGTGCACCGGCCGGTAGAACCGCCGGCGCAGCCGTTCGAGCGCGGCGCGGGCGACCGGGACGGCGGCCGCCAGGTCGAGGCCGCGCGCCAGGGCCGCGGGTGTGCGGGCGGGGTGCTGCACGGCCAGCAGGGTGTCCGCGGCACCGGGCGCGGCCAGCGCGGCGATCACGCGGTCGGGCTCGGCGAACTCGTCGACGTCGGGGCCGGGGACCGCGTCGCGGACCACCCAGCCCCGCCCGATCGGCCGGATCCAGTCGCTCATCCTGCCCATCTTGCGCCACGGCGGCGCGGAAATTCGCTGGGGCCGGTGCCGCCCGGATGGAATGCTTAGGACTGCAAAGCAGTTGACTCCGGTCATGACGGTCCCGAGGAGCACCCCGCCGATGACGACGTCCGCCGCCGCGAGAGGGGTCGGTTTCCGGTCGGACCGCGGCCCGGTCCTGATCGCGGTCATGCTCAGCACCGCGCTGGTCGCGCTGGACAGCACGATCATCGCCACCGCGGTGCCGTCGGTGGTGCGGGACCTGGGCGGGTTCGCGCAGTTCCCGTGGCTGTTCTCGATCTACCTGCTCACCCAGGCCGTGACGGTGCCGCTCTACGGCAAGTTCGCCGACGTCCTCGGCCGCCGCCCGGTGATGTTCTTCGGGATCGCGGCGTTCCTGGTGGGCTCGGTGCTGTGCGGGGCGGCGTGGAGCATGCCGGTGCTGATCGCGGCCCGGGCGGTCCAGGGCATCGGGGCGGGCGCGATCCAGCCGATGTCGATGACGGTGATCGGCGACCTCTACACGGTGGAGGAGCGCGCGCGGGTGCAGGGCTACGTGGCCAGCGTCTGGGGCGCGGCTTCGGTGGTCGGCCCGACGCTCGGCGGCCTGTTCGCCGAGTACCTGGACTGGCGCTGGATCTTCTTCATCAACCTGCCGCTGGGCGCGATCGCGGCGCTGATGCTGCACCGCAACTTCAGCGAGCGCGTGGAGCGCAAGCCGCACAAGGTCGACTACCTGGGCGCGGCCCTGCTGACGATCGGCTGCTCCCTGGTGATCCTCGGCCTGCTCGAAGGCGGCGTCGCGTGGGCGTGGGGCTCGCTGCCGAGCGTGGCGATCTTCGTCGCGGGCGCGGTGCTGCTGGTGACGTTCGTGCTGGTGGAGAAGCGGGCGGCCGAGCCGGTGCTGCCGCTGTGGGTGTTCACCCGCCGCGTGCTGGTGGGCGGCAACCTGGTGGCGGTGGTGGTGGGCGCGGTCCTGATGGGCCTGACGTCGTACCTGCCGACGTACGCGCAGGGGGTGCTCGGCGCGGGCGCGCTGGTGGCCGGGTTCGCGGTGGCGGCGCTGACGGTGGGCTGGCCGATTTCGGCGTCCCTGGCGGGCAAGATCTACCTGCGCATCGGCTTCCGCGACACGGCGTTGATCGGCAGCGTGTTCATCATCGCGGGCGGCGTGCTGGTGGCGTTGCTGGGCGCGGGCTCGTCGCTGTGGGCGGCGGCGTTCGCGGCATTCGTCCTCGGGGTGGGGCTGGGCCTGGCGGCGAGCCCGACGCTGGTGGCGATCCAGTCGGTGGTCGGCTGGGACCGGCGCGGAGTCGTGACGGCGACGAACCTGTTCAGCCGGTCGCTGGGAAGTGCGGTGGGGGCGGCGGTGTTCGGGGCGATCGCGAACGCGACGCTGGCGTCCCGGTTCGCTCACCCGCCGGAGGGAGTGGGCAAGCTGCCGGCTTCGGTGGACGCGACGAGCCTGGTACTGGGCGGGCACGACGACTCACCGGCGGCGGTGTTCGTGCGGGGCGCGCTGGCGGATGCGACGCACTACGTCTTTCTGGGGTTGCTGGCCGTGGCCGTGCTTTCGGTGGGGGCGCTGTTGCTGATGCCGCGGAAGACCGAACAGCTGGAGTTCTGAGCGAGCCGGCTCGTCCCGTCCGTCAGAATCGGGTGGCCGCGGCCGCGATCAGGAAGGCTCACCGTGCTCGCCGAACTCCCGCCGTACCGTGCTCTGCTCGTCGTCGACACCAAGGGGTTCGGGAGCAATCCCGACACGACCCAGGCCGCGGTGTCCGCCGCCATCCCCGACGTGCTCGCCCAGGCTTTCGAGCGGGCCGGGCTGCGGGAGGTCTGGGACACCGCCCTCTTCCCGCACGGCACCGGGGACGGCTACGGCCTCGGCTTCGATCCGCGGTTCCTGCCCGCCGTCGTGAGCCGGTTCTTCGATGAGCTCCAGGACGTGCTCGCCGAGCGGGATGCGCGGCTGCGGGCCGCCGCGCGGTCCGTGCGGTTGCGGATGCGGGCCAGCCTGAACGTCGGTCCCGTCCTCGAACCGGCGGCCGGTACCACCTCGGCGGCCGCCATCGGCAGTGCCGTCATCACCACCCACCGGCTGCTCGACGCCGCTCCGGTGCGGGCCGTGCTGGAACGCTCGGACCCCGACCAGACCTTCCTCGCCGTGGCGCTCTCCCAGCGGGTCTTCGAAGACGTGCTGGCCAGCGAATACGCGACGCTGCCCGCGACGAAGGTCGTCCCGGCGGACGTGGCGATCAAGGAGTACCGCGGCACCGTCTACCTCTACGTCCCGAACCCCAGCGGGGACCTCCTGCGCCACGGGGCCGGCGACTACGCCGAAGAGCTGGCGACGGCCAAGGCGACGATCGAGCCGGTGCCCGCGCCGGGCAGCACGACCAACGTCATCAGCGGCACGCAGAACGGGACCGCCATCCAGGTCGGCCACGTGCACGGCAACCTCAACCACGGCTAGTTCTGCAACGGCACCAGTTCTGCCTGGAAGTGCTCCAGGAAGCCCGCGAAATCGCCGTGCGCGGGCCGGATGACGAACTTCGACAGCCCGGCCTCGATGTGCTGCTCCACCAGCCGCCGGGCTTCCGGCCAGCTCGTCGCGACCAGATCCGTGACCGGCACCCCGGGACTGCGGCGGCCCGCAGCGGCCGCGAGCTCGTCCGGCATGCCGCGGTCGGCCACCGCCAGGCTGAGCCCGAAGTGGTCCTCTTCGATCTCGCGGCCCGCGTCCGCCGCGGCTTCCTGGATGGCGATGCGGGCGGCCCGCGCCTGGGCGGGCGTCTGGAAGCTGCCCAGCCAGCCGTCCGCGAGCCGGCCCGTCCGGCGCAGGGCCGCGGGCGCCGAGCCGCCCAGCCAGACGTCGAGGCGCTTCGCCGGGCGCGGGCCGAGGCGGACGCCGTCGACGTCGAAGAACTCGCCGTGGAAGGACACTTCGTCCTCCTCCAGCAGCCGGCGCAGCAGCACGAGCGATTCGTCGAACACCGCCGCGCGGCGGCCCGGCGGCACCGGGAACAGGGCGTTTTCCGCGGTGCGGGCCGGGCGCAGCCCGAACACCGGCAGGACCCGTCCGGGCGCCAGGCCCGCCAGGGTGAGCAGCTGTTTCGCCACCAGGACCGGGTGCCGGCCCGGCAGGATCGCCACGCCGGTGCCGACCTTGAGCTTCGACGTCCGGGCCAGCGCGTGCGCCATCCCGATCATCGGGTCGACCTCGGGCGAGTAGACCAGCTCGGACAGCCACAGCGAGTCGACGCCGGCTTCCTCCAGCCGCTGCGCCAGCCCGGCGAACTCCGCCGGCCCGGTGCCGGCCGCGGGAGCGACGCCCAGCCTGATCTTCAGCACGTCCTGTCCAACCCCGCCCGGCGGCGGGGCATTCCTCAGGCCGTCGCGGCGATGACGCGGCTCAGCACGCCGTGCAGCGCCTCCAGCTCGGACACCTCCATGCCGAGCGTCTCGACCACCTTGTACGGGATCTTCTCCGCCTCCGCCCGCAGCGCGCGGCCGGTCCCGGTCAGCTCCACCGTCAGCTTGCGCTCGTCCGAGCGGCTGCGGCTGCGCGTGATGTACCCGAGCGCCTCCAGCCGCTTGAGCAGCGGCGACAGCGTGGCCGGCTCGTGGCGCAGAGCCGCGCCGAGTTCCTTCACCGAACGCGGGGACTGCTCCCACAGCGCCAGCATCACCAGGTACTGCGGGTGGGTCAGGCCGTACGGCTCCAGCAGCGGCCGGTAGATCGCGATCACGCTGCGCGAAGCCACCGACAGCGCGAAGCACACCTGCCGGTCCAGCTTCAGGGGATCCTCACCCAGGTCGATCATGGCGCGATCCTAACGTGGCCCACGAAACAATTAGTACGCTAACTATTAGTGTACTCTAGGAGCCATGGAACGACCTGGTGTGCTCCGCTGGTTCGGCTACGCGGTCGGGGTCAAGCTGCCGGCCCGCTTCGACGACTGGGCGCTGCACGACGCGACGTCGAAGCACTGGCGGGCCCGGTACGTGCTGCAGCGCTCGGTCGGCATCGTGCCGCTGTGCGCCGTGTGGCTGCTGCTGCCCGGTTCGATCTGGCTGCGGCTTTCGCTGGTCCTCATGGCCGCGCTCGTCGCGTACTTCTATTCGTGCGCGTACATGGAGGAGAGCGTCGAGCACCGGCTCGGCCGGCAGGGCTTCCCGCACAACACCGGACGCCGCCTCCGCGCCGAGGCCGCCGAGGCGAAGAACGCCGAAGCCACGGCCCGCTATCTCGCGCGCTACCGGACGCCGTCGGAGGGTTAGCTACAGTCGGGGGACGATGAGACGCAAGCTCCGCCCGCCGATCCCGCCCCGCCACGGGCTGGACCCCGCCCGGCTGAAACTGCCCGACGGCGAGTGGCCGACGCTGCTGGCGCACCTCGTCGACCGGCTGCCGCGCGTGGCCCCGGACCGCATCGAGCAGATGCTGCGCGAAGAACGCATCCACGGCACCGACGGCCCGCTCGGCGTCGACACGCCCTACGCGCCCGGCTCGTTCATCTGGTTCCACCGCGACCTGCCGGACGAGGTGCCAGTGCCGTTCGCGATCGACGTCGTCCACCGCGACGAGCACCTGCTGGTCGTCGACAAGCCGCACTTCCTGGCCACCATCCCCCGCGGGCAGCACATCCTCGAGACGGCGCTCGTGCGGCTGCGCCGGGACCTCGGCCTGCCGCAGCTGTCCCCCGCGCACCGCCTCGACCGCGTCACCGCGGGCCTGGTGATGTTCGTGATCACGCCGGAGCTGCGCGGGAAGTACCAGACGCTGTTCCGCGACCGCCGGGTGCACAAGGAGTACGAGGCGATCGCGCCGTACGACCCGCAGCTGACCCTGCCGAGGACCGTCCGGAGCCGGATCGTCAAGGACCGCGGGGTGCTGGCCGCGCAGGAGGTGCCAGGCGAGCCGAACGCCGAAACCTACGTCGACCTGCTGGAGCACCGCGACGGCCTGGGCCGGTACCGGCTGGTGCCGTCGACCGGCCGGACCCACCAGCTGCGCGTGCACCTGAGCGGCCTCGGCGTGCCGATCCTCGGCGACGACTTCTACCCGGTGCTGCACGAGAAGCCGCTGGGCGACTTCACGAAACCCCTGCAGCTGCTGGCCAAGGTCCTCGACTTCGACGACCCGCTGACCGGCGCCCACCGCCGCTTCACCAGCCGGCGGCGGCTGACGGCCTGGGACGATCCGGCCGCCTGGGCGGCGCCCCCGGCGTGAACCGGGGACGCCGCCGCGGGCTTCACTTGTGCCAGAACCGGATCCCGCTCCACTCCACCGTGATCGGCCCCTTGCCGCTCGCGGTGCGGTAGCTGCCGAACTTGTCGTAGTAGCTGCCGCCCGGACTCGACACCGAGTCCTTCTGGGAGCCGTTGATGTACACCTTGTGCGTGCTGCCGACCTGGTTGATCGTGTTGACCCGGACGCTCGTGCCCACGGTCGCCCCGGTGGCGATCGTCTCGCCGCCGTGGACGGCGTAGAGCCGGCCGCCCTTCTCCACCGCCAGCAGGAAGAACGGCCCGGCGCTGGAGCCGTCCCGGAACGTCTGCTTGAGGCTGATCCGGCTGCCGCCCATGCTGGTGATCTTGAAGGAGCCCTCGAACTGGTGGGTGCCGCCGGTGTAGGTGGTGTAGCGGCGTTCCGCGCGCTGGTCACCGCTGCCGGTCGAGCAGGTGAGCTTGAAGGTCAGCCCGGAGATGTCGCCGCACCCCCGCTCCTGCTCGGAGTAGCCCGGCGAGTCCGCGATCCACGGACCCGTCCCGACCTGGGCCTCCGCCACCGGGGTGACCACCGCGAGCCCGGTCACGACCGCCGCGAGCACGCCCGCACCGTGAAGTCTGCGCACCGTCAACCTCCTGTCACTCGAGGCGGCGGTGGCTCGGATAAAGGTCCAGACCTCTATCCGGCGTGGCTGTGACTGTACGAGCCCGGGGCCGCCCGGGCAAGACCCACGTCCCGCTCGCCGGGTGTGTCGGAAGTTTTCCTCGGGACCGCTGTCGAATCCGGCCGGCCCCGTTCGACAGACTTGCAGAAGCAAGATCGACCACCGAGGAGCACCCCATGCGCACCCTGATCTCCAGTTCGTTCGTCTCGCTCGACGGCGTCGTCGAAGCCCCCGGCGGCGAGCCGGGCTACCGGAACGCGGGCTGGACGTTCAAGGACATCGAGTTCGACCCGGCCACCTACGCGATCAAGGGCAGCGAACAGGAGGAAGCCACGGCCCTGCTGATGGGCCGGGTCAGCTACGAGGCGTTCGCGCCGGTCTGGCCGGGCATGACCGAGGAGTTCGCCGGGTACAACGCGATGCCGAAGTACGTGGTGTCGACCACGCTCGCCGAGGCGGACCTGGTGGACAACTGGGGCGAGACGACCATCCTGCGTTCACTGGACGAGGTCGCCGCCCTGAAGGAGACCGAGGGCGGCCCGATCATCGTCGCCGGCAGCGCCACCCTCAACCGCACGCTGGCCGACGCCGGCCTGATCGACCGCTACCACCTGCTGGTCTTCCCGGTGCTGCTCGGCGCGGGCAAGCGGCTGTTCAGCGAGACCGACAAGGACAAGCAGAACCTGAAGCTCGTCGAGAGCGAGTCCTACGGCAACGGGATCCAGAAGGTGGTCTACGACGTCGTGCACTGATCGCCACGGGTCCGGCCGATGTTTCACGTAGAACATCTGTTCGAACATCGTGTACGGTCGGACCCATGACGACCCCGGCTCGGCAGGCATCGCTGTTCGGCGAATCCGGCCCCGTCGCGCTGCACGCGCTGGCACCCCGGCGGACCGAACTCGGCTCCGGCGCGTGGATCGACGTCCAGCCCGGCTGGCTCGACGGCGCCGACGAGGTGTTCACCGGTCTCGTCACCGGCGTCCCGTGGCAGGCGGAGCGGCGGCGGATGTACGACCGGCTCGTCGACGTCCCCCGGCTGCTGTGCTTCTACCGCGAGTCGGCGCCCCTCCCCCACCCCGTGCTGGCGGAAGCCCGTGACGCGCTGAGCGAGCACTACGCCGGCGAACTCGGCGAGCCGTTCCGCACAGCGGGCCTGTGCTACTACCGCGACGGCCGTGACAGCGTCGCGTGGCACGGCGACACGATCGGCCGCGGCAGCACCGAGGACACGATGGTCGCGATCGTCTCGGTCGGCGCGGCCCGCCAGCTGGCCCTGCGCCCCCGCGGCGGCGGCGAGTCGCACCGGTACGCCCTCGGCCATGGCGACCTGATCGTGATGGGCGGCTCGTGCCAGCGCACGTGGGAACACGCGATCCCGAAGACGAACCGGGCGGCCGGGCCGCGGATCAGCATCCAGTTCCGGCCGCGCGGGGTGCGCTGAAAATCCACAGAGGACAGACACCGCACCCCCCGTAGGATGGCCGGGTGTTCACGCTCGCGGAACCCCCGCTGTTCACCCGGCTGCGGCCGGCCCGCCGGGTCCTGATCGCCGGCGCGGGCGGCGGGTTCGACGTCTACGCCGGCCTCCCGCTCGCCTTCGCCCTGCGCGCCCAGGGCAAGGAGGTCCACTTCGCGAACCTGGCGTTCAGCGACCTGAACCGGCTCGACCTCGACGACTGGATCGCGCCGGACGTCGCCCGGGTGCGGCCCGGCAGCGCGGGCGACGACGGCTACTTCCCCGAGCGAACCCTCGCCCGGTGGCTGGCCGGGCAGGGGTGGCCACCGGTCGTCCACGCCTTCCCGCGCGTCGGCGCCTGGCCGCTGCGGGAGGCGTACGAGGCCCTGACCGCGCAGCTCGCGGTCGACGCGGTGGTGCTCGTCGACGGCGGCACCGACATCCTGCTGCGCGGGGACGAGTCCGGTCTCGGCACGCCCGAGGAGGACATGGCCAGCCTCGCCGCGGTGGCCGCGCTCGAGGGCGTCGACCGCATCGTCGTCAGCCTCGGCTTCGGCATCGACGCCTTCCACGGCGTCTGCCACGCGCACGTGCTGGAGAACCTCGCCGCCCTCGACCGGGCCGGCGGCTACCTCGGCGCGCTGTCGATCCCGTCGGCGTCACCGGAAGCCGCGGCCTATCTGGACGCCGTCGCGGACGCGAACCGCGCGACCCCGGAGCGGCCGAGCATCGTCCAGGGACAGATCGCCGCCGCGCTGCGGGGTGAGTTCGGGGACGTGCACGGCACCACCCGCACCGCGGGCAGCGAACTGTTCGTGAACCCGCTGATGGGGGTCTACTTCGCCGTGGACCTGCCGGCCCTGGCCGCCGGCGTCGGCTACCTGCCGGAACTCGCGGCGACGAACACCGCCACCGAAGTCGCCCTGGTCATCGAAGCGCACCGGGACCGCGTCGCGCGCCGGCCGCGGCGGCCCATCCCGCACTGAAACGCCGTCAGTCCACCAGGACCGGGAGCTCGTCCAGACCGTACACAATGGACACCTTGCGGAACGAAAGCTCGTCCTCCGGCACGGCGAGCCGCAGGTTCGGGAAGCGCCGGATCAGCGCCGGGTACGCCGTGCGCAGCTCCATCCTGGCCAGTTCGGCGCCGATGCAGCGGTGGATGCCGTAGCTGAACGCCAGGTGGGACGTCGGCTCGCGGGTCGCGTCGAACGTCTCCATGTCCGGGCCCAGCTTGGGGTCGCGGTCCGCCGCCGACAGCGACACCAGGACGATGTCACCCTCGGCGATGCGGACGCCGCCGATCTCCATGTCCTCCTTGGCGAACCGGGGGAACGCCATCTGCACCACCGTCAGGTAGCGCAGCAGCTCCTCGACGAACCGGTGCACCGACTCGTCGTCGCCGCGGACGGCGTCCATCGCCTTCTCGTCGCGCAGCAGCACCAGGGCGCCGAGGGCCAGCATGCTCGCCGTCGTCTCCAGGCCGCCGGTGAGCACGCCGTCGGCGAGGCCGGCCAGCTCGCGGTCGTCGATCTCGTCGCCGTGCTCCTTGATCAGCATGCCGAGCAGGCCGTCGCCGGGCTGTTCGCGCTGCTTCTCGACGATGTCGAGCAGGTACGTCAGCGACTCCGACATCGCGCCGAGCGAGGCGCCCGCGCCGCCGAAGAGGTCGAAGCGCGCGGTGCTCAGCCGCTGGAAGTCCTCACGGTCCTCATAGGACACGCCGAGCAGTTCGCAGATGGTCAGCGACGGGATCGGCAGCGCGAACGCCTGCCACAGGTCGACCGGGCCGTCCGCGGCGGCCATCGCGTCGAGCTGTTCGGCGACGATCTCGTCGATGCGCGGGGCCAGCCGGCTCAGCCGGCGCATGGTGAACTCGGGGGTGAGCAGCTTCCGCAGGCGCGTGTGCACCGGCGGGTCCGCGAAGCCGAGGCCGCCCGGGTTCTGGTCGGCGGTCACCCCGGCGTTGCCGACCAGGTTGCCGAAGTCGCTGGAGAACCCGGTCGCCTTGCCGAGCACGGCCTTCGCCTCGTCGTAGCCGGTGACGAGCCAGGCGTTCATCCCGAACGGCAGGTCGAGCTTGCCGATCGGCGCGTCGCTTCGCTGCGCGGCCATCGCCGGGACCGGGTCGAGGCCGTCGCGCTTCAGCGGCAGCAGCGCCGAATCGGGCAGGATGGCCGACATCTTTTCGAGGTCGAAGCCCTTTTTCGACTGCCGGGCGAGGTAGCGACGGCCGACCCAGCCCAGGACCCGTGAGCGGAGACTCCCCATGAACCCGACAGTACCGTACTAGCCCGATCGGGTGACGGGAAGCGAGACGGGGTTCACCCCGGCTTGCGGGCCAGCAGGTAGGCCTGCGGCGTCTTCTCGTACGGGCCCTGCGGCTCACGGACCAGCCGCGCTTCCACGACGAGCCCGGCGGCGGCGCACAGCCCGGCCACGAAGTCCGGCTGCAACCGGTAGGCGTCGAAGGCGACGTCGTGGCCGTAGCCCTGGGTGATGCGGCGGCGCTCGTCGCCGACCTGGAATCCGGTCAGCAGCCGCCCGCCCGGCGCCAGCACCCGCGCCAGCTCCGCCACCACCGCCGGTAGCTCCTCCGGCGGCGTGTGGATCAGCGAGTACCACGCCAGCGCCCCCGCCAGGCCGCCGTCTTCCAGGTCGAGGGCGGCCAGCGAACCGACCTCGAAGCGCAGCCCGGGGTGCGCCCGGCGGGCCGCGTCGACCATGCCGGGCGAGAGGTCGACGCCGAACACGTCGAGCCCGAGCGAAGCCAGGTACCCGGTCAACCGGCCCGGGCCGCAGCCGAGGTCACCGACCGGGCCGCTGTTCCCGACCAGTTCGGCGAACGTGGTCAGCACCGCCCGGTCCCAGGGACTCTCGGCCAGCAGGTCACGCAGCTGCTCGGCGTAGGAGTCGGCGACGGTGTCGTAGGCGGTCCGGGTCTCGGTCACGAAGGCGGGTTCGGTCATGGACCCGGAGCCTATCCGCGCCGGGGCAGCTCGCGGTTCTCGGTGATCCGCCCGTGTTCGCTGGCGATGTAGTGGAAGTACGGCCGGCCCAGGTCGTCGGTGCCGGTGAAGAGTGTCTTCGAACGGCCGTCGGCTTCGGTGTTCACGCCGTTCGTGCGGGCGAGCACGCCGGAGGAGGCCAGCCACTCCCGTGACGCGCCCGCCGGCCGCCAATTCCGGCCGTCCCCGGTGAAGTCGGCGAGGGTCTTCGTCATGTCCACCGCGCCGGAGATCCGCAGGTTCTGGTCGTCGGTGATGTTCGCCGTCGCGTCGGTCGTCAGCGGGTAGGACCAGGTGTGCCGGTCCGCCGATCGCACCCGTCCGTCCACTGTGGACACCGACGTCTGCTGCCCGGAGTCCGCCTGCACGACGTGCTGGGTGAAGCCACCACCGGTGACGTCGTCGCTGTTGCGGTAGTCGCGGGTGCGTTCGACACGGGTGTACACGCGCCCGGCCGAGGTGTCGACGTAGCCGGCCGTGACGTCGTGGCGTTTCGCGGTCACTGTCACGTTCACGCCGTCGGGGATGTCCTTGACCGTCGTCTGCCTGGCCGGCGCGGCCGCGACGTCGTGCTGGGTCAGGGCGCCGGACGTCTGCGCGGCGTTTTTGTCGGTGTAGAGCAGTAGCGTCGGGACGACGGTGAATTCGCCGCCGATGTCCGGGAAGGAGAAGGAGAGGTCATGGGTACCGCCGTCGACGAGCCGGCCCGCGAAGGGCGTGACGTCGTAGGTTTCGGCGTGCAGGCTGAAGGTGTCGATCGCGACGACCGGCCGCCACAGCTGCGGCACGATCCCGCCGGAGTAGATGTGCGGGAACGTGAACGCGCTCCCGGCGGAAACCCCGTCGATCGCGAAGTTCGCCTCGCGGTACGGGCCCTTCCCGCACAGGCCGGCCGCCGGGTACTTCGCCGCGACGGCGTCGGGCACGTCGTCGAACCACTGCTCGTCGCAGGCGTGGCCTTCGAGCGTCACCTCGAGGTAGGCGCGGGTGATGTTGCGCGGCAGGCCCTGCGCGGTGAAGTGCACGGCAGGCGCGGCGGGAGTGGCGTCGGCGTGGCCGAACCCGGCGACGTGGTCGGGGGTGACGGCCGCGGGATGCTTGCGGTCCGCCTGGTAGTAGGTCAGCGTCACGGTCTGGGCGTAGACACCGGTGTAGATCGGCGAGTTGTAGTTCTCGATGCCGCCGTGGAACGGCTGCGGGGTGCGCAGCAGCGCGCTGTAGGGCGTGAGGTCCTTGGCGAAGTGGTAGGTGATCGCGCGGTGGCCCTCGCCACTGGGCTCCTCGGTGGTCCCCCACCAGACCTCGGTGCCGCCGATCCGCAGGTCGCCGATCCGGTCGTACTGCCGTCCGCTCACCGTCACGGTCTGGTCCATGACAACCTTCGCCCACGGCCCCGGGCAGGCCTTCGGCGGGGTGAGCGTGCCCTCGTAGAACCGCGGGCTGCCGTCGGCGGCGTTGGAGCGGAAGGCATCGGCGAGCGTCACGGTGCAGTGCGGGGTGTCCGGCCGCGAGACGGCGGGCGCGGCGGTCACCGGATCGTCGGTGTCGCCTTCCACGACCGGCGAAGCCGAAGCGACGCCCGGGAGGAGCAGCAGGGACAGGACCGCACCGATCAACACCAGTCGTCTGCGCACGCGGGCCACCCTATCCCGGTGCCGCCCCGACGAACGGCTGGACATCAACAGGACAAAGCCCGGTCACGCGGCTCGCCGCCCTTGGCCGGCGGCCGGGCCGGTCCGTAGCATGCACGGCGGGTGAGGAGGACGGCCGTGAGCAGCCTGACCGGGGACTTTCCCCCGGGCAGCTTCCTGGCGAAGCTGCCCGAGACGTCGAGGGCCGGCCTGCTCGGCCTGGGCACCCTCCGCGAGTACGCGCCGGGCAAGGTGCTGCTGCGGGAAGGCGAAACGACCGCACACGTCCTGGTGCTCGTGAGCGGGTTCGTCAAGGTGACGGCCACGACGCCCGAGGGGCAGCTGGCGCTGCTGGCCATCCGCACCGCGGGCGAGCTGATCGGCGAGCTCGCGAGCATGGACGGGCAGCCCCGGGTCGCGACGGTCACCTGCGCCGGCCGGGTGCGCGCCCGGCTCGTCCCGCAGGCGGAGTTCCGCCGCTTCCTCGCCGGGCACTCCGACGTGGCGCTCGAGGTCGGCAGCAGCGTGGCCGGCAAGCTGCGCTGGGCGACCCGGCGGCGCGTCGACTTCGGGAGCCGCGAGGTGCGGATCCGGCTGGCGCGGGTGCTCCTGGAGCTCGCCGCGGCCTACGGCACGCCCGGCCGCGGCGGGGTCGAGATCGGCGTGGACCTCACCCAGCCGGAGCTCGCCGCGCTCGTCGGCGCCGCCGAGCCGACGGTCCACCGCGCGCTCGCCGGGTTCCGGCACGCCGGCGTCGTCGGCACCGGCTACCGGCGGATCACCGTCGTCGACCGCGCCCGGCTGGAGGCGGTCGCCGACGGCTGAGGCTCACCCGAAGGCGATGACCAGCAGCAGCAACGGGCCGCAGAGGAACAGGACGCCGGTGCCGGCCAGTGCCCGCCGGACGTGCCGGTGCTTGACCATCGCCAGGTCCGCCAGCAGCCTCGACAGCTGGTGCGCTTCGGCGCACTGCCGGTGCACCGGGACGGGTGCGGGCGGGCCGGCGCCGCCCGCGACGGTCGGGAAGGCGAACCGGTTGGGCACGGTGAGGCGTTCGGTCCGCGGCCGCAGCGCCTGGAACAGCTGGTACGCCGAATAACCGTAGCCCGCGAGGAAGCAGGCCAAGATCGCGAACACGGCGGTCCGCAGCCCGGTGCCCGGCTGGACCGCCGGCAGGAAGGCCAGCTGCGCGGCGACGAGCGCGGTGATCGTGCTCTGCACCGCGACCACGGTCCGCACCTTGTCGTCCGCGTGCTGGACCGCGCCCTGGAACGACGTCACGGTGCTCAGCGCGGTTTCGAGCTCCCGCACCAGCCCGGCATCCGGCGCCGGCGCGCGTTTCACCGCTTTCGGGCTCATCGGCCTCTCCCGTCTCCCAAACCCAGTTTTCCGCGATCCGGACGCCCGCACCCCATCGCACGACGGGTTCACCGGCGCCTGTCCGGGCTTCCCTGGCGTAACAGCCCACACGCGCGCCGCGACTGCAGCGTTCGGACCACGGGGGTAGCGCTGAACCAGCAACGACATTGGCCGGCCGACTCGGTGCTCGGGCTGCTCGGCGCGCGCACCGCGAACGCCCTGCTCGACCTCGGGACCCCGGTGGCCTACGGCCCGCGGCAGACGGTGATCCGGCAGGGCGAGCCGAGCCACCACGTGGTGATCCCGCTGACCGGGGCACTCAAGGTCGTCGTAGACACGGAGTTCGGCCGCCCGGTGCTGCTCGCGCTGCGCGGCCCGGGCGACATCCTCGGCGAGATGTCCGTCTTCGAGGAGCGGCGGCGTTCGGCCAACGTCCAGACCTGCACGCCCGTCCAGGCGAAGCTGGTCGGCAAGGCGCAGTTCAACGAGTTCCTCGACCGCCATCCCGACGTGTGGCGGGCGGTGGCCAGTTCCCTGAGCACCCGGCTCCACTGGGCGAACAGCCGCCGCGCCGAAATCCTCAGCTGCCCGGCACCGATACGCGTCGGCCGCGTCCTGGCGGAGATCGTCCGGCGCCACGGCCGCCACACCGCCCACGGCTGGATCCTCGACCTGTCACTCACCCAGGCCGAGATCGCCTCCCTCACCGGCGTTGCGCTGAGCACGTTCGAGAAGACCACCCAGCGCCTCCACCGGCTGGGTGTCCTGCGCAGCGAGTATCGACGCATCGTCGTCGACGATCTCGGTGCGCTGCTCCGGTTCAGCAAGCTCGCCGAGCAGTCGTGACGCGCGCCTGAAACGTTTCAGATCATGATAGGCTCACGGCCTCTCAGCGAGGGGGTTCCGTGGTCGGCATCAAGGACGTCGCAAAACGGGCCGGCGTCTCGATCGGCACGGTGTCCAATGTGGTCAACCGGCCGCACGTGGTCGCGGCGGCCACCCGCAGCCGGGTGCTGTCGGTGATCGAGGAGCTGGGCTACGTCCGCGACGAGTCGGCGCGGCAGCTGCGCGCGGGCCGCAGCCGGGTCATGGGGCTGCTCGTGCTCGACCTCGGCAACCCGTTCTTCGTCGACGTCGCCCGCGGGGCCGAGCAGGCCGCGCACGCCGAGGGCCTCAACATCATCACCTGCAACAGCGGCCAGCGGTCCGAGCTGGAGGCGTCGTACCTGGCGATGTTCGCCGAGCAGCGGGTCCGCGGCGTGCTGCTGAGCCCGGTCGCGACCTCCGGCGAGGCGCTGCGGACGTTCCGGCGCACCGGCACGCCGTACGTCTTCGTCGACCGCAAGGCCCCGGCGTCGGAGGCGAGTTCGGTGTCGGTGGACGACGTCGCCGGCGGCGCGCTCGGCGGGCGGCACCTCCTGGAGACCGGCCACCGGCGGATCGCGTTCGTCAACGGCCCCGCCATCCTCGCCCAGTGCCGCGACCGCGAGCAGGGCCTCCGCACCGCGCTGGCCGGCTCGGGGGCGGAGCTGACCGTGCTGGAGGCAATCGGCCTCGACGTCACCTCCGGCCGCGACGCGGGCGCGCGCCTGCTCGGCATGAGCCCCCGCCCGACGGCGGTGTTCTGCGCGAACGACCTGCTGGCCCTGGGCGTGCTGCAGGCGATGGTCGGCGCGGGCGTCCGCGTCCCGGAGGAGATGGCGATCGTGGGGTACGACGACATCGAGTTCGCGGGCGCGGCGGCGGTTCCCCTGACCTCGGTCCGCCAGCCGGCCCGCCGCCTCGGCCGCACGGCGGCGGAGCTGCTGCTGGCGGAGACGTCGGACACGAAACCGGAACGGCAGGCCGTGGTCTTCACCCCGGAGCTGGTCGTCCGCGAATCGACCCGGGTGCGCCGCTGACCTTTTCCCGGCCCCGGCCGGGAAATCGGTTGGAATTCACCGATCGCTTCGGCAAGCTCGGGATCATGGCGTCGAGGTGGGTGCGGCTGCAGGCCGTCGCGGTGTCCGGTTCGTCCGCCGAAGGCCTGATGCTGGCCGCCCTTCCCCTGCTCGCGGTGTCCGTCACCACCGATCCGCGCGAAGTCTCGCTGGTCAACATCGCCGGGCAGGCGCCGTGGCTGCTGCTTTCGCTGTTCGCCGGGGTGCTCATCGACCGGGTGCGCCGGACCACCGTGCTGGCCTGGGCCTACGCCGTGCAGGCCGGGGCCGCCGTGCTGCTCGCCGCCGTCACCTCGGCCCAGCTGCTCAGCCTGCCCGTGCTGCTCCTGGTCGCCTTCGTCGTCACCTCGGCGCAAGTGCTCGGGGACGGCGCCAGCGGCGCGCTGGTCCCGGAGCTCGTCGACGCCGACCGGCTCGCCCACGCCAACGCGCGGCTCACCGTGATCGACCGCGGTGTCGTGCAGTTCGTCGTGCCGCCGCTGACCGGGTTCCTGATCGCGGTGGGGGCCGGGGCGCCCGCCTGGCTGGCCGCCGCCTGTGCGCTGCTCGCGATGCTGCTCGCCCGCCGGATCCCTTCGCAGTCCGTGGTGGCCGCGACGACGCACCCGATGCGGGACCTCTCCGGCGGGCTGCGGCACCTCGTGCGGACGCCGCTGCTGTGGTCGATCACGATCAACGTCGCCCTCGGCTCGTTCGCCGCGAGCGCCGGCAACGCGATGTTCGTGCTCTACGCGACGCAGATCCTGCACGTCGGCCCGGTCGGCTACGGCCTGCTGCTCGCCTGTCTCGCCGTCGGCTGGGTCGCGTCGTCGTTCGTCGTGCAGAAAGTGGTGGACCGGCTCGGCTACTCGTGGTCGATGCGGTTCGCGCAGAGCTTCGGCGTGGTGACGGAGCTGCTGATCGCCTTCGTCCCGCCGTGGCCGCCGCTGGTGGGGGTCGTGCTGATCTCCTTGACGGCGACCGTGCTGATCTGGAACGTCTGCTCGCAGTCCAGCCGCCAGCGCTTCACGCCGGCGCCGCTGCTGGGCCGGGTGCTCACCAGCCACCGGACGCTGGCCTGGGGATTGACGCCGCTGGGCGCGCTGGCCGGCGGTCTCGTCGCGGCGCACTACGGCCTGCGTGCCGTCTGGGTGATGGCCGCGGCCATCCAGGCCGTCAGCGCGGTGCTGGTCTGGCTGACCCTCTCCCCCGCCGCGTTCCGGCAGGCCGAAGAGGCCGCCGCCGCCCGGGCGTGAAGCCGGGTGGTGTGCCGGGTCGGGGCACCGGCACACCACCCGGAAACTCAGCCGCCCAGTGCCAGCGCCACCGCGCCCAGCAGGGCCGCGTCCTGGTCGAAGCGGGCCGCCACCAGCTGCGGCGGGAACGGCACCGCGTGCGCGAGCCGGTCCGCCAGCGCCGGCAGCAGCACGTCCGCCGAGCGCACCAGCCCGCCGCCGACCGCGATGCGTTCCGGGTCCAGCGCGATCGCCAGGTTGGCCACGTGCATCGACAGCTCGTCGAGCGCCGCCGTCACCAGCTCCTTCGCCTCGACGTTCTCCTTGGCCAGTGCGAACAGTTCCCCGGCGGTGACCGGGCGGCCGAGCAGTTCGCTCGCCCGGCCGCCCAGCCCACGCCCACCGACGGCTTCCTCGAGCGGCGCCGCTCCGCTCGCGAAACCTTCGGTGTCCTGCGGCGAGAGCAGGTTGTACCCGATCTCGCCGGCAGCTCCGTTGGCGCCGGTCAGCACCCGGCCGCCGATCAGCACCGCCGCCGCGATGCCGGTGCCCAGGGACAGGAACACCGCCGGGTCGGCCCCGGCCAGCGCACCCCAGCGCCATTCCGCCAGCGCCGCCGCCTTCGCGTCCGTGCCCACCGAGATCGACACGGCGGGGAACTCGGCGGCCACCAGCTCCGCCAGGCGCAGTTGCTCCCACCCCGGCACGTTCGGCGCGAGCAGGATGCGGTCCGGCAGCACGATCCCCGGGCTGACGACGCCGATGCAGGCGGGCACCGCGCCCTCGTCGGCCAGGAGGGCCCTGGCCGCGGCGAGCGCGCGCACCACCACCTGCTCGGCCCCCGCCTGCGCGTCGGTGTCCAGCCGGCGCGTCGCCAGCAGGGTGCCGTCGCGGCCGGCGAGCCCCAGCGCCACCTTCGTGCCGCCGAAGTCGATCCCGAGAATCCGTTCCTCTGTCACGCGTGGGTCCCTCCCGTCCCCCGCACCACGACCCGGCCGGTGTTGAACCCGTCGACGCTGATCACCGGGGCCGCCCCGCGCAGGTCGGCCGCCTGGTAGGTGACGGTCAGCGTCTGCGACTGGCCCGGCCACAGCGTGATGTCGTTGTCGTCCCAGGTCGCGTTCGCGAGCTGGTTGTCCCCCGGCGCCTCGCGCCCGTCCGGCGTCCCGCGGCGGACGTCGGCCCGCAGGAAGAACGCCGCGCCCGGCGTCTTCGACGTGTTCGTGACCGTCACCGTGGTGACGAGGCCGCCGCCCTGCGCACAGGTCGACGCGGTCACGCCGACCTGCGACTTCGGCAGGTTCTGCAGCGCCTGCAGGTTGCTGTACTGCGACAGCGTCGCCTGCGGGTTGCCGAGCGTCTTGGCCCAGTCGACGACGTCCTTCTGCGTCGACAGCCAGTAGACGTTCCGGTCGACGACCTTCCCGGCCTGCTTGACCTGCAGCTCGACGAAGTAGACCTGCGCGGGCGCCGGTGCCTTCGTCTCGGCCGGCACCTTCGGCTTCAGGATCCCGGTGCGCACGCCCTGGCTGCCCAGGGAAAGGCCGGACACGGTCCGGTCGTCGAGGACCTTGCCCGTGGTGTCGAGCACGCGGGCCTGCACCGAGAGCCCGGACTGCGTGGTGGCGCCGAGGTTGTCCAGCGTCACGGATCCGTTGTCGTAGCCGTAGATCGCGTGCAGCGGCTTGTTCGCCTTCTGTGCGCCGAAGTACGCGCCCGGCTGGTCGCCGTCGTCGTTGTAGAGCGACCACAGCAGCGTCGGCCAGCCCTTGTTCAGCTGCCAGTAGACGACGCCGGTCGACGGGTTGGCCTTGTCGGTCGAGTGGTGCAGGAACGCCTCGAACTGCGAGCGGGTGTTCTCGTAGTTCGCGATGTTCGCCAGGTCCACATAGGACTTCAGCGAGGTCCACTTCCCGTACCGCTGCAGGATCGACTGGTCCAGCGTGTACAGCGTGCCGAACGCGTACCCGCCGTGGTCCGGCTCGAAGTTCGCGTGGTACTGGTTGTACGCCGGGTCCTGCCACAGCTTCGCCTGCTCGGCGGGCGAAAGGAACCGCTTGACGGAGTCGAGCGTCGGCACGGTGTGCCCGGCGCTCTGCTCGCTCGCGAAGCCCCAGGCGCCGCCCGCGTTGGTGCGGCTGTCGTCGGAAGCGTCGAAGTGGGTGCTGTCGTACCAGTACGACGGCGGGACCCAGTCGTACGGGCCTTCCTTCTCCCCCGAATTGCCCAGCGTCGGCGTGCTCTTGTACTCCGCCGAGGCGATCACCGGGACCTGGAAGTCCTCCTGCCGGAACGCGCTGAGGACGGCCTGCTCCTGGTTCGGGAACGGCTCGTTGTCGCTCCAGCCGTAGTTGAACACGCTCGGGTGGTGGCGTTCGCGCTGCGCGATGCTCACCGAGGAGTCGTGGATGATCCGCAGGTCGCGTTCGCCGAGCTGCTCGGCGGTGTCGGGCTGCCAGGCGTCACAGCAGAGGAACCCGCCGATGACCAGCAGGCCGGCGCGGTCGGCCTGGTCGTAGAAGTCCTGCGGCATGTCGTGGCCTTCGAGGCGGACGCCGGACAGGCCCAGATTCTTGATCAGCGCGATCTGGTGCGCGGTGTCGGCCTTGTCGTAGCGCAGGAACAGGTCCGGCGCGAAACCGCCGCCGCGGAACACGAAGTCCTTGCCGTTGATGGTGAACTGCCGCGCGCCTTCGGGCAGCGGCGCGGACTTCCCGACCAGGCGCGAGGTCACCGTGCGGATGCCGAACGTGCTCTTCGACGACGTCGAGAGCACGCCGTCCTGCGAGACCGCGGTGGTCAGGGTGTACAGCGGCTGGGCGCCCATCGAGTACGGCCACCACACCTGCGGGTGGGCGATCCTGACCGGCGCGAGCACGACAGTCTGCTTGGTGTTCGCCGGGATCGTGACGCGCTGCTGCACGACGACCGGCGCGCCCGAGGGCGAGGTGATCGTCGCGGCGACGTCGCCGGTCTGCGGCGTGGCCGCGTTGTTGGTGACGTCGACCTTCACGGTCAGCTTCGAGCTGGACAGGTCGGGCGCGTTGTCCTGCACGACGTGCGCGTTGTCACCGGTGAGGGCGTCGGAGACCTGCAGCGTCGGCGGGAACTGGATGCCGGTGTCGTTGTCCGGCGGGATCTGGCTCCAGTCGACCTGGTCGAGCGTGTACATCTTCAGCGGGTTGTTCGGGTACACCTTGATCGCCAGGGTGTTCCGGCCCGGCTTGACCAGCTTCGAGACGTCGAAGGTGTGCCCCGCGAACGCGCCGCTGACGACGTCCTTCGTGGCGACGAGCGTGCCGTTCACCCAGACGTCGCCCTCGCCGACGATGCCGGGGATGGTCAGCTTCGCGTGCTGCCCCGGCCGGATGTCCGGGGTGAAGTCGGTGCGGTACCACCACGGGTCGGAGAACGGCTTCGTGACGACCGGGCCCAGCTTGTCGACGTACCCGAAGCACTTGCGCATGTTGTCCGAGTAGAAGACGTCCGGGCACTTGCCGTTCTGGACCAGGGCGTTGATCTCGGTGCCGGGCGCGCCGGCGTCGTCGACCTTCACCGGCAGCCAGCCGCGGGTGGCGTACCCGGGCGTGGACACCTTCTCGCCGCCGTCCTTGACGTTCGCCGTCGTGAGGACCTGCCAGCCCTGCAGGCCGATGGTGCTGTGCCCGTGCGGCTTGGCGAAGTCCTGCTGCGCGGACGCCGGTGCGGCCACGCTCAGCACGCCGGGCACGAGCAGCAGCGCGGCGAGGACCGCGAGCTTCCGGGTCATGCCTGAACCCCTTCCGGTTCGGTGGCGAACGCTTCCTTGATCTCCTTGGGCCCGAACGGCCAGGTGCGCTCGGCCTTGGCGTAGACGAGGTACGCGATCGCGCCGACGGCGATCCAGCCCAGCGACAGCCCGATCGAGAGCCAGTCGGCCGAGATGTAGATGTAGACCCAGCCGACGAGCGCGATGAGGGTCGGCACGGGGAAGAGCCACTGCCGGTACGGCCGCCGCAGCGCGGGCTGGCGGTACCGCAGCACGAAGATCGCGGCGACCTGGGCCAGCGACTGGATGATGACGAGCGTCGCGACCGCCGCGTTGATCACCGTGGTCAGGGTGAACAGCGAGCCGACGATGGTGATGACACCCATGGTGAGCACGCCGGCGGTGGGCAGGTGCAGCTTCGGGTGCAGCTTGCCGAACACGGGCAGGAACACCTTGTCGCGCGCGGCTTCGAACGGCACGCGCGAGCCGCCGAGCAGCCCGGCGAAGACCGACCCGATGGCGGCGATCACGATCAGCACGGTGATGGCCTTCGCCGTGCCGGTGCCCCACACCTGTTCCAGCACCGACGACGCCACCGACTTCGCGTCCTTCAGCTGGTCCAGCGGGATCGAGCCGAGCACGCCGACCTGCAGGAGGAAGTACAGGCCCATGATGCCCAGGATGGAGAAGATGATCGAGCGGGGCAGCGTGCGGCCCGGGGTGCGCACCTCGCCGCCGAGGTAGGCGGAGGTGTTGTAGCCGAGGTAGTCGTAGATGGCGATGATCAGGCCGGCGCCGAGGCCGCCCCAGAACGTGCCGTCGCCGAAGGAGCTGAACGCGCCCGGGGTGAAGTCGAACGCCTGCGCCGCGCTGAAGTGCGAGAACGCCGCGACGATCGTCGTCAGCACCGCGGCGAGCATGATCACGAACAGCACCGTGGTCAGCTTGGAGATCTGGCCGATCTTCCGGAACAGCGCCAGGATGATCACCAGCGTGATGCCGACGCCGATGAGCTTGCCCAGCGGGGTCGTGCCCGCGTCGTCGGTGACCCCCGGGATCAGGTAGCCGAGGTACTGGACGAGCCCGATGATGCCGGTCGACATGATCAGCGGGATGAACAGCACCGCGCTCCACACGAACAGGAACGGCATCAGCCGCCCGGTGCGGTACTGGAACGCCTCGCGCAGGTACAGGTAGGTGCCGCCGGCCCCCGGCATGGCGGCCCCGAGTTCGGCCCAGATGAGCCCGTCGGCCAGCGCGACGATCGCCCCGATGATCCAGCCGAACATCGCCTGCGGCCCACCCATGGTGGCGACCATGGCGGGGATCGTGACGAACGGGCCGATCCCGCACATCTGCGTCATGTTGATCGCGGTGGCCTGCAGCGGGCCGATCTTGCGTTCAAGGGCGGGCGGTTCCCCGGACCGAGTGGGTGAACTCACGACGTGCCTCCGACTAGTAGTTAGTAAAGTTTCTTAACATAGAACGAGCGGGGTCGAAAGGGTTCCGCCGGTAAAGTTGCGGCAACTCAGGAGGACGTGTGGGGCAAAACGGGCCACCGGCCGGAACTCCGGCGCACATGCGGGCCCTGAACCAGCGGCTCGTCCTGGACCGGCTGCGGACCCACGGCGAAGCGACGCGGCCCCGGATCGCGGCCGACACCGGGTTGTCGAAACCCACGGTGAGCCAGGCTCTGCTGGACCTGGAGCAGCACGGACTGGTCCGGACCACCGGGCGGACCATGGCCGGCCCGGGCCGCGCGGCGGTGGTCTACCAGGCGGCGCCGGACGCCGGGTACGTCGTGGGCGCCGACATCGGCCGGCGCGTGATCCGGGTGGCCGTCGCGGATCTCGAAGGCAGCATCGTCGCGCGGCTCGACGAGCCCAACCGCTGCCGCTCGGCGAGCGTGCTGGTGCGCACGGTGAGCGAATCCGTCGAACGCGCGGTGACTTCGGCCGGCCTCGGGCCGCAGGAAGTCGTGTCGACGGTGGTCGGCACGCCGGGCGTCCCGGACCCGGCGACCGGCACGGTGCACCGCGCGCCCAACCTGCCGGGCTGGGAGCGGCGCGGAGTGCTGCACGAGCTCGTCGCGGCGCTGGCCGCCGCGGGCTCGGACGTGGTGGTGGAGAACGACGCGAACCTGTGCGCGGTCGGCGAGCACGCCCTCGGCGCGGCGCTCGGTGCCGACGTGCTGGTGTGCCTGACGGTCGGCACCGGGATCGGCCTGGGCGTGCTGGTGGAGGGCAGGCTGTTCCGCGGCGCCCACGGCGCGGCGGGCGAAGTCGCGGACCTGCCGTACGGCCCGATGCCGGCGGGCGCGGCGGCGCGGCGCCCCGGCCCGATGGAGACGGCGGCGGCCGGCCAGGCGGTGGTCGAGGCGGCCCGCGCGCTGGGGCTGGCGAAGGCGAGATCGGCGAAGGACGTGTTCCGCCTGGCCCGCGCGGGCGACGAGCGGGCGTTGCGGGTGGTCGAGGAGGAAGCGGAGAAGCTGGCGTACGTGGTCTCGGCGGTGACGGCGGTCCTGGACCCGCGCCTGATCGTGCTGGGCGGCGGAATCGGCGGCAACACGGACCTGCTGGCCACCCCGATGCGACGCGCCTTGGCGGCGACGATCCCGGTGGTGCCGGACATCGTGGCGGGCCAGCTGGGCGAGGACGCGGTACTGGCGGGAGCGATCGCGACGGCCCTGGGGACGGCCCGGGAGCTGGTGTTCGACCGCCGCGGCCTGCGGCACGCCGCCGGGAGCGGTTGACGGAGCGGCGGTTCCGGCCGCGCCCTTCGCTGGGCGCCGGGCCGCCCCACGGCCGGGCCGCCCGGCGGGCGGCGCCTCAGGGCCGCCCTGTGCTCAGGTCCCTGCCCGGCGGGAGCGAGCCGTGGCAGGTCAGGCGCGCATGCCCGCTAGTCCGACGGTCCCCGCAGGGTCAGCACCACCCGCAGCACGTACTCGACCGCCGTCCGGAAGGCCGGGCCGCGCAGCTCTCCGCGGTCCGCCAGGTTGCGGGCCGCGAACTCCAGCTCACGCTCCTCGCCGCCCCGGCGGACCAGCAGGGCCGCGATCTCCTCGAAGTCGAGGTCCGGGTGGTCGAGGCGCGTCAGGGCGAACTCGATGATCAGTTCTTCCGCCGTCACATGCGCCCCTTTCCGCTCCTTCAGCGTACTCGTGACCGGCCTCAGCAGCGTTACTGTACCGTCTGGACGGTATAGTAACCGGCATGACCGCCACTCAGCCCGCTTCCGCCCGGACGTTGAGCCCGCGCCGCCGCTGGACTGCGCTGGGCGTGCTCGTCGGGGCCGTCCTGCTGCTCGCCATCGACGGCACCGTGCTCTACCTCGCCGTTCCGTCGCTCACCCGCGAACTCGCGCCGACCGCCACCGAAATCCTGTGGATCGGCGACGTCTACTCCCTCGCCCTGGCCGGCCTGCTCGTCACCGCCGGTAACCTCGCCGACCGGTTCGGGCGCAAGAAGGTGCTGCTCCTCGGCACGGCCGCCTTCGGGCTCGCCTCCGTCCTCGCCGCCTTCTCCCCCACCGCCGGCGTGCTGATCCTCGCGCGGCTGCTGCTCGGCGTCGCCGGGGCGACGATCATGCCGTCGACGCTGTCGCTCATCCGGACGCTCTTCACCGACCAGCGCGAACGGACCCGCGCCGTCGCGATCTGGTCGGCCGGTTCCGGTGGCGGCATCGCGCTGGGCCCGCTCGTCGGCGGGACGCTGCTGGAGCACTACTGGTGGGGCTCGGTGTTCCTGATCAACGTGCCGGTCGTCGTCCTGTTCCTGATCGCGGGCGCGTGGCTGCTGCCCGAGTCGCGCGACCCGGCGCCGGGCCGGTTCGACCTGCTCTCGGCCGGCCTTTCGCTCGCCGCGATCGTGCCACTGGTCTACGCGGTCAAGCACGCCGTCGGCTCCGGCCCCGACGGGCAGGTCGCCGTCGCCGCCGGGATCGGGCTGGTCGCCGGGATCCTGTTCGTCCGGCGGCAGCGGCGGGCGGCCGCGCCGCTGATCGACGTCACGCTGTTCCGCAACGGTGCCTTCAGCGGGGCTGTCCTCGCGAGCTTCATCGCCGTCTTCGCGCTGATGGGCCTGCTGTTCTTCTTTTCGCAGTACCTGCAGCTCGTGCGCGGCTTCTCGCCGCTGCAGGCCGGGTTCGCGGAAATGCCGGCGACGCTGGCCTCGATCGTCGTCGTGGCCGCCGTCGGCGTGGTCGTCGCCCGGCTCGGACGGGGACGGGCCGTCGCGGCCGGGCTCGCCGTGGCCGCGGCCGGGCTGGCGCTCGTCGCCCTCGCCGAACCGGCGCCGCAGTACTGGTGGCTGGGCCTGACGCTGGTGCCGGTCGGGCTCGGCGTCGGGCTGGCGCTGACGCTGACGGTCGACTCGGTGCTGTCCGCCGTCCCGCGGGACAAGGCCGGTTCGGCGTCGGCGATCTCCGAGACCGCCTACGAACTCGGGGCGGCGCTGGGCATCGCGATCCTCGGCTCGGTCGTCACCGTGGCCTACCGCGCCTTCCTGCCGGCGGGCCCGCTCCCCGCCGGGGTCCGGGACTCCCTCGCCGGCGCAGTGCTCGACGGCGACCCGGAGCTCGTCCGGGCCGCACAGGAGGCCTTCACCGGGGCCATGCAGGTGACGGCGCTCGCGGCGGCCGCCGTCACCGCCGTCGCCGCGGTGATCGCCTGGCGTACCATTCCGTCCGGAAAGGACTGACATGCCGCGCAAAGCCGGACGCAGCCCGGAGGAAACCCGCCGGGCCCTGCTCGACGCCGCCGCGACGGTCATCCGCACCCGCGGTGTCTCGGCCTCCCTCGACGACATCGCCCGGGCGGCCGGGGTGTCGAAAGGCGGGCTGCTGTACCACTTCCCGGCCAAGGACGCGCTGGTCCGCACGCTCGCCCAGAACCTGCTCGACGAGTTCCGCGCCGAAGTGCAGGTGGCGCTCGACCCGGCCGACACCGCCCCGGGCCGGCTGACCCGCGCGTACGTCCGGGCGTCGCTGGACACCTCCCACGACGAGGTCGCGGTCCGCGAGACGATCGCCCTGATCGCGCTGCTGATCTCGATCCCGGAGATCGCGGAGCTGGCCCGCGCGGACGCGCAGCGGTGGGAGCGGGACCTCCACGACGACGGCCTCCCGCCCGACGTGGTCACCCTGGTGGTCGCGGCGGCCGACGGCGCGAGCACGGCCCCGCTGTGGGGCGTGGGCATCGACGTGGCCGCCGCGCGGAAGCTGGAGCAGCAGCTGCTCGCCCTGACCCGGACCACCTGACCGGCCGCTGTCAACCCGGCTTCGGTATTGGGAAATCACCAGATTGCCCGCCCTACGTTAGTCGGCTCCGGCGAAGGTGTCTTCCGGGTAAATTCTCGACAGCGCGCGCAAATCCGGCAAATCCCCGTCCCCACGAGGAGTCTTTCCGATGTCGAGGAAGTTCGCCCTGGCCGGCGCCGTTGCGCTTGCCCTGACCGTGACCCCGCTCGCCGCGGGCACCGCGTCGGCCGCCACCGAGCAGGAAGCCGCCGTCACCACGGTCTACTACAGCACCGCCAGCGCACCGACGTTCCGCTCGGTGATCAACGCCGGTGCCGCCAACTGGAACCGCAGCGTCACCAACGTCCGGCTCGTCGAGCGCAACTCCGGCGCCAGCCTGCGCTACACCGAGGGCAACGACCCTCGCGGCTCCTACGCCTCGACCAACGGGCACGGCAGCGGCACCATCTTCATCGACTACACCCAGGCCCGCCAGTACAACCCGACCCGCATCGCGGCGCACGAGACCGGGCACGCCCTCGGGCTGCCCGACCACTACTCGGGCCCGTGCTCGGAACTGATGTCGGGTGGCGGCCCCGGCCCGTCCTGCACCAACGCGGTCCCGAACGCGACCGAGCGTTCGCGGGTGAACCAGCTGTGGGCCAACGGCCTCGTCGCGACCAACAGCGAACAGCGGGTCTACGAAACCGTTTACGGCTACTGAGCCCGAAGGGGCGTGGCCTCCGGGCCACGCCCCTGACCGGTCCCACCACCGGACAGCCGATCCCCGAAACCGGGAATCGGCTGTTCATGGGGTTTTCCGCTCAGCCGACGACGATCCGGTCGAGGTCCGGCGCCCAGCCCGACGCGTTCCCGATGCGGATGGTGTTCGCGCCCGAGGCGAGTGTCAGCGTCACCTGCACCGAACCGATCGTGTCCCAGCCACCCGTGCTCGGCGTGTCGACCGGTACCGCGGCACCACCGTTGACACTCACCGTCAGCGAACGGGCCTCGCCCGAGGCGTAGAAGATCGTCACCGGGTGGGCGCCCGCAGGGGAATTCACGCCGTTGAACTGCAGGTAGTTCGCCGAACCACCGCCGACATAGCCCACCAGAGCACCACCGGAAGCACCCGGCGAACTCCGCACCGCGGCCTGCCCGGCCAGGGTGGCCGCCTCCGCCTCGTACGGCGTCCCGGTGGGCGGTGTGCCGGTCAGCCGCCAGTACACCGTGTACCGCTGGTGGTGCGTGGCGTAGAATGGCAGCAGGGTGACCGCGCCCGTGCTCGCCGTCCCGGTGAAGCGCAACGGGTTCGCGGGGTCCTGGGTCAGGGAACCGGTCTGCAACGTCGGCAGCGCGCTCAGGTTCGCCGAGCCGTACTGGCCCGCGAGCACGATCGCGCCGTACTTCGCCGCGCCGACGCCCGCGTCGTCGTTGGCGCGCGGGAATGTCAGCGACGCCGGGAGCGACACGTCGACGACGTCGCCGGACGCCCAGGTCCGGTCGATCGTGAAATAGGAGCCCGGCGCCGGGCTGCCCTGGGCGACGCCGTTGACCTTCACCACCGCCCCCGACGTCCAGCGAGGGATCCGGATCTTCAGCGCGATGTGCCCGGATCCACCGATCGTCAGCTTCGTGCCGGACGACGCCGGGAACGTCGTGTCCTGCCGGACGGTGATCCCGCGGCCCGGCCAGGTCAGCACCGAAGCGATGAACAGGTTGACGTACAGCGTCTCGCCGGTGAAGAAGTAGACGCTGTCGGTGAACTTCGTCTGCGACTCCATGCCGGTGCCGTGGTCGCAGGTGAAGTCGTCGTAGTCGTTGGCGTAGGTCTTGATCCCGCCGGCGCGCAGCGGCGTGTAGTAGGTGACGAACCCGTGGCTGGAGTTCGGGTCCTGCTCGCCGAGGATCTGGTTGAACAGCGCCAGCTCGTAGTAGTCCATGTATTCGGGCACAGGGTTGGTGAAGAAGAGCTGCCGGGTCAGCTTGAGCATGTTGTAGGTGTTGCAGACTTCGCACGTGTTGTCCGACAGCTGGCTCGCGATCGCGTCCGGCGTCTGGAAGTACTCGCCGTTCGAGTTGCCGCCGATCACGTACGTGTGGTGGTCGAGGACGATCCGCCAGAAGTTGACCGCGATGTCGCGGTAGCGGGTCGTCCCGGTGGCGTGGTACTCGCGGATCGCGCCGAGGATCTTCGGGATCTGCGTGTTGGCGTGGAACCCCGCGAGCCGGTCCTGGTTCGCCGCGAGGGGGTCGAGGATCTGGGCGTGGTCGAACCGCTGGGCCGTCACGAGGTGGTTCGCGTCGCCGGTGACCTGGTAGAGGTTCGTCAGGACCTCGGGCATGCCGCCGAACTCCGTGCGCAGCGCCGCCTGCATCTGCGAGGTGGACAGCGGATCGGTGCGGGCCTTCGTCCAGGCCGCCTTGCGCAGCAGGACGTCGAGGGCCTGCTGGTTGCCGGCCAGGAGGTACTGGTCGAGCAGCCCGGCCATGATCTTGTGCAGCGTGTAATAGGGCGCCCATACCGACTGCCCGCTCTCCAGGCGGTCGAAGAAGTTCTCCGGGAACGCCGAGAGGTAGCCGGTGTGGAAGCCGCGTCCCGGCGAGGCCGCCTGGCACGCGGCCAGGGCGTTGACCAGGTAGTCGCCCTTGGTCTTGTACGTCGTGTCGCCGGTGTTGGCGTAGGCCTGGGCCAGGCCGGAGAGCAGGTGGCCGGTGGAGTGGCCGCGCAGTTCCGTGGTGGGGCTTTCCCAGCCGCCGCACGGCTGGGCCGAGCTGGCCAGGCCGGCGTTGAGCCGGAACGTGTGCAGCAGGCGGTCGGCGTCGACGAACCGGAAGTACGCCAGCTGCCGGTTCATGTTGTCGAGGAACGGCCCGGGCTGCAGCCGCACCGCGCCGAGCGGGAACGGGAACACCGAGACGCCGATGTCCGGCCGGGAAGCAGCCGCGGCAGTGCCGGCGAGCGCCGGCGCCAGGGCCGCGCTCGCGGAGAGAGCACCCACGGCTTTGAGCAGCAGGCGACGGTCGAAGGTGGGTTCGCGCATCATCGAGCCTTTCGCTGGGGCGGGGTGCGCCGCGGGCACGGCGCACCCCGGGGATTCAGCTCGCGAGGGTGATGGTCACCGTGTTCGCGCTCGCGGTGACCGTGTGCGTTGCGGCGTCGTAACTGCCGCCGCTGACCGAGTTCACGCCGGTGGACAGGAACACCGGCAGCTGGATCAGGACCGCGCCGCCGGGCAGCGTGCCCGACGTCGTGACCGTGACGACGCGCGCGCCGCTCGAGCCGCTCACCGCCAGGGAGACCCCGTAGGTGGACCGGCTGCCCGACGCCACGTCGTAGGTGTTGGTCAGGTTGCCGACCGAGATCGTCTGGCCGGGCGTGATCCAGGAGTTCGGCACGCCGCGGCCGAGGTAGAGCGGCCGGGTGAACGCGTACGGCCCGGAACCGCTCGACGCCAGGCCTTCGGCCACCAGTGACTCCAGCAGGCCCTGCTGCTGCCCGGCGATCGGCCACGCGTACGGGCACGCGCCGAACTGCGGGCCGGCGTGGCTGCCGATCCACGGGTTGGCCGGGCTCGGCCCGCTGCCGTTGGCCTCCCACCAGGCGTTCGGGCCGCCGGTGGTCGTCTTGAGCTGCCAGGCGTAGCTGGTGATCGGCAGGTCGCGGTAGTTGTTGGAGTACAACCCGTCGGAGGAGTACGACGTGTTGTACGCCGTCGAGTACCCGTTGAACGCCCCGAAGGTCGGGAACGGGTAGCCGTTGGCGGACAACCGGTTGAAGCCCCACTGGTACATCCGGTCGATCTGGCCGGGGTCGCCCATGATGCCGGTCAGCGTGCCGCCGGACAGCAGCGTCGACCACTGGTTCTGCCCGACCCAGCCGGGTGAGGCCCAGTTGGCGTCGTTGAAGGTGTTGCAGCGGTTGGCGCTGTTGGGCTTGTCGACCTCGCAGGGCAGGTAGGTGAAGCCGTTGGCGGACTGGTTGCGGCCCACGACGGTGTTCAAACTGTTCAGCAGCGACGTGTAGGCCGTGTTCGCCCACGTCGCTTCGGCGGTCTGGCCGATCTTCGTCGCGATGTACTTGTAGGACGCCAGCATCTGCAACGCCGAGAAGTTGCTGAACAGCCAGCGCCCAGTGGAGTCGTTGTCGAAGTTGGCCTGCAGCGTCCCGTCCGAGGCGAGCTGGGCGGGGTACTTCACCCGGGCGATGGTGCGGAGGCTGGGTCCCCACGAGCCGGTGTCGTTGAAGTACTGGCTGACGAACGCGGTGTCGTTCGTCTTCGCCAGGTACGTCGCCCAGGCGCCCATGGTCTTCCAGACGCCGTCCCAGTACCAGTTGGCGCCCACCTCGTCCCAGTTGTCCTGCTGGGCGATCCGCGCGGTGAGCAGCAGGTTCCGCGCGTCCCGGAAGTCGCCGGTTTCGAACTTGGCGGTCAGCTCGCCGGGGACGTCGTGGTTGAGGATCCAGTTGTAGTTGTTCGCGCCGGAGAACTGCGCCTTGCCCACCTGCATGATCAGGTTGTAGACGGTGCCCGCCTGGTAGGCGTTGGCCATCGCGGTACCCGGGTTCGCCAGGTTGCCGGTGTTGGGCAGGGTCGTGTTCGGCAGGCTGAAGGTGTTCGTCTCGGCCAGCCGCGAGTTCCAGTACGCCGTCATCTGGCCGTAGGCGGTGTCGTAGTTCGGCGCGTTCGACGACAGTGTCGAGCCGGTCGGCAGCGCGACGCCGCTGCCGAAGTTGTCCACCGCCACCACGAAGTCGTGGTTGCTGGTCCGCCCGGCCGCTACCGTGTCCAAAGAGGACGAGGTCAACCGGACGAGACCCGGGCCCGACCCGCCCGGCGGAACCGTCACCGAGCCGGAGCCGTTGTTCTTGATCGACACCCGCGTGTAGACGAGCATGACGGCGGACCCGTTGATGGTGACCTTGTCGGCGAAGTTCTTGATGGTGATGCCGACGCTGCCCGAGGTCCGGGACGTCGTCATCGCGGGCAGGTAGCCGTTGTCCTCGGTCCACTGCACCGACTGCGCACCCGGGTTTCCGCCGTAGGTGTAGGCGCTGAACGAGTACATCCCGCCGCACAGGCCGTTGTACGTCGTGTTCACGCCGCGGGCGAAGAACGAACCGGACAGGTAGCTGAAGACCGGCCAGTAGTTGCCGTCCCAGCCGATCGCGGTGGTGTTCTGGAAGCCCTGGCCGTACGGGTCGTCCGGCGTCTGGAAGTTCGTGCCGTACGACCGCGGCAGGCCGGAGTTCTTGCACGCGTTCGGCGCGAGGTTCGGGATGCCCTGGTAGGTGTCGGACGTGCCGGGATTGTAGCCCGGCACGCGCCAGGCGCTCGCGCTCGAACACGGCAGCTGGACGAGCGCGTTGTTCGCCGGGGTGATGCACTTGCCCGAGCTGACCGCCACGACGTTGAACGTGTTCGTCCCGGCCGGCTGCAGCCGGAACTGCTGGTTGGTCTCGCCGTGGCAGGCGTACTGGATCACCGCGGCGTTGTCCGCCGTGGACGCGCCGTAGATGTCGACGCAGTCACCGGAGGTGAAGGTGCCGATCGTGTAGGCGTCGCCCGAAACGGGATTGAAGGTGTACGACTGCCCAGTCCCCGAGGCGCAGGCGGCCTGGGTGAGCTGCACGGCGCTGTCGCCGCTGGGCACGGTGGCGCAGCTGCCACTGGCCTGGTTGACCATCATGCTGGTGAACGTGGCCGCGGCGCGGGCCGGGGCCACCACGGCGAAGCCGGCCACCAGGACGGCGGTGGTGAGCAATACCGGACGTCTCATCGGGTTCTCCCGTTCAGAAGAGGAAGGAGCCGTACGGGCCGTTGAAGATCGCGGTCTTCTGACTCTGGCTGAAGTGCGTGTTCGGGTAGTCGTAGAACGACGCCGACATCGGCGTCCCGTCGGTCGAGGTGGAGTCCGGCAGGCCGAAGGCGTGGCCGAGTTCGTGCACCATGCCGCCGTACCAGCGGTTCATCGGGCCGTTGAGGCCCGCCGCGCCGTCGGCGTCGTGCTGGCAGAGGATCACCCAGCCGTTGCCGCCACCGCCGCCCGCGCCCTGGCCTTCGGCGATGACCTCGCCGACGTTGATCCACCGGCTGTCCCCGTCCCGGACGCCGAACCGGCGCACCAGCTCCTGCTGCATGTTGAACACGGCCCACCAGTAGCGGTCGCCGCCGTTGGGCGTGTTCTCGTACCAGCTCTTCACGTGCTCGCCGG
Organism: Amycolatopsis sp. NPDC049688; assembly: GCF_040674975.1. Lineage (NCBI taxonomy): Bacteria > Bacillati > Actinomycetota > Actinomycetes > Pseudonocardiales > Pseudonocardiaceae > Amycolatopsis > Amycolatopsis sp. NPDC049688. The sequence continues at coordinate 790,873 of NZ_JBFANY010000003.1, forward strand.
TGACCACCTGGACCACGGGGTCGGTGAGCCGGAACGTCTTGCCCAGCTCCTGCCGGTAGTACCGCTGCGCTTCCCGCATGACGTTCGCGATGCCGTCCGGGTAGCGCTGGTCGTAGGGCACGTCGGACGGCCGCAGGAGCCACACCCGCACGGTCTTCTCCGGCGGGACCTGCGGGTCGCCGCCGGAGGAGTAGCCGGGCAGCCGCCACGACCCCGCCGCGGTGCAGGACAGCTGGACCAGCACCGTGCCCGCCGGGGTGACGCACTTGCCCGAGCCGACCGCGACCAGCGTGAAAGCGCTTCCCGTAGCCTGCAGGCGGAACTGCTGGTTCGTGCCGGAATGGCAGGCGTACTGGATGACCGCGGCGTTGTCCGAAGTGGACGCTCCGGAGATGTCCACACAACTGCCGGCGGTGAAGGTGCTGATGGAGTAGACGTCACCGGACACCGGGGTGAACCGGAACGACTGGCCGGCGCCGGAGTCGCAGTCGGACAGGGTCAGCTGCACGGCACTGGTGCCGTTGGGCACGGTGGCGCACTGGCCGCTCGAGGCGTTGACCACCGTGCTGGTGAACGCGGTCGCCGCCTGCGCGGTAGCCACCGGGAGCAGCCCGGCCAGCAGGCACAGGACGACGGCGGCGGCCAGCCGGAATACCAAAGGACGCGTCATCGGGTCCTCGCAATCTTCGGTTTTGTTAGCGTTAACAATGACGGCCGGATGCGCTCCCGTGCTCGTGAGCGGGAAGGCGAGTGAGAACTCGCCTCCCACTCACGACCGTCAGGTGAGGGCGAGCGGGAGCCAGACCCGCATCGGGCCCGGTTCCCGGTTGCCCCAGAGGAAGTACGGGATCATGGTGAGGTCGAGCGGCTCGCCGGTGACGCTGGTTCCGGGGCCGTAGAGCTCGGCCGACGCGGGGACTTCGACGCAGCCGGCGGCCGTGAGGGCGACGGGCACGGTTTCCGGCGAGGCCGGGGAAAGCGGCGCGGCCGGATCGATCCGCACGTCTTCGAGGGTGACGCCGCCGGGCAGGTCGGCTTGCTCCAGGCAGTAGACCAGGGGCCCGCGCGTCACCGCGACGCAGCCGCGCACGGCGTCGATCCGCGGGTGCGGCCGGACGATCCGGGCGGGCATCGGCAGGTCGAGCGTCACCGTCGCCCCGCCGGTCCAGTCCCGCCGCACCTCGGCGTACCCGTCGCGGACCTCGGCGGGCGCGCCGTCGACCAGGGCGCCTTCGGCCCAGCCGGGGATCCGCAGGGCCAGCATCAGCGGGGCCCGGGTGGTCACGGTCAGCTCGACCCGGCCGTCCCACGGGTACTCCGTGCGCGTTTCGACGCGGACGTCCACACCGTCCACAGTGGTCTGGATCGACCCGGCGGCGTACAGGTGGACCTGCAGGCCGCCGGAGTCGGTGGTCGCCACGTAGCCGGACAGGGACGCGACCAGCCGGGCCAGGTTGGGCGGGCAGCAGGCGCACGAGTACCACGGCAGGCGCTGCGACGGCGCGTCCTCGTGCGAGCCGTCGTGGCCGGTCCGCAGGTGCAGCGGGTTGGAGTAGAAGAAGTGCGTGCCGTCGAGCGCGGTCGACCCGGCGATCGCGTTGTACAGCGCGCGTTCCATCTCGTCCGCGTAGTGGCTTTCGCCGGTCGCCAGCAGCATCCGCCAGTTCCACTGGAAGCTCGCGATCGCGGCGCAGGTCTCGCCGTACGCCCGGTCGGGCGGCAGCTCGTACGGGTCGCCGAACGCCTCGTCGCGGTGGCGGGAGCCCTGCGCGCCGGTGAGGTAGGTCTTGGCGCCGAACGCGTCGGCCCACAGCCGGCGAGCGGCGTCCAGCAGCGAGTCGTCCCGGGTCTCGACGGCGACGTCGACGACACCCGCCAGCAGGTAGAGCTGGCGGACGACGTGCCCGGCGACCTCGTCCGCGGTCCGGACCGGCTCGTGGTCCTGCAGGTAGCGCGAGCCGAACCGCTCGCCGTCGAGCAGCCCGCGCCCGCGCAGCTCGAGGAAGCGGGCCGCCTGGTCCAGGTACGGCCGGTGCCCGGTCACCCGGTACAGCTCCACCAGGGCCGTCTCGATCTCCGGGTGCCCGTCGACGTCATCAACACCGTCGACGTCGCCGAACCGCTCGACGATCAGGTCCGCGAAGCGCCGGGCGACGGTGACCAGCTGGGCGCCCACCCCGGCCCGGGCGGCGGCGACGGCCGCCTGGATCAGGTGGCCCGCGCAGTACAGCTCGTGACTCCAGTGCAGTTCCCGCCACTTCAGCTCCGGCTTGTCCACGGTGAAGTACGAGTTCAGGTAGCCGTCGTCCTCCTGGGCCTTGGCCACCAGCGCCGCGGTCGTGTCGAGGAAGGCACGCAGCTCGGCGTCACCCGGGTCCCGCCCGAGCTGCCAGGCCGCCGCTTCGAGGGTCTTGTAGACGTCGGAGTCGGCGAACCACATGTTCCGGTGCTCGCTGTCGACCTCGCCCGTGACGCGGCGGAGGTTGTCCAGCGCGCCCGCCGCGTCGAGCTGCTCGACGCAGTGCGGCAGCGTCCGGCTCGCGTTGCGCTCCTGCCAGTCACCGAAGAGGCTGCCCGGGGCGAAGGCGACCGCGCCGAGGAAGAGCGGCCGCAGCGCCGATCTCGCGGCGGACGTGGGGTGGACGGGCCCGAGGATGCGTTCGGTCATCGAAGTGCTCCCTGTCTCAGCCCTTGAGGGCTCCCGAGGTGAAGCCGCGGACGTAGTACCGTTGCAGGACGAGGAAGACCGCCACGCACGGCAGGGCGGAGACCACCACTCCCGCTTGCAGAGCCCCGAAGTCGACCGAGCCGAGGCTGCCGGACTGGAGGTTGAACAGCGCGACCGGCAGGGTGAACTTCTCGCCGTCGGTGAGGAAGATCAGCGGGGCGACGAACTCGTTCCACGCCGCCAGGAACGAAAACAGCGCGACGGTGACGACGCCGGGCAGCACCCCGCGCAGCAGCACCCGCCGCAGCGCGCCGCCGATCGAGCAGCCGTCGATCAGCGCCGCCTCCTCGAGTTCCACCGGCAGTGCTTCGAAGGAGTTGCGCATCATGAACAGGCCGAAGGGCAGCTGCAGCACGGCCATCACCAGGCCGAGGCCGAGCAGCGAGTTCTGCAGCCCGAGCCAGCCGAGCAGGATGTAGAGCGGGACCAGGATCGTCGTGTAGGGCACCATCAGGATGGCCAGGGTGACCAGGAACAGCAGGGTGCGCCCGGGGAAGGCGAGCCGGGCCATCGCGTAGCCGCCGAGCGTGGTCGCCAGCACCGTGACGGTCACCGCGACCAGCGCGACGACGGTCGTGTTGACCAGGTAGGTGCCGAGGCCGCTGCCGTAGTCGGCGAGCCGCCGGTAGTTGTCGGTGCCGGAGTCCCCTGCTTCCCGCCCGGTCAGCGACGAGTAGAGCGTCCACAGCAGCGGCAGCAGGAACAGCACCGCCAGGGCGGCGCTCGTGACGTGCAGGCCCGCGGCCCGGAGCCGGTTCACTTCCCCTCCCGGCGGATCAGCCGCAGCTGGGCGACGTTGAGGACGATCAGCACGGCGAGCGTGGCCACCGAAACCGCGGCCGCGCGCCCGAGGTCCTGGGACAGGAACGCTTCGCGGTAGATGTCGATGACGACCGTGGCGGTGTCGTGCCGGCCACCGGTGAGGATGAAGAACTGGTCGAACGCCAGCAGCGAGCCGGTCAGGGACAGCACCATCGCCAGGGCCAGCGTCGGCCGCAGCAGCGGCAGCGTGACCCGCCACAGGATTTGCCACCGGTTCGCGCCGTCGATGCGGGCGGCCTCGTACAGCGCCGGATCGATGCCCTGCAGGCCGGTCATCAGGATGAGCATGTAGAACCCGGCGAACCGCCAGGTGATCATCCCGACCGTCGAGCCGAGCGCGCTGCCACCCGAGCCGAGCCAGTCCACCCGGCCCAGGCCGAGGAAGTCCACCAGGTGGTTGAGGGCCGACGAGTCGGTGTTGAACAGCCCGTAGAACAGCAGGCTCGTCGACGCCAGGCCGACAGCGCTGGGCAGGAAGAAGACCGTGCGGGCGAAGCCGGTGCCACGACGGTCGTGCTGCACCAGCAGCGCCAGCCCGAACGCCACGAGACTGAGCACGATGGTCGTCATCAGCGTGTACTTCAGCGTGAACCAGACCGCGCGCAGGAACAGCGGGTCGCTCAGCGCGCCGTAGTTCCGCACGCCGTTGGGGTAGGACGCGCCGACCAGCGGCCAGTGGCTGACCGACATCCACAGCATCAACCCGAGCGGGATGACGAAGAAGACGGCGACCAGCACGGCCATCGGGGCCGCGTAGGCGATCCCGAGCCGGCGCCGCCCGCGGGCGATCGAGCCGCGGCGGCGGGGTGCCGGCGCCGGCACCCGTGGGGACAGGAGGGAGACCATGGTCAGCTGCCGCCGGACAGCGATTCGGTGACGGCCGCGTTGTGCTGCTTCAGGGTCGCTCCGACGTCGCCGCCGCCGAAGACCGCGTCGATCACCGTCGACGTCCACGGCCCGTTCGTGTCGTTGAACGTCTTGCCGAAGTTGACCGAGATCGGCGTCTGGCCTTGGCTCGCGAGCCGGTTGAACACCCCCAGCCGGGGATCCTGCTTGGCGTAGGTGTTGTCCGCGAGGTCGGACCGGACAGTGATGTTCTTGCTCTTCGCGACGACGTCGACCTGCGCCTGGTCGGACAGTGTCCAGGCGATGAAGTCCCACGCGGCCGCGGCGTGCGTGCTGTTGCTGCCGATGCCGAGCACGTCCCCGCCGACGAACGACGAGCTGCCGCCCTTCAGCCCGGGGATCGGGGCCACGCCGACCTGCAGGCCCGGCCCTTCCTTCATGCCCTGCAACGCGGTGGCGCCCATCGGCTGGATGCCGATCCTGCCGTCGAGGAAGGACTGCGTCCAGGTGGGCCCGGACTCGTTCTTCGCCGACGCCGGCACGACGCCGTCGGTGTAGAGCTGCCGCAGCCAGGAGTAGACCTGACCCGCCTGGGGGCTGTCGAGGGTGGCCGCGGTGCCCTGCTCGTTGAGCACAGTGCCGCCCGACGCCCAGATCATCGGCCAGCTGGTGAACAGCTGGCAGCCCGGGCAGGCGCCGCCGAAGAAGTAGCCCTTGGTGTCCCCGCCGAGCGCGGCGATCTTGCGCGCGTCGGCGGCGATATCCTCCAAAGTGGACGGTGGCTTCTCCGGGTCGAGACCGGCGCGGGTGAACAGGACCTTGTTGTAGAACACCGCGGACAGGTCGATGTCGTGCGGCACGGCGTAGTGCTTGCCGCCGGCGGTGGCCGCCTTCATGTGCGCCGCGGCGAGGCTGCCGCTGAACGGCAGCTGCGTCACGCGCGCGGTGAGGTCGAGGAACAGGCCCTTGGCCGCGTAGTTGGGCGCGTAGACGACGTCGGCCGCGAGGAGGTCCGGCAGCTGCTTCGCGCCCGCGGCGGTGCCGACCTTCTGCTGGTAGGAGTCGGCCGGGAAGACGGTCAGCTTCACCTTGTTCTTGTGGCTCGCGTTGTAGGCGTCGATCAGCGTCTGGCTGAAGGTCGCCGTCGGCGAGCGGGTCCACATGGTGATCGTGGTGCCGTCGTCCACGCTCGCGGTGTCCCCCGCCGCCGCCCCCGGCGGGCCGCTCTGGCAGGCCGCGAGGACCAGCACGCCGGCGACGGCGGCTGCGGCACGCCCCCACCGTGCCCTGGACCGGATGTGCGAAGTCATCGACTCTCTCCTATCGGGAGGCCGCCGCCTACGGTGCCGGAGAAGCAACCGGGAAAATTTCAGAAACCGGTTGCCGACTCAAGCTAGGGCCGTTCCCGCAGCCCGTCAAGGGCCGTTTGCCGTAGTAGCACTCGGGTCACCTTGGGTACCCGGCCCGGGCGGAGGTACTGTGCCACCATGCCCCCGCGGAAACTTTCGGAAACTCCCGGCGCGCCCGCCAAGCCGGCCACGATCAGCGAGGTCGCGCTGCTGGCCGGCGTCTCCGTCGGCACGGCGTCCAAGGCGCTCAACGGCCGCGGGTCGCTCCGCGCGGAAACCCGGCAGCGGGTGCTGTCGGCGGCCGAGCAGCTGGGGTTCCAGCCCAACCGGGCGGCCGTGAGCCTCAACTCCGGGCGCACCTACACCGTCGGCATGATCACCACCGACACGATCGGCCGGTTCAGCATCCCGCTGATGATGGGCGCCGAGGACGCCCTCGGCGCCGGCGAGATGTCGGTGTTCCTCTGCGACGCCCGCGACGACCCGATCCGCGAGCAGTACTACCTGCGGACGCTGCTGTCCCGCCGGGTCGACGGCATCATCGTCACCGGCCGCCGGACCCAGGCCCGGCCACCGATCGGCGCGGACCTGCCGATCCCGGTCGTCTACGCGTTCATCAGCTCGACCGACCCGCACGACTGTTCCGTCGTCCCGGACGAGGCGGGTGGCGCGCGCAAGGCCGTCGAGCACCTCCTGGCCACCGGACGGCGGCGCATCGCCCACCTCACCGGCCCCGAGCGGCACCACTCGGCGACCGTGCGCGCGTCCGCCGCCGTCGAACGGCTCGCCGAGGCGGGGCTGGACCCGGCCGCAGCACCGATGTTCGGCGAGTGGAGCGAGGCGTGGGGCCGGCAGGCGGTGCGGATGCTGCTCGGCACCGGCACCCCGTTCGACGCCGTGTTCTGCGGCAGCGACCAGATCGCCCGCGGCGCCGCCGACGCGCTGCAGGCGGCCGGCCGCCGCGTGCCCGGCGACGTCGCCCTGGTCGGCTTCGACAACTGGGACGTCATGGCGCTGGGCTGCCAGCCGCCGCTGACCAGCGTCGACATGGAGCTGGAGGCGCTCGGCCGGACCGCCGCCGGCATGCTGCTGGCGGCGATCAACGGCGAGCCCTCCCCCGGCCGGCACACCCGGCCGTGCCGGCTGGTGATCCGGGACTCGACGGCCTAGCGCCGGGTCCACTGCTGGTTGGCGCCGCCGCTGCAGGCCCAGAGGATGAGCTTCGTGCCGTTCGCGGTGGCCGCGCCGCTGGCGTCCAAGCACAGCCCGGACACCGCGTTCGTGATGGTCCCGTTCGCGGTGAACGTCCACTGCTGGTTGCGCTGGCCGTTGCAGTCCCAGACGACCACCGCGGTGCCGTTGGCCGTCCCGCTGTCGTAGGCGTCGAGGCACTTGGTGCCGTTGACGACGAGCTGGCCGCGGGCCGGCACCCAGGTCTGGTTCGGGCCCGCGGCACAGTCCCACAGCTGGGCCTGGATGCCGTTGGCGATGCCGTTGTCGTTCACGTCGGCACAGCGGCCCGACTGCGTGCCGACCACCTCGACACCGGCGGTGCCCGGGAGCGGCAGCACGGCGACGTCGGTGATCTGCGGTGCGGTGCCCGAGAACGTCAGGGAGTTCGTCCCCTTGCCCAGTGAGACCACCGCCGAGACGGTGCCGGCCGCTCCCCCGGTCGCCGGGAAGGCGACGACGGTCGGCTGCTGGCCGTTCACCGCGAGGGCCGGGGTCTGCGTGGTGGCCGCGTTGTAGGTGAAGGTCGCGACAGCCAGGCCGGTGGCGCCCGCGGTGATCGTCGTGCCGTGCGTGGCCGCGGCGTCCGTGCCCTGGACGGTCAGCAGCACGGAGTCACCTGCTGGGACATCGACGCTGTAGCCGGTGGCGAAGCTGCCTTTGTCGGCGGCGGCCCAGACGTTGCGCACCTTGGCCGGGGCGGTGGTCAGGCCGAGGTCGGCCCACCGCACGGACATCGTCGCGGTCGAGGACGTCCGGTTGAGCAGCACCACCGCCCGCTGCCCGGATCCACTGAGGACTTTCGAGTAGACCTGGAGTCCGGCGGCGTCCTCGGCCACCTTGACGCCCTGCAGGCCACGGGGGTCCTGGTCGACGGCGATGACCTCCCGGTTCGCCAGGATCGCTTTCGTCGCCGCGCTCATCGTCGCCAGGTTGTTGCCCGCCAGCAAGGGCGCACCCGAGACCGACCACAGGCTCATCTCCGTGCGCGCCTGCGCGTCGGTGAGGCCCGGCATGCCGACGGTCAGCATGTCCGGGTCGTTGACGTACCCGGTGTGCTGCGAAACCGGGTGCTGCGCCTGGTCGAAGTTGGTCAGCACCTGGCCGAGGTTGGCGGTCTGGCCGTAGAAGATGATGTCGTTGCTGGTGCGCCACATCGCGCCGGTGCCGGCGCCCCAGTTCCACGGGTTCTTCTTGCCCCAGTTGCAGATCGACAGCGTCAGCGCCCGCCCGGTCTGCGCGGTCGCGGCGCGGTTGGCGTCGCTGATCGCGCGGTAGGTGCTCTGCGGGTCGAGGCCCTCCGCGTCACCGCCGCACCAGTCGACCTTGACGAAGTCGAAGCCCCAGCGCTGGAACTGCAGCATGTCCTGCAGGTAGTGGCCTTCGCTGCCGCTCCCGGGCGCGGCCGGCCGCCCGGTCGGGAAGTAGTAGCCGCAGCCGTCGCGGCCGGCGTCGGTGTAGATCCCGGCCTGCAACCCCTTGCTGTGCAGGTAATCGGCGATCGCCGCCATGCCGCCGGGCCACTCGGCGGTGTCCACGGTGATGTTCCCGGCGCTGTCGCGGGTGCCCTGCCACCAGCCTTCGTCGATGTTGACGTAGCGGTAGCCGGCGTCCTTCAGCCCGGCGGAGACGAGCGCGTCGGCTTGGGCCTTGATCGTGGCGTAGTCGATCTTGGCGGCGAAGGTGTTCCACGACGCCCAGCCCATGGCCGGGGGCGGGACGGCCACTTCGGCGGCGGCCGCGGCCACCCCCGCTCCCGGGACGACGCCGGCGAGCAACAGGAGCGCGGACAGTGCGTGGCGCAGCTTCATGGCATCGCTCCGACTTCGTCGTCGTGGATTGTTAGCGCTAACAATGTCGCCTGGATTGTTGACGTCCGATCGGGCCGCGTCAAGGGGCGGACGGCGGGACTTGCCGAACTAGCTTGCTAGCATGCTAGCCTCGATGCGTGGGCGATGACGACGTCAAGCAGTTCAACGTGTACCTGCCGATCGGCCTGATCCGGCAGGTCAAGCACCGGGCCGTCGAGACCGGGCGGTCGCTCTCGGCGCTCGTCGCCGACGCGCTGCGCGCCTACCTCGAAACCGAACCCGAAGAGGAGCACTGACATGACGACCGACGGCGTCGAGGCGATCTACCTGGAGACGCACAACTGGGGCAAGGCGGCGAAGTTCTTCCAGGCGCTGGGCTACGAAATCGACTTCGCGACCGACCACAACTCCGGGCAGCTGCGCAACGGCGACAGCCCCTGGCTGTTCATCGCCGAAGTCCCCGAGAGCCAGGAGCCGCGGACGCAGGTCGTGTTCAAGGTCCCGGACTCGGACACCTTCCGCGCCGACGACATCGTCGAGGTCGTCACGCCGTTCGAGGAAACCCATTACGGCACCAGGGAAATGACCGTCCGCGACCCCGACGGGCGGAAGTGGACGCTGTCGGCGCCCGGGAAGGCCTGAGGTGGCCGCGCCGGACAGCACGGCGGTGCGGACCGCCCTGTGGCGAGCACTGCACGTCGAGGTCGATCCGCCGCCGCACGTGTTCGCGGACGAACTCGGGCTGCGGCTGGCCGATCCGGGAGCGGACTGGCGGAACCGCGACGACATGGACCCGGCGGCCGCCGGGCGCTACCGGGCCGGCATGGTGGCGCGAGCCCGGTTCGTCGAAGACCTGGTCGCCGAGCAGGCCGCCCGGGGTGTCGGCCAGTACGTGATCCTCGGGGCCGGGCTCGACACTTTCGCGCAGCGCCGTCCGGACCTCGCGGCCCGGCTGCGTGTGTTCGAAGTGGACCAGCCGGGGCCGCAGGAGTGGAAACGCGCGCGCCTGGACGAACTCGGCCTCGGCGTCCCGGACTGGCTGCACCTGGTGCCGGTCGACTTCGAGACGACGTCGTGGTGGGAGCGGCTCGCGGACGCGGGTTTCGCGCCGGACGAGCCGGCGGTGGTCGCTTCCACCGGCGTCAGCATGTACCTCACGAAGGAGGCGAACGCGGCCACGCTGCGCCGGATCGCCGCCTTCGCCCCGGGGTCCACTTTGGCCATGACGTTCCTGCTGCCGCCCGAGCTGCTCGACGAGGGCGACCGTGCGCGGCTGCGCGCCACAGCGGACCGGGCCCGGGCGGCGGGCACGCCGTTCGTCAGCACCTTCGCGCCCGCGGAACTGCTGGCGATGGCCCGGGACGCCGGCTTCCGCGACCCTGTCCACGTGCCGGCCGCCGAGCTGGACGAACGCTACTTCTCGGACCGGGCCGACGGGCTCCGCGTGGCGCCCGGTGAGGAGTTCCTCGTCGCTACGGCCGGGGAAGGTGGGCCAGGTAGGCCCGCAGCATCGTCTTGACCGGTTCCAGGAGCTCGGGGGCACCGTCGCCGCGGAACACCTCCTGGATCACCGCGTCCGCGGCGAGGAACGCCGTCCGGCACGCCACCGCGGCCTCGTAGTCGTCGCGCAGGAGGTGCTGCGCGACGAGGACGCGGTGCACCCCGGTCGCCATCACGCGCTTGTGCGCGCGGTCGGCTTCCCGGGTGCCGTCGGTGAGGCCGCGGCCGGACCACAGCGCGCGGAACCCGGGTTCCGCGCGGTACAGGCCCGCGAAGGCGTCGACGAGGAGGCCGACGGGGTCGGCCCAGGGCTCCCCCGCCGCCTGCTCGGCGAACGAGTCCATCAGGTTTTCGAGACGGCCGAGGTAGAGCTCGGCGAGGGCCTCGGTGATGGCGTCGCGGTCCGGCAGGTACTGGTACAGCGCCCCCACCGAGACACCGGCCTCGGCGGCGACCCGGGTCGTCGTCAGTGCTTCGACACCGCCCTCGGCGAGCAGGCGGTCGGCGGCCGCGAGCACCCTGGCCAGCTTCTCGCGCGAACGCGCCTGGCGCGGTACGCGGCGCAGCCGGCCCTCGGTCATCCGTTCCCCAAACCTGAACGTGACTTTGTTTCGGGTTTATTCTAGCCTCGGCGCATGGCAACCGCGAGTTCAGCGCTCGACGAGGCACGGCGGTCGGTGGCAAGGGCCTGTCACGGCCTCGCGGGCGAAGGCCTGCTCATCGGGAGCGCGGGGAACGTGAGCGTCCGGGTGGGCGAGCACGTGGCGGTGACCGCGACCGGGGTGGTGCTGGGCCGGGCCACGGCCGACGACGTGGTCGTCGTCGACTCCGGCGGCACCGTCGTCGCCGGTGATCGCGCCCCGACCTCGGAACTGGAACTGCACCTGGGGGTCTACCGGCGCTACGGCGCGGGCGCGGTGGTGCACACCCACGCGCCGCAGGCGACCGCGGTGTCCCTGGTGCTGGACGAACTGCCGTGCGTGCACTACCAGCAGCTCGCCCTGGGCGGCGCGATCCGGGTCGCGCCGTTCGCGGTCTTCGGGTCCACGGAGCTGGCCGCCGAGACTCTCACGGCGCTGGAGGGCAAGTCCGCCGCGCTGCTGGCCAACCACGGCGCGGTCACCCACGGCCCGACGCTCGAAGCGGCGGTCGACAACGCCCTGCTGCTGGAATGGGCGTGCGGGCTGTACGTCCGGGCCGCGACGCTGGGCGCGCCGCGGGCGCTGGACCCCGAGCAGCAGGAAGCCGTCGTCGCCGCGGCCGTGCGCCGGGGGTACGGCCGATGACGCAGACGGTGGTCACCCTGGGAGCGCACGTGTTCGACGTGCAGGTCCGGCCGGTCGACGCGATCCCGGCGGGCCAGGGCGCGGCTTTGGTGGAGCAGATCAGCTTCGGGCCGGCGGGCACCGCGGCCGGCACCGCGGTCACGCTGGCCAAGCTGGGCGCGGCGGTCCGCACGGCGGGTGCCGTCGGCGCCGATCCGGTCGGCGACCTGCTGCTGGCGATGCTCGCCCGCCACGGCGTCGACACGGGTCTGGTGCTGCGCCGCGAGGGCGTCCAGACGTCGGCGTCGGTGCTGCCGATCCGCTCCGACGGCAGCCGGCCCGCCTTCCACGTGCCGGGCGCGAACCTGACCTACGAGCCGTCGGACGCTCCGCACGCGGAGATCGCTCGCGCGACCCACCTGCACCTGGGCGGCCCGGAGCTGATGGGCGGCGAGAAGGCGGCGGAAATCCTCAGGCCGGCGCGCGCGGCCGGCGTGGTCACCTCCGCCGACCTGCTCGCCCCCGGCGACCCCGGGGTGCTCGCCTGGCTGGCGCCCGCGCTGTCCTCTTTGGACTACCTGCTGCCCAACGAGGAGCAGGTGCTCGGCCTGACCGGCGCCGCCACACTCGAAGAGGGCGCCCGGGCGCTGCTCGCCCGCGGTGTCGGCTGCGTCGCGGTCACGCGGGAAGCGCGCGGCGCCCTGGTGGTGACGGCGGAGGAGACGATCGCCGTGCCGGCGTTCGCGGTCCCGGTGGTCGACACGACCGGCTGCGGCGACGCGTTTTCGGCGGGTTTCCTCCGCGGCCGCGGGCTGGGCCGGTCCCTCCGGGACGCCGCCGTGCTCGGCTGCGCGGCGGCGGGCCTGGTGGCGCAGGGCCTCGGCAGCGACCACGGCGAATTCGACCTGGCGGCCGCGGACGCGTTCGCCGCGGCCACGCCGGTGCTCGCCTGAAAAACCCGGTCGCGCCGCTCCCCCGCGGCGGATTACCCTGGGGCCGCGGGAAATCGCATGGAGTGGATCAGCGGCGGATCGCCCGGCTCGGGACCGGGAGGGCGCGGGTTCGAGTCCCGCCTCCATGTCCCCCGCAGCTTGGAGTAGTTCAGCAGGCAGAACACCCGGCTGTCTCCGGGAAGGCGCAGGTTCGAACCCTGCCTCCAAGTCTCGTTCTTCACCAGGGGGAGTTCCACATGACGCAGGAGGTGTCGCCCGGCTACGCCTACGGGCAGCTCGAACGGGCGCTGCGCACGGCCACGTCCACAAAGGACGCAGCGGTCCGCCGCCGCGCCCGCGCGAAAGCCGGGCGGTGGCAGGAGATTCTCGACGGCATGGCCGGCGGGACGCTGGAGATCGGTTCGCGGACGCCGGTCGCGGACACCCCGGCGTGGGTGACCCTGGAGGTCGCGCACGGCGGGTTCGCCACCGGCCGGTACCTCGCCGAGGTGCCGCCGCGCCCGGAGGAGCTCGCGCTCGCGCCGGGCCGCGCCGACCGTGAGTCGCTGAACTCCTGGTACCTCACCGACGCCGGGCTCGCCGCCCTGCGGGCCGCGCTGGCCACCGAGTCCTACCGCGTCGAGTTCCCGGAAGACGCCGCGCTGCCGGTCGTCGCCTGGCTGCTCGGCCACGGGCACGCCGAAGCCGCACTCGACCTGCTGGCCGAGCTGCGGCCGCTGCTGCACCGCCTGCGCCTGGCCCCGCTGCCCGGCGCGGTGCCGCGGCCGGCCGGGGCGCTGGTGCGGCTGAGCACGGTCGGCGAGGTCCGCGAAACCCTGCGGTCGGCGGCCACCAAGCCCGCGATCGCGGCGATGCTGGAGACGCTGCGGGTGTGGCACCCGCTGTTCGACCGGCTGGTCGCCCTCTGGGCGGAAACGGTCGACGGCGAGCTGCCGCGCCTGGCCGGCCCGGCCGTCACCGGCGGCTGGCCGTGCCGGACGTGGCCGGACGGGTGGGCGGCCCGGCGGGCGCAGTGGCTCGCGGACTACGCGACGGCGAGCGCGCGGCACACCGCGTCGGCCGCCCACACGCACCCGAAGGGCAACTTCGCCCGGCTGCACCACGCCCTGCTGGCCTGCGAGCACGACAGCGCCGCCCTCACCGGCCGCGACGTCGGCTGGATCCGCCGGGCCCTGGCCAACACGGTGACCAAGCACGGCGAGCCGGGTTCGGAGCGGCGGGCCGCGTTGCGCAGTGTGCAGGCGGCGGTGGCCGCACGCCCGACGCACGCGGAGCTCGCGGCGGTCCTGGCCGGGCGGCTCGACGCCTACCCGGGCGACGGCGGCCTGCCTTCGCCCGACCCGCTCGGCGGAGACTTTCCCCCGCGCCTGGTCGCGAAGGCGGCCCGGGCGCTGGAGGCCCCGATCGAGGAGCTGGTCGAGCGCGGCATCATCACGTCCGGCGACGTCCTGGCGACGGTGCTGCCGCAGATCACCGCGCAGCTGATGGCGGCGAACATCGAGGACGAGCAGCTGGCGGCGTTGTACGCGCAGACGTACGCGGCGTTCCGCCGTCGCCGCGGGCTGCTGCTGCTCGACCTGGCGCACCAGGTCCGGTTCGAGGAGCTGCCGTGGATCGCCGCGCTCGAGCCGTTCCGGGCCCGGCGTCCCGGCACCGCCGCGCAGCAGACGTTGACGCAGACGGTCCTGCTGGCGCTCGGCTCGTTCCCGCAGGCGATCCTGCCGAACACGCTGCTGCGCGAACTCGGCGCGCTGGCGAAGCAGGCGGACCGCCCGATGCCGTTGCTGGAGGAGCTGGCGGCGGACATCTTCATGGGGACGTTCACCGCGAAGTGGCGCACGGCGGCGGAGATCACCAGCCGGGTCATGGCGGACACGCTGTACGCGCGGTACTACGACCTGCCCGCTGCGTGGGAACCCCGCCGCCGCCGGGGCTTCCGGCGCACGGCCGACGACTTCGCGGAGGTGTGCAAGGCGCGGGCGGGCCGCCGCGGATGGTCGGTGGCGGGCAATGGCATGGTGATCGAGCAGAGCCAGATCCTGACGACGCACAACCTGGCGGTTTTGGTGGAAACGCTGGGACTGCAGGCGCGGCTTCGGTCGGCGGCGCCGGAGCTGGCGGAGCGGACGTTCGCCTGGGTGGTCCGGCGCCTGGCGGTGCGGGCCGGCGACGCGTACACGGAGTGGCAGCTGCTCAAGAACATCGCCTACGCCTGGCGGCAGGGGATTTTCTACTTGAGCTTCTGCACCGGAGACCAGCAGCGGGCGGCGGTGGACCGGTTGCGCGAGCTGGTGGATCCGGAGAGCCGGTTCGCCCCCGCGGTGGCAGGGCTGGCCCACGTGGTGGCGGGCGGCCGGTTCACGGAGCAGGGTTTCGCCCCGGACGGCCCGGGCCGGCGCCTGCTCGGCTGGACGACGGGCCGGCACTGGTGCCGCTCGGCGGAGTAGGCGAAGGCCCGGCACTTCCGGAAGAAGGGCCGGGCCTGGCTCAGGCTCGGCCGCGCAATCTCAGGGGGAAGGCCCGGCACCCGCGCTCCCCCGGCGATTGGTTTTTCGGCGGCTACGCCGCCGAAAAATCAACCGCGCGGCCGGAAAGCATTGTCGCGCAAAGGTTCCGTGAGCGGCTCAGGGGCGCCCCGCACAACCTCCGGCATTGCACTGGGCTCGGCTCACGCACGGCCACGCCGCCCTCCCGGCCGCCACCCAGCCTCGCCGCACTCCCGCGCCCACCTCAGGCTCGGCTGCGCAGTCGCGCCCCACTCCCCTGCGCCGCACTCCCCGCGCCCACCTCAGGCTCGGCCGCGCAGCCACGCCCCCACTCCCCTGCGCCGCACCGGCAACCGCCCCGCCACCGCGTCCTCCAGCAACGCCCCCACCGTCTCGCGCGCGCATGCCTTGTTCGCGCCGATGCCGCCCGATGGCCCGCGCTTGATCCACCCCGCCACATACACCCCCGGCCGCCCCGCGACGCGGCCCGCCTCGTTCGGCACCGTTCCCGTCCCCTCGTCGAACGGCAACCCCGGCACCGCCGCCCCGCGGAACCCGGCCGCCCGGACCACCCGGCCCGCCGGGATCTCCATCCCGTCCGAGGTCAGCACCGCGCGGACCTCCGTGTCTCCGCGGAACTCCGCCGGGGCCGAATGGAAGCGCAGCACGATCCGGCGGCCGTCCGGGGGCGGCTCCGACCAGTCCACCTCCTCGCGCGGCACCCCCTGCAGCCACGCCGCCTTGCCCGCCCCTTCCTCGATCGCCGAGGCGATGCGCGGGTCGTGCGTGTCCACCACCAGCGAGCCGCGCGCCGCCAGGGCCAAGAGCTCCGGGCGCGTGTACGCCGCCGTCTCCGGGCCGCGGCGGGCCAGGACCACCACCTCGCGCACCTTGGCCGATCGCAGCCGTGCCAGCGCTTCCGGGGCGATCGACGTGGCCGCCAGCTCCTCCGGGTCCGCCGTCAGGATGCGGGCGATGTCGAGCGCCACGTTGCCGGTGCCCACCACGACCACCCGCTCGGCCGAGAGGTCCACGGCGTCCGGCTCGACGTCCGGGTGGCCGTTGTACCAGCCGACCACCGTCGCGGCCGGCAGGCTGCCCGGGAGGTTCTCGCCCGGTACGCCCAAGGAACGCGCCTCCGTGGCCCCGACCGCGAAGATCACCGCGTCGTGCCGGTCGGCCAGCTCCGGGCCCGCCGAGACGCCGAGGCGCAGGCGCAGCCGCGGGTGGTCGTGGAACCGGGCGAACGTCTCGCCGATCTTCTTCGTCGACGGGTGGTCCGGTGCGACGCCGTAGCGGATCAGGCCGCCGGCCAGGGGCAGGCGGTCGACCAGCGTCACCCGGGCGTTCGTGTGCAGCAGCAGGTCCTCCACCGCGTACATCCCGGCCGGCCCGGTGCCGACCACGGCGACGTCCAGGGGCGCGAAGTCGCTCGGCAGCACCCGCGCGAACGTCGGCGGCGCCCAGCGGTGGAAGTTCGGTGCCGCCGACACCTCCGCCAGCACGTCCCGGCCCGCGTAGTACTCCGCGTTGAGCTCTTCGTACACCCGCAGCGGCCCGGTCAGGTCGCCGGCCGGGAAAATCGCGTCGACCGGGCAGGCGTCGGCGCACGCGCCGCAGTCGATGCAGGTGGCCGGGTCGATATAGAGCATGTCCGTGCGCCCGAAGTCCGGCTCGTCCGGCGTCGGGTGGATGCAGTTGACCGGGCAGACCGACACACACGTCGCGTCGGCGCAGCAGGTCTGGGTGATCGCGAACGCCATGTCAGATCAGGTTCGCACGCTTGTAGAACCACAGCGACGGCTTGGTCAGCAGCCCGGCCGAGTGCAGGAACTCCATCAGCCCGGAACAGCTCGACCGCAGCATCGACTTGTGGTGCTCGTTGGCCTTCGCCTCGCGCCGCGCCCGCTTGCCGTCCAGGCCCGCGTTCTCGTAGACCTTCGCGTTCACCATGCTCGTCACGATGAAGTACGACGCGATGGCGACGACCAGGCCGTTGACCTGCCGCCGCAGCCACCCGGCGCCGCGCAGCCGTTCGCGGGTCTCCTCGCGGGCGAACTTCATGTGCCGCGACTCCTCCACGACGTGGATGTTGTTGATGGTCCGCACGAACGGGACCACCCGCTCGTCGCGCATCCAATCCCGCTGCATGACGTCGAGGACCTCTTCGGCGACGAGGATCGCCGCGTACGCGGCTTCGCCGGTCGCGGTCGCCTTGAAGACCCGGCCCAGCTCGACGACGAACCGGCGCGGCCGGTACGCGGGCGCGCGCAGCTTCGCCGCGCCGCGGGCGAACATGATCGAGTGGCGGCACTCGTCGGCGATCTCGGTCAGCGCCCACTGGAACGCCGGGTCGGTCGGGTCCTTGGCGTAGAAGTCGCGCAACACCATCTGCTGCAGGATCATTTCGAACCAGATGCCCGTGCTCGCGACCGACGCCGCCTCCTGGCGGGTCAGCTCGCGCTGCTGCCCGGGCGTCATGTCCGCCCAGTAGGAGGTGCCGTAGAGCGTGCTCCACTCCGGGCTCGCGCCGTGGTAGTCCGTGTCCAGCGGCGTCTCCCAGTCGACCTCCTTGACCGGGTCGTAGGACAGCTGCTCCGACGAGTCGAGCAGCCGCCGCGCCACGGTCTCCCGGTCCGACACGCCGGATTCACTGGTGCTCGTCATGACCGACCTCCTCGTCAGGTGTTACCGAAGTTCACTGTTACCAACCGTAACACATACTTCGGCGGCCGTCTGCGAGCAGTTCGGTGAACAACTGTACACTCAGCGGGTGAACTCCGGTGACTCGTCGGCGGGACCGTTCGGTTCCGGCCTGCTCGGCCCGCTCGACCAGGACGCCACCGTGCTGCGCCGGCGCGTCCAGCGCCTGCTCACCGCCGCTTTGATCGCCACCAACGTGATCGGCGCGCTGGTCGTGGTCGGGCTCGCGGCACTGCTCATGCCGACGCCCGGGATGTCCGGTGACCTCGTCCGCGTCACCGCGGTCGCAGTACCCGTGTACGTCGTTTCGGCGGTCATCGCGGGCACGCTGTGGGGCACCCGCGGCGCCCTCCGCACCCTGCGCTGGGCCGCCGAGGGCCGCCGCCCGACCGACGCCGAGCGCGCCGCGAGCCTGCGTGTCCCGCTGCGCCTGACCTACGTCCAGGCCGTGCTCTGGGGAATCGCGACGCTGCTCTTCGGCGGCCTCGCGGCGTTCGTGCAGCCGAAGGTGGTGCTCACCGAGTTCCTCGTCGTCGCCTTCGCCGCCGTCGTCGTCTGCGCGATCGCCTACCTCTTCGGCGAGTTCGCCCTGCGGCCGTACGCGGCGCTGGCCCTGGCCGGCACCACGCCGCCGCGGCCGGTGACCGGCGGCGTCAACCTGCGGATGCTGCTGTTCTGGTGCCTGGGCACCGGCGTGCCGGTGGCCGGGCTGGTCATCGCCGCGGTGCTGGCCTGGGTGCGCGGCGACGTCTCCACCACCAGGCTCGCCGGGTCGGTGATCGCGCTCGGGCTGGTCGTGCTGTGCTTCGGGCTGCTGGTCACCGTGTTCACCGCCCGCGCGGTGGTGAACCCGATCTCCTCGGTGCGGGACGCGCTGGACCGCGTCCGCGCCGGCGACTTCGCCGCCCGGATCCCGGTCTACGACGGTTCCGAACTCGGCCTGCTGCAGGCCGGGTTCAACGGGATGGCGGCCGGGCTGGCCGAACGGGAGCGGCTGCGCGACCTGTTCGGCAGGCACGTCGGCCACGACGTCGCGGTCGAGGCCATGCGGACGGCCACCGAGCTGGGCGGCACGGTCCGCACGGTGTCGGTGCTGTTCGTCGACCTCGTCGGGTCGACGGCGCTGGCCGCGAGCCGGCCGCCTCAGGAGGTTGTCGGCCTGCTCAACCGGTTCTTCGCGGTGGTGGTCGACGAGGTCGACCGGCACCACGGCCTGGTCAACAAGTTCGTCGGCGACGCCGCGCTGGCCGTCTTCGGCACACCGGCGCCGAACGGCGACCACGCGACCTGCGCGCTGGCCGCCGGCCGCGCGATCGCGGCCCGGCTGGCCGCCGAGGTGCCGGACGGCCCGGCCGGCATCGGCGTGGCCACCGGGGACGCGGTGGCGGGCAACGTCGGCGACCCCCGCCGCTTCGAGTACACGGTGATCGGCGACCCGGTCAACGAAGCCGCCCGGCTCACTGAGCTGGCGAAGAACGCTCCCGGGCGGATCCTCGCCTCGTGGACGGCCGTCGAGTCGGCCGCCGTGGAGGAAGCGGCCCGCTGGACGGCGACCGAGGACGTCACCCTGCGCGGGCGCAACCGCCCCACGACCCTCGCCTCGCCGCGGCTGAGCTGAGTCAGCGCCGCGGGTCGATGTGCACCTTGGGGCCCGCGCCGCCGATCCGCTCCCCGGCAAGCACCGCTCCGGCCTGGCCGAGGCCGACGGTCGCCGCCACGAGGGGCCGGGGGTCGACGGCTCCGCTCGCGTACGCGGCGATCGTGTCGGCCAGCCCGGGTGACGCGGACAGCACACCGACCGCCGTGACGTCCTTCAGCACCAAGGCGCGGGTGTCGAGCTCGCTGCGCCGGCCGGACAGTCCGATGTAGACAACCCGGCCCGCGGGTTCCACGAGGTCCACGGCGAGCGCGGGCGAGCCGGGCGCGCCGGTGGCGTCGACGACCGCGTCGAAAGGCAGGTCGGGGAGGGTGGCGCGGGTCCAGACGTGCGCGAACCCGAGGCTGCGGGCGAACACGCCGTCGTCGACCCCCATGACGTGCACCTCGGTGCCCGCCGCCCGCAGGAACAGGGCGGTGAGCAGCCCGATCGTGCCCGGTCCGAGGACCAGCGCCCGGTCCCCGGCGCCGGTGCCGGCCGCGCGGGCCGCACGCAGGGCGTTGCCACCCGGTTCGACCAGCGCACCGAGCACGGCGTCCACCGGATCGGGCAGGGCGTGCAGCGACCACGCGGGCACCGCGAGCCGCTCCGCCAGCGCGCCGGGACGGCCGCCGCGGATGCCGACCTCCTGCCGGTTCTCGCAGGTGTGCTGGTGGCCCTTGCGGCAGCGGCGGCACGTCCGGTCGCCGAGCATGGTGTCGCCCATGACCCGCCGCCCGAGCCAGGCGGGGTCGACGCCGTCGCCGACCTCCGAAACCGTGCCCGCCCACTCGTGGCCCAGCCGCATCGGGTACGCGGCGTGCCCCTGGTGCAGGTAGGCCATTTCGCCGGTGAAGAACTCGACGTCGGTGCCGCACACCCCGGCCCGCTCGACGTCGACGACGACCTCGCCCGCGGCGGCCCGCGGGACGGGCACCTCCTGCACCGAGCACTCCCGCGGGCCGGTGAGCACGAAGGCCCGCATCGTCGAAGACATGGCCGCATCTTCGCACGCGGCGATTACCGAACACTTGCTATTTTCTTGACAGCTGTCCATTATCTTCGCTGTGACCGCCGACTGGACGACCGAAGCACCCGCCAAGGACCGGCGGGTGCGGCGGTCCCGCGCGGCGCTGATGCGGGCCGCGGTCGAGCTCGTGTCCGAACGCGATTCGACGGCCGTCACCGTCTCCGAGATCGCCGAAGCCGCGGACGTCAGCCGCCAGGTGCTGTACCAGCAGTTCGGCGACCGCGACGCGCTGCTGCTGGAGGCCGCGCTCGACCTCGTCCGGCGCGAACTGCTCGGCGAGCTCGCCGACCTCGCGACCCCCGACGGCGAACACGCGTCGCTGCTCGCGTTGGGCCGGCACTTCGCGCAGTACCGCCGCTTCTACCGGGCGCTGCTGACGAGTGCGTCCGCGTTCGCCCTCAACAAGGCGCTGACCGGCCTGTTCCTCCCGGTCAACCGGCAGAACCTCGGCCGCGCCTTCGGCGGCCGCCTCGACGACGGCGAGCTCGAGGACCTGGCCACCTTCCTGACCGGCGGGGCCGGGGCGGTCGTCAACGCGTGGGTCGTCGACGGGCCGGACCCGCTCGACCCGGACGAGTTCGCCGGCCGGCTGCTGCGGATGCACTCGGTCGTCACCGCGATGATCACGAAGGAGGCCGGCCGGTGATCAGCCGTCTCGTGCAACACCTGCTGAAGCTGCCCGCGCCGGCCACCCGGCGGCTCGTCGTCCAGCGGGACCTGCGGGTCCCGATGCCCGACGGCGTCGAGCTGCTCGCCGACCGCTGGGCGCCGCGCGAGGGGCCGGACGGGCTCCCGACGGCGTTGGTGCGCACCCCGTACGGCCGCCGGGGCCCCTTCGGGGCGATCCTGGCGCGGCCGCTGGCCGAGCGCGGGTTCCAGGTGCTGGTCCAGAGCACCCGCGGCGGCTTCGGCTCCGGCGGCGTCTTCGACCCGCTGCGGCAGGAGCGCGAAGACGGCGTGGCGACGCTCGAGTGGCTGGTGCGGCAGCCGTGGGCCGGCGACGCGATCGTGCTCGTCGGCGCCAGCTACCTCGGCTACGTGCAGTGGGCGGTGGCCGACCGCCTGCCGCCGCAGGTCAAGGCGATGATCCCGCAGGTCACCGAATCCGGGCTGACGCTGGAGTTCCTGCGCGAGGACGGCCTTTCGCTGGAGACGCCGTTCGGGTGGGGCGTCCAGGTGGCGGTCCAGGAGCGCCGGTTCGCGTTGTTCCGGCAGCGCGGCCAGGCGAAGAAGCTGGCGCAGGCGTTCGCCACGCTGCCGCTGGCCCAAGCCGACGTCGTCGCGATCGGCCACCGTTCCGACTACATCCAGGACGTCCTCGCCCACCCGGAGCACCACCCGCGCTGGGCGGAGATCGGCCACCGGCACCGCGTCGCGGACGTCACCGTCGGAGTCAGCTCGGTCGCCGGCTGGTACGACATCTTCCTGCCCGGCCAGCTGCGCGACTTCCGCACGCTGCAGGAGGCGGGCCGCCGTCCGCGGCTGACGGTCGGGCCGTGGACCCACGCCGGCCGCTCCGACCTGCTCGGCAGCACGGGGCAAACGCTCCGGGAGACCTTGGAGTTCGGGCTTGCGCACGCGCGCGGCGAGGAACCGCCGGAGCGGGCGCCGGTCCGGCTGTTCGTCATGGGCGAGGAAGCCTGGCGCGACTTCGCCTCCTGGCCGCCGGAAGGCTATGCGCCGCAACGGTTCCACCTGCAGGCGGGCGGCGTGCTGGCCGTCGGCGCCCCCGGCGAGTCCGCCCCCGACGGCTACCGCTACGACCCGGCGGACCCGACCCCGGCGGCGGGCGGCGTCCGCATGGCCCCCGACGCGGGCCGCGTGGACAACGCAGCCCTCGAAGCCCGCGCGGACGTCCTCACCTACACGACGGCCGCGCTCGGCGAAGACGTCGAAGTCATCGGGGACGTGCACGCGGAGATCTGGTTCCGGTCGAGCCTGCGGTTCGCCGACGTCTTCGTCCGCCTCTGCGACGTCGGCCCGGACGGCCGTTCGGTCAACGTCTGCGACGGCCTCACCAGCCTCCGCGACCTCGACGACCTGACCGCGGTCACGGTCCGGCTGTGGCCGACGGCGCACCGGTTCCGCCGCGGGCACCGGATCCGGGTCCAGGTCTCCAGCGGCGCTTTCCCGCGCTACGCCCGCAATCCCGGCACGGGCGAGCCGCACGCCACCGCGGTGACCCTGCGCGCGGCGGACCAGGAGGTCCACCACGACCCCGCCCACCCGTCGGCGATCGTGCTGCCGGTGGCTACCGCTTCCGTCCACTGAGGACATCGAACGCCTGGCGGCGATGCTCGGCGAACAGCGCCGAAGCCGTCTCCCGGTCGCGGGCCCGCAGGGCCGCCGCGAGCCGGCGGTGCTCGGCGGGGATGCCCGCGAGGTAGCCGTCCGTGGCGACGCCGATCCGGGTCAGGAGGAACAGGTGCACCTGGGAGCGGATCGCCTGCCACGCCTCCCGCAGCCGGCGGTGGCCGGCGGCGGCGTAGACCGCGTCGTGGAAATCGAGGTCGCACCGGACCATTTCGTGTTCGTCGGCGGCCCGCTCCATGCGCCGCACCACGGCGTCGATCGCGTCCAGCGCCGAGCCGGGCGCGCGGTCGACGACCAGCCCGACGGCGAGCCCGTCGAGGGCCGCCCGCAGGCTGCCGAGCTCGTCGACGTCCACATCGGACAGTTCGGTCACCGTGGTCCCCCGGTGCCACTCGCTGCGGACGAGACCCTCGCGTTCGAGCCGGAGCAGCGCCTCCCGCACCGGGCCGCGGCTGACGCCGAGCGCCTCGGCCAGCTCCACCTCGCGCAGCGGGCTGCCGAGGGCGTAGCCGCCGTCGAAGATGGCGTCCCGGACCCGGTCGGCGACCTCGTCGGCCAGCCCGCGCCGGCGGGCGGGGACCACTCTGCTCATGTCGTAATGTTAACATTCAGACAAGATCTCCGGCGAAGGGAACCCGATGCCCGCCATCCCCCGCTTCCACC
The DNA here is from genome assembly GCF_040674975.1 of Amycolatopsis sp. NPDC049688. Classification (NCBI taxonomy): domain Bacteria; kingdom Bacillati; phylum Actinomycetota; class Actinomycetes; order Pseudonocardiales; family Pseudonocardiaceae; genus Amycolatopsis; species Amycolatopsis sp. NPDC049688. The sequence goes on from NZ_JBFANY010000003.1 coordinate 814,208, forward strand.
TGGCGATGCCGGTGGACGACCTGGCCGCCGCCCGCCGTTTCTACGGCGAGGTCCTCGGCCTCGCCCAGGGCCGCAGCGCCGAGACGTGGATCGACTGGAACCTGCACGGCCACCAGTTCGTGACGCACCTGTCCCCGGCAGCCCCGGAGCGCATCCACAACCCGGTCGACGGCCACGACGTCCCGGTGCCGCACTTCGGCCTGATCCTCCCGATCCCGGAGTTCCACACCCTCGCCGGCCGCCTGCGCGCGGCGGGCACGGAATTCGTGATCGAGCCGTACGTCCGTTTCGAGGGCCAGCCGGGCGAGCAGTGGACGATGTTCCTGCTCGACCCGGCCGGCAACGCCCTCGAATTCAAGGCTTTCGCGGACGACTCACAGGTCTTCGCGGTGTGACGACATCCCGCCCATCCCCTGCACACCACCGTGGAAGGCACCGCCTCGGAGGGACACTCGATCGGGTCGCTCGTCCGCCGGCGGCACCTATCGCGCGCCCAGTGGGTACTCGGCACTATGCAGAGCGCCGAACCCGGGAGAGTCCATGCAACCAGCCGACGACGAGCGGCCCGACGCCGTGTTGCTCGCCGCGCTCCGGGAGGGCGAGCTCGAGGCCGCCGGGAGTCTCTTCCGGCGGCATGCCGAGCCGCTGCGGCGGGCCGCCGGGGCTTGGGTGCGGCAGCCCGCCGAACGGGACGACCTGGTGGCCGAGACGTTCGCCCGGGTGCTCGCCGTGGTGCGGGCGGGCGGCGGGCCGCGCGGGGACCTGCGGCCGTACCTCGTCGTGACGATGCGCCACCTGGTGTCGCGGTGGAGCAGCCAGCGCAACCGCGTCGAGCTGCGGGCCACGGTGCCCGACGCCGGTCCCGGCGCCGGCGGGGCCGACGAGCTCGCCCTGCACCGGTCGAACGTGCGGCTGGTGTGGTCGGCCTACCGCACGCTGCCCGGCCGGTGGCGGACCGTCCTGTGGCAGACCGCGGCCGAAGGGGGCACCCCGACGGAGGTCGCGCCGCTGCTGGGCCTGTCGCCGAACAGCGTGGCGGCGCTGGCGATGCGGGCCCGCGAAGGGCTGCGGCAGGCCTACCTGCAGGTGCAGGTGCCCGAGGCGGAGGAGCCGGTCTGCCGCGAACCCCGCCGCCGGATGGGGGCCTGGGTCCGCGGGGCGCTGCCGCCGCGGCGGGCGAGCGTGATCGCCGACCACGTCGCCGGCTGCCGCGCCTGCCGGGCGGTCGCCCGGGGCCTGGACGAGGCGAACCGCGAGCTGCCCGGCTCGGCGGCGCGGCTCACCGGGTGAGCTCCGGTTCGCCGAAGAGCCGGGCCGTGCCGTGGGCGCGCTTGAAGTACAGGTGGGCGTCGTGTTCCCAGGTGATCGCGATGCCGCCGTGCAGCTGGATCATCTCCGCCGCCGCGTGCGCGAAGGCCTCGCCGCACACCACCTTCGCCGTCATGACGGCCTCGGGGTCACCGTCCACCAGGGCCGCGTACAGGGCCGACCGGGCCGCCTCGACGTGGACGTGCACGTCCGCCATCCGGTGCTTCAGCGCCTGGAACGACCCGATCGCGCGGCCGAACTGACGGCGTTGCTTCGTGTACTCGACCGTCAGCTCCAGCGCTCGCGCCGCCGCCCCGGTCTGCTCGGCCGCGACGGCGACCACCGCCGTGTCGCGCAAGTGCCGCAGCTGCCCGGTGAACCCGCCGGTGTCGAGCCGCCGGGCCGGGGCCGACGCGCACTCGACGACCGCGAGGCGGCGGGTCGGGTCCAGGGTCGTCGCGCGTTCCCGGCGGACGCCGTCGAGGGGGACTTCGAACAGGCCGGCGCCGTCGTCGGTGCGGGCCACGGCGAGCAGGACGTCGGCGGTGTCGCCGTCCAGGACGTAGTGCGCGCGGCCGTCGAGGCCCGCGGCCGACGCCGTGAGCGCCGGGGTCCACCGGCCGTCCGCACCGGACCACGCGAGGGCGGCCACGGTCGTGCCCGCGGCGATGCCCGGCAGCAGCCGTTCGCAGGCTTCGTCGTTGCCCGTGCGCAGGAGGGCCTCCCCGCACAGCACCGCCGAGCCCAGCATCGGCGCGGGGGTGAGCGTCCGGCCGAGCTCGGCCAGCACGACGCACGCCTCGGCGAGGCCGGCGCCCGCGCCGCCGTAGTGCTCCGGGACCGCCAGGGCGGCAACGCCGATCTGCTCGCAGAGCGTCGACCACAGCTTGTCGTCGTAGCCCAGCGGCGACGCCATCGCGGCCCGCACCGCTTCCGGGCCCGACCGGCGGGTGAGCAGCGCGCGCACCGCGTCCCGCAGCGCCCGGGCCTCCTCGGTGTCCAGGGGATCGGTCATCGCAGCACCCGCGCCCGGTGGAACGTCCCGGTCCCCCAGGCGCCGGCCAGGGCCCGCACCTTCGTCAGGCGGAGCCCGAGGTCGTGTTCGGCGGTGTAGCCGATGGCGCCGTGCACCTGCAGCGCGGTCCGCGCGGCCAGGTACGCGGCGTCGGCGGCCATGACCTTCGCCGCGGAGACGTCGCGGGTGAAGGTTCCGGTGGCCACCGCGGCGCCGTGCAGGAGCGGGCGGGCGAGTTCGAGCCGCGTGACGACATCGGCCAGGAGGTGTTTGACCGCCTGGTACTCGCCGATGGCCCGGCCGTACTGGCGGCGTTGCCGCGCGTACGCCACCGACGTGTCCAGCAGCCATTGCCCCGCCCCGAGCAGCTGGGCGGCCACGGCCAGCACCCCGCGGTCGAACGCCGGGCATTCGGCCGCCCGCGCGCCGGGGACCCGGAACAGCCGCCGCGCCGGATCGATCGAGCGCACCGGATCGGCTCCGGCTCCGGTGAGCTCGGCGCCGGTGAGGTCCAGCACCACGCCCGCGACGTCGGCGTCCAGCGCCAGCGGGACCTCCGGCGGGGCGGCGACGGTGGCCAGCAGGTCGCCTTCGGCGAGGGCGGTGAGCCGGTCGCCGGCCAGCAGCGCCGGGGCGACCGCCGCCGACTCGACGAGCGGGCCCGGCACGGCGTGGTAGCCGAGGGCCTCGAAGGCGACCACGAGGTCGACCGGTGAGGCGCCGAGGCCGCCGTGGGCTTCGTCGACCAGGAGCGCGAAGACCCCGACGTCGGCGAGCGCGCGCCAGAGCTTGAGGCCGCGGTCGTGCTCCCCCGCCGCCCAGGCCCGGGCGGTGGTGGCGGTGTCGGCCCCGCCCAGCAGTTCGTGCAGCGTCGCGGCGAACTGGCGGTGCTCCGGCGAGAGCTGGAATCTCATCGGCGGCCCTCCCTCGGGAGCTTCAGCAGCCGTTCGGCGATCGTGTTGCGCTGGATCTGGTCGGTGCCGCCGTAGATCGGGCCGGCGAGGGAGAACAGGTAACCGTCCACCCACGCCCGGTCGGTCTCCGCGGCCGGGCCCAGGACGTCGAGCGCGGTCTCGTGCAGTCCGACGTCCAGGTGCGACCAGAACAGCTTGTTGACGCTCGACTCCGGCCCCAGCTCGCCACCGTCCTGCAGGCGGCTCACGGTCCCGAACGTGTAGAGCTGGTAGGCCCGCGCGCCGATCCAGGCGTCGGCCACTCTGTCCCGTGTGGACGGTGACTCGCCGTGCTCCCGCCAGAGGGCGACCAGGCGGTCGGCCGCGGCGAGGAACCGGCCGGGGCTGCGCAGCGACAGGCCACGCTCGTTGTTGGCCGTCGTCATCGCGACCCGCCAGCCCTGGCCCACCTCGCCGATCACGTCCTCGTCCGGGACGAACACGTCGTCGAAGAAGATCTCCGCGAACCCCGGCTCGCCGTCCAGCTGCGGGATCGGGCGCACGGTGACGCCTTCGGCGCGCAGGTCGGCCATGAAGTACGTCAAGCCGTGGTGCCGCTGCGCGTCCGGGTCGGTGCGGAAGAGGCCGAACGCCCGGTCGGCGAAGGTGGCCCGGGAACTCCACGTCTTCTGCCCCGACAGCAGCCAGCCGCCGCCGGTGCGCACCGCCGTGCTGCGCAACGCGGCGATGTCGCTGCCCGCCTCCGGCTCCGACCACGCCTGGGCCCACACCTGCTCGCCGGTGGCCATCGCGGGCAGGATCCGGTCACGCTGCTCCGGCGTGCCGTGCGCGAACAACGTCGGTGCGAGCATGAAGATGCCGTTCTGCGACACCCGGCCCGGAGCCCCCGACGCGTAGTACTCCTCCTCGAACAGCAGCCACTGCAGCATGGAGGCGTCCCGGCCGTGGTATTCCCGCGGCCACGAGACGACCGACCAGCGCGCTTCGGCGAGTTCGGCCTCCCACTCGCGGTGGGCCGCGAAGCCGTCCGCGGTGTCCATCGACGGCAACGGCCGCACGTGCCGGGCCAGCCAGTCCCGTGCCTCGTCGCGGAAGGCGGCGGAGGCTTCGTCGATGTCGAGGTCCATCACGTCCCCTTGTTCGCGTCGCGCATGGACCGCGCCGACTGCCCGCCGAGGGAGTCTTCCGACGTCTCCGCGTTGTGGGCGTGGGCCAGGTGGTGGAGGCCGAACACCGAGTCCATGCCGGACCGCAGGCCCATCAGGTCCTCGGCCTGGTTGACCGCCTTCTTCGCCAGCGCCAGCCCGAACTGCGGCATCCCCGCGATCTTTTCCGCCAGCTCCAGGGTGTGCTGTTCCAGTTCCGCCCGCGGGACGATCCGGTTGATCATCCCCCATTCCCTGGCCTGCGCGGCGGTGAAGCGATCACCGGTGAACAGCACCTCCTTCGCCGCACGCGGGCCGAGCACCCACGGGTGCGCGAAGTACTCGACACCGGGGATCCCCATCCGCACCACGGGATCGGCGAAGAACGCGTCCTCGGAAGCGACGATGAGGTCGCACACCCAGGCCAGCATCAGCCCGCCCGCGATGCACGCGCCCTGGACACTGGCGATCATCGGCTTCGGGATTTCCCGCCAGCGGCGGCACATGCCCAGGTAGACCTCGGACTCGCGGGCGAACCGCTGGTCGCCGCCGTCCCGGTCGACGTGGTCCCACCACACCACGGCCCGCCGGTCGAACGACTGGTCCACGTCCCGCCCCGGCGTGCCGATGTCGTGCCCCGCGGAGAAGTGCTTCCCTTCGCCCGCCAGCACGATCACCTTCACCCCGGGGTCGTTCACCGCGTCGGTGAAGGCGTCGTCGAGGGCGTAGGTCATCGCCGAATTCTGGGCGTTGCGGTACTCCGGCCGGTTCATCGTCACCACCGCGACCGGCCCGCGCCGCTCGGAGCGGACCACCGGTTCACTCATGCCTTCTCCTCGCTCAGCAGCCGCTTCAGCACCTTGCCGGAAGCGTTGCGGGGCAGTTCGTCCAGGAACTCGACGAACCGCGGGGTCTTGTAGTTGGCGAGCCGTTCGCGGCAGAAGACGATGACCGCTTCTTCGGTCAGCCCGGTGCCGACGACGAACGCCTTGCCGACTTCGCCCATCCGCTCGTCCGGGACGCCGATCACCGCGGCGTCGCGCACGCCGGCCAGTTCGGTCAGGGCGTGCTCGACCTCGGCCGGGTAGACGTTGAAGCCGCCGGAGATGTACATGTCCTTGAGCCGGCCGGTGATCGTCAGGTTGCCGCCGTCGTCCAGCTCGCCGACGTCACCGGTGTGCAGCCAGCCCTCCTCGTCGACGGCCTGCGCGGTCGCCTCCGGGTCGTCGAGGTACCCGAGCATCACGTTCGGCCCGCGGACCACGATCTCGCCCGGCGAGCCCTGGATCGCCACCTCGAAGCCCGCGGTCGCCCGGCCGGACGTGCCGGCGATGAGGTCCGCGGGGTCGCCGGGCCGGCACATCGTCACCATCACGGCCTCGGTGAGCCCGTAGGCGGTGAGGACGGTTTCGAAGCCGAGTTCGGACCACATCCGGCGCACGAGCGAGGCCGGCACCGTGGCCGCGCCGGTGACCGCGAGCCGCAGCGACGACAGGTCGCCCTTGCGCGGCTCGTGCAGCAGGGACGTGAAGACCGCCGGCGCGCCCGGCAGCACGGAAATCCGTTCCCGTTCGATCACCCGCAGGGCCGCGCGCACGTCGAACACGGCCTGCGGCACGATCGTCGCGCCGCTCAGCAGGCAGACCAGGATCCCGGCCTTGTAGCCGAAGCTGTGGAAGAACGGGTTGATCACCAGGTACCGGTCCTCGGCGGTGACCTGGCCGCAGTCCGCCCACGCCGCGGCGACGTCGACGGCCTGGCGGTGGGCCGAAAGCACGCCCTTGGAGCGGCCGCTGGTGCCCGAGGTGAACAGGATGTCGCTGACGTCGTCCGGGCGGACGGCGTCGGCGCGCGCCTCGGCGTCGGCCACCGGCACCCGCTCGGCCAGGGCCAGGAACTCGTCCCAGCCCAGCGTGCCCTCGACCGGCCGGTGCGGCTGTTCGAGGGGCACCCGGACGACGGTGCCGAGGTCCGGCAGCGCCGCCCCGGTCGCCACGATCGCGGCGTGGCGGTCGGCGCCGAGGAAGTCGGCGGCCACGACGAGGGCCCGGGCCCGGCCGCGGACGAGCAGGTCCACGGTTTCGGTGGCGGTGAAGCGGGTGTTGACCGGGATCAGGGTCGCGCCCGCGTAGAGCGCGCCCAGCGCCGCGGTGACCCAGTGGTGGGTGTTGGGCAGCGCGACCGCGACCCGGTCCCCCGGCTCGACGCCGCACGCCGCGAAGGCCCGCGCGGCGGTTCGAACACGTTCCAGAAGCTGGTCGTAGCCGAGCCGCACGGGACCGTCGACCAGCGCCTCGGCGGACCCGAACTTCGCGGCGGCGTCTCGGACGACGGCCGGGATCGTGGTCTGTCCCACCACACCCTCCTCTGGACCGGCAAAGTAGAACGTGTTCTCATTACCCTAGGTGCCGGACCGGCGGGTGAGCAAGGAGGCGTGCGTGGGACCGACGCGATTCCGCCGCGAGGTCGCGGACTGGCTCGCGGACAACCTGACCGGCGAGTTCGCCCGCCTGCGCGGGCTGGGCGGGCCGGGGCGGGAACACGAGGAGTTCGAGCTGCGCCTGGCCTGGGAACGACACCTGGCCGCCGCGGGCTGGACGTGCGTGGGCTGGCCGGCCGAGCACGGCGGCCGCGGCTTGTCCCTCGAAGACCAGGTCGCCTTCCACGAGGAATACGCCGCCTCCGGAGCACCCGCGCGGGTCAACCACATCGGCGAGCAACTCCTCGGCCCGACGCTGATCGCCTTCGGCACTCCGGAGCAGCAGGCCCGGTTCCTGCCCAAGATCGTTGCGGTCGAGGAACTGTGGTGCCAGGGGTACTCCGAACCCGGCGCCGGCTCCGACCTCGCCGCCGTCTCGACGTCGGCGGCCCTGCGTGACGGCGAGTGGGTGATCAACGGCCAGAAGATCTGGACGTCCTTGGCCCATGTGGCCGACTGGTGTTTCGTGGTGGCCCGCACCGAACCCGGTTCGCAGCGGCACCACGGCTTGTCCTACCTTCTCGTGCCGTTGCGGCAGGACGGTGTGACGATCCGGCCGATCCAGCAGCTCACCGGCACGTCCGAGTTCAACGAAGTCTTCTTCGACGACGCCCGAACGGCCGGAAACCTCGTCGTCGGCGAACCGGGCGACGGCTGGAAGATCGCCATGGCCACCCTCGGCTTCGAACGCGGGGTCTCCACCCTCGGCCAGCAGATCGGGTTCCGCCGCGAACTCGACGACATCACCGCCGAGGCCCAGCGCCTCGGCACCTACGACGACCCGCTCCTGCGCGCCGACCTCACCCGCGCCCGCATCGGCCTGCGCGTCCTGCGCGCCCACGCGTTACGCACCCTCGGCCAAGCCGCCGGACCCGAAGTCGCCGTCGGCAAGCTCCTGTGGGCGCAATGGCACCGCGGGCTCGGCGAACTCGCCATGCGCGCCCGCGGGGCACGCTCCCTCACCTCGGACGGCGGCGACCTCGACGAGTGGCAGCGGCTGTTCCTGTTCACCCGCGCCGACACCATCTACGGCGGGTCGGACGAAATCGAACGCACCATCATCGCCGAGCGCGTCCTCGGCCTGCCCCGGGAGGCCCGCCCGTGATCCCGTCCTACCCACCCGGCCACGACCTCCTGCAGGGGAAGGTCGTCGTGGTCACCGCCGCCGCGGGCACCGGCATCGGCTCCGCGGTCGCGAAGCGCTGTCTCGAAGAGGGCGCGCAGGTCGTCATCAGCGACTGGCACGAACGCCGGTTGAAGGAGAAGGCCGCCGAACTCGGCGACGTCCACGCCATTCCCTGCGACGTCACCCGGGAAGACCAGGTCCAGGCGCTGATCGACGGCGCCGTCGAGCAGTTCGGCCGGCTGGACGTGATGATCAACAACGCCGGGCTCGGCGGCACGAAGTCCGTCCTGGACATGACCGACGACGAGTGGTCGAAGGTCCTCGACATCACGCTCACCGGCACCTTCCGCTGCACCCGCGCGGCCCTGAAGCAGTTCGTCGCCCAGGGCGGCGGCGGGGCGATCGTCAACAACGCCTCGGTGATCGGCTGGCGCGCCCAGGCCGGCCAAGCGCACTACGCCGCCGCGAAAGCCGGTGTCATGGCGTTGACCCGCTGCTCGGCCCTGGACGCCGCCGAACACGGTGTCCGGATCAACGCCGTCGCGCCGAGCCTCGCGATGCACCCGTTCCTGGCCAAGGTGACCAGCGACGAACTCCTCGAAGACCTCACGAAGAAGGAAGCCTTCGGCCGGGCCGCCGAGCCGTGGGAAGTCGCCAACGTCATGGTCTTCCTCGCCAGCGGCTACGCCAGCTACCTCACCGGCGAAGTCGTCTCCGTCAGCAGCCAGCACCCCTAGGAGCCCCCGTGCCCGAAGCCTTCCTCCTCGACGCGGTCCGCACACCCGTGGGGCGCCGCGGCGGTGCGCTGTCCGGGTGGCACTCCGCCGACCTGGGTGCGCACGTCATCAAGGCGGTCGTCGAGCGCGCCGGGGTCGACCCGGACTTCGTCGACGACGTCATTTTCGGCTGCACGGACACCCTCGGTCCGCAGTCCGGGAACATCGCGCGCACCGCGTGGCTGGCCGCCGGGTTCCCCGACCACGTGCCGGGGGTGACGATCGACCGGCAGTGCGGGTCGAGCCAGCAGGCCGTGCACTTCGCCGCGCAAGCCGTCCTGTCCGGCACGCAGGACCTGGTGCTGGCCGGCGGCGTGCAGAACATGAGCCGGATCCCGATCAGCGCCGCGATGCTGGCCGGACGCGAGCACGGCTTCGAGGACCCGTTCTCCGGCTCGAAGGGCTGGCAGGAGCGCTACGGCAGCGTCGAGGTCTCGCAGTTCCGCAGTGCCGACATGATCGCCGAGCACTGGGACATCAGCCGCGCGGCCATGGAGGAGTACGCGCTGCGCAGCCACCGGCGGGCCGTGGCCGCCATCGACGAAGGCCGCTTCGACGCCGAGATCGTCCCGGTCGAGCAGTTCCGGCACGACGAGGGCCCGCGCCGGGACACCAGCCTGGAGCGGATGCGCGGCCTGAAGCCGCTGGGCGACGGTTCGCGGCTGACGGCGGCGGTGGCCAGCCAGATCTCCGACGGCGCGAGCGCGGCCCTGCTGGCGTCCTCGTCGTTCGTCGAAACCCACGGCCTGACGCCGCGGGCCCGCATCCACCACCTGTCGGTGCGCGCGGCGGACCCGGTGTGGATGCTGACCGGCCCGATCCCGGCGACGGCGCACGCGCTGCGCAACGCCGGGCTCACCGTCGACGACATCGACCTGTTCGAGGTCAACGAGGCGTTCGCGAGCGTGGTGCTGGCGTGGCTGGACGAAACCGGCGCGGACCCCGAACGGGTCAACGTGAACGGGGGCGGGATCGCCCTCGGTCACCCGATCGGGGCCACCGGCACCAAGCTCCTCGCGACGCTCCTGCACGAGCTGGAGCGCCGCGGCGGGCGTTACGGGCTGCAGACGATGTGCGAAGGCGGCGGCACCGCCAACGTCACCATCATCGAACGGCTGTGAAGCCGGGCAGCGCCGATCAGCCGAGGGCACGCAGCTTCGGCAGCACGTCCTCGGAGAACTGGGTCAGGAAGCGTTCCTGGTCGTGGCCGGGGCCGTGGAAGACCAGGTGGTTGAGGCCCGCGTCCAGGTACGGCTTGATCTGGGCGACGGCCTCGTCCGGGTCGGACGCCACGATCCAGCGCTTGGCGACCTGGTCGATCGGCAGCTCGTCGGCCAGCCGTTCCATCTCCTCGGCGGAGGACACGCTGTGCTTCTGCTCCGCCGACAGCGACAGCGGCGCCCAGAACCGGGTGTTCTCCAGGGCCTTCTCGTGGTCGCGGTCGTAGGACAGCTTGATCTCGATGGTCCGGTCGACGTCCTCGACGGTCTTCCCGGCCGCCTCCGCGCCTTCCTTGACCGCCGGCATCAGCTTGTCGGTGTAGAGCTCCATGCCCTTGCCCGACGTGCAGATGAACCCGTCGCCGGCGCGGCCCGCGTACTTGGCCACCACCGGGCCGCCGGCGGCGACGTACACCGGCACCGGCTGTTCCGGCCGGTCGTAGATCTTGGCGTCCACCAGCTCGTAGTAGTCGCCCTTGAAGTTGACGTTGTCGCTGGTCCACAGCTCGCGGATGAGCTTGATCGACTCGCGCAGCCGGGCGAAGCGCTCCTTGAACTCCGGCCACTCCCGCCCCGACACGGCGATCTCGTTCAGCGCCTCGCCGGTGCCGACACCGAGGATGACGCGGCCGTTCGACAGCAGGGACATGGTCGCGAACGCCTGGGCGATCACCGCCGGGTTGTACCGGAACGTCGGGGTCAGCACGCTGGTGCCGATCTGCACCCGCTTCGTGCGTTCGGCCACCGCCGGCATCCAGGCCAGCGCCCACGGGGCGTGGCCGCCTTCGTGCCGCCACGGCAGGAAGTGATCGGACACCCACACCGAGTCGAGGCCCACCTCTTCGGCGCGCACGGCGTACTCGACCAGGTCCCGCGGCCCGAACTGCTCCGCCGACGCCTTGTATCCGACCTTCAACACCGCGTCCTCATCCTCCCGTTTCCCGGCCGAGCCGCCGCAGGATCTCACCTGCCTCGGCCACTGCGCCCTCGACGATCTGCGCCACCGTGGGCAGGTCGTGGATCATGCCCACCACCTGTCCCGACGCTAGCACTCCGGCGTCCGTCCGGCCGTCGACCAGTCCCGCCCGCAACAGCATCGGGGTGTTGGCCGCCATCACCAGCTGGCTCCAGGTCAGATCGTTGCCGTGCTTCATCGCAAGGCCTTCCCGTAACATCGCAACCGGGGACAGGCCGGTGATATTCCGGAAGCGCAGGGCGTTGCGGGCGGCCTGGGCGAGGCCGCGGACGCGGCCGGTGCGTTCGAGCCTGTCGACCAGTTCGGTGCGCAGCACGCGGTGCGGGAGGCCGTCGACGCGCCGGGTGACGACCGTTCCGGTGAGGCCCTGCTCCAGGTAGAGGCGTTTGACCTCGTCGGGGACCGTGCTCTCCTTGCTCAGCAGGAACCGGGTGCCCATCGCCACGCCCGCGGCGCCGTAGGCCAGGGCGGCGGCGAGCCCGCGGCCGTCGAAGAAGCCGCCGGCCGCGACGACCGGGATGTCGACGGCGTCGAGCACCGAAGGCAGCAGCAGCGTGGTGGCCACGCCCCCGGTGTGCCCGCCGCCCTCGCCGCCCTGGACGATGACGGCGTCCGCACCCCACGCGGCGACCTTCTCGGCGTGCCGGGCGGCGCCGATCGACGGGATCACGACGACGCCGTGGTCGCGCAGCTTCGCGATCATCTCCTTCCGCGGCGCGAGCGCGAACGACGCCACCTTGACCCCTTCGCGGATAAGCAGGTCGACCCGGTCCCCGGCGTCCACCGCGTCCGCGCGCAGGTTGACGCCGAACGGCTTGTCCGTCCGCTTCTTGACCTCCGCGATGGCCGCTTCCAGCTCGCCGAACGTCATCGTGGCGGAGGCGAGGATGCCGAGGGCGCCGGCTTCCGCGGTCGCCGTGACCAGCCGCGGCCCGGCCACCCAGCCCATCCCGGTCTGCACGACCGGGTGGTCGACGCCGACCAGCCGGGTCAGGGCGGTCTTCACGCCGGGACTTCCTTGTCGCGCAGGCTTTCCGGGTCGACGACCTCGCGCAGCAGCCGCAGTTCGGCCTCGTCCGGTTCGCGGCTGGTGCCGGTGCCGGTGAAGTCGATCTGGAACGTCGTCGCCGCGGTGACCTCGTCGCGGGTGACGCCCGGATGCAGGGACACCGCGCGCATGGCGTGGTCCGGGCCGCCGAAGTCGAACACGCCGAGGTTCGAGACGACCCGGTGCACGTCGTGGTACCGCTGCGCCGACGGGCCGGCTTTGGCCGCGTTGTCGTACCCCACACCGGAAACGACGTCCACGGTGTCCACGAACACCCGGGTGGAGTGCCGGGGCACCCAGTAGCTCGTCCGGTGGTTGATCGTGTTGCCGGGGGCACCGCGCACGCCGAGGAGCTGTTTCTTCGGCCGGGCGTGGTCGCCGATGGCGGAGATGTTCTGGTTGCCGTACCGGTCGATCTGGTTCGCGCCCATCACGACGTGCCGGCGTCCGTGCGGGACGATCGTGTCGAGCATCCTGCGGAACGGCTGCCAGCCCTCGACGACGCCGTCCGGCGTCACGAGCTGCGCTTCGCCGTCGGACATCAGCAGGTCCGGCTCGAAGGTCAGCCGCGCCAGTTTCGCGCCCAGCTGCGGGATCAGCCCCATCGGGCTGACCAGGATCTCGCCGTCGCCGCGGAACAGCTCGGCCACCGCCACCACGGCGATCTCGGCCCGGGTCGCGCTCATGCCGCCTCCGCTCCGAACTTGTCCACTTCGGACAGATACCGCCGCTCGTCCCCGGAGAGGAACCGGTCCGCGAACCCCGGCCACGCCTCGGGATCCTTGGCGCACGCGGCGTAGTGCCGCTGGAACCGCTCGTCCCGCCCGTAGTCCGGGACCGCCGTGGTGAAGTGCGCGCCGCGCGGCGACTCCACCACCCCGTCGACGGCGCCGCGGGTGAGCAGCAGCGACTGCACCGGCCCGGCGGAAGTCAGCTCCGCCGTCTCGACGACCTTCTCGGCCGACACGAAGCACTTGTCCGCGGCCAGGGCGAACAGCTCGTCGAAGTACGGGTCCGGGCCGAGGTACTGGGCGTTGCCGCGGGCGTCCGCGCGGTTGAGGTGCACCAAGGCCACGTCGAGGTGCTGCGCCGGAACCGCGACGAGCTCCTCGCCGTCGTCGTACGGCGAGCGCACGGTGCGGAGGCCGGGGTTGGCGCGCATCACCTCCGAGCCCAGCCCGGCCCGCGTCGGCAGGAACGGCAGCCGCTGCATCGCCGCCGACAACGCCGTGCCGAACATGCCCTCGTCGTACTCGGTGACCTCGATCGCCCCGGTCTCGCGGGCGCGGCCGAACCACGGGTCGTACGGGATCGAATCCAGGGTGACGAACCCGAAGACGACCCGCTTCACCTTCCCGGCCGCGCAGAGCAGGCCGACGTCCGGGCCGCCGTAGGACACCACGGTGAGGTCCTTCACGGGGGTGCGCAGGATCGCGCGGACCAGGGCCATCGGCTTGCGGCGGGACCCCCAGCCGCCGATGCCGACGGTCATGCCGTCGCGGAGCTCGGCCGCCACGTCGTCGGCGGTCGTGCGCTTATCGGCCATTCAAGAACTCCTCGCGGGCTTCGTCGGACGCGCCGAGCAGGTTCAGCTCGAAGGTGAACCCCTGCTCGAACCGGTAGCTGCGGTGCACCTGCTGGGTGTCGATGCCGTTCAGGGCTTCCTTCGCCGCGCGGATGACCCGCGGGTCCTTCTTCGCGATGTCCCGGGCGACTTCCAGGGCCGCTTCGTCGAGCTCCGCGCGCGGCACGACCCGGTACACCGAGCCGTGGGTGTGCAGTTCGGCGGCGGTGATCTTGCGGGCGGTGAAGTAGAGGGTGCGCATCAGGTGCTGCGGCACCAGCCTCGCCAGGTGCGTGGCCGCGCCCAGCGCGCCGCGTTCCACCTCCGGGACCCCGAAGGTCGCGTCTTCCGAGGCGACGATCACATCCGCGTTGCCGACCAGGCCGATGCCGCCGCCGAGGCAGAACCCGTGCACCGCCGCGACCACCGGCACCTCGCAGTCGTAGACCGCGCCGAAAGCCGCATAACAGCCCCGGTTCGCCCCGACCAAGGCGTCGAAGCCCTCGCTGCGCTGGATCTCCTTGATGTCGACCCCGGCGTTGAAGCCGCGCCCCTCGGCGCGGAGGATCACCACGTGCACCTCCGGGTCACGGCCGGCCTGGGTGATCGCGTCGGCGAGGTCGAACCAGCCCTGCACCGGCAGCGCGTTGACCGGCGGGAAGTCGACGGTGACGACCTCGATGTGCCCGTCGCGTTTGGTCAGGATGCCCATCAGCTCGCTCCGTAGACGGGTTCGGGCTCGGGCGCCTGCTCGAGCAGCTCCTTCACCACCGGGCCGAGCTCGGCCGGTTCCCACCGCTCGCCCTTGTCCACGACCGGGCCGTGCCGCCAGCCCTGCGCGAGGGAGACCTTCCCGCCTTCGACTTCGAAGACCCGGCCGGTCACGTGCCCGGACTCCTCGCTGCCCAGCCAGACGACCAGCGGCGAGACATTCTCCGGCGCCATCGCGTCGAAGCCGGTGTCCGGCCGCGCCATCGACGCGAAGACCCCTTCGGTCATCCGCGTCCGCGCGGCCGGGGCGATCGCGTTCACCGTGATGCCATAACGAGCCAACTCGGCCGCGGCCACCACGGTCAGTCCGGCGATCCCGGCCTTCGCGGCCGAGTAGTTGCCCTGGCCCACGCTGCCCAGCAGACCGGCACCGGAGCTGGTGTTGATCACCCGCGCCTGCGGTGTGCGCCCCGCCTTCGCCTCGGCCCGCCAGTGCTCGGCGGCGTGCCGCAGGGGCGCGAAATGCCCTTTCAGGTGCACGCGGACGACCGCGTCCCATTCGTCCTCGCCCAGGTTGACCAGCATCCGGTCGCGGAGGAACCCCGCGTTGTTGACCAGCACGTCCAGGCGGCCGAACCGCTCCAGCGCCGTCCCGATCAGCTCCTTCGCCCCCGCCCAATCGGCGACGTCGGAGGTGTTCGCGACCGCCTGGTCCCCGACCGCCGCGACGACTTCCGCGGCCGCGCCGGCGTCCACGTCGTTCACCACCACCGACGCGCCCTCGGCCGCGAACGCCAGCGCGTGCGCCCGCCCGATCCCCCGGCCCGCGCCCGTCACGACGACCACGCGGCCCTGGCACAACCCGCTCACGCATCCTCCCGATTGACATCCGCCGCCGCCAAGAACGCCGGGACCTCTCCCCCGCCGTGCACCCGCAACGTCGCTCCCGACACATAAGAAGCCAGCGGGGAAGCCAAGAACGCGGCGCAGTGCCCGATTTCCTCCGGCTCGGCGAGCCGGCCGAGCGGCACGGTCTTCCCGACCGCCTCGACCGCGGCCTCGCTCCCGTAGTGCAGGTGGGACTGCTCGGTCCGCACCATCCCCACGTCCAGGGCGTTGACCCGGACCTTGGGTGCCCACTCGACGGCGAGACTGGCGGTCAGGTTGTCCAGCCCGGCCTTCGCGGCGCCGTAGGCCGCGGTCCCCGGCGAGGGCCGGGTCCCGCTGACGCTGGAGATCATCACGATCGACCCGCCGGACTCCTGCCGCTGCATCACCGCGTTCGCGTGCTGCGCGACCAGCAACGGCGCCAGGAGGTTCAGCTGCACGATCTTTTCGTGCAGCTGCGGCGACGCCTCCGCCGCGGACACGTACGGCGCCCCACCGGCGTTGTTGACGACCACGTCCAGGCGCCCGTGCCGGGAGACGATCCCGGCGACCAGAGCCGAAACCTGTTCTTCGTCCCGCACGTCGCACCGGAGGAACTCGGCCCCGGTCGCGGTCTCGCGCCGCGCGCAGGTGACGACGTGCGCACCCTGGGCCAGGAACACCGCGCTGATCCCCTTACCCACGCCCCGGACGCCGCCGGTGACCAGCACCACGGCGCCGGCCAACCCGAGATCGGTCTTCACCGGCACACCACCTTCCGCCCCAAAACTAGAACATGTTCTCGCTCGGGACAAGGCAGCCGGGGGTCACACTCCGGACGAGCGGAACCCGGACGCCCGCAGCGCGGCCTGCATGGCGAACCGCGCGTCCGGGTCGTCGAGGCGGTCGCCGAAGGCCTGCTTCAGCTGGCGCACGCGGTAGCGGACCGTCTGGGGGTGCACCGAAAGCTCCACCGCGATCTTTTCGGAATTCCCGCCGTTCTGGAGCCACGACAGCAGCGTCTCGCCGAGACGGCGGCGCGTGCGCTCCGGGAACTGGTCCAGCGGGGCCAGCTGCCGGAGGGCGACCTGCTCGGCCAGCGGCGCGTCGGACAGCAGCCACAGATCCGTCAGGTGCTCCGTGCACCACGTCACCGGCGTGTCCGGGAGCGCGCCGTCCGCGACCAGCCGCAACGCCGCGCGCGCCCAGCGCAGGGAGTGCGCCGCCGCGCCGAGCTCCACCGGCGGCCCGACCGCGACGCGGGTGCCGAGCCGGGTCAGGGTCCGCGCGTCCACCGGCGCGGGCAGCAGCAGGTACGGCTGCGGCGGGTCGAGGTCGGCGAGGGCGTCGGGCCCCCACGACGTGCCGGTGGTCCGCTCGGCGGCCACCGCCACCACCTCGCGGGGCACCGGCCAGCCCGCCGCCGACGCGAGTTCGGCGAGGACCGCGTCCGGGACGGCACCCGGGCCGGTCAGCAGCCGCAGCAGCCGCCGTCGCAGGCCGGCCCGGGTGCCCTCGATCTCCGCGCGGGCTTCGCGGTGGCCCCGGCTCGACATCCGGGCGAGCTCGTCGGCGTAGCCGAACAGCATCTCGGCCAGCTGCGCCATGACCGCCGACGACAGCCGGTGCCGCCGGCCCAGCCGCATGATCCAGCGCCAGCCGACGCGGGTGCCGACGCGGTAGGCCGCCTGCAGGTCGTCGAGGCTCCGGCCTTCGCGCGCCTCGCCCGCGCCGAGCCGGCGGCACGTCTCGAACAGCCGCTCGCGCGAGGCCTGCGGATCTTCGACGAGGTCCACGAAGAGCGCGACGGCGCACTCGACGCCGTGCCGGGTCACCCGCCCGTAGGCGCCGTCGCCCGGCCGGGCGTAGACCGGGACGGCCCGCAGCACCTCGCGGACGATCCCGTCGGCCAGCCCCGGCAACGCCGGGCGCATCAGCGCGGCCAGCTCTTTCCTCCGGAGAACATCCTCACCGGCGTCCCGGGGAGCCGGGACGCTTTGCCGAGCACTGTCGCGGGACACCAGGGTTCCTCCACCGGGGACGGCGATCGCAACTCTTTCGGGGATCCGGGTGGCGGAGCCCCCGACCCGGGGCGAAGCCCCGGATATCACGGAGCGTGCTTTACCTGACAGTAAAGCAGGGAGACCGTACAGTACACCTCCATGAGCCGGCCCAGCCCTCCTGATCGATCCAGCCCCCGCCGCAGCCCGGCCGCCCGGCCCACCGACGACGAACTGCTCGACGCCGCCCGCGCGGTGTTCGCCGAACGGGGCTACGCGCAGGCCACGATGGGGCTGATCGCCGAGCGCGCCGATTCCACCAAACCGACGCTCTACGCCCATTTCGGCGACAAAGCGGCCCTTTTCCGCGCCACCGTCAGCCGGGAAGTCGCCGCCGTGCGCGACTGGGTCGTCAAGGCCTACGAAACGGCGGGCCCGCGCCCGCTGGAAGAGCGCGTCCGGAAGGCGGTGATGGCCATGTTCAGCTACGCCGGCGCCCACCCGGAGAGCTTCCGGCTGCTGTTCGACTCGGCCGTCGACGAGATGTCGAACGAGCGCCGCGCGCTGGCCGACACCGTCGCCACCCTGGTGCTCGGCCAGATCCGCGAACACCTGATCGCGCACGGCCGGCCGGTCGGGCCGAGCGCGGACCTGCTCGCCGCGATGATGGTGGGTCTCGTCGGACGGGCCGCGATGCACGTCTCCCACTCCCCCGGGCTCGACCCGATCGCTTCGGGCGAACTGGCCACCGGGTTCGTGATGGCCGCCCTGCGCGGCCTGGATCCCGCGCTGCTGGACCACGTCGACCGCCCGCAGCCCGCCGGGCAGTGCGTCACCTGAGCGTCCACTGGGGACTGTTTGTCACCGGCCGGACAATTCCCGGTCCGAATCGAAATCACCTCTTGCCGGGGTCGGCAAGCGCTGCGACGCTGCCTTCACCGCAAGCGTCGTCCCCTTTTTCCGGTTGACCGGAAAGCGCTTGCCGACCCCCTTTTCCCACAACGAGGTGTGATCAGTGATGAGCGCTCCCCAGAAACGCCTGCTTTCCGCCGTGGCCGCCGTCGGCTTCGCCGTCGCCGGGCTCACCGTGGCGGCCGCGCCGGCGGCGTCGGCCGCCCCGTGCACCGACATCGACGTGGCGGTGGCCCGCGGCACCGGCGAACCCGGCACGCTCGGCCTCATCGTCGGCGACCCGGTCTTCCAGGCCGTGCAGAACCGGCTGCGCCCGCGGTCGGTGAGCAGCTACCGCGTCGACTACCCGGCCGACCTCGGCGAGCCCGCGTCGGTGCAGCGCGGCAACACCGACCTGGTGAACCACGTGCGGTCGCAGGCTGCGGCCTGCCCCGCCCAGCGGTTCGTCCTGGCCGGCTACTCGCAGGGCGCCAACGTCGTCGACAACTCGATCGGCATCAGCAGCGACGGCGCGATCGTCGGCGGCCCGATCGTCGCCACCATCCCGGCGGACCTGGCGCCCCGGATCGCGGCCATCGTGCTGTTCGGCAACCCGATCCGTGCGATCGGCCGATCGGTCACCGGCACCTACGCCGGCCGCACCAAGGACTACTGCGCCGACGGCGACCCGATCTGCCAGGCGGGCGGCCTCAACATCCTGGCCCACCTCAGCTACGGCAACCAGGCCGGCGACGCCGCCACCTTCGTCGCGAGCAAGGTCTGAATTCCCGTGAAGGCCACCCCGGAATTGCCCGGGGTGGCCTTCACGGTTTTCTCAGCAGTTCGACGGCGCGGTCTGGCCGTTGAAGCGATTCACGATCCACTGGTGCGCGTCCGCGTTCCCGGCCAGGATTCCGCTGGCGTGCTCGGCGACGTAGGTCGTCCACTGCTCGCGGACGCCGGCCGCGCAGTACGCCCGGTGCAGCGTCTCCGCCTGCGGGGTGTTGACGATCTCGTCGGTGCTCGCGTGGTACTGGAACACCGGCACCCGCGGCGGGTGGGCGCCCAGCTTGTTCTGCGCCAGCCGCGCCTGCCACTGCGGCGTGCCCAGCGGGTTGGTCGTCGTGTAGTCGCTGATCTTCTTGAACGAGTAGTTCAGCAGCAGTTCCGCGGTGCACGCGTTCTTCTTCGCTTCCGCCAGCTGCTGACGTCCGGTGTCGTTGAGGAACGAGTCGAGCTTCAGGTCCGGGTACGCGGCGTCGAGCCCGACCGCGGCGAAGGCCAGGAACCCGAAGCCGATGTACCCGTCGAGCCCCTTGGCGACCTCGGTCAGGTCGGCCGGGACGCCGCCCGCGACCACGCCGACGACGTTCAGCTCCGGCGCGTACGTGGGCTGCTTCTCCCCGGCCCACATCGAACCGCCGCCACCCTGCGAGTAGCCCTGGAAGATCACCTTGGCGCTCTTGGAAAGCCGCGCGGACGGAAGGTCCTGCGCCGCCCGCACCGAGTCGATCACGGCCGGCCCCATGGACTGCCCGGTGATGTAGGTCGGCACGGTCGACGGCGAGTAGCCCTCGTAGTCGGTCACCGCGACCGCGTAGCCGCTGGACAGCGAGTCGTTGATGGCGGGCTGGTCGTAGAGCGTGCCGCGTTCCATCGCCTTGGACGCCGTGCACTTGAACGCCGGGCCCTGTGTGCCGACGGCGTAGCCGACGATCGGCGCCTTGGCCGGGTCGACACCCTTGGGCACCAGGATCGTCCCGGTCACCGCGTCCCGGTTGCCGAGGGCGTTCGTCGACAGGTACATGACCTGCCAGGCGTCGGCGTTGAGCGCGTTCAGCAGCGGCACCGCGGGCCGCCAGCGGATGACCTCACCCGGGTTCCCGGCCGGCAGCGGAGAGGGCGGGGTGTAGAAGGAGTCGTCGAACGGCCCGGGCAGCAGGGGCGCCGCACCGGCGGGCGGGCTCGCGGCCGCGATCCCCAAGGCCACCAGGCAGCAGGTCAGGAGCGCCGAAACCACGGCGCGGACACGGGCGTGCTTCACCACAACCTCCATCGGGGAAAGGAATCCGCTCAGGCCGGGAGGCCGAGCGCGCCGGCCAGGACCGGCCACGACTGGTGCAGGGCCCGCTGCCAGTACGGCCAGCTGTGCGTGCCGGGCCCGTAGTAGTCGACGGTCGCCGGGATGCCGGCGGTCCGCAGCCGGTCGGTGAAGCTGCGGGACGACATCTCCGCCGTCGACTCCAGGAAGTCCGCCTGCCCCGGCGGGTCGAGCGGCCCGGTCTGCCCGTTGCCGCACGAGACGTAGAGCGCGGTGCCGCGCAGCTGGTCGACGTGGTCGTAGGGGTTGCTCGCCGACCAGATCGGCTGCATCCCGAACGAATCGCCCCAGAGGTTCAGGTAGTTGAAGATGCCGGCCCTGGCCAGGATGCCGATGATCCACACCGGGATCCCCGGGTACAGCGTGTTCGGGACGCCGCTGTAGGAGGCGGCCGCGCCGAACATCCCGGGGTGCTTGAACGCGTACGCCATGGCGCCGTACCCGCCGATCGACAGCCCGGCGACCGCCCGGCGCGTCCCGCCGCGGTAGCCGCGCTCGATGATCTGCCGCACTTCGGCGGTGTGGAAGGTGTCCCAGTCGGGGGTGTTCTTCAGCCCGAAGTTCCACCACTTCGTGTACATCCCCGCCGGGCCGTCCGTCGGCATCACGACCAGCGCGTCCTTGGCCGCGGTGAACGCTTTCACGTCGGTGAACTGGTCCCACGAGCGGTAGTCGACCGGCTCGCAGCAGCCGTGCAGCAGGTACAGCACGGGCCAGGTCCGCGCGGGCTGCGCGGCCCAGCCGGACGGCACGATCACCCGGACCATCCCGGTCGTGCCCAGTGCGGGCGAGCTGATCTGCAGGTCGGCGGTCCGGGCGTCCAGCCAGGTCTCCTGGACGACTTTCGCGCCGTCGTCGGCCACGGCCGGGCTCGCCTGGGCGGGCGTCACGCCGGCCCCGGCGACCAGCAGGACGACGGACAGCGCCAGCAGGGCGATCCGCTTCATGGGAGCTCCTCAGAGGGGGATGTTTCCGTGTTTCCTGGCCGGCAGGGTCTGCCGCTTGGTGCGCAGGGTCCGCAGTGCCCGCGCCACCTGGAGGCGGGTCTGCGACGGCGTGACGACCTGGTCGACGTAGCCACGTTCGGCGGCCAGGTACGGGCCGCCGTGGCGCTTGCGGTACTCCTCGGTGAGCCGGCGGCGGGCCGCCTCCCGCTCCCCGGGCGGCAGGGCGGCCAGCTCCCGCCGGTAGAGCACCCGCACCGCGCCTTCGGCGCCCATCACCGCGATTTCCGCGGTGGGCCAGGCCATCGAGACGTCGGCGCCGAGGTGCTTGGAGCCCATCACCGCGTACCCGCCGCCGTAGGCCTTGCGGACGACCACGGTCACCTTCGGCACGGTGGCCTCCGAGTAGGCGTAGATCAGCTTGGCGCCGCGGCGGATGATGCCGCCGCGTTCCTGGTCGCGGCCCGGGAGGTAGCCGGGGACGTCGGCGAGGGTGAGCAGCGGGATGCCGAAGGCGTCGCAGAAGCGCACGAACCGCGCGGCCTTCTCCGACGCGTCGATGTCGAGCACGCCGGCCTGGTGCCGCGGCTGGTTCGCCACGATGCCGACCGAGCGGCCCTGGATCCGGCCGAACGCGCAGATCATGTTGGGCGCGAAGGCACTGTGGACTTCGGTGTACTCGCCGTCGTCGACCAGCCGGACGATCAGCTCGGCCATGTCGTAGGTCTGGTTCGGCGAGTCGGGCACCAGCCGGTCGAGCTCGAGATCGGCCGGGGTGACCACCGGACTGGTGTCGTCGGCGTACTCGGGGCCCGGGTCGAGGTTGTTGGCGGGCAGGTAGCCGAGCAGCGTCTGCACCCACTCGACGGCGTCCTCTTCGTCGACGGCCCGGTGGTGGGCGTTGCCGGCCACTTCGGACTGCACGGCCGCGCCGCCGAGCTCCTGGGCGGTGACGCGTTCGCCGGTGACGGCCTGCACGACGTCCGGACCGGTGACGAACATGTGCGACGTCGCCTCGACCATGACGGTGAAGTCGGTGATCGCCGGTGCGTAGACCGCCCCGCCGGCACACGGGCCCATGATCATCGAGATCTGCGGGATGACGCCGGAGGCGTGGGCGTTGCGGCGGCCGAGCTCGGCGTAGTACGCCAGCGAGACGACCCCCTCCTGGATCCGCGCGCCGCCGGAGTCGTTGATCCCGACGACCGGGCAGCCGATCGTCATGGCCAGGTCCATCAGCTTGAGGACCTTCTCGCCCGACGCCTCGCCGAGGCTGCCGCCGAAGACGCTGAAGTCCTGGGAGAACACGCAGACCTGGCGCCCGTCGACGGTGCCGTGCCCGGTGACGACGCCGTCGCCCCACGGCCGGTTGGCGTCCATCCCGAACTCGGCGCAGCGGTGCCGGGCGAACTGGTCGAGCTCCACGAAGGACCCGGCGTCCAGCAGCAGCCCGATCCGCTCCCGCGCGGTGAGCTTGCCCTTGGCGTGCTGCCGGTCGACGGCCCGTTTTTCGGCGATCCGCACGGCTTCGTCCTGCCGGGCGGCGAGGTCGGCGATCCGGAACGCCGTGGTCGGGGTCAGCTCGTCCATCACCGCACCACCGTCCCGAGCCGCTCGGCCAGCACCGCCACGTGCGGCGGGTCGATCATCGACACGTGGTCGCCCGGGACCCGCACGACTTCGAGCGCGCCGCAGTACTCGTCCCAGCCGAGGGTGTCGTCGGTGCGCAGGTAGCGCGGGTCCAGCGCCGTGGTGAGCGGGTGCGGGTCCTGGGCGCGCAGCAGCACCACGCGCCCGTCGTAGGGCGCCGGCCGGTACCGCTCGGCGACCCGCGCGTCCACATAGGACTCGTACTGGTGCCGCAGGACCCCGGCGCCCATGTCCGGCACCAGTTCGGTCAGCTTGGCGAAGACCCACTGGATCTGAGCGTCCTCGTCCAGCTCCGCCAGTTCGCCGCGGGGCACCGCGAACGGCACGCCGTAGGTGCGCGAGATGTGCTCGGCGAACCGGTCGAACCGGTCCAGCAGCAGCTCGTCCGCCGGCTTTCCCGGGGCGGGCAGCGGCAGGATGGTGTCGATCAGGAAGACGAGCTCGGCGCCGCCGAGGCAGCGCGCGGTCTCGTAGGCGAGGCAGCCGCCGAACGACCAGCCGCCCAGCCGGTACGGGCCGTGGGGCTGGAGGTCCCGGATGAGCCCGGCGTAGCGGGCCGCCTTGCCCTCGACGGTGTCCTCGTCGTCGAGGCGCTCGAACCCGTACACCGGCGGCCCTTCCGGGAGCAGCCGGACGAGCTCGCGGTACACGCTGGCCGTCCCGCCCGCCGGGTGGAACAGGAACACCGGCTCCGCGATGCCGTCCCGCAGCAGCCGCACCGGGCCGCCGCCGTGCCCTTCGAGCTCCGCGCGCAGCAGGTCGGCCATCGCGGCGATCGTGGGGGTCGCGAACAGACCGCCGGGAATCTCGGTCAGGTGTTCCGCGAACGCGGCTGCCAGCTGCCGGGCGCGTCCGGCGTCGCCGCCGGCGGTGAAGAAGTCGTCGTGCACGCCCGGTTCCGGGCCGCCCAGCACGGCCCGCCAGTGCCGGGCGACCCAGCGTTCGGCGGGGTCCCGCGGCCCGGTGACGACCGTCGCGACCGGCGTGGCCGGCCCGAAACCGGCCTGCTCGGCCAGGTGCCCGGCGAGCTCGTCCAGGCTGGCCCCGCGCAGGAGCAGCGGGATCGGCAGCGGCAGCCCGAAGTCGCGTTCCACCGCGCCCCTGGCCCGCATCGCCGACAGGGAGTCGAGCCCGAGCCGGGTGAGCGGCACGGTCCGCTCGACTTCGCCCAGCCCCAGGAGGTCCGCGACGAGCCCGGCCAGGTGGTCGGCGATGGCGGCGTGGGCGGCGCCGGGCGAGGTGCCGCGCAGTGCGTCGATACCGTCCCATGTGGACTGTGGGGCTGACGGGGAGAAGAGCGTGAAGAACGGCCGCTCCCCCAGCCGCGGGAACAGCTCCAGCACGGTCCCGGGGTCCACCCGGGCGACGCCGGTCGCCGCGCGGTCGCGCGCCAGCACGAACTCCAGCGCGGACAACGCTTCTTCGGTGCCGAGCGGGTCGAGCACCGGGTTGGCCGAGCCGGCCGCCGCGCCCACCTCGCCCCAGGCGCCCCAGCCGATCGCCGCCGCGGGGAGGCCCCGGTCGCGGCGCCACGCGACCAGGGCCTCGGTCCACGCGTTCGCCGTGGCGTACGCGGACTGGCCCGGCGAGCCGAACAGCGCGGCCGCCGACGAATACACCAGCCACCAGTCGAGGTCGTGCCCGGCGGTCGCTTCGTGCAGCCGCCAGGCGCCCAGCGCCTTCGGCCGCCAGACGGCGTCGAGCGCCTCGGCGTCGAGGCTGATCGCGGCGCCGTCGGCCAGGACGCCGGCGGCGTGCAGCACCCCGCGCAGCGGCACGCCCCCTTCGACGGCCACCGCGACCAGGGTTTCGGCCGTGCCCGGGGCGGCGATGTCGCCGGGCACCACCCGGATGTCGGCACCGAGGTCGCCGAGCCCGGGATCGGCGGCGTGCCTGCTGTTGAGCACCAGCCGCGTCGCACCCCGCTCGGCCAGCCACCTCGCCGCGGCCAGGCCGAGTCCGCCGAGGCCGCCGGTGATGACGTAGGCGCCGTCGCGGACCGGCTCCCGCACCGGGTCGCCGGAGGCCGGGCGGACCAGGCGCCGCACGGACCGCACGCCGTCGCGCCAGGCGACCTCGTCGTCCGGCCCGTCCGCGCGGACCTCGTCCCGCAGCCGGTCCGCCCCGCCCTCGACCAGGCTCACCCGCAGTTCGGGGTGCTCGAACGCCAGCACGCGCACGAGCCCGCGCAGCGCAGCCAGGCCGGGATCGCCGTCGCCGGCCAGCCACAACCGCGGCGCCACCGGCAGTTCGGCGAGTTCGGCGACGATCCCGGCCACCGTCTCGACCAGCCACGCGCCGCGTGCCGGATCCGGCCCGGCCGCCCCGCCGAGCAGCGCGAGGACCGCGGTCGGTTCGCCGTCGCGCAGCAGCTTCGCCAGCTCGGCCCGGTCGCCGAGCCGGGCGGTCCGGACGTCGTCGCCCGCGAACTCGCGGACGTCGTCGTCGGACAGCACGATCCAGCGGTGTGCCCGGTCCGGCGCGGGCGGCAGTTCCGCCGGTTGCCAGGCCGCCTCGTACAGCAACCGCGTCGTCGCCGCGTCGCGGTACGGGCGGCAGTAGACGTCGCGGAACTCGGCCAGGACGACGTCGCCGGCGTCGACCAGCTGGACGCTGCCGAGCACGCCGTCGCCGGACTCGTGGAGAACGGCGTCCACCCGCACGCCGCGGCGCGGATCGCCGGCCACCACCACCTCGCCGACGGTGAGCGGCAGGTACAGCGTGTCCGCCTCGCCGACGGCGGCGGCCAGCGCGTGCAGGCAGGCGTCGGCGAGCGCGGGGTGCAGCACGTAGGCGGGGTGGTCGGCCTCGGGCAGGGCGATCGACGCCGACGCGCGGCCGGACGCGGCGGTCACCCGGCGCAGGCCGCGGAAGGCCGGGCCGTAGGACTGGCCCAGACCGGCCAGCGCCCGGTAGACGTCGACCGGCTCGCCGTGCGTCGCCCCGAACGGCGCCGACGGCGTGCCGCCGGAGCCGATCCAGGCAATGGCGTGCCGGACCCACTGGCCCTGCGCGGTCCTGGTGTGCACGGTCAGCTCGGTCCCGCGCAGGCTCGTCGTCACCTCGGTGTGCTCGCCGAGCGGGAGGAGTTCCTGCAGCTGGAGGTCGTGGACGTGCCGGCCCGGCCCGGCGGCGAGCGCGAGTTCGAGGAAACCGGTGGCCGGGAACACCGGCTTCCCGGCCACGGTGTGATCGGCCAGCCACGGCAGCGCCGCGGTCCCGGCGTCACCGCGCCACAGGTGGCCGCCGCCCGGATCCTCGATGTGCACGCCGAGCAGGGGGTGCGTGCCGCCGGTGCGGACGGCCCGGCGGGGCCAGAAGCGTTCGTGCCGCCACACCGGGCCGGGCAGCTCGACCGGCGGCGTCTGCGGGCGGGCGGCCAGGACCCCGGGGAGCCCGAGGACGTGCAGCCGGGCGAGGCTGGTGAGGAACGCGGTCCGCTCGTCGACCCGGCGGCTCGCCGAGGGTAGGCCGAGCACATCGGCCTGCTCGATCGCGGCGAGGGCGACGGGGTGCGGCGAGATCTCGACGAAGACGGCGTGCCCGTCGCCGGCCGCGGCGGCGACGGCCTGGCTGAACCGCACCGGACGGCGCAGGTTGGCCGCCCAGTACCCGGCGTCGAAGGCGGGCCTCTCGCGGGGATCGTCGAGAACGCTGCTGTAGCAGGCAATCCCGGGTCGCTGGGTGGTGAGCCCGGTGAGGGCCGCCCGGAACCGGCCGAGCACGGGCTCGACGGCGGCGGAGTGCCCGGCCCCGCCGACCGGCAGCCGCCGGGCGAGGCGCCCGAGGCTCTCGGCGTGCGCGACGACGGTCTCGACATCGCCGGCGGCCCCGCTGATGGTGCACTGGGTCGGCGAGGCGTACACGGCGATGGTGACCTCGGGGAAGTCCGCCAGTTCGGCGGCGGAGAGTTCGACGACGGCCATCGCCCCACCGCCCCGGGCATCGACCTCGGCGAGCAGCCGCGCCCGGGCGGCCATGACCTTCAGCCCGGAGGCCACATCGAGCGCCCCGGCCACGACGGCGGCGGCCACCTCGCCCATGGAGTGCCCGAGCACGGCGGCGGGGGTGACGCCGTGCGCCCGCCACAGCGCGGCCAGGGCGAGCTGCATCCCGAAGAGGGTGAGCTGGGTGGCGGCGAGGTCCGGGAGGTCCTGCTGGAGGGCATCGCCGAGCGAGAACCCGGCTTCGGCCCGGAAGACGGGGTCGAGCGCATCGATTTCGGCGCGGAAGGCGGGTTCGGAGCGGAGGAGTTCGCGGCCCATCCCGGACCACTGCGACCCGTATCCGGAGAACACGAAGACAGGCCCCGAACGCCCCCATGTGTCGTTCGGTGCGTCCAGCGCACCCAACGCCAGATCGGGGCGCTGGGGCCCGGCAGCGAGTCCGCCCACCGAGTCGGCGCCCGCCATTCCCCGCCCGGCGGCCAGCTCTCGCAGGGCCGCGACCAGGTCGTCGCGGTCCTCGGCGACCACCGCGCCGCGCACCGGCAGGTGCTCCCGCCGGTGGGCCAGCGTCGAGGCCACCGCGCCGAGGGGCACGTCACTCTCCGCCAGCCAGTCCGCCAGCTCCCCGGCCCGCGCACGCAGTGACTCCGCCGACCGGGCCGAGAGCGCGAACACCTGTGGCCCGCCGGCCCCGCCCCGCGCCGGGAACGACGCCGCCGGCCACTCCTCGAGCACGACGTGCGCGTTGGTTCCCCCGAAGCCGAAGGCCGACACCCCGGCCCGGGCCGTCCCGGAATACCGGGGCCAGTCCGTGCCCGTGGCGACCACCCGCAGGTCCGTGAAGTCGATGTGCGGGTTCGGCTCGCGGAAGTGCCGGCTCGGCGGCAGCCGCCGGTGGGTCATCGCCAGGACCACCTTCAGCAGCCCGGTGATCCCGGCCGCCCCTTCGAGGTGGCCCAGGTTGCTCTTCACCGACCCCAGCAGCAGCGGACGGCCGGGTTCGCGCGACCCGAGCACCGTGGCCAGGGCCCCGGCCTCCAGCGGGTCGCCCAGCGGCGTGCCGGTCCCGTGCGCCTCGACGTAGTCCACAGTGGACGGATCGACGCCCGCCGCGGAGTACGCGTCGCGCAGCAGGGCCACCTGGGCGTCCGGGTTCGGGGCGGTCAGGCCGTTGGAGCGGCCGTCGGAGTTCACCGCGCTGCCGCGGATCACCGCCAGCACCCGGTCGCCGCGCGCCGCCCGCAGCGGCTTCAGCACGACCACCCCGCAGCCCTCGCCGCGGACGATCCCGTCGGCGCCGGCGTCGAACGGCTTGCAGCGGCCGTCCGCGGCGAGCACGCCCGCCCGCTGGAACCCGGCCGTGATCCCGGGCGAGAGCACCACGTTCACCCCGGCCACGAGCGCGACCTCGCTCTCGCCGCGGCGCAGGCTCTGCACCGCCTGGTGCACCGCGACCAGCGACGACGAACACGCCGTGTCGAGGGTGAGGCTGGGCCCGCGCAGGTCGAGCAGGTACGAGAGCCGGTTCGCGGCGATGCTGGCCGCCGCGCCCGTGCCGGACCAGACGTCGACGCCGGCGACGTCCGTCATCGTCAGCGAGCCGTATTCGGTGGCCGACAGCCCGACGAACACCCCGGTCCGGCTGCCGCGCAGGGCCGACGGCGGGATCCCGGCGTGCTCCAGCGCCGCCCACGCGACCTCCAGCAGGATCCGCTGCTGCGGGTCCATCGCCGCGGCCTCGCCCGGCGTGATGCCGAAGAAGGCCGCGTCGAACCCGGCGACGTCGGCGAGGAAACCACCGCGCACGGGCACGCCGGCGAGATCTCCGGCCGGGACGAACGTCTCCCAACGTCCTTCGGGGACGTCGCCGATCCCGTCGCCACCGGCGTCCAGGAAGCGCCAGAACGCCTCCGGGGACTCGATCCCGCCCGGCAGGCGGCAGCCGAGGCCGACGATCGCGATCGGCTCCCCGTCCTCCGGCAGGGGCACGTGCACCGTATCCCTGTCCACTTCGGACAGGTGGTCGGCGAGTGCGGTGATCGTCGGGTACTGCCACACCAGCGTCGGGGCCAGGGTGCGGCCGACGAACCGGCCGAGGTCGGCCGCCAGGCTCGTCGCGTCCCGTGAGGACAGCCCGGCTTCGTGCAGCGGCCGGTCCGGGTCGGCCTCACCGATCCGGGCGGTCAGCCAGGCGCGGATCGCCGCCGCGTCGGGCGCGCTCATCCGAGCCGCCGGGCGGTGAGCACACCGTCCAGGTAGGACTTCCGGCAGCGCGCCCGGCTGATCTTCCCGCTGGAGGTCCGCGGTACCTCGCCCGGCGGCAGGAAGACGACGTCGTGCAGGCGCAGGCCGTGCCCGGCCGACACGGCCGCCCGCAGTGCCGCCGTCGCCGCGGCGATGTCGGCCTCGGTGTCCTTCGCGCGTTCCAGGACGACGACCGCGGCTTCGCCGTCCCCGGCGTCGACGGCGAAGGCCGCCGCCGAATGCGGCCGCACGACCGGGTGTTCCTCGACGGTCTGCTCGATGTCCTGCGGGTAGTGGTTGCGGCCGTCGACGACGACCAGGTCCTTCAGGCGGCCGGTGACGAACAGCTCGCCCTCGAACAGCACGCCGAGGTCGCCGGTCGCCAGCCAGCCCTCGCCGGTGTCCGGGTCGAGCGGCGGCAGCCCGAAGGTGGCCACCGACGCTTCGGCGCGTCCCCAGTAGCCGCGGCCGACGTTCGGGCCGCTGACCCGGATTTCGCCGACCTCCCCCGGTGCGGCGGGCTCGCCGGTCACCGGGTCGGCGATCCGCACCCGCTGCCCGGCCGGACGGCCGCACGAGACGAGCGTCGTGGCGGACGCGCCGGGTCCGGCCGGCACGGCGTACCCGGCCGCGAGCCGGTCCCGGTCGAACGTCACCTGCCGCGGCGCCTTCCCGGCGTCCGTCACGGAAACCAGCACGGTCGCCTCGGCCAGGCCGTACGACGACCGGTGCACCTCCGGCCGCAGCCCGCACTCCGCGAAAGCGTCGTGGAACCGGGCGATCGTGGCCGGCAGCACCGGCTCGCTGCCGTTGATCAACGAAACGACCCGGCTGAGCTCCAGGTAGACCTTCTCGGCCTCCGTCACACGGGAAGCGCAGTAGGCGTAGGCGAAGTTGGGCGCCGCGCTGATCGCGCCCGGGCTCGCGGACAGGGCGCGCAGCCAGCGCGCGGGCCGTTCGAGGAACGCCAGCGGGTCCATCAGGACCGACTCCAGCCCGCCGGCCATCGGCGCGCCGATGCCGAGGATCAGGCCCATGTCGTGGAACAGCGGCAGCCAGCTGACCGCCGACGTCGTCCCGCTCTCGGCCCCGTAGGCCGCGCACGCCTGGCGGGCGTTGGCGAGCACGTTGCGGTGGGTCAGCACGACCCCGGCCGGCGAGCGCGTGGACCCCGACGTGTACTGCAGGTAGGCCGGGGAGTCCGGATCGGGCTCGGGCCACTCGCGAGCCCCGGCGGCCGGCGGCACGGTGTCGACGGCGAGCACGACCGGATCGACCGGCGCACCGGCGAGGAACCGGGTGACTTCGTCGTGCTCCCCGGCCGTGGTCAGCACGACGCGCGGGCCGCAGTCGGCGAGCGCCGCGGCCAGCCGCCCGGCGTGCCCGGGCAGGCCGGGCGCGAACAGCGGCACCGCGACCAGCCCGGCCCGCAGCGCCCCGAGGAAGGCGACGACGTAGCCGGCGGACTGCCCCGCCAGCACGGCGGCCCGCTCGCCGGGAACGGCCACTTCGGACAGTCGCACCGCGACGGCCTCGACCCGGTCGTCGAGCTCGCGCCAGGTCAGCGTGAGCGCGCGGCCGTCCCCGCCGCCGCGGTGGTCCAGGTGGGTCACGGCGGTCCGGTCGCCGAGCCGGCGCGCCCAGTGACCCAGCAGGGTCGCGAACGAACCGCCGCCGGTGACGGGAACCGGCTGGGAAATGGTTTCCATGCGTCCTCGCAGAGAGCGTTTACCGGCGCAGTGAATAGCCGCGCCCGTGCGGTTGTCAACGGATCGATCCGGGATACTCATCGGGAAACGGGTTACGGGACAGCGTGTTTGTCATGTGGCGACGAGATGTCCGCGGACCGCTCCCGCAACACGCGGGCGGCCAGCAGGGCACCGGCGAACGTCAGCCCGGCCGCGGTGAGCAGCCCGGCGGTGTAGCCACCGGCCAGCGCGGCCCCGGCCGGCGCGCCGGATTCCAGCCGGGCCCCGCGCACCGCGGTCAGCACCGCGCCGATCAGCGCGACGCCGAGGGCGCTCGACAGCTCCCGCGCCGCGGTGAGCAGGCCCGACGCGGTGCCGGAGTACCGCTCGGCCACCACGTCGAGCGCGTGCGACGTCATCGGGACGGTGAAGGCCGAGCCCGCCCCGATCAGGACCATGCCCGGCACCCGCGGCCACAGCTGCGGCACGTGGTCCACCGCGGCGAGGGCGAGCAGCCCGGCACCGACCACGGCCAGCCCGCCCGCGACCGTCCGATGTGGACCGGCGCGGGCGGCGGCCGCCGGGACCAGCGGGGTCGCGGCCGCCACCGCGACCGCGACCAGCACCAGCGGCAGCCCGGCGCCGACCGGGCCGAGGCCCAGGAACTCCTGGTGCAGCAACGGGGTGAAGAAGAAGATCCCGGAGATCCCCAGACCCCACAACAGCTGCAGCGCGAGCGAGCCTGCGAACACCCGGTTGCCGGTCAGGGCCGCCGGGACGAGCCGCTCCCGCGCCCGCCGTTCCCGGATGACGAACCCCAGGCCGAGCACCACGGCCGCAGCGAACAGCGGCTGCGCGAACCGTGGTTCGGCCAGCGCGGTGGTGAGCAGCACCAGGCTCGCCGTCACCGCGGCCATCGCGCCGAGCGGCGGCGCCCGGGTCCCTCCCGCCCCGCTGGGCGGCACGGTCGAGGGCAGCAGCACGAGCATCGCCGCCACGAACGGGAGGTTGACGAAGAAGATCCAGCCCCAGCCGAGGTATTCGCTCAGCACCCCGCCGAGCGCCGGGCCGAGGGCCAGCGCCGCCGCGAGGCACGCCGTCCACACCGCCGCGCCGAGCGTCCGGCCGCGCGCGTCGAGATTCGTGCGCAGCAGGCTCAGCAGGCCCGGCACGAGAAAGGCGGCCGCGATGCCCTGCAGCACGCGGGCGGCGATCAGCAGCCACAGCGTCCCGGCGAACCCGCCCGCGGCCGCCCCGGCGCCGAACGCGAGCAGGGCGGCGGTCAGCGTCCGCCGCCGGCCCCAGCGGTCCACCAGCGCGCCCGCGACCAGTAGCAACCCGGCGAACGGCAGCATGTAGCCGAGCGCGATCCACGGCAGGGCCCCGAGTTCGAGGGCGAGGTCGCGGGCGATCGACGGCGCGCCCGCCGCGACGATCGTGTTGTCCAGCGTGGTCACGAACGCGCCCAGCGCGAGCACGGTCAACGTCCGCCGCGTCACCGCACGCTCCCCACCGGCTCGCGCACGGCGGCCGCGCGCCGTCCCGGGAACCACCAGTTCGCCGCGCCCAGCCGGCTCATCACCGCCGGGACGAGCACGCACCGGACCACGACCGCGTCCAGCAGCACGGCGACCGTCAGCCCGACGCCGGCCTCGCGCACCACCCGGGCGTCGACGAAGGCGAACGACACGAACACCAGCGCCATGATCAGCGCGGCCGCGGTGATGGTGCGGCCGGTCGCGGCGACGCCGTCGACGATGGCCCCTTTCAGGGGGTCCGGGTGGCGAAGCCCCCGGCTGTTACAGCTCGCCCGCGTGTCGCCGTGGCGGCGCCACGCCTCCTGGATGCGGGCGATGAGGAACACCTCGTAGTCCATCGACAGGCCGAACAGCCCGGCGAACAGGAACACCGGCAGGTACGGCTCGATCGGACCGCCGAAGGCGAACACCACCGCGCCGGCCGTCGCGGCCGCCGTCAGGAGGTTCATCACCGCCGCGGTCAGCGGGATCAGCACGCTGCGGAACACCCACGCGAGCAGCAGCACGGAAATCCCGACGACCGAGGCGAGGAACAGCGGCAGCCGTCCGGTGATGGCCGCCGAGAAGTCGGCGCGGGCCGCGACGACGCCGCCGACGTGCGTGCCCGGCCCGGCGATGACGTCGGCCATCACCCGCGTCGAGGCCAGCAGCGCCTCGGTCGCCGGGTCGTCCGGGGCCGTCCGCGGGATGACCGTGAGCACCCAGCCGCCGCCGGGCAGGGCGGCAGGCGGCCCGACCTCGGCGCTCGCGAGCAGGGCGTCCCGCAGCAGGCCCACCGAAGCGCCGTCGGTTCCGGTCACCAGCAGCGGTGCGTCCGCACCCGGCCCGAAGCCCTCGGCCAGCAGGGTGGCGGCGGTCCGGGTGACGCTGCCGGGCGGGTCGAGGGCCGCACCCGGGACGCCGAGCCGCAGGCCGGTCGCCGGCAGCGCGAGCACGGCCACGAGCACCAGCGCGGCGAGGGTGTACGGGCCGGGCCGCGCGGTCACCGAACGCGCCATCCGGGCCCAGCGGCCGTCGGCGCCGTCCGGTCTCGGGCGCATCCGGCGGGCGGCGGGCCGCAGCAGCGCGGGCAGCAGGGTGAGCGCGGCGAACGCGGTCAGCAGCACCGAAACCGCGGCCGCCGCCGCGATCCCGTTCAGGAACGGCAGGCCGACGGTGACCATCCCGGCCAGCGAGACGCACACGGTGACGCCGGCGAAGACCACGCTGCGGCCGGACGTCGCCGCCGCCACGGCCAGCGCCGCCGCCGGCCCGGCGCCCTCCCGGCGGCTCTGCCGGAACCGGGTGAGCACGAACAGCGCGTAGTCGACGCCGACGCCGAGCCCGAGCAGCGCGGCGATCTCGGTGCTGATCTTCGGGACGGTCATGACGTGCGACAACAGCGTCACCGCGGCCAGCGCGCAGCCGACCGAGACCGACGCGGTGAGAATCGGCAGCAGGACGCCGCTCGCCGAGCGGAAGGTCAGCAGCAGCACGAGGGCCGCGGCGAGCAGGCCGATCCCGGCGTTGCCCAGGTCCGGCGCGGCGGCCGTCATCGCGGCGAGCTCGCCGGACGCCCCGGCGGTCAGGCCCGCGGCGCCCCGGACGACGGCGGCGAACGCGTCGGCCGCCGGCTGCCCGAGGTCCGCGGCGGGTGCGTCGAACCGCACGGTGAGCACCGCGGTCCGCCGGTCGGCCGACACCTCGCCGGGCGGCGGCGCGACGGACGCGACGTGCGGCAGGGCCGCCAGCCGGGCGGCGAGCGCGTCGAGCCGGGCGCGGCCCGGGCCGGTGTCGACCGGCCCGTCCGGCGCACGGACGACGACCCGTTCCGCGGCACCGGCCCCGCCCAGCCGGTGCGCCGCCGCGGTGCTGTCCGCGGCGGGCAGCTCCACCGTGTCGCGGAAGGCCGCGCCGGTGTGCACCGCGGCGGCCGCGAGCCCGCCGAGTGCCACCAGCCAGAGCACGGCGACGACGCCGGCCCGGCGGAAGCACCAGGAAACGAGCGCCGTCATCGGTGTTCTCCTCCCGCGTGCCGGTTGATCACGCTAACAACCAGCGGGGGCGCGAAGATACCGTCCCGGTTCACAAATCGGATCGCGGAAACCCTTTCCCCGGTGAGCGTTCCGGCCTTTGTCGGGCAGGTGACAATTCCCGGCGCGGCCGTTGGTCCCGCGGTGACAGAACCCGATCCCGGGGCAGGGGTGGCGGTTGCCAATCCCGATCCCGTGTGAGTACATGGCGTCCGCGCCGACGGCGGCGCGAACTTCCCACGAGGCGCGGCAAGGGGTGTGTGCCATGACCGGGACGATCACGCAGGCGGCGATCCCGCAGCCGCGGGGCACCGGCCGGGCGCGGCAGCTGTGGTGCTCCCTGCCGACGGAACTCGCCGGGCGGTTCCGGCCGCACGCCGACCCGCTCGCCCGGCGGATCCTCGAAGAGGTCCAGCGCGCCGTGCCGGAATACGCCAAGCCCCTCGAAGGCGAGTTCGGCAAGATGATCGTGCTGGCGATCGAGCAGGCCGTGCTCAGCTGCATCGACAGCATCGGCGATCCGGTGTCCACACCGGACACCTGGCCGAAGTTGTTCGTGGAGGTGGGAAAGCGCGTCCACCACGACGGCGGCAGCCTCAATTCCCTGCAGGCCGCCTACCGCGCGGGCGGCCGCGCGGCGTGGCGGTACGTGGCCGAGCTGGGCCAGGCCCACCGGTTCCCGGCGGCGGTGCTGTGCGTCGGCGCCGAAGCCATTTTCGCCTACGTGGAGGAGATTTCCTCCTACTCGGTCGAGGGGTACACCTTGGCGCAGGCGATGGCGACGGGCACGCTCGAGCGCCGCCGCCGCCGGTTGTTCGAACTGCTGCTCGCCACCCCGCCGTCGTCCCCGGCCACGCTGGCGACGATGGCCGAGGCGGCGCAGTGGCCCCTCCCGGACCGGGTCGCGGTCGTCGCGCTCGATCCGCGCGGCGAGCAGCCGCCGACCCCACAGGTCGCCGCCGACGTGCTGCTGGACCTGGAAGGTCCCGAGCCGTGCCTGCTCACCCCGAACCCGGACCGCGACCTGCGCGGCCTCGAAGGCCGGCTGCCGGGCTGGCGCGCGGCGGTCGGCCCCCGGGTCCGCCCGGCCGACGCGGCGACGTCGCTGCGGTGGGCCCGCCGCACGCTCGACCTGGTCCGCCGCGGCCTGGCCGGCGACCACCCGGTCACGCACACGGCCGACCACCTGGCGACGCACTGGCTGCTCGCCGACCGGTTCCTGCTGGACGAGCTGTCGGCGAAGGCGCTCGCCCCTCTCGCGAACCTGACGGTGAAGCAGCGGACCCGGCTGGCCGAGACGCTGCTGTGCTGGCTGGAGCACAACGGCAACACCCCGGACATCGCCCAGGCGCTGGCGATCCACCCGCAGACGGTCCGCTACCGGGTGAGCCAGCTGGGCGAGTTGTTCGGCGACCGCCTGGCGGACCCGGCGAAACGGCTGGAGATCCAGATGGCGCTGACCGCCCACCGGCTGCTGGGCACCCCGGCCGACCGCGCTTGACCGCGCGGGACACCCGAGCCTAGGGTTTCCCGATGCTGTTAGCGCTAACAGCCGGTTGGAGGAGCTGCCGATGCCCGCACCCGAACTGACCCGGGAGTTCTTCGGCCGCGCCGACGGCACGGACGTCCACCGGTACACCCTCGGCCGTCCCGGCGGGCTGACCGTGCGCGTCCTCGACTACGGCGGGGTCATCCAGTCGCTGGACGCGCCGGACCGCGCCGGCCGGCCGGGCAACGTCGTCCTCGGCTTCCCGGACCTCGGCGGGTATGTCGCCAACAACCGGCCGGGGGTGGACCGGGTGTTCCTGGGCGCGGTGATCGGCCGGTTCGCCAACCGGATCGCCGGCGGCACCTTCACCCTCGACGGCGTCCAGTACCGGGTGCCGCTCAACAACGGCAAGAACAGCCTGCACGGCGGCCCCGCCGGGTTCGACACGCGCGTGTGGTCGGCGGAGGAGCTCCGCGACGCCGACGGCGTGGCGCTGCGGCTCACCCTGGTCAGCCCGGACGGCGACCAGGGCTACCCCGGCCGGCTCGACACCGAGGTGACCTACCGCGTCGACACCCGTGACCGGCTGCGCATCACCTACCGCGCGACCACCGACGCGCCGACGGTCGTCAACCTGACCAACCACACCTACTGGAACCTGGCCGGCGAAGGCACCGGCGACGTCCACGAGCAGTGGCTGGAGCTCGCCGCGAGCCGGTACTGCCCCACCGGCGACGACCTCATCCCGGCCGGCGCCCCGGTCCCGGTCGAGGGCACGCCGTTCGACTTCCGCCGGGCGGTGCCGATCGGCGCCCGGCTCGGCGAGCCCGACCCCCAGCTGGTGATCGGGCACGGCTACGACCACAACTGGGTGCTCGACGACGGCGCGCCGTTCGCCGCCCGCGCGTGGGACCCGGCGTCCGGGCGGCTGCTCACGATGCAGACGACCGAACCGGGCCTGCAGTTCTATTCGGGTAACTACCTCACCGCGGACCTGACCGGCACCAGCGGCCGCCCGTACCACCGCGGGGCGGGATTCGCGTTGGAGGCGCAGCACTTCCCGGACTCGCCGAACCGGCCGGACTTCCCCGGCACGGTGCTCCGGCCGGGCGAGGTCTACCACCAGGAGACGGTGTTCGCCCTGGCCACGGCGGAGGAGCCACCGGCGGCCTGAGCGCGCGCCCGATACGCTCGCGATCATGGGAGACCTTTCCGCCGTCGCCGCCGACCTCGCGCCCACGGGCACGCTGCGCGCCGCGGTCAACCTCGGCAACCCGGTCCTCGCCCACGGCACGCCGGAGCAGCCGGGCGGCGTCACCGTCGACATCGCCCGCGAAGCGGCCGCGCGGCTGGGCGTGCCGGTGGAGTTCGTCTGCTTCGACGCGGCCCGGAAGTCGTTCGAGGCGCTGACCTCGGGCGCGGCCGACCTCTGCTTCCTGGCGATCGAGCCCGCCCGCGCGGCCGAGGTGGCGTTCACGGCGCCGTACGTCCTCATCGAAGGCGTGTACGTCGTGGCGGAGGACTCGCCGTTCACCTCGCCCGCCGACGTCGACCGCCCGGACGTCCGGGTCGGCGTCAAGCAGGGTTCCGCCTACGACCTGTACCTGACACGGACCCTGCGGCACGCGACGATCGTGCGCGGCGAGGACGGCGTCACGGTGTTCGAGGCGCAGGGGCTCGAGGTCGCGGCCGGGATCCGGCAGCCGATGACCGCCTACGCCGCCGCCCACCCGGGGACCCGGGTGCTCCCCGAGCGCTTCATGGAAATCCGGCAGGCCGCCGGCACCACCCCGGATCGCCGTCCGGAGACGATCGCGTTCCTGCGCGGGCTGGTCGAAGAGCTGAAGGCGAGCGGGTTCGTCGCCGAGGCCCTGCGCCGCGCGAACCAGCCGGACGCGACGGTCGCGCCCCCGGCCTGACGTCACCGGCCGGTCACGCCGTCGATCAGCTCGCGGCCGACGTCCATGTGCCCGGCGTGCCGGGCGAAGTTCTGCACCAGGTGGAACAGGACCCACGCGAACGTGGGGTGCTCTTCGGCGCCGCCGCGGCGGACGGTGCGGGCGGCCCGGCCCTCCAGCGGCGTCACCGCGGCGAGCCGGGCGCAGTTTTCGCGCTCGGCGCGGAAGAAGGCCGTGATGTCCGCGGCCGATTCCGCCGGGGCGGCGAACCACTCCCGGTCGGCGGTCCCCGGCCAGGTGAAGTCGACGTCCTCGCCGGCGAACAGGTACCGGATCCAGAAGCGTTCGGTGCAGGCGAGGTGCTTGACCATGCCCAGCGGCGTCCACCCCGACGGCAGCACGCTGCGGCGGGCGTCCCGGTCGGAGAGGCCGTCGAGCTTGCGCAGCACGGCGGTGGCGTTGTGGTCGAGGTAGCCCAGCAGCAAGGCGCGCGGATCGGCCAGCGTCGGCGGGGGTTCGGGCGTCTCGACCATGATCGAAAAGCTACTGGGCGCCTGCCCCGGCCGCGCGCCACGCAGGGGTGATCCGCCTCAGGACAGCCGCGGCAGCACCTGGGTGCGCCAGGCGTCGAAGAACGCGTCCTGGTCCGGCCCGATCTGCTGGACGTACACCTCGTCGAACCCGGCGTCGGCGAACTCCCGGACGGCTTCGACGTGCCGGTCGGCGTCGGGCCCGCACGCGAACTGCTCGCGGACCATGTCCTCGGTCACCAGGCTCGCCGCGGCGTCGTAGTCGGCCGGGGTCGGCAGCGTCGAGGGCAACTTGCCGGGCAGCAGTTCGTTGCGCCAGCGCTGGTGCGCCGTCCGGACCCCTTCGGCTTCGGACGCGGCCCAGCACACCTTCAGGCCGCCCTGCACGGGCCGGTCACCGCCGCCGGCTTCGCGGTACTTCTGCACCAGGCCGGCGTCCGGCATGACGGTGCAGAAGCCGTCGCCGGTGCGGGCGGCCAGCTCGGTGGCCTCGGGACCGAACGCGGAGACGTAGATCAGGACGGGTTCGTCCGGCAGGGTGTAGAGCCGGGCGTGGTCCACGGTGTAGTACTGCCCGCGGTGGTTGACCTCCTCGCCGCTGTGCAGGGCGCGGATGACGTCGATGGCCTCTTCGAGCATCTCCAGCCGCACCTGCGGCGGCGGCCAAGGCAGCCCGGTGACGTGCTCGTTGAGCGCCTCCCCGGTCCCGACCCCGAGCACGAACCGCCCCTCGCACTGCACGGCGGCGGTGGCGGCGGCCTGCGCGACCAGCGCGGGGTGCATCCGGATGATCGGGCAGGTCACGGCGGTCGAGATCGGCAGCGAGGTGACTTCGCTGAGCGCCCCGATCACCGACCACACGAACGGGCTGTTCCCCTGTTCGTCCAGCCAGGGGTGGAAGTGATCGGAGATCCACAGCCGCTCGAACCCGGCGGCCTCGGCGAGCCGGGCCTGCCGGACCAGCTCACGCGGGGAGAACTCTTCGGAGGACAGGAAGTAACCGACGCTCACCATGCCCCTCGGCTACCACCGCGGTGGCCGCCGAAACCCGCTCGTCACCCGTTCGCGGAGAACGTGACAGATCCCGGACAACGCCGCCCGGCGTCCACCCGCCCCAGGATGATGGCCGGGTGACGAACTCCGCTTCGGGCCGCTTCACCGGGCCGGTGCTCCAGGTCGGGACGGTCCGGGGTGGCGTCCACGTCGGCGCGCCCGGCCCGGCGCGCAGCCACTACCTGACCCGCGTCGAGTCCCTCGCGCCCCCGAGCCTGGTCGATCGCGAGGACGAACTCGCGGAGCTCGCCCGGTTCTGCACTTCTCCGGACACCGAGGGCGCCTATGCCTGGTGGCAGGCCGACGCCTGGTCGGGGAAGTCCGCGCTGCTGACCACCTTCGTGCTGCACCCGCCGCCGGGCGTCCGGCTGGTCGCGTTCTTCATCACGGGAAGCCAGCCCGGCCAGAGCGATCGCCGCGCGTTCGTCGACAACGTGCTCGAACAGCTCTGCGCGGTCCGCGGCACCCCGCTCCCGTCGTCGACGGAGTCGACCCGCGAGGCCCAGCTGCGGGGCCTGCTCGCCGAGGTGGCACAGGACTGCCGCCGGCGCGGGGAGCAGTTCGCGCTCGTCGTGGACGGGCTGGACGAGGACCTGGGCCGCGACGGCAGCCCGGACGCCCACAGCATCGCGGCCCTGCTCCCGGTCCAGCCACCGGCCGGGATGCGCGTGATCGTGTCCGGGCGCAGCAGCCCCCCGCTCCCCACCGACGTCCCCGACCACCACCCCCTGCGCTCGCCGGCGATCATCCGCCCGCTCGCCCCGTCGGCGAAGGCCCGCGCGGTGCGCGATGCGAAGGAACGGGACCTGAAACGCCTCCTCCGCGGGTCTACGGCGGAGCAGGACATGCTGGGCCTCCTCACCGCGGCAGGCGGGGGCCTCACCACCCCGGACCTGGCCGAGCTGACCGGCACCTCGGAGTGGGAGATCGAGGACTGCCTGAGCACCGCGACGGGACGCAGCTTCGCCCGCCGCCCACCGGAGCGCCCCGGCCTCGCGGACGTCCTCGTCCTGGCCCACGAACAGCTCCTGGTCACGGCGCGGGAGATGCTGGGCGCCCGGCTGGCCGGTTACCGGCAGCGCCTGCACGACTGGGCCGACGGCTACGCCGCCCGGCGGTGGCCGACGGACACGCCCGAGTACCTCGTCCGAGGCTATTTCGCGGTGCTGCTGGCGGAGCAGGACCTCCTCCGCATGCTGGCGTGCGCCACGAACCCGCACCGCCACCGCCTCGCCCTCCTCCGCGTCGGCGGCGACGGTGTCGCCCTGGGCGAGATCCGTTCGACGCAGAACCTGATCCTTGCGGCGCCGAAGCCGGATCTCGTCGCGCTGGCCCGGCTCGCGGTCCACCGGGTGCACCTGCTCCGGGGCAACAGCCGGCTGCCGCTGGGCCTGCCGTCGGGGTGGGCGCTGCTCGGCCGGCTGGACCAGGCGGAAGCCATGATCGATGCGATCCGGCAGCCGTATGAGCGCATCCAGGCCCTGATCAGCACCGCGGATGTCTGCCGCGCCGAAGGCAACCCCCGCGACACAGCACGCTTGCTGCACCGGGCGGAAGAGCTCGCGGCGGCGTTCAACCAGTTCTGGGGCGCCGGCCCGGTCGTTTCGGTCGCCAGAGCCATCGCGCGAGCCGGCGACCACGACCGGGCCCGTCGCGTGGCCGCGCTCGTCCAGCACCCTGCCGGGCGCGCGGAAGCCTTCGCTCAACTGGCCGTCGCGGCCGCCGCGGACGCACCCGATCGAGCGGACTCGCTCCTGACCGAGGCCGGACAACTGCTGGACGGCACCGAGTCGCACGGACGTGCTCAGGCGTGGGGCGCAATGGCCGTGGCCGCCGCCGAACTGGATCGGCAGGCCGACACCGAAAAGTGGCTGGAGAACGCGGAAACCGCGCTGTCGGCGGACCGCCTCGCCAGAATGACCACGTCCCCCGGCCCCGTGGCGGCCGCCGCCGCGCAAACCGGAGACGAAGAGCGGGCGCTGCGAATTCTGGACACGATGGAGGACGCGAAAAAGCGCGAAAAATGGTTGAAATCGGTCATCCGGATCACGGCCAGGCGGGACAGCCACCGTGCCGAAGCCATCGCCCGGATGACCTCGGAACCGCTGGTGCTCAGCGTCAGGCTGGCGGAGGTCGCCTGGTCGATCGGCACCGACGATCCGGCCACGGCGAACCGCCTGACGGACGAGGCACTCGGCATTGCCCAGGCGGAGTCGGAGCCCGCCCGGCACCAGGAAGCTTTGATCGCCATCGCGTCGGCGATCGCGGAAACCGGAGACCCGCAGCAGGCCGTGACGATCGCCCGCAAGTACGCCGAATGCGGCCGGGACGCGAATGCGGTCTTCTCCGTGGCAGCAGCACTCCTGCGGAACCGCAAGCTGGACGAAGGCACCGAAGTACTCCGGCTGACCGAACGGGTGGCCCGCGGGCTCGTCGGCGAGAACGACCAGCGCGTTTCCGTGCTGTGGATCAGGACCATGGCCGACCACGGGGATTTCGACCGGGCGGAAC
This sequence comes from Amycolatopsis sp. NPDC049688, assembly GCF_040674975.1. Lineage (NCBI taxonomy): Bacteria > Bacillati > Actinomycetota > Actinomycetes > Pseudonocardiales > Pseudonocardiaceae > Amycolatopsis > Amycolatopsis sp. NPDC049688. Next base: position 855,853 of record NZ_JBFANY010000003.1, read on the forward strand.
ACCAAGCCGCCCGGTTGACCGATCCGAAAGCGCGAGCCTCCGCGTGGGCTGCCGTCACCGAAGGCGCGGTGGCGGCCGGTGACCTCGACCGCGCCGAGCGTGCGCTGTCCCGGGTGGCCGACCCGGCCCTGGAATGGCGGCCGCGGCTCGACCTCATCCGAGCCGCCTTGGCCGCCGGCCTCCCCGAACGCGCGCGAGCCGTCGCCCGGAAGGCTGCCGACCTCCGGGACCGCGCGGGCGCGGTCCTGCTGGTGGCCCGCGACACGCGTGACGGGGATCTGCTGGACGAGACCGGGCAGCTCGTCGAGGCCTTCACCGATCCCATCGACACGATGAGCGGCCTGCTCCGGATGATCGCGGTCACGGCGGACTGGGGTGACCGCGCCCGCACGCGCGACCTGATCAGCCGCCTCGCGGCCGTCGCCCAACCGGCCGAGGAAGACCTCAAAGCCGGATCCAGGCTGGTGGCCGGGCAGGCACGACGCGTGGTGAAGCTGTGCTCCACCCGGATCCGGAGCCTGACCGAGGTCGGCCAGGAAACCTCCGGCGCAGGCACCCTCATCGGGGAACGGCGGTACGAGACGGCGATCTCCGTGGTCCCCGCCCGCTATTTCGGACCGCCCACCAAGGGCCTGTCCCCCGAGGAGGCGCTGCTCAAGGAGCTGACCGAGGACGACTGGGCCTACGTCGTCGAAGACCTCGTCGACCGCTGCCCGGAGGCCTACCCGGCCATCATCGCCGAGCTCGACACGCTGACTGCCGACTGAGCGTCACGCCACATCGCCCCCGGGTAGCCGCCGTCAGGGAGGCGACATTGCGCCTTCTCGACGGTCGCAACGAGTGTTACATTGCCCGGGGCAGGGCGATCCTGCGGGCGGGACAGCCGAGGCAAAGGGGCTGCGATGAGGCTTACTCCCAGCGCTCACACCGACTCGTTCTGCCGCGACCGGCTGCCGCCCGCCGAGCAGTGGCCGCGGCTTCTGTTCGAGCTGCCGGAGCTGCGCTACCCCGAACGGCTCAACGCCGCGACGGTGTTGCTCGACGGCACCGCCGCCCGCCTCGGGCCGGACCGTCCCTGCCTGCGCTCGCCGCACGAGACCTGGACCTACGGCGACGTCCTGGCGCGCGCCAACCGGGTCGCGCACGTCCTCAGCGCCGAACTCGGGGTCGTGCCCGGGAACCGCGTGCTGCTGCGCGGCACCAACACGCCGTGGCTCGCGGCGTGCTGGCTCGGCGTGCTCAAGGCCGGGGCCGTCGCCGTCACGACGATGCCGATGCTGCGCCGCGGTGAGCTCGACAAGATCACCGAACGCGCGCAGCCCACGGTCGCCCTGTGCGACGAGCGCCTCCTCGACGAGCTGCCGCCCGGCCTGCCCGTGGTCTCCTACGGCACCGAACTGGCCGGACGCTGCGCCCGCCACCCGGCGACCTTCGCCGACGTGCCGACCGCCGCCGACGACGTCGCCCTGCTCGCCTTCACCTCCGGCACCACCGGGACGCCGAAGGCCACCATGCACTTCCACCGCGACCTGCTCGCCATCGCCGACACCTTCTCCCGGCACGTGCTGCGCCCCACCGCCGACGACGTCTTCTGCGGTACGCCGCCGCTGGCCTTCACCTTCGGACTGGGCGGCCTGCTGGTGTTCCCGCTGCACGCCGGCGCGTCGGTGCTCCTGCTGGAACGCGCGACGCCCAAGGAACTGGCGTCGGCCGTCGCCGAGCAGGCGGTGACCGTGCTGTTCACCGCACCCACCGCCTACCGCGCGATCCTCGGCGCCGGCGACGGCCCCCTCCTGGCCGGGGTCCGCCGGGCCGTCTCCGCCGGGGAAGCGCTGCCCGCCGCCGTGGCCGAGCAGTACCGCGAGGTCGTCGGACGGCCGCTCATCGACGGCATCGGCAGCACGGAGATGCTGCACGTGTTCATCTCCGCCGCCGACGACGACGTGCGCCCCGGCCGGACCGGCAAGGTGGTGCCCGGCTTCCGCGCCGCCGTCCTGGACCTCGACGGCCGTCCCGCGCCGGACGGCACACCGGGGCTGCTCGCGGTCCAGGGCCCCACCGGCTGCCGTTACCTCGGCGACCCGCGGCAGAGCGGCTACGTGCGCGACGGCTGGAACATCACCGGTGACACCTACGTCCGCGAGCCCGGCGGGTACTTCCGGTTCGTGGCGCGCAGCGACGACATGATCGTCTCTTCCGGTTACAACATCGCGGCTCCCGAGGTCGAAGAGGTGCTGCTGACGCATCCGGACGTCGACGAATGCGCGGTGGTCGGCACACCCGACCCGGACCGGGGCGCCGTGGTCACCGCGTTCGTCGTGCTGCGGCCCGGCGTCGCCCCGGGCCCGGACGTCGTGCACGCCCTGCAGGAGCACGCCAAAGCCGTTGCCGCGCCGTACAAGTACCCGCGCCGGGTGCGGTTCCTGGACGCGCTGCCGCGCAACGCCAGCGGCAAGCTGCAGCGGTACCTGCTGCGCGAGCGCTGACGAGGGTGACGGGCCCGCTGCCGAGGTGGGGTGGCGCTGGGCCCGTCACGTCTGAGGGGTGTCGGGGACATGCCTCAAGACTAGCCGGATATTCGAACACATGTTCACGGCCATTCGAGTGGAATCCGACTACCAAACGTCACCTCGAGTGCCGCTTTCTCCGCCGCAGCAACACTTCCGGGTGACACGAAGTCCATAATGGACACTCACGGGCCACCGCGCACACCCGGCAGGACGCCGCCCCCGGGCCCCACCGCCGGGCCCTGCCCACCCCACGCCGTCAACGGCAAAACTCCTGACACGCCCCTGACCTGCGCCGCGGGACCATCACCCGGGCGCGCCGCCGAGGCGGTGACAAGCCCCGGAACCCGACCCCATAAAGTCTTCGCGCAGCCATCCGGAGGTGAACGCCCGCGTGCCCGAGGTCGACTACTACGAGGTGCTCGGCGTCCGCCGGGACGCCACGGCGGCCGACGTCAAGACGGCCTACCGCCGGCTGGCCAAGACCATGCACCCGGACGGCGGCGGCACGGTCGGCACGTTCCGGCTGCTGCGCGAGGCCTACGACGTCCTGAGCGACCCGGCGGCCCGCGCGCGCTACGACGGCGGCACGACCGTGGTGCCGGTGCCGGTCCGGCCGCGCCCCCGGCGGCGGTTCGGCGACGAGCCCGGGTTCGTCCCCGACCTGCCCGAACTCGACGCCGAAGACCTGAGCTGGTGGCACTTCGCCGCGGAGGACACCCGGATGCGGCACGGCCGCCACCGCGGGCCGGGGCACACGCCGGTGGTCGTCGCCGTGGCCGGGATGGTGCTGGTGCTGCTGCCCCTGGTCACCGGCGTCGGGTTCAGCACGCCGGTGCTCATCGTCTGGCTGCTGCTCACCGCCGGCACCGCGCTGCTGGTCCAGCGCCTGGCGCGCGGGTACCTGCGGGCCGCGAAAGCCCGCGAGGCGTACGCCGCGGAGTTCGGCGGGCGCACCGTCTTCGGCGCGCCGGGCACCGAGCGCGACGAACTGGCCGAGCGGCTCACGGCCGACCTGCTCGAGGGCTACCTGACCCGGCTGCCGGGCGCCCGGATCTTCCACGGCCTCGCCTGGCCGGGCTCGGTGTTCGCCGACGTGGACCACGCGGTGCTGTGCGGCAAGCGGCTGGTGCTGATCGAGTCGAAGCTGTGGCTGCCCGGGCACTACGAGACGGCGGCGGACGGCCGGCTCCTGCGCAACGGAAGGCCGTTCCGCGGCGGCGGCAGCCGGCTCGCGGAGAGCCTGGCGGCGTACCGCGAGCTGCTGCCGGGCGTGGCGCTGCGCGGGGCGATGATCGTGTACCCGAGCCGCAGCGGCGACCTGACCACGGCCGACCCCGGCGACCTGCCCGTGGCGCCGATGACGCCGGAGGAGTTCCTGCACAAGATCGGCGGGTGGCTGGCCGCCGATCCGTCCACTGTGGACCACGAGACGCTGCGGACGATGCGCGACCAGGTCGTCGGCGGAGGCGGCCGGGCCGCGTGAGCAGCCCCCGTTTTCCACGCTACCGGAGGGCACCGACGGTTTCGGGGCTCCGCGCGGGGTCCGTCCACAGCCCGGCGGCGGCCGTCCACAGCCCGGCGCGATGAGTCCGGCGGCCGCCCTCGGCACCGTTCTCCTGGCCTACCTCCCGGCCGCGATCTCCCCCGGCCCCAACTTCGTCCTCATCGCCCACACCGCCGCCGCGGGCACCCGCCGAGCCGCGGTCGCCGTCGCGCTCGGGGTCGTCGCCGCCGGCGGGCTGCTGGCCGCCGTGGCCGTCTTCGGGCTGGGCGCCCTGCTCGCGCGGGAACCGTGGCTGGCCACCGCCCTGCGGATCGTCTGCGGCGCCTACCTGGCCTGGCTGGGTCTTCGCCTCTGGCTGACCGCGAAAAGCCCCGAAACCGCGCCGCCCGACGCCCGCGGCAACGCGTTCCGCCGCGGCGTGCTCAGCAATCTCACCAATCCCAAGGCCGCGGCGTTCTTCGGCAGCGTTCTCACCGCGGCGCTCCCGCCCACCGAACCCACCGCCGTCAAGGCCGCCGCGGTCGCGCTGATCGTCGCCGCGTCGGCCGCGTGGCACCTGAGCGTCGCCCTGCTGTTCTCCTCCCCCGCCACCCGGCGCTGGTACGCCCACGCGAAACCGGCCCTGAACCGCGTCGTGGGCACCGTTCTCGTCGTCCTGGGTGTCACCCTCGCCGTAACGCCGTGAAGGCCCCCTCGCGCGAGCGAGGAGGCCTTCACGAACGAACCGGGAACTACCGGGCGCCGCCCGACGCGCGCTGCTTCTGCGCGTGCGCGGACCGGGTGCAGACCTCGCCGACGTCGACCGTCTGGCCGCGGTCGGCGAAGACGTCCGCCACGCCGACGAGCTTGCCGTTCGGCGACGAGCACGTCAGCTGGTACGCCTCCTTCGTCCCGTACGTCGGCGGGATCGGCGACGTGAACGACACGTCACCGGTCCAGTCGTCGACCGCGTTCGGGTCGGTCTGGTCGTAGTTGACCACCACGGCCTTGTAGTCGCCGGCGGGCGGGTCGAACAGCACGGCGTGCTCGGACGTCGTGCCGCCGTTCGCCGACGAGCTGACCAGGTTGCCCGCCGCGTCGTAGACGTAGAGGTCCCAGTCGGTCGTGGTGTTCTTCCAGTTGATGTTGACGCTGAACTTCCCGTTGTCGACCTTCGGCAGGCCGTCGACGTGGAAGGTGAACGAGTCACCCGCGGTGTCGACCGGGTAGTTCTGGTTGATCGGCGGCACGCCCGCCGGGTTGGCCACCGGGAAGCCCTGCTGCGCCGGGCCCTGCGGGTCGCGCCCGTACCGGCCGGCCACGTACGGCCGCGTCGACGGGTTGACCGACCAGGCGAAGCGCCCGCCGGTGGCGGTGAACTTCGAGTTCAGGTCGTCGGTGTAGTAGATCGGCGGCTTGGTCGAGCCGTCCGGCTGGATCACCGGCGACGTCGGCGTCTGGAACGTCTTGTGCAGCTTGAGCTGGTAGCCCTTGGGCGCCGAGCCGATCAGCGTCGAGTGCTGCTGCGGGTCGGCCGCGTTGCCCAGCATGTCCAGGAACGCCTGGCGGTTGCCGCCCTTGCCGGCGCCCGCCGCGGGGGCGAGACCGGCGTACTCGGCCACGACGCTGTCGGCGAACGGGCCGTGGAAGCCGTTGCCGCCGACCTCGATGGTGAAGCCCCAGCCGCCGGTGGCCCAGTACGACCAGTCCTCGGTGGTGCCGGTCGTGTCGTAGAGCGCCCAGCTCGGCTCGCTCGTGTAGCCGTTGCGCGAAGCCAGCTTGTCGCCGAGGGCCTTGTACTGCGGCTCCTCCAGCGGCGGGCGGACGTCCGCCACGCCCGGCGGGCGCAGCACCAGCGCCGCGACGGTGTGCATCGTCAGCAGGTTGGTCACCTGGCGCGAGGCCACGATCGAGCGCACGTTCCGCACCTCGGGCTCGCTGAACGGCCCGGACCCGCGGAAGGTGTCGCCGCTCCAGGTCAGCTCGGCGCCGTTGCCGCCCCAGAAGCCCGCGTAGTTGCGGTTCGGGTCGGTGCCGCGCAGGCGGCCGCCCGGGTTCGCCTTGCACACGCCGGTGGCGTACTGCGGCGGCGAGTCGCTGACGTTGCAGTTCTTGCGCTTCATCTCGTAGTCGAAGCGGGTGAAGTCGCCCTTGGGCTCCGCCTCGCGGGAGATCTCGAAGCCGTCCGGGTTGATGATCGGCACGACGATGTTGCGCGTCTTGCCGACCAGCGACCGGATGGCCGCGTCGCGCGAGTAGCCGTTGACCAGCTCGTACGCCCATTCCATGACGTGCTCGCCGGCCGGCCACTCGCGGGCGTGGTGCACGCCCATGGTGAAGTTCACCGGCTTGCCGTCGGTGGTGTTCTTGACGTCGGTGGCGATCTCGACGCCGACGACGTCCCGGCCCTCCCACGTCGATTCCGGCATGGTGAACGCCGAAACCAGGTTCGGGTGCTTGCGGGCGAGTTCCTTCATTTCGAAGTTGTACTCGTAGAGGTGCCGGTAGCTGGTGCGCCCGGACGGCAGCGCCGACGCGGCCGTCGTCGCGGCGTACGCGCGGTCGGTCTTGGCGTCCTGGACCGATTTGGCCGACAGGTCCGCTTCGATGACCTTCGACTTGAAGCCGCTGTCCTTCAGCGTCTTGCGGTCGGCGTCGCCGGCGAGCACGACCTCGACACCGGTCGCGTCGCCCTTTTCGGTGACGTCGAGGCCGAGGCCGGTCAGCTTGTTCTTGTCGGCGCGCGTCGGCGTCTCGACGCGGACGAGTTCCGCGCGCTGGGTGCCGGTCGGCGTGCCCTGCGGCGTCAGCGCCAGGAAGTCGATCCCCAGCTGGGCCCGGTCGGCCGGGCCGCCGTACCGGCAGCCCTGGACGACGAGTTCCTGCCCCTTTTTCACGAAGCTTTCGGCGAGTTCGTGGGTGCGCAACGCCGCCGAGGCGGCGACCACCGCACCGGTGGCCTTGTCGAACACGGCGACGTCCCAGTCGCCTTCGGTGCCCTGGGCGGGCTTGAGCCGCGCCTGGACGAGACCGTCCACGGTGGACGTGACCTCACGGCGATCGGTGCCCGCAGTGCCCTTCGGCAGCACTTGGGCAAAGCACGAGCGGGCGACGGACTTGTCGGCACGCAGGATGTTCTGCGCGGCGCCGGCGGTCCCGGCCGGCAGCGCGACGAACGTTGCGGCCAGTGCGACGGCCGAAGCCAGCATCACCAGCCGTCTTGGTGAATTCCCCACAGGAAGCGACCTCCTTGACCGAGGCCGGCAGGACGGACCTACCGGTAGCGAGGGACCATAATGGAGGAAATCCGGCTGCGGTAACCGCCGTAAGTCGTACACGTTGACCAGGCTTTTCACGGGGAGTTCAACCACCGGTCGGCTACTGTCGGTCCATGGTCACCATCCCTGCGCGACGAGCGGTCTCCCTGGCCGGCATCGCGGCGCTGGTGGTCGGCGCGGGCCTGGTGCTCCTGCTGCAGGTCATCCCGCCGACGGACGAGATCAGCGCGACCCGCCGCACGATCAGCGAGTACGGCCTGTCCGACCACAAGTGGGTGTTCGACCTGGCGGTGGTCCTGGTCGCCCTGGGCTCGGCAGCGGGCCTGTCGGTTTTGCACCGCCAAGGGCGATTACCGGCACCGGCGGCGATCCTGGGGACACTGTGGACGGTCGGGTTGCTGGTCATCGTGGCGTTCCCCAAGCCGGACTGGGCCACGGTCTCCCGCGCGGACTTCGGCGGCACGCTGCACCGGATCGCGAGCGTGGTGGCGTTCGTGGCGTTGCCCCTGGCGGTCCTGGTGGCGGCGCGGACGGCGTTCCCGTCGTCGCCGGGACGCCGTTGGCTGGCTCGAGTGCTGGCGGTGGCGTCCCTGGGGTGGTTCGCGGTGATCCTGGGCGCGGTCGTGGTGGCGGCGGTGTCGGGCGGGCGGTGGTGGACGTTGATCCCGCTCGGGCTGGTGGAGCGCGGGATGGCGTTGACGGAGCTGGTGGCGCTGGCGGTGTTGTTGGCGCCGGTAACTGCGGATGGGCGGTTCGCGACTAGGCGGGAGTGAGTGGAGATCCCCTGCCGGTTCTGAGTGATCTGACCGCGCCTGAGCTGGAGTTGCTTGACTGCGCGCGGCGCGGGGTGACTGCGCAGGTCAGCGCGTTGCCGGTGCACCTGGTGGTGGTCGCCGGGCCGGAGGTGCGGGGGCGGTTCATCCGGGAGCTGCTGCTGGGGCGGCACGGGGAGCTGGATCCGCGGGGTGTGCGGCTGGTCGGGGCGCGGATCAGCGGCGAGCTGGATCTGTCGCACGTCAAGGCTGTGTGCGGACTGTACCTGGCGCGGTGCACGATCAAAGGCTCGTTCTCCGCCATCGATGCGCGCATTCCCAACCTGGCCTGCATCGAATGCCGGATCGACCACGTTTACGCGAACCGGACCCGTATCGAGGGCGTGCTGAACCTGGCCCGGACGCATGCCGTCAACAGGGGCGCCTTCAGCCCTCTGCTCCTGCGGAGCGCCCACATCGGTGCACTCGACTGCACCGATCTCAGAGTGCACAATGATTTCGGCCCCGCCATCGATGCCGACCGTTTGCACGTCGACGGTGACCTTCTCCTCCGGCGCGCACGCATCCATGGAACCGGTGGACTCGGGGCACTCCGGCTGTTGGACGCCCACGTCGGCGGACAGCTGATCGCCACCGGTTCGCGAATGTCGAGCAGTTCGGGGCCCGCTTTCCAAGCCGAAGGGCTGCAGGTCGACAGCGACCTGCAGCTGGCGAACGCACGGTTCGATGGCACCGGCCGACACGGTGCGATACGCATCCTGGCTGCGAGAATCGGCGACCAAGCCCAACTCGCAGGCTGTGTGATCAGCAACCTCTCCGGTCCGGCCATTGCAGCTGACAACATCAGTACCGGCAGCAGCCTGTTGCTCACCAAGACGCGCATCGTCGGCGCCGGTGAAGACGGGGCACTTCGTCTGTCAGGAGCGACAATCAACGGCCAGTGGCACGGCAACGAACTTGATATCACCAATCTGTCCGGGCCGGCAGTCGTGGCGGATGGCCTGCGGGTGAGCAATGACTTGAACTTGAGGAACGCCCGGCTCACCGGTGCCGGCGAAGACGGCACGCTCCGCATCCCGAGCGCGAGCGTCGGGGGCCAGTTCACCGCCGAAGGCGCCTGGGTCGTCAACGGATCCGGTCCTGCGCTCACCGCGGACAGTGTCCACGTCGAAGACAACACCTTCCTGAGCGGGGCCCGGTTCACCGGCGCCGGCCCCTTGGGGACAGCTCGCTTGATCAACGCCCGCCTGGAAAGCCAGCTCACCTGCACCAACGTTCTGATCACGAACAAATCCGGTCCCGGGTTCGTGGCGGACCGGCTGACCGTAGGGAACAACTTGACCTTCGAAGGAGCGCGAATCACGGGCGACGGCGAACTCGGGGCTTTTCGCCTGCCCGCAGCGAAGATCACGGGCCAACTCGATCTGACCGCCAAGCGGATCCACAACGCCCGCGGTATCACCATCGTCCTCAACGGCGCTCGAACCGACAGCCCGGTCTTCCTGCCATGGCAACTCGTCTGCCCGCAGCCAACCGGCCGTTCTTGCCTCTGGCCTGCCAGGATCGCCGTAGATGACTTCACTTTCGGATCGCTGGCTTCCCTCACCTGGCGGGAGTGGCTCCACCTGATCCGCTTCCACACGATGTGGTACACCCCATCGCCATACCAGAAGCTCGCCGCCGCCGAGCGAGCAGCAGGGCACGACGGCAATGCCCGCCACATCCTCATCACCCAGCAGCAAGACCTCCAACGCCGCGACTCAGCCGCCATCGGCGGCCGTCTCACCCGCTTCTTCCACCGCTCCTGGGGCGTCCTCGCCGGCTACGGCTACCGAGCCCGGCGCACCGCCGCTGCCCTCGCCATCGCCCTCCTCGCCGCCGTCACCGTCGGCCTTCTCGCCGGCCACATCACCGACGGCACCCACCACGCCGCCGAACGCGTGACCAGCTTCGCCGAACCCGCAGGACACCCCTGCACCACCGTCGAACTCATCGGCGTCGGACTCGACCGGGGCCTTCCGCTCTCCCCCACCGGTGTCCGTAGCCGGTGCGATCTCAACACCGAAACCACCGCCGGCCAGTGGCTCACCCTGCTGATCTGGCTCATCCAGGCCGCGGTCTGGGGGCTCGCCACCCTCGCCCTCGCCGGGTACACCGGGCTCATCCGGAAACCCGCCTGACCGGCGATAACCTACACTGTAGGTACGCCGACCGGAGGGACTGTCATGACCGGAGCCCTGGCCTGGACGAAACCCGTCGTGCGCTGGAGCCTCGGCCACGCGCTGCCCCGGACCGTCCTGCGGCGGGAAGCCCGGCGCGGGGACCTGCAGGGACGCATGGTCGTCGACGCGGCCGAAGGGCGGGATCTCCTCGGGCTGTTCGAGGAAATCCGGGCCGCCGGGCCGCTTGCGCGGACTCGGTTCGGGTGGATGACCACCACGCACGCCGCCGTGCGGGAAGTGCTCTCCAGCGACGATTTCCGGGTCGGGATCATCGGGTCCGACGGCTCCGCGCTCGGGCGGCTCGCCGAATGGGCGTCCGGGGAGCACCTGCACCCCGTGCGGCCGCCGTCGCTGCTCGCCGTCAACCCGCCCGAACACACCCGCTACCGCAAGCTCGTCACCGGCGTGTTCACCGTCCGCGCCGTCGAACAGCTGCGCGGCCGCGTGCAGGAAATCGCCGACAGCCTGCTCGACGGGCTCGATCCCGCGCGCCCGCTGGACCTCGTCGAGTCCTACTGCGGCCTGCTGCCGGTGACGGTCATCAGCGAGATCCTCGGCGTGCCGCCGTCCGACCTGGGCAAGGTGCTGTCCCTCGGCGCGGCCGCCGCCCCCAGCCTCGACCTCGGGCTCGGCTGGCGGACCTTCCGCGACGTCGAAACCGCGCTCGCCGAGTTCGACACCTGGCTCGGCGAACACCTCGACCACCTGCGCCGGCACCCCGGCGACGATCTGTTCAGCAAGCTCGTCGCCGCCCGCGACGGCGGGGTCGGGCTCACCGAAACCGAGCTGAAGTCCACCGCCGGCCTGGTGCTGGCGGCCGGCTTCGAGACGACCGTCAACCTGCTCGGCAGCGGGATCGCCCTGCTCGCCGGCGACCCCGGGCAGCTCGCCGTGCTGCGCGAACGGCCCGAACTGTGGGGCAACGCCGTCGAGGAGGTGCTCCGCTACGACCCGCCGGTCCTGCTGACCGGGCGCCTGGCCACGCGCGACACCGAGGTCGCCGGCGTTCCGCTGCCGCGCGGGGCGCTGGTGACCACCGTGCTGGCCGGCGCGAACCGCGACCCCGGGGTGTTCGCCGACCCGGGTGTCTTCGACGTCACCCGCGACGGCGCGCGCGACCACGTGTCGTTCGGCGCCGGCCGCCACCACTGCCTGGGTGCCTCGCTGGCGCGGATGGAGGGCGAAATCGGGCTGCGCACGATCTTCGACCGGTTCCCCGGGCTGCGCGTGCTACCCGGCGGCCGCCGCCGGTCGACGCGGATCCTGCGCGGGTACGAGAACCTGCCGGCCGTTCTCGCGCCGTGACGACCCGGCGCGGACGGCCACCCCGGAGCGTCCTGTCGCGCGAACGGATCCTGCTCGCCGGGCTCGCCCTGGTCGACGAAGAGGGCTTGGCCGCGGTGAGCATGCGCAAGCTCGCGCGCCGGCTCGGCGTCGACCCGATGAGCCTGTACAACCACGTCGACGGCAAGGACGCGTTGCTGGACGGGATCGCCGAGGTGCTGCTCGCCGCGATCCCGGCGCCGCCGCCGGACGCGGGCCTGCGGGAGACGATGTCCGCGCTGGCCCACGGCTTCCGGGCCGCGATGCTCGGCCACCCGCGGGCCGCGCCGCTCGTGCTCAGCCGCCGCCTGGCGTCGATGACGGCGCTGACGCCGGTGGAGGCGGTGCTCGCGCCGCTGCTCGCGGCGGGTTTCCCGCCCGACCGCGCGGTGCACGGGCTGCGCGCGGTGCTGGCGTTCCTCTTCGGCACGTTGATGCGCGAGGTCGAGGCGGCGCCGACGTTCAGCGGCGCGCACCGGCTCGCCGAGCTCGAAGGCTCCGGGCTGCCCGCTGTCGCGGCGGCCGCGCCGTTCCTGGCCGTGTGCGACCACGAAGCGGAGTTCGAATTCGGGCTGGGGATCCTGCTCGACGCTCTTGAGCCTTAGCGGATCCGCTCGTGCAGGGCGGCCATCCGGCTGTCGAGGTCGGCCGCCGTCCGCGCCGCTGCGGCCAGCTCGCCCGCGAAGTCGGGCGGGACGCTGTCGCGGTACTTGTACGACAGCTTGTGCTCGACCGCCGCCCAGAAGTCCATGGCGATCGTGCGCAGCTGCACCTCGACCTTGACCTTTTCGACGCGGTCGGAGAGGAACACCGGGATGCGGACGATGAGGTGCAGGCTGCGGTAGCCGTTCGCCTTCGGGCTCGTGATGTAGTCCTTGGTGCGCAGCAGCTCGACGTCGTCCTGCGCGGTGAGCATGCGCGCGACCTCGTAGACGTCGGACACGAACGGGCAGACCACCCGGATCCCGGCGATGTCGTCGAGCACGTGGGCGGCGGAGACCCAGTCGCCGCCGAGCCCTCGGCGGTGCACCTTTTCCTTGATCGCCTCGGGCCGCTTCACCCGGCTCGTGATGTGCTCGATCGGGTCGTGCTGGTGGACGAAGTCGAACTCCTCGCTGAGGATCCGCAGCTTCGTCATCAGCTCTTCGATGGCGAACTTGTACATCAGGAGGAACCGCGGAAGCTGCCCGGCGACGGCGAGCTCGTCGGCCGCCTCGCGCAGGGAAGCGTCCTCGGCCGCCGGGTCGGTGGTCACTGAAGCCTCGTCGTGCTGTCGTCGGTCGTTTTCCGAGCGCCAGGGTACTGCGCTCTCCGTGGTCAACGAACGGCGACGGGCCGGAGTTCCCGCCGGTCACCGGATCGGGGCAGCTCCGGCCCGGACCGGGGTCTCCCGGTCCGGGCCGGAAACGCAGCTCAGCGCCCGGTTCCGGCGGCGGCGACGCACTGGGCGGCGACCGCACCGGCCTGCTTGTTCTCGGCCTGCTTGTCGTCCTCGGCGGCCATGCCCTGCTGCTGCGCCGCGGCAGCGGGCTCGGCGGCCTGGGAGACGCAGTCCAGGACGGCCGCGCAGTCCTGCGCGGAGAGATCGGCCGCGTTCTGCTGGGCGGCCATGCCGTTCTGCTCCGCTTGGGCGGCTTCCTGCTTGCCGGCCTTGCCCTTCTTGCCGGCGGCCTGGTTCTCGGCAGCCATGCCGTTCTGGTCGGACGCCTTGTTCTGGGCGGCCATGCCGTTCTGATCCGCGGCGCCTTCCTGAGCGGCCATGCCGTTCTGGTCGGCCATGCCGTTCCCGTTGGCCATCCCGTTCTGGTCGGCAGCCTTGTTCTTGCCGCCCATGCCGTTCTCGTCGGCCATCCCGTTCTGGCCGGAAGCGTTGTTCTTGCCGCCCATGCCGTTCCCGTTGGCCATGCCGTTCTCGTCGGCGGCGCCATTCTCCTCGGCCTTGCCGTTCTTGTTCGCCATCCCGTTGGCGTCGGCCATGCCGGCGGCCTGGGCCAGGCACTTCTGGACCACCGCGCAGGCGGCCGCGGCGTCCTGATCGGCCGCGTTCTGCTGGCCGGCCATGGCGTTCTCGTCGGCGGCACCCTTCTCGGCCGCCGCGCCCTTCTTCGCTGCCACGCCGTTCTTGGCCGCGCCGTTCTGCGCGGCCATGCCATTCTGCGCGGCCATGCCGTTCTCGTCGGCCATGCCGTTCTCGTCGGCCGCCGCGTTCTTCTCGGCACCCATGCCGTTCTCGTCGGATGCCGCGTTCTTCTTGCCTGCCATGCCGTTCTCGTCGGCCGCGCCGTTGCCGGCCGCCGCGTTCTTCTTGCCCGCCATGCCCTTCTGCCGGCCGGCCGCGCTCTTCCCGGCGGCCATCCCGCCGTCCTGTTCCGCCTTGGCGTCCGCCGCTTCGGCCGCTTCGGCGATGGCCGCGCACTGGGCCACCACCTCGTTCGCCTTCACCTGGCCCGCGCAGCCCGCCGCCTCGCGGCGTTGCTGGAGCTGGGTGACCACCGCCTGGCGGTTGGCGATGCGGGCCGGCGACTGGGCGTCCGGGGCGGCCTGCTGGCCCGCGATGAAACTCAGATTGTTCTGCAACGCCGTGTCCAGGCCACCACAGCTCTCCGTCGCCGCGTTGCCCGCCGGGCTGGTCAACGCAATGGCCGTCGCGGTTGCGCCTGCGACTCCCAGCAGCGCCGCCAGCCCGATCGTCGCGGGTTTGCGGTGTCGTCCTGCCGTGCGCACGTGGGGCATCAGCCCCTCCTTTCGGTCGCCACCTCACCCGGGCACACGGCCCCGCGGGCCGGGTGGTTCACAGTCCTTTATGGACGGAACAGCTGCGCGATCCGGTAGTCGACGAGAGCGAAAGCCGCTTCGGCGGTGTAAGCTCCCCCGAGGATTCCGGTCACCAGGCCGGCGGCCATCGTGGCGAGCGCGCCGGCCTCCATGTCCGCATCCAGCGCTGGGTTGACGCGGTTTCCCCGCTGCGCCAAGGAGATCTGCTCCGCCAGCCCGCGCACCAGATGGGGCAGCAACGCTTCCTCGTCCGGATGCGGGCCGCCGCGGGTGACGTCGGCGGCGAAGTACGCGATCTGGACCGCGGCCAGCAGCCGGGTGCGCTCGTCGGACGGCAGCACCGCCGCCAGGTACGCCCGCACCACCGCACGCTCGTCGCCGCTCTCCAGCGCGCGGCCGACCTCGGCCGTCGCCCGTTCGACGCTCAGCTCCACCATCCGCCGCCAGGCGAACCGCAGCATGTCGTCCTTGGCCGGGAAGTAGTATTGCACCAGGTTCATCGAGATCCCGGCCTCCGCGGCGACGGCACGCAGCGTCACCGCCGGCACCCCGCCCCGGGCGGCGACCCGGAACAGCGCCTCCGCGATCTCCCGACGGCGCTGCTGGTGGTCCACGCGTTTCGGCACGGGTTCACCCTGCCACACCCGACCACGATCTGTTATCGTGCATCTGCACTATGAAAACCTGGGGAGGGATTCATGATCGGCAGTTTCAAGAACGCCCGCAGCGAAGAGCGGTACCTGGCCGCTTACGACCGGATCGCCGCCCGCTGGCCGGTGCCGGCCCGAGATCTCGACGTCGGCACGCGCTACGGGCCGACCCACGTCCGGGCGAGCGGCGAAGGCCCGCCGATCGTGCTGCTGTCCGGCGCCATGGGCACGTCGCTGTCGTGGTACCCGCACGTCGCCGACCTGGCCGCGCACCACCGGGTGTACGCCGTCGACACGATCGGCGAACCCGGGCGGTCACGCCAGACGCGGCCGACCGAGACCGGCGACGACTGCGCCGACTGGCTCCAGGACGTCCTCGACGGCCTCGGCCACGAGAAGTTCCTGCTCGCCGGGGTGTCCCGCGGCGCGTGGCTGGCCCTCACCCTGGCCGCCCGCAGCCCCGGCCGGATCGCGAGCGTGGTCGCCATCGAGCCACCCGGCTTCGCGCCGATCGGGTGGAGCTTCATCCGGTGGAGCGTGCGGGAAATCGCCACCTGGTTCGACCCCCGCCCCCGCGCGGCGGTCCGGCGCACCTTCCGTCCGCTGCTGTTCGGCGGCCTGAAGTACCGCGCCCACCACCCGCGGGAGTACCTGTTCACCGACGAGCAGCTGCGCGCGATCACCGTCCCCGTCCGGCTCGTCCTGGCCGAACGCAGCGTGCTCCACGCCGTGCGGGACGTCGAACAGCGGGTGCGGGAGCTCAACCCGCTGTTCGACGTCGAAATCGTGCCGCGGACGACGCACGCCCTGCCGCTGCAGCGACCGGAGCTGGTCACCGCGCGGATCCTGGCCGGTTAGCCGAGTTCGGCCAGCTGCGGCACCGCCGGGGCCATGCCCTCGATCCACGCCGCGGGCGAGCCGGTCGTCGGCGTGACGATCGCCGCCTGCACGCCGAGCTTCGCGTAGTCCGCCATCGAGCGGACGAACTCGTCGCGGGTTTCCGGCGTCGGACGCGGGTTGTTGGCGAGGATCGTCTTGCGGATGCTGTCGTAGTCGCGGCCGGCGTCGTCGCAGTGGCGGCGCAGCACGTCCAGCTTGTGCTCGACGTCCGACGGCGAGCTGGCGAAGAGGTTGCACGCATCGCCGTACTGGGCGACCAGGCGCAGCGTCTTGCGTTCGCCGGCGCCGCCGATGAGCACCTTGGGCCGGTTGATCGGCTGTGGCGAGCAGAGCGTCTCGGCCAGCTGGTAGTGCTTGCCCTCGAACGGGCCGTTGTCCGCCGGGTCCCACATCTGCCGGCAGATGCGCAGGGTCTCCTCCAGCCGCTCGAACCGCTCGGCGACCGGCGGGAACGGCACGCCCATCCCCCGGTGCTCGCGCTCGAACCAGGCGGCCCCGATGCCGAGGGTGGCCCGGCCGCCGGAAAGGACGTCGAGCGTGGTGACGATCTTCGCGAGCAGCCCCGGGTGCCGGTAGGTCACCCCGGTGACGAGCAGGCCCAGGTCGATCCGGGACGTGTGCGCGGCGAGGTAGCCGAGCGTGGTGTAGCCCTCCAGCATGTGCGCCTCGGCGGGCAGGCCGGTGGGCTCGATCTGGAAGTAGTGGTCCATGAAGGACAGCCAGGTCGCCCCGGCCTCTTCCGCCGCGGCGCCCACGCGGGCGAGCTCACCGGCGATGGCGGTGGTCCCGCCGTCGATGTCGAAGATGGGAAGGTGGAAACCGAGTTCCATGGGAACGTGCTCCTGACGTGGTCGGCGTGCCCCCACGCTAGGACCTGGAGCGCGCTCCAGCGCAAGTCCTCAGCGCAGGGCCGCGGCGAAGAACGCGGCGGTGTCGCGATCGGACACCGGGCCCTCGGTCACCGGAACCCCGGCCGCGCGCAGCCGGGCCGCGAACTCGCCTGACTTCCGGCCGCCGTCGAGCAGGAACGGCGGGGCACCCGGGCCGGCGTGCGCCAGCGGGCTCGCCGCCTGCAGGGTGGCGGGTGACCGGCCGAGCGCGAGCAGGATCGAGGCGCGGGTGAGCGGGTCCAGGCCCGCGAGGCCGAAGTCCGCGGGGGCCGCGACCGCGGCCACCGCGCGGACCGTGCTGTCCCGGCCCGGATACTGGCCGGTGTCCGGACCGCGGTCGACGCCGAGCAGGGACGCCAGGGTGCCGCCGGTGCCGGTGCCCCACACCGCGATCCGGGCGGGGTCGACGTCCAGGGCGGCCGCGTTGGCCTTGAGGAACCGCACTGCGCACCGGGCGTCGGCGAGCGGGGCCGGCCACGGTGCCGCGGGGGTGAGCCGGACGTCGATCGCGGCGACCGCGAACCCGCGGGCCGTCAGCTCGTCGCGCAGCGGGCCGGAGCGTGCGCCGCCGAGCAGGGCGCCGGGGCCGGTGGGCTTGCGGTTGCCGAAGACCAGCCCGCCGCCGTGCAGGAAGAGCACCACCGGAGCCGGCGGCCCGCCCGGCCGCCGGGAGATGTCCATCGCCAGCGGGATCCCGTCGGGACGGCAGTATTCGACCGTGCCCGGGCCGCTGTCGAGCAGCGTCGAGGCGCTGGTGCCGGTGAGGCCGTCCCCCGCGGCGAGCGTGCCCGCCGCGCCGGTCACGATGACCAGCACGAGCACCGGGAACAGCGCGATCCACGCCGAAACCCGCCGCAGCGCCGACGGGCGCGGGTGCGCCCGGCGCCGGGCCACGAACAGGAACCCGAGCACCGCGACGACCTGCAGCCCGGCGGCCACCCAGTCGGTGAACCCGGCCACCGTGTCCGCGGGCTGCCAGGGGTCGAACCGCGTCAGCAGCCCCAGCGGCCTGCTGAGCACCCAGAGAGCGAGCCCGGCGAACGCCGTGAGGGCGGCGAAGTGCGCCGTCCTGCGTGTCGGCCACCCGGTCACCGCGACGACGGCGACGAGCTCGACGGCCGCGACGGCGCCGAACAACATCGCGTACAGCTGCCAGATCCGCCAGAGGGCGGGGACCGCGGCCGCCGGGATCAGGGCGCCGCCGAGCGCGGCGAAAACGGCCGTGACCAGCAGCGGGCCGCGGCGCACGGGGGGCGGTGAGGCCGTCGACGGGCGGGAGGTGCTCCACTGCCCGCCGACGACCTTCATCCCGCCAGTGTCACCCCGGACCGGCGGCCTTCGCCACGGCTACTTGCGCGCCGCCGTGTAGTTCCGGAACAGCAGGTAGGTGTCGAGGATGTCGGACGACGCGCTCTCGACCGACCGGTAGATCCCCCACTTCGGGCGGACGTAGTCGCCTTGGTCGGGGATGTTCACGTTGCTCATGCTGCCCTGCGCGGCGACCGGCGCGCCGGATCCCGTGCCGTTGCGGATGACGCACGCGGCCTTGCCCTTCGAGCCCGGCGTGAACGTCCACTCGATCGTGATCCACTTGTCCCGCAGCGGGGACAGGTCCGTGGCCGCGATGCTCGGGGAACCCGAGTTGGCGTAGGCGCGCGCGTTGAGCATCTCCTTGCTGCCGCTGCGGGTCAGGTCCAGCGTCACCCACGGGCCGCCGTTGGTCGACGGCGTCTTCGTCTGGAAGATGTGGGTGAACTTGCTGGTGCCGTGCAGCGACGCCGGGATGTACATCTCGTAGGAGATCGTCCACGTCTCGCCATTGTGCATCTTCAGCGTGGAACCGTTCTGCACCATGCCTTTCGACTCGGTGCGCTGGCGGTCGCCGCCACCGGTGGTGTCGCGGTCGTCCTTCCAGATGTTGAACCGGTAGTGGTCGCCTTCGACGACGACGTACTTGCGGTCGGGGTGGTGGTTGCCGCGGTCGGCTTCGATGCCCTCGAAGGCTTTCAGGCCGTCGGTGGCGGGGTCGGGGTGCCACAGCGGGGCCGCGTGGGCGGGCACGGCCGTGCCCAGCACGATCGGGACGGCGAGGACCGAGACGGCGAGCGAACGCAGGGCCGTCCGGCGGGGGAATTCCGGCATCGTCGGTGTGTCCTTCCTGGCGAGCAGGGGTGCACATCGGCCGGCGGACGGACCCGGCAAACCGGGCTGGACATCCGATGTCTTGCGCTATGAAGTTAGAA
Organism: Amycolatopsis sp. NPDC049688; assembly: GCF_040674975.1. Taxonomy (NCBI): domain Bacteria; kingdom Bacillati; phylum Actinomycetota; class Actinomycetes; order Pseudonocardiales; family Pseudonocardiaceae; genus Amycolatopsis; species Amycolatopsis sp. NPDC049688. Next base: position 874,900 of record NZ_JBFANY010000003.1, read on the forward strand.
GGCCAACCGCTCGATGTCAATGCCGACCCAGTTAGCACCGTGGTTCGCCAAGAAATCATCAGACGGCTGTAGGCTGGGCGGCATGGAAAACTTCCGGGCCGGCGACGGCCGGGAGCTCGCCTACCGCGAACTCGGCCGCGGGCGGGCACTGGTGCTGTTCCACGGGTTCACCGGCTCCGGCCGCGACTGGCTCGGCCCGGCGGCGGCGCTCGCGGACCGCGGGCACCGGGTGATCCTCCCGGACCTGCGCGGCCACGGCGCGAGCGCGGCCCCGCACGACCCGTCGGCGTACCCTCCCGACATCCTGGCCGACGACGGCCTCGCCCTGCTCGGCCACCTCGGCGTCGAGGAAGGCGAGTACGACCTGGGCGGCTACTCGTACGGCGGCCGGGTGGTGCTGCGCCTGCTCGCCCGCGGGGCCCGCCCCGGCCGCGCGATCGTGGCGGGCCAGGGGCTCGACGCCGTGCAGCGCACGACGTCCCGCACCGGCACCTACCACCGCGCGCTGACCGACGGCGAGCCCGTCGAACCCGGGTCGCCCGCGTACTGGCTCCGGCAGGGCGGCGGGGATCCGGTGGCCCTGCGGCACGTCCTCGGCACCCACGTGCCGACGCCGGACCTGCACCGGATCACGACGCCCACCCTGGTCCTCGTCGGCGACGAGGACGACGGCCACGCCACCGCCGACGCCCTCGCCGCGGCCCTCCCGGACAGCCGGTTCGCCCGGGTGCCGGGCGACCACTTCACGGCCATGAGCAGCCCGGAACTGACGGACGCGATGGCGGAGTTCCTGGCTCAGGCGTAGCAGTCCGCCAGCGCGCCGAAGGCCGCCTTGGGTTCCCACGGAACGCCCGGGTACGTCTGCCCCGTCCCGTCCTCCAGCACCTTCACCACCCCCCAGCTCGCCATGTCCAGGTCGGCCCGGGGATCGGCCCGGTGCACCAGCCCATAGCACACGAACGTGCAGGCGAAGGCCGCGTCGACGCCCTCTTCCGTGAAGATCGCGACGAGTTCGCGCAGGTAGCGGGCCTGCTCCTCCTCGTCCCGGACGTACTCGCCGTTCAGCCGGACCGGGGTGTCGCCTTCGTACTCGAGGATTTCGCCGCAGCGGGCGCCCAGGTCCGCCGCGCCGCGGTACGGCGTCACGCCGAACTCCGTGATCGCGACCGGCTTGCCCGCCGCGACCAGGCTCCGGACACCCTCGCGGTAGAGGTGCTCGACCTCCTTGGAGCGATGGGCGTCCACCGAAACGATGTCGAAGGGCGCCCAGTCGACCTGCTCCAGGGGAACCGCCGCGTACGTGACGCGGCCGCCGAAGCGGGCGCGCACCGCCTCGACCGCGCGAGCGAGGAACTCGTTGACCCGCAACGGAAGGCTCTCGCGCAGCTCCGGTGACGCGATGAGGTGCGAGACCCGCGCGGGGATGTCGTCACCGGGCAGGAAGCCGTGGTTGAACAGGCTCAGCTCGGCGCCGGTGACGAACACGACCTCGGCACCCGCGGCGCGCAGGCGTTCGGCCCGGGCCGCGCCGTCGGCGAGGAGGTCCAGGATCTCCTCCGGCGTGCGGTCCCACGGGAACGGCGAGAACCACACCTCCAGCCCGAGTGCCGCGGCCGCGCCGGCGGCGGATTCGATGCGGTCGAGGTCGGTGCCGATCAGCCGGACGGCCGTGCAGTGCAGCTCGTCGCGGATGATCGTCAGCTCGCGGCGGACCAGGTCCGGGTCGAACGGGCGGTTGAACTGGCCGCCGCGTGCCAGTCCCGTGTCGTAGCCGATGCCCTTGGCTCGCATGGTCTCCTCCAGTCATTAAGGTACGGTCCGTACCGTACCGTAGAGTGGTCCCATGACGAAGACCCGGCGCCGGGGCACCGAACTGGAGGAGGCGATCCTGCGTGCGGCCGCGGACGAGCTCGCCGAAGCGGGCTACCCCGGCCTGACCATGGAACGGGTCGCCCAGCGCGCCGGCACCAACAAGAACGCGATCTACCGCCGCTGGCCGAACCGCGCCGCGCTCGGCGTCGCCGCCTACCGGCACCTGGCCGCGGACACCCTCGAACCGCCCGACACCGGGAACCTCCGCGACGACGCACTGGGCCTGCTGCGGGCGATCAACTGCGGCCAGACCTCCCCTGCCGCCCGGGTCCTGCGCGGGCTCCTGACCGGTGTCGGCGACGAGCCGCAGCTGCGGGAACAGCTGCACCAGCAGGCTGCCGAAGGCGGCACGAAACCCTGGCTCGCGATCGTCGAACGAGCCGTCGCGCGTGGCGAAGCACGCCCCGGGGCCCGCCACCCCCGCGTCGCCACCGTGGCGCTCGTGCTGCTGCGCAACGAGTTCCTCACCCGCGGACTGACCACAGTGGACGACGACGTGCTCGTCGAGCTCGTCGACGAGGTCTACCTGCCCCTGGTGGGCGCGTAGATCGTCAAGCGCAGCGCCGGATCCTCGGCGGCCTGGAAGGTCGCGTAGTCGAACTCCCGCGACTCCGGCAGGTACAGCGTCTTGCGGCCGGGTCCACTGTGGCCGACGTCGTGCCGGCCCCACCAGGTTGCGAATTCCGGGCAGCCGGCCTGCAGCCGGGCCGCCAGCCCGGTGAACGCGGGATCACCGGCCCACAGGTCGTGCGCGGCGCGGAACTGCGCGACCACGTGCCGGGCCTGCGCGGCCCAGCCGTCGCCGAACAAGCGCCGGGCCCGCTCGCCGAGCAGCAGCCAGACCAGGATGTTCCGGTCGGCTTCCGGTTGGGCGCCGAGATCGCCGAACAGCTCGTCCGCCGCGCGGTTCCAGGCCAGCACGTCCCAGCGGCGGCCCGTGACGTACGCGGGCTCGGCCAGGCTTTCGACGAGCCGCCGGGTGGCCTCGGGGACCCGCTCGAGGGTGAACGCCGTCCGGGCCGGGTTCAGCGCCAGCTCGCGCAGGTGGGCCCGCTCGGTGGCGTCGAGGCGCAGGGCGCTCGCCAGGGCCTCGACCGTTTCGGACGACGGGCTGACCGTGCGGCCCTGTTCGAGCCGGATGTACCAGTCGACGCCGATGCCGGCCAGTTCGGCGACCTCTTCGCGGCGCAGCCCGGGCGTCCGCCGCCGTCGCCGGTCCGGCAGCCCGAGCGCGGCGGGGCTCAGCCGTTCGCGCCGGGACCGCAGGAACTCCCCCAGCCCGGCCCGGGCCGCGTCCGGCATGACGACCTCCGCGTGGCACTCTCCGATCCCAGGATGATACCAGGGCTGGATGCGGTCCCCGGTTCGTCCGACGATCATGGTCATGAGCGAAATGAAGGCCGCGGTCCTCGAAGAATTCGGCAAACCACTGGCCCTGCACACCGTTCCGGCGCCGGTGCTGGGCACGGGCGAAGTACTCGTCGACGTCGTCGCGGCACCGGTGCTGCCGTACGCGGCGGAGGTGTTCCGCGGGGAGCGCAACTACCAGCTGACGCTGCCGGTCGTCCCCGGCGCCGGCGCGGTCGGCCGGGTGCGCGCGACCGGACCTGACGCGACCCGGCTGGCCCCCGGCGACTGGGTGCTCTGCGATCCGGCGATCCGGTCCCGCGACGACGCGCTGACCCCGGACATCACCCTCCAGGGGCTCAGCGGCCGCGGCGACGGCGGTCTTTTCCTGCAGCGGCACTACGGCCACGGCGCGTACGCCGAGCAGGTGCTCGTCCCGACGGAGAACGCGGTCCCGCTCGGGCCCGTCGACCCGGCCGAAGCCGCTCGCTGGGCCGCTCTCACCGTGTGCCTGGTTCCGTACGGCGGCCTCCTGGCGGCCGGTCTCCGCGCCGGGGAGACGGTGCTGGTGAGCGGGGCGACCGGGCACTTCGGCAGCGCGGCCGTCGCGGTTGCGCTGGCCATGGGCGCGGCGTGCGTGGTGGCGCCCGGCCGCGACGCGGCCGCGTTGGCGGACCTGGAAAGCCGGTTCGGCAGCCGCGTCCGGACGGTGCCCCTGACCGGCGGCGACAGCCTGCGCCGCGGTGCCCCCGGCCCGATCGACGTCGTCCTCGACCTGCTGCCACCGTCGGCGGGCCCCGCCCCGGTGCTCGCGGCGGCGATGACGGTCCGCGAGCGGGGCCGGATCGTGCTGATGGGCGGCGTCGGCGACGACCTCGCCGTGCCGTACCGCTGGCTCATGCGCAACAGCATCACGCTGCGCGGCCAGTGGATGCACCCGCGAACGGCGCCCGCGGGCCTGATCGCCCTGGCCCGCGCGGGCCTGCTCGACCTCGGCCAGTTCGCCGTGACGGAGTTTCCGCTCGACGACATCGCCGCCGCGCTCGACCACGCGGCGACCGGCCCGAGGCGCCTGGCCCTCACGGTGGTCCGCCCCTGAGTACGGTCGGGGTATGACCAGGCTGGCCCGCCACGACCGGATCGCCGCAGCCCTCGCCGGGGCATCCGACGACGTCCTGACCGCCGCCCGCCCGCTCGGCCGCGGAATCGGCGGGTCGACCTGGGAGCTCGCGGTGGCCGGCGAGCCCGTCTTCGTCAAGCGGGTCGCCCTCACCGACGTCGAGCGGCGCCACGAGGGGTCGACGGCCGACCTGTACGGCCTGCCCCCGTGGTTCCACTACGGCGTCGGTTCGGCGGGCGGCGGGGCGTGGCGCGAGCTGGCCGCGCACCGCCGCGCGAACGACTGGGTCCGAACAGGACAGTGCGAGAACTTCCCGCTGCTGCACCACTGGCGCGTCCTGCCGGGCCTGCCGCGCCCTCGCACGGACCGGGCGCGGGACATCGCGTTCTGGCACGACGACCCGGGCGTGCGCCGCCGGCTCGAAGCCCTCGACAGCGCGACCGCGGACCTGGTGCTGTTCCTGGAGCACATCCCGCACACCCTCGCGCAGTGGCTCGACGACCGCCCGGGCGACCTCGGCCTGGCCCACCGGGACCTCCGCGGGATCACGGAGTTCCTGGCGGCCCAGGGCATCCAGCACTTCGACGCACACTTCACGAACACCCTCACCGACGGCGAACGGCTGTACCTCACCGACTTCGGCCTGGCGGTGTTCCCGGAATTCGAGCTGTCGGCCGCGGAGGCGGAGTTCCTCGCCACCCACGCAACCCATGACCGGGCGTACGTGCTGACCCACCTCGTCAACACGATCGTCCGGAAGCTCGTCGAGGAGCCGGACTACCGCCTCCGGCACGCCTTCGTCCGGGAGTGCGCCGCGGGCCGGGTGGTGCCCGGCCTCCCGCCGGCGGAGGCGGAACTGCTGAGCCGGTATGCGCCGGTCGCGGCCGTGGTGAACGAGTTCTACGTGGCACTGCACGGGGAAAGCCGGAAGACGCCTTACCCGGCCGGGGAGATCGCCCGGCGGCTCGCCGACGCGGGGTAGACCGGGGCTTCGTTCACCGTGCCACCAGGTACAGGCCGCCCAGAACGGCGATGACCGCACCGATCGCCGTCACGACGATCGAGCCGGTGGTCAGGTACAGCGTCCCGGTGCCGACCATGATCCCCTTGATCACGTCCAGCGCGACCGTGATCCGGTTCTTCCCCGGCTGACGTGACCCGTTGGCCTTGGACGGATTGGCGCTCTTGCTCATCTCAACGGGTCCTCTCGTCCCTCGCGGCGGCCACCGGTCCCAGAAAACCCCGTAACAACTCCGGTCGGCCGGTCGACTCTTCCGGTACTGTGCGTACTTCACGGTAAGGACGGCAGGACACGGAACCGCCCGGCCACCTGGAACCTTTCGTGGCCATGTGTGGTTTCTCTCCGCCGGAGCCCGGCCGACGCTCGCCGACCGTCGCCTGGGCTTGCCCAACGTCGTCGGCCCTGGCCGCCGAAGCCGCCCGGCTTCACCACCGGAGGAACCGTGACCGACCCGTCAGGCTCGCGGCACGACCCTTCATCCACCGCGGCGACGGAGATCGAAGCAGCGCTGCGCTGGCTGGCGACCAGACGGCACGCCCAGCCACTCGCCCTCCTGCAGCACGCCGTCAGAGACCCGAGAAGCGAATCGGCGGTACGGCTCGAGCCCCTGATCGCGCCCACCGCTGCGCTGGGCGGGAGCGCGCCGGAGGTGCGGGCCCTCGCCGTCTGGGGCCTGATCATCCACACGGTGAACCGGATCGGCTCGAACGGGGAATCGCGACGCCGGAACGCCCTCCACGCCGCATTCCGCCTGGAGCGACGGGCCGAAATCACCGAACCGTGGAAGTCGACACTGGAAGCCCGGTTCAGCCAACTACTGGCGTTGCCGGGTGTCTTCGGCGATCCGCGACCGACCACGACGACACCGATGCATCGTGCCTGGCGAGACGGCGTGGCACAGAAGCTGGCCCCGATGATCCGGGACCACCTCGTCCGGCTCGCCGGAGATCCCGGCGGCTGGGAGCCTTACCTGGCCCTCGCCCGCTCAAGGGAAGCCGGCTTCGATGACAAAGCTCCAGCGGCCGATACATGGTCGGCGGACCCGACGGCCGGCTTCCGTTCGCCCACCGACGGCGCCCAGCCGGTGTTTTTGATACTGTTCGTCACCACCGTCTTCATGCGGCACAAGACCGCTTACCGGCGCATCACCGAACGACTGGTGACCGCACGGGAAGACGGTGTCGACGGGTACTTCGCCCGGGCCCTCACCGGTTGGTCCGATCATCCTTCCAACATCCCAGTCCGACCCCTCTGGAACTGCCGCCTGGACGACCCGGTACTCTCTCGCACCGGGGAATCGCTGGTCACAAAACTGCGATTCCCTCGGCCTTTGCTGCGGAACGAAAGTCATTTCTTCGTCTCCGAGGCAATCGATGATCACATCACGGAGGAACGGCGCTGGGTCAACGTCGAGGTGGATCACCACGGCATCGCACCGGGACGCCTTCTCCACGGGCACGTTCCCGTTTCCGGCCTGACCATCCGGATCAGATTCGACGACGCGGAACTGCCTGCGGCGTGCTGGTGGTATGCCGAACAAACCGAGCGACAGCGACTCACACCACCCCCTCGGGGTGACCCGCGTAGGCTGCCGATCGCCGATGGCAACGTGGAACACACTTTTACGGGACGTTGCCACCCCCGCGACAACTACGGCGTCGCTTTCTCCTGGCCGGCTTCTTGATTCGAACAGGGGCGCTCGCGCCCAGAGAGGACCTCAATCAATCATGAATGACAAAGGCACGAGCAGCAGCGGCGGCGGCAACACCGGAAACTAGCCGCAAGTCGACACAAGACCGCAAAGGCCACCCCGGAGAAGCTGCGGGGTGGTCTTTGTCAATGACAGGATCACAGCGGGAAACAACTCGAACATGAGCCGCCGGCCGATCGATCGGATGGCGAATATCCGCCATGCCGGATCGATGTCGCCGACTTGCCGCCAGCCGCAGGGAATCACCCCGGACACCGCTGGACGACACCGTTGTCATCTCAATCCACCTCGTGACCGCGAAGCATCGAGCCCGCCGCGACCGGTCTTCCGGCCCTTGACCACCGGGCGAGACCGACCTAAAGTCAGCGTACCCCGGATCATGTTAACGTTAACATGCGCTGGTCCCCGACGCGCCCCCGAAGGAACCGACAACGATGAAGTTGTTCTCCCCGCGCCGTTTCGGCGTTGTGCTGGCCGTCGCGGCCGCACTCGTGCCCCTGGGCAGCACCGGTGCCGGTGCCGCGCCGCCCTCCGACACCGGCACCGCTCTGCGCGCCGCCGCCAGCGCCCTCTCCGTGCCCGATATCGACGATGTCCGCGGCAATCTCACGCTGCCGGGCGCCGGGCCGGACGGGACGAAAGTCAGCTGGACGTCGTCCGCTCCCGGGGTCATCACGCCGACGGGTGAGGTGACCCGGCCGCCGACCGGCGCCGCGCCCGCGAAAGTCGTCCTGACCGCGAAACTCAGCCGGGACCGCGAAAGCACCACGCGGAAGTTCACCGCCACCGTCGTCCCCAAGCCGGTCCAGGAACCCTTGGCCGGCTACAGCTTCTTCTACTTCACCGGCGAGGGCACCTCCAACGGCGAGCAGATCTACTCCGCCCTCAGCAAGGGCAACGACCCGCTGAACTGGAGCGAGCTCAACAACGGCCAGCCCGTCCTCAAGTCGAGCCTCGGCGAACTGGGCGTGCGCGACCCGTTCATCCTGCGCTCGCCCGACGGCGACAAGTTCTACCTGCTGGCCACCGATCTGCGGATCTACGCCGGCCGCGGGTGGGACGCCGCGCAGCGGACCGGGAGCCGGTCGATCATGGTCTGGGAGTCCACCGACCTGGCCCACTGGTCGCGCCAGCGCAGCGTGCAGGTCTCGCCGCCGACCGCCGGCAACACCTGGGCGCCGGAAGCGTTCTGGGACGCCAAGCGCGGCACCTACGTCGTCTACTGGGCGTCGAAGCTCTACGCCGAGAACGACCCGAACCACACCGGTGACTCCTACAACCGGATGATGTACGCGACCACGCGCGACTTCGTCACCTTCAGCGCGCCGCAGGTGTGGATCGACCCGGGCTACTCGGTGATCGACTCGACGGTCATCAAGAACCAGGACACCTACTACCGCTTCACCAAGGACGAGCGCAACAACACCTCGTCGACGCCGTGCAGCAAGTTCATCACCGAGGAAAAAGCCACCGACCTGCTCGACCCGCACTACGGCTTCGTCGCCGACTGCATCGGCAAGGCCACCGCGACCAGCCCCGGCCTCTCCGCAGGCGAAGGACCCACCGGGTTCAAGTCGAACACCGAGAACAAGTGGTACCTGTTCATCGACGAGTTCGGCGGCCGCGGCTACGTCCCGTTCGAGACCACCGACCTGAACTCGGGCCACTGGACGATGTCGGCCGGCGCGCACCTGCCCGCGTCGCCGCGGCACGGCACCGTCCTGCCGGTCACGCAGGCCGAGATGAACCGGCTGAGCGCGCCCCCGGCGCCGGTCAAGGCCGACGCGAAGGGCCTGGTCGCGCACTGGCCGCTCGACGCGAAGTCGGGCACGGTCGCGACCGACACCACCGGCCACGGCTACGACGGCGCCCTGGCCGGCGACGTCAGCTGGAGCGACGGCTCGCTGGCCTTCGGCGGCAAGAACGGGCATGTCCAGCTGCCGAACAATCTGCTGACCGGCGCGCCGGCGGCGACCGTGTCGGCCGACGTCCTGGTCGATCCGAACCAGCAGACGCCGTACTTCCTGTGGGGCCTGGGCAACACGGCGAAGGACGGCACCGGCAACGGCTACCTGTTCACCACCGGGGGCACCGCGAGCGGCGGGTTCCGCGGCGCCATCGCGACCGGCAACTGGACCACCGAGCAGGGGGCGGACGCCGGCGGCGGGCTGCCGCGCGGGGTGTGGAAGAACGTGACCCTGACCGTCGGCGACGGCGTCGAGGTGCTCTACCTGGACGGCGTCGAAGTGGGCCGCAACGCGAACGCCACCATCAAACCGTCGGACCTCGGCGGCGGCGTCACCGCGGCGAACTACCTCGGCCGGTCGGTGTACGCGAGCGACAAGACGCTGACCGGCAAGATGAAGGACGTGCGGCTCTACGCCCGGGCGCTGTCCGGGACCGAGGTCGCCACGCTCCCGTCGAACAGCACCGCGATCCGCTCGGTGCAGCTCGACGCGCTCAAGACGCCGGCCGTGGTCGACTCGGGCGCCGGGACGGTCGTGCTACCGGTCAAGCCGGGCACCGACCTGCGGCGGCTCGCGCCGAAATTCACCCTCGCGCCGGGCGCGACCATCAAGCCGGACAACGGAAAGCCGGTGAACCTCAGCTCGCCCAAGCAGTTCACGGTCACCGGCGCGGGCGGCGACCGTCGCGTGTGGACGGTCGAGGCGCACGAGACCCGCAGCCCGGTGCTGCCGGGCTACAACGCCGACCCGAACATCGTCGCGTTCGGCGACACCTACTACCTGTACCCGACCACCGACGGCTTCGACGGCTGGAGCGGCACGAAGTTCTCCGCGTGGTCGTCGAAGAACCTCGTCGACTGGAAGGACGAGGGCGTCATCCTCGACCTCGGCAAGGACGTCGGCTGGGCGGACAAGAACGCCTGGGCGCCGACCATCGCCCAGCACAACGGCAAGTACTACTTCTACTTCTGCGCCGAGGCCAAGATCGGCGTCGCGGTGAGCGACTCCCCGACCGGGCCGTTCGTCGACTCCGGCAAGCCGCTGATCGCGAAGAACCCCGACGGCGGCCAGGCCATCGACCCGGCGGTGTTCATCGACCACACGGGACAGCCGTACCTGTACTGGGGCAACGGCAACGCCTACGTGGTCCCGCTGAACGACGACATGGTGTCCTACGACCCGGCGAAGATCACCCGCCTGACCGGCCTCGACGGCTTCCGCGAAGGCCTGTTCACGGTGGAACGGAAGGGCACGTACTACCTCAGCTGGTCCATCGACGACACCCGCAGCCCGGACTACCGCGTCGGCTACGCCACCGCGCCCAGCCCCACCGGGCCGTTCACCAACCGCGGCGTGCTCCTGAGCAAGGACGCCCACCTGGGCGTCCTCGGCACCGGGCACAGCTCGATGCTGCAGGTGCCCGGCACCGACGACTGGTACCTCGCGTACCACCGCTTCGGCATCCCGGGCGGCGACGGCACCCACCGCGAAACGACGATCGACAAGCTGACCTTCCGTCGCGACGGGACGATCGCCCCCGTCGTCCCGACCCTGGAAAGCGTGCGGCCGCAACGCATCCCCTGGCACTGCGGAGGTGTCCGCTTCAGCTGAGCGTCACCCCACCTGATGAGACGGAGATCACGAGCGGCGGTGTTTACCCCAGCTTGGCCGGGGTAAACATCCGCCGTTCGGGTTGCTTCAGCTGCTTCCGCCTCAGGAGTCGTTTGATGACCAGCGTCCTGACCGACGGCCTCGAGAACTCCCGCCCGGTCCCCCGGCCGCGGCGCCGTCCGGTCTCGCACGACGCCCTCGCCGAGCTCGCCCGCCTCGCCGCGCTGGCCGAGCTCGCCCACACCGTGTCGCCGTCGCTCATGCACCAGGCGATCCTCACCGGCACCAGCCCCGCGGCGGTGGCCGCGGCCGCGAAGATCGACGTCGCCGAGGCCCACGTCCGCTGGCACACCTGGGCGGACACCGCGGTGGGCCTCGACGAGTACCTGCGCGTGCACGCCGCTTTCGCCGCCGCCGTCATCGCCCGGCACGACGCCGTGGAGGAGGAGCTGTGCCCGTGACGACCACCGAAACGACCTTGGCCGACCTCGCCGCGCTCGAGAAGGCGGCGAGCGAACTGCTGGCCGAGATCACCGAGCAGCTGGCGGCCGCCGCGGCCCGGCGGTAGGCCCGTTCGAATTTGAACACCGGGTACCGTGGTGGCATGGGTCGTCCACGGTGGCTGAGCGACGGGGAACAGCGCGCCTGGACCGCTTTCCGCACCACCTACACCCTGCTCCACCAGCGGATGGACCAGCAGCTCAAGCGGGACGCCGGCCTGTCCCACCTGCAGTACGAAATCCTCGCCCGGCTGGCCGGCGCCCCGGACCGCGAGCTGCGGATGGCCGAGCTCGCCTGCGCCGTGTCCAACTCCAAGAGCGGGCTCACCTACCAGATCGGGCAGCTGGAACAGGCCGGGCTGGTGCGCCGCCGCGCCTGCGAGAGCGACGTCCGGGCCGTCTACGCCGTGCTCACCGACGAGGGCGCGGCCCTGCTGGAGCGAGCCGCCCCCGGGCACGTCGCCCTGGTCCGCGAGCTGCTGATCGACGTCCTCACGCCGGAGCAGCTGGACGCGCTGGCCAACGGGCTCGGCGAGGCGAACCGCCGCATGCTCGCCGAAGGCGATCCCTGCTCCTGAGTGAACTGCGTCACTTTCGCCGCCGAATCCCGGTGATTCGCCGAACCCGTTCCGCCCGGCCCGTGAAGAGCCGATGACACTGGCCGGAGCGAAAGGCGGGCGATGACCCCGGAAGACACCGATGCCGACGACGACGCGAGCGTGATCGCGCGGTCGCGGCAGCAGCCGAGCCTGTTCGCCGTCATCTTCGACCGGCACTCGCGGCACATCCACCGCTACCTGGCCCGGCGGCTCGGCCCGACGACCGCCGACGACGTCCTGGCGGACACCTTCCTGATCGCGTTCGACAAGCGGGCGAAGTTCGACCTCGCCCGGTCCGACGCCCGGCCGTGGCTCTACGGGATCGCCACCAACCTCGTCGCCCGGCAGCGGCGGACCGAGGTGCGCGAACTGAAGCTCCGCCTCGCTGTCGGGCCGCCGCCCGCCGAAGAGGGACACGCCGACCGGGTCGCCGACCAGGTCAGCGCGCAGGCCCTCGGGCAGCGGCTCGACCGGGCCCTGGCCGCGCTGCGGCCCCGGGAGCGGGACGTGCTGCTGCTCGTCGCCGCCGAGGGACTCGGCTACCAGGAAGTCGCCGACGCGCTGGCCATTCCCGTCGGCACCGTCAAGTCCCGCCTCAACCGGGCCCGCGGCCGCGTCCGCGCCGAGCTCGGCCGCCTCGACCTCGTGAAGGAGACCTCCGCTCATGGATGACCTGGACCTGATCCGCGAGCGCGCGGAAACCGTCGGCTTCGCGTCGCCGGAGCACCTCACCCCGGCCCGGGAGCGGCTGCTGGCCGCGGCCCGCGGTGAACGGCGGCGCCGGCCGGGCCGGCTGTTCTGGGCTGCCGGTGCGTCGATCGGCCTGGCCGCCGCGATCACCGGCGTCGTCGCGCTCGCCCCCGCCGAGCAGGTCGGCATCGGGGCCGGCGTCGCGCACGCGGACCCGGTGAAGGTGCTGACCGAAGCGGCGAGCGCGGCGCTGAAGGAGCCGGCCAAGCCGCCGCGGCCCGACCAGTTCCTGTACGTGCGGACGGAGGAGCCGGAACACCACGTCCGCGAGGTCTGGTTTTCGGTCGACGGCACCCGCGACAGCCTGATCGGCGGCTTCAAGGAAGGAGGCTGCCGCAACGGCAAGGCGCCGATGTACGGCACGAACGATCCGCGCAAGGAAGGAATGCTCGAGGACTGCGCGCCCCGGTCGGTCTACCGGACGGACCTGCCGACGACCGCCGACGCGATGCTCGCCTACCTCGAGGCCCAGGCCGGCGACCGGAAGGGCGACGTCAACTCCATGGGCAAGGACGTCTACCACCTGGCTTACGAGCAGGTTCTCCCACCGGCGTCCTACGCGGCGCTGTTCGAGGCGGCCGCGCGGGTGCCGGGCCTGACGGCGCTCGACCACGTCACCGACGCCGCCGGCCGCCCCGGCGTCGGGATCACGTGGCCGGTGTCCCCCGGCTCGAGCCCGAAGGCGACGCCGGTCGTGCTGGTCTTCGACGCGAAGACGTACCAGTTCCTGGGCACGCCCGAAACCGCCGTGACGGTGAAGACGTTCGTCGACGAGGTGGGTCAGCGTCCCTGACGGGCCGGTTGAGTGCCCGGCCGCCGGGCACTCAACCATTCCGCGCTCCCATCCGTGCATTCAGGTGTGAGGACACCTTCGGATCGACGGCGGCTCTTCCGCGCGCGAGCCATGACTACCGGGCTCCTGGCCGGGGCCGGGCTCGCGTTCGCCCACACCGTGACCGGCGTTCCGGCCGCAGGACCCGTGCTGGCCGCGGCGACCGGCGGGTACGGCGTGGGCGGCACGACGGCGCCGGTGACCACCACTCCCCCACCACCGGCGCCGAACCCGGTCCTGCCCTTCAACGCGAAGCTGACGTCCGAGGACATCCCCGTCCCGGGCGGCGGTGTGCGCAGCGGCGCCTGCAGCGGCTCGCTGGTCGCGCCGCAGTGGATCGTCACCGCCGGGCACTGCTTCCACGACCTGAAGGACGCCCGGATCGGCGGGAAGCCGCCGTACACGATGACCGTGACCGTCGGGCGGCTGAAGGACACCGATCCCGGCGGGTACACGACCGAGGTCGTCGACGTCCGGCAGTCGCCGGTGAACGACCTCGCGGTGGCGAAGCTCGGCCGCCCGATCGAGGACATCGCCCCGGTGACGCTGGCCGACCGGCGTCCGGCGATCGGCCAGCAGCTGCAGTTCGCCGGCTGGGGTTCGCATTCGGCGACCGTGCTCGGCCCGTCCGACCACCTCAAACGCGGGCGGTTCCGGGTGTCGGGCCTCGGCCAGGCGACCCTGGAGGCCCAGCCGGTCGGCACCCGCACGGTGGAGAACGGCCCGTGCCCGGAGGACTCCGGCGGCCCGTTCTTCGTGTCGGACGACGACCGCGGCGGGACGCTGGTGGGCATCGTCAACACCGGGCCGCCGTGCCCCCAGCCGGGGCCCGAGACGATCGCCAGGGTCGACGTCGTGGCGGACTGGATCCGCGAACAGACCGGGTGATCGGCAGGTCCGGGTCGAACCCCATGCCGGTGAAGTGGCCGGCCGGCTCGAGCGAGAGCACATCGAGGGCGCCGGCCCGCACCGCCTGGCAGCTGGGGGGTCGTCGTCGCGGTCGCGCTCAGCCGGCGTGCCCGATGACGAATGCCGTCAGGAAGCCGATGGTGGCCAGGAGGCCGGTGTAGAGCTCGGTCCGTTCGAACGCCTCGGGGATCATCGTGTCGGCGATCATGGCCAGGATCGCCCCCGCGGCCACCGCCGTGATCGCGGCGACGGTCGCGGGAGACGCGGTCCGCAGCAGCAGGTTGCCGACCAGGGCGGCGATCCCGCTGGCCACCGCGATGCCGGTCCACACGCCGAAGACGTAACGGGCACTGCGCCCGGCGGCCTTCATGCCGGCCGCGCTGGAGAGCCCTTCCGGGACGTTCGAGATGAACACGGCCGCGAGCACGGTGACGCCGATCCCGCCGCCGCCGAGCAGGGACACGCCGAGCACCACGGATTCCGGGATGCCGTCGAGCAGCGCGCCGACCGCGATCGCCGCCCCGCTGCCCGCGGTGTCCTGCTCGGACGGCTGCTGGTCGCCGGAACGCTTGCGGTGCCGGGCGCCGCGGCGCGCGAGGAGCACGTTGATCAGGACGTACACGGCCGCGCCGCCGAGGAAACCACCCGCGGTGGGGCCGAGCCCGCCGGCCTGCTGCGCCTCGTCGACCAGGTCGAAGGCGAGCGCGGAGATCAGCACCCCGGCCCCGAAGGCCATGATCCCGGCGACCACCCGCCGCGAGACGCGCACCCACCACGCCACGGCGGCGCCGACCACGAGCGCGGCCCCGCCGACGAGGCCCCACAGCCCCGCCTCCACCCACTGCGGCACGAAAACCACCTTTCACCGGCACCGGAAGTCACCGACGAACGGACTACCCACTGTGGCCACGGCCGAACACGCAGGGTCCTGAGGTGCGCGGACATTTCGAGAGGGTGTGGCGCGCGTCACGGAATGCCCGGCGATCTTCGGCGCTACACACAGGAGTAAGCGTTCGTCCACAAGGGAGGGCCATGTCCGCCACCACCACTCCGGAAGAGTCCGCCACCGTGCCCGTGCTGGAGGACTTCGACTTCCCGCTCACCGACGGTGCCGCGTGCCGCATCGACGACCCGGACTGCGAAGCCTGCCAGTGAAACAGGCTCCGGCCACGGCGTCAGCGCACGTGGCCGGAGCCTGAGCACCGGAGGTGGGGACCTACACGTGCATGGCCAGCCACAACGCCATCCAGGCGAGGCACGCCAGCGCACCCCCGACCCCGAAGGCGAGCAGTACGCGTCGCAGGGCGGCGGTGACCCCGGCCCGGCCTGACATCTCGGTGATTCCCGCTTCAGCCATGGCCCCGTGATGCCCTCGTCCGCGCGACGCAAACATCGGGGTCAGCCCGCGTCCCCCGATTCACCCATCACGAGACCCTCGATCGTGTGCTTCTGCGTGATCGGCCGGAGGACGTCGACGACCGGGCAGTCCAGGTGGGCGCGCACGGAGTCCGGCAGTGCCGCCCAGAACCCGTGGGTCACCGCCGTGTCGTGGCGGGCGTCGTTGCCGGCGCCGGGCGCGTCGAGGCCCAGGACCAGGACCGGGCGCGACCGGGCCGAGTGGTTGGCGGTGCCGCGGTGGACCGTCAGCGCCGAGCGGATCGAGATGTCCCCCATCTTCGGGAACTTGCGGGTGGCGAGCTCGCGGTAGCGCGGGTAGGTGTCCCTCGGCGGGAACATGCCGTGCTCGAACGCGCTGCCGTCGTCCCAGTGGGTGCCGGGCGCGATCTCGAAGGGCCCCATGTCCGGCTCGGTGTCGACCGCGGTCACGTTGACCGCCAGCGACGTCAGCCTGCGGTCGCGCGCGGTTTCGGCGGGCATCGGGAAGTCCCGGTGCCACGGCTGGTCGACCGCGCCCGCGAGCGGGACGTCGAAGCCGACCTCGACGATCCGGTACGCCGGCCCCAGCACCGACTCGGCGACCGCGGTGATCCACGGGTGGGTGACGAGGTCGGTGAACCCGCGCAGCTGCTCCGGGTGGATCTCGACGTAGAAGCGGTTCGGGCCGCGGCCGACGGCGCCGTCCGGCCGGGCGCGGGCCTCGGCGAACGCCGTGTCGATGTCTTCGCCGAGCCGCCGCACCCAGTCGCGGGTGAACGCGCCGGGCAGGCCGATGATGCCGTCGGCGTACAGGCGGCCGGTCAGCGCCGCGAGTTCGGCCGCGGGCAGCGGGGCGGGGACGGTCTGGTGCGCGGTCATCCTGACCTCCAACGTGGGAACGACGGCGTGGCGACGCCAGTTTGCAACGTGGCATGCCACGTTGCAAGAGGTACGATGCGGCGGTGAACCCGAAACTGCGCGACGTCGCCGAGCACGCCGGCGTGTCGGTGCGCACGGTGTCCAACGTGGTCAACGGGTTCCGCTACGTGGCCCCGGCGACCCGGCAGCGGGTGCAGGCGAGCATCGACGCGCTGGGCTACCGGCCCAACCTGGCCGCCCGGACGCTGCGCCAGGGCCGGACCGGGCTGGTCGCGCTGGTGATCCCGGAGATCGACTCGCCGTACTTCGCCGAGCTCGCCGCGCGGACCGTGCGCGTGGCCGGCGCCCGCGGCCTGACGGTGCTCATCGACCAGACCGACGGCGACGCCGAGCGCGAGAAGGAGCTGCTGCACGGCAAGCGCAGCCAGCTCGTCGACGGCGTCCTGTTCAGCCCGTGGGCGGTGGCGCCCGCGGAGCTGGCCGCGCGGACGGACCCGGTCCCGCTGGTGCTGCTCGGCGAGCACGACGGCACGGCCGGCGTCGACCACGTCGCCATCGACAACGTCGCCGCCGCGCGCGAGGCCACCGCGCACTTGCTGGCGTCGGGCCGCCGTCGCGTCGCGGCGCTGGGCATCCAGCCGCGCTCGCTGAACGCGACCGCCCGCCAGCGGCTCGCGGGCTACCGGCAGGCACTGGCCGAAGCCGGGCTGCCCGCCGAGCCGGAGCTCGAAGTGCCGGTCGGGCGCCTGCACCGGGCCGACGGCCACGCGGCGATGCTGCGGCTGCTGGACGCCGGCGCCCCGCCCGACGCGGTCTTCTGCTTCACCGACGAGCTGGCACTGGGAGCGCTGCGGGCCGCGGCCGACCGCGGCGTCGCGGTGCCGGAGTCGGTGGCATTGGTGGGCTTCGACGACATCGAAGACGGCCGCTACAGCGTGCCGGCCCTGACCACGGTGTCACCGGACAAGGACGGCATCGCCGAACTCGCCCTCGACCGCCTGGCGCGCCAGGCGGCGGAGCCGGCACCCCCGCGGTCCATCGTCGCGCCGCACCACCTGGAAGTGCGCGAGACGAGCTGAGTGTGCGGCTCAGGCTTCACCGGGTAGCCGCCCGGGCCGGGCCGGCAGAACCACCGCGGCCCGGCCGCAACGTCCCCGTGTCGACAAGGCGACCCGGCTCGGCCACCGGCGGCGTGCGGGCAAGGCCGGCCCCTCAGGAACGGGGGAAAACGGTGCCGTCGAACAGTTTCCGGGCGGTGCGGATCACGACCGACCGGCGGACGCGGGACCCGTCGAATTCGATCGCCACGGCGAGCTTGCCGCTCGGGTGCTCGATCTGCACGGGTCCGCGACCGGTTTCGAGCAGCTCGTGGCCGACGGCGCCGTCGAGCAGCAAGGCCGTGACGACGCTGACGCCCCCGAGCACGCCGATCGAGGGGTGCGGCTTGACCGGGATGAAGGTGCGGGTGCAGATGGCGCCGCCGTCGCGAGGCGCGGCGACCAGCGTGGTCTTCGGGACCGAGCTGCCGCGGACGTCGCCGAGGCCCATCAGCTTCCCGGCTTCGACGCGCAGGGCGTCGATCCGTTCGGCGAGCCGGGGGCCGGCGAGCTCCTCGACCGGCTCGTACCCGGTGATGCCGAGGTCTTCCGCGCGCGCGACGACGACCGGCATCCCGTTGTCCACACAGGACACTTCGACGCCGCCGACGTCGTCGCGGACGTGGCCGGTGGGCAGGAGGCTGCCGCAGACGGATCCTTCGGTCCCGGTGAAGTCCAGCTCGACCGGGGCGGCGGTGCCGGGGACGCCGGAGATGACTGTGCTGCCGCGGTAGTCGACTTCGCCGTGGGGTGTCGCGAAAGTCGCCACGGCGATCGAACCGGTGTTGAGCAGCCGCACGCGGACGGTGGTGCGTTCGGGGCCGGCGGGCACGAGCCCGCGTTCGACGGCGAACTGCCCGACGCCGGCCAGGAGGTTGCCGCACGTCTGGCGGTCGGAGACGGTGGACTCCTCCACGCCGAGCTGCAGGAAGAGGTAGTCGACGTCGTGGCCGGGATCGGTGGCCTCCGAGACGATCGCGACCTTGCTGGTGACCGGCTGGGCGCCGCCGAGGCCGTCGATCTGGCGCGGGTCGGGGGTGCCCATGATCCGCAGGAGCAGGTCGTCGCGGGCGGCGGGGTCGGCGGGCAGGTCGTCGGCGAGGAAGTAGGCCCCCTTGGAGGTGCCACCGCGCATGAGCATGCAGCGCACGCCGGTCATGCCTGCTCCTTTTCGTATTCCTCGGCGGTCAGGTAGCGGACGCCGAGGGCTTCGAGCTTTTCGCGCAGGCCGTAGCGGTCGAGGCCCAGCTGGCCGTTCGCGAAGGCTTCCCTGGCCTCGGCTTCCTTTTCCAGCCTGGCCTGGGCTCGTTCCAGTCCATTTTGGACGTCTTCGCGCCGGACGCGGAGGACACCGTCGTCGTCGGCCAGGACGGCGTCACCGGGCCGGACGAGCTGCCCGCCGACGACGACGGGCACGTTGACGGCACCGGCGGTGGCCTTGACGGTGCCCTGGGCGCTGACGGCGGCGGACCAGACGGGAAAGCCGAGCGCCCGCAGATCGGCGACGTCCCGGACCCCGGTGGTGGTGACCAGCCCCCGCACCCCGCGGCGGCGCAGCGCGGTGGCGAAGAGCTCGCCGAAGAGACCGTCCCGGTTGGGCGAGGTGGTGGTGACGACGAGCAGGTCGCCTTCGCGGCACTGTTCGACGGCCGCGTGGATCATCAGGTTGTCCCCGGGCCAGCAGAGCACGGTGACGGCGGTACCACCGACCCGCGCGCCCGCCTGGATCGGCCGCAGCTCCGGCCCGAGCAGCCCGGACCGGCCGAGAGCCTCGTGAACGGTGGCGACGCCGTAGTCCGCGAGACGGGCAACCTGACCGAGGTCGGCACGCGGCGGATCGGTGACGATGACGGGCTTCATACGGCCACCGTACGATCCGGTAGACGAAATTGTCAACAATTTTGGCGGCGAGGTTGGTGGATGCCTGAAGGCTCGGCAACCGACGCTCCAGGTACGCGAACTGACCCTCGGGATACGTGAGCCGACCCTCTGGGCACGAGCCCAGCGGTGCGGGAGGGCGAGGCGAGGCGAAGGCGGGGCGGGCGGGCGGCCGGTGCCCTGCGCCGGCCGGCCGGCGCAGGGCCGCGGGCATCGGGCCGCGGGCATCGGGCGCCGGGCACCGCGCGCCGGGCGCCGGGCGCAGGCCGCAGGGCGTCGGGCGCAGGGCGTCGGGCGCCGGGCGCGTCGGGCGCCGGGCACCGGGCACCGGGCACCGGGCGCAGCAAGACCAGGTGGCGCGAAAGGGGAGTTGCCGGGCGCGAGTCAGGCGTGAAGCGGCGAAACCTCGGCGTCAGCCGCCTTCAGCGCCTCGATCACACTCGCCAGGTGAACCCGCGCCGCCTCGGCCGCCTTCTCCGGGTTGTTCGCGCAGATCGCGTCGATGATCGCCAGGTGCTCCGGGAGCGAGACCTGCGGGCGGCCGGGGCGCATCGCCAGGCGGAACTGGTGCCGCACGCTCTGCCCGCGCAGCCGCTCCAGCACCTGCGCCGCCGTCCGCTGGCCGCTGATTTCGCGGATCCTCCGGTGCAGCCGCTGGTTCAAGCCCGAATACCCGACCACGTCCCCGCCCGCGACCGCCATCTGCATGCGCTCCCCCAGCTCGCGCAGCTCGCCCACCTCGGCGTCCGAGATGCGCTCCGCCGCCTTGGCCGCGCACAGGGACTCCAGCATCATGCGGACCTCGGAAATCTCGACGGCCTCCGCCAGCGACACCGCCCGCACCCGGGCGCCCCGGTTCTGCACCCGCTCCACGAGCCCCTCGTTCGTCAGCTCGATCAGCGCCGCCCGCACGGTCGCCCGGCTCGCCCCGAACTGGGCCGACAAATCAGCCTCCACCAGCCGCTGGTTGGGCACGAACTCGCCGCGGACGATGGCGTCGCGGATCGCCGCCACCACGGAACGCTCCCCCGGCTGCCGGTCCGCAGCACTCTCCGTCATAACCTGGGCTCCGTTATTGTTGACAATTTTGTCGAGCACTTCGTGTACTCGATCGTAGCTGGCGAGGAGGATTCTGCTATGACCGGAACCGTCGCGGTACTCGGACTCGGCGAAGCGGGGAGCGCGTTCGCCCGCGATTTGGTGGCGGCCGGGGTCACCGTCCGGGGGTACGACCCGGCCGTCGCGGCCCCCGGCGGCGTGGTGCCCGCCGCCTCCGAAGCCGACGCCGCCCGCGGGGCCGGCCTCGTGCTCAGCGTCAACAGCGCGTCGGCCGCCCTCGATGCCCTGGCGGCCGGGGTTGCCGGGCTGGGACCCGGAGCAGTGTGGGCCGACCTGAACACCGCCTCCCCCGGCACCAAACGGCAGCTCGCCACCCTCGCCGCCGACCGGGGCGCCGCCTTCGCCGACGTCGCGATCATGGCCCCCGTTCCCGGCCGCGGGCTGCGGGTGCCGATGCTGGCCACCGGGCCCGCCGCCGGCACCGTCGCCGCACTCCTGAACCCCCTCGGCGCGGCCGTCGAGGTCATGCCGGGCGAGGCCGGGCTCGCCGCCGAACGCAAGCTGCTGCGCAGCGTCTTCTTCAAAGGCATGTCCGCCGCCGTGGTCGAGGCCCTGCGCGCCGCCCGGGCCGCGGGCTGCGAAGACTGGCTCCGCAAGATCATCGTCGGCGAGCTCACCGCTGCCGACGCGGCCACCGTGGACCGGCTGGTCGACGGCTCCCACCGGCACGCGGTCCGCCGCACGGCCGAGATGGCGGCCGCTGCCGAAATGCTCGGCGAGCTCGGCGTCCGTGCCGACGTCGCCACCGCCGCCCGCGATCAGCTCCAGCACCTCCGGCAGGATTGTTGACCGTCGCCAGTGGACTGTCACGGACTTCGCGCGGTGGTGCGACCCCCTGCCCCGGCCGGCAGCACGGGTAGACTCGGCAGCCCCGAGACTGCGCAGGTGAACCTCCCTTGACAGACGCGGCCCTCGAGCGGGAGAAGCTGCTCGCCCCGTCGCGCATCTACGTCGAGCCCGCCGCCGCCGAGCTCCCCCGCGGCCGCCAGGTGCTGGACCGCTTCCCCGGCGCGACCGTCGTCGAGGTCGGGTCGGCAGCCACTGGCGCATCCCCGAGCTGCACGGCGACGAAACCAACGTCCGCCGCTGGGTGCGCATCAAACGCGAAGCCCTCGTCGTGGGGATCAAGAAGTCGATGACCGCCCGGCCCAACGGGCGCTCGGCCGACTTCATCGCCCCGTCGACGTCCCACGGCTGCGCGATGGCGTGCGCCTACTGCTACGTCCCCCGCCGCAAGGGCGAGCCGAACCAGTGCGACCCCGCCGCGTGGGTGTACGACATCGGCGAGAACTCGGACTGCTCGGTCGACGCCCTCGTCAGCGACAACGTCGCGGACCTGATCGGCCTGTTCGCCGGGCAACCGGCGGCGAAGGCGTCCTTCGCCACCAAGTACGTCCACCGCGGGCTGCTGGAGCCCGCCCCGCGCGGCCGCACCCGGATCCGGTTCTCGCTGATGCCCGAGCGGCCCGCCAAGCTGCTGGACCTGCGCACCAGCCCGATCGCCGACCGGCTGCGCGCCCTGGACGACTTCGTCGCCGCGGGGTACGAGGTGCACGTCAACTTCAGCCCCGTCGTCGTCTACGACGGCTGGCTCGAGGACTGGACCCGGCTGCTGCAGGACCTCGGCGACGCCACGAACGACGCCACCAAGGCCCAGCTGGCCGCGGAGGTGATCATGCTGACGCACAACCGCGGCCTGCACGAGGTCAACCTCGGCTGGCACCCGAAGGCGGAGCAGGTCCTGTGGCGGCCCGACCTGCAGGAGACCAAGCGCAGCGAGGGCGGCGGCGTGAACGTCCGCTACCGCGCCGGCCACAAGCGGGCCCTGCTGGACGAGCTGCTCGACCTCATCGCCGTCCACGCGCCCTACCTGCGCGTCCGGTACGCCTTCTAGACGCCGGCCGGCTCCGCGGTGGCGCGCGCGAGCCGCGCCTGCCGCGTCCGCGGCCCGAAGACCGCCAGCACCACCGCACCGGCTAGCCACGTGCCGGCGATGAAGAAGAACACGCTCCGGTAGCCGCTGCCGGTGTACAACGCGGCGACGATCAGCGGGCCCGCCGCGTTGGACAGCCGCCCGAGGCCGTACGACACGCCCGTGCCCAGCGACCGGCCGCGGGTGTCGAATAGCTCCGGCGAATACGCGTACCCCAGCGCCGTGTAGCCGCGTTCGAACATGTTGACCAGGAAGCCGAACACCACGATCAGCACGGGGTTGAACGTGAGCCCGTACAACAGCCCGCACAGCGCGATCACCGCGCCGAACGCGACCAGGCACCACTTGCGCTCGAAGCGGTCGGTGACGAGGGCCGCCAGGTACGAGCCCAGCGGCGCGCCGACCGTCGTGAGGGCCACGTAGAACACCGACTTCTCGACGCTGAAGCCCTCCTTGGCCAGCAGTGTCGGCGCCCAGCTCGAATAGCCGAAGAACCCGATCGTCTGCGTCACCCACAGGACCGTGAGCAACAGCGTCGGCAGCAGGTACTTCTTGCGCAGCAGCAACCGCAGCGGCGCCTTCGCCACCGGGGCTTCCCCGGCCGGCGGCGCGGGTTCCGGCAGCGGGCCCTTCTCCGCCGCGACCTGCGCCTCGATTTCCCGCAGCACCGCATCGGCCTTGGCGTGCTCGCCGCGGCTTTCGTGCCAGCGCGGCGACTCCTTCAGCCGCCGCGTGAACAGCACGAGCAGGACGCCGAGCGCGCCCCACAGGTAGACCAGCCGCCACGCCCAGTCGCCCAGCGGGACCACGACGCTCGCGATCAGGTTGGTCACCGGCGTGCCGCAGATGCCGATCACGATCGCGTACGCCTGGTACTTGCCGCGGTTCGCCGCGGGGTACAGCTCGTTGACGTAGATCACCGCGACCACGGTCATCGCCGACAGGCCCGCCGAGGTCAGCACCCGGAACACGCCCAGCGACACGATGTCCCACGAGAACACCGCGGCGAACGAAAAGACGCCGAACCACACGGTCGTCAGCACGAGCGCGTTCTTCCGGCCCCAGCGGTCGGCGATGGTGCTCGCGATGATCGAGCCGAAGAACATCCCGACGAACGACAGCGACGTCACGTAAGCGACCTGGTCCACCGTCACGCCCCAGAGCTTGATCAGCTTGGGTGCGGTGGTGGCGAAGCTGTTGATGTCGGCGAACTCGAAGAAGTAGGCGAACGAGACGGCGAACAGGGTGTACTTGTGGAACCGCGCGATCGGCAGGCGGTTCAGCCGGTTGAGCGCGTTGGCGTGCTGCATTGCATGCCCTTCGGGGGTTCAGGCGGTTTCGCCGGGCCAGTAGAGGCGCATCGGGTTGTCGACGAGCAGCTTGCGCTGCGCTTCGGGGGTGTCCGCGATCCGCGGGACGTGGTCGACGAGCAGGCCGTCGTCGGGCATGTGGTGCTTCAGGTTCGGGTGCGGCCAGTCGGTCCCCCACAGCACCCGGTCCGGGAACGCGGCGACGACGCGGCGGGCGAACGGCACGACGTCGGCGTAGGCCGGGGGCCCGGTGACGGTGAGCCGCTCGGGGCAGCTCACCTTCACCCAGACGTCGTGGCGGGCGGCGAACTCCAGGAACCGGCCGAATTCCGGGCCTCCCACAGATTTCGTGACGTCCGGCCGTCCCAGGTGGTCGATCACCAGCGGCACCGGCAGCGTGCCGAAGAAGCCTTCCAGCTCGGGCAGGTCGGCGGCCTCGAAGTACAGTACGACGTGCCAGCCGAGCGGGGCGATCTTCTTCGCGATCGCGGCCAGGTCGTCGTGGGGTGCGGTGTCGACCAGCCTCTTGACGAAGTTGAACCGCACGCCGCGGACACCGGCCGCGTGCAGCTCGCGCAGTTCGGCCTGGCCGACGTCGGGCCGGACGGTGGCGACGCCCCGCGCCCGGCCGCCGGACGCCCGGACGGCGTCGACCATCGCGGAGTTGTCGGCGCCGTGGCAGGTGGCCTGCACGACGACGTTCCGCGAGACGCCGAGGTGGTCGCGCAGCGCGAAGAGCCGGTCCTTGCCCGCGTCGCACGGGGTGTACTTGCGTTCCGGCGCGAACGGGAACTCCGCCTGCGGGCCGAAGACGTGGCAGTGGGCGTCGACCGCGCCGGGCGGCAGCCGGAAGTCCGGTGTGGACGGTTCGGCGCACCAGTCCAGCCAGCCCGGTGTCTTGGCCGCGGTCACCGGCCCTGGCCCTTCAGGAGCGCGTCCAGGCGCGGGTAGACGGCGCGGGCGTTGTGCTCCCGGATCGCCGCCCAGTCCTTTTCGGACAGTTTCGCGGCTTCGGCGTAGCGGCGGGTGTCGTCGAAGTGGTGGCCGGTGCGCGGGTCCACGCTGCGGACCGCGCCGATCATCTCCGAGGCGAACAGGATGTTGCGGGCCGGGATGACGTCGAAGAGCAGGTCGGAGCCCGGCTGGTGGTAGACGCAGGTGTCGAAGAAGACGTTGTTCAGCACGTGCTCCTCCAGTTCCGGCTTGCCCAGTGCCATCGCCAGGCCGCGGAACCGGCCCCAGTGGTAGGGCACCGCGCCGCCGCCGTGCGGGATGACCAGCCGCAGCGTGGGGAAGTCGGTGAACAGGTCGCCCTGCACGAGCTGCATGAACGCGGTCGTGTCGGCGTTGAGGTAGTGCGCGCCGGTGGTGTGGAAGGCGGGGTTGACGCTGGTGCTGACGTGCACCATCGCCGGGATGTCGTAGGCCACCATCTTTTCGTAGATCGGGTACCACGACCGGTCGGTGAGCGGCGGGGCCGTCCAGTGGCCGCCGCTCGGGTCGGGGTTGAGGTTCAGCGCGACGGCGCCGTACTCCTCGACGCAGCGGGTCAGCTCCGGAATGCACGTCGCCGGGTCGGCGCCCGGGGACTGCGGGAGCATCGCCGCCGGCGCGAACCGCTCCGGGTAGAGCGTGGCGACGCGGTGGCAGAGCTCGTTGCAGATCGCCGCCCACGCCGCCGAGGTCTCGAAGCCGCCGACGTGGTGGGCCATGAAGGAGGCGCGGGGCGAGAAGATCGTCAGGTCGATCCCGCGTTCGTCCATCAGCCGCAGCTGGTTCGGCTCGATCGTCTCGCGCAGTTCGTCGTCGCTGATCCGCAGGCCGGCGCGGGTGGGCGCGGGGCAGGCGCCGTCCAGGGCGGCGACCTGCCGGTCGCGCCACGCCGCGAGGGCAGGTGGCGCGGTGGTGTAGTGGCCGTGGCAGTCGATGATCACGCTGGTTCCTCGTCACTTCGGGTCTCGATACCCGCACCCTAATCGTCGATGAGATTGTTAACAATATCTGCGACGAAGTAGTTCGCGCAGGCTCCGGCCGTCCGCCGGTCCGGCTTGAGCCTCGCCCGTCCGGACCTACACTCTCCGCATGGGTGCCCGATCCCGCCGCAGCACCGGCAATCTGCCCGCGGAGCTGACCAGCTTCGTCGGCAGGCGGCAGGAGGTCGGGGCCGTGAAACGGCTGCTGGCGGCGGCCAGGCTCGTCACGCTTACCGGTGCCGGCGGCGTCGGCAAGACGCGGCTGGCCCTGCGGGTCGCCGCCGACGTGCGCCGGGCCTTCCCGGACGGCGTGTGGCTGGTCGAGCTGGCCGACCTGGGCGACCCCCGCCTGGTGCCGAACGCCGTGGCGGCGGCGCTCGGCCTGCGCGGCACCAGCGATCAGGCGGCCGGGCTCGCCGAATACCTCGAAGACCGGCAGCTGCTGCTGGTGCTGGACAACTGCGAGCACGTCGCGGACGAGTGCGCGACGCTGGCCGCGAAGCTGCTCGCGGGCTCCGGCGGGCTGCGGGTGCTGGCCACCAGCCGGCACACGCTGCACGTGGAGGGCGAGCACATCCTGCACGTCGAGCCGCTGCCCGTCCCGCCGGACGACGACGACGGCGGGCCCGCCGAGGCGGTGACGCTGTTCGCCGAGCGTGCGGCCGCCGTCTCGCCCGGGTTCGAACTCACCCCGGGCAACCGGGCCGCGGTGAGCCGGATCTGCCGCCGGCTGGAGGGCATCCCGCTGGCCATCGAACTGGCCGCCGTCCGGGTCCGCGTGCTGTCGGCCGACCAGGTCCTCGAGCGGCTCGACGACCGGCTCGGCCTGCTCACCGCGGGCCCCCGCGCCGCCCGGCCCCGCCGCCGGACCCTCGAAGCGGCGATCGGCTGGAGCTTCGAGCTCTGCACGCCCGCGGAACAACGGCTGTGGGCGCAGGCGTCGGTGTTCCCCGGCGGCTTCGACCTCGACGCCGCCGAGCAGGTCTGCGCGCCCGCGGAAGCCGGTGGCGGCAGCACGCTGGACGTCGTCACGGGACTGGTGGACAAGTCCGTCCTCAGCCGCCGGAACGGCACCTTCGGACGGCACGCCTGGTACCGCATGCTGGAGACCGTCCGCGAATACGGCGGCGCCAAACTGGCCGGAGGCGGCGGCGAGGCCGGCGTGCGGGCCCGGCAGGCCGCGTACTACGCGGACCTCGCGCGGCGCTACCGGGCGGAAGGGTTCGGCCCGCGGCAGGCGGAGTGGCTCGGCCGGCTCCGGCGCGAAAACGCCAACCTCCGGGCCGTGCTCGAACACTGCCTCGCCGATCCCGGGCGGGCGAGCCAGGCGCTGGACATCGCCGCGTCGCTGTGGAACTTCTGGTACGGCGGCGGCCTCGTCCCGGAGGGCTGCGCCCACCTGCGGCGCGGCCTCGAGCTGTGTGCCGGGCGCACGCTGGTCCGGGCGCGCGGGCTGTACGCGATGGCATTCCTCGCGATCCAGACCGGGGCGCCGCACGCGGAACTGCTGGCGGAGCTGGCCGAGCTCGCCGAGGAGCTCGCCGACGACCGGCTCCGGGCCGGCCACGCGGAATGCGCCGGCATGGCCACGTTCTTCGCCGGCGACCTGACCGGCGGCGCCGCGCTGCTGGAACGGGCGCTCGCCGGGTACCGCACGGCCGGGGACGCCCTGCTGGTGTTCGACACGCTCATCCTGCTCGCCGCGGTGCGGTTCTTCCTCGGCGACCCGCGCGGCGCGGCCGTCGCCGAGGAGGCGCTCGCCCTGGCCGACCGGCACCAGGCCCAGTGGTCGCGGGGCTACGCGCTGTGGGCGGTCGCGATCCACCGGTGGCGAGCGGACGCACCCGGGGCGGCGGCGGAGCTGCTGCGCGAGGCCGTCGCCCTGCGGCTGCCGGACCGCACGCTGCTCGCGTTCCTCGTGGAGGCGCTCGCGTGGTGCCGCTCCGCCGAGGGGGCGCACGACCGGGTGGCCCGGCTGCTCGGGTGCGCGGCTTCGGTGTGGCGGCTCAGCGGCGCCCGAGTCGGCGAGATGAGTCCCTACCAGGGCGTCGACGAGCAGTGCGCGGCCCTGGCCCGCCAGGCGCTCGGGGCCGAGGCGTTCGACGCGGCCTTCGCCGAGGCGGCCGGCTCCGGCCTCGACGAGGTCGTCCGGTGTGCACTGGGCGAGCGGCCGCCCGCGGCACCGGCCGCCGAGGCGGCCCCGCCCGGTGGGCTGACACGGCGGCAGCGGGAGATCGCCGAGCTGGTGGCGCGGGGCATGACCAACAAGGAGATCGCGGCCGCCCTCGTCCTCAGCGGACGGACCGTGGAGGGGCACGTCGAGAACATCCTGGTGAAGCTCGGCCTCACCTCCCGCACCCAGGTGGCGTCGTGGCTGGCGGGCCGGGCCGGGTAGCGATCCGGGTAGTTTCCCCGGTCCGCTCCCGTCTCGTTCGGACGATCCTTTTCCCCGCCACCAGCCACCGCCCGGAGGAGGACGAGTGTCCATCGACTCGGCCCCGCAGACCTGCCCCCGGTGCCGGCGCCCGACCGTCCTCATGTCCCACGCGTGGGGCCGCCAATGGGTGCACGTCGGCACCTGGCGCCCGCAATGCGGCAATCCACCCTGGACTGTCCACACGGGAACGAACCGGACCCGCTAGGGCACTTCGGACCAGCCGGGCACGCGGCGCCACCTCGCGTCGCCCGGCAGAGCGTGGCGGGGCCGTGCCTTCCCCTCCCCCCAAGTCGGCACGGCCCCGCCACGCTCGATCCCCGCCTCAGCCGGCGCGGTGGCGCCGGATCAGCTGCCGGGTGATGACGGTGCGCTGGATCTCGTTGGTGCCTTCGCCGACGATCATCAGCGGCGCGTCCCGGAAGTAGCGTTCGACGTCGAACTCCGTGGAATAGCCGTAACCGCCGTGGATCCGGACGGCGTTCAGCGCGACCTCCATCGCCGTCTCGGAGGCGAACAGCTTCGCCATCCCGGCCTCGAGGTCGGCGCGCTCGCCGGAGTCGTAGCGGCGGGCGGCGTGGTGGACGAGCTGGCGCGCCGCCTCCAGCTTGGTGGCCATGTCGGCGAGGTGGTTGCCGACCGACTGGTGCTGCCAGATCGGCTTGCCGAACGTCTCGCGCTCCTGGGCGTACCGCAGGGAATCCTCGAGCGCGGCCCGCCCGACGCCGAGGGCGCGGGCGGCCACCTGGATGCGGCCGAGCTCCAGCCCGCGCATCATCTGCGCGAATCCGCGGCCGGTTTCGCCGCCGAGCAGTGCGCTCGACGGCACCCGGAACCCGGAGAAGGACAGTTCGCAGCTTTCCACGCCCTTGTAGCCCAGCTTCGGCAGGTCGCGGGAGACTTCGAAGCCCGGGCCGTGCTCGACGAGCAGGATGCTGATGCCCGCGTGCGCGGGTTCCGCGTGCGGATCGGTCTTGCACAGCAGGGCGACCAGCTGCGACCGCCGGGCGTTGGTGATCCAGGTCTTCGCGCCGTCGACCACGAAGGACTCGCCGTCGCGGCGGGCGGTGGTGCGCAGGGCCTGCAGGTCGGACCCGCCGCCCGGTTCGGTCAGCGCCATCGTCGCGCGGACCTCGCCGGTGGCCATCCGCGGCAGGTAACGCGCCTGCTGCTCGGCGGTTCCGTGCCCGGCGAGCAGTTCGGCGACGACGGTGTGCCCGCCCATGGCGCCGGCCAGGCTCATCCAGCCGCGCGCCAGCTCCTCGGTGACCTCGGCGTAGCACCGGGCCGACACCGGCGTCCCGCCCCACGCTTCGGGAACGGCGAGGCCGAAGACGCCGAGTTCCTTCATCCGCTCGATGAGCGCTTCGGGGTAGGTGTCGGCGTGCTCCAGCTCCCGCGCCACCGGCCGGACGTCGCGGTCCACGAAGTCCCGCACGACCGCGACGATCCCGGCTTCTTCCTCCGTCAGCTCCATGCGCTCATCATGACGGCCTTCTCCATCAAACCGATTTGATGTAATCTCGCCGGATGGCCCCGGAGCCGCCCGCGTTCGTCCGCCTGGCCGCCCACCCGCTGCGGTGGGCGCTGCTGACCGCGCTCGCCGGCGGCGACCTGCGGGTCCGGGAACTCGTCGCGCAGGCCGGCGAGCCGCAGAACCTGGTCTCCTACCACCTGCGGCTGCTGCGCGAAGGCGGTCTCGTGACGGCCTCCCGCAGCACCTTCGACGGCCGGGACAGCTACTACCACCTCGATCTCGACCGCTGCGCGGGCGCGCTGGCCGCGGCCGGCGCGGCTCTGCACCCCGCGCTGCGCCCGGAAACGCCGCCGCCGGCCGGGCGGATCGCCGTGCTGTTCGTCTGCACCGGCAACAGCGCCCGCTCCCCGATCGCCGAAGCCCTGCTGCGCCGGCGCACCGCGGGGCAGGTGACGGTGACCAGCGCGGGCAGCCACCCGAAGGCCGCCCTGCACCCGGGCGCGGTGCTGGTGCTGAGCGAGAAGTTCGGCATCGACGTCGCCGGGCAGCGGCCGCGGCACCTGGACACCGTCGCCGGGGACCGGTTCGACCACGTCATCACGGTGTGCGACAAGGTCCGCGAGGTCTGCCCGGAGTTCCCGCACCACCCGCGGCGCCGCCACTGGAGCATTCCCGAACCCGCGGGGGACCCCGGCTCGTTCGCCAGGACCGCGGCGGAACTCGACACCCGCGTCCGGCACCTGGTGCCGGCCCTCGGCCAGGAGGCCCGGTCATGAGCGAGCAGTACGCGAGCGTGCGGTACATCGTCGACGACGTCCCGGCGGCCCTCGAGTTCTACACGACCCACCTGGGGTTCGAGGTGCGGATGAGCGCCGCGCCCGCGTTCGCCGACGTCGTGCGCGGCCCGCTGCGCCTGCTGTTGTCCGGGCCGGCCAGCTCGGGCGCCCGGGCCACGCCCGCGGACTCCGCCGCCGCCGGGCGCAACCGCATCCACCTGGTCGTCGCCGACCTCGACGCCGAGATCGCGCGGCTGTCCGGCGCGGGGCTGACCTTCCGCACGGAGGTGGTCTCCGGCCCCGGCGGGCGGCAGATCCTCCTGGCCGATCCGGCGGGCAACCTCGTCGAGCTGTTCCAGCCGGCGCGCTGACCACACTCCACCCCGCCCCGAGGTCCGCGGGGCCCTTCGCCATGCCTTACCAAAGGTAAGTTCTGCTGCCTTCTTGACTTTACCAATGGTCAAGAGGAAGGTACTGGCCACCTGATTCGTCTAGACCAATCGGCGCTCCCCGCGGACGGCATCCCCAGGAGGAGACCCATGTCCCGCAGAACCCGAACCACCACTGCAGTCCTGACGAGCGTCGCGACCGTGGCCGCGACCGCCCTGCTCCTCTCCGGCGGGGCCGACGCCAGCCCGGCGGCCGCGGCCGCCGACTGCGGCGTGCTGTTCGACGACTTCCACTACGCCTCGCCCGCCGATCCCGCGTTCGGCGGAGCCGGCTGGACCACCCGCAACGACGTCGGCAGCCCCGGGGTGCCCGGCGCGCGCTGGCTGAGCAGCAACATCAGCTTCCCGAGCGTCGGCGGCGAGCGCGTCGCCCAGCTCACCGCGACCACGGACGGCAGCGCGGCGGGCACCACGCACGCCGAGCTGTACCAGAACCAGCTGCGGTTCCTGAACGGCACGTACGCCAGCCGGGTCCGCTTCACCGACGCGCCGGACAGCGGCCCCGACGGCGACCACGTCAACGAAACGTACTTCACGATCTCCCCGCTGCGGTACGACCGCGACCCGCTCTACAGCGAGCTCGACTTCTCCGAGTACCTGCCCAACGGCGGCTGGGGCGGCCCCCAGGCCGACTACCAGACCAGCTGGTACACCTACTGGAACAACCCGTCGTGGGACGGCCTGCGCACGTCCACCGCGCAGAACCGCAGCTTCGCCGGCTGGCACGACATCGTCACGCAGGTGTCGGGCGGCCACGTGAAGTACTACCTCGACGGCGTCCTCACCGCGGACCACACGACCGACGCGCAGGGCAACCCGGTGTACCCGCGCACCCCGATGTCGATCAACTACAACATGTGGTTCATCGACACCGCCGGGCACACGAGCGGGAACAGCGTCTACACCGAACAGGTCGACTGGACGTACTACGCGGGCAACCAGGTCGTTTCGCCCACCGACGCGGTCGCCAAGGCCGGGCAGTACCGCAGCGCCGGAACGTCCCATGTGGACACCGTCAGCGGGTGCACCACCCCGACCACTCCCCCGGCGACCACCACACCCACCACGCCGACGACACCCACCACGCCCACCACGCCGTCCCAGCCCGCCGACTGCTCGACCGCGCCGGAATGGGACTGGGGCACGGTCTACCTGGAAGGGCAGCGGGCGAAGCACAACGCCCACCTCTGGCAGGCGAACTGGTGGACCCAGGGGTCCGAGCCCGGCCTCACCGCCCAGTGGCGCGACCTCGGCCACTGCTGACCACTTCTGCCGCAGCTCGTCGTGAGTGAGAAACAGTGTTCTTGAATTTAATAAAAACAAAACACGCCCACCAACCCCACACGAACCCCCCCCCCCCAGTAACAACCGCCCCCGCCGAACCAGCCCCCCCCCC
>NZ_JBFANY010000004.1:0-537282 GCF_040674975.1 Amycolatopsis sp. NPDC049688
TTGTTTTTCTGCCCGGGGCGGTTCGGTTTTCTATGGGGGGAAAGCGTGCCTTGACAAACCCGACCGCCGGCTGAAGGGAAGGCTGAGGATGAGGGGCAGGGGAGGTCTGGTGACGTCGTTGGTCGGCTTGCGCTGCCGGCCGCCGGTTCGCATGTGGTGATGCTGTAGGCGCCTTGCGGCCCCCACGGCCCTCGAGCAGCCCCTTGCCGCTCCAGCGTCGCGAGCCGGCTCCGACCCCGCGAACCACCCCGCCAGCCGGAACCGCCCACATCCCACCACCGTGATCGCCCCGCGACCCGAGGCGTGGGAATGTCCCGCAGGCCCGGGGCGTTGAGAGGTACGCTGGAGGTTCGTCGCCCCACTGAGACCTACAGACCCCCCGCCGCGCTCCTCCCGGACCCGGGCGGGTATCTTTGGAGACCGTGCCCGGCATGCGTCGGGCCGCTCCGCGTGCCGTGCGGCATGGTCGGGGTGCTTCGGCACCCGGTCACCGGCTTCGGCAGGTCGGGGTTCCGACGGAAATCCCTCCGGGAAGTTACCGGTCGCGAGACCGTGACGCGGGCCGACACGCCCGACCGCGGGGGCCGGTGAAGACACGAAGAAGCAGATCACGACAGGAAGCTGGTCCATTGCCCACGATCCAGCAGCTGGTCCGCAAGGGCCGCCAGGACAAGGCTGCCAAGCAGAAGACGGCGGCCCTCAAGGGGAGCCCGCAGCGGCGTGGCGTGTGCACCCGCGTGTACACCACGACCCCCAAGAAGCCGAACTCGGCGCTGCGCAAGGTCGCGCGTGTGAAGCTGACCAGCGGCATCGAGGTCACCGCCTACATCCCCGGTGAGGGCCACAACCTGCAGGAGCACTCGATGGTGCTCGTGCGCGGTGGTCGTGTGAAGGACCTTCCGGGTGTCCGTTACAAGATCATCCGCGGTTCGCTCGACACCCAGGGTGTCAAGAACCGCAAGCAGGCGCGCAGCCGGTACGGCGCGAAGAAGGAGAAGAGCTAATGCCCCGCAAGGGTCCGGCCCCGAAGCGGCCGCTGATCTCCGACCCCGTCTACGCCTCCCCGCTGGTCACCCAGCTGGTGAACAAGGTGCTGAAGGACGGGAAGCGGTCCCTGGCCGAGCGCATCGTGTACGGCGCGCTCGAAGGCGCTCGCGAGAAGACGGGCACCGACCCGGTCGTCACGCTGAAGCGCGCCCTCGACAACGTGAAGCCCACCATCGAGGTGAAGAGCCGCCGCGTCGGTGGTGCCACCTACCAGGTGCCGATCGAGGTCAAGCCGGGCCGCTCCACCACGCTGGCGCTGCGCTGGCTGGTCTCCTTCTCGCAGGCCCGCCGCGAGAAGACGATGATCGAGCGCCTGCAGAACGAACTGCTGGACGCTTCCAACGGCCTCGGTGCCTCGGTGAAGCGTCGCGAAGACACGCACAAGATGGCCGAGTCCAACCGGGCCTTCGCGCACTACCGCTGGTGATGACCGCCCGGCTGTCGACCAAGCCATGCCGGGCCCCAAGCTTGAGAACAGGGGAACACTCTCGTGGCACGTGAAGTGCTGACCGACCTGAACAAGGTCCGCAACATCGGCATCATGGCCCACATCGACGCCGGCAAGACGACGACCACCGAGCGGATCCTGTTCTACACCGGGGTCAACTACAAGATCGGTGAAGTCCACGACGGCGCCGCCACCATGGACTGGATGGAGGAGGAGCAGAAGCGGGGTATCACCATCACCTCGGCTGCCACCACCACCTTCTGGGACGACCACCAGATCAACCTGATCGACACCCCCGGGCACGTCGACTTCACCGTCGAGGTGGAGCGCAACCTGCGGGTGCTCGACGGCGCGGTCGCCGTCTTCGACGGCAAGGAAGGTGTCGAGCCGCAGTCCGAGCAGGTCTGGCGGCAGGCGGACAAGTACGACGTCCCGCGCATCTGCTTCGTCAACAAGATGGACAAGCTGGGTGCGGACTTCTACTACACCCTGCGCACCATCGAGGAGCGCCTCGGCGTCAAGCCGCTGGCGATCCAGCTGCCCATCGGCGCCGAGAACGACTTCGAAGGCGTCGTCGACCTGGTCCGGATGAAGGCCCTGGTCTGGCGCGGCGAGGTGCAGAAGGGCGAGGACTACGCGGTCGAGGAGATCCCGGCCGACCTGGCCGACCGGGCCGCGGAATACCGCGAGAAGCTGGTCGAGACCGTCGCCGAGACCGACGACTCCCTGATGGAGAAGTTCCTCGAGGGCGAAGAGCTGTCGGAGGCCGAGATCAAGGCCGGCATCCGCAAGCTCGTGATCACCCGGGCGGCGTTCCCGGTCCTGGCCGGTTCCGCGTTCAAGAACAAGGGCGTGCAGCCCATGCTCGACGCGGTGATCGACTACCTGCCGTCGCCGCTGGACGTCCCGGCCGTCGAGGGCCTGCTGCCCGACGGCGAGACCACGGCGACCCGCAAGGCGTCGGTCGACGAGCCGTTCGCGGCTCTCGCGTTCAAGATCGCGGCGCACCCGTTCTTCGGCAAGCTGACCTACATCCGGGTGTACTCGGGCAAGGTCGCTTCCGGCGCACAGGTCATCAACGCGACCAAGGAGCGCAAGGAGCGCATCGGGAAGATCTTCCAGATGCACTCCAACAAGGAGAACCCGGTCGACGACGCCCAGGTCGGCCACATCTACGCGGTCATCGGGCTGAAGGACACCACCACGGGTGACACCCTGGCGGACCCGCAGAACCCGATCGTGCTGGAGTCGATGACGTTCCCCGAGCCGGTCATCCGGGTCGCGATCGAGCCGAAGACGAAGGCCGACCAGGAGAAGCTGTCCCTGGCGATCCAGAAGCTGGCCGAAGAGGACCCGACGTTCCAGGTCAAGCTGGACGAGGACACCGGCCAGACGATCATCGCGGGCATGGGCGAGCTGCACCTCGAGGTGCTGGTGAACCGGATGAAGTCCGACTACAAGGTCGAGGCGAACATCGGCAAGCCGCAGGTCGCCTACCGTGAGACGATCAAGAAGACGGTCGAGAAGCTCGACTACGTCCACAAGAAGCAGACCGGTGGTTCCGGCCAGTTCGCGAAGGTCATCGTGAAGCTGGAGCCGCTCGAGCGCACCGACGGCGCGCTCTACGAGTTCGACAACAAGGTGACCGGTGGTCGCGTGCCTCGGGAGTACATCCCGTCGGTGGACGCGGGCGCGCAGGACGCGATGCAGTACGGCGTTCTGGCCGGCTACCCGCTCGTCGGGTTGAAGTTCACCCTGTTGGATGGTGCGTACCACGAGGTCGACTCTTCGGAGATGGCGTTCAAGATCGCCGGTTCCATGGCGATGAAGGAAGCCGCGAAGAAGGCCGGCCCGGTGATCCTGGAGCCGATGATGGCGGTCGAGGTGACCACGCCCGAGGACTACATGGGTGACGTCATCGGTGACCTCAACTCCCGCCGTGGTCAGATCCAGGCCATGGAGGAGCGGTCCGGTACCCGCGTCGTGAAGGCGCTGGTCCCGCTGTCGGAGATGTTCGGCTACGTCGGCGACCTGCGGTCCCGCACCCAGGGCCGGGCGAACTACTCCATGGTGTTCGACTCCTACGCCGAGGTTCCCGCGAACGTCGCGAAGGAAATCATCGCGAAGGCGACGGGGGAGTAAAACCCCTCAGCGCTCGCGGGCATTAAGGGACTCTCCTGAACGTCCGCAGCACCGACGAAGGAACAATCGTGGGGCGGCAGCCACGCCGCCCCACGAGCACAAAGCGAAATCAGTCCAGGAGGACATTCCAGTGGCGAAGGCGAAATTCGAGCGGACCAAGCCGCACGTCAACATCGGCACCATCGGTCACGTTGACCACGGCAAGACGACTCTGACCGCGGCCATCACCAAGGTGCTGCACGACAAGTACCCGGAGCTGAACGAGTCGCGGGCGTTCGACCAGATCGACAACGCGCCGGAAGAGAAGCAGCGCGGCATCACGATCAACATCTCGCACGTCGAGTACCAGACCGAGAAGCGTCACTACGCCCACGTGGACGCCCCGGGTCACGCGGACTACATCAAGAACATGATCACCGGTGCCGCCCAGATGGACGGCGCGATCCTGGTCGTGGCCGCCACCGACGGCCCGATGCCGCAGACCCGTGAGCACGTGCTGCTCGCCCGCCAGGTCGGCGTGCCCTACATCGTGGTCGCGCTGAACAAGGCCGACATGGTCGACGACGAGGAGATCCTCGAGCTCGTCGAGCTGGAGGTCCGCGAGCTGCTGTCCTCGCAGGAGTTCCCGGGCGACGACGCGCCGGTCGTGCGCGTTTCCGGCCTGAAGGCCCTCGAGGGCGACGAGAAGTGGTCCGAGGCCGTTCTCGAGCTGATGACCGCCGTCGACGACAACGTGCCGGACCCGGTGCGTGAGCTCGACAAGCCGTTCCTGATGCCGATCGAGGACGTCTTCACCATCACCGGTCGTGGCACCGTGGTGACCGGTCGCGTCGAGCGCGGCCAGATCAACGTCAACGAAGAGGTCGAGATCGTGGGTATCCGCGAGAAGTCGACCAAGACCACCGTCACCGGTGTCGAGATGTTCCGCAAGCTGCTCGACTCGGGCCAGGCGGGCGACAACGTCGGCCTGCTGGTCCGCGGCATCAAGCGCGAGGACGTCGAGCGCGGCCAGGTCGTCGTGAAGCCGGGCACCACCACCCCGCACACCGACTTCGAGGGCCGGGTCTACATCCTGTCGAAGGACGAGGGTGGCCGTCACACCCCGTTCTTCAACAACTACCGCCCGCAGTTCTACTTCCGCACCACCGACGTGACCGGCGTCGTGACCCTCCCCGAGGGCACCGAGATGGTCATGCCGGGCGACAACACCGACATCTCGGTCCAGCTGATCCAGCCGGTCGCGATGGACGAGGGTCTGCGCTTCGCCATCCGCGAGGGTGGCCGGACCGTCGGCGCGGGTCAGGTCACCAAGATCATCAAGTGACGTAGGCGCCCTGCGCCCGGGTAATACACCCCCGGGTGCAGGGCGTCAACTCACGTGTGCGACACTATTTTGGTTGCTCGTCCTGGGGCGGCCGATCCCTTCGAGGGTCCGGCCGCCTCGGTGCGAGTGGCCACGGTCCGCGGAGCTCTTTCCTTCGGGTGAGGCGAGCGGGCAAAGGCAGTGAGACGACAGTGCTTGCCAAAAGCGGTGCCGACTCAACGCCTCCTCACGTTGAGGAAGACCAGGCAAGACGACGATCCCGCGGGATCCGTCTGTGCGTCGGGCGCGACACGCCCGACCGCGTGGACCGGGGACAGGGCCGTTGAACTGCGGAAACCCAGCGTCAGGGTGGAAACACCCGGCGGGGTTTGTGAGATAGCGGCACGAGACGACAAGGAACGAGCAGCCACCATGGCGGGACAGAAGATCCGCATCCGGCTCAAGGCCTACGACCACGAGGCGATCGACACCTCGGCGCGCAAGATCGTGGAGACGGTCACGCGCACCGGCGCCCGGGTTGTCGGGCCGGTGCCGCTGCCCACCGAGAAGAACGTTTACTGCGTCATCCGCTCGCCGCACAAGTACAAGGACTCGCGCGAGCACTTCGAGATGCGCACGCACAAGCGTCTGATCGACATCCTCGACCCGACGCCGAAGACGGTCGACGCGCTCATGCGCATCGACCTGCCGGCGAGCGTCGACGTCAACATCCAGTAAGCGTTGGGCGAGCGGCGGAGATAAGAGACTCATGTCTGACAGGCAGATGAAGGGCATCCTGGGCACCAAGCTCGGCATGACCCAGGTCTTCGACGAGCAGAACCGGGTTGTCCCGGTCACCGTCGTGAAGGCCGGTCCGAACGTGGTCACCCAGGTTCGGACCCAGGACAAGGACGGCTACGCGGCCGTGCAGCTGGCGTTCGGCGCGGTCGACCCGCGCAAGGTGAACAAGCCGCGCACCGGCCACTTCGACAAGGCGGGCGTGACCCCGCGCCGGTTCCTCGCCGAGCTGCGCACCACCGACGCCGAGACCTACGAGGTCGGCCAGGAGATCACCGCCGAGGTGTTCGCCGCCGGCGTCGAGGTCGACGTGACCGGGACCAGCAAGGGCAAGGGCTACGCGGGTGTCATGAAGCGCCACGGCTTCAAGGGCCAGGGCGCGAGCCACGGTGCCCAGGCCGTGCACCGCAAGCCGGGTTCGATCGGTGGCTGCGCCACCCCCGGCCGCGTCTTCAAGGGCCTGCGCATGGCGGGCCGGATGGGCAACGACCGGGTCACCACGCAGAACCTGACCGTGCACGCCGTGCGTGCCGAGGACGGCCTGCTGCTGATCAAGGGCGCTGTGCCCGGTCCCAAGGGCGGCCTGCTGTTCGTGCGCAGCGCCGCGAAGGGTGGTAACTCCGAATGACAAGCGTCGAGCTGAAGACCCCGGCCGGTAAAGCCGACGGCACGGTCGATCTCCCCGCGGAGATCTTCGACGTGCAGGCCAATGTCGCGCTGATGCACCAGGTCGTGGTGGCCCAGCAGGCCGCCGCGCGCCAGGGCACGCACGACACGAAGACCCGTGGTGAGGTTCGCGGTGGCGGCAAGAAGCCGTACCGCCAGAAGGGCACCGGCCGTGCCCGCCAGGGTTCGACCCGCGCGCCGCAGTTCGTCGGCGGTGGCGTCGTGCACGGCCCCACGCCGCGCGACTACACCCAGCGCACCCCGAAGAAGATGAAGGCCGCCGCCCTGCGTGGCGCCCTCTCCGACCGGGCCCGCGCCGGCCAGCTGCACGTCGTCACCGAGCTGGTGACCGGCGAGAAGCCGTCCACCAAGGCCGCCAAGACCGCCCTCGCCGCCGTGACGGCCGCGAAGCGCGTGCTCGTGGTGCTGGACCGGGCGGACGAGCTGAGCTGGGTTTCCCTGCGGAACCTGCCCGAGGTGCACATCCTCTGGGCCGACCAGCTCAACACCTACGACGTGCTGGTCAACGACGACGTCGTGTTCACCAAGGCCGCGTACGACGCGTTCGTCGCCGGCCCCGTCCGCGGTAAGACCGTCAAGGCTTCCGCGCGGTCGGGCGAGGTCACGGAAGGGAGTGACGAGAAGTGAGTTCGGTCGCCATTCCGGACCCCCGCGACATCCTGCTCGCGCCGGTCATCTCCGAGAAGTCCTACGGGCTGCTCGAGGACCACAAGTACACGTTCATCGTCCGCCCGGACGCCAACAAGACCCAGATCAAGATCGCGGTCGAGAAGGTGTTCGGCGTCAAGGTGGTCAGCGTCAACACGGCCAACCGCCAGGGCAAGCGGAAGCGGACTCGCGCCGGCTTCGGCAAGCGCAAGGACACCAAGCGCGCCATCGTGACTCTTTCGCCCGAGAGCAAGGCGATCGAGATCTTCGGCGGACCCACCGCGTAAAGGACTGAGCTGACAATGGGCATCCGCAAGTACAAGCCGACGACCCCCGGTCGTCGCGGTTCGAGCGTCTCGGACTTCGCCGAGATCACCCGCTCCACCCCGGAGAAGTCGCTGCTTCGTCCGCTGAGCGGTTCGGGCGGTCGCAACTCGTCCGGCAAGATCACCACCCGGCACAAGGGTGGCGGCCACAAGCGCGCCTACCGCGTCATCGACTTCCGTCGCAATGACAAGGACGGCATCCCCGCCAAGGTCGCGCACATCGAGTACGACCCCAACCGGTCGGCTCGCATCGCGCTGCTGCACTACGCCGACGGCGAGAAGCGCTACATCATCGCGCCGGAGAAGCTGAAGCAGGGCGACACCGTCGAGAACGGCCCCCGGGCCGACATCAAGCCGGGCAACAACCTGCCGCTGCGCAACATCCCGGTCGGCACCGTGATCCACGCGATCGAGCTCCGCCCCGGCGGCGGCGCGAAGATGGCGCGGTCCGCGGGCGCGAAGGTGCAGCTCGTCGCCAAGGACGGTCCGTACGCCCAGCTGCGTCTCCCCTCGGGCGAGATCCGCAACGTGGACGTGCGCAACCGCGCCACGGTCGGCGAGGTCGGCAACTCCGAGCACGCCAACATCAACTGGGGCAAGGCCGGCCGCAACCGCTGGCGCGGCAAGCGCCCCACGGTCCGCGGTGTCGTCATGAACCCGGTCGACCACCCGCACGGTGGTGGTGAGGGCAAGACCTCCGGTGGTCGCCACCCGGTCAACCCGAACGGTAAGCCCGAGGGCCGCACGCGTCGCCGCAAGGCGTCCGACGCCCTCATCGTCCGCCGCCGGCGTACCGGCAAGAAGCGCTGAGCAGGGAGGTAGAAGCACATGCCACGCAGCCTTAAGAAGGGCCCGTTCGTGGACGACCACCTGCTCAAGAAGGTGGACGCGCTGAACGAATCGGGCAAGAAGACGGTCATCAAGACCTGGTCGCGCCGCTCGACGATCATCCCGGACTTCCTGGGACACACGATCGCGGTGCACGACGGCCGCAAGCACGTCCCGGTGTTCGTCACCGAGGCGATGGTGGGTCACAAGCTGGGCGAGTTCGCCCCGACGCGGACCTTCAAGGGCCACATCAAGGACGACCGCAAGTCGCGCCGCCGCTGAGCGGGCACGAGAGAGAACAAGGGAAGTAGCGATGAACGCCCAGAACGACGCGACGACCGAGGCTCTGCCTACGGCGTACGCGCGGGCTCGCTTCGTCCGGGACTCGCCGACCAAGGTGCGCCGGGTGATCGAGCTCATCAAGGGACGTAGCGCCGCCGACGCCTTGGCCGTGCTCCGGTTCGCCCCCCAGGCGGCCAGCGAGCCGGTCGCGAAGGTGCTCGCCAGCGCCGTGGCCAACGCCGAGAACAACCTTCAGCTGGACCCGGAGACGCTCTGGGTCAAGAACGCGTACGCCGACGAGGGCCCCACCCTCAAGCGCATCCGCCCGCGGGCCCAGGGCCGCGCGTACCGGATCCGCAAGCGGACCAGCCACATCACCGTCGAGGTGGAGTCGCGTCCCGCCGTCGCGCAGAAGGCTCAGAGCAAGAAGAAGGCAGGTGGCCGGTAGTGGGCCAGAAGATCAACCCGCACGGTTTCCGCCTGGGTATCACCACGGACTGGAAGTCGCGCTGGTACGCCGACAAGCAGTACGCCGAGTACGTGGCCGAGGACGTCAAGATCCGCAAGCTCCTCGCCACCGGCATGGAGCGCGCGGGCATCTCCAAGGTCGAGATCGAGCGCACCCGTGACCGCGTCCGCGTGGACATCCACACCGCCCGGCCGGGCATCGTCATCGGCCGCCGCGGCGCGGAGGCCGACCGGATCCGCGGCGCGCTGGAGAAGCTGACCAAGAAGCAGGTCCAGCTGAACATCCTCGAGGTCAAGAACCCCGAGGCCGACGCCCAGCTGGTCGCCCAGGCGGTCGCGGAGCAGCTCTCCAACCGCGTGGCGTTCCGCCGCGCGATGCGGAAGGCGATCCAGACCTCCATGCGCTCGCCGCAGGTCAAGGGCATCCGCGTGCAGTGCGGCGGCCGTCTCGGCGGTGCCGAGATGTCCCGCTCCGAGCACTACCGCGACGGCCGTGTCCCGCTGCACACGCTGCGCGCCGACATCGACTACGGCTTCTTCGAGGCCAAGACGACGTTCGGCCGCATCGGCGTCAAGGTGTGGATCTACAAGGGTGAGCTCGTCGGTGGCCTGAAGGCCCGCGAAGCCCGCGACGCCGCCGAGCGCGCGCCGCGCGGTGGTCGCGACCGCAGCGACCGGCCGTCCCGTCCGCGTCGTTCCGGCGCCTCGGGCACCACCGCCACCTCGACCGAAGCCGGTCGTGCGGCCGCCGCCGCCACGACCGAGGCCCCGGCGGCCCCGGCCACCGAGACCGCAGAAAAGACGGAGGGCTGAGACGTGCTCATCCCGCGCAGGGTCAAGCACCGGAAGCAGCACTCCCCGAAGCGCCACGGCGCCGCCAAGGGTGGCACGAAGGTCAGCTTCGGCGAGTACGGCATCCAGGCGCTTGAGCACAGCTACGTGACGAACCGGCAGATCGAGTCCGCTCGTATCGCCATGACCCGTCACATCAAGCGTGGTGGCAAGGTGTGGACGACCATCTACCCGGACCGCCCGCTGACCAAGAAGCCGGCCGAGACCCGGATGGGTTCCGGTAAGGGTTCGCCCGAGTGGTGGATCGCCAACGTGAAGCCGGGTCGCGTGATGTTCGAGATCTCGTTCCCGAACGAGGAGACGGCTCGCGAGGCGCTGCGCCGCGCGATCCACAAGCTGCCCATGAAGTGCCGCATCGTGACCCGTGAAGGTGGTGAGTTCTGATGGCTAACGCAGGTGCCCAGGCATCGGAGCTGCGTGAGCTCACCGCGGAAGAGCTCGTCCTGCGTCTGAAGGAATACAAGGAGGAGCTGTTCAACCTCCGCTTCCAGATGGCGACCGGGCAGCTCGACAACAACCGCCGTCTGCGCACCGTCCGCACGGACATCGCGCGGATCTACACGGTCATGCGCGAGCGCGAACTCGGCCTGTCCGTTGCCCCCGACGCCGAGAGTGAAGGTGCCGCATGAGCGAGCCCACCACCGAGACGCCGGCCCGGAACGACCGCAAGGTCCGCGAGGGCTACGTCGTCTCGGACAAGATGAACAAGACGATCGTGGTCGAGCTCGAGGACCGCAAGAAGCACCCCCGTTACTCGAAGGTCGTCCGCTCCACCTCCAAGGTGAAGGTGCACGACGAGAACAACGAGGCGGGCGTGGGCGACCGGGTCACCCTGATGGAGACCCGCCCGCTGTCGGCGACGAAGCGCTGGCGCCTGGTGCAGATCGTGGAGAAGGCCAAGTAAGCAGGGCTCTTCGGAGTTCTTAGTTCCGCAAGGCTCGCGGGTTTCCCCGCGAGAACCGGCGCGACATACAGGAGTAGACGTGATCCAGCAGGAGTCGCGGCTTCGGGTAGCCGACAACACGGGTGCGAAGGAAATCCTCTGCATCCGGGTTCTCGGTGGCTCCGGGCGGCGCTACGCCGGCATCGGCGACATCATCGTCGCCACCGTGAAGGACGCCATCCCGGCTGCCGGGGTGAAGAAGGGCGACGTCGTCAAGGCCGTCATCGTCCGCACGGTCAAGGAGCGCCGTCGTCCGGACGGTTCCTACATCCGGTTCGACGAGAACGCCGCCGTGCTCATCAAGAACGACAACGAGCCCCGCGGCACCCGCATCTTCGGCCCGGTGGGCCGCGAGCTGCGCGACCGAAAGTTCATGAAGATCATTTCGCTCGCGCCGGAGGTGCTGTGATGAAGGTGAAGAAGGGCGACACGGTCGTCGTCATCGCCGGCAAGGACAAGGGCGCCAAGGGCAAGGTCATCCAGGCTTACCCGGAGCGCGAGCGCGTGCTGGTCGAGGGCGTGAACCGGATCAAGAAGCACACGCGGATCAGCCAGACCCAGCGCGGCGCGCAGTCCGGCGGCATCGTCACGCAGGAGGCGCCCATCCACGTCTCGAACGTGATGGTCGTCGACTCGGACGGCAAGCCGGCCCGGGTGGGTTACCGCATCGGCGAGGACGGCAAGAAGGTCCGGATCTCGCGCCGGAACGGTAAGGACATCTGATGACCACCGCAGAGAAGACCTCGCCGCGCCTCAAGGTGCGGTACCGCGAGGAAATCAAGGGCCAGCTGCAGGCTGAGTTCTCCTTCGCCAACGTCCACCAGATCCCGGGCGTCGTGAAGGTCGTCGTGAACATGGGCGTCGGCGACGCCGCCCGCGACAGCAAGCTGATCGAGGGCGCGGTCCGCGACCTCGCCGCGATCACCGGCCAGAAGCCGGAGGTCCGGAAGGCCCGCAAGTCCATCGCGCAGTTCAAGCTGCGCGAGGGCCAGCCGATCGGCGCGCGCGTCACGCTGCGCGGCGACCGGATGTGGGAGTTCCTCGACCGGCTGCTGACCATCGCGCTGCCGCGTATCCGCGACTTCCGCGGGCTTTCGCCGAAGCAGTTCGACGGCCACGGCAACTACACCTTCGGTCTCAACGAGCAGTCGATGTTCCACGAGATCGACCCCGACTCCATCGACCGCCCCCGCGGCATGGACGTCACCGTCGTCACGACCGCCACGAACGACGACGAGGGCCGGGCGCTGCTGCGCAAGCTCGGCTTCCCGTTCAAGGAGAACTGAGCCGATGGCCAAGAAAGCACTGGTCCACAAGGCCGCGAAGAAGCCGAAGTTCGCCGTGCGCGCCTACACCCGCTGCCAGCGGTGCGGCCGCCCGCACGCCGTGTTCCGCAAGTTCGGGCTCTGCCGGATCTGCCTTCGCGAGATGGCGCACGCGGGCGAGCTGCCCGGCGTCCGCAAGTCCAGCTGGTAAGAGCTTCTTTTTAACTCCAGATTCGCCACAGGCCCTGCCGCCCGTGTACCGGGCGGCGGGGAACCAGGCGAGAAAGGTTGACAGGTCACCATGACGATGACCGACCCCATCGCAGACTTCTTGACGCGTCTGCGCAACGCGAACTCGGCGTACCACGACGAGGTCAAGCTCCCGCACTCGAAGCTCAAGGCGAACATCGCCGAGATCCTCAAGCGCGAGGGTTACATCGCGGGTTACCACGACGAGCCGGGCGAGAAGCACAAGAACCTCGTCGTCGAGCTCAAGTACGGCCCCAACCGCGAGCGGAGCATCGCCGGCCTGCGCCGCGTCTCCAAGCCGGGTCTGCGGGTCTACGCAAAGTCCACCGAACTGCCGTCGGTCCTCGGCGGCCTGGGCATCGCGATCATTT
The DNA here is from genome assembly GCF_040674975.1 of Amycolatopsis sp. NPDC049688. Taxonomy (NCBI): domain Bacteria; kingdom Bacillati; phylum Actinomycetota; class Actinomycetes; order Pseudonocardiales; family Pseudonocardiaceae; genus Amycolatopsis; species Amycolatopsis sp. NPDC049688. Next base: position 12,658 of record NZ_JBFANY010000004.1, read on the forward strand.
CGACGTCCGGTGGCCTGCAGACGGACCGGCAGGCCAAGCGCAACAGCGTGGGCGGCGAAGTCCTCGCCTACGTCTGGTAAGGGAAGGGGTAAAGGCATGTCACGCATCGGAAAGCTGCCGGTCGCCGTCCCTTCCGGGGTCGAGGTGACCATCGACGGTCAGCAGATCAAGGTCAAGGGGCCCAAGGGCACCCTGGAGCACACCATCGCCGAGCCGATCACCGTCGAGCGCGACGAAGACGGCACGCTGCTGGTCAAGCGCCCGGACGACGAGCGCACCTCCAAGGCGCTGCACGGGCTCACCCGCACGCTGGTGAACAACCTCGTCGTCGGCGTCACCGCCGGCTACGAGAAGAAGATGGAAATCCACGGCGTGGGTTACCGCGTGCAGGCCAAGGGCGCGGACCTCGAGTTCGCCCTCGGCTACTCGCACCCGGTCAAGATCGAGGCCCCCGAGGGCATCACCTTCAAGGTGGAGACCCCGACCCGGTTCTCGGTCTCGGGCATCGACAAGCAGAAGGTCGGCCAGATCTCGGCCGTCATCCGCAAGCTGCGGCGCCCGGACCCGTACAAGGGCAAGGGCCTGCGCTACGAGGGTGAGAAGATCCGCCGCAAGGTCGGAAAGACGGGTAAGTGATCATGAGCGACACGACTACGAAGCGCAAGCCGGTGGGCAAGGACATCTCGACCCGCCGCCGCGTCGCGAAGGCCCGTCGGCACTTCCGGCTCCGCAAGAAGGTCTCGGGCACCGAGCAGCGTCCGCGCCTGGTCGTCAAGCGGTCCTCGCGGCACATCGCCGTGCAGGTGATCGACGACCTCGCCGGCCACACGCTGGTGTCGGCGTCCACCCTCGAGGCGGACGTCCGGGCGGTCGACGGCGACAAGAAGGCCAAGGCCGCCAAGGTCGGGGCCCTCGTCGCCGAGCGGGCCAAGAACGCCGGGATCTCGGCTGTGGTGTTCGACCGTGGGGGCAACGCCTACCACGGCCGCATCGCCGCGCTCGCCGACGCCGCCCGTGAGGCGGGGTTGGAGTTCTGACGATGCAGAAGCTTGTTAACGGAAGGAAAGCCTGATGCCGGGACGTACACGGCAATTCGGCGGCGGCCAGGGTGGACCCGGCGGGCAGGGCGGCAACGACCGCGGTGACCGTCGCGACCGCCGCGACCGGCGCGACAGCGGCCGTGGCGGGGCGGCCCAGGACAAGACCCCGCACCTCGAGAAGGTCGTGACGATCAACCGCGTCGCCAAGGTCGTCAAGGGTGGTCGTCGCTTCAGCTTCACCGCCCTGGTGGTCGTCGGCGACGGCGACGGTCAGGTCGGCGTCGGCTACGGCAAGGCCAAGGAAGTTCCCGCGGCCATCGCCAAGGGCGTCGAGGAAGCGAAGAAGAACTTCTTCCGCGTCCCGCGCGTCGGCGGCACCATCCCGCACCCGATCCAGGGTGAGGAAGCCGCCGGTGTCGTGCTGCTCCGCCCGGCGTCCGCCGGTACCGGCGTCATCGCCGGTGGCCCGGTGCGCGCGGTGCTGGAGTGCGCGGGTGTCCACGACGTGCTGTCGAAGTCGCTCGGCTCCGACAACGCGATCAACATCGTGCACGCGACCGTGGCGGCCCTGAAGGGTCTGCAGCGTCCCGAAGAGGTGGCGGCCCGCCGTGGCCTGCCGCTCGAGGACGTCGCCCCGGCCCGGATGCTGCGCCAGCGTGCCGGCCAGGGGGTCTGACATGGCTCAGCTCAAGGTCACGCAGGTCAAGAGCAAGATCGGCACGAAGCACGCTCACCGCGAGTCGCTGCGCACCCTCGGGCTGCGCAAGATCCGCCAGAGCGTCGTGCGTGAAGACACCCCCCAGGTGCGCGGCCTGATCCACACCGTCCGCCACCTGGTGGAGGTCGAGGAGGTTCAGGCATGACGGCCATCAAGATCCACCACCTGCGTCCGGCTCCGGGCGCCAAGCGCGACAAGATCCGCGTGGGCCGTGGTGAGGGTTCGAAGGGCAAGACGGCCGGTCGCGGTACGAAGGGCACCAAGGCCCGGAAGAACGTGCCGGCCCGGTTCGAGGGTGGGCAGATGCCCATCCAGATGCGGCTCCCGAAGCTCCGCGGCTTCAAGAACCGCTTCCGCACCGAGTACCAGCCGGTGAACGTGGGCGACATCGCCCGCGTCTTCCCGGACGGCGGCACCATCGGCGCCGACGAGCTGGTCAAGGGCGGCCTGGTCCGCAAGGGCAAGCTGGTGAAGGTCCTCGGCAACGGCGACGTGAACGGCGTCAAGCTGAACGTCACCGCCGACGCGTTCTCCGGCTCCGCCAAGGAGAAGCTCGAAGCGGCCGGTGGCTCCGCCACCACCAACTGAAGTTCGCCGTAACCGGAAGGCCCGCCTGGTCCGCCAGGCGGGCCTTCCGGCGTTCGGGGTGCAGTTGGGCGGCCGGATTCCTTGCCGCCGCGGGGCAGCCCGACGCAGGATCAAGAGGTGGACAGACCGTCGCAGGAGCCACCCGATCAGGTGGGATCACCGCCCGCCGCCGCGGAGTCGCCGTTGAGCTTCCCCGTCGAGGCCCCGCGGCCTGCGGGCCCGGAGCCGGGAGCTGGGGCGCCGCCCGGGCAGGCTTGGACTCCGCCCTTGCAGGTCCCCGCCGAGGCCCCGCGGCCCGCGGGGCCGCAGGTGGGCGAGCCGCCGCGGGACGGGCCGCCGGGTGAGCTCTTCGCGGGCGGTATGCCCAGCAGCGCCGCCGGTCCACCGCAGGCCGAGCCGCTGAGCTTCCCGGTCGAGGCCCCGCGCCCCGCCGGCCCCGAGCCGGGAGCGGGCGCGCTCTTCCCCGGCGAGCCACCCCCACCTGCGCCCCTCCAGCCCGCCGCGCCGCTCCCGTTCCCGGTCGCCCAGCTCCCCGGTACCCCCGCAGCGCCCTCACCAGCCCCTGAGCCGCCGCAAACCGCCGCTCCCACCTCCCCGGCCCCCAACCCCCTTCCTCGCTTCCTCCCGCCCCTCCTAGCCCTCGTCGCCGCCCTGATGACCGCTCTCGGGGCCTTCCTGCCTCTCTTCCGGATCCGGCAGAGCTTCGGCCCGGTCCAGCGGTTCCTCGACGCCCAGCTGACCGTCACCGAGACCGCCTGGGGCAGTTCCTTCGCCGTCCCCGGTCAGGAGGTCACCGAACAGACCGGCTCGCCCGTCGGCATCCCGCTGCTGCTCGCCGTCGCCGTGCTGGTCGCCGGGGCCCTCGCCGCCTTCGTGCGGCCCGAACGCGGGCGGTGGCTGGTTGCCGCCGGGGCCGTCTTCGGCGCCGGGGTCGTCGTCACCGTCGGCATGGACGGCATCGGGTGGTCCGTCGCCACCGGCGGGGAGAACCTCGACGTCACCCTCGGCGCCGGGATGTGGCTGCTGATCGGGGGGACCGTCGCCGCGGGCGCCGCCGCCGTGCTGGCCTGGGTGCGCCGGCAACCCGGCTGGGCCGATCCGGCCGTCGCCTACGCCGACACCCCGACCCCGCCCTCCGGCGTCGCCATCACCGTGCTGCCGCCCGAGGAGCCGGGCAACCCCTGACACCGAGGTCACGGCGCGAATCCGGCGGGCCGGGTGATCCACATCTGTCAAGCGATTCCGCCAAGACGGCGATGTGGATCAACCCGCCGGAGCAACCTTGGTACGGAAAACGCACACGGACTGCGGACACGCCCTGTGAAGCTGTTAGAGTCGGCGACACGCTTCGGGACGAGTGTGCCCCGAAGCGTTCCTGGCTTGCGTGCCAGTAGTGCTGTGTGTTCCTGCCGGCCCCGTGCCGGCCAAGCCGATCGTCGGTTAGGACAGCCGACGACGCCGAGGAGGTCCCCCGCGTGCTCAGCGCCTTCCGCTCGGCTCTCGCGACGCCGGATCTACGCAAGAAGATCCTGTTCACGCTAGCCATCGTCGCGGTTTACCGAATCGGTGCGACCATTCCGGCGCCCGGCATCTCGTACGGTGCCGTACAGGCCTGCAGCTCCCAGGCGCAGCAGGAGGGCGTCTACCAGCTGCTGAACCTGTTCAGCGGTGGTGCGCTGCTGCAGCTGTCGCTCTTCTCGACCGGCATCATGCCGTACATCACGGCGAGCATCATCATCCAGCTGCTCACCGTGGTCATCCCGCGGTTCGAGGAGCTGAAGAAGGAAGGCCAGTCCGGCCAGGGCAAGCTGACCCAGTACACCCGGTACCTGACGATCGCGCTGGCGATCCTGCAGGCCACCGGTGTGGTCGCGCTCGCGGACCGCAAGCAGCTCTTCCCCGACTGCCAGTCGCCGATCATCCCGGACAACAGCGTCTACTCGCTGGCCATCATCGTCATCACGATGACCGCGGGCACCGCCGTCATGATGTGGCTGGGCGAGCTGATCACCGAGCGCGGTGTCGGCAACGGCATGTCCGTCCTGATCTTCCTGAACATCGCCGCGCGCATCCCGGTCGAGGGCGGGAACATCCTGTCCAACGGCGGCGGCATCGCGCTGACGATGATCTGCATCTTCGGCCTGGTGATCATCGCCAGCGTCATCTTCGTCGAGCAGGGGCAGCGCCGGATCCCGGTGCAGTACGCCAAGCGCATGATCGGCCGCCGGATGTACGGCGGCACGTCGACCTACCTGCCGATCAAGGTCAACCAGGCCGGCGTCATCCCGGTCATCTTCGCGTCGTCCCTGCTGTACCTGCCGGACCTGATCAGCCGCCTCGTCGGCGACCAGAACAGCAACTCCGGCTGGCAGGTCTTCATCAAGAACTACATCGTGAACCAGTCCAGCTGGGTGCACATCGCGCTGTACTTCGGCCTGATCATCTTCTTCACGTACTTCTACATCACGATCACGTTCAACGTGGACGAGCGTGCGGAAGAGATGAAGAAGTTCGGTGGCTTCATCCCGGGCATCCGCCCGGGCCGCCCGACGGCCGAGTACCTGAGCTTCGTCCTGGGCCGGATCACCCTGCCCGGCTCGCTGTACCTGGGCATCATCGCGATCCTTCCGAACTTCTTCCTGTCGGTGACCGGTAGCGGGAACAACCAGAACTTCCCGTTCGGTGGCACGGCTGTGCTGATCATGGTCGGTGTCGGCCTCGACACCGTGAAGCAGATCGAAAGCCAGCTGATGCAGCGCAACTACGAAGGGTTCTTGAAGTGACGCGTCTGGTTCTCGTGGGTCCGCCCGGCGCGGGCAAGGGTACGCAGGCGGTGGCCCTGTCGGAGCAGCTGCGTGTCCCGCACATCTCCACGGGTGACCTGTTCCGCGCGCACGTCGGCCAGGAGACCCCGCTGGGCCAGGAGGCGAAGCGGTACCTGGACTCGGGTGAGCTCGTGCCCGACTCGGTGACCAACGAGATGGTCCGCGAGCGGCTCGCCGAGCCGGACGCCAAGGTCGGCTTCCTGCTCGACGGCTTCCCCCGCAACACGAAGCAGGCCGAGGTCCTGGGCGAGATCCTGGGCGACGCGGACGCCTCGCTCGACGCGGTGATCCAGCTGCAGGTCCCGGAGGACGTCGTCGTCGCGCGGCTCATGTCCCGCGGCCGCGCGGACGACACCGAAGAGGTCATCCGCCGCCGTCAGCAGATCTACGTCTCGGACACCGCGCCGCTGCTCGAGTACTACGCCGACATCCTGGTGACCGTCGACGGCGTCGGCAGCGTCGAAGAGATCTCCGGGCGGGTCCTGGCCGCCCTGCGCGACCGCACGTGAACCTCGGAGGACTGCGTGTTCTGCAAGTGCTCCGGCGCGGGCGCATGATCGAGGTCAAGACCCCGGACGAGCTGCAGGCGATGCGGGCGGCCGGCCTGGTCGTCGCCCGCACGCTCGCCGCGGTCCGCGCCGCGGCGAAGCCGGGCGTCAGCACCGCCGAGCTCGACGAGCTGGCCGAGCAGACGATCCGGGACGCCGGCGCGGTGCCGTCGTTCAAGGGCTACCACGGCTTCCCGGCGTCGATCTGCGCGTCGGTGAACGAGCAGATCGTGCACGGCATCCCGGCGAAGACCCAGGTGCTGGCCGACGGCGACATCATCTCCGTCGACTGCGGGGCGATCCTCGACGGCTGGCACGGCGACTCCGCCGTGACGCTGGCCATCGGCCAGGTCGCCGACGCCGACCTCGCGCTGTCCGCGGCCACCGAGGCGGCGATGTGGGCCGGGATCGAGGCGGTCACGCCCGGCGGCCGGCTCACCGACATCTCCTTCGCCGTCCAGTCCGCCGCCGAGCGCGCGGGCCGCGACGACGGCATCGAGTACGGGATGATCGTCGAGTACGGCGGCCACGGCATCGGCCGCCAGATGCACATGGACCCGTTCCTGCCGAACGTCGGCAAGCCGGGCAAGGGCCCGCGGCTCAAGCCGGGCATGGCCCTGGCCATCGAGCCGATGCTGACCGGCGGTGGCGGCGAGACCCGCGAGCTGGACGACGGCTGGACGGTCGTCACGGCCGACGGCTCCCGCGCGGCCCACTGGGAACACACCGTCGCGATCACCGAGGACGGCCCGTGGGTGCTCACCGCACCCGAGGACTCCTGACCTGGGTATTCACCCACAAGCGGTGATCGCCATCACGTCCACCTGCATGCGCCTTTAGCATGGTCACCCCCGGTTTGGGGGTCGCGACACGACATGCGTACACTGTCAAGTCGGCGCACTTATCGCGCCCGGATCCTGCGCGCTCGTGAATTCACGGTCTAGGGACCCGGGCACCAGTGTGCCACGCACCACCCCAACCCGGCACTAGTGCTCGAGTTGATCACGGGTGTGGCGGTCGACGTTCGATGACAAGGAAATGCGGAGGACATGGCGAAGAAAGACGGGGCCATCGAGGTCGAAGGCCGCGTAGTCGAGCCGCTCCCCAACGCGATGTTCCGCGTCGAGTTGGAGAACGGTCACAAGGTCCTGGCTCACATCAGCGGCAAGATGCGGCAGCACTACATCCGCATCCTGCCGGAGGACAGGGTTGTCGTGGAGCTGTCGCCCTACGACCTCTCTCGTGGTCGCATCGTCTACCGCTACAAGTGATCACGAAGAGCAGCTCAACAGCAGGAGAGCAGAAGACGTGAAGGTTCAGCCGAGCGTCAAGAAGATCTGCGACAAGTGCAAGGTGATCCGCCGCCACGGCCGGATCATGGTGATCTGCGAAAACCTGCGGCACAAGCAGCGGCAGGGCTGATCGCCAAGCACTCGAGCAGAGTGGCTTGACGGCTTTACCCAACCTCCCCGCACCTGCCGGCTCACGTGTGAGCCGGACCACCCCCGGGCTTCAGGCCGGGGCCGGGACACCCGAAGCGCAAGCCGAGGGCACGACAGGCGAGTCGGTCCCGGAACCGGACGGGGAGCAGACCTGAAGACGAAACCGAAGAAGGAGCATCAGCGCCAATGGCACGACTCGCTGGCGTAGACCTCCCCCGCGAGAAGCGGTTGGAGATCGCGCTTACCTACATCTACGGCATCGGCCGTACCCGCTCGAAGCAGCTCATCAAGGCTGCCGAGCTCAACGCGGACACCCGCGTCAAGGACCTCAGCGATGACGACCTCGCGAAGCTGCGTACGTACATCGAAGAGAACTTCAAGGTCGAGGGTGACCTTCGCCGTGAGGTGAACGCCGACATCCGTCGGAAGATCGAGATCGGGTGCTACGAGGGCCTTCGCTGGCGCCGCGGACTTCCCGTCCGTGGGCAGCGCACGAAGACCAACGCCCGTACCCGCAAGGGTCCGAAGAAGACGGTCGCCGGCAAGAAGAAGGCTGGCAAGAAGTGAGCGTCCAGGGCAAGAAGGTCGTGCAGATGGGTGGCGTTCACCGCCGCGGCTCGGCTTGTGTCTCGCCCAAGGCGCTCTACGCCCGCCCGATGGCGCTCCGCAACCTGTACACCGACGCCGGTTCGATCATCCGGCGCGGCCAGGCCGAAGCGGTCGCCGCTCACCAAGAGAACGCGCGCTAACAGGAGAACCCTCAGAACATGCCACCGAAGTCTCGTACTGCGGCCGGGGCCAAGAAGGTCCGCCGCAAGGAAAAGAAGAATGTCGCGCACGGTCACGCGCACATCAAGAGCACCTTCAACAACACCATCGTCTCGATCACGGACCCGACCGGTGCCGTGATCGCGTGGGCGTCGAGTGGGCACGTGGGCTTCAAGGGCTCCCGCAAGTCCACCCCGTTCGCCGCGCAGATGGCTGCTGAGAACGCTGCCCGCAAGGCCGCCGAGCACGGCATGAAGAAGGTCGACGTCTTCGTGAAGGGCCCGGGTTCGGGCCGCGAGACGGCGATCCGCTCGCTGCAGGCGGCCGGCCTCGAGGTCGGCACCATCCAGGACGTGACCCCGCAGCCTCACAACGGCTGCCGCCCGCCCAAGCGGCGCCGGGTCTGAGGAACGGGGAGGAGTAAGAAGAAATGGCTCGTTACACCGGCCCCGCGACGCGTATTTCGCGTCGCCTCAAGGTTGACCTCATCGGCGGCGACCAGGCTTTCGAGCGTCGCCCCTACCCGCCGGGCCAGCACGGCCGCGGGCGCATCAAGGAGTCCGAGTACCTCCTGCAGTCGCAGGAGAAGCAGAAGGCTCGCTACACCTACGGCGTTCTCGAGCGTCAGTTCGTCCGGTACTACAAGGAAGCCGTCCGGCGTCCGGGCAAGACCGGTGAGAACCTGCTGCAGATCCTCGAGTCCCGCCTGGACAACGTGATCTACCGCGCCGGCATCGCCCGCACCCGCCGTCAGGCGCGTCAGCTGGTGAGCCACGGCCACTTCCTGGTCAACGGCCAGAAGGTGAACGTCCCGTCGTTCCAGGTCACCAAGTGGGACATCATCGACGTGCGGCCGAAGTCCATGGGCATGCTGCCGTTCGTCGCGGCGAAGGAGTCCTTCGGCGAGCGCCCGATCCCGGCGTGGCTGCAGGTCGTCCAGTCCAACCTCCGCGTGCTGGTCCACCAGCTGCCGGAGCGTGCGCAGATCGACGTTCCGGTGCAGGAACAGCTGATCGTCGAGCTCTACTCGAAGTAGTCCGGCCCTGGCTGGACGCAGGGCGGCGGCGCAACAGGTGCGCCGCCGCCGCGCCATCCCTTCGACGTCATATGGCGGGCGTCGTCTGGAAAGGAACAAGGAAGAATGCTGATTTCCCAGCGGCCGGCTCTCGGCGAAGAGACGGTCAACGAGACCCGCTCCCGGTTCACCATCGAACCGCTGGAGCCCGGCTTCGGCTACACGCTCGGCAACTCGCTGCGTCGTACGCTGCTGTCGTCCATCCCGGGCGCGGCCGTGACGAGCATCCGCATCGACGGCGTGCTGCACGAGTTCACCACCGTTCCCGGGGTGAAGGAAGACGTCACCGACATCATCCTGAACCTCAAGGAGCTCGTGGTGTCCTCGGAAGAGGACGAGCCGGTCACCATGTACCTGCGCAAGCAGGGCCCGGGTGAGGTCACGGCGGCCGACATCGTGCCGCCGGCGGGTGTCACCGTGCACAACCCGGATCTGCACATCGCGTCGCTGAACGGCAAGGGCAAGCTCGAGATCGAGCTCGTCGTCGAGCGCGGCCGCGGTTACGTTCCGGCCCTGCAGAACAAGCAGGCGGGCGCGGAGATCGGCCGGATCCCGGTCGACTCGATCTACTCGCCGGTGCTCAAGGTGACCTACAAGGTCGAGGCCACCCGTGTCGAGCAGCGCACCGACTTCGACAAGCTGATCCTGGACGTCGAGACCAAGCCGTCGATCACGCCGCGCGACGCGGTCGCGTCGGCCGGCAAGACGCTGGTGGAGCTGTTCGGTCTCGCCCGCGAGCTGAACGTCGACGCCGAGGGCATCGAGATCGGCCCGTCGCCGCAGGAGGCGGACACCATCGCCGCCTACGCGATGCCGATCGAGGACCTGGACCTCACCGTCCGGTCGTACAACTGCCTCAAGCGCGAGGGCATCCACACGGTGGGCGAGCTCGTCTCGCGCAGCGAGGCGGACCTGCTCGACATCCGCAACTTCGGCGCCAAGTCGATCGACGAGGTCAAGCTCAAGCTCGTCGGCCTCGGCCTCGCGCTGAAGGACAGCCCGCCCGGGTTCGACCCGACCGCGGCGGCCGCCAGCTACGACGGTGAAGGCTGGTCGGAGGGTGTCGGTGGCATCGCCGACGGGATTTCGGACGGCCACGACGATGGCCAGGACTACGCAGAGACCGAGCAGCTCTGAGGCTCTGTGCCCGGACGCTGTGAGCTGAACTAGGAGAACCAATGCCCACCCCTACCAAGGGAGCCCGGCTCGGCGGGTCGTCCGCGCACGAGCGGCTGATCCTGGCCAACTTGGCCACGCAGCTGTTCGAGCACGGCAAGATCACGACCACCGAGGCGAAGGCCCGCCGGGTCCGCCCGCTGGCCGAGAAGCTGATCACGAAGGCGAAGCGGGGCGACCTGCACAACCGCCGTCAGGTGCAGAAGGTCGTCCGTGACAAGGACGTCCTGCACAAGCTGTTCGCCGAGATCGGTCCGCACTTCGCGGAGCGTGCGGGTGGCTACACCCGGATCACCAAGACGATGCCGCGCAAGGGCGACAACGCCGCCATGGCCGTCATCGAGCTGGTGGCCGAGAAGACGGTGACTTCGGAAGCCGAGCGCGCTCGCAAGACGAAGTTCGCGAAGGACGAGAAGGCTGCCGCCCCGGTCGCCGAGGAGACCACCGAGGCGCCCGCCGCCGAGGAGGCTCCGGCCGAGGACACCGCCGCCGCCGAGACCGAGGCTCCTGCTTCGGACGACGCGGACGCCAAGAAGGACTGACGTCCTGACGGCCGATTCGACACCGGACGAGCCCGCCACTCCCTTCGGGGAGGGCGGGCTCGTTCGTCTGCGCCTGGACGTCTCCTATGACGGCACGGACTTCTCGGGCTGGGCCCGCCAGCCGGGCCGCCGGACCGTCCAGGGGCTCCTGGAGGAGGCTCTGCAGAAGCAGCCGCCGGGGGCGGCGGTGCCCAAGTCCGTGGTCGTGGCGGGCCGCACGGACGCCGGCGTGCACGCGACCGGCCAGGTGGTGCACGTCGACGTGGTGCCCCTCTCCGCGCCTTCCGGCCGAATTCCCGTGTCCCCCGAAGGCATCCCCGACCTGACGCGCATGGTGGGCCGCTGGAACCGCCTCCTGCCGGGTGACGTCCGGGTCCTGGGTGCCCGGATCGCGCCCGAGGGGTTCGACGCACGGTTCTCGGCGATCCGCCGCCACTACCGCTACCGGGTCTCCGACGCCCCCTGGGGCGTGGACCCGTTGCGCCGCCACGACACCCTGGCCTGGAACCGTCCACTGTCGACGGACGCGATGAACGCCGCGGCGGCGGAACTGCTGGGTCTGCACGACTTCGCGGCGTACTGCAAGCAACGCGAAACGGGCACGACGATCCGCGAGCTGCAGCGCCTGGAGTGGGAGCGGGTGGACGACCACCTGCTGGAGGTCCGCGTCTCGGCGGACGCGTTCTGCCATTCGATGGTCCGCAGCCTGGTGGGCGTCCTGCTCCTGGTCGGCGACGGCCGCCGCACCGACGCCTGGCCGTCAAAGGTCTTGGAGAGCGGCATCCGCGACAGCGCGGTGGCCCCGGCCCACGGCCTCACCCTGCTGGGCGTCGACTACCCGCCGGACGCCGACCTGGCCGCCCGCGCCGCCCAAACCCGCAACGTCCGCACTTCCCCAGCCGGTCGTGAGTGAGAAACAGTGTTCTGACACTGTTTCTCACTCACGAGGGGTGGACGTCAGTCGCCGCGGCGGACCGGGCCGAGGAGCTGCTGCTCCTTGCTCGTCGTGACCAGGCGAAGGGGACGCCACAGGTTGCGGCCCAGGGCCACCACCTGGTCGTCCTTCAGCATCGTCAGCTGGCGCATCATCTGCGGCGGCAGGTTCCAGATGCGGCCCGCCAGTTCGGCCTGGCCGGCCGGGAGGCGCTGCATCAGCACCAGGTCCGCCGCGTTGGCCGTCATGCCCGCCTGCGGGTGCAGGTACGGCAGCACGTACACCGTCGTCTGCCACGGGGAGCGGGGCGGGAACAGGTCCTGCGGGGTCGGGCCGCCGTCCGTCACCACCAGCAGGGGCGCGTCCTCCGACGGCCGCGGCAGCTCGACCGGGGACAGCCGGCGGATCTGCACCAGCGGCGACGGCCGCCCGTCGCGGCTGCCGGCCGCGCGGGACAGCACCTGCCACTCCGTCGGGCGCCCGGTGGCCACCACGACCCACGCGCCGACGGCCATCGCGCGCAGGGCGACCTGGCGGGCCAGGTAGAGCCCGCCCACCAGCACGATGCGCGTCGGCGTCGAGCGCAGCGCCGAGATCGTCAGGGGCTCGCCCTTCAGCCCCGAACCGAGGACGATGCCGCCGCGGTCGCCCGAGGGGCTGATCGCGTCGAGCATCGCGGGGTCCACCGTGAACTCCGGCGCGACCCCGCTGTTCTGGCCGGCGTCGCGGACGCGGGAGCTCATGCCGTACCTCCGATCGGCAACGTCGCGGCGAACGCGGAGACCTGCAGCCCGCGCAGCGGGGTCAGGTCCACCCCCAGCCGCTCGGACAGCCCGTGCAGCCGCTGGTCGGCGGCGTCGAGCTCACGCGGGTTCCGGGCACTCACCCGGACCACGCCGCGCAGGCCGATCTTGCCTTCGTCGGACGCCGGCGAGATCGACATCGCCAGCGTCGCCGACAGCGCGCGGACGCTCGTCAGCGCGTTGAGGCTGCTGGTGACCTTGCCCTTCGGCCAGCCGGTGATGGCGTAGCTGGCGTGCCCGATCCCGGCCGCCGTCACGCCGGACCAGCGTTCCTGCAACGTCACCTTCGCGGGCGAACCGGCCACGGCGGTCAGCTCCGCAGCCGAAATGCTCGCCCGCAGCAGCTCGTCGGGGTCGAGCGGCCGCGTCGGCACACCCTGGGACTCCAAAGCGTTGCGGACGCGGGACAGCGCACCGATCAGCGCGCGGTGGGCGCCGACCACGCCGCCGCCGCGTTCCCGGATCGCCGCCGGGCAGCGCTTCGGGTCGAGCCGGATCGCCACCCACGTCGTCCGCCGCGCCGCCGCGGGCAGCGGGCCCAGCACCTCCATGTAGGAGCTCAGCGCCGGCGAATCCGACGGCAGCGCCGCGCTGCCCGGGTAGCAGTGCCAGATCATCTGGATGGAGTCCAGGACCACGCCGCGGTCCTCGAGGCAGGGGGCGAGCGCCGACAGCGGCAGGCTTGGAGCCCCGTCGGCCTGGGTGATCAACGCCGGCGCCGGCTCGACGAGCAGTACCGCCGTCCACGTGCCGTCGTTCCAGGCGAGCCCGACCTGCTGGCGTTCGTGGTCGACGCCGTGCGCGACGACGAGGTCGGGCACGGCGATGCGCAGCAGGTTCACGCGGGCGTCGTCGGGGCCGGTCACCGAGGTCTCTTCGGCGGCCAGTTCCTCGACGGTGCTCGGCGGCAGCGGGTTCGCGACCCGGTCGTGCGAGCGGAAGGAGTAGCGCAGCGTCAGGCCGACCCACTGGGTGAACCAGCGGCCGCGCCAGCGCAGCAGCGCGACGATGAGGGCGAAGCCGACGATGCCGACGCCGACCCACTTCAGCTTCATGTCGATGGCGAGCAGCACCAGGCCGATCGCGAGGCCGACTTCGAGCACGACGAGGTTCGCCACGGGCAGCGGGCCGAGCGTGACGCCGGAGGACCGGCGCCGCGCGGGCGGCGCCATCCGGGTCGCACCGCCGGCCGGGGGAGAGGCCGGGCCGCTGTCCTCGGGTCCCTGCGGGCCACCGGAGCCGCCACCCGGTCCGCCTGGGCCGCCAGGACCGCCGGGTCCGCCCGGGCCACCGCCACCGGGACCACCAGGCCCACCGGGACCACCAGGCCCACCGGGACCGCCACCCGGGGCACCGCCGCCGGGACCAGCGGGGCCGCCGCCCGGGCCACCAGGCCCGCCGCCCGGTCCGCCGGGGCCGCCGCCCGGTCCGCCGGGGCCGGGACGCCCACCGGGGCCACCGGGCCCGCGCGGGGGCATGCCGGGCCCGCCGGGGACACCATGGGGTCCCGTCGGCGGTCCGGCCGGTCCGGCGGGGGCACCGGGGACGCCACCGGGGCCGCCCGGGCCGCCCGGCACCCCGCCCGGACCACCGGGTCTGCCCGGCCGCGGCGGCGGGACCGGCTGGCGGCCGGGCGGCGGGGGCCCGGGCGGACCAGGCGGACGTGGCGGGTTGGTGACGGACATCGCCGCTTTCTCTTCCCCTCGTGCTTGCTGCATACCCGGAAGCCGGGTCCCGGGGTGCCCGACCCTAGCCTGAGTTGGTAGAAACCCCACACCAGACGGTCCCCGTACGGCTATCCTGCGGAACCGTACCGCGACGGGGAGAGCTGTAGGTCGAGAATGCCATCAACACCCACGACTAAGTCTCAGGTCCAGGCTTATCAGTTCGTCCTGCGGCGGATGCAGTCGGCGCTGGTCCGGCGGGACGCGGTGATGCTGCACGACCCGATGCGCACCCACACGCGGGCCACGATCGTCGGTGTCGTGCTGGGGGCGCTGGGCATGATCGTGTTCGTCGTCTGGGGGCTGCTCAGCCCGGCGCCTTCGGTGCCGGCGGCCGGGAACATCGTGATCGGCGAGCAGTCCGGCACGGTGTACGTCGTCACGGGCAACCCGAAGAAGCTCATCCCGACCTTCAACCTCGCTTCGGCGCGGCTTCTCCTGCTGGCGCAGTCGAAGCAGCCCGGCGGCGGCACCGGTGGCGCGACCGCGGCGCCCGCCCCAGCCGCCGCGGCGGGCGCGGCGAGTGTGAAGAATCCCACGGTCGTTTCCGACGATCAGCTGAAGGACATTCCGCGCGACAAACTGACCGGGATTCCGGACGGCCCGCAGCTGATCCCGACGGATTCCCAGCGGATTTCCGCGAATTGGGCGGTCTGCGACCAGGTGGTGGTGGATCCGTCGCTGCCGAACGCCGACACGGGCAAGACCAACACCTACGTCTTCGGCGGCATCGCGCCCGGCGGCCTCGGCGCCGAACTGGGGGAGAACGAGGCACTGCTGGCGAAGGCCGACAACGGCCGGACCTATCTCGTCTACCGGCTGCCGAGCTCCCGGAACCGGCCGAACGCGAACACCGTGCGCGCCGAGATCGACGTCGACAACCCGAACGACGCCGTCCGGACGGCGCTGCAGCTGCCGCCCGCGCCGCGGAAGATCACGCAGGGGCTGCTGAACGCGATCCCCGAGGTCGCCAAGCTGAGCCCGCCGAAGATCGCGAGCGGCCCGGCCCCGGCGGACTTCGACGGCCTGACCGCGGGCGACGTCTTCGCCACGCAGCAGGCCGGCGAGACGACGCTGAACTACTGGGCGATCACCCGCAGCGGCATCCAGCGCGTGTCCAACGCGGTGGCCGACATCATCCGCGTGGCGAAGAACGGCAGTTCCGGCAAGATCCAGACGCTCGGCCCCGACAAGCTCGCCGGGGTGCACGTCATGCAGCCCACCGACCCCGACTACATCGCCGTCGACGACTTCCCGCGTTCGGTGCCGACGGTCCTCGACGCGACGAAGAACTCGTCGGTCGCCTGCCTGGGCTGGTCGCTGGTCGGGTCCGGCCCGGACCAGGACGGGCACACCTCGGTGTACGTCGACACGCAGCTGCCCGGCGCGAAGAGCACCGGCGACAGGTTCACCCCGATGACGGTGACCACGCCGGGCCCGAACCGGGTGCCGCTCAACGGTTTCTACCTGAAGCCGGGCTTCGCCGCGGTGGTCCAGTCGGCCACCGGCAAGGCCAGCTTCGGCAAGGGCCAGATCCAGCTGATCTCCGACCGGGGCGTCCGCTACAGCGTCCCGGACGCCCAGACCGCGGACGCGATCGGCCTGAACAACCGGCAGCCCGCGCCCGAGTCGATCATCGGGCTGCTGCCGACCGGGGCGTCGCTGAACACCCAGGACGTGCTGCGGCAGTTCGACTCGGTGCCGATCGACCCGAACGCGGGCACCTACCCGACGGCTGCCGCACAGCCGGGGAACTGAGCGGAACCACCGGGCCCCGGCGGGCGTCCCACGCTCGAAGGTCTTTTTGGCGAGCGGAGGTGCCGTGGCCGGCTTGAGGATGGACGCCGTCGTCGTCGCCGGGTACGCGGCGACGGCGGACGCCGCCGCGGACGATCTGGACGCCGCGGCGACCGAGGTCGGCGGGGACGTCACCGACGAGTCGTACGGGACGCTGGGGGCGCAGATCGGCCTCGGCGCGTCGTACGGCCGGGCCGCGGGTGCGTTGCGGCGGCAGCTGGCCGACGGCGCGGAGGCGCTGCGCTCGGCCGCGGAGGCGCTGCGGCAGGTGACGGTCCGGCACGGCGGGCAGGACACCGAAGCCGCCGAGCTGATCAAGCGCGCGGGGAGGCTCGGATGACGGCCGTGGCCCCCGGCGGCGAGGACCTCACCGCGGCCGCCGAGCCCTACCTGGGTTACCTGTCGGACCTCGCGCAGCAGCTCGGCCTGATCGACCCCGTGGAGACGTATTTCCGCCCGCTGCTCGGCCGCTGGGCCGACCTCGGTGCCGAAGCCGACCGGCTGCGCGAGGCGGCGTCGGCCGCGGCCGACGTGTCCACGCGGCTCGACGACCAGCTCGGCCGCCTCGACGCGGGCTGGGAGGGCCGCGACGCGGACGCGTTCGTGACGTACATGCGCGAGATCGGCGCGGCGGGCGGCGACCTCCAGGAAGCGCTCACCACCCTGGCGGCCGCGCTCGACGACCTGGTGACGACGCTGCGCCACATCGTCGTGGACCTGGTGGAAGTGCTGGTGGACGCGGCGGAGCTGACGTCGGAGACGATGCTGCTCCCGAGCGGCGGCACCAAACGGGCCCGGGCCCAGCTGCAGGAGACGCAGGATTCGGCGAAGGCGCTGTTCGAGACGGCTCGCGACGTGCTGGAGGCGTTCGACCGGCTCTGCGACGGCGTCGACGACCCCGACGCGGCGTCCCGCACCATCGAGATCCGGCACCGGTACCCGCAGGAGAAGTTCAAGCTCCACGACGACGCGTTGAACGAAGCGGCTTCGGCGGACGAAGGGACGGCGCCGTCTTCGGCTGCGGCCGACGAGGTGATGACGCCGTCTTCGGCGAGCGAACCGGCGGAGGGACGCCACACGGGCGCGGCCGACCCGGGTCCGGCCGCCGAGGCTCCGCCGGCACCGCAGGCCCCGCCGGCGGAGGAGAACCACAGCACGTCGTCCGGCATGCCGATGATGCCGATGATGGGCTTCGGCGCCTTCGGCACGGGCGGCGGCCAGGCCCGCCGCCCGTCGAAGACCCGCCCGGTCACGAAGTCGTCGGACCTGCTGGGCGAGCCGGGCCTGGTCGCTCCGCCGGTGATCGGCGAAGACGAGAACCCGCCGCCGAAGAAACCACCCGCGAAGTAGGGCTCAGCGGCGGCGGGTGTCGCTCTCGGCCGGGCGGTTGCGGCGGATCGTGTGCATCACGAACAACGTGATCAGCAGGGCCAGCACGCCGCCCGCGGTGCCGGCCAGCGCCACGATCACCGGGGTCGAGCTGCGGTCGTTCGCCGGGGGGAGCTGGGCCAGCTGCGGAGCCGGGATCGGCGCCTGGTTGCCCACCTCCGACGGCAGGACCTGGGTCAGCGCCGCCACCGGGTCGATCACGCCGTAGCCGACGAAGTTGTCGCGGCCGCCCGGGGCCGCCGGGTGCTGGGCCGTCTCCTTGATGCGGTTGATGATGCCCTTGGCGTCGAGCTGCGGGTACTTCGCCTTCACCAGTGCCGCCAGGCCCGCGACGTACGGCGCCGCGAAGCTGGTGCCCTGGATTTCGCTCGCCTTGTCGCCGTTTTCGAACGTCAGGTTCGCCAGGCTGCCGGACCCCTCCGCCGGGTCGAGCGAGATGATCTTCGTACCGGGCGCCGCGACGCCGACCCACGGGCCGTGCACGCTGAACTGCGCCACGCCGCCGGTCTCGTCGATCGCCCCGACCGACAGCACGTCGTCCGCGAACCACGGTGGCGTCACGATCGTCTTCGGCTTGCGCGCGTCCGGCTGGTCGTTCTGCGGGCACGTGTCCGTCGCGTTGCCGGCCGCCGCGACGACCACGATGCCCGCCTGGGCCGCCAGGCGCACGGCCGCCTGGACCTGCTGCTCGCCTTCGGTGATCGAGCCGGTGGCGGGGCGGCAGTTGTCGACCGACATGTTGATGACGTCGGCCTCGTGGTTGTCGGCGATGCCGCGGATGATCTCGGCCAGCGTCTTCAGGGTGCCCGCGGTGCCCGCCTTCTCCAGCTGGCGGCCGCCGTTGGACTGCCCGGGCGAGGTCCGGTCGCCTTCCCCGCTGCCGCCGCCACCGCCCGGTGGCGGGCTGGTGCTCGACGACGGCGTGCCCGAACTGCTGCTCGACGGCGGCGGTGTCGGGGTCGAGGTGTCGGGCTCGTAGTTCTCGCTGAGCTGGCGGTAGGAGACGATCGTGGCGTCCGGCGCGACGCCGACGAACCCGACCTCCGGGTTGTCCGGCTTGGCTCCGATGATCCCGGCGACCTCGGTGCCGTGACCGTCGCAGTCCTCGAGCCCCGGCTGCTGGCCCTTCGTCGGCGTGGCCACGTAGTCGCCGCCGGACTTGAGCCGGTCCTGGAACCACGGGTGCTTCGTCACGCCGGTGTCGATCACCGCGACCTTGACGCCCCCGCCGGCGCTGCCGGTGGCCGCCTTGACGATGTCCTGCGCCTTGGAGATCTGCAGGTACTCCTGGCCCCACGGCCGGTTCTTGATCTCGATGTTCTGCCCGAGGGTGCTGCGCTGCACGCAGCCCTTCGTCTGCTTGTACTTCTTGTCGGGCTGCCCCGAGTCCGGGATCAGCTTGCCCATGTCGACCGGCGGGGGCGTCGCGAAGTAGCCGTCGGCCGGTGCGGCCTGCGCCCACGCCGGCACCGCGAGCGTCAGGGGCGACAGGAGGCCGATCGTGCCGGCCAGCAGGGCCGTCGTGGTCCGCCGGGTGGCGCCGGGACGCCGTGCTGCTGCCATCGGAGAGTCACCCGATCCGGTCACTTGAAGTTCAGGTGCCGCAGGGTGGTGTACAGATCCATCACACCCAGGGCGAGGGGCAGCACCGAGGCGATGCAGACCGCTTCGATGATCTCCACGGTGCGCCGCAGCGGCGGCGAGAACCGCTGGTTCGGGAAGATCACGCCGACCACCAGCGCCCCCGCGGCCAGCAGGACCAGCACGCCGAAGACGTAGAGCAGGCGGTTCTGGGCGTTCGCCGTGAGCAGCCAGCCGACGGCGATCCCGGTGGCCGACACCAGGCCGGTGGTGAGCAGGGCGATCGCCTGGCTGCCGTTGGCGTACGCGCGGGCGCGCAGGAGCAGCACGAGCGTCGCGACGACGCCGAGGATGATCCCGAACGCGCCCGGCGCGGTGGCGGCGATGATCGCGGCCACCGCGACGGTGGCCCCGCAGCCGACCATCAGGCCGGTCATGTAGTTGTGCGCCACCGCGGTGCGGCGCTCGATCGCCCGGTAATCGGGGAAGCCGGAGTCTTCCTTCAGCTCTTCGGCGTTGCTCGGGACGTGCGGCAGCGGCAGCTTCGCGAGCCAGATCGTGGCGCGGGGCAGGATCGAGATGCAGGCGAGGGCGACCGCGACCGTGCCGGCCGCGATCCCGGCCGCCGGGTGCGCGACGAGCGTGCCGAACAGGAAGGCCAGCCCGCCGAACGTGCCCGCCGTGGCCGCCGCGATGAACGTCGTGATGCCGGCGCCGATCACCATGATGCAGACCGAGGCGACGATGATCACCAGGACCGCGCCGAGCAGCAGGTTCGCCCGCATCGACAGGCCGGGCACGATGTAGAAGCCGCTGACGAAGGCCAGCGGCAGGCCGCCGGCCGCGGCGATCAGCACGCCGGTCTGCTCCGCCTGGTAGCCCTTGGCGAGCGTCGCGCCGACCGCGACGCACGCGACGGCGCCGATGCCGCCGGCGATGGCCGCGCCCAGTGCACTGCCGCCGTAGAGCGAGCCGCTCATGAACAGCGCGACCGCGGCGGCGAACAGCGCCAGCCCGCCGGCGATGTGCCCGAACCGGTTCGCCGTCTCCTTGGTCCACGGGCGGAAACTGTCGGGGGAGGACTCCGCGATGGCGTCGACGACGTCGTCGTACAGCGGCGGCGGCGGGTTCTCGTTGCGCTTGCGCAGCTGCAGGAGCTCACCGTCGACCACGCCGAGCGAGGCCAGCGTCCGGCTGGGGTCGAGCGGGGCGTCGCCGAGCTTCGCCAGCGCCCAGCCGCCGTGCCGGGCGCCGCCGTCGGGCGAGGTCTCCTTGGCCATGTCGAGGAGCATCGGCAGGAGGTCGGCCACCGCGACGTCGGCGGGCAGCGCGACGTCGATCCGCGTCGAGGGCGCGACGACCGTCACCCTGCTGAAAACTGTCGTGCCCGTAGCCACTGCACTGCCCCCGCTCTGATGAGACGTCTCCCGGGGGAACTTATACCGAACCCCGGTGCGGGCATCATGGAACGTCCGAAATCCACCGGCCGCCGCAGGCCGGCGCCGCGAACCCCATATTACTGTCGGTGCCGGGCCGTACACTCGTGCGACGCGGGCAAAGGGGCGTTCACGAGGGGTTTCCGAGCATCCGGCGAAATTCCCACGAGGCGTTCGATAGGTTGTCCGCACACCTTGCGGTGGCCGCCATCGTCGAGTTTGAAGAGGGGTCCTTCGATGAGCACGCTGCAGTTCAAGAAGTCGCCGCGGCTGGCGGCACCGCGGCCGCCGGGCGGTGAGGTGCACCTCGAGCCGCCGCCCGAGGTGCCCCGGGTCATCCCCGGCAACATCGTCATGAAGGCCCTGCCGATCGTGATGATCTTCGCGTCGATCGGGATGATGGTCTTCATGTTCACCGCCTCCGGGCGGAACCCGATGATGATGGCCATGGGCGGCATGATGGTCGTCGGAACGCTCGGGATGATGGCCGGCGGTGGCGGCAAGGGCGGCGGCGCCAAGCGCGCCGAGATGGACGAAGACCGCAAGGACTACCTGCGTTACCTGGGCCAGATGCGCGACCGCGCCCGCGAGGCGATGGTCGACCAGCGCGCCGCCCTGGAATGGGTGCACCCCGACCCCCAGTCCCTCTGGTCGCTCGCGGCGAGCCGCCGCATGTGGGAACGCCGCCAGAACGACCAGGACTTCCTGCACCTGCGCGTCGGGCGCAGCTCGCACCGCCTCGCGACGCGGCTGGTCCCGCCCCAGACCGGGCCCGTCGACGAGCTGGAGCCGATCGCCACCCTCGCGCTGCGCCGGTTCGTGCGCGCGCACTCGATCGTCCCCGACCTGCCGACCCAGATCACGCTGCGCGGCTTCGCCGCGGTCAGCATGCAGGGCGACCGCGCGCTGACCCGCGGCCTCACCCGCGCGATGCTCGCGCAGCTGGTCACCTTCCACAGCCCCGACGACGTGCTGATCGCGGTCGCCACCGCGGGCCGCGCGAAGGAGGAGTGGGAGTGGGCGAAGTGGCTGCCGCACGTCCAGCACCCCACGCTGTCGGACGGTATCGGCCAGCTCCGCATGATGGCCGGTTCCCTAGCCCAGATCGAAGACTGGCTCGACGAAGAACTGCGTGACCGGCAGCGGTTTTCCCGCAACGCCACGCCGGCCCCGGACCAGCCGCACGTCGTCATCATCATCGACGACGCCGAGGTGACCCGCGAGGAGCAGATCGTCCTCGAGGAGGGCCTGGTCGGCGTCACGCTGATCGACCTGTCCGACTCCCTCGGCAACCTGGCCGCCCGCCGCGGTCTCCGGCTGGTCGTGGAGCCGGACAGGCTGGGGGCGCGCAGCGCCGGCGGCGTCGAGTGGTTCGGCCGCCCGGACACCCTGAGCCTGGTGGAAACCGAGTCGCTGGCCCGGCTCATCTCGCCCTACCGCGTCGGCGGGGCCGCGGGCCAGGACGTCGGCGACGAAGAGCCGCTGCTGTCCAACCCGTCGCTGCTGGAACTGCTCGGCATTCCCGGTGACCCGATGACCTTCGACGTCCAGCAGGCGTGGCGGCCGCGGCCGATCCGGGACCGCTACCGGGTTCCGTTCGGGGTCGGCGAGTACGGGCAGCCGGTGGAGCTGGACATCAAGGAAGCGGCCGCCGAAGGCATGGGTCCGCACGGCTTGTGCATCGGGGCGACCGGTTCCGGTAAGTCGGAGTTCCTCCGCACCCTGGTGCTGGGCCTGCTGGCGACGCACTCGTCCTCGACGTTGAACTTCGTGCTCGTCGACTTCAAGGGTGGCGCGACGTTCCTGGGTCTGGACAAGGCCCCGCACGTCTCCGCCGTCATCACCAACCTCGCGGACGAGGTCACGCTGGTCGACCGGATGAAGGACGCGCTGGCCGGCGAGATGAACCGCCGCCAGGAAGCGCTGAAGAACGGCGGCAACTTCAAGAACGTCTGGGAATACGAGAAAGCCCGCGAAAACGGCGCCGACCTCGACCCGTTGCCCGCCCTCTTCATCGTCTGCGACGAGTTCTCCGAGCTGCTGAGCGCGAAGCCGGACTTCATCGACCTGTTCGTCGCCATCGGCCGGCTGGGCCGGTCGCTGCAGATGCACATGCTGCTCGCCTCGCAGCGCCTCGAAGAAGGCAAGCTGCGCGGCCTCGACTCCCACCTGTCGTACCGGATCGGCCTCAAGACGTTCTCGGCGGCGGAGTCCCGCGCCGCGATCGGCGTGCCGGACGCGTTCGAGCTGCCGTCGGTCCCGGGTGGCGGGTACCTGAAGTACGACACCTCGACGTTGGTGCGGTTCAAGGCCGCCTACGTCTCGGGCCCGTACCGGCCGGCGGGGTTGAAGGCGGCGGGCCCGGCGGCGACCGTGGTCCGCGCGGACAAGCGGCCGCAGCTGTTCGTCCCGGACTTCGTGGAGCTGCCGAAGGAGCCGGAGCCGCAGCAGATCGAGGCGCCGGTGGCGCAGGCGCCGCAGCAGCCGGAAGAGGCGGTCGAACCCAGCGAGCTGGACGTCATCGTGTCGCGGCTGGTGGGCCAGGGCCCGCCGGCGCACGAGGTGTGGCTGCCGCCGCTGAAGGACCCCAACTCCCTCGACACGCTGCTGCCCAACCTGAACCCGACCGACGACCGCGGCCTGTCCCCGGTGGGCTTCTTCGGCAACGGGCGGCTGCAGGTGCCGCTGGGCATCATCGACCGGCCGTACGAGCAGCGGCGTGACCCGCTGTGGGCGGACTTCTCGGGCGCGTCCGGGCACGGCGTGATCGTCGGCGGCCCGCAGACCGGCAAGTCGACCATGCTGCGGACGCTGATCATGTCGATGGCGCTGACGCACACCCCGGAGGAAGCGCAGTTCTACTGCCTGGACCTCGGTGGTGGCACCCTGGCGGGTCTCGCGGACCTGCCGCACGTCGGTGGCGTCGCGGTCGCGCGGCGCGAGCCGGACAAGGCCCGCCGGATCGTGGCCGAGCTGACCACCCTGCTCACCGAGCGGGAGGGCCGGTTCGGGGCGATGGGCATCGACTCGATGACCGAGTTCCGCAACCGCAAGCGCCGCGGCGAGATCCGCCCGGAGCAGGACCCGTTCGGGGACGCGTTCCTGATCGTGGACAACTGGCGGGCCCTGCGGGACGACTTCGAAGAGCTCGAGACCACGATCACCCGGCTCGCCACGCAGGGTCTGTCCTACGGCGTGCACGTGATCATCGCCGCCAACCGGTGGGCCGACATCCGCCCGGCGATCAAGGACATGCTGGGCACCCGGTTCGAGCTGCGCCTGGGTGACCCGACCGAGTCCGACATCGACCGGCGGATCGCGGTGAACATCCCGGCCGGGCGGCCGGGCCGCGGCCTGACCCGGGACAAGCTGCACATGCTCGGCGGGCTGCCGCGGATCGACGGCTCCAGCGACCCGGAGACGATCGCGGCCGGCGTGGCCGACGCGGTGGCGAAGATCAAGAGCGCGTGGCGCGGCCGGGTCGCGCCGCAGGTGCGCCTGCTGCCGGAGCTGATCACCTACGAGGAGGTCCTCAAGCTCGACTCCGCCCGGGACTCCAAGCTCATCCCGATCGGCGTCAACGAAGAGGACCTGCAGCCGATCTACCTGGACTTCAACGCCGAGCCGCACTTCTACGCCTTCGCCGACGGCGAGTCGGGGAAGACGAACCTGCTGCGGCAGATCGCCCGGGGCATCTCCGAGCGCTACACCGCCAAGGAAGGCCTGATCCTGCTGGTCGACTACCGGCGCACGATGCTCGGGTTCATCCAGGGGGACTCGCTGCTCGGGTACGCGGTGTCGGCGGCCCAGCTGGAAAGCATGATCAACGACGTCTTCAACTCGATGACCCGGCGCCTGCCCGGCCCCGACGTCACGCAGGAGCAGCTGAAGACGCGGTCGTGGTGGAAGGGCCCGGAGCTGTTCATCCTGGTCGACGACTACGACCTGGTCGCGACCTCCAGCACCAACCCGCTGCGGAAGATCTCCGACTTCCTGCCTCAGGCCAAGGACGTCGGCCTGCACCTGGTGGTCGTGCGGCGCACCGGTGGCGCGAGCAAGGCGATGTACGACCCGATCATCGGCAAGCTCAAGGAGATCGCGGCGCCGGGCATGGTGATGAACGGTTCCCGCGACGAAGGCCCGCTGGTCGGCAACATCAAGCCGTCCGCGATGCCGCCGGGCCGGGGCAACATGCTCACCCGCAAGTTCGGCAAGCAGCTGATCCAGGTGTCGTGGATCCAGCCCGACTGACGACGGCGCCCGGACGCGCGCCCGGCGGGGTGAGTAGGTTCCTCCCCGAGGGCGCGCCCCGCCGGCCGGGCGCGGGGGATCGCGACGAAATGTGCGGGAGCTGCTGGTGACGGTCCGGGTTGCGGTGGACTTCGGGACCTCGAGCACCTGCGTCGTCGCCTCCGTGAACGGGCGCGAGCCGCAGGTCGTGGTGATCGACGGCCAGCCGCTGATGTCCTCGGCGGTGTACGCGGCGGCGGACGGCACGCTGTTCGTCGGCCAGGAGGCCGAGCGGCAGGCGGCCGTCGACCCGTCGCGGTACGAGCCGAACCCGAAGCGCCGGATCGACGAGGGCGAGCTGCTGCTCGGCGAGAGCGTCCTGCGGGTCACCGACGTCGTGCACGCCGTGCTGGGGCGCGCGGTGGCCGAGGCGCGCCGGCTGGCCGGTGACGCCGAGGTCGACCTGCTGGTGCTGACCCACCCGGCGGACTGGGGCGCGATCCGCACCCGCCTGCTGCGGCAGGCCGCGGGCGGGCTGGCGCGCGAGGTCGCGCTGGTGCCGGAGCCGGTCGCGGCGGCGGTGTACCACGCGGCGACGTTCGCGCCGCAGGACGTCACGAACGACCGCACCGTCGAGTTCAGCGGCCGCCCCGGCGACGCGCTCGCGGTGCTCGACCTCGGCGGCGGCACGGTCGACGTCAGCGTGGTGCGGCGGCTGCCGCCGGACACCGGGCGCGACCGCGCCGGCCGTCCGCAGCGCGGCGGCTTCCAGGTGCTTGCCACCCGGGGCGACCCGGGCTTCGGCGGCGCGGACATCGACCAGGCGCTGCTCGAACACATCGGTTCCCTGGTGGCCGCGGCGGACCCGGACGCCTGGCGCCAGCTCGTCGAAGGGCGCGAGCTGGTCGACCGGCGCCGTCGCCGCGTGCTGCGCCAGGACGTGCGGGGCGCGAAGGAGACGTTGTCGCGGCACGCCTACACCGACGTGCCGATGCCGCCGCCGTTCGCCGACGCGCACGTGACCCGCGAAGACCTCGAACGGCTGATCGCGGCGCCGCTGGGCCGGGCCGTCGAGCTGACGGTCGCGGCGATCGGCGACGCCGGCCTGCGGCCGAAGCAGCTCACGGCGATCTTCCTGGTCGGCGGGTCCAGCCGGATCCCGATGATTTCGCGGCTGGTGCACGAACGCACCGGCGTGGTGCCGACGAGCCTCGACCAGCCCGAGACGGTGGTCGCGCGCGGCGCGCTGCGGGCGGTGCTGGTGGACCCGGACCGAACCGGCGCGCTGCCGGGCGAAGCGATGGCGCGGCTCGGCGCCGCCGCGGCCGGTCCGGCGGCCCAGCGCACGGAGGTCGTCCGGCCCGGCGACGTCGCCCCGCGCCCGGCTCCGCCGCGCACCCCGCCCGCACCGGCGGGGTTCCCGCCGAAGGCGAACCGCCCGGCGGTGCCGCCGCCGGCCCCGCCGGGCCGTCCGGGGGCCCGCCCGTGGACGCCGCCCGCCGGCCAGCCCGCCCAGCCGGGCCCGCCGTCCGGGCCCCGGCCGGCCCCGGCGCCGGCCGGGAAGAGCCGCCGGAAGCTGTGGGCCGGCGTCGCGGTCGCGGTAGTCGTGGTGGCCGCGCTCGTCGTCGGCGGGATCTTCGTCTTCCGCGGCTCCGGCGAGCAGGCCGAGCACGGCCGGACGCTCGCGCAGTACGACTTCAAGTTCGTCTCGCCCGAGGACTGGGTCCAGACCGACGACCGCGTCGCCGAGCGGCAGGTCGTCATCCACCCGCAGGAGGACCGGGGCGGCAACGACCTGCTGGTGGTGCAGGAGTACGTCATGGACTACGACGCGACCGCCGACCCGCAGAAGCTCGCCGACGAGATCAAGAGCGGCGCGGACAACGATCCCTACCACCGCTACAGTGCGTTCGACCCGGGCCTGTCGTACGCGGGCAAGACCGTGATCTTCTACCACGAGAGCAAGAAGGACCGGCCCGACCTCCAGGTCGACTGGTACGTCGTGGCGAAGGGCCGGATCCGGGTGCACGTCGGGTGCCAGTACGCGACGGCAGCGCTGCGGGACCGGGTCGGTGCCGCGTGCGTGCGGGCCGTGCGCACCGTCGAGATCCTCAACTGAGAGGCGGGGACGCGGTGCCGTCCGGAGAGTTCGAAAGCGCCGCGGCGTCCTTCAAGCGGGCCGGCCAGGACGCGGTGACGCACGCGCGGCGCGTCGCCGGGACCGCGAAGGCGCGGAACCAGCGCCACCACAGCGAAAACGCCGACCTCCTGAAGCAGAGCGGGCGCGGCACGAAGGCGGGTGACCCGACACCGGGCACGCTGCGCGCGGCCGCCGAACGGTTCCGCCGCGCCCGCGGGCTGGCGGTTCCCGATCCGGTTCCTTCGCGTTCGCAATCTCCCGTCCGAGCCCCTCGATCGGGTGACGATGACGAAGACTTTTCCCAGATGCGAATTCTGCAGCGCGATCAGTGAAACCGGGCCGCGGTCGCTGTGCGCGTGCTAATCCCGCTGGTAGAGAACGCATTTCCGGGTGGTGCAGCACCGGGTCGTGGCGATCTCCGGATACCCGCGGCGATCGGTTCCCGGCGCGGGCGTTAACGCAAGCAACTACTTCCGGGCAAACCACGACAAGGGGGAACCGGACATGGCAGTGTCTGCGTCGTAGGGCCGTACGAACGAACAAGCTTGGTTGCGGCCAAACTCCACATCACAGAAGGGGGTCCCGTCATGAGCGGTGGGCCTGGTTTTCAAGGGACAGTTGCCCAGTTCACCGACGCCGAAGGCAAGGTGACCGAGGTCCGGGCGCAGATGGACCAGAACCTCGCGACCCTGCGCGACCGCATCGAGGCCACCCGCGCCGGCTGGTCGGGCGATGCCGCGAAGGCGTTCAACCACGTGATGATGCGGTTCGACGACGACGCCCGCGGCATGGCGCAGGCGCTGCAGCGCATCGGTGAGCTGCTCCGCGAGGCCGGTTCTAAGTACGAGCGTTCCGAGCAGCAGCAGCAGGAGATCCTCAGCGCCGTCAACGCGGGCTTCGACCAGCTCGGCTGAGTTCCACCCCGAAACTTCACCTGAACTTCCTCCGCACAAAAGGAGCTCATCATGCCCGACACTCCCGGCATTCTCGTCAATTACGCGACGATCCGCGCGGCCGCGGACGACTGCACCCAGACCGGTGGCGAGCTGCAGACCGCGTTCGACCGCCTGAAGGACGACCTCAAGCCCCTGGTCACCACCTGGACCGGTTCCGCGAAGGAGCAGTACGACGCGGCGCAGCGCACCTGGGACCAGAAGTTCGAGGACATGAAGCAGGTTCTGGCCCAGATCGCCGCCGCCCTGCCGCAGATCGCCGACGGCTACCAGGCCACGGACAACGCCGTCGAGAGCCTGTTCTGATTAGGTAGCGACGGAAACCACGGCGGGCCCGCACTCCGGTGCGGGGCCCGCCGTTTTCCGTTGCGGGAAAGGGAAAGCCGCGGCCGGCCACCGCAAACTCAGTGCGGCGCGCCGACCTCGTACTCCGGCCGGTCGTTCAGCACCCGCACCGTCACCTTCTTCTGCTGCCCGCCGATCACCACCGTGCAGTCGAACGTCGTCCCGTTCTGCGCGGCCTCGTTCGCCGGGCACTCGGCGTTCTTCACGTCCGGCTCGCCGTAGTTCTCGTTCAGGACCTTCACCACACCGTCCTGAAGGGACTGCTGGTCCAGCACGTCCCCGCGGAACGCCCCCAGCAGCCACGCCATGCCGCCGCCCAGCGCGAGCACCAGCACCACGCCGATCGCGATCAGCGCCGGCTTCTTCGACTTCGGCTTCTTCTCCGGCTCGGCCGCGAACGCACCCAGGCCGCCGTACTGCGCCTGCTGGAACCCCTGGAACCCGCCGCCGTACTGCAGCTGGCCGGGCGCCGGGGGCTGCTGGGGCGTCGGCTGGGACGGTGGCTGCCACGGGCCGCTGCCCTGCCCCGGCTGCCACGGCCCGGAGAACGAGCCCGACGGCCCCGGGGGCCACGGCCCGGTGGCGGACCCGGTGCCCGGGTCGGCGGTCTGCTGCCACTGCCCGGGGTGCGGGCCGGTCGCCTGCTGGTCCGGCTGCCACGCGCCAGGCGCCGGACCAGCCGAACCGGCGGGACCCGCCGAACCAGGCGAGCCCGCCGAACCAGGCGAGCCCGCCGGACCGGCGGGACCCGCCGGACTCCCGGCACCCGGCGGGTTCGACGGCTGCCACCACTGCTGCGGCTGCCGCGGGTCGGGCTGCGTCATCGGAGATCACCTCGGGTCGTGGTCACTCAGCTGCCCTGCGCTTCGCCGAGCCTGCGGTAGAAGTCGTCCATCGCCGCCCGGTCCGGCAGCACCGTGATCTGGCTCGCGTCCGGCAGCTTCGGCATGTCCTGGAGGCTCGCCTTGCCGGTGAACCGGAACTCGTACTTGAGCTCGACCTGGTGGCCGTCGCCGGCGAACTTGGCCTCCATCAGGAACGAGGCCAGGCTGCCGTCCGGGTTGAGCGTGATCGTCGCCGGGACCGGGGCCTTCTTCAGCTCCGGCCCGACCTGGCCGGTGATGCTCGGCGGCAGGATCTCGACCTTGTCCTTGACGAAGATCTGGAACGGCACGTTCACGGTCAGCGCGGTCCGGCCGTCGCCGAGGCTCTTCGCCCCGCGGACCGCCCGCTTGTCGGCCTCGTACGCCTCCACCGTCGAGTCCGCCATCCGGCACGGCGTCAGCACCCCGCCCCAGGCGCACGGCACGAGCAGGCCGCCCTCCGGCTTCGGCATCGACACCCACGCCGTCGGCGAGACGCCCTTCTGCACGTACACCGGGCCGAGGTAGGTGTACTCGACCGCGCCGTCGGCGGGCGTGTACGTGTCGATGATCTCATCCGGGTTCTTCTGCGATCGGTGCCGCACCGCGCGGCTCTCCGGGCTGCCGGTCCGCGCCGACGTCACGGTGCTGTGGATCCACTTGTCGTCGAACTTGAAGTAGGCGTCCAGCGAGTTGGTGACGTCGCGCGAGTCCGTGATGGCGTCCGACAGCTTGCCGATGACCTGCTCGAACTTGGCCCCGACGTAGTCGGCCGCGTCGTCGCCCTTCGGCAGCGCGGTGCCCGCCTTCGCCGTGCCGCAGGCGCTGACCAGGGCCAGCAGGGCGCCCAGGACGAAGATCGCCGTCGGTCGTTTCCTCATGCCGTCCCCTGCTCAACCTCGTCGCCCGGATGGCCCCATCCTCGCGTGCCGAGGCGGCGCGTGCAGGCGCTTCGGCGGGAAAATTCCGGTAGAGTCCCCGCTGCGCCCGGGCCGCTCGGAGCCTAATATGGGCGCTTCCACCACCCCCGATGCGCGGGTGCGGTGACCGTGGGGGTATCTTCATATGTCGTTGTGCGCTGCGGCGCGTAAGCGCTAGGCCCGCACAGAACCCACACGCAATGTTGACGACGAGGTAGACCCTTGCCCACGTACAGCCCCAAGCCCGGCGACGTCACTCGTGCCTGGCACGTGATCGACGCCGAGGATGTCGTGCTCGGACGGCTGGCGACCGAGGTCGCCACGCTGCTGCGCGGCAAGCACAAGCCGACCTACGCCCCGCACGTGGACACCGGTGACTTCGTCATCATCGTCAACGCCGAGAAGGTCGCGCTCA
The DNA here is from genome assembly GCF_040674975.1 of Amycolatopsis sp. NPDC049688. Classification (NCBI taxonomy): domain Bacteria; kingdom Bacillati; phylum Actinomycetota; class Actinomycetes; order Pseudonocardiales; family Pseudonocardiaceae; genus Amycolatopsis; species Amycolatopsis sp. NPDC049688. The sequence continues at coordinate 42,910 of NZ_JBFANY010000004.1, forward strand.
CCGGTAACAAGCGCGAGCAGAAGTTCGCCTACCGGCACAGCGGTTACCCGGGCGGTCTGCGGAAGCGCTCGTTCGGCGAGCTGCTGGACACCAAGCCCGAGCACCTTGTCGAGAAGGTCGTCAAGGGCATGCTGCCGAAGAACAAGCTCGGCCGCGCCCAGGCGAAGAAGCTGAAGGTGTACGCCGGCCCGCAGCACCCGCACGCCGCGCAGCAGCCGCAGGCGCGCGAGATCACCAAGATCGCGCAGGTCGCGCAGTGAGTGAGGAACAGTCTGTGACCAGCACCGAGACCGAGACCCCCGAGGTCGTCGAGGCCACCGAGGCGACCGAGACCGGCGCCGTCGCGACCAGCGAGACCCCTGCCGCGCCGCGCCCGTCGCGTGCCGCCGGCGGCAACGCCCAGACCGTCGGCCGCCGCAAGGAAGCCGTCGTCCGCGTGCGGGTCGTCCCGGGCACCGGTGAGTTCAAGCTCAACGGCCGCACCCTCGAGGAGTACTTCCCGAACAAGGTGCACCAGCAGCTCATCCGCGAGCCGCTGGTCACGGTCGAGAAGCCGGACTCCTTCGACATCTTCGCCAACCTCAAGGGCGGCGGCGTCTCCGGCCAGGCCGGCGCGCTGCGCCTGGCGATCGCCCGCGCCCTCGTCGAGGTCGACGCGGACGACCGCCCGGCCCTCAAGAAGGCCGGCTTCCTGACCCGTGACGCCCGCGCCACGGAGCGGAAGAAGTACGGCCTCAAGAAGGCCCGCAAGGCCCCGCAGTACAGCAAGCGCTGATCGCGCCCTTGGCGCAACCCACCGGAGCGCCCATCCGTCCTCGGATGGGCGCTCCGGCGTTTTTCACGGGATGATGTGTTGTTTCCGCCGGTCGGAGCGACATTCAGGGGTGGGGGAGAGCGGCCCGGAAGGGTCGCTAGGTTGTCGTGGTGGTCGCACCGGTGTGACCGCGCAGAGGAGGTCGATCGATGGCACGCCTGTTCGGGACCGACGGGGTCCGTGGCCTGGCCAACGCCGAGCTGACGCCGGAGCTCGCGCTGGCGCTGGCGGCCAGTGCCGCCCGGGTGCTCGCCGCGCACGACCGTTCGCACCGGCCGGTCGCCGTCGTCGGCCGTGACCCGCGCGCCAGCGGTGAGATGCTCGAAGCCGCGGTCGTCGCCGGCCTCACCTCCGCGGGGGCCGACGTCCTGCGCGTCGGCGTGCTGCCCACGCCGGCCGTCGCCTACCTGGTCGGCTCGCTCGAGGCCGACCTCGGCGTGATGATCTCCGCGTCGCACAACCCGATGCCCGACAACGGCATCAAGCTCTTCGCCGCGGGCGGGCACAAGCTCCCCGACGGCATCGAGGACGAGATCGAGGCCGGCCTCGCGGACGGCAAGGTCCGGCCGACCGGCGCCGGTGTGGGCCGCGTCACCGATGTCGAGGACGCCCTCGACCGCTACGCCACCCACCTGGTCGACGCGACGCCGCACTCGCTCGCCGGGCTGAAGGTCGTCGTCGACTGCGCGAACGGGGCGTCGTCGGCCGCCGCGCCCGAGATCTACCGCCGGGCGGGCGCCGAGGTCGTCGCGCTGTTCGCCGAGCCGGACGGCGTGAACATCAACGAGCACTGCGGCTCGAACCACCCGGAGAAGCTGCGCAAGGCCGTCGTCGAGCACGGCGCGGACCTCGGCATCGCCCACGACGGCGACGCCGATCGCTGCGTGGCCGTCGACTCCGCGGGCGAGCTGGTGGACGGCGACCAGATCATGGCGGTGCTGGCCTTGGCGCTGGCCGAGGCGGGCGAGCTGACCAAGGACACGCTGGTCGCGACCGTGATGAGCAACCTCGGCCTGCACCTGGCCATGAAGGCCCACAACATCAACGTCGTGACGACCGCGGTCGGCGACCGGTACGTCCTCGAGGAGCTGCGCGCGAGCGGGTTCGCCCTCGGCGGCGAGCAGTCCGGCCACGTCGTGCTCCCGGCGCACGCCACGACCGGCGACGGCCTGCTGACCGCGCTCCGCCTGATGAGCCGCATGGCCGCGACGGGCAAGTCCCTGGCGGACCTGGCGGCCGTGATGAACCGGCTGCCGCAGGTCCTGGTGAACGTGCCGGTCGCGGACAAGGCGGCGGTCGCCCACTCCGCCGAGGTCCGCGACGCGGTCGGCGCGGTCGAGGCCGAGCTGGGCGAGGAAGGCCGGGTGCTGCTGCGCCCGTCCGGCACCGAGCAGCTGGTCCGCGTGATGGTCGAAGCCCCGGCCCAGTCGACGGCCCAGGCTGCCGCCGACCGCCTCGCCGGCGTCGTCTCCGCCGTCTCTTAACCCCTCCGGGGGGGGGGGGGGGGGGGGGGGGGTTTGGGGGGGGGGTAACAAAGGAACCAAAGGGGGGGCGGCGGCCCCGGGCCGCCCGCGGGGGGGGGAGGGGCGCGGCCGCCCCCACCCGCCGCCCCCCCCGGGGGGCGCCAGGCTTCCCCCGCGGTCGTTTTGCCGACCCCAGCGGTGCGGCCCGCGCACCACGCGGGTCGGCTCACCGAGCCGGCCCCGGGCACGCGAGCCGACGTTCCAGGTACGTAAGCCGACCGCTCAGGTACGCAGGCCGACGCTCCAGGTACGCGGGCCGACCGTTCGGGTACGCGAGCCGGCGTTCCGGGTACGGGAGGCGACCGTTCCGGAAGCGGGTCAGGTGGCCCAGGGGCCGTTGCCGGTCACGCGGTCGGCCGTGATGCGGACGATCACCGCCGTCGGGGAGCCCTCGTTGCCCAGCTCGTACTTCTCGGTGCCCAGGTAGCGGCGGGCCTGGCGGTCCATCAGCGCCGTGAACTCGGCGGCGATGTCCGGCCCGGTCACCCGGGCGGTGCCCCGGACCAGCAGGTACTGGGGGAGGCCGCGGGAGTCGCGGCCGTCGTGGTCCTCGATCAGCACCGTCACGCGCGGGTCGTTGCGGATGTTGCGCACCTTGGGGCGGTGGCCCTCCATGCCCATGACGATCTCGTCGCCCTCGCGGCTGGCCCAGACCAGCGACGTCTGCGGCGAGCCGTCCGGGTTGACGGTCGTCAGCACGGCGTTGAACGGCCGCTCGAACAGGCGGTGGCAGCTCTCGGGAAGTTCCATGCTGCCGAGGTTAGCCAGCCAGGTAGGCCTCGATCGCCGCCGCGATGGCGGCCGCGTACTGCCGGCGGCCGTCCGCGCTCGTCATGCGGGCGGCCTCGGCCGCGTTGCGCATGTTGCCGCACTCCACCAGGGCCGCCGGCCGCGTCGAGAGGTTGAGCCCGGCGAGGTCCGCGCGGGCCGACAGCCCCTCGGAGCCGATGTAGTTCGCTGTCGTGAAGCCGCTCGTGCGCAGCGTGTCGCGCAACGTCCGCGCCAGCTGCGTCGAGGGCGCTCCCTGCGCGGCGTTCAGGGCCGGTGACGAGTACGCGACGTGGAAGCCGGTCGCCCCCGCCGCTTCCGAGCCGTCGGCGTGGATGGAGACGACCGCGTCGGCGTCCGCCTCGTTGCCGATCGCCGCACGGCGGTCGACGCAGGGGCCGACACCGGTGTCGTTCTGTCGCGTGTAGACAACACGAATTCCCTTGTCCGCCAACGCTTTCCCGACCAGCTGAGCGACGTCGAAGGTGAACGCGTGCTCGGGGTAGCCCGCGTTGGTCGCGGTGCCGGTCGTGTTGCACGGCTTGGTCTGGCCACGCCCGGCGGGCACCGGCCGGTTGATCTCCGCCGGGTGGGCCGCGTTGCCGCCGTTGTGCCCGGGGTCCAGGACGACGACCTTGCCCGCAGCCGCGGGAGTCGAGGGAGCCGCGGGAGCCGACGACGAAGGCGAGACCGAAGACGGCGGAGGTGAAGACGAGGGCGGCGGCGTCACGGCAGCCGACGTGGGCGGGAGCGTGGTCACGGGGACCGCCGCCGGGACGTCGTCGGAGCAGCCGGTGAGCAGCAGGGTGCCGGCCAGCAGCAGGGGGGCAATCGCGCGTCGCACGGCGACCACGGTGCCACAGCCCGGCCCTTCGCGTGGCGCGACTACCCTGGTGGGGACACAGGCGTGCAGAGAGGACCGAGTGCGATCATGGCCCAACCCGGCGGCGGCTTCGACCTTTCCCAGCTGATGCAGCAGGCGCAGCAGATGCAGCAGAAGCTCGTCGAGGCCCAGGAAGAACTGGCCAACACCGAGGTCACCGGCACGGCAGGGGGCGGGCTGGTCACCGCGACCGTCTCCGGTGACAGCCAGCTGAAGAGCCTGCGGATCGACCCGAAGGTGGTCGACCCGGACGACGTCGAGACGCTGTCCGACCTGATCGTCGCGGCGGTCCGCGACGCGTCGGCGAGCGCGCAGAAGCTCACCGAGCAGAAGCTCGGCCCGCTGGCCGGCGGGCTCGGCGGCGGTGGCGGCATGCCGGACCTCGGCAGCCTCGGCTTCGGCGGCTGACGAACTTGTACGAAGGTGTCGTCCAGGACCTGATCGACGAGCTCGGGCGCCTGCCCGGGGTCGGGCCGAAGAGCGCCCAGCGGATCGCGTTCCACCTGCTGGCCACCGACCCGGCCGACATCGCGCGGCTGCAGGACGTCCTCGGCAAGGTCAAGGAGGGCGTGCAGTTCTGCGAGATCTGCGGCAACGTCTCCGAGCAGCCGACGTGCCGCATCTGCCGCGACGAGCGCCGCGACCTCACGGTGATCTGCGTGGTCGAGGAGCCGAAGGACGTCCTGGCGGTCGAGCGCACCCGCGAGTTCAAGGGCCGCTACCACGTCCTGGGCGGCGCGCTCGACCCGCTGTCGGGCATCGGCCCGGAGCAGCTGCGGATGCGTGAGCTGCTCAAGCGCATCGGCGAGGCGGACATCAAGGAGATCATCATCGCCACCGACCCCAACACGGAGGGCGAGGCGACGGCGACGTACCTGGTCCGCATGCTGCGGGACTTCCCGGGCCTGAGCGTGACGCGGCTGGCGTCGGGCCTGCCGATGGGCGGCGACCTGGAGTTCGCGGACGAGCTCACGCTCGGCCGGGCGCTCTCGGGTCGCCGTGCCCTTTGACGGCCTGCCGGTCGAGCCGGTCCGCACGCTGCTCGGTTTCGAACGGCGGCGGGAAGTGGAGTTCGTCGACATCCGGGACTGCGCCGAGCTGCCCCGGGCCCGGCGTGGTGGCGACCTGCTCGGCGCGATCGAGCTGACCATCGGGCCCGTCACGCTGTTCGGGCCGAACTGGGTGTCGGACATCGAGCTGCTGTGGGGCTTCGTGACCGACCTCGTGGCCGGCTATCGCCGGGACGGGCGCGCCGAGGTCGGCTTTCCCGACCAGCCCGCGCGCATCACACTCGAGCCGGTCCCGCCGGGGCTCATCAGGATCACCGTGGCCGGCGAGCCGTACCGCGAGACCGCGGTCACCGGTGAGGAGAAGTTGCTCTCCGCTCTCGAGGTGGGCGCCGAAGAGTTCTTCGCGAAGCTGCTCGAGCTCACTGGTCGAAGCGGCGCAGGTCGTACCGGTCCATCAGCCTGATCACCTTGTTCGCGTACTCCGGGTCGGTGGCGTACTTCTTCGCCACCGCCCGGATGAACGCGTCCGGGTCCTTGCGCACCGGCAACGCCGCCGCGTAGTTCGGCGAGGTCGTCAACAGGCGCCCGTAGTCGCGGAACGAGTCGTCGATCGACGCGTACGAGCGGAAATACGCGTCCACCGGGTGGCACGGCGCCGGAACGCACTCCGTCGACGGGTACTGCGCGCAGCGCACCGCGAGGGGCCCCGGGCTCGTCGGCGTCACGCACTTGAAGCCGAAGTAGTTGCGCTCCGCCGTGGACAGCTTGCTGCGGCCCCAGTTGGATTCCAGGATCGACTGCGCCACCGTCACCGACGCCGGGATGTCGTACTCCGCGTGGATCGTGCGCGCGATGGGGCTCGCCGCGCCGACGTACGCCTCCTGGAAGCCGGAGTCGAGCGCCGCCTGCCGGACCGAACCCTGGTCGATGGGCGGCGGGATCACCGCCAGCAGCGCCGCCAGTCCGATATGGATCATGGCGGGACTGTGCCCGGCTCACCCCCGGAGAAACCGGGGTCACCCCAAAGAGACCTCAGCAGTAGCCGAGCTGCGCCAGCGTGTCGACGACGATCTCGGACGGGTGGTACTTGTCCATCCACGACTCGCCGCGGCGGTTCTGGTACGTGTCGAGGAAGTTCTGCAGCTTGTCGCCGCGCATCTCGGTCAGCACCACCGTCTCGCCGAGGTGCTGCGGGGTCTCCGTGCGCTCGCGGTGCACCGCGCAGGGGAGGCCGAGGTAGTAGCACTCCGCCGAAAGACCACCCGAATCGGTGACGACGTACTCGGCGCGGGCCACCAGCGGCAGGAACTTCAGGTACCGCATCTTCGGCTGGACGATGAACTGGTCGTCGAAGATGTTGCCGATGCCCAGCGAGCGGATCTTCTCGCGCTCCGGCGCCCCGGCCATGTACAGGATCGGCATCTTGCGGCTCTGCTCGCGCAGGATTTCGAGGGCTTCGCGGTACTTGTCCGGGCGCGAGACCAGCTCGAAGCGGTGCAGCGTGGCGAGGCCGAACTTCTCCGGCAGGTCCGGCACGTCCAGCGGCCCGTTGATGGCCAGCCGCATCGCGTCGATCGCCGTGTTCGCCTCGGTGTCGACGACCACGCCGCGGGCGTGCCGCAGGTTGTTCACCTCGCGGATGCTCGGCGCGAAGTGGATGTCGACGATCTTCGCCGCGATCTTGCGGTTCAGCTCCTCCGGCAGCGGCGACAGGATGCTGCCCGACCGCGCGCCCGCCTCGACGTGCCCGACCCGGGCCTTGAGGATCCGCTTCCCGATCAGCGAGCCGTACGGCGTGGTGAACGTGTCGCCGTGCACCAGCACCAGCGGGGGACGGCCGTCCTCGGTCAGCGCGGCGCGCAGTTCGCGGCGACGGCCCCACGCCGTCCGCAGCACCTGCGCGGCCCAGCCCGGCACCTGCGCCGGCGACTCGAGGTTGTGGGCCTTGTCCTCCGGCACCAGCCAGACGTCCGGCTCGGGCATGTTCAGGTCGGCGAGGACGTCCGCGACCTCGTCGACGTGCTGGGCGGTGAACCAGATCTTCGGCCGCATCCCGCGCTCGCGGATCCCGTGGTAGACCGGCGCGATCTTGATCAGTTCCGCGGTGGTGCCGAGAATGAAGGAAATCACCAGAGAAGCCCATTCCTGGTCGGGAGCGGTGGCGTAAGGATACTGGCCGACCCGCCGCGGGGGCCGCCGGGTAGCCTCGGCCCGGTGAGTGCGAACCCGCTCCTCCCCTCGCTCAGCGTCGTGATCCCGGTCTACAACGAGCAGGACTGGATCGAACGCAGTGTCGGCGCGCTGCTCGCCTCGGCCGCGGCCGCGAGCTGGCCGATCGAGGTGGTGGTGGTCGACGACGGCAGCACCGACGAGACCCCTTCGCGGCTCGACGACCTGCGCGAACGCCACGGCATCACGGTGCTCAGCCAGGCCAACTCGGGCCGGTTCGAGGCCCGGCGGGCGGGCATCGCCAAGGCCGCGGGCGAGCAGATCCTGCTGCTCGACAGCCGCGTGGTCATGGACGTCGGGGCGCTGTCCTTCCTGCGCGACCAGCTCGTGGACCACCCCGAGCGGACGGTCTGGAACGGCCACGTCAACGTCGCCTCCGAACACAACCCGTACGCCGGTTTCATGGCCGGCCTGGTGAAGATCCCGTGGCGCCGGTACTGCGCGAACCCGCGCCTGATGTCCTTCGGCATCGAGGAGTTCGACCTCTTCCCCAAGGGCACCGGGTTCTTTTTCGCGCCCCGAGCCGTGCTCGAAGCGGCCTCCGACGCTTTCGTTTCGCTGTTCGACGACGTCCGCTTCGCCAGCGACGACACCGGCGTCCTGCGCTGGATCGCCGAACGGCACCGCATCCACCTGGCCCCGGAGTTCTCCGCGACCTACAACGGGCGCGACAGCTTCAAGAAGTTCGTCGCCCAGTCGTACTTCCGCGGGACGACCTTCGTGGACTCCTACCTCGGCTCGCCCGGTCCGGCCCGCAACGGCCTGTTCGCCGCGTTCGGCGTCGGCCTGCTCGGCCTCGCCGTCGCGGCCAAGCGGCCGAAGACGGCCGTGGCGATCACCGCCGCCGGGTCCGCGGCGGCCGGCGTGGCCGTGACGCGCTTCGGCGCGACGCCCGCCGAGGCCAAGGCCGTCGCGAAGCTGGCCCCGGTGTTCGGTGCCGGCTTCGGCGCGGGTGCCGTCCGTGGCCTGGTGCTGGCACTGCGTGCCCGCCGGCGGCGGGGCGTGCAGGGCCGATGAGCTCGCCGATGACCGACGAGACCGACGGGCGCAGCCTGGCGAAGGAGACCGGGCGCTCGGCCGGGAAGATCGGCATCTCGCTGCTGGTCGCCATCGCGCTCGGGTACGTGCTGACCGTGGTCGCGACGCGCTGGCTCGGCCCCGTGAACAGCAAGGTCTACCTGTCGTTCTGGGGCATCCTGATGGGCCTCGGCAGCGCGCTGTCGCCGCTCGAGCAGGAGCTGTCCCGCCAGTCCGCGGTGGCCGCGCTCGACGGCGGCAAGGCGGGCAAACCCGCGTTGCGGGCGCTGACCGTCGGCGCGGTGACCGTCGCCGTCGTCGCGGCCCTGACTCTGGCCGTGCCGGTGCTGTCGGACCGGCTCTACGGCGGGAACGCCGCACTCGGCGTCATCGTGCTGTGCGGCGCGGTCGCGTTCGCCTGCCAGTTCGCCGCGCGTGGCCTGCTCGTCGGGCAGCAGCGGATCAAGCCGTACTCGGGACTGGTCGTGGCCGAGGCCGCGGTCCGGGTGGTCGTGCTGCTCGGGATCGCCGCCGCCGGGCTGACCGGCGTGACGTCGTTCGCGATCGCGGCGGCCGCCGGCTCCTTCGCGTGGCTGCTGTTCGTCCGGCCGGTCGGCGGCCTGGTCGACCTGCACGCCGACGGCGAGAGCTGGGGGCCGGTGACCGGCCGGATCCTCGTCCTGATGGCGGGCGCCGCGCTCACCGCGAGCGTCATCACCGGCTACCCGGCGATGGTCAGCCTGCTCGCGCCCGGCGGGTCCGCGCGGGACGTCGGCGTCCTGTTCGCGACGCTCACCGTCTCCCGGGTGCCGTTGCTGCTGCTGTCCCCGCTGCAGGCGCTCGCGGTGCCGACGGTCGTCCGGCTTTCGGGCACCGAAGACGGGCGGCACCGGCTGCGGAAGCTCCTCGCCGCCGGTGCGCTCGGCACGGTCGTGGTCGGCGTGGTCGGCGCCCTGGTCGGCTGGCTGATCGGGCCGTGGCTGGTCACCCTGCTCTACGACAAGGACTTCGTCGCCCAGGGCTGGTGGGTGGCGTGGATGGTGTGGGGCGCGGTCCTGCTCACGGCGCTGCAGCTGATGACGGCCGTGCTCGTGGCCCGCAAAGAGGCGAACAAGGTGCTCGTCACGTGGGCGGTGGTCGCGGTCTCGACCGCGGCGATCCTGCTGCTCGTGCCCGGCGACCCGATCCTCCGGGCCGTCGCCGGCCTGGCCGGGGGGCCGACGCTGGGCCTGGTGGTCGTGCTGGTCTTCGTGTTGCGACGGCCGGGCAACGTGCAGGCCGCTCCGGACGTCCCAGTAGGGTGACCCCGGCCGTACCCCGGACAGGTCGGCGTGAAACGCCGGTGAGGTTGGTTAGCGGAAAACCATGAACGTACTTCTGGTCGTGCTCGCCTTCTGGCTGCCTGGCCTCGTCTTCGGGGCGGCGATCCGGCTCCGCGGCTGGCTGCTCGCCGCGGCCGCGCCGCTGCTGACGTTCGGCGTCGTGAGCCTCGGTGTGCCGGTGCTCGGCGGGCTCGGGATCCGCTGGGACATCCTGGACGTCGCCCTGTGGACACTCCTGCTGTCCGCTGTCGGCTTCGGGCTGGCGTTCCTCGTGCTGCGGTTCACCGCCCGGCGGCACCCCGGCTGGGCCGAACAGGACGCCGCCGCGGCGGCACCCGCCCGGTCGCTGCGCGAACACCTGCTGATGGGGGCCGGCGTCCTGGCCGGCAGCCTGATCGGGATCGTCACGTTCCTGCGCGGCGCGCGCGGCCTCAACCAGGTCCAGCAGGGCTGGGACGCGCCGTTCCACGCCAACCTGGTCCGCTGGATCGCCGAGCACGGCGACGCCCGGCCGTCGACCGTCGGCACGATCGCGAACCTGCCGGGCCAGACGAACTACTTCTACCCGGACACCTACCACGCCCTGCTCGCGCTGGTCTTCGACAAGGCCGGCCTGGCGATGATGCCGACGCTGAACATGGCGGCGCTCACCGTCATCCTGTGCGTGCCGATCGGCGTCGCCGCGATGTGCCACGTGTGGCGGATGCCGCCGCTCGCGGTCGCCGCGGCCGCGGCGGTCTCGGCGTCGTTCACCAACTTCCCGTACGACTCGCTGTGGCGCGGCCCGCTGTGGCCGTACGTCGCCGGGGTCGCGCTGATCCCGGCCGCGCTCGCGCTGGCCCGCCTGCTGCTGGAGCCGCGGGGCCTGGCCGGTCCGGTGGCGATCGGGGTCGCCGTCGCCGGCCTGATCGGGCTGCACACCAGCGTCGCGTTCGTCGTCGTCGTGTACTTCCTGCTGATCCTGTTCGCCGTGCTCTTCAAGTTCGAGCGCATCGACTGGCGCCGGTCCGCGCCCTCGCTGGCCGCGACCGTCGTGCTCGCCGTGGTCTGCGGGCTGCCGCTGGCGCTGCCTTCGCTCTACAACGCCGGTGGCGTGACGAGCGCGTTCTGGGCCTCGGACGCGACGGTCAGCGGCGGCCTCGGCGAGACGATCACGTTCTCGCCGATGGCGGCGTTCCCGCAGTGGTGGATCGGCGTGCCGGCCATCATCGGCATCTTCCTGCTGGCCAAGCACCGGCGCATGGTGTGGATGGTCGCGGCGTACGTCGTGTTCGGCGGCCTGTTCGCGGCCACCGTGTCGCTGGAGACGCCGCTCATCCACACCCTGACCGGCATCTTCTACAACGACCACTGGCGGATCGGCGCGCTGGTCCCGCTGGCCGGCGCGGTCGCGTTCGGCGAGTTCACCGAGACCGCGGCCCGCTGGTTCGCGGGCAAGGCGGGTACCCGGCTGCCGAACGTCCGCCCCGCGACCCTCGTCGCGGTCGGTGTCGTGCTGATCGCCGTCGTCGTCGGCGGCCTGAGCCGGGGCGGCTACATCGGCCGCAACGCCGCCCGCCTGCAGCTCAACTACAGCGGCGGCCCGACGGTCAGCAACGACGAGCGCCAGGCGTTCGGCTGGCTCGCCGCGCACGTGGCGCCGGGCGAGCGGGTGATGAACGGCAAGGCCGACGGCTCGGTGTGGATGTACGCGCTCAACGGCGTCCAGCCGGTCGAATGGACCTTCTACGGCGCCGAACCGAACACCCCGTCCGGGTACCTCAGCGTGTTCCTCAACGACATCAACAAGTACCCCAAGGTGCGCCAGGAACTGACCGACCTCAAGGTCCGGTACGTGTTCGTCGGCTCGGGCCACGTCACGGCGACGACGAAGAACGGCGTCGGCCTCGACCACCTGGAATCCGACCCCGGCTTCAAGCTCGTGTTCCGCAACCCCGGCGCGTCCGTCTACGAGATCGAGGGCCAGCAGGGTGTCGTCACGGCGGGAGCGGCGCCAGGGTCCGCGGCCGGTCACGGGAAGTGAAGGGCTAGAGTGATCGCGTGTCAGTGTCTTCGGTGACGTCCGTGACCAGCCGCCGGGTGCTCATCGTGATGCCCGCGCTGAACGAGTCGGCGAGTGTCGCGTCGGTCATCGAGCAGGTCAAACGCGCCCTGCCGGACGGCGACCTGCTCGTCGTCGACGACGGCTCGGTCGACGACACCGCCAAGCTCGCCCGAGCGGCCGGGGCCGAGGTGGCCCGGCTCGCCGTGAACCTCGGCGTCGGCGGGGCGATGCGCACCGGGTTCCGGTACGCCGCCGCCCGCGGCTACGACGTCGTCGTGCAGGTGGACGCGGACGGCCAGCACGACCCCGACGAGCTCGACGCCCTGCTGCGCGGCCTGGACGACGCGGACATCGTGATCGGCTCCCGGTTCGCCGGCAAGGGTTCCTACAAGGCCAGCGGGCCGCGCAAGTACGCGATGGTCGCGCTCTCGCTCGTGTTCTCGCGGCTGGCGAAGACCAGGCTCACCGACGTCACGTCGGGCTTCAAGGCGATGGGGCCGCGCGCGATCCGGCTCTTCGCCGGCTACTACCCCGCGGAGTACCTCGGTGACACCGTGGAGTCGCTGGTGATGGCCATCCGGGCCAAGCTGACCATCAAGGAGATCCCGGTCGTCATGCGGGAGCGGGTGGCCGGCACGCCCAGCCACTCGCCCGTGAAGTCGGCCGTCTACCTGAGCCGGGCCGGGCTGGCGCTGCTGCTGGCGCTGGTGCGCCGCCGCCCGGCGGTCGACTCGTCCGACTCGGCGTAAGGGGAAGTGGAAATGGCCGGTTGGCGCATCCTCAGCATCGTCGTCGCCTGCATCGTCCTGTTCGTCGTCATCGAGATGATGCGGCGGCGGAAGCTGCGCGAGAAGTACGCGGGCGTGTGGCTGGTCGTCGCGATCGGCGTCGTCGTGCTCGCGGTGGTCCCGCAGGCCGCCGAGTTCCTGGCCCTCCACACCGGCGTGCAGACGCCGTCGAACTTCGTCTTCCTCCTGGCCGGCGTCGTGCTGGCGCTCGTGTCGCTGCACCTGTCCACCGAGGTCGGGCACCTCGAGGAAGAGGTGCGCACCTCGATCGAGGAGATCGCGCTGCTGCGCTGTGAGCTCGAGGACAGCCGCCGCGAGCTGGCGAGCCGGATCGCCGAGCTGGAGGCGAAGACGGCGGCTCCCGACGACGTCAAAGGGCTTCCCGAGGTCGAGCGCGTCAGCAAGTGACACCCTGATCGAAACCCTCCTGGCCGCCCCCGCGCGGCTGGGCGGGGTGCGGGTGCTGGCCGTCGACGGCCCGTCGGGGGCGGGGAAGTCCACGTTCGCCGCCCGGATCGTCGCCGGGCTCCGGGCCCGCGGCTGCCGCACCGCGCTGGTGAGCACCGACGCCTTCGCGACGTGGGACGACCCGGTCGCGTGGTGGCCCCGGCTCGTCGAAGGCGTCCTGCGTCCCCTGGCCGACGGCCGGCCCGGCACCTACCGGCGGATGGACTGGACCACCGGGGTGCCCCGGCCGGGGGAGCTCGTCCGGGTGGCCGTGCCGGACGTGCTCGTGCTGGAGGGCGTTTCCAGCGGCCGCACTTCGGTAAGACCCCTGCTTTCGCACCTCTGCTGGCTCGAGGGCGGCCCGGAGGCCGCGCGGCTGGCCAGGACCGTCGCCAGGGACGGCGAGGCCGCACGGGCCGAACTGGGCCGCTGGCAACGGTTCGAGCGCGGCTGGTTCGCCGTCGACGGGACGGCCGCGGCGGCCGGAACCCGACTTTCGTAGGAGGCCGGCCCGTCACCCTGCGTGCGCGACCCGCTCCGGATCGATCAAGTCGACGAGCGGTTGCAACACGAGCGGACTAATCTTGGTACCGCCATCTGAGTTAGTGATCCGGCACCGCATGCAGCCAGCGCGCACAGATAGTCACATTCTGTCGCGATTTACGGACACATTGCGGTCAAATCGGTGCCCACGTAGCGCGATCGTAACCTCACGTACTTAAGCCTGGGCCGAGTTCCCGCTAGTGTCGCGGGGCACACCGATCGTCCGTCGAGTTCCTGACCGACCGGACGGTGACTTTGAACCCGAAACATCTCCCAAGGGGTGCCAGATGCAGCAATTGCGGCTGACCCGAACACGCCGCGTGGCCCTGATCGGGCTGAGCGGCGCGCTCGCGGTTTCGCTGTCCGCCTGTGCGGAATCCAAGCGTGACGAGGGCGCAGGGGGTGGTTCCGGGGGCACGATGATCTTCGGCGCGGCCGGTAACCCGAAGTTGTTCGACCCGATCTTCAACGACGAGGGCGAGACCTTCCGGATCACCCGGCAGATCTTCGACACGCTGATCCAGAACAAGCCGGGCACGGCCGACCTGGAGCCCTCCCTCGCCGAGAAGTGGGAGCCCAGCAACGACGGCAAGACCTGGACCTTCTCCCTCAAGCAGGGCGTGAAGTTCTCCGACGGCACCCCGTTCGACGCGACCGCGGTCTGCTTCAACTTCGACCGCTGGTACAACATGAAGGGCGCCGCCGCCCAGAGCCAGATGATCTACTACGCCGACGTCTTCGGCGGGTTCGCCAAGAACGAGAGCACCGACTACAGCGACCCGGTCTACAAGAGCTGCGAAGCCAAGGACCCGGCGACCGCGGTGGTCAACCTGAACAAGGCGAAGGGTGCGTTCCCCGCGGCCTTCACCCTGCCGTCGTTCGCGATGCAGAGCCCGACCGCGCTCAAGCAGTACAAGGCGGACGAGGTCACCCAGTCCGGCGACTCGTTCACCTACAGCGAGTACGCGAACAAGCACCCGGTCGGCACCGGCCCGTTCAAGTTCGACGGCTGGGACCAGGGCAAGGGTGAGATCACCCTGTCCAAGAACGACACCAGCCCGACCCAGACGGCCAAGCTCGACAAGCTCATCTTCAAGGTGATCCCGGACGAGAACGCCCGCAAGCAGGCGCTCAAGGCCGGCGACATCCAGGGCTACGACTACCCGGCGCCCGCGGACTACGGCCTGCTGCGCAACGAGGGCGAGCAGGTGCTGGTGCGCCCGCCGTTCAACGTGCTCTACCTGGGCATCAACCAGTCGGGCCCGGCCGGCGAGAAGCTGAAGGACCTCAAGGTCCGCCAGGCGCTGGCCTACGGCATCAACCGCGAGCAGTTCGTGAAGAGCAAGCTGCCCGAGGGTGCCGAGGTCGCCAACGAGTTCGTGCCCAAGACGATCTCCGGCTACACCGACGACGTCACCAAGTACCCGTTCGACCAGCAGAAGGCCAAGCAGCTGCTGCAGGAGGCCGGGGCGACGAACCTGACGCTGAAGTTCTACTACCCGACCGAGGTCACCCGGCCGTACATGCCGAACCCGGCGGACGTCTTCACCTCGATCTCGGAGGACCTGAAGGCCATCGGCATCAAGATCGAGCCGGTCGCCAAGCCGTGGAACGGTGGCTACAAGGACGACGTCCAGAAGTTCGGCAAGCAGGACCTCCACCTGCTCGGCTGGACCGGTGACTACAACGACGCCGGGAACTTCGTCGGCACCTTCTTCGGTCGCACGAAGAAGGAGTTCGGCTTCGACAACCCGCAGCTGTTCCAGGCGCTGGCCGCCGCGGACGCTTCGCCCGCCGGCGACGCGCACGCCAAGGCGTACCAGGAAGTCAACAAGCAGATCATGGACTTCCTGCCGGCCATCCCGATCTCCTACGGCCCGCCCGCCATCGTGGTCGGCCCGAAGGTCAAGGGTCTGGTCGCCAGCCCGCTGACCGACGAGCGGTTCAACACCGTGACCGTGAACTGACGGTTCAACGCCGCGAGGCATGGGGTGGGCGCTACCGCGCCCACCCCATGTTCCGTACTCAGCGGGCTGCCACCTAAGGACTGCAAGTGCTCCGTTTTCTCGTGCGTCGGCTGCTACAAGCGATCCCGACGCTGCTCATCCTGTCCATCCTGGTCTTCGCCTGGCTGCGATCGCTGCCCGGAGGGCCCGCGGCCGCCCTCCTCGGCGACAAGGCAACGCCGGAGAAGATCGCCAACCTCAACCACGTGCTGGGGCTCGACCAGCCGGTCATCATCCAGTACTTCAAGTTCCTCGGCCGCGCGATCACCGGTGACTTCGGCGCCTCGCTGGTTTCCACCCAGCCGGTGATGTCGGAGATCGGCACGTTCCTGCCGGCCACCATCGAGCTGGGCATCTCCGCGATGATCATCGCGGTGGTCATCGGCATCCCGGCCGGCTACCTCTCGGCCCGCCACCGCGGTGGCGTCGCCGACAACGTGATCATCGTGCTGACGCTGATCGGTGTCGCGGTGCCGGTGTTCTTCCTCGGCTACATGATGCAGGACCTGCTCGCCGGGCCGCTGGGCCTGCCGTCGCAGGGACGGCAGACCGCCGGGCTGGACGCGACCGCCATCACCAACTTCGCCGTCCTCGACGGCATCATGACCAGCGAGTGGGACGCCGTCTGGGACGCGATCAAGCACCTGATCCTCCCGGCGTTCGCGCTCGCCACCATCCCGCTCGCGGTGATCACCCGGATCACCCGCGCGTCGGTGCTCGAAGTGCTCAACGAGGACTTCATCCGCACGGCCAACTCGAAGGGCCTCACGCAGCCGGTGGTCCGCCGCCGGCACGTGCTGCGCAACGGCCTGCTCCCGGTGGTCACCACCATCGGCCTGCAGACCGGCGCGCTGCTCGGCGGCGCGGTGCTCACCGAGCGCGTGTTCAACTTCCGCGGCCTCGGATTCCTGCTGGCCGAAGGCATCGAACGGCGTGACTACCCCCGGCTCCAGGCGCTGCTGCTCTTCGGTGCGCTGGTGTACGTGCTGGTGAACATGCTGGTCGACGTCTCGTACGGGATCATCGACCCGAGGGTGCGTGTGCGATGAACACTCTGCTGAACAAGAAGAAAGAGCCGATCGACAAGCTGGCCGCGGCGAGCGGGAACAGCCTCGGCCGCGAAGCCCTGCGGCGGATGCTGCGCAGCCCGGTCGCCATCACCGGTGGCGTGATCACCGGCCTGTTCGTGCTGCTGGCGGTGTTCGCGCCGCTGATCGCGCCCAAGGACCCGTTCGAGCGCTACCTGCAGGACAAGGTCGCCCTCGGCCAGGGGATCATCCCGGGCAGCCAGCCCGGTTTCCCGCTCGGCGTGGACGACTTCGGCCGCGACGAGCTGTCGCGGCTGATCGTCGGCGCGCAGAACACCCTGCTCGTCGGCGTGCTGGCCACGGTGATCGGCGTACTCCTCGGCATCATCATCGGCGGGCTCGCCGGCGCGTTCGGCGGCTGGGTCGACACCGTCCTCATGCGACTGGTCGACGTCATGCTGTCGGTGCCGTCGCTGCTGCTGGCGATTTCGGTCGCGGCGCTGTTCGCCAAGCCGAGCCAGTGGACGGTGATCCTCGCCGTCTCGCTGATCGGCGTGCCGATCTTCGCGCGGCTGCTGCGCGGCTCGATGCTGACCCAGCGCAGCAGTGACCACGTCCTCGCGGCGACGTCGCTGGGCGTGAAGCGCGGCGCGATCGTGTTCCGGCACATGCTGCCGAACTCGCTCGGGCCGGTCATCGTGCAGGCCACGCTGACCCTGGCCACCGCCATCCTGGAGGCCGCGGCGCTGTCGTTCCTCGGCCTGGGCGACCCGGACCCGAACCGGGCGGAGTGGGGCATCATGCTGAGCAAGGGTGCCCGGCAGTTCCTCGACGTCCGGCCCGAGCTCGCGTACTACCCGGCGATCGCGATCATCATCGTCGCGCTCGGGTTCACGCTGCTCGGCGAGTCCCTCCGCGAAGCCCTCGACCCGAAGAACAGGCGGTGAACACCGATGGCACTCCTTGAAGTCCGTGACCTCACGGTCCAGTTCGTCCGCCGTGGCGAGCAGTCGTTCACCGCGGTCGACAACGTCAGCTTCGACGTCGAGCCGGGCCAGACGGTCGGCCTGGTCGGCGAGTCCGGCTGCGGCAAGTCCGTGACGTCGCTGGCGATCATGCGGCTGCTGGCCAAGCGCGGCAACAAGGTCACCGGTTCGGTGCGCTTCGAAGGCACCGACCTGCTCAAGCTGTCCACGAAGGACATGAGCGACCGCCGCGGCCGCGACCTCGGCATGGTGTTCCAGGACCCGCTGTCCTCGCTGAACCCGGTCATCCCGATCGGGCTGCAGATCACCGAGGTGCTGGAGCGCCACCGCGGGATGTCGCGCAAGGCGGCGTCCGTCGAAGCGGTGGACCTGCTCGACAAGGTCGGCATCCCTGACCCGTCGCGCCGGCTTTCCGAGTACCCGCACCAGCTTTCCGGCGGGATGCGGCAGCGCGCGCTGATCGCCATCGCGCTGGCGTGCCGGCCCCGGCTGCTCATCGCCGACGAGCCGACCACCGCGCTGGACGTCACCATCCAGGCGCAGATCCTGGCGCTGCTGCGGGAACTGGTGCAGGACACCGGCACCGCGCTGATCATGATCACGCACGACCTCGGCGTGGTCGCCGGGCTGTGCGACGAGGTCAACGTGCTCTACGGCGGCAAGATCGTCGAGCGGGCGCAGCGGCACCAGCTGTTCGCCGAGCCGCGGCACCCGTACACGCACGGCCTGCTGGCCTCGATCCCGCGCCTGGACGCGGGCCGCGGCGAGAAGCTCATCCCGATCCGGGGTTCGGTGTCCGACAACATCCCGTGGGACCACGGGTGCGCCTTCGCGCCGCGCTGCCCGAACGCGCTGCCGGTCTGCCGCGAGGTCCAGCCGCAGCTGGTGCCCGACCGGGGCGGGCTGCTGCGCTGTCACAACCCCGTGCGGCCCGCGGTCGCCGCGGGAGGAGGAACCCGATGACCCGTCCTGCTGGTGACGTGCTGCTCGAGGTCACCGACCTCAAGGTGCACTTCCCGATCAAGAGCGGCGTCGTGTTCGACCGGACGGTCGGGCACGTCTACGCGGTCGACGGCGTCGACCTGGCCATCCGCCGCGGCGAAACCTACGGCCTGGTGGGCGAGTCCGGCTGCGGCAAGTCCACTTTGGGCCGGGCGATCCTGCGGCTCAACGAGCCGACCGCCGGTTCCGTGAAGTTCGACGGCACCGACGTCGCGCAGCTCAAGGGGGAGGAACTGCGGAAGGCCCGGCGCCGGATGCAGATGATCTTCCAGGACCCGATGTCCAGTTTGGACCCGCGCCAGTCGGTCGAGTCGATCCTGGTCGAAGGCATGCACGCGCACGGCCTCGACAAGGACAAGGAAGCCACCCAGCGGCGGCTGCGGCAGCTGCTGGCGGCGGTCGGCCTCCCGGAGACGTCGCTGCGGAAGTACCCGCACGAGTTCTCGGGCGGGCAGCGCCAGCGCATCGGCATCGCGCGGGCGCTGGCGGTGGAGCCGGACCTGATCGTCGCCGACGAGCCGGTGTCCGCATTGGACGTCTCGGTGCAGGCCCAGGTGGTCAACCTGCTGGAGGACCTGCAGGACCAGCTCGGCCTGACGTACGTGGTGATCGCGCACGACCTCGCGGTGGTGCGGCACATCTCCGACCGCATCGGCGTGATGTACCTGGGTGCGCTGGTCGAGGAGACCGACGCGGACTCGCTGTACCGGGACCCGCTGCACCCGTACACGCGGGCGCTGCTGTCGGCCATCCCGGTGCCGGACCCGCAGGTCGAGGACACCCGCGAGCAGATCCTGCTCGCCGGTGACCTGCCCTCGCCCGCCAACCCGCCGTCGGGCTGCCGCTTCCACACGCGGTGCCCGTGGCGGCAGGCGAGCCTGTGCGACACCGACCGCCCGCAGCTGCGCGAAATCGGCGGCGGGCACCGGGTGGCGTGCCACTACGCGGAGGACATCCGCGACGGGCGCATCCAGCCGCACGAGGTGGAGCCGGAGCTGGTGGAGCTCACCGGAGCGCTCAACCCCGATCTGGGCCCGCCGGACGTCGGCACCGCAGCCGAGATCCTCTGATGTTCTGCTGAGAACGGCCGGCCGGGCCTCGTCCCGGCCGGCCGTTCTCATTTCTCCAGCTTTTTGGCCCGGGACTGCAGGTACGCCTGTTCCGGCAGGCTCAGCGTCCGCCGGGCGGCGGCCAGGTAGGCCTCGCGGGCGCCGGCCAGGTCACCGGCGTTTTCGAGCAGGTGTGCGCGGATGGCGTCGACCCGGTGGTGCCGCGCGAGGTGCTTCGCCGCTTCACCCAGCTCGGCCAGCCCCTTTTCCGGGCCGTTGACCTGCGCGAACGCGACCACGCGGTTCAGCGTCACCATCGGGCCGGGCGCGACGACCTGCAGCAGGTCGTAGAGCGTGAGGATCTCGGCCCAGTCGGTGTCTTCGCTGGTCGCGGCCTCGTCGTGGACCGCGGCGATCGCCGCCTGCAGCTGGTACGGGCCGACGGGGGTGGTCGCGAGTGCCTTGGTGATCAGCGCGACGCCTTCGTCGATGAACGCGCGGTTCCAGCGGGTCCGGTCCTGTTCGGCCAGCGGGACGAGGGCGCCGGTCGCGTCGGCCCGGGCCGGGCGGCGGGCCTCGGTCAGGAGCATGAGCGCGAGCAGGCCCGCGACCTCGCCGTCGTCCGGGAGTTCGGTGTGCAGCTGCCGGGCCAGCCGGATGGCCTCGGTGGTCAGGTCGACGCGGCTGAGCGTGGCGCCCGAGCTGGCCGTGTGGCCCTCGGTGAAGATCAGGTACAGCACCTGCAGCACCGCAGCCAGGCGTTCGGGACGCTGATCGCCGGCGAGCCGTTCGCCTTTCAGCTTCTGTTTCGCGCGGCTGATGCGCTGGCCGATCGTGGCCTCGGGGACGAGGAAGGCCCGCGCGATCTCGGCGGTGGTCAGCCCGCCGACGGCCCGCAGGGTGAGGGCGACCTGCGACGGCCGCGGCAGCGCCGGGTGGCAGCAGAGCAGCAGCAGGGTCAGGGTGTCGTCGACGCCGCTGACGGGCTCTCGGCCGGGCGGCTCGTTCTGGGCGACGGCCTCTTCCCGCCGTCGTCGCGCGGTCTCGCTGCGCCACTGCTCGATGCGCCGCCGGGACGCGGTCGTGATCAGCCACCCCTTCGGGTGATCCGGGATCCCCTCGGCCGGCCATTGCTGCGAGGCGGCCAGCAGCGCCTCTTGAACGGCGTCTTCGCAGGCGTCGAAGTCGCCGTACCGCCGGACGAGCGCGGCGAGCACCTGCGGCGCGAGCTCGCGGAGCAGGCTCTCGACGCCCGTCACAGCTCGGGCCCGTGCAACCCCATCACCGGCCGGACCTCGACCTTGCCGAAGGACGCCTCCGGAACTTTGGCGGCGATCTCGAGGGCGCGGTCTTCGCTCTCGCAGTCGAGCAGGTAGAAGCCGGCGAGGAACTCCTTGGCCTCGGCGAACGGCCCGTCGGTGGTGATGCCCACCTGTTTGGTCAGTTCCGGGAAGGCGAGCCGCTCGGAGACGATCCGCTCGCCGGAGGCATCGAGATCGTCGTTGAGCTGCTGGTAGTAGGCGAGCCCGGCGGCCCGCTGCTCGTCGCTCATGCCCTCCCACGCGGCGCGCGACTCGGGGTTGCCGTAGATCAGGACCACATATTTCACCGGAGTCTCCTGTCGAAATCCGTCCGGCGGCGCCTACGTCTCCTGTGCAAGCACCGACCTTGAGGAGAATGGCATGAGTGAGCAGCAGATCCGCGACCTGATGGCGGCCCGTGAGGTGGCGATGACGGCCCGCGACGCTTCGACGCTGGGCTCCCACTACTCGCCGGACGTCGTGGCGTTCACGCTGGCCCCGCCGCTGGTGCACCGCGGGGCGGAGGTCATCGACGTCGCGGCGCGGCAGGCGTGGTTCGAGACGTTCGAGGGGCCGATCGAGTACGAGACCCGGGACTTGGAGGTGACGGTCGGCGGCGACATCGCTTGGTGCCACGCGTTGAACCGGCTGGCGACGACGCCGAAGGGGGCACCGGCGGGGTTCGAGCTGTGGTTCCGGTCGACGGTGTGCTTCCGCCGGGAGGACGGCGAGTGGCGGATCACGCACGTGCACGATTCGGTGCCGTTCTACATGGACGCGACACTGCGGGCGGCGGTCGACCTGAAGCCTTGACCGGCTCCGGCTCCGGCTCCGGCTCCGGCTCGCGCGGGCGCTCGGCTCGCGCGAGGCCGCCCGGCTTTGCCGGAACCCCGCCGGCCCGCGGGGGCGCCCCCCCGGGTCCAGCGTATCGGCCGCCGCCGACGGAATCCGCCGGTCGGTGAGCCTTCGGCCGGAGTTGTCCACATGGGGGTGGAGCCTGTGGACAACTTCGGCAGGGGGGTGTGGTCGGCGGGCTGCAGCGGAAGCGTCCGGAAACCGCCGACCCCGACCAAAGTCGTACCCAGGGCAATACCTGAGGATGCCGCCGCGTGACCACGGCCCCGGTACCCTGCGGAAAGCGAACCCAATCGGACATGTACCAGGGGGTACGGGCAGTGCACATCAACCAGTGGCTGGAGTCGATCCCGCCGATCGCCGTGTACCTCATCGTCGGCGGGGTGATCATGGTCGAAAGCCTCGGTATCCCGCTGCCCGGTGAGGTGGTGCTGGTCAGCGCCGCCCTGCTCACCCTGACCCATCCCAGCCTGAGCGCGTTGTGGGTCGGTGTCGTGGCCAGTGCCGGGGCCATCGTCGGGGACAGCATCGGGTACCTGATCGGGAAAACCGGGGGGCAACGGCTGTTCGCCTGGGCCGGGCGGAAATTCCCGAAGCACTTCGGGCCCACCCACATCGCCAACGCCGAACGGATCTTCAACAAACGGGGCATGTGGGCCGTGTTCTTCGGCCGGTTCATCGCCTTCCTGCGGATTCTCGCCGGGCCGCTCGCCGGGTCGCTGCGCATGCACTACCCGAAGTTCCTGATCGCCAACGCGCTCGGCGGCATCGCCTGGGCGGGTGGCACGACCGCCCTCATCTACTACGTCGGCGAGGCCGCCGAGAAGTGGCTCGGCGACTTCTCCAAGTACGGCCTGGTGGCCGCCGTCGTGATCGGTGCCGTCGCCTTCGTCGTCATGAAGAAGCGCCTCGGCCGCAAGCACCCCGAGGAAGTGGAAACCAAGGAAGAGACCGCCGCCTAAACCGCGACGAGCTCCCGCTTGGGTGCCCTCCGCAGCGAGCCCAGCAGCACCCCGGCGATCACGACGACGGCGGCGCCGACCTCCAGCCAGGTCGGCCGCTCGCCGAGGACCAGGAACGACGCCGTCAGCCCGACCACCGGCACCAGCAGCGAAAACGGCGACACCACGCCGGCCGGGTTGCGGCGCATCAGCGTCGTCCACAGGCCCGAACCCACCACCGTGCCGATCAGCACCACGTAGGCCAGGCCGCCCAGCGCCGTCAGCCCGGCCGGGGTGCCGAGGGTCGTCAGCGAACGCCACTGCGCGGCCGGGCCCTCCATGACCAGCGACAGCGCGAACATCGGCAGCGGCGGCACCACCGACATCCACAGCGTGAAGTGCAGCGGGTTGTCCGGCTCGGCCCGCCGCGTGCTCAGGTTGCCGAACGCCCAGCTCAGCGCGGCCAGCAACGTCAGGACCATCGGCAGCAGGGCGGCGTGCCCGGACTGCTGCCAGGCGATCGCGGCCATCCCGGCCACCGCCAGCGCGATCCCGGCCAGCTGGTGGCCGGTGACGCGTTCGCGCAGGAACACCGCGCCGAGCAGCACCGTGAACGGCGCCGACGCCTGCAGCACCAGCGACGCCAGCCCGGTCGGCATCCCGGTGTCCATCGCGATGAACAGGAACGCGAACTGCCCGGTGCCGAACCCCAGCCCGTAGCCGAGCAGGTGCCGCACCTGCACCCTCGGCCACGGCACGAACAGGATCGTCGGCACGGCGATCACGGCGAACCGCAGCGCCCCCGCGAACACCGGCGGGAACTGGCCGAGCGTGGCGTGGATGGCGAGGAAGTTGAGGCCCCACAGGACGGCGACGAGCACGGCGAGCAGGCGATCACGGGCAGGCATGCCTCCACTGTGTCAACGGCGACCGTGAAGGACCAGCGAGAATATCTGCAGGAACCGTGTAGCTGTGCTTCAAGTACAGTGGCCGCGTGGATCTCGGCCGGTTGCGCACCCTGCGCGAGTTCGCCGACCGCGGCAGCGTGACGGCCGCCGCGCGGGCGCTGCACTGCACGCCGTCGGCGGTCTCGCAGCAGTTGCGGGCGCTGCAGGGCGAGGTCGGCCTGCCGCTCACCGAGCCGGCCGGCCGGGGCCTGCGGCTGACCGACGCGGGCCGCGCGCTGGTCGCCCGCGCCGACGAGGTGCTCGCCGCGCTCGAGCGGGCCGAGTCCGAACTGGACACCTACCGCAGCGCGCCGCGCGGGCGGGTGCGGATCGCGATCTTCCAGTCGGCCGGCCTGATGCTGCTGCCGGGGCTGCTGACCCGCGTCGCCGGGTACGACGGCCTGGAGGTCGACGTCCGGGACGTCGACATGACGCCGCCGGAGGTGCCCGGCCTGGTCGCGGACTACGACGTCGTCGTGGCGCACCGCGACGAGCACGCGCCGGAGTTCGACTCCGGACGGCTCGACGTGGTGCCGCTGCTGCGGGAGCCGCTCGACGTCGCGCTGCCGGCCGGGCACCGGCTGGCGAGCCGGCGCCGCGTGGAGCTGGCCGAGCTGGCGGACGAGCGCTGGATCAGCGTCGACTTCGGCTTCCCGGTGGACGACGTGCTGCGCTCGCTGACCATCCGCACCGGCGTCCGGCCGGTGGTCGTCCAGCGGATCAACGACTTCCGGATCACCGAACGGCTGGTCGCCGCGGGCCACGGGATCGCGTTGCTGCCGCGCTACACGATGACCACCGGGCCCGGCAGCGGCCTGGTCGGGCGGCCCTTGGCCGGCATCCGCGCGGCCCGGCTGGTCGAGGCGGTCTGCCGGACGGGCGCCCGCCAGCGCCCGGCGGTGGCCCAGGTGATCGAAGAACTGCGCGCCGAGGTCGGTCAGCTCACCGCTTGAAGCCGCGCAAATAAGTGAGCGCGATGCCCAGCGCGTCCTCCAGCGCCGTGAGGTCGTGCCGGATGTGCGCCAGCAGCAGTCCACCTTGGACGGACGTCATCGCCGCCTGCGCCAGCCGTGCCGGATCGGCGTCCGGGTCGAGTTCTCCCTTGTCCCGCAGGGTGACGAGCCCGCGCTCCAGGTGGGACTCCCAGGTCCGGTAGGCCCGGTCGACCAGGGGCGCGAGCTTCGGGTTGTCGCCCACTTCGCCGGCGAGGTTGCCCAGCGGGCAGGCGATCGGGCCGCCGGCGCGGCGGTGGACATCGAGCAGCTGCTCGGTCCAGGTCTCGAAATCGGCCCAGGAAGCCAGCGTGAAGATCGCCGGCTGGTTGCCGAGGATCTGCTCGAGGTACCGGTCGATCACGGCCTCGACCAGCTGTTCCTTGTTCTTGAAGTAGTGGTACATCTGCGATTTCCCGGCCCCGCTCGCGGCCAGCACCTTGTCGACGCTCGTGCCCGCGACGCCGTCGACGTACATCAGCGCGGCGGCCGCGTCGACGATCGCGTCCCGCGTCCGCTGGCCGCGCGGGGTCGAGGCCGCTTGCGTCTCCATGTACTGAATAGTACAGTTCGGCACACTGTACCGATCAGTACAATCAGCTAGGGGGATCCATGACGCTCGAAACCGCCCTGACCGGGCTGAACCACCAGCTCCGCAGCGCCCTGCCGCCGGAGATCGCCGAGGTCCTCGACGCCGACCGCCGCCGTGCCGCGACGGACTTCGCCGAGGTGGGCGCCGAGATCGAGGACTTCACGCTGCCGGCAGCCGACGGGGCGCCGATCGGCTTGGCCGAGCTCGTGGCCGACGGGCCGGCGGTGCTCGTGTTCTACCGCGGCCAGTGGTGCCCGTACTGCAACCTGACGCTGCGCACCTACCAGCAGGAGCTGCTGCCCGAGCTGGAGAAGCGCGGCGCGACCCTCGCGGCGATCAGCCCGCAGAAGCCGGACGGCCCGGCGCCGGACCTGGCGTTTCCCGTGCTTTCGGACGTCGGCAGCACCGTGGGGCGGAGTCTCGGGCTGAGCTATCCGGTTTCCGATGTCGTGCGCGAGGCGATGAAGACGCTGGGTACCGACCTCGAGGAGGTCAACGGCAGCTGGGAGCTGGTCCACCCGGCGGTGGTCGTGGTCGGCCGCGACCGGGTGATCCGGTACATCGACGTCCACCCGGACTTCGTCACGCGGACCGAGCCGGCGGACATCCTCAAAGCGCTCTAGCCGACCGTTTCACGCCGTAGGTGAGCACCGAACCCAGGATCAGGGCCACCGCCAGGGAGAGCAGCAGGCTGATCCCGGGTTCGGTGACGATCCGGCCGCCGGCGTAGCCGAGGAAGGCCACGTACGACGTCCAGAGTGTGACGCCGACGGCCGAGGCGGTGACGAACTCCGCCATCGGCCACCGGAGCGATCCGGCGAGGAGGGCGCCCAGGGTGCCGCCCACGCCCTCTTTCGGGGGTCCGGGTGGCGGAGCCCCCGGCCCGGGGCGAAGCCCCGGATGTCACGGCAGCCAGCGGGCGACCACCAGCACCGGCCGGGGATGGCGCTGCAGCCGCCCGTCGAGCCAGCCGAGGCCGGCGGCGATCTTCCGCCGCCGGCCCAGCCGGTCCAGCGCCGCCCGGCCACCGAACCGGCCGAGGGCGTAGAGCGCCTGGTCGGACACCAGGCACCCGGCACTCGCCACGGCGATCACGAGCGCCAGCGACGTCCCGCCCTGCGCCGCCGAGATGCCCATGCCGAGGATGGTCACCTCGGTGGGCAGCAGCGGCACGAGCGCGACGACGAACAGCACCAGCAGTCCCGCCGTCGATCCGTCCACCCCTCCATTAACCGCCCGCCAGCGGCGAACCACTCCCGATCACCGGGGACTCACAGCAACCCGACAGCTGGTCCACAGGTTCGCGAAACCATGCCAGGAGTTGTCATGGTTCGCCGTGAGGCTGGGCGCATGAACACACTTTCCGGAAAAACCGCCCTGGTGGCGGGCGGCACCCGCGGCGCGAGCCGGGCCATCGCGGTGGAACTGGGCCGGGCGGGCGCCTTCGTGTACGTGACGGGCCGGACCACCCGCGCCGGGCGGTCCGAAGTGGACCGTCCGGAGACGATCGAGGAGACGGCCGAGCTGATCGAAAAGGCGGGCGGCCGGGCGGAAGCGATCCGCGTGGACCACCTGGTCCCGGCCGAGGTCGAGGCGCTGGCCGAGCGGGTCGGCCCGCTCGACATCCTGGTCGACGGCCTTTGGGGTGGTGACAAGCACCTGGGCTGGGGCAAGCCGGTGTGGGAGCACGACCTGGACGCGGGCCTGCGGATGCTCCGCCTCGGCATCGACGCGCACCTGATCACCAGCCACTTCCTGTTCCCGCGGCTGATCGGCAAGCCGGGCGGCCTGGTCGTCGAGCTGACCGACGGGACGGCCGAGTACAACGCGAAGTACCGCGAAGGCACTTCGCTGCCGTTCTACCTGGCGAAGGCGTCGGCGCACCTGCTGGCGATCGGCGAAGCGGCGGAGCTGGCTTCGTTCGGGGCGACCGCGGTCGCGTTCACGCCGGGGTACCTGCGGTCGGAGGCGATGCTGGAGATCTACGGGGTCACGGAGGACAACTGGCGCGACGCCTGCGAGCGGGTGCCGCACTTCGCGATTTCGGAGACGCCGACGTTCTGCGGGAGAACGGTGGTGGCGCTGGCGGCGGACCCCGAGCGGGCGAGGTGGAACGGGCAGACGGTGAGCAGCGGCCAGCTGGCGAAGGAGTACGGCGTGGACGACGTCGACGGCAGCCGGCCGGACGCTTGGCGGTACATGCGGGAGGTGGCGGACGCGGGAAAGCCGGCGGACACCACCGGCTACCGCTGAGCGTTGCGGGCGGCCAGCTCCGCGCCGACCGCGGCCAAGGCCGCCCGCAGCTCGGGCGGGTCCAGCACCTCGACCCCCGGGCTCAGCGCTACCAGCTGGCCGAGGCCGATCTCGCCGTCTTCCAGGGCGAGCTCGGCCTCGGCCCAGCCGTGGTCGTCCGGTGTCCCGAGGGAAACCACCGTGTCCGCCAGGTGCTCCCCGCCGAACACCCGGCGCAGCTCCCGCACCGCCGTCCGGTTCAGCCGGGCGCGCACGGACAACGGCCGCGCCACCTGCTCGAACGCCGCCGAGGACGAACGCCACCAGCCGGCCAGGTCGAACTCCGGGGGCCGGTCGAACGACACCTCCGACGAGGCCACCGAGAGGATCCGCGACACCCGGTACGTCCGCAAAGCGTCGTCCGGGACCACCCGCGCCACCAGGTACCAA
This sequence comes from Amycolatopsis sp. NPDC049688, assembly GCF_040674975.1. Taxonomy (NCBI): domain Bacteria; kingdom Bacillati; phylum Actinomycetota; class Actinomycetes; order Pseudonocardiales; family Pseudonocardiaceae; genus Amycolatopsis; species Amycolatopsis sp. NPDC049688. The sequence continues at coordinate 70,679 of NZ_JBFANY010000004.1, forward strand.
ACGCCCGCCTTCAGCACCAGCCCCAGCGGCTCCAGCTCCCGCGAAGCCACCTTGTCCCGCCGCCGGTAGGAGACCGACACCCGCCGTTGGGACCACACCGCCTGGACGACGGTCGCCAATGCAGGCGGCTCGTCCGGTGAGCCGAACCAGCCCGGGGCGTCGAGATGGAACCGCCCGGCCACCAGAGCCGCGTGTTCCCGCAGCTCAGCCGGCATTCCCGCGGTCACCTTCGCCCGTGCCGCGCTGCCCGCCGTGTCCAGGCCCAGGCCCGCGAGCGCCGACGGGACCCCCAACGCGAACAACGCGACCGCCTCCCGCGCAGTGAGGCCGTCGAGCCCGGCACGCCAGCCGTCGACCAGGCGGAAGCCGCCGTGGCGGCCCTGCTCCGTCCACAGGGGAACGCCCGCGTCGCGCAGGGCCGCGAGGTCGCGGTGCATCGTGCGTTCGGAGACGCCGAGCTCGAGGGCGAGCTCAGCGGCGGTCGCGCTGCGCCGCCGTTGCAGCGTGAACAACAGCGCGACCAACCGCTCCGCTTTCACCGGTTGGCGCGGTTCACCGCCGAGACGACCGCGCGCAGCGACGCCGTGACGATCGACGGGTCGATGCCGATGCCCCAGAACACCCGGTCCGAGATCGCGCACTCGATGTACGACGCCGCGCGCGAGTCGTCGCCCGGGGAGAGCGTGTGCTCGCTGTAGTCCAGCAGGCGCAGGTCGAAGCCCACCGTCGACAGCGCGTCGAAGAACGCCGCGATCGGGCCGTTGCCGCGGCCGGTGACCTCGTGCTCGTCACCCTCCACGCGGACCGTCGCGGTGATGTCGTACTCGCCGTCGCCGTTGTCGCGGACGTGCTGGCGGACCAGCTCCAGCGGCGTCTTCAGCTCCAGGTACTCGGCCGCGAAGGCGTTGTACATCGTGGTCGGGTCGACCTCGCCGCCCTCGGAGTCGGTGTAGCGCTGGATGACCTTCGAGAACTCGATCTGCAGCCGCCGCGGCAGGTCGAGCTGGTGCTCGGCCTTCATGATGTAGGCGACGCCGCCCTTGCCGGACTGCGAGTTCACCCGGATCACGGCCTCGTACGTGCGGCCGACGTCCTTCGGGTCGATCGGCAGGTACGGGACCTCCCACGGGTGCTCGTCGACGGGTACGCCGGCCTTGTCGGCGGCGTCCTTCATCGCGTCGAGCCCCTTGTTGATCGCGTCCTGGTGGCTGCCGGAGAACGCGGTGAACACCAGGTCGCCGCCCCACGGCGAGCGCTCGGGTACCGGCAGCTGGTTGCAGTACTCGACCGTCCGCTTGATCTCGTCCATGTCGGAGAAGTCGATCTGCGGGTCGATGCCCTGGCTGTAGAGGTTCATGCCCAGCGCGACCAGGTCGACGTTGCCGGTGCGCTCGCCGTTGCCGAACAGGCAGCCCTCGATCCGGTCGGCGCCGGCCTGGTAGCCCAGCTCGGCGGCGGCGATGCCGGTGCCGCGGTCGTTGTGCGGGTGCAGCGACAGGATCACCGAGTCGCGGCGGCCCAGGTTCCGGCTCATCCACTCGATCGAGTCGGCGTAGACGTTCGGGGTGGCCATCTCGACGGTGGCCGGCAGGTTCAGGATCACCGGCCGCTCCGGCGTCGGCTGCCAGATGTCGGTGACGGCGTTGCAGACCTCGAGGGCGTAGGACAGCTCGGTGCCGGTGTAGGACTCCGGCGAGTACTGGAACCGGAAGTCCGTGTCGGGGTGCTTCGCGGCCAGGTCGACGACCATTTCGGCGCCCTGCGTGGCGATCTTCTTGATGCCCTCGCGCTCCTCGCGGAAGACCACGCGGCGCTGCAGGATCGACGTCGAGTTGTAGATGTGGACGATCGCGCGCGGCGCGCCGTCGAGCGCCTGGAAGGTGCGCTCGATCAGCTCCGGGCGGCACTGGCTCAGCACCTGGATGCTGACGTCGTCCGGGATGGCGCCTTCGTCGATGATCTCGCGGACGAAGTCGAAGTCGGTCTGCGACGCGGCCGGGAAGCCGACCTCGATCTCCTTGTAGCCCATGCGGACCAGCAGGTCGAAGAACTTGCGCTTCCGCGCGGGCGACATCGGGTCGATCAGGGCCTGGTTGCCGTCCCGCAGGTCGACGGCGCACCACAGCGGCGCGCGCTCGATGCGCTTTTCGGGCCAGGTGCGGTCGGGCAGGTCGATGTTCTCGACCAGGTCGTACCAGGGGCGGTAGCGGTGGACCGGCATGGACGTGCCGCGCTGGGTGTTCCAGGCGGGCTGGTCAGCGGGCGCGGGACGGGAGGGTTTGCGGATCTTGCTCATGGGATTTGGGGTGTCTCCAGCTCGACGGGTGCGACCGGCACCACGAAGCCCCGCGACGGGGAGCCGGTCCGGTCAGGCCCCGTCGCGGCAGCGAAGCAGGAGAGCACGCGCCACGGCCCCACCATAACCAGCGAACGTGCGCGGAGGGAAGCCGGGCCGCGATGCATCTGTTACCCACTCGGTTACTTGTGGGTAGCAATCGGCCGGTTGCCGTGCGAAACTGCGGGCATGGGTGAGCACGCAGAGTCGTCGTCGGAGGAAACGCGCGTCTCCCGGCGCGCCCCCGTCGACTGGCGCCAGACCGGGGGCCGGGTGGCTTCCGTGGTGGCGTCGATCGTCCGCTGGATCGGGCTGGTCTTCGCCGCGTTCCTGGTGATCCACGTGATCTTCACGGTCGGCTCGGCCAACCCGGCCAACGGCATCGTCTCGTTCGTGAAGTCCTGGGCGGACAGCCTGGCGCTGGGCTTCAGCGACCTGTTCACGCCGAGTGACGGAAAGCTGCGCGTGCTGGTGAACTACGGCATCGCGGCGATCTTCTGGCTCGTGGTGTCCGGGATCCTGGCGAAGGTCATCCGCAGGGTGGGCGGGGCGTCATAGCGCGGGCTTGCCCCACTCGTCGGTGAACGCGAACTCCTCCAGCGGCAGCCGCACCCGCTCGGCCTTCTCCCGCTCGATCCGCCAGTCCTCCTCGAGCACCTCCGGCGGCGCCACCGACCCCACCGCGATCGCCACCTTCGGGACGGCGTCCTCCGGCAGCGAGAACGCCGCCCGGACCGCGTCCGGGGAGAAGCCCGCCATCTGGTGGGCGATCAACCCCAGCTCCACCGCCTGCAGCACGAGGTTCTCCGAAGCCAGCCCGAGCCCGTACTCGGCGTACGGCACCGGACCCTTCTCGTTCGTCGTCACCATCACGCCGACCAGCAGCAGGCCGGCCCGGTGCGCCCAGGCCTGGTTGCCCGAGTTCAGCGTCGAAAGGATCGCGTCGAACGCCGGCGTGCCACGAACGCCCACCAGGTAGCGGGCCGGCTGGGTGTTGCCGAACGACGGTGCCCAGCGGGCTGCCTCCAGAAGGGCCCGCACCTGCTCGTCGGTGACCGACGCGGAAGCGTCGTAGGCCCGCGGGCTCCACCGTTCCGCCATCAGGGTTGCGATCGGGACGCTCGTCACAGCTGGTTTCCGCACGCCGACGACCCTACCGACGAGTGCTGTGCATCACTCGGGCGGAAGGGCTCCGCGCATTCCGTTGGCATCGCGAAAGATTTACTCCGGCGGCACCCACCGGCGAGGTGAGCCCCACGTCAAGAGGGTGGCGGGCCGCCGCGGCCCCGGTAGGCTCCAGTTCAAATCATGGGACGCGGGGGCTCTCCGGTGCCCACCAGGGAGCCGCCCGGCCCGCGAGGAGGTTCGGGCGTGGCCCTCGTGGTCCAGAAGTACGGCGGATCGTCGCTGGAAAGTGCCGACCGGATCAAGCGCGTGGCGGAACGGATCGTCGCGACGAAGAAGGCGGGCAACGACGTCGTCGTCGTCTGCTCGGCGATGGGTGACACCACCGACGAGCTGCTCGACCTGGCGCAGCAGGTCAACCCGGCGCCGCCGGAGCGCGAAATGGACATGCTGCTCACCGCCGGTGAGCGCATCTCGAACTCGCTGGTCGCGATGGCCATCGCGGCGCTGGGCGCCGAGGCGTGGTCGTTCACCGGCTCGCAGGCCGGCGTCGTGACGACGTCCGTGCACGGCAACGCGCGGATCATCGACGTCACCCCCAGCCGGGTCACCGAGGCCCTCGAGCAGGGGTACATCGCGCTCGTGGCGGGCTTCCAGGGCGTCGCGCAGGACACGAAGGACATCACCACGCTGGGCCGCGGCGGCTCGGACACCACCGCCGTCGCGCTCGCCGCCGCGCTGAACGCCGACGTCTGCGAGATCTACTCCGATGTGGACGGTGTGTACACGGCCGACCCGCGGGTGGTGCCGGACGCGCGCAAGCTCGACACCGTCACGTACGAGGAAATGCTCGAGCTCGCCGCGAGCGGGTCGAAGATCCTGCACCTGCGCTCGGTTGAGTACGCGCGCCGCTACGGCGTCCCGATCCGAGTCCGTTCTTCCTACAGTGACAAGCCGGGCACCACGGTGACCGGTTCTATCGAGGAGATCCCCGTGGAACAAGCCCTGATCACCGGTGTGGCGCACGACCGCTCCGAAGCCAAGATCACGGTGACCGGGGTGCCGGACCACACCGGTGCCGCGGCCCGGATCTTCCGCGTGATCGCCGACGCCGAGATCGACATCGACATGGTGCTGCAGAACGTGTCCAGCACCGTCTCCGGCCGCACGGACATCACGTTCACGCTGTCGAAGGCCAACGGCGCCAAGGCCGTCAAGGAGCTGGAGAAGGTCAAGGCGGAGATCGGCTTCGAGTCGGTCCTCTACGACGACCACGTCGGCAAGGTGTCGCTGGTCGGCGCCGGGATGCGCTCGCACCCGGGTGTCACGGCGACGTTCTGCGAGGCGCTGGCCCAGGCCGGCGTCAACATCGAAATCATCAACACCTCGGAGATCCGCATCTCGGTGCTGATCCGGGACGCGCAGCTCGACGAAGCCGTGCGCGCGATCCACGAGGCGTTCGAACTCGGCGGCGACGAAGAAGCCGTCGTCTACGCGGGGAGTGGTCGCTGATGGCGGACGGGCTGCGGGTCGGGGTGGTCGGCGCGACCGGCCAGGTCGGCGCGGTGATGCGCAAGCTGCTGGCGGAACGGGAGTTCCCGATCGCGGAGCTGCGGTACTTCGCTTCGGCGCGCTCGGCGGGCTCGAAGCTTCCCTGGCGCGACACCGAAATCACCATCGAGGACGCGTCCACAGCGGACCCGTCCGGTTTGGACATCGCGCTGTTCTCCGCCGGCGGCTCGACGTCGAAGGCGCAGGCGCCGCGGTTCGCCGCGGCCGGCGTGACGGTGATCGACAACTCGTCGGCGTTCCGGATGGACCCGGACGTGCCGCTGGTCGTCAGCGAGGTCAACCCCGAAGCCATCAAGGAAGCGCGCAAGGGGATCATCGCGAACCCCAACTGCACCACGATGGCCGCGATGCCGGTGCTGAAGCCGCTGCACGACGAAGCCGGGCTGGTGCGGCTGGTCGCCTCGACGTACCAGGCGGTGTCGGGCAGCGGGCTGGCCGGCGTCGACGAGCTGGCCGGCCAGGTCAAGGCGGCCGCCGAGCACGCGTCGCTGCTGACCCACGACGGGGCGGCGATCGAGTTCCCGAAGCCGGAGAAGTACGTCCGGCCGATCGCGTTCAACGTCCTCCCGATGGCCGGGTCCATTGTGGACGACGGCGAGCTGGAGACGGACGAGGAGAAGAAGTTCCGCAACGAGAGCCGCAAGATCCTGGGCATCCCCGGGCTCGCCGTCTCGTGCACCTGTGTGCGGGTGCCGGTGTTCTCGGGGCACTCGGTCTCGGTCAACGCGGAGTTCGAGCGGCCCCTGTCGGTCGAGCGCGCGACGGAGCTGCTGGCGCACGCGCCGGGCGTCGAGCTGTCGGATGTCCCGACCCCGCTGCAGGCGGCGGGCAACGACCCGAGCTACGTCGGCCGCATCCGCGTCGACCCGGGCGTCGAAGGCGGCCGCGGGCTGGCCCTGTTCCTCTCGAACGACAACCTGCGCAAGGGTGCGGCGCTCAACGCCGTGCAGATCGCCGAGCTGGTGGCCCAGCAGCTCTGACGACCACCTCGGAGGCCCCGCACCCGGTGCGGGGCCTCCGTGCGTTCACGGCCGGGTGGCCGAGCCGTGGCAGGCGAGGTAGCGCGTCTTGACGAATTCGTGGACCGGCTTGCCGCCGTAGGCCCAGACCAGCGCGTCCGCGTGCGTGCCGAGGATCTTGAACTCCTCGACGGCCTCGTCGCAGCGGCCGTTCACCACCAGCGCCTTGGCCGCGTAGGCGCGGTCACGCAGGTTCGCCGGGTGGTCCCGGCCTTCGCCGGCCAGCCAGGGCACGACGACGTCGAGCGCGCGCTGCGTCCGTTCGCTCTGCCACGCCTCGACGCCCTTGGCCTCCGCTTCGTGCGCGGCGATCACGACCAGGCCCGCGAGCTTCGGCGCCTTCGCCGCGGCCTCGTCGGCGAAGGCGAACATCTGCTCGTGCGAGCCGAACCACTTGGCGCACCAGTACTGCAGGGCCTGTTCGTGGGCGGCGCGGTGGAGCGGGTCCCGGGCCACGAGCTCCGCCCAGACCGCGCGGAAGTCGTCGTTTTCGTACTGCCGCCCGCGGGCGACCATGAGCATGGTGCACCACGGAGTCGGGTCCTCGGGCGCGGCCTCGGTCGCGGCGCGGGCCGCCGCCTCGGCGTCTTCGAGGACCCGGAAGAACCCCTGCCACTGCTCCTGGGAAACGTGTTCCGGCGTCTGCCTCGTGCGGATTTGCCAGGCCAGGGCGACCAGCCCCTGGGCGTTGACGACGGCGGCGTCCACGCTCCCGGACGCCAGCCACTCCTTCAGGGGAGCGTCGTCGTCCGCGGCGGCGTCCCCGAGCTGCTGCACGGCGTAGGCGCGGCGGTCCCAGTCGGTGCCCAGCTCGGCCAGCAACGCGGCGGCCGGCTGCCAGTCACCGGCGCGGTAGGCCGCGACGGCTTCGGCGACGCGGGCGTCGGCGATGAACGGCGCCGCCGACACCTCCTTGCCGTCCGGCAGCCCCCACCGGGTCACGTCCAGCAGCTCGGACTTCGGCTTGTCGTCCTGGGGGACGAACTGCGCGAGCTCGTCGCGGGAGAGCGTCTTCGCGTACTCCTCGACGGTCATCCCGCGAGCTCTCGCCGCCTTGACCAGGGCGACGGCGGCCTTGCGGCGCTTGGAATTGAACAACGACAGCACGGTCTCTCCTCAGGAACGGACGGGCAGCACGCCGGTGGCGGCCAGCAGGCGGCGCAGCGGCGCCGTGTCGTGGTCGGCCGCCGCCGCGGCGTCGAGGGCGGCGGTCAGCTCGCCGGCGTAAGGCTCGTCGACGACGAACTCGGGCGGTCCGGACCACGACAGCTTCCAGTGCGCCACCTCGGCTTCCGCGAGGTACGACTGGACCACAGTGGACAGTCGCTCGCGGACCGAGGGGGCGGCGAACTCGCGCTGGGCCCGCGGCCCGGCCGACGACGGCGGCTTGCGTTCCGGGTCGGCCAGCTCGGCGGCGCGTCCGGCGTCGATGCGGTCGAGCGCCTGCGCGATCGTCCCGCCCGGACCCAGGATCCGGGCGGCCTCGCGGGTGACGGTGTGCCGGACGCCGAGGTCGACCAGCCGGTTCCAGTCCGTGCGCCGCTTGAGCTTCGCCTTGTCGGACAGGTCGGAGGCCATCGCCGCCTCCAGCGTCGGGACGGGGTCGCGGAGGACTTCGCTCGCCGGGTGGTCGCCGCCGGGCCGTCCCGGAACCTCCGGCAGCGCCTCGAGCGCCGCGATCCGGTCCGGTGTCGGCGGGTGCGTGGCGTACCGGGATTCCTCCTTGGCCGGCGGGTGCTGCCGGAGCCGGTCGAACTCCGCGGCGCGGGTTTCGTCGGCGAGCAGCTCCGCGAAGCCCCCGGCCAGCCGGTCGGGCAGGTAGCCGGCGTCCCAGCCGATGGCGACGTAGCGGTCGGAGTAGAAGTCCCAGGCGACGTCGAGGACTTCGACCTCGCGCAGCACGCCGGTCATCGCCGCGGTGCCGGCCACGCGGGCCGCGGCGGCGTCGGCGGCGAGCTCCTGACGGCGGCAGACCGCGGCGGACACCGCGAAGTAGAGCTTCGCGTAGAGGACGAACAGCTTGCGGACCAGGCCTTCGAACCAGCCGTCACCGCCCAGACCGGCCAGCGCGCGCTCGATCGACCGGCGGCCGCGGTAGGTCAGCGCGGCCAGCCGGGTGTCGCGGTTGCTGTAGTGCCCGAGTTCGTGGCCGAGCAGGGCGCACAGCTGGTCGTGCCGCAGCCCGGCGAGCAGCTGCGCGCCGATGAACATCTCGCGCCGGAGCACCCGCAGGCCGAGCCAGCCGGTGCGCTCGCGGACCCCGGCGTTGACCTCGCTGATCAGCGTGATCGTGTCCGGCGGCCGGGTGCCGACCGCGGCGGCCAGCTCCTCGACCAGCGCCCACAGCGCGGGCTCGTCCGCCCGCGTCACCGGCACGCCGGGCAGGTCGTCCCCGCGCGTCCGCTCGATCGCGAACAGGGCCTTGAGCAGGGCGTACGACACCGGCACGGCCACGATGGCGAGCTTGATCGCCAGGATGCCGGAGTGGTGCCGGAAGAAGTAGTACTCGGTCACGGCCAGGCCGCCGACGACCAGGAACACCAGGGCCGGGAACCCGGCCAGCAGGGCGACCGCGACGAGCGCGCGCCACGATGTCTTCACAATGGATCGATCCTCCCCGTGCCGTCCCTCCCCGGACGGTCGGCCCATTCTGCCCCGGATGATCGGCACGGCGGATTTCTTTTTGCTCACGAAGAAATCGCGTTGGTGTTCTGGCGGCCGCTGGGGGAACCTGTGCACCGCAAGCCAGTCAAGGGGAGGAACCATGTACACCGCTGTCGACGGCGCCCGCGTCCCGATCCGGATGTGGGCGGATCCCGCGTCGGTCGAAGACCAGGCCATGCGGCAGCTGCACAACGTCGCGAACCTGCCGTGGGTGCACGGCGTCGCCGTGATGCCCGACGTGCACTACGGCAAGGGCGCGACCGTCGGCAGCGTCATCGCGATGCGCGACGCCGTCTCGCCGGCCGCGGTCGGCGTGGACATCGGCTGCGGGATGAGCGCGGTCCGGACGTCGCTCACCGCCGCCGACCTGCCCGACGACCTCGGGAAGCTGCGCCGGCGCATCGAGAGCGCCGTGCCGGTCGGGTTCGGGCTGCACAAGACGCCGGTCAACCCGGCCAAGGTGCACGGCGTCGGCGGCTGGGACGCGTTCTGGAAGCAGTTCGGCGAGCTGCACACCGGCGTCCAGGACCTGCACGACCGGGCCGCGCGGCAGATCGGCAGCCTCGGCGGCGGCAACCACTTCATCGAGGTCTGCCTCGACGACGACGGTCGCGTCTGGCTGATGCTGCATTCGGGTTCGCGCAACATCGGCAAGGAGCTGGCCGAGCGGCACATGGCGGTCGCGCGCAAGCTGCCGCACAACGCCGACCTGCCCGACCCCGACCTCGCGGTGTTCGTCGCCGGCACGCCGGAGATGCAGGCGTACCGGCGCGACCTGTTCTGGGCGCAGGAGTACGCGGCGCGCAACCGCGCCACGATGGTCGCGCTCGTGAAGCAGGCGGTCCGCGACGAGCTCCCGCAGGTGACCTTCGACGACGCGATTTCGTGCCACCACAACTACGTCGCCGAGGAGACCTACGACGGTGTCGAGCTGCTCGTCACCCGGAAGGGCGCGATCCGCGCCGGATCGGGTGATCTCGGGATCATTCCGGGCAGCATGGGGACCGGTTCGTACATCGTCCGCGGGCTGGGCAACGACTCGTCGTTCCAGTCGGCTTCGCACGGCGCGGGGCGCCGGATGTCGCGGACCAAGGCGAAGAAGCTGTTCACCGCGGACGACCTCGCGGCTCAGACGGCCGGTGTCGAGTGCCGGAAGGACTCCGGCGTGGTCGACGAGATCCCGGCGGCGTACAAGGACATCGAATCGGTGATCCGCGCGCAGACGGACCTGGTCGAGGTGGTGGCGCACCTCAAGCAGGTGGTCTGCGTCAAGGGCTGACGGTACCTTGGCGCCATGACGAGGGGTGGAACCACTGCTGCGCTGCTGGCCTCGGCCGCTCTGCTGCTGGGCGGGTGCGCCGAGGTCGGCAACGCGGTCGACCAGGGCAGCCGGACGGCGGACAAGGTGAGCGCGTGCACCGAGGCGCTCGGGCTCGCGGACCTGAACCCGCTGGTCGACCCGGCCAAGCTCAAGGAGCGGGCCGCCGACAAGGAGCGGCGGCTGCGCGAGCTGGCCGGGAACGTCCAGGACCAGGACGTGAAGAACGCGCTGCTCGGCATGGCCGGCTCGTACGTCGAGGTCCAGAAGGAACGCATCGAGGACGCCGGCGTGGTGGCCGGGTGGGTGCAGCGCAACGTCAAGAAGCTCGACGCGCTCCGCGCCGCCTGCGCCTGACCGCCCTGCGGCAGGGGCGCTAGCTGCGGCTTTCGGCCAGGGCCGGTTCCGGGGCGGGTGACGGGGAGCGGCGCCAGAGGAAGCCGGCCGAGGCGATCACCAGGCCGCCGAGGCCCGCCGCCGCGAAGCCCCACGCCGGGGTCGAGTGGTCGATCGCGAAGCCGACCACCGGGCCGCCCACCGCCAGGCCGAGGCGGGTGAACGCGTCCTGCAGGCCCATCGCCTCGCCGCGGACCTGCGGCGGGGCGATCCGGCTGACCGTCTCGGTCGTCGCCGCCAGCGTCGGCGCGCACATCAGGTTCGACGGGATCAGCACCAGCATCAGCAGCCACCACGGGTGGTCCGCCAGGCCGACCGGGATCACCAGCAGCGCGAGCAGCAGCATCAGCACGCCCTGCGGCAGCGACCGCTTCACCGCGCCGTGCACGACGCCGCCCAGGATCGAGGCCACGCACATCACCGCGATGACCAGCCCGGTCACGCCGAGTTCGCCGTTCGCGCGCAGGGCCGCCAGCGTCGCCAGTTCCGTGCCGACCAGCACGAACAACGTGCCGCCCGCGATCAGCAGCGTCGCCACCAGCCGGCCGGTGAGCCAGCTTCGCAGCGGAGGCCGGAAGCCCGGCTCCGCCGCTTCGGCGGCGCCCTCGCGGATCGGCGGGTCGACCAGCCAGATCAGGAACGCCGTGCCGCCGAACAGCAGGCCGAGCGCGGTGAGCGTCCACGTCGGGGAGAAGGCCGTGATGGCCGCGATGCCCGCCGCCGGGCCGATCATGAACGTCGCTTCGATCGAGATCGTGTCGAGCGAGTAGGCCGCGCGGCGCTCCTCGGGCGGCACGAGCGTGGCCAGGACCTGCCGGGCCAGCGAGCCCGCCGGTACCGAGAGCATCCCGGCCGGGACCGCGACGACGGCGAGCGCCACGAACGGCAGGTGCGGCGCGGCGATCCAGAACACCGTCGTGCCGATCCCGCAGACCGCGACGACCGGGCGCAGCCCGTACCGGTCGAAGCAGCGGCCCAGCAGCGGCGCGCCGAGCGCCATCCCGAGCGTGACACCGCCCCCGACCAGGCCGGCGGCGCCGTATCCGCGGCCGAGCCCGGTGACGATGTACAGCGTCATGAGCACGCCGTTCATGGTCATCGGGAGGCGCGCCAGGAACATCAGGGCCATCGTCGACGGGACGCGGGGGACCGAGAGCACCCGGCGGTAGGGCTGCAGTGGCACGTCTCCGATGAGACCCCAGGTTGGTACGCGCGTGCAACATATTTCCGCCGCCGTGCCCTGGTGCCGGACAGTTATGAGAGTTACTCTCATTTGGTAGTCACTACCATTTGGGGGTCGCTATGACGAAGACCTATCCACGCAGGTGGTGGGCGCTCGGTGCGCTCGCGGTGAGCCTGCTGACCATCGGGCTCGACCTGACCGTGCTCAACGTGGCCATGCCGACCCTGGCCGTCGACCTCGGCGCCACGACCACGCAACTGCAGTGGTTCGGCAACGCCTACACGCTCGCGCTGGCCGCGTTGCTGCTGCCGGCCGGCCTGTTCGGCGACCGCTTCGGCCCGAAGAAACTGCTGCTCGGCGCGCTCGTGGTGTTCGGGCTGGCCTCGCTGTGGTGCGCCTACGCCGGGTCGCCGGGCGAGCTGATCGCCGCCCGGGTCCTGCTCGGCGTCGGTGCCGCGTTCCTCATTCCGCTGTCGCTTTCGCTGCTGAACATCCTGTTCCCGCCGGAGGAGCGGGCGAAGGCGCTGACGACGTGGGTGATGGCCATGTTCGTCGGCATCCCGCTCGGGCCGCTGCTCGGCGGCTGGCTGCTCGACCACTTCGCATGGGGCTCGGTGTTCCTGATCAACGTCCCGCTGACGGCGGTCGGCGTGGTTGCGGTGCTGTTCCTGCTGCCGCTCACGCCGGGGGCCGGGCGCGGCGCGATCGACTTCACCGGCATCGCGCTCTCGACGGCCGGCCTGGTCGCGCTCACCTACGGCTTCGTCCACGCCGGCGAACACGGCTGGACCGACCCGGTGACGTACGGCCTGGTCGCGCTCGGCGCCGCGCTGGTGGCGGTGTTCTGCTGGACGCAGCCGCGGGCCGCCGCGCCGCTGACCGACCTCGCGTTGTTCCGCGAGCCGCGGTTCGTCTGGGGTGCGGTGCTGGCCACGGTGGCGTCGTTCGCGCTGATGGGCCTGCTGTTCGTGCTGCCGCAGCTGTTCCAGGCGGTGCAGGGGGCGGACGCGCTGCAGACCGGCGTGCGGCTGCTGCCGCTGATCGGCGGGATGCTGGTCGCGGCGAAGCTCGCCGAGCGGCTGGTCGCCGTCCTCGGGGTGCGCCTGGTCGTCGCGGGCGGGTTCGTGCTGCTCGCGGCGGGCCTGGCGTGGGGCTCGGCGACGTCGCCGTCGGACGGCTACGGCGCCACGGTGGGCTGGGAGATCGTCATCGGGCTCGGCACCGGTTCGACGCTGCCGCCGCTGATGACGATGGCGATGGGCGCGCTCACCGAGGGCCGCTCGGGCGCCGGATCGGCGCTGATCCAGGCGTTGCGGCAGGTGGGCGGCACGATCGGGGTCGCGGTGCTGGGCACGGTGCTGAACAGCGGTTACCGCGACGGCGTCGACGTCCGCGGCCTGCCCGCGCCGGTCGCCGACGCGGCGCGGGGCAGCGCGTCCGCCGCCGTCGCCGTGGCGGAGCAGCTCCACCAGCCCGCGCTGGCCGCCTCGGCGCGAGCCGCGTTCACCGGCGGCATGGCGGCGACGCTGTGGGTGTGCGCGGGCCTCGGCGTCGCCGGGGCGCTGCTCGCGCTGGTGTTCCTGCCCGGCCGGTCCGGTGCGGCGGCGGCGCTGCCGCGAGAATCGGAGCATGACGTCGTCACCAGCTGAGCCCACGGGGCTGCGGGAGCGGAAGAAGGCCAGGACGCGCGCCGCGATCCAGCGGCACGCGTTGCGGCTGTTCCACGAGCAGGGCTACAGCGCGACGACGGTGGACCAGATCGCGGCCGCGGCGGAGATCTCGCCCAGCACCTTCTTCCGGTACTTCCCGACGAAGGAGGACACGGTGCTGTACGACCCGTTCGACCCGGTGCTCATCGAGGCGGCTCTCGCCCAGCCGCCCGAGCTGAGCCCGATCGACGCGCTGCGGGCGACCATGGACTTCATCCGCGAGCAGATCCCCGCGGAGGCGTGGGAGGACGAGCGGCAGCGCCAGCTGCTGGTGTTCCGCGAGCCGGAGCTGCGCAGCGCGGTGATGGACAAGTTCGCCGAGGGCATCGACCTGCTGGCGGCGTTCGCCGCCCAGCGCACCGGCCGCGCGGCGGACGACTTCGAGGCGCGGAACTGGGCTGGTGCGGTGGTGGGTGTGGTGATGGCGGCGTTCGCGGGTGCGGCGGCGGATCCGGATGTCGACCCGCTGGTGGTGGTCGACCGGGCCGTCGCTCACCTGGAGGAGGGGCTGCCGTTGTAGCCGGCAGCCGACCGTCAGTGCACTTTGGACAGTCCCTGCCGCAGGGCGCCCGCCGTCTCCGCCAGTGCTTCGCGGAAGCGCGTCCCCACCCCGGTGAAGTTGATGAATCCGTGGATCAGGTCGTCGTGGCGGCGCAACGCGACCTCGACGCCCGCTTCGCGTAGCTTCTCCGCGTATGCCTCCCCTTCGTCCCGCAACGGGTCGAAGCCCGCCGTGACGACCAACGCCGGCGGCAGGCCGCTCAGGTCGTCCGCGCGCAACGGAGAGAGCCGCGGGTCGGTCAGGTCCGTGCCCTCCGGTACGTAATGCCCTTCGAACCACTTCATGTGCACGTCGGTCAGGAACAGGTTCTCGGCGAACAAGTCCTGCGAGCGGTACCGCTGCGCGAAGTCCGTCGCCGGGTAGATCAGCAGCTGGAAGGCCGGGACCGGGCCGCCGCGGCGCACGGCCTGCTGGGCCGTCACGGCCGCGAGGTTGCCGCCCGCGCTGTCGCCGCCGACGGCGATGCGCGCCGGGTCGGCGCCCAGGTCGCCCGCCTTCGCCACCGCGTATTCGAACGCGGCCAGCGCGTCTTCCGTCGCCGCCGGGAAGGGGAACTCCGGGGCCAGCCGGTACTCGATCGACAGCACCCGCACCCCGGCGTGCTTGGCCAGGAACCGGACGGCGTTGTCGTGGCTCGAACGGGTGCCGATCACCCAGCCGCCGCCGTGGAAGAACACCAGCAGCGGCGACTTCTCGGGCAGCCCCACCGGCGTGTACAGCGTCGAAGGAAGGTCGCCGTCGGGCGTCGGCACGGCGATCTCGCGCACCGAAACCGGCTCGATCGGGCGGCCGCTGACCAGGTGCCGTCCAGTGTCGAGCAGGGCGCGCGACTGCTCCACCGAGCCGCGCACCAGCTCGGCGCGGGCGATCTTCTGCAGGCGGAGCAACAGCTGGGCGTCGAGGGCGAGGTCTTGGCCGTCGATGCGGACCGGGCGGCCCGCGACCGCCCGCCGCACCGGCGTGGGCAGCCAGAAGGCGAGCTGTGACGCGGCCGCCTGGGCACGGACCGGGAGCGGGATCGCCATGGTTCCTCCATCAGCGTCGGGGCTGCGTGCGAGGTTACTGCTCAGTAGGTAACAGGTCCAGCTGTGACCAGGACCTCGGTCCCAGAGTCTGGTCCTCCAGTTAAGTGGAGGGGTTAGCCTGGAAAACGTGACTTCAGCCAGGACGATCAACGTGCTCGGGATCGGCGGCTCTCTGCGTGAGGGCTCCCAGTCCGAACGCGCGCTGCAGATCGCGCTCGACGGCGCCGCGGAGGCCGGCGCCCGGACCCGGCTGATCACCGGCCCGGAACTCGTGCTGCCGTTCTACGACGCCGGCGTCCCCGAGCGCGACGAGCGCGCCACCCGGCTCATCGAGGCCATCCGGGCCGCGGACGGGCTCATCGTCGTCTCGCCCGGCTACCACGGCGCCCTGTCCGGCCTGGTCAAGAACGCCCTGGACTACGTCGAGGACCTGCGCGAAGACCGCCGTCCGTACCTGGACGGCCGCGCGGTCGGGCTGGCCGCCGTCGCGTACGGCTGGCAGGCCGCGGTGACCACGCTCGAGCAGCTGCGCACGATCACGCACGCCCTGCGCGGCTGGGCCACCCCGCTGGGCGGCTCGATCAACTCGGCCGAGACCAAGTTCGACGAAGCCGGCGGCGCGTCCGACGAGAAGAGCGTCCGCACCCTTCGCCTGATCGGGCGGCAGGTCGCCGAATTCGCGGTGACCCGCACCGCATGACGTTTCGCCCGGTGGCCGCCGGGTAACAAACCAGACGTGATGCCTGCCATGTGGGGGCACTGTTCCGCGGGTGCGGGATGTTGTGCCCAGTGAGACGCTCGCGGTGGAGCGTCCGGGACAGAAGGCAGGCTGAGCATGGGTCAGGCGATCTACACGGCGGTGGCGACGGCGCGCGGCGACGGGCGGAACGGCGAAGTGACGTCGTCCGACGGCGTGATCGACGAGTCGCTGGCCATCCCGAAGGAGATGGGTGGCCCTGGCGGGGACAAGACCAATCCCGAGCAGCTGTTCGCCGCCGGTTACTCGGCCTGCTTCCACAGCGCCCTGCAGCTGGTCGCGCGCCAGGCGAAGGTGCCGCTCAACGGCTCGACCGTGACCGCGGAGGTCAGCGTGCTCAAGCAGGAGGTCGGGTTCGGCCTCGGCGTCGCGCTGAACGTCTCGCTCCCGGGCCTCGACCAGGCCCAGGCCGACCAGCTGGTCGAGCAGGCGCACCAGGTGTGCCCCTACTCCAACGCGACCCGCGGCAACATCGAGGTCGCGCTGTCCGCCACCGTCTGACCCCCCGGTCCGAACCAGTACGAGGAAAGGATCACGCCAGATGAGCAAGTCTCCGATCAAGAGCCCGCTTTCCGAGGCCGACAAGGAGATCACCGGCAACGCCCTGCAGGCGACGCTGGTCGACCTGGTCGACCTGTCCCTCATCGCCAAGCAGGCGCACTGGAACGTCGTCGGCTCGAACTTCCGCAGTGCGCACCTGCAGCTCGACGAGCTCGTGAACACCGCGCGCCAGTACGTCGACGAGGTGGCCGAGCGCGCCAACGCCATCGGCATCTCGCCGAACGGCAAGGCGAAGACCGTCGTCGAGAGCTCGGGCGTGCCCGACTACCCCGACAACTGGCAGTCGGTCGAGTCCACCGTTGCCGCGATCGTCGACATCCTCGCGGCGCTCATCGCGCGGCTGCGCGAGCGCATCGACGAGACCGACAAGAGCGACCTCGTCACGCAGGACCTGCTGATCGAGATCACCCGGGCGCTGGAAGAGGCGCACTGGATGTGGCAGGCGCAGCAGGCCTGATTTTTCGCCACGAAAGGGCCGTTCCGGATGGAGCGGCCCTTTTTCGTCGGTGCGGGTGAGTACGTTCGGTGGCATGGTCTTGCATCAGGGGAAAACCGACCGCCCGGACCGCACGGCCGGGACGAATCCGTTGTACGCCGGGGCGAACCCGGCGCTCGCGGCGGGCTTCGTCATGCCGCACGACAAGCTGCGCGAAGACTCGCTGCCGCCGGACACCGCACTGCAGCTGGTGCGCGACGAGCTGATGCTCGACGGCAACGCCCGGCTCAACCTCGCCACCTTCGTCACGACGTGGATGGAGCCGCAGGCGCGGGAGCTGATGGCCGAGTGCGTCGACAAGAACATGATCGACAAGGACGAGTACCCGCAGACGGCCGAGCTGGAGCGGCGCTGTGTGAACATCCTCGCCGACCTGTGGCACGCACCCGATCCGGCGGACATCATGGGCTGCTCGACGACGGGGTCGTCGGAGGCGTGCATGCTCGCCGGGATGGCGCTGAAACGGCGCTGGGCCCGGCTCGGCCGCAGCGGCCGGCCGAACCTGGTGATGGGCGCGAACGTCCAGGTGTGCTGGGAGAAGTTCTGCGAGTACTGGGAGGTCGAGCCCCGCCTGGTCCCGATGGACGGCGACCGGTTCCACCTCACCGCCGAGGAGGCCGTGGCGCGCTGCGACGAGAACACGATCGGCGTGGTCGCGATCCTGGGCTCGACGTTCGACGGCAGCTACGAGCCGGTCGCGGAGATCGCGGCGGCCCTGGACGCGCTGCAGGCGCGGTCCGGCTGGGACATCCCGGTGCACGTCGACGGCGCTTCCGGCGCGATGATCGCCCCGTTCCTGGACCCGGACCTGGAGTGGGACTTCCGCCTGCCGCGCGTGGCGTCGATCAACACGTCGGGCCACAAGTACGGCCTGGTCTACCCGGGCGTGGGCTGGGTGCTCTGGCGCGACAAGGCGGCGCTGCCGTCCGAGCTGGTGTTCAACGTGAACTACCTCGGCGGCGACATGCCGACATTCGCGCTGAACTTCTCCCGCCCGGGCGCGGAGGTCGCGGCCCAGTACTACACGTTCGTCCGGCTCGGGCGCTCCGGGTTCCGGGCGGTGCAGCAGGCTTCGCGCGACGTCGCCATGCACCTGTCTTCCGGGATCGAGTCGCTCGGGCCGTTCTCGTTGCTGACGCGGGGGGATCAGCTGCCGGTGTTCGCGTTCACGACGGTTCCGGACGCGGGCTTCGACGTCTTCGACGTGTCACGACGGCTGCGTGAGCGGGGCTGGCTGGTGCCGGCGTACACGTTCCCGGAGAACCGGACGGACCTGGCGGTGCTGAGGATCGTGGTCCGCAACGGCTTCACGCACGACTTGGCGGACCTCCTGCTGGCCGACCTGCGTCGGGTGCTGCCGGAGCTGGAGGAGCTGGGCGGCCGCCCGAAGGACCCGGCGAAGGCGACGGCGTTCCACCACTAGCTCACATCCCGTCGCCAGGGCCTCTACCGGCGGGTAACGTCGAGGCATGGGTGTCGCTGCTGACGAACGCCGGGCGCTGAGTGCGCTCTTCGAAGAACTCGGGCCCGACGCGCCGACGTTGTGCGAGGGCTGGACCACGCGGGATCTCGCCGCCCACCTCGTCGTGCGGGAGCACCGGGCGGACGCCGCTCCGGGCATCGTCGTGCCCGCGCTCGCCCGGTACACTCAGAAAGTCCAGGATCGCTACGCCGCGAAACCCTGGGCGCAGCTGGTCGAGCAGGTGCGGCGGGGGCCGTCGAAGTTCTGGCCCACCGCCATCGGCCCGCTCGACGAACTCACCAACACCGCCGAGTTCCTCGTCCACCACGAGGACGTCCGGCGTGCGCAGGACGGCTGGGAGCCGCGGCCCGCGGATCCCACCCGGGACGCCGCCGCCTGGCGGTCGGCGACGCAGGCGGCGAAGCTGAACCTCCGCAAGTCGCCCGTCGGCGTGACGCTGCGGACGAAAGACGGCCGCGAGGCCGCCGTCAAGACCGGGCCCGACCCGGTGACGATCGTCGGCGAGCCGGTGGACCTGCTGCTGTTCGTCTTCGGCCGCGACGCCGTTCACCTGGACTTCGAGGGCGACGCGGCTGCCGTCGGCCGGCTGCAGGCGGTGAACCGGGGCCTCTAGGCTGCGCCCCATGCCGATGATCAGCGTTGCCATGTTCCCCGGCCGTACCCCGGCCCAGAAGAGCGCCTTGGTCCGCGAGCTGACCGACGCCTTCGTCCGCACCTGCGGCGGCAAGCCCGAAGGCGTCCAGGTCACGCTGGTCGAAATCGGCGCCGACCACTGGGCCAGCGGCGGCGTCCTGTACTCCGAACGCTGACCCGCCGGGAGACCGGTCCGGCCTCCCGGCGAGCACGTCAGCGCAGGCCCAGGGCCCGCAGCGCGAAGTGGACCTCGATCGCGGTCTGCTTGATCGTCTCGGCGATCACCAGCGAGCCGTGGCCCGCGTCGTAGCGGTAGAACTCGTGGTGCAGGTCGCGGTGGCCGAGCCGGTCGAGGTAGTTCTCGATCTGGCGGATCGGGCAGCGCGGGTCGTTGTCGCCGGCGAGCACGAGCACCGGCGCCGTCACGGCGTCGACGTACGTGATCGGCGAGCACTCCCGGTACACCGCGGGCACGTCCTCCGGCGAGCCGCCGAAGAGCGCGCGGTCGAACGAGCGCAGCTGCTCCATCTCGTCCTCGTACGCGGCGACGTAGTCCGCCACCGGCACCCCGGCGATGCCCGCCGCCCACCGCGACGGCTGCGTGCCGAGCGCGAGCAGGGACAGGTAACCGCCCCAGGAAGCGCCGTTGACGACGCACTTCGCCGGGTCGCTGAGTCCACTTCGGATGGCCCAGTCGTGGACCGCGGCGACGTCCTCGAGCTCGGTCAGGCCGGGACGGCCCTCGATGGCGTCGCGCCAGGCCGAGCCGTAGCCGGTCGAGCCGCGGTAGTTGACCTCGACCACGGCGAACCCGGCGTCGAGCCAGGTCGCCCGGTAGGCCGAGAAGCGGTCCTCGTCCGCCGCGTGCGGGCCGCCGTGCAGCGTGAACACCGTGGGCAGCGGGCCCTCCGGTGCGTCCGAAGGCCGCGAGACGAGCGCGTGGATCCGCCCGCCGACCCCCTCGACGAACGCGTCGGTCATCGGCTCCGAGCCCGGCGCCCGCTCGCCCGGCGGCTCGAGCAGGATCGAATCGGTGCCGTCGGTGGTCCGCGCCCGCACCGCGGCCGGCTCGGCGGCGCTGGACCACGAGTACTCGACCGTGCCGTCCGGGCGGACGCCCGCCCCGCCGATCCGCCCCGCCGGCGTGTCCACAGAGGACAGTTCGGCCGTGTCGAGGTCGTAGCGGTACAGCGAACTGCGGCCCTCGTGGAAGTGGACGACGAGCAGGGCGCGCGCGTCCGGGTACCAGCCCGCGACGACCTCGCCGGGCAGGCCGAGCTCGATCTCGGTCTCGGTGCCGGCCTGGACGTCCCAGACGAGCAGCTCCTCGCGGCCCCGGCGTTCGTGCAGCACCAGCAGGCGCTGGTCGCCGGGCAGTGGCGAGAACTCGAGCGCGGACAGGCCCTTGCCCTCGCCGTCCCACAGCTCGGCGACCGTCCCGAACCCGTCGGCCGCCAGCACCCGCAGCGCGGGGTGGCGCGAGTCACCGTGCTCGGAGTGCGAGATCGCGATCAGGCTCTCGTCGCGCGAGAGGGAGGCGATGCCGGCGTCGTCCGGGTGGCTGTAGAAGCGGTGCGTCTCGCCGCCGATCCGGGCGAACAGCTCGCTGCCGTCGTCGGTCGAGACGCCGACCGCGACGAGCTTCGCGCCGATCTCGAGACCGGCCGGGTAGCCGTCGTGGACGTCCGGCACGGCCTTCTCCGGCTTGCTGCCCTCGGTCGCGGCGAACGGCTCGCGGACCCAGGAACCGAACTCGTCGCCGTCGGTGTCGTCGAACCACCAGATCCACTCGCCGTCCGGGGACGGCGTGGCGTGCATGGTGCCGTTGGGCCGGTCGGTGACGCGGCGGTGCTCGTCCGTCGCCCGGTTCCAGGCGTAGACCTCCCAGACGCCGCTGGCGTTGGAGACGTAGACGTTGGCTTCCGGGGCGTCGCGGGCCCACTCGGGCACGGAGATGCGCGGGGCGTGGAAGCGGGCGCGCCAGCGGGCTTCGGCTTCGGCGTCGTCGAACAGCCGGTCCGGGACCACCGCGGGCGGATATTGGTTGGCTGACTGCGTGCTCACCCCTCGATCCTGCCACCTTCTGGCCGTACTGTGTGCGGGGTGCTGGAGGGTTACGCGCCGGGCTACGGGCGAGACGCGGTGTCGATGCTGGCCGCGCGTACGGCTGCCGAGCGCGCGACTTTCGCCCAGCCCCTGTTCCGGCCGGGCATGTGGGTGGTCGACCTGGGCTGCGGCCCGGGCTCGATCACGCTGGGCCTGGCCGCGGAGTCCCGGGTGACGGGCGTCGACCGCGACGCGGGCCAGGTGGTCCTCGCCCGCGAGGCGGCCCGCCGCGCGGGCAGGTCCACAGTGGACTTCGTGGTCGGCTCGGCGTACGACCTGCCGTTCGCTTCCGGCAGTGTGGACGTGGCGTTCTCGCACGCGCTGTTCGAGCACCTCGCTTCTCCGGCCGACGCGTTGGCAGAGTTACGCCGGGTGTTGCGCCCCGGCGGGAAGCTGGCGTTGTCCACATCGGACTGGAGCAAGGCGCGCCTGCGCCCGAAGACGGCGAACGTCGACGCAGCCTTGAGAGGGCACTACCTCCTGCGCCGCCGCGCGGGCGGCGACCCGTTCGCGGGTCGTCACATCGCGGAGGAGTGCGTGCGGGCGGGCTTCACGGAGGTGACTTCGCGGGCGAAGTACCGCGAAGACATGAGCTACCGCGACCTGGCGAAGTACGTGGAGTCGCGGCTGGACGCGGCGATCGCGGACCCGGCGTTCGCGCGCGACCGCGACCAGCTGGCGAGCGCGGCCCGCTCGGCCTGGATGTGGACCCGCGGCGGCGACGGCGACTTCAGCCAGTGCTGGGTCGAGGTGACGGCCACCCGGCCCTGAAAACCAGAAGAGCCGGTGTCCGAAGACACCGGCTCTTACTCGTCGGGGTGGCGGGATTTGAACCCACGACCTCCTCGACCCGAACGAGGCACGCTACCAAGCTGCGCCACACCCCGAGGTACTGCTTAACGGGTCGTGGAGAAGTCTAGCGGACGCTGTCGCGGGCTTTACGGGGGGCCGACTTATGGGGCTCGTTCGACCCCGATCCGCGCGGGACCAGCGTCAACAGGCTCGCCTCGGGCGGGCACGCGAACCGCGCCGGTGCCCACGGTGACGTCCCCAAGCCGGCCGACACGTGCAGCCACATGTGCGCGCCCCAGCGGGACGCACCCCGGGCCCGGCTGCGATCCAGGTCACAGTTGGTGACGATGGCGCCGTAGCCCGGGAGCCGGAGCTGGCCGCCGTGGGTGTGGCCCGCCAGGACCAGGTCGTAACCGTCCGTGGCGAACGTGTCCAGGACCCGGGGCTCCGGCGAGTGCGTCACGCCGAGGCGGACGGCCGCGCCGCTGTCGGCCGGGCCGGCGATGTCCGCGTAACGGTCGCGGCGCAGGTGCGGGTCGTCGACCCCCGCCGCGAACACGCGCTGCCCGCCGACGTCGATCGTGCGGCGGACGTGCGTCAGGTCCGTCCAGCCGTGCTCGACGAACGCCGCGCGCAGGTCGCGCCAGGGCAGCTGGACGCCGTGGATGCGCTTCTTCTTGCCCTGCGGCATCAGGTAGCGGGCCGGGTTCTTCGGCTTGGGCGCGTAGTAGTCGTTGCTGCCGAAGACGAACACCCCCGGCCGGTCGAGCAGCGGGCCCAGCGCCCGCAGCACGGCCGGGACGGCCGTCCGGTGCGACAGGTTGTCGCCGGTGTTGACCACGAGGTCCGGGTTCAGTTCGTCGAGCGCGGCGACCCACCGCTGCTTGCTGTGGTGACCGGGCAGCATGTGCAGGTCCGAGACGTGCAGGATGGTGAACGGCCGCGATCCCGGCGCCAGCACCGGCAGCTCGGCGGTGCGGAGGGTCCAGCGGCGCCGTTCGATGCCGACGGCGTAACCGAGGGTCGCGGCGCCGAGCGCCACCGTCCCCGCGGCGAGGCGCGCGGCCGTCGCCCCCGACGTGCGTGTGTTACTGAGCGTGCTCACGAAGTCCAGGATACGTGCTCAACGGTTGGGTGACTTCGCCGCCGTTCCGGGGAACCTGCCGCTTAGCATTTGCGTCGGCCTGAACATGGGCATTTCGGGGGTTCCGGGTGGCGGAGCCCCCGGCCCGGGGCGAAGCCCCGGATGTCACGGGAAACAGGCCGGGGGGCTTGGGGAGAACGATGGAGCAGTTCGGGCCGTACCGGATCGAGGGCCTGCTCGGCCGCGGTGGCATGGGCGAGGTCCACCGCGCCTACGACACGGCGCACGACCGCGTCGTCGCGCTGAAGCTGTTGTCCGACCCCTTCGTCGCCGACGAAGCCTTCCGCGCGCGGTTCCGCCGCGAGTCGCAGATCGTCGCGCGGCTGCGGGAACCGCACGTGATCCCGATCCACGCCTACGGCGAGATCGACGGCCGCCTCTACCTCGACATGCGGCTCGTCGAAGGCCGCGACCTCAAGGAGCTCCTCGAAGACGGTCCGCTGGAACCCGCACGGGCCGCCGGGATCGTGGCGCAGGTCGCCGGCGCACTCGACGCCGCGCACGCCGACGGCCTGGTGCACCGCGACGTCAAGCCGTCGAACGTGCTCGTCACCGACGCCGACTTCGTGTACCTCGTGGACTTCGGCATCGCGCGGTCGATGACCGCCGAAGGGACCTCGATCACCGGCACCGGCAACGTGATCGGCACCCTCGACTACATGGCGCCGGAACGCTTCGGCGACACGCCGGTCACCGGGCTCATCGACGTCTACGCGCTCGCGTGCGTGTTCTTCGAATGCCTCACCGGCCGCCGCCCGTTCCCGGCCGAGGGCGCGGCCGCGCAGATGGGCGCGCACCTGACCGCGCCGCCGCCGGTGCTGTCCCAAGCCCGCCCGGGCCTCCCGCCGGCGTTGGACGCCGTGGTGGCACGCGGGATGGCGAAGCGCCCGGCCGACCGGTACCCGACGGCGAGCGCGTTCGCCGACGCCGTCCGCGCGGCGTTGACCGCGCCCGCGCCGCCCTTCCCGACGTGGCAGAAGACGCTGCCCGGGCCGGTGGCGCAAGCGGCGCCGATGACCCCGCCCCGGCCGATGCCGGTCCCGGCGGTCCCGCGCCCGGCGCCGCCGACGGGACCGTTCACCGGGCCGCCGCCGATCACCCCGAAGCCCGCGAAACCGCAGCGGAACCGGTGGCTCGCGCTGTGCGCCGTCCTGGCCGGAATCGTCGTGGTGGCGCTCGTGATCACCTACGTCGTGACCCGGGACCGGGCGAACCAGACGGCCGGACCGGGGCCGTCGACACCCACCCCCGACGTCCAAAGCTCTTCACCGGCACCGGAAACCCCGACGACGGAACCACCGTCCACTTCGGAATCCTCGAAGACCTCGGAAGCGAAGCCGCCGCACGACGACGCCCTGGCCGCGGCGGTGCCGCCGATCTACCGGACCTGCACCGACGCGGCGGCGCCCGCCGGCGCGGCCGCGGCGGTCGAGTGCACCGGTTCGACCGTCGGTGACGTCAGGATCGGCAACGTCTGGTTCCCGGAGCCGACCGGCGCCCGGTTCCTCCGCTTCGCCGACGCCGCCGCGATGGACGCGTTCTTCCAGAACATCGTGAAGACCCAGGGCCTCACCCGCAACGACGCGCAGGGAGCGTGCCGTCCGGACAAGTACCCCAAGATCTGGGGCACCTACTACCGGGCCGAGGTCCGGAACCCGGTCCCGGGCGAGTACCTGACCTGCTTCCTGGGTGATCCCGCCCAGCTGGTGTGGACGGAGAAGAAGAACCTCGTGGCGGGCGTCCTGCTTTCGACGAAGATCACCACCAACGACGAGCTGGACAAGCTCTACCAGTGGTGGAACTCGGAGATCCTGTCGGACATGCCGCAGAGCTGATCACCCGGGCAGCGTATTGATCGCCGTGTGGCGAACTGGCTGAATACGTCGGGAGAGGGGGCAAAACCGGCAGCGTCTGCCGGTCGTCATCGCTGGGGGGTTCCACACCGCGTCCGTCGCCGGCGCGGTGTTTGCCGTGCGAGCGGTTTCGCGCCCACTGCACCCGAGGGGGATCAGTGAGATCCAGTCGTCCGCGGCTCCGATGGGCGGCCGCGTTCGCGGTCGCGCTTTCGGTCAGCGCCGCCGTTTCGGCGCCGGCTTCCGCCGCACCCGAGAACCCGAACCCCGAAACCGACACCAAAGCCGCGGCTCCGCCACGGGCCACCGCCCGCAGCGTCGGTGCCGCGGAGCGCGCCCCCGGCTGGGACCGCTCGGCCGACCGGGCCTGGACGAGCAGCGGTGACGCGGACGGCTTCCACCTCCTGGTCGCCGACGAGGCGAAAGCCTACGAGTGGCACACCGTCGCCACGCTGTCCGAGCCGGGTTTCGACGCCGACGCGTGGATCGGCAACGTCTGCGTGACCGGGTCGGCCCACCGGGCGGTCGTCGCGTACGCCCCGCGCACCTTCACCAACAAGACCGAGCTCTTCGACCGCGGGGCGTTCACCGCCGTCGTCGACCTCGACACCGGGGCGGTGCGGAAGCTGCCGGTCCGGACCAGCCTCGCCTACTTCAACCCCTCCTGCGGCACCGGCGATTCCGCCGTCCTCACCCAGGCCGGTGACGAAGACCTCGGGAAGACCCGGCTGCTGCGCCTCGACGCGGCCTCCGGCAAGCTCGCCGCGCCCGTCGACGTCGCGGGCCAGCTGACGTCGGCGGTGCCGACGGCGCACGGCCTGATCGGCGCGACCAAGGACGCGCTCGTCCGGGTCACCGGCAGCGGCGCCCTGCAGCGGGTCGCCCCGGCGTCCGGCGTGCCCTACGCGCTGGCCGCCGACGCCGACGGCGGCGTGGTCTACCTCGACCACGACGGGACGCAGAACGCCAAGGCCCGCCGGGCGGTGATCGCCGGCGACGGGACGGTCACCACCAGGACCCTCGCCACCGGCACGCGGACCGCGCTGGGCGTGACCTCGGGCCGTGGTGGCCGGGTCGCCGTCACCGGCGTCAAGAAGGCCACCGGCGCGGCCCTGCCCGCCGCGGTCTCGCTGCTCGACGTGCCGAAGGACGCGACGGTGTCCACCGAGGGCCGGCTCGCCGTCACCGAGGTGGTCAAGCCGGGCGTGCCCGACCCGCGGCAGGCACCCGCGGGCGCCCAGGCCGTCAACATCACCGCGACGGTCCTGCCCAACCACAAGCAGGTCACGCTCGTCGCGGAAACGGACACCGCGCCCGCGGCCGGGCGCGTGACGAGCCCGGCCCCGGCCGGCACCTCGGCCCCGGCGGCCACCAACGGCAACCCCACCGACCCGTCCGACTCGGCCGACCGCTACTGCAGCGTGCCCCGCACCGACCCGCGCAACCAGGCGATGCAGCCGAAGCCCCGGCAGGTCGAATGGGCCGTCGACCAGGCCGTCCGCGGCGCGCTGACGGTGCAGCGGCCGGCGAACTGGAAGAACCTCGGCATGCCGGCGTACACGCCGCAGGGCCTGTTCCCCAAGGTGGACCTGGCCGGCGGCGGGTTCGTGCCCGCGCAGGTGATGCTCGGCATCACGGCGCAGGAGTCGAACATGTGGCAGGCCGCGCGGTCCTCGGTGCCCGGCACCACCGGCAACCCGCTGATCGGCAACTACTACGGCATCAACTACTACAACGGCAACGCGGCCGACGACTGGACGATCGACTGGGCGAAGGCCGACTGCGGCTACGGCGTCACGCAGGTCACCGACCACATGCGCCTGGCGGGCAAGGAAAAGGGCCCGGGCGACGAGGCGTGGCCGCTGCAGACGCAGCGGGCCGTGGCGCTGGACTTCGCCGCGAACGTGGCCGCCGGCGCGCAGATCATCTCCAACAAGTGGAACGAGGTCCGGGCCGCGGGCCTGGTCGTCAACAACGGTGACGTCTCCCGGATCGAGAACTGGTTCTTCGCGATCTGGGCCTACAACTCCGGGTTCCACCCCGCGTCGGGTTCGGCGCCGTGGGGGCTCGGCTGGGGCAACAACCCGGCGAACCCGCGGTTCCTCGACAGCCGGCTGCCGTTCCTCGAGTATTCCTACGCCGACGCGGCGCACCCGCAGTACTGGCCGTACCCGGAGAAGGTGCTCGGCTGGGCCGGGCACCCGGTCAACCTGATCGAGACGCCGGGCACCATGGTCGCCGGCTTCCGGCCGTCGTGGTGGAACACCGTCGACAACCGGCTCGCGGTCAAGCCGCCGGTGAACCAGTTCTGCGACGACAGCAACGAATGCCACCCGGGTGAGAAGAACGTGCCGGACTACGCGGGCACCGGCCCGGACGACCCGGCCAACGTCGTCGGCGAACCGGCCGGTCCGTGTGCGCACAAGACCGGCGGGAAGTTCGACCTCAAGTGCTGGTACCACCAGTCCAACACGTGGAAGCCGGACTGCGACTCCTCGTGCGGGTACGAACTGCTCCGGTTCGATCCCGGGTACGCCTACCAGGAAGACGCCAACAGCTACCCGCCGAACTGCAGCACCGCCGGGCTGCCGTCGAACACCCTGATCGTCGACGACGCCAACGGCGCCCCGCCGGTCCGGAACAACTGCGGGCAGACGTGGAACAACGCGGGCAGCTTCCAGCTCAGCTACTCCGACGACGGCACCGGGCACTACCCGGGGAAGGTCGACACGCACCAGCTCGGCGGTGGCTTCGGCGGCCACTTCTACTTCGGCCACACGCGCACGTCGTCGGTCGAGGGCGGCCGCCTGAAGGCCACCGGGACGTGGACGCTGGACAACCCGCTCAACGCCTGGGCGCGGGTCATGGTGCACCTGCCCGACATCGGCGCCCAGACCCAGCAGGCGCGCTACGACATCAACCTGGGCAACGGGCAGAGCCGGCACCGGTACCTCAACCAGCAGATCCAGCGCAACGGCTGGGTGTCGATCGGGGTGTACCCGTTCGCCGGGCGGCCGAGCGTCTCGATGAGCACGCTGACCGAGGAGGGCACCGGCGACCTCGACGTCGCCTGGGACGCGATCGCGTTCCAGCCGCTGCCGGCCAAGCCGACGAACATCGTCGCGGCGCTGGGCGATTCCTACTCCTCGGGTGAGGGCGCCGGCAACTACGCGACCGAGTCCGACCTCAACCACGGCAACGCCGAGTGGAACGCCTGCCGCCGCAGCGCCAACGCCTGGCCGCGCAAGATGGTGATCCCCGGTTCGGGCGGTTCGCTGGGCACGTTGTCCGACCAGTGGAACACGAACAACGAACTCGGGTTCGTCGCCTGTTCGGGCGCGTCGACGTGGAACGTCTCCGGGCGGTGGAACGGTTCGGGCTCGATCCCGACGTCGTGGATCCACCCGGAGCAGTACGAGAAGGGCGAGGGTCAGTTCCACGAGATCAACCAGGTGGCCTCCGGGGTGCTGACGCCGGAAACCACGCTGGTGACCCTGACGATCGGCGGCAACGACGAGGGCGCGTTCGTCAACGCCCTGATGGACTGCGCGTCGATCACCAACTGCGCCGACGACGAGTACCTGCCGAAGTACAAGGCCGTCTTCGACCGCACGAAGACGCGGATCGCCGACACGGTCCGCGCCATCCGCGGCGAAGCGCCGAACGCCCAGATCGTGCTGACGGCGTACCCGGAACCGTTGAGCCGCACGGTGAAGTGCGGTGGTTCCTGGTACTTCGACCTGAGC
Source organism: Amycolatopsis sp. NPDC049688 (assembly GCF_040674975.1). Lineage (NCBI taxonomy): Bacteria > Bacillati > Actinomycetota > Actinomycetes > Pseudonocardiales > Pseudonocardiaceae > Amycolatopsis > Amycolatopsis sp. NPDC049688. The sequence goes on from NZ_JBFANY010000004.1 coordinate 99,158, forward strand.
GAGGTGCACGCGATCGCCGAGCTGACCGGCTACGTCCGCGACAAGGAGGCCGAGGTCGTCACGCAGCTGCGCGGCGAGGGCATCAAGGTGGACGCGGCCGACCCGATCGGCGCGTTCGTCGGCCACGGCGGCTGCGACGACCCGGAGTGGATCAACAAGATCGTCCTCGGCCCCAACGGCGAGGGGGACTTCCACAAGGGTGACAACCCGACACAGTTCTGCTTCTGGGACGTCCTGGGCGGAGCGTGCCTGAGCCGAGAGATGTTCCACCCCAACGCGGCGGGGACGACCGGCTACGCTCAGGTCATGGAAGCGCGACTGACCCAGCTCCACTACCCGAGCTGATGACCGGACCGGGACGGCGGGTGAAGCCGCTCCTCTTCTGGCTGCTCTTCGGCGTGTTCCTGGCCGGGGCGGCGGGAGTGGTGTGGGTCTTCACCGTCGTCCCGGGCCGGGTGCAGGACAAGGTCACGGAGCCGCACGTGGTCGGCACGGAGGCCCCGGAGATCGCCGCGAGGCTGGAGAAGCTGACCCCGGCGGAGCGAGCGGAGGACGGCCCGCTCCGCCGCGCGGCAGCGGTCGACGGCGCGACGGCGATCCTGATCACCCGGGACGGCACGCGGATGACGGTGGTCGTCCAGCTGGTGTCGCCGGATCCGGACCACGTTTGCTATGCGTTCGCTGTTCCCCCGGCGGGCGCGGCTTCCGTGCGGTACGACCGGTTGCCGAGCTGCCCCTGAAATCAGTCCGCCAGCTTGATTTCCCGGTCGACCGGGACACCGTTGTCGGGACCGGGCAGCCCGGGCGGGCAGGGGAGATCGGCCATCGCCACCTCGCCGGGCCGGCCCAGGTCCCCGGAGTAGGACACGCACAGCCGCACGGCGATCTGCTCGTACTGGCCCTGGAACCCGTCGCCGACAAGGGAAACGAACGCGTACCGGGCGGTGTACCGGCCGTCGGCGGGGAGTTCCTTGCCCAGCAGCACGGTGCCCCCGACCCGGTTCTCGTTCGGCACGATGTCCGCGATCGCCTGATCGACCGAGGCCCGCATGGGCGGCGCGGCGGCCCGCAGCTGCCGCAGCGCATCCGCGGCGGCGGCGCGTGCCCCGGCGACCGCCTTCGGCCGGAGCTCGTCGGCGGGACTGGCACAGGCCGTGCAGCACGTCGCCACCGCGATCGCCCCGCACAGCCCGGCCAGTCCCGCCCGCAAGCCCATCTCCCGAGGCTACATCCCGGCGATCGCCGCGGTGGCGACCTGCCCGTAGACCTGCGAACCCTCGACGGTCGGGTGCATGCTCTGCTGGGAAACGGCGTTCGCGGCGTCGCCCCGGGTCAGCGTCAGCACGACCCGGTGGATCAGCTCCGGGCCGCTCGAGGTGCCGCCCCGGTCGTCGCCGCACGCCGCCCGGCCGGCGAACGCCGGACGCGGATCGGCCCACGTCACCGGAATCCCCGCCGCCTTCGCGTTCGTCACCGCGGTGCGCAGGACGTCATCGAGGCGGTTGTTCATCTCGATGATCCACGGTCCCTCGTCGGCCCCGATCCCGGGAATGCACTCGCCGTCGACCTCCAGCAGGATCGGGTAACCCATCACGAGGATCTTCGCGTTCGGGGCTCGCGCCGGGTCCCGCAGCGACGTCAGAACGGTTTGCAGGGCCGGGCCGATCTGGTCGATCTTCTTCGGCTCGGCCGACGAAAGCGGTTCGCCGTCGTTCTCGAACACCTGGTTCTGGCAGACCGTCACCGACAGCACGCACTGGTTGAAGATCGGCGTGAACCGCGCGTCGTTGCCGCCCGCGGAGAACGTCACCAGGGTCGTGTACTGGTCGAGGTAGCCCTGGTCGGGCTGCTGTCCCTCCTGGTACTGCCCGGATCCGCCCGGCAGCAGGTTCCGCGTCGTCGCGCCGGCGCAGGCGGACATGTGGTAGCTCAGCGTCGGATCGAACGCATCCACCCGGGACCCGATCGTGCGGCCGGGGTTGTCCGGCAGGAAGGTCTGCCGTGCCCACGCGCCGGGCGCGCGGTGGCAGGCGTCGCGCATGGTGTGGTCGTCGCCGTGTTCGTCCCGGCCGTCGTGGTCGCTGCTGCGGTAGTAGCTCCACACCCCGTTCAGCGGGTCGCCGCTCGCACCCTCGCCCGAGGCGTACGAATCACCGAGGGCGACGACCTGGTTGGCGGGCTTGCCGGGCAGCGGCTGGAAGGCCAGGGCGTCCCACGGCACGTCCCGCACGTCGTCGGCCCACTGGTTGTCGACGTCGCGGCGCGTGAAGTTGTCGAGCGACACGCTCGGTGTGCCGTGGAAGTTGAACGCGCCCAGGGATTCCCAGTGCCCGGGGGCCGGGTTGCGCCCGTCGTCGAGGTAGTTGCCTTCCACGACCGAGCGGGTGGGTGAGGTCGAATCGGAACCGTTGACCGTGTAGAACGCCTGTGGTGTCCGGGCGCGGTGGTCCGGGATGTACACCAGCACGCGCGCCCAGCCGTTGAGCTGCTGGTCCAGCGTCCACGTTCCGGTGACCCGGTGCTTTTCGTTGGCCGGGACGTTCGGCTGGCCGCGCCACGCGTGCGCGCTCCACATGTGGCCGCCGAAACCGCCGTCCACCTGGTGGAAGTCGATCTTCGACGGGTAGTGGCCCTGTGCGTCGGCGGCGAACTTGAACGTCAGGGAACCGTGGTTGGTCCAGTCCTTGTTGCAGCCGCGGTAGGTCGTGACGTCACCGGGGACGTCGTCGATGATCAGCGAGCCGGCCGGCAGTTCCGCCGCGCCCCCGCAGTCGGGCCGGTAGAGCACCTTCGAGGCGGCCAGCACCGGTTCGGGGGTACCCGGCGTGAAGCGCGGGTTTTCGCCGCCGCACCCGGTCGGGCAGTTCGTCCAGCTCACCGAGGCGTGCCACCAGCAGCGCAGGTCGTCGCGCAGGCAGTGGCTCCCGGAATCGTTCGGGTACTGCGACGGCTTGTGGATCTGGGTCATGTCGCACTGCACCGCGGTGCTGCAGAAGGTGCCCAGCGGCGGCCGCTGCGGCGTGCCCGCGTTGGGCCAGAGTGCGGGCTGGTAGGCGGTGCCGTACGTGCCCGCCTTCCAGTCCAGCCGCACCAACGGGTGCTTCGCCCAGCCGAGCACGCGCTCGGGGTAGGCCCAGTGGCCGGGCGTCTTCGCGTCGTCGTAGCTCGCGTCGAGGAAACCGTTGCGGTCGGGCGGGAAGTCCTCGTTCGCCACGTTGTTGGCCCAGCCGAGGCCGTAGACACCGGCCACCTCGCCCACTGCGTGCCAGCCGCTGTTGTACGCCCAGAGCGCGTACCACCAGTTCTCGATCTTGGCGGGATCGCCGTTGTTGACGGTGATGCCGACCTGCTTCATCTGGTTCCACTTGTCGATCAGGATGTTGAGCCCGGCGGCGATGTTGGCCGCGTAGTCGACGGTCAGCGCGACCTGCTGCGTCGGCGTGTACACCGAGGTGCCTTCGCTGACCCGCATGCCGGTCGTCACCTGGGTCGCGCCGTAACCGCAGTCGACGTTGCCGAAGTTCACGCTGTCGACGCCGACGCCCTTGCCGTAGAAGCCGCCCTGGTTGAAGTTGCCGCTTTCGCCGTCGACGGTGTTCATCCCCGACTGCCACATGTTCGATTCCTGCGCCATCACGCCGAGCAGCACCTGGGCGGGCACCTGCCCGCCGCCGGTGAGGGCGTGCAGCGGGAACAGGCCCTGCGGGGTGTAGGCGGGCAGCGTCGAACCGTTCCAGCCGGCCGGGCGCTGGACGTTCAGCTGCCCCTTCACCGCGAGGTCGGCCGCCCATTCGGCCATCTCGGGCGTGGCCTGCAGCGACTGGATCTTCGGATCGTTGCGGGGTATCGCGCACCCGCGGTCGGGGTCGATCGTGGTCGTCGACGGATCGACGGCGGCGGCCCGCCGTCCGGTGCCGTCCGGAGCGCCGATCGCGGGCGAAGCCGCGCTTCCGGCCGACGGCACCAGGGCGTCGGGGTGCACGGAAAACTCCGGCCGCGCACCGGTTTTCAGCACCTGGGCTTCGATCCTGACCGGCGACGCGTCACCGGGGTGGTCCGGCGCGCCGCCGGTGTTCGTGGCGGACAGCACGGCCAGCGCGCCCGTGGTCGACAGGCTCGCGCCGGCCGGGACGTCGGCGGCCTGCCAGCCGGCGGGCAGCGGCGCGGCGAGCCGGGCCGCGGCCGGGCCCTGCACCACGACGTGGCCCGCGACCTGGCTCAACCGCACGGAATCCAGCGGGGCCACGGTGATCCGCGCGTCACCGGCCCGGGTGTAGCGGTGGAGTTCGGTGCCGTCCTTCGTGCGGACTTCGTACCCGACGCCGCCGTCCTTGTCCGCGCTCAGCCGGAACGGCGTGCCGGCGCTGCCGGCGACGTGCCGGAGCTTCCCGTCCGGTCCGACGGTGGCGAGGCCGTCCGCCGCGGCGGCCAGCACACCGTCGCCGAAGGGCACCGCGGAGGTGACCTGCCCGGTCGCGTCGACCTGCCGCACCACCTTCGCGGTGGGGGCGTCGACCGTCACCAGCCGCGACTTGTACGTGTCGCCGGCGGTGAGGTTGCGGGTGAAGACGACCTCGTCGCCCGAGCCGCAACCCGGGTTGTAGTAGGCGAGGTTCACCGCGAACGGCAGTTTGCGCACGGCACCGGTGCCGAGGTCGACGACGGCGGCGAGCCCGCCGGCGTGGAACCGCTCCTCGCGGTTCACCGCCTCGCGCGGGGCGTAGACGACGGCGGCGAACCGGCCCGAGCCGGTCACGCAGTCCTGCCCGATCCACTGGCTGGTCTCGGCGCCGGGCTCGGTGAGCGTCGCCGCGGTGCGCCAGGCGTAGCCGTCCTTGGCGTCGGCGACGAGGACGTGGAAGCCGGCGGTGTCACCCGCGGTGGCCACCGCGCGGTCGGCGGAGGTGGCCCAGCCGGATCCGAGCACGCCGGCGCGCTGGGCGGCCGGAACCGACGAGGTGGGTGGCGGGCCGGCGGGTGGAGGAGCGGGCGCGGCGGACGCGGGACTCTGCCCGGCCGCGAGGGCGGAGATCAGGGTGACGGCCGCCGCGAGGGGTGGCCACACGGGTCTGGGGACCTTGCGCATGGGCGCATGCCTTCCTGAAATCGTGACGGCGTGAACCATCACGGGAATGAGTTTTCGAACGCGGTCGCCGAATTGCGGAACGCCGCGGAAAACCGGGATCAAGCCAGGCGGAAAAGGTGCGGATGTCCGTATTTCGGGCCTGGTGAGACATGTGGATGCGATGCGGAACCGAACACGTGTGCGACTCCTGGCCGAAGACGCGGCAGAGCCGTTCACCCCCTCCCCAGGGCTGGTGACCGCGGCGGCCTGAACTGGCATCGCTGCAGCGTGTGACGTTAACAGGTTGTCCCGGCCATGATCAAGGGCTGACCGGGTGACCGGCCGACCGGCTCGACACGATCTTCGTGGACGCCTGACATCACTCGATCGGTGGATTGAGGAAGAGTTGTCGGACGCAGCTATGCTCCGGACGGGAGGAGGGGACGGTGGCCCGGAATGGGCACCGTCAATCGAGCCGTCGGCTCATTCTCGACTCTCGTTCGCGTGATCCACGGTGAATCGAGGCTTTGATGCGCACAATTTCCGGAAAAGTGTCGGTGCTGGCCGCCGCGCTGGCCGCGGTGGCGGCCGTGCTCGTCCCGGCGGGGACGGCGTCGGCGAGCGTCGCCGACTGCGCCGGCGGCGCCAACGGCTTCATCGACATCTCCGACGACGGTGCGGCCGACTACCGCCCGGTCGGGCCCGAGCTCTACTGGTCCGACGGGACCCGCGTGAACCTCTTCTTCGGCACGTTCGGCGGCCGGACGCGCGGGTACGCCGAGTTGTGGAACGGCACCTGGGACGTCCCGGTGACCGGCACGGTCTGGATGGACTGGTCGCGCGACGGCGGCCGGACCTGGCTGCAGTGCGGTCCCTTCGGCAACCCCAAGAACAAGGCCAGCATCACCTCGGCGGCCCAGCTGACGAACCCGAGCACCAGCTGGGTGTTCCGGGCCGGCGGCTACCACAACGGACAGCAGATCCTCACCGGCTGGTACTGAGCCCGGAAAACCGGAAGGGGCCCGCGGATTCCGCAGGCCCCTTCCGGCTTTCGTGACGGCTACCGGGCGCCGCCGCCCATGTACCTCGGGTCCGGTCCCGGCAGCTGCATCACCGGCTGGCTGGCGTCCAGGATGTTCTTCATCGCGCCGAACCAGGTCCGGGCCGGCGCCTTGCCGCCGAAGATGTTCCCGGTCGGGCATACGCGGACGTTGCCGGGGCCGGCGTCGCAGATACCGCCCTGGCCGCCGCCGAACTTGAACGTCATCGCCGCGCCCGCCAGCTGCGGGGTGCCGCCGACGAACGCCGCCGAGACGTTGCCCTGCGTCGTACCCGTCTTGCCGATGATCGGCCGGTCCCAGCCGACCTCGCTCGCCGCCTTGGCCGAGGTACCGCCCGGCTGGTCGTCCTTGCTCATGCCGACCGCCAGGGTGTTCGCCAGGCCTTCGGGCACCGCCTGCTCGCACGGCGCTTCCTTGATCGGCACCGGTTTCCCGTTGCGGTCGGTCACCCCGGCGATCGGCGTCGGCGGGCACCAGACGCCGCCGGACAGGATCGTCGCGGCGACGTTGCCCATCTCCAGGCCGCTCACCGGGCTGAACCCGAGCGTGAAGGCGCCGTACCCCGGGTTGTTCCCGGTGGGACCGTACGTCTCCGCCTGGCTCTTGGCCTTGTCCTTGTTGTTCGGGTCGACCGGGCCGCCGCCGGTGTTGCTGGCCATCGTTTCGCGCAGGCCGAGCCGCTTGGCCATGTCGATGGCCGGGCCGGTGCTGCCGAGCCGGTCTTCGAGCTCCAGGAACGTGGTGTTCGGGGACGTCGCGAGCGCCGTCTGGAGCGTCGCGTTCGCGGCGGCCTTGCTGTAGTCGCCCGCGTTGCCGACGCAGTACCAGTAGCTGGCCGGCTTTCCGGTCGGGATGGTGCTGCAACCGCCCTTGCTGGTCCAGAACACGCGGGAGGTGTAGGTGTCGGGCATGTCGACCGACGAATAGATGCCCGCGATGCCCTTGTCGAGCACGGCCGCGCTGGTGAAGATCTTGAACGTCGACCCGGCACCACCGGTGTTGTAGACCCCCGCGGGCAGGGCGTAGGTCGTCTGACCCTGGTCCTGGTTCTGCCCGTAGTCGCGGTTCGAGGCCAGTGCCACCACTTCGTGCCGGTCCTTGCCCGGTTTCACCAGCGACAGCGTGTTCGCGATGTACGGCTGGGTCTTCTTGACCTGGTTCTCCGCCGAGACCTTCGCCTCGTGGTTGGCGCGCTCGTCCAGCGTGCTCTTGATCGTGAAGCCGCCGGAGTAGAGCTGGTCCTTGGTCATCCCGCTGCTCTTGAGCAGGTAGTCCTCGACGTACTGGCAGAAGAACCCGGCCTCCGGGCCGGCGCCGATGCAGTTGGCGGGCGGCTTCTTCGGGCCGTCCGCGACCACGCCCAGCGGCTCGCCCTTGAAGCGGTCCGCGTCGGCCTTCGCCAGCTTCTTGTTGTCGACCATGCGGTCGAGCACCAGGTTGCGGCGTGCGGTGGCCTTGTCCGGGTGGTTCCACGGGTCGTTGTTGATCGGGTTGTTCACCAGGCCGGCCAGCAGTGCGGCCTGCGGCACGGTGAGCTTCTCCGGGGTCGTGTCGAAGTACGCGTGCGCCGCCGCGCCGATCCCGAAGATCTGGCGGGAGAACTCGACGATGTTGAGGTAGTTGGCCAGGATCTGCTGCTTGCTCAGCTTCGTCTCGAGGTTGATCGCGATCCGCGCTTCCTTCAGCTTGCGCGAGATCGACTGCTCCTGGGCCTTCTTCTGGCCGATCGGGTCGTTCCGGTAGACGACGTTGATCAGGTAGTTCTTGGTGAGCTGCTGGGTCAGCGTCGAGGCGCCCTGGGTGTCGGCGCCGGTGCTGTTGCTGACGGCCGCGCGCAGCGTGCCCTGCCAGTCCACGCCGTGGTGTTCGTAGAACCGCTTGTCCTCGACCGAGACGAGGGCCCATTTCATGGCCTCGTTGATCTGGTTCTCGGTGATCGGCAGCCGGTACTGGCTGTAGAGCGTCGCGATCGGCTTCCCGGTGTTGTCGGTGACCGTCGTCACCAGCGGGGGCGGGATGTCGGCGAGGTCGGAGGAGGTTTTTTCCACCGTCTCACTGGCCTGGTTGGACATGACACCGGCCGCCCCCACGACGGGGAAGAGCATGCCGGCGACGAGCACCCCCGCGAGCAGACAGAGGCCGATGAGCTTGAACAAACCATCCGCTTTTCGCACGAGGGCCAGGCTACCCGGAGTGAGTCGGGCGCCGGTGACGCCGTGTCCCCGAGGGTGTGAAATCCGTGACAAAACAGGCCCCCTTCGGTGACAACTGGTAACGGAAGGCATTCTGGGTCTTGGCGGGGGGAACCGAAGGCCCCTACAGTCCGTCAACGTCTCACGAAGAAAAGCCGACGGATGGATCAACGCGGGTGGGAGCTCGCCTGGTCCGAACGGCGGCACCGGCGCCGGGGAGGTGCCCGGGTAACCGACGTGAGCTGAGGGAGACACGCTCGCGGGGGCAGGGCGCGCAGTGCCTTTCCCCGCTGGTGCGTCGATCACCAGGGTAGGGAGCTGGGGGTATGGAAACCAACCAGTCGAGCTGGCGAATCAACGCGTCCTGCCGGGACGCCGATCCGGACGGCCTGTTCGTCCGGGGTGCGGAGCAGAACCGGGCCAAAGCGGTCTGCATGGGCTGCCCGGTCCGCACCGAATGCCTCGCCGAAGCGCTCGACGGCCGGATCAACTTCGGCGTCTGGGGTGGCATGACCGAACGTGAGCGGCGGGCCCTGCTGCGCCGCCGCCCCGACGTGGAGAGCTGGGCCGACCTGCTGGAAGCGGCCAAGCGCGACGCGTTGGAGCGGGTCAAGGTCGGCTGACCGGCCGCGGGCGGCGCGGACCTGCTGCCGCGCCGCCCGTGCCGCTCAGCCGGCGAGCTTCACCCCGATGCTGCGCAGGCCCTCGAGGTCGTGGACGTCGCCGGCCAGCGCCGGGACCTTCGTCAGCGCCACCTCCGGGTGGGCCCGGGTGAACCGCGCCAGCAGCCGCTCCTCGCGGGCCGCCAGCTCGACGCGGTCCGCGTGCAGCCGCAGCACCGCCTCGGCCAGGGGCGCGTTCTGCAGCGTCTCGGCCGCCGCCAGCGCCTCCGCGCCCGACAGCGAAGCCAGCACCGGGTGCGTCCGGTTCGCGATCAGCCCGGCCAGCGGCATCGACTCGGCCGAGAGCCGCTCGACGAAGTAGGACGCCTCCCGCAGCGCGTCCGGCTCCGGGGCGGCCACGACCAGGAACGACGTCCCCGACGACCGCAGCAGCTCCGCCGTCTTGCGGGCGCGCTCGCGGAAGCCGCCGAACATGCTGTCGAACGCCTGCATGAACGCCGAGGCGTCGGTCAGCAGCTGGCCGCCGATGATCGTCGACACCGCCTTGGCGAACATCGAGAACCCGGCGTTGACGACCTTGCGCAGGCCCCAGCCGCCGGCCTTCGCCGGCGCGGTGAGCAGCCGGATCATCCGGCCGTCCAAAGCGGACGAAAGCCGGGTCGGCGCGTCCAGGAAGTCCAAAGCGGACCGGCTCGGCGGGGTGTCGACGATGATCAGGTCCCACTCGCCGGTCGCCGCGAGCTGGCCCAGCTTCTCCATCGCCATGTACTCCTGCGTGCCGGAGAACGACGTGGAAATCGTCTGGTAGAAGGGGTTCTGGAGCAACTGCTCGGCGCGTTCCGGCCCGGCGTGCACGCGCACCATGTCGTCGAAGGTGCGGCGCATGTCCAGCATCATCGCCCACAGCTCGCCCTTGGGCTCGAAGCCTTCGACCTGCACCTGCCGCGGGTGGTTGCCCAGTTCGCGCAGGCCGAGCGCCTGGGCCAGCCGTCGCGCGGGGTCGATCGTCAGCACGACGGTCTGCCGCCCGCGTTCGGCCGCGCGCAGGGCCAGCGCCGCGGCGGTCGTCGTCTTGCCGACGCCGCCGGAGCCGCAGCAGACGATCACGCGGCTTTCCGGGTCGTCGAGCAGCGCGTCGATGTCGATCGTGGTCACAACCGCACCCCCTGGTCGGTCAGGGCTTCCGCCAGGTCGTAGAGGGCCGCGACGTCGACGCCCTCGGTCAGGTCCGGCAGTTCCAGGGTCGGCAGGTCGGCTTCGGCGAGCTGCTCGCGCGCCCGCTGCTCGGCGGCGACCCGCACGGCGTGCTCGACGGTCTCGTCGACCAGCGCGTCCAGGGTGGCCTGCGGCAGCTTCAGCCCGGCCGACGCCAGCCCGTCGCGGACGCGGGAGGCGTCGACGCGCCCGTCCGCGGCGGCGGTCACCGAGCGGGCCGGCAGCCGCGGCGGCCGGACCCGGTTGACCAGCACCGCGCCCGGGCGCAGGTCGGCGCCGTCGAGCTCGGCCACCGCCTCGACGGTCTCGCGGACCGGCATCTCCTCCAGCAGCGTCGCCAGGTGCACGGCGGTCTCGCCGGAGTGCAGCAGCCGCACGACCCCCTCGGCCTGGCCGCGGATCGGGCCGGTCTTCGCGAGGTCGGTCAGGGCCTTGGTGACGTCGAGGAACTTGACGACCCGGCCGGTCGGCGGTGAGTCGACGACGACGGCGTCGTAGGTGTGCCGCCCGTCGGACTCGGTGCGGCCGACGCACTCCTTGATCTTCCCGGTGAGCAGGACGTCCCTGAGCCCGGGCGCGAGGGTGGTGGCGAACTCGATCGCGCCCATCCGCCGCAGCGTCCGGCCGGCGAAGCCGAGGTTGTAGAACATCTCGAAGTACTCGAGCAGCGCGGCTTCGACGTCGATGTGCAGCGCCCGCAGCTCGCCCCCGCCGGGGACGGACGCGATGCGCTGCTCGGCGTACGGCAGCGGCTCGGTGTCGAAGAGCTGGGCGATGCCCTGGCGGCCCTCGACCTCGATGAGCAGCACGCGGCGGCCTTCGCGGGCGAGCGCGAGGCCGAGTGCGGCGGCGAGCGTCGTCTTGCCGGTGCCGCCCTTGCCGGTGACGAAGTGCAGCCGGGCGCGGGCAAGCTCGTCGGTCCAGCCGGCATGGGGAATGGTCACTTCTTCACCCTAAATCAGCTCTCAGCTGGCCAGCAGCATGACGCTGACCGCAGCCGCGACCGCCGCGACCAGCACCCAGGCGGCGAGCCCGGGCAGCACCGTGAGCAGCAACACGCCCAGCACGAGCAGCAGCGTGAGGGTCACCACGCCGCCGAGCGCGACCTGGCCCGAGCTCTGCGTCCGGTCCCGCACCTTCGCCATCACGACGAGCACCAGGGGCAGCCCGGCCGCCGCGAGCAGCGCCGTCGCGATCACGCGCCACGTTTCCACGGACCCACGCTAACGGCGTGAGATGGACCACACTCCGGCGCGTCGCGGCCGTTAACCCGGCGGTGGCCCGCGCGGCCCTTGCCCGTTTGGTTACGCTCCCGGTTCATGAGCGCCACCAAGTGGGAGTACGCCACCGTCCCTCTGCTGATCCACGCCACCAAGCAGATCCTCGACCAGTGGGGCGAGGACGGCTGGGAGCTGGTCACCGTGCTGCCGAACCCGAGCGGCGAGCAGCACGTCGCCTACCTGAAGCGTCCGAAGGGCTGACCCGGTGAGCTGGAGCGCACGGCTGAAGGAACTCGGCATCGAGCTGCCGGGTGTGGCGGCTCCGCTGGCCGCGTACGTCCCCGCTGTCCGGAGCGGCAACCACGTGTACACGTCCGGCCAGCTGCCGTTCGTCGACGGCGTGCTCGCCGCGACCGGCAAGGTCGGCGCGGAGATCAGCCCCGAAGAGGCGAAGGGCCACGCCCGCACGTCGGCGCTCAACGCGCTCGCGGCCGTGCACGCCCTGGTGGGCATTGACAACGTCACGCGGATCGTCAAGGTTGTCGGCTTCGTGGCTTCCGCGGAGGGCTTCACCGGCCAGCCCGCGGTCGTCAACGGCGCGTCCGAGCTGCTCGGCGAGGTCTTCGGCGACGCGGGCATCCACGCCCGCTCGGCCGTCGGCGTCGCGGAGCTGCCCATCGGCTCGCCGGTGGAGGTCGAACTCATCGTGGAGGTGCAGTGATGGACCCGGACATCGAGCAGTCCACGCACGAGCTGCTGCTCCGGCTGGCCGGGCGGCTGCCCGACCAGCTGCTGTGGCGGTTCCGCGACTGGCTCGGCGAGGGCGCCATGGGCACCCTCGCCCGGACCCTGCCGAGGTCTTTGCTTAAGCACAGGATTGACCTCGACCAGACGGAGTACCGCCTGCTCGTGGCGGGGCTGATCCCGCACGGCGCCGACTGGCACCAGGTCAGTTCGACGCTGGGGGTAGACGACGTCTCCGAGAACCGGTACACATTCACGTCGAGTGCGCCCGAATGGGTTAACTCGGTCGACTCCGTGTCCGTTCTGATCCACGCAACGTTGCGGGGTCGCCCGGACGTGGGGGAAGTGCGGCAGAGCTGGCGACACGTCGGTGTGGTCGGGCAGGGGACCGCCAAGCGCGTCCTGCTCATCACCGCGCAGGCCGGCTTGCCGAGGTTGACGGGCGAACTGCAGCGCGTGTTGCGGGTCCTGGGCGACGAAGAGCCCAGCGTCGAGGTCATCCCGCCGCGCTTCGACCTGCCGGGGTACCACCGGGCCGCGCTGGCCGACTCAGAGCTGGTCTGCGTGGGCGCGGTGACGGGGAACCGGCTAGTAGCCGCATAACGCTCGCCCGCCAGCGAGCTGGGAGGGAGCAAGGCAATGGTGGAGGTCCACGACGGCCCGCCCATGGACGGGTTCTCGGTGCCCCTGCGCCTGCACAACCTGTTGCTGGCCCTGGCGGGCCGGATCGACGACAGCGCACTCACCGAAGCGCGTGAGCTGATCGCCCGGGCCCACATCGACGAGGCGGTCGAGCTGACCACCGGCACGCTCATCGCGGGCCGGATCCCGGTCAGCTCCGCCGAGCAGCGCGAGCTCGCGCTGGTCCTCGAGATGAGCCGCTCGGACGCGACGCTGGCGAACGACCTGCTGGTCGACGAGACCGAGCCGGTCAACACGCACCGGTTCACCGGCGAGAACTCCCCGGAGTTCGGCATCGCCGAGGCGCTCGACCGGACGCTGCAGGTGCTGCCGGACGTCCGGTCGGTGCACGCGGTGTGGCGCAACACCCCGGCCGGCAGCGTGCCGGGCGCGCTGCCGCAGCGCGTGGTGCTGGTCGAGCTGGGGCCGGAGGGCAACCCGCCCGCCGTCGCGTTCCGCGTCGACACGGCGCTGCGCCGGGCCGGGATCCACTCCGTCGTCGAGGTCAGCGGCCCGGGTGTCGCGCACTCCGAGTACCACCAGGCCGCTTCGGCGGCCGCGTCGCCGGCGTGGGTGACCGGGAGCACGTCGGCGCCCGCGTCGACGTACCGGCCGGAGCCCGCGAAGCCGTCGGCCCCGGTGAACTCGGAGCCGGTCGCGGAGTCGGGCAGCCGGCACAGCATGCGGTCGAGCAGCACCACGACGGCGCCGGCCGAGCCGGTCGCCCCGGTGGTGCCGATCGTGTCGCCGCCGCCCGCCGCCGAGCCGCCCCGCAAGGCGCGGTCGGAGACGCGGGCGGAGCGCACCGCCGACCTGACCCCGGCCGAGGTGGCGCAGCTGCGGCAGGCGCTGGCCGAGGACCCGGAGAAGGGCCGCGAGATCGCCGCGGGCAAGCCGTCGATGCACGAGGTCGTCGAGCTGCCGGCGCTGGACCTGGACGACCCGAGCCTGAGCGAGCGCGACCGGGCGCTGCTGCGCGAGCTGCACGCCGAGCTGGCCGAGCGCGAGCGGGCCGAGGCGGCGAAGATGCGGCTCAACGGCGCGTCCCGCTCCGGCGGCGACCAGCGCGGCTGGACCGCCCCGTAGGACTCTTTTCGCGAGAAGGCGGCACTTCCCTCCGGGAGGTGCCGCCTTTTCCGTGTCCGGCGTGCCACAAGTGCGCGACGGGACGTCGGGTGCCGGAGGTATGTTGCCCCGGTGGAGCAGCCAAAGGAGTTTGTCTTCGACATCCCGGTCGGCGCGGGGGTGGCCACCCGCGCGAACGCCGACGGCCCGCCGGCGACACCGAAGGACGCGGCCACGGTGATCCTGGTCCGGGACGGCGCCGAGGGCGTCGAGGTCTTCCTCCAGCACCGGGTCAAGGGCATGCCGTTCGCGGGCGGGATGACCGTGTTCCCGGGCGGCGGGGTCGATCAGCGCGACGCCGACACGTCGGTGGCGTGGGCCGGCCCGGAGCCGTCGTGGTGGGCCTCGAGGTTCGGCTGTGACGAAGCCCTCGCGCGGGCGCTGACCTGCGCCGCGGTGCGCGAGACGTTCGAAGAGTCCGGCGTGCTCCTCGCGGGCGGCGCGGAGGAGGTGCTGACCGACGTCTCGCCGTACGCGACCGCCCGCCAGGCCCTGGAGACGCGCGAGGTGTCGCTGGCCGGGTTCCTCGCCGGCGCGGGGCTGACGCTGCGGGCCGACCTGCTGCGCCCGTGGGCCCACTGGATCACGCCCGAGCAGGAGCCGCGCCGGTACGACACCCGGTTCTACGTCGCGAAGCTGCCCGAAGGCCAGGAGGCCGACGGGGCGACGTCGGAGGCGTCGAGCTCCGGCTGGCAGCGTCCCGGAGACGCCATCGCCGACGCCCGCGAAGGCCGCCGGATGCTGATGCCGCCGACCTGGCTGACGCTGAGCGAGCTGGCGGAGTTCGCCACCGCCGACGACGTGCTGAACGCACCGCGCGAGATCGTCCGGATCGCGCCGACGCTGGTCCGCGAGAACGACCAGGTCCGAGTCGTGCTGGAGAAGCGATGACCGCCCCCGCGTACGGCGTGCTGCGCCAGGTCTCCGAGACGGCGTCGGTGCTGCTGGAGAACAACCCCTCGTCGATGACGCTCGAAGGCACCAACAGCTGGGTGCTGCGGGCGACGCCGTCGAGCCCGGCCGTGGTCGTCGACCCGGGTTACCGCGATCTCGGGCACCTCGAGCTGCTGGCCGGGGTCGCTCCGGTCGAGCTGATCCTGCTGACGCACCACCACCCCGACCACGCGGAGGGCGCGCCGTGGTTCGCCGAGCGCGTCGGCGCGCCGGTGCGGGCGTTCGACCCCGCCCTGTGCGTCGGCGCCTCGTCCTTTGTGGACGGAGAGGCGATCGAGGCGGGCGGGCTTTCGCTGCGTGTCCTGCACACCCCCGGGCACACCGGTGACTCGGTGTGCCTGGTCCTCGACGGCCAGGTGCTGACGGGCGACACGATCCTCGGCCGCGGCACGACGGTGCTGCACGACCTCGGCGACTACCTGCGTTCGCTGCGCAGGCTGATCGAGCTGCCGGCGGGGACGGTGGGGCTGCCCGGGCACGGTCCGGAGCTCCCCGACCTGCCCGCGACCGCACGGGAGTACCTTTCCCACCGGGAACAGCGGCTGGACCAGGTGCGTTCGGCCTTGAAGACGCTCGGGGCGGACGCCACCCCGCGCCAGGTCGTCGAGGTCGTGTACGCCGACGTCGACCGGGCGCTGTGGGCGCCCGCCGAGTGGAGCGTGCAGGCGCAGCTGGACTACTTGCGGTCGGAGGAGAACGGATGAGCAACGTCGAGGTCGAGTTCTACTGGCGGCCGGGCTGCGGGTTCTGCGCCGCCCTGGAGCGCCCGTTGTCGAAGAGCGGCTTCAACGTCCGCGCGATCAACATCTGGGAGGACCCGGCCGCGGCCGCCCGCGTGCGCGAGGTGGCGAACGGCAACGAGACCGTGCCGACGGTGATCGTGGGCTCGACGGCCATGGTCAACCCGTCGTTCGCCGAAGTCGAGGCGGCGGTCAAGGCCGCATCCGCCTGACCGCCGCTCCGGCAGGTGGGAGCCGGTGTAGCAGGATCACGAGCGCGGGCGACTCACTGCCTGTGGACGATGAGCGCGCGATCGACTTCGTACTCAACGGCGAGCAGCACCGCCTGAGCCGGGCGCAGGTGCTGAGCGCCGCCGGCCTGGGCGCGCCCGAGCCGATCCGCACGCACTGGGTGTCCATCGGCGAGGAGCGGTGGCCGCCGCGGCAGATCTTCGAACGTGCTCTCGGGGTGCCGCGGACCGACTTCATCTCGCACTACGCGATCCGGCAGCTCCGGCGGCTCGGCTTCGCGACGAGCCCGCTGCCCCACGAGCCCGGGGTCGCGGCCGGCGCCGGACAGCCCGAGCCCGCCGGGTCACCGGCGGGCCGGAGCGACCTCGGGACGGCGGTCAAGTCGTTCATCGACCTGCACGAGTTCTTCGGCCGGGAAGACCTCGCCAGCCGGGTGAGCCGGCTGGAGGACCGCCTGGAGGGCGCCGACCGCGAGACCGTCGAGGAACGGGTGGCCCCCGAGGGCTTCACCGACGCCCTGCTCCGGGGCGCGCTGCTGGTGCGGCAGCACGCCGGCCGCGTCAACGACCTCATCCACGCGGCGATGATCGTCCGGGCGCTGCCGAAGATCCTCGAACCGGGCGAACGCATCGTCCGGCGCCCGTCGCTGGCCTCGGGGAACGACGGCAGCCGCACGTTCGACCTCGAAACGGACCGCCGCGTGGCCGAGTTCAAGGCCGCCGAGTGGAAGGGCCGCGACAGCATGCGCAAACGCATGCTGGTCGCCGACCTGGTCGGCCTGGTCCTCGGCCGCGGTGACCGCCGCGCCGAGTTGTACGTGCTCGGTTCCCGGCCCATCGACTTCCTGCGCACGAGCACCTCGACGGTCGAGTGGGCCCTCGGCCGCTCGTCACCTCACCTCCGGCAGGCCTACGAACAGCGCTTCGGGAGCGCCGCCCTGACCATCGGCCAGTTCACCGCCGGCCCGGCGGCCGGCGTCGTCCTCCGTGACCTGGAAGAGCTCATCGGCTGAGCATGGGCATCAGGTAGTACGTCAGCTCCACCTCCCCGGTCTCCGCCGGCCGCAGGACGCACGCCCGCATCCCCGGCTGGATCGACAGCACCACCCGCTCGCCCGCGAACGCGCCCAAGGCGTCCAGCAGGTACCGCGCCTGGAACGAAGGAGACGTCCGGCCGCCGCCGACCTCGGCTTTCAGCGTCTCCTCCGCCTCGCCGGTGTCCTGCCGCGCGCTGGCCAGCCGGACGTGGGCGTCGCCGACCTCGAGGGTGAGCACCCGCCGATCCTCCGCGTACACCCCGACGCGGCGGACGGCGGCCGCCAGGGCGTCGGCCTCCAGCGTCACCGTGGTGTCGACCGCGCCGGAGGGGATCGAGTCCTCCGACAGGAAGCCCGCGTCGAGCACCGCCGTGCCGACCAGGCCGCCCGCCCAGCTCACCCCGAACCGGCCCGGGCCGACGTGCAACCCGACCACGCCCGTCGCCTGGCGGGCCGCCTCCGACAGCAGCGCCGCCGGCACCAGGACGTCCAGCTCCCCTGGCGAACGCAGCGGCAGCCGCGCGACAGCCATCCGGTACCGGTCCGACGCGGTCAGCGTCAGCCGCTCGCCGTCCGCCTGCAGCCGGACGCCGGTGAACAGCGGCAGCGGGTCGTCCTTCGCCGCCGTGCCCGCGACGATCCGCAGCGCCGACGCGAACGCTGCTCCGTCCACTTCGGACACCCGGACCGGTGGGGCGGGGGTGCCGCCGGAGTCCGGCAGCAGCGGCAGCGCGAACCGGGCGTTGTCCAGCCGCAACGCCAGGCGGCTGCCTTCGACGACCAGGCGCACCCGCTCGGCACCGAGCACCTTCAACGTCTCGGCCAGCGGAGCCGCGGGGACGACGACCGAGCCGTCGGTGTGCGTGGTGGCCGGGCAGTCGAACCGGACGGCGAGATCCGGATCGCTGCCCGCGACCGTCAGCCCGGCCGCGGCCGCGTGCAGCCGCAGCCCGGCGCGGGCGGGCAGCAGCCGCGACGCGGCCGAGACGGCCGCCGAGAGGCGGTGGGCAGGCGCTGTGACGTCCATGACCACAAGCTAGCGGTCACCCCCGACAAAAACCGCTGACCTGCGGAAACGTCAGGCGTTGACCAGCGAAGGCGCCGCCGACGGCTGCGGGACGGGCCGGACCGTGCCGCGCAGCAGCCAGACGACCAGCGCGAGCACCACCCCGGCCACGCTCGCCGCCAGGAAGGCCGCCCCCGGGCCCGCGTGCTCGACGACGTACCCGCTGACCGACTGGCCCGCGGCCAGGCCCAGCGTCACCGCCGTCAGCACCCAGCCGAACGCCTCGGCCGCCGTGCCGGCCGGCGCGACCACCTCGATCGCCGTCGAGTGGGCCGTCGACTGCGGCGTGATCAACGCGCCCGCCGGCAGCATCATCAGCGCGAGGCCCCACAGCGACGTCGGCCACGCGAGCAGCGCGACCAGCGCCCCGAACCCGCCGAGCAGCATCGGCAGCCGCAGGCCCAGCTGCCTGGGCCACGGCCGCAGGCTGTAGGCGACGCCGAACGCCACCGAGCTCAGCGACCAAGCCGACAGCAGCAGGCCACCCACGGACGCCTGGCCCGCTTCGGTGGCCGCGGCCGGGACCGCGACCTCGACGAACCCGATCACCACGCCGAAGCCGAGCGCGGCGACGGCCAGCGTGCGCATGCCCGGGCTCGCCAGCGCGCCCAGCAGCGAGCCGTGCGAAGCGGTGGACGGGCCCCACGCCCGCACGGCCGGGCTCAACGCGAACAGCACCGCGCCGGTGAACTGCAAGGCGACGCCCAGCACCAGGCCGGTGCCCGCCCACGGCGCCATGACCAGCAGCCCGGCCAGGCCGGGGCCCAGGATGAAGAAGACCTCCATGCTGATCGCCTCGTAGGAGAACGCCGCGTTGCGCGCGCCGCCCGGGGGCAGCAGCCGCGTCCACAGCGCTCGCGACGCCGAGCCGACCATCGGTTCCGTCAGCCCGGTGGCCGCGCCCAGCGCGACGAGCACGGCGGTCGCCGCGTGCGACTCGATGGCGGTCACCAGCGCGGTCATCGACAGCGCCAGCAGCAGCGAGACGGTCAGCAGCGGGCGCGTCGGCCCGAACCGGTCGATCAGCCTGCCCTGCACCACCGCGCCCACCGAGACACCGACGAGTGAACCGGCCGAGACCAGCCCGGCGACGGCGAAGGAACCGGTCTCGCGCTGGACGTAGAGCAGGGCCGAGATGCCGATCATGGCGATCGGCAGGCGGGCGAGGACGGACGCGGCGGCGGGCCGCCGGGCCGCCCGGGTCGTCAGCGCGGCGCGGTAGTCGGCGAGGGACGTGCGGCTTTCGTGGTTCGAGGCAGACTGGGACACGCGTGCAAGTATGCCGCAGAGTGGTACGTAGGTACCAGTTATTTCCGGGTCAGGTGCGTCACCGCCGGACCGCGAGTGGATCTTGAAGCCGGTGCGATTGGTCTCGATCGGGTAACACTCACGATATTCTCCGTGAACTCCTGCAACGAAACGGCCCGGACGGCGTCCTTGAGAGTGAATGGCCTTGAATTCGTGGGTATGGGCCGTGATGGTTGAACAACAGCACAGAAAAACCCAGCTCCCTCCGGCACACGGGTCGGGGCCTGGCCCGGAGGGCGGGGAGCGCGGATCGTCGGGGGATGGTCCGCGCAAACAACGAAGAGCCGGTGCGCCACGTCGGGGGTGGCGCCCGGCTCTTTGTTGTGCGGCAAGAAGAAGGCCCCCTCGGCGAACCGAGGGGGCCTTCGCCGTGAGAAGACTCAGCGGGCGCGGCGGGCCAGCCGCTCCGGGTCCAGGATCAGCACGCTCTTGCCCTCGAGCCGCAGCCAGCCGCGGTGGGCGAAGTCGGCGAGCGCCTTGTTGACGGTCTCGCGCGAGGCGCCGACGTACTGGGCGATCTCCTCCTGCGTCAGGTCGTGCGTGACCCGCAGCAGGCCCGCCTCCTGGCTGCCGAAGCGCTGCGCGAGCTGCAGCAGCGCCCGCGCCACGCGGCCGGGGACGTCGGTGAAGATCAGCTCCGCGACCATGTTGTTCGTCCGGCGCAGGCGGCGCGCGACCACGCGCAGCAGCTGCTCGGCGATCTCCGGGCGGGTCGAGATCCACTGGCGCAGCGCCGGGCGGTCCATGGTGACCGCGCGGACCTCGGTGACCGTGGTCGCGCTCGACGTCCGGGGGCCGGGGTCGAAGATGGACAGCTCGCCGAACATGTCGGACGGGCCGAAGATGCCCAGCAGGTTCTCGCGGCCGTCCGGGGACTTGCGGCCGATCTTCACCTTTCCGGACTGGATGATGTACAGCTTGTCGCCGGGTTCGCCCTCGTTGAAGATGACGTGGCCGCGGGGGAACTCCACGGATTCCAAGGTCTGGGCCAGCGCCTCCGCCGCTGCCGGCTCAACACCCTGGAAAATGCCCGCACGGGCCAGGGTTTCGTCCACCTCGGGTGCCTCCTCGTCGAGAAACGTGCGCGCTCCCCCGGGGCTGGAGGAGCGTGACGCCGATCACTTGCGCGTCAGTCTAGGGCGTACTCCCGAGATCGCCCGTCGGACGCGCGGTCCGGCGAAACGATCTCGTTCGAACGTGGAGCCTAACTCCGCACGCGACGCGCGCGTAGCCTGGCTGCCCGTCCGCCCAGCCTACGGAGCCGGAACAGCTCCAGCGCGCGGCCGATGCCGTGCCCGTAGAGCGCCCTGACCTCGTTGGGCTGCGCCTGCTCGAGGAACTCTTCGACCTCGTTCTCCTGCACCGCGACGTGCTTCAGCCTGCTCTCGACGCGCTCCATGCCCAGCGCGAAGAACATGATCACCAGGGGGACCAGGATGACGAACCAGACGGTCATGACCGGACCCCGAAACACTCGATGGAAAGCATCTACTCCAGATCCTCGCTCATGGCGGCCGGAAAACGCGCCGAGGTGGTGCTCTGGCGTGTCGGTCGTCCACCGGTGCAGTCACCGGCTCGTCCGACGGCGCCCGTAGGCTATCGGGGTGCCACCTGCCACCACGAACGCCCCCCGTGAGGGCGCTGGTGAAAGCCGGTTAGCTCTGGTGAGACGCGCCAGGCGGATGAAGCGTTGCTTGGACGACGTGTATCCGGACGCCCACTGCGAGCTCGACTTCACCACTCCGCTGGAACTGCTGGTCGCGGTCGTGCTGTCCGCGCAGACCACCGACGTCCGGGTGAACCTCGTCACGCCCGCGCTGTTCAAGCGCTACCGGACCGCCGCCGACTACGCCGGCGCCGACCGCACCGAGCTCGAGGAATACCTCCGCAGCACCGGCTTCTACCGGGCCAAGGCGAACTCCGTCATGGGCCTGGGCGCGGCCCTGGTCGAGCGCTTCGGCGGCGAGGTGCCCGCCAAGCTCGACGACCTCGTCACGCTGCCCGGCGTCGGCCGCAAGACGGCCAACGTCGTCCTCGGCAACGCCTTCGACGTCCCGGGCATCACCGTCGACACCCACTTCGGCCGGCTGGTCCGCCGCTGGGGCTGGACGGCGGAGGAGGACCCGGTCAAGGTCGAGCACGCGATCGGCGAGCTGATCCCCCGCAAGGAGTGGACGATGCACTCGCACCGGGTGATCTTCCACGGCCGCCGCGTCTGCCACGCCAAGAAGCCGGCCTGCGGCGCCTGCCCGCTGGCCAGGGACTGCCCGTCGTACGGCACCGGCCCCACTGGCTTCGAAGAAGCCGCGAAGCTGGTCAAAGGCGAAGAAAAGGACCACATCCTGGCCCTGGCGGCGCCCCGGTGACGAGGGTCACCAAGTGGGCACTGGCCGCCGCCGTGCTGGCGGTGGCGCTGATCGTCGCGCTCCTGCCGCGTGGTGGCTCGGAGACCGCCGCGAAGCCGGGCGAGGACCTCGCGCCGGCCCGGGCCGCGGCGGCGCTGCAGCCGTGTCCGGCGGCGGCCGCGGCACAGCCGGTGAAGCAGCTCGAAGGGGTCACGGCGGAGTGCCTCGGCGACGGCGGGAGCGTGGACGTCGGGAAGGCCCTCGCCGGGGCTCCGGTGCTGGTCAACGTGTGGGCGTCGTGGTGCGAGCCGTGCCGGACCGAGCTGCCCGTGCTCCAGGAGTACGCGAAGCAGCCGGGGGCCGCGCGCGTCCTCGGCGTCCAGGTGCAGAGCCCGGCGAAGGACGGCTTGGACCTGCTGGCGAAGCTGGGCGTGCACCTGCCGTCGGTGTACGACGGCAACGGCCAGACCGGTGCGGTCCGGACGGCGCTGAAGGTGCCGCCGCGACTCCCGGCGTCCTACCTCGTCACCGCGGCCGGCGACATCCGGTTCATCGCCAACCCACCCACCTTCGTGAACACTGACCAGGTGCGCGCGGCAGTCGAGGGGGCATCGTGATCGGACCTTTGGTCGAACCCGAGTCGGTTCCCGAGTGGCTCCGGCCGCTGGTCAAGGTGAGCGGCGAGGTCGATTCGAAGACGTTCACCCGGTTCAGCCCGCCCGAGAACGCCTACACGCGGCCCGCCGCCGTGCTCATCCTCTTCGGCGAGCGCGAAGCCGACGGCGAGCCGGACGTCCTCCTGCAGCGCCGCGCCGACACGCTGGGCTCGCACGCGGGGCAGGTCGCCTTCCCGGGCGGCGGCGCCGAGGACGGCGACGGCGGTCCGGTCGGCACCGCACTGCGCGAGGCCGAGGAGGAGACCGGCGTGGTCCCGTCCGGCGTCCGGCCGGTCGCGGTGCTGCCGGAACTGTTCGTCCCGGTGTCCGGCTTCGCCGTGACGCCGGTGCTGGCGCACTGGGCGGAGCCGTCGCCGGTGCACGCGGTCGACCCGGCCGAGACGGCGTCCGTGGCGCGCGTCGCCATCGCCGACCTGGTCGACCCGGCCAACCGGTTCACGGTGAAGAAGAAGGGCGCGCCCTGGAAAGGACCCGCCTTCGAGGTCGACGGCCTGTTCGTCTGGGGGTTCACCGCCGGGTTGCTGTCGGTTCTCCTGAGCCTGGGAGGCTGGGAGCGCGAATGGGCCTCGGACGACGTCCGGGACCTCGACGAGGCGCTGGCCGCGTTCGATGCCCGGGTCAAGGAGACGCGGTGAACTGGGTCGACGTGCTGGTGCTGCTGCTGGCCCTGCTGGCGGCCGTGTCGGGCGCGTTCCAGGGTGTGATCATCGCGCTGCCGTCGCTCGTCGGCGTGGTGCTCGGTGCGGTCGCCGGGATCAAGCTCGCGCCGGTGGTGGTCTCGTTCTTCGACGACCCCGTCTGGAAGGTCGCCTTCGCGGTGGCGACGGTGGTGTTCCTGGTCGCCTTCGGCGAGGCGATCGGTGTCTACGTGGGCCGCCGGCTCCGGCAGAAGATCAACCCGGACAAGCTCTCCGGCATCGACAAGACGCTCGGCGCGGTGGTCCAGGCCCTGGTCGTGTTCGTGGTGGCCTGGCTGATCGCGACGCCGCTGACGACCGTGTCCGGCCTGCCCGGGCTGGCCAAGGCGATCAACGGCTCGGTGGTGCTCGGCAAGGTCAACGACGCCATGCCGGAGGCCGCCCAGGGCTTCCCGAGCCAGCTGCGCAAGCTGCTCGACGCGTCGGGCTTCCCGTCGATCGTGGACCCGTTCCAGAAGGCGCCGACGGCGGACACCTCGCCGCCGGACCCCGCGCTGCAGCGCAGCGGGATCGTCCAGGAGCTGCACGGCAGCGTGGTCAAGATCCGCGGCACCGCCAGCTCGTGCTCGCGGTCGCTGGAAGGCAGCGGGTTCGTGATCTCGCCGCAGCGGGTGATGACGAACGCGCACGTCGTGGCGGGCACCGACACCGTCGGCATCGAAACGACGCAGGGCGACTACCCGGCCCGCGTCGTCTACTTCGACCCCGAGGTCGACATCGCGGTGCTCGCGGTCCCGCGGCTGCGGGCCCCGGCGCTGCCGTTCGCTCCGGAAACGGCGACGGCGGGCGACAGCGCGATCGTGCTCGGCTACCCGCTCGACGGCCCGTACCGCGCGACACCGGCCCGCGTGCGCGGCCGCATCAACCTCCGCGGCCCGGACATCTACGAGGCGAACACCGTCCAGCGGGACGTCTTCACGGTCCGCGCCGAAATCCGCAGCGGCAACTCGGGCGGCCCGATGGTGACCCCGGACGGCAAGGTGATCGGCGTGGTTTTCGGCGCCGCGGTGGAGGACCCGGAGACGGGCTTCACGCTGACGGCCGAGCAGGTTCGCGCCGAGGTCGACGCGGCACCGTCCCAGACGACGAACGTGTCCACCGGCTCCTGCGCGGCCTAACGCCCGAACCGCAGCGCGACGCCGTCCAGCAGGGCCCGCAGGCCCGACTCGAAGAGGTCGTCCAGGACGAGGTCGTAGCCGGTTTCCTCGAGTTCGCGGAGCATCTTGGTGAACACCGGGCGCCCGGTGGTCATCGGGCCCATCGACGGGAGCTGGCGGTCCATCCACTCGTCCTCGGACAGCCCGGACGCGGCCAGCGCGTGCTGCTCGCGTTCGAGGTGGATCGCGATGCCCTGGACGTAGCTGAAGAACAGGACGTGCAGGTCGCACAGCGTCGCCGCGTCGACGCCGAGTTCGGACAGGGCCGTCAGCGCCCATTCGCCGTGGAGGCCGAGGTTGCGCAGCGGCAGCGGCCGGGTGATCGGGCCCAGCTGGGCCAGCCACGGGTGCCGCCGGAAGAGCGACCAGAGCGTGCGGGCGCCGAGCGTCAGCCGCTCGCGCCAGTCGCCGGACGGCTTCGCCGGGTACCCGCGCTCGCCGAACGCGGCGTCGGCCATCAGCAGCACGAGCTCGTCCTTGCCCCGCACGTACCGGTACGGCGCCATCGCCGCGACGCCGAGCCGGGCCGCGACACCGCGCATGGACAGCGCGGCGAGGCCCTCCGCGTCGGCGATGGCGATGGCGGTCCGCACGAGCTGTTCGCGGGTCAGCCCGCGCTGCCCGCCGCGGCGGTCGGGTCCGGCGACGACCGTGCCGGATCGCGGCTCCGCGCGGACGAGCCCTTCCTGGCTCAGCTGGGCCAGCGCCTTCGCCGCGGTCGCCATCGCGACGCCGTGGTCGGCCGCCAGCCGGCGCGTCGACGGGACCCGCGCACCCGGCGGGAGCTCGCCGCGCGTGATCCGGTCACGCAGTTCGTCGGCGATGGCCACGTACTTCACGGCTGACTCCTGACCTAGTACAGCAGGCCATCTGTACTAGGACAGAAATGGCTTTCGAACTGCATGAACTCCACTGTGGTGCGGACAAGCGTACGACTCTGGAGGGAACATGCGGAACATTCTCATCTCCGGCGCCGGTGTCGCCGGCGGCACCCTGGCCTGGTTCCTGGCGCGCGAGGGCTGGGCGGTGACCGTGGTGGAGCGGGCACCGGGCCCGCGCACCGGCGGCCAAGCGATCGACGTGCGCGGGGTCGCGCTCGACGTCGTCGACCGGATGGGCCTCGGCGAGCGGATGCGGGCGGTCCGCACCCGGATGCGCGGGATGTCCGTGGTCGACGGCGATGGCCACGAGCTGATGCGGTCCGAGGAACACACCTTCAGCAGCGGACGGCTCGACAGCGCGGACTTCGAGCTGCTGCGGGACGACGTCGTCGCGATCCTGGGCGAGGCGCCCGGCGTCGAGTACGTCTTCGGCGACTCGATCACGGCGTTGACCGAAGAGGCGCACGGCGTGCGCGTCGAGTTCGAGCACGGCGGTTTCCGGACGTTCGACCTGGTCGTCGGCGCGGACGGCCTGCACTCGGCCGTGCGGCGGCTGGCCTTCGGCCCGGAGGAGGACTTCACCCGCCACCTCGGTCAGTACCTCGCGATCTTCCCGACGGCCAACTTCCTGGGCCTGGAGGACTGGCAGGTCTGGTTCCGGCACGAGCACACCGGCGGCGTGGTCTACCCGGTTCGCGGCAACACCGAACTGCGGGTCACCCTCGGCTTCGGCTCGGAACCGCTGCCGCGGCTGACCGTCCAAGAGCAGAAGCGGCTGGTCGCCGAGCGGCTCGCCGGGGTCGGCTGGGAGGTGCCGAAGCTGCTCGAAGCGATGGCCGCCGCGGACGTCTTCTACTTCGACGCCATGGCCCAGATCCACCTCGACCGCTGGTCGGCCGGCCGGGTCGTGCTGGTCGGCGACGCCGGCTACTGCGCGTCGGCCCTGTCCGGCCAGGGCACGAGCCTCGCGCTGGTCGGGGCGTACGTCCTCGCGCAGGAGCTCGGCCGGGCGGATTACGAAGAAGCCTTCGCGGCTTACGAAACGCGGATGCGGCCGTTCGTCGCGCTCAACCAGGCGCTGGCCACGGAGAACCCGGAAGGCCCGGCCCCGGAAGAGTCGGTGGAGCGGGCGAAGAACGCCATCAGCCTCGGTTGAGGAACTCCACCAGGGCCGCCGACGTGCGGTCCGGGGCCTCGAGGTGAGGGAAGTGCCCGACGCCGGACCAGATCTGCGGTTCGGCGTGCGGGCCCGCCCAGCGCGTCGACGACGTCGCCGTTTCGGGGAGGATGCAGGTGTCCTCGGCGCCGTGCAGCTGCAGCGTCGGCGCCGCGATCCGGGTGCCCACGGCGTCGGTGAAGCGGCGGCCCTCGCCGCGGAACTGGGCGCGGAACGCCCACCGGTAGTACTCCAGCGCGCTGTGCGCGACCCCGGGCACGAGCATCGCCTGCCGGAAGGCGCCGACGCTGTCGTCGAAGTCCGGGGTGGCCCGCCAGCGCCGGCCGGCCCAGCCGCCGAAGAGGTCACCGACGGCCTGGGCGTCGTCCTTCACGAGCCACTTCTCCGGCGCCATCGGCACCTGGAAGCGGAAGAGGTGGCCGGCCGCGCGGCCCTGGCCGCGCCACGGGCGGACCGACGAGCGCAACGCGAGCGGGTGGGCGGCGCCGATCGCCGTCACCGACGACACGAGCCGCGGGTGCAGCGCCGCGACCGTCCAGGCGAGGAGGCCGCCCCAGGCGTGCCCGGCGAGGTGCGCGCGGCGCGCCCCGAGCGACTTGATCAGCCCGCCGACGTCGCCCGCGAGCGTCCACGCGTCGTAGCCGCGGGGCGGTTTGTCGGAGTCGCCGTAGCCGCGCAGGTCGACGGCGACCGCGCGGAACCCGGCCTCGGCCAGCGCCGTCAGCTGGTGGTGCCAGGTCCACCAGAACTCGGCGAACCCGTGCAGCAGCACCACGACCGGCCCGTCGCCGAGCTCGGCGACGTGCAGGCGGATGCCGTTCGCGGACACGTCGCGGTGGACCCACGGGCCGTCGAGCCGGACGATCGACGGGTCGGGGGACGCGTGCAACGAACTCAGTCGCGCGTGGTCGTCAAGTCGGCTTCGGGCGCACGCTGCGGCTTGAGCGCGGCGGCGGTCTCCTTGACGCTGGCGATGGTCCGTTCCGGTGCCTTGAACTTCTTCACCTTGCGGTAGCCGAGGAACCCGGCCACGCCGGCGACGAGCAGCATCAGGACGAACACGATGCCGAACGCGATCCAGCGGTAGCGCAGCCACTGGGCCAGCCCCTCGGCCGCGAAGAAGAACAGGAAGAACGTGCTGTACAGGAAGACCGTCAGCGCGATCAGGAAGAAAACGGCCCCCTTGAGGCCCTTCTTCACCTCGCCGACCAGCTCGGACTTCGCCAGCTCCATCTCGGCCCTGACCAGGGTGGAGATGTGCTGGGTCGCGTCGCCGACCAGGCGGCCGATCGACTGGTCGCCGGGGACGTCGGCGGCGGAGGACAGCGGGAGGTAAGGCACGGCCCCCACGCCGTCGGGGCCGGTTCGCTCGTGCTTGGGGCTGCTCACCGGGTCATCGTGCCATGTGTCCCGAAACCGGGCGCGGCGGCGTCACGGCGAGTCGCTTTTGGGGGTCCAGGGGGCTCGCCCCCGGCCGGGGTCCGGGGCTAGGCCCCGGAGGGCGGAGTGTCGGACATTTGCGCGTGAACCTTGCTACGGCGGAGTAGCAACGCCGCCGCCAGCAGGGACGCTGTCGCCGACGCGATCAGCACCGCCGCCTTCGCCAGCTCGCTCGCGTCACCCGGCAGCGCCAGCTCCGCGATCAGCAGGCTCACCGTGAACCCGACCCCGCCCAGCACGGACAACGCGGCCATGTCCCGCCAGCCCATCCCGCGCGGCTTCTCCGCCAGCCGCAGCTTCACGGCGAGCAGGCTGGCCCCGAGGATGCCGACGACCTTGCCGCCGAGCAGCCCGGCCAGCACCGCGAGCGGCAACGCCGTCGTGAACACCGCGCCGAGCGCGTCGGCGTCGACTGAAATCCCGGCGGCGAACAGCGCGAACAACGGCACGGCGACGGCCGCGGACCACGGCTGCAGCCGGTGCTCCAACCGCAGCGCGGGTGCCTCGGCCTCGCCCTCGTCGGCGCGGACGCGGGTGAGCAGGCCCAGCGCGACGCCGGCGATCGTGGCGTGGATGCCCGCCGAGTGCACGGCCACCCAGGTGACCAGCGCCAGGGGGACGTACAGCCACGGCGTCCGGACCCGCCGGTGCTGCAGGAACGCGTACAGGGCGAGCGCCACGACGGCGACGACCAGCGCGACCGGGTCGAAGCCGATCGTGAACAGCACGGCGATGACGATGATCGCGCCGAGGTCGTCCACCACGGCCAGGGAAAGCAGGAACACCCGCGCGCTCGAGGGCAGGTTCGACGCCGTCAGCGCGAGCACGCCGAGGGCGAACGCGATGTCCGTGGCGACCGGGATCGCCCAGGCGCGCTCGATCCCCGGCGTCCCCCAGCCGACGCCCAGCGCGACGAGCGCGGGCACGACCATGCCGCCGATGGCGGCGACCACCGGCAGCACCGCCTGCTTGAAGCGGGAGAGCTCGCCGACGACGAGTTCGCGCTTGAGCTCCAGCCCGGCGACGAAGAAGAACAGGGCGAGCAGGCCGTCCGCGGCCCAGTCGCCGATCGTCAGGTTCAGGTGCAGGAACTCCGGGCCGAGCCGGAATTCGCGCAGCGCGTGGTAGCTGTTGCGCAGCGGCGAGTTGGCCCAGAGCAGCGCGACCGCCGTCGCGCCGAGCAGGATGAACCCGCCGGTCGTCTCGGTGCGCAGGTAACGGGCGAATTCGCTCAACGGGCGGGTCATCGGGGCGGCTCCAGGGGTCGCTGATCACTGTTGCCGACCAGGCTTCCCGGCGCACCTCGGCCCAGTTTACCGGCTCTTTGTCACGCATTGTCATGACGGCCGCCACACGGGGTGCCGGTGGTGGGCAACCAGCTGGGCTCATAGCATGCCAAGCGACAACGAAGTCCCCGGACAAAGGAAGACGAGTTGTGAGCACCTCAACCGAGGTCCAGCAGGACACGAGGTTCTTCGGGCACCCACGAGGGCTGGCGAACCTCTTCGGCGTGGAGATGTGGGAGCGGTTCTCCTACTACGGGATGCTCGGCATCCTGCCGATCTACCTCTACTACAAGGTCGAGCAGGGCGGCCTGGGCCTCGCGCAGGAGTCCGCGCTCGGCATCGTCGGCGCGTACGGCGGCCTGGTGTACCTCTCGGCCGTCATCGGCGCGTGGGTGGCCGACCGCCTCCTCGGCTCCGAACGGACGCTCTTCTACAGCGCCGTGCTGATCATGATCGGCCACCTCAGCCTGGCCCTGCTGCCGGGCCTGGCCGGCATCGGCGTCGGCCTCGTGTGCGTCGCGGTCGGCAGCGGCGGCCTGAAGTCCAACGCGACGGCGATCGTCGGCACGCTCTACGCCGAAGGCGACGAGCGGCGCGACGCGGGCTTCACGATCTTCTACATGGGCGTCAACCTCGGCGGGTTCGTCGGGCCGCTGCTGACCGGGCTGGCGCAGACCGAGGTCGGCTTCCACCTCGGCTTCGGCCTCGCCGCGATCGGCATGGCCCTCGGCCTGACCCAGTACACGTTCGGCCGCAAGAACCTCGGCGACAAGGCGAAGGAGGTGCCGAACCCGCTGCCGTCGTCCCGGCGCGTGCTGGCGATCGGCGCCGCCGTCCTGCTGGTGGCCGCGGTGGTGACCCTGGTCGTCACCGGCGTCGTCAACCCGGGCAACCTCGCCGACGTCGTCGTGTGGGTGGTCGGCGTGATCTCGGTGATCTACTTCCTCGTCATCCTGACCAGCGGCAAGATCACCGCGGTCGAGCGCAGCCGGGTGTTCTCGTTCATCCCGATGTTCATCGCCAGCGCGGTGTTCTTCTCGCTGTACCAGCAGCAGTTCACGGTCGTCGCGGCCTATACCGACCAGCGGCTGAACCGGACCCTGTTCGGCTGGGAAATGCCGGTCTCCTGGGTCAACTCGATCAACCCGGTGTTCATCATCGTCTTCGCGCCCCTCTTGGCGGCGCTGTGGACGAAGCTCGGCGAGCGCCAGCCGTCGACGCCGATGAAGTTCGTCCTCGGCACGGTGCTGATGGGGGCGGCGTTCCTGCTGTTCCTGCCCATGGTGGGCAGCGGCAAGAACGCGAGCCCGATGCTCGCGCTGGTCGGCATCCTGTTCGTGTTCACGATCGCCGAGCTGTGCCTCTCCCCGGTCGGGCTGTCGCTGTCGACGAAGCTCGCGCCGGAGGCGTTCCGGACCCAGATGGTGGCGCTGAACTTCCTGTCGATCTCGTTCGGCACCGCGATGTCCGGCAAGCTCGCCGAGTACTACTCGGTCGACGACGAGGCGCCGTACTTCAGCACGGTCGGCCTGGTCGCCATCGGTGTCGGCGTGCTGCTGTTCCTGGGCATCCCCTTCATCCGCCGGCTGATGAAGGGCGTGCACTAGCCGACGGTGACCCCGAAGATCACGCCGACGAAGTAGGTCACGACCATGGTGAGTGCGCCGACGCCGACGTTGCGGATGATCGCGCGCACCACGTTCGCGTCGCCGAGCCTCGCGCTGACCCACCCGGTCAGCGTGAGGCCGACGACGACCGCGGCGGCGCACGCCCACACCCGCAGGGAGACGCCGGCCCAGGCGATCGAGAGGATCGGCAGCAGCGCGCCGATCGAGAACGCGAGCAGGGACGCCCACGCCGCCTGCCACGGGCTGGTGAGGTTGCCGGGGTCGATGCCGAGTTCGGCTTCGGCGTGCGCCTGCAGCGCGTCCTTTTCGGTCAGTTCGCGGGCGACCTGGGTCGCCAGCTCCGGCGAGAGACCCTTTTCCTCGTAGATTTCGGCGAGCTCGCGCTCCTCGGCCTCCGGCATCGTCTTGAGTTCGTGCTTTTCGAGCCGGAGCAGGGCCTGTTCGGTGTCGCGCTGGGTGCTGACGGAGACGTATTCCCCGCCGGCCATGGAAAAGGCGCCGGCGACGAGCCCGGCGATTCCGGCGGTGAGGATCGTGGTGCTTTCCGTGGTCGCCCCGGCCACGCCGACGACGATGCCGGCCACGGACACGATGCCGTCGTTCGCGCCCAGCACCCCGGCCCGCAGCCAGTTCAGCTTCCCGCCCACGCCCTGGTGCGGTTCGTGGGCGTGTTCCACGGCGTCACCGTCGATCGTCTCGGTCACCGGACCAGTGAAACACGGAAGCGGAATCGTGGCGAGACTCGGACTGTTTTCAGGTGCGCCTAAATAACGACTGCCTTACCTAAGTGGTCCTGTGTGGACTCTCAGCCGGTGCCGGTCATGATGGAAGGCATGGACGACCAGGTGTGGCAACCATTGACCGCGGTGGAGGGCTTGCCGCTCCTGGGCGGTGAGGGCCGCTTCCGGCTCCTGGAACGGGCGGCGAGTGGCCTGGCGTACCTGATCCACTACCCGGCGGGGGTGGCGTCGCCACCGCACGCGCACGACCACGACTCGATCGTCTATGTGCTGTCCGGCCGGCTGCGGGGCGCGGTCGAGGGGGTGGAGGCGGTGCTCGAACCGGGGGATTCGGTGGTGCACCCGCGCGGCGCGTCCCACCATGTGGAGGCGCTGACCGACGCGATGTGGGTCGAGTTCAAGTCGCCGCTGCCGGGCCGCCCGCCGATCGCCTGAAAAGCGGAAACGCCCGGCCCGCGCAAGGCGGACCGGGCGTTCCCCGGAGTGAAGCCTCAGGCGTCCAGCTCGGCGAGGGCCTGCTTGGCCTTCTCGAGCTCGGCCTCCAGCGCGGCGACCTTCGCGGCCTGCGCCTCGCGGGCCTGGTTGATCACCTCGTCGATCGGGCCGGACAGGTCCGCGTGCAGCTCCTTGGCCGCGCGCGAGACGGCGGCCGCCGGGATCTCGAGGCCCTTCGCGACCCACTTCGAGCCGTTCTTCAGCTCGGCCTGCCACTCGCCGTCGGCCGTGCCGGTCACCGTCAGGGTCAGCTCGACCGTGCGGGTCTTCTTCGCCGTCGACGCCGTCGCACCCTTCGGGCGGCCGCGCTTCGGCTTGGGGGCCTCTTCCTCGGCGGGCGCAGCGTCGCCCTCCGAAGAGGCCGGGGACGCGGACTCGGTGACGGCCGCCTCGTCAGTGGCAACAGCAACAGCCGGGGCTTCGGCAGCCGTTTCCTCGTCGTGCGTCAGGACATCCACGGTCATCGTCGTGTCGTCTCCTTGCCCGGGAAGTGGGTGTGGTTCGCGGCACAGCGTAGAACATGCGTTCGAGTCGTGCCACACGGGGTGTCATGACAGAGCCCTCCCGGCGCGAAGCCGGAAGGGCTCTGACAGGGAGAACGCTAGCTCACTCCTCCGACTTGCCCGACTTCAGGCCCGACGAGATCAGGTCCATCACCGACGAGTCGGCCAGCGTGGTGACGTCGCCGACCTGCCGGTTCTCCGCGACGTCGCGCAGGAGACGGCGCATGATCTTGCCCGAGCGCGTCTTCGGCAGCTCCGGCACGACCATGATCTGCCGCGGCTTCGCGATCGGCCCGATCTCCTTCGCGACGTGGTTGCGCAGCGCCTGGATGGCCTCTTCGCCCCCGTCGACGGCGTTGCCCCGCAGGATCACGAACGCCACGATGCCCTGGCCGGTCGTCGGGTCGGTCGCGCCGACGACCGCGGCTTCGGCCACCGTCGGGTGCGAGACCAGCGCCGACTCGACCTCCGTCGTCGAGATGCGGTGGCCGGACACGTTCATCACGTCGTCGACGCGGCCCAGCAGCCAGACGTCACCGTCGTTGTCGTACTTCGCGCCGTCGCCGGCGAAGTAGAAGCCCTGGTCCTTGAACCGCGACCAGTACGTCTCCTTGAAGCGCTCTTCGTCGCCCCAGACGCCCCGCAGCATCGACGGCCACGGCTTGTCGAGGACCAGGTACCCGCCGCCGCCGGGCCCGACCTCGACGCCGGTGTCGTCGACGACCTTCGCGGAGATGCCCGGCAGCGCCTTCTGCGCCGAGCCCGGCTTGGTCGAGGTGACGCCCGGCAGCGGCGAGATCATGATCGCGCCGGTTTCGGTCTGCCACCACGTGTCGACGATCGGGGTCCGGCCCGCGCCGATGTTCTCGCGGTACCAGATCCACGCCTCGGGGTTGATCGGCTCGCCGACCGAACCCAGCACCCGCAGCGACGAAAGGTCGTACTTCTCCGGGATTTCCGCGCCCCACTTCATGAAGGTGCGGATCAGCGTCGGCGCCGTGTAGTAAAGGGAGACCTTGTACTTCTGGATGATCTCCCAGTGCCGGCCCTCGTGCGGGGTGTTCGGCGTGCCTTCGTAGACGACCTGCGTGACGCGGTTCGCGAGCGGGCCGTAGACGATGTAGCTGTGGCCGGTGATCCAGCCGATGTCCGCGGTGCACCAGTAGACGTCTTCGCCGGCCTTGTGGTCGAAGACGTTGTGGTGCGTGTACGCGGTTTGCGTCAGGTAGCCGCCGGAGGTGTGCAGGATGCCCTTCGGCTTCCCGGTCGTGCCGGACGTGTACAGGATGAACAGCGGGTGCTCGCTGTCGAACGCTTCGGGAGTGTGCTCTTCGGACTGTCCGTCGACGAGCTCGTGCCACCACAAGTCGCGGCCGTCGGTCCACGGGACGTCGCCCTCGAGCTGGTCGCCCGTGCGCTTCACGACGATGACCTTCTCGACGGTTTCGGCGCCTTCGAGCGCTTCGTCGACGTTGGCCTTCATCGGCGCGGCCTTGCCGCGGCGGAACTGGCCGTCGGAGGTGATCACGATCTTCGCGGCGGCGTCGTCGACGCGGGCCCGCAGCGCCGTCGGGGAGAAGCCGCCGAAGACGACGTTGTGCAGCGCGCCGATCCGCGCGCACGCGAGCATCGCGAAGATGGCCTCGGGCACCATCTGCAGCTGGATCGCCACGACGTCGCCCGCGGTGACGCCCAGCGACGCGAGTGCGTTGGCGGCCTTGGAAACCTCGGTCTTCAGCTCGGCGTAGGTGATGTCCCGGGTGTCGCCCGGCTCGCCGACCCAGTGGATCGCGACCTGCTCGCCGTGCCCGGACTCGACGTGCCGGTCGACGCAGTTGTAGGCGACGTTGAGCTTGCCGCCGACGAACCACTTCGCGAACGGCGCATTGGTCCAGTCCAGTACCGTGGTCCACTTCGTGTCCCACGTGAGCCGCTCGGCCTGCTTCGCCCAGAACGCTTCGCGATCGGCATCCGCTTCGGCGTAGAGATCGGCCTTCGCGTTGGCCTGGCCAGCGAATTCGTCACTGGGCGGGAAGGTGCGGCTCTCGGTGAGCAGGTTGTCCAGGGCGGGGGACTGCTCGGTCATGGTTGCAAGGCCTCCTGTAGTGCGCCGACATGACGGCTAGCGGCACGCTAGCGACGTTAGTCCGCCTTGTAAAAGGTTGCACCCACGTTGCCCTGTGGTTTCACCGCCGCAGCCGAGCTCCGGTGACTAAGCGTTCGCTCAGCCGCGCCTTCGCGGCGGGCCATTCCGGCGCCAGCATCGAGTAGGTGACGGTGTCGCGGGACGAGCCGTCCGGCCGGATCCGGTGCGCCCGCAGGACGCCTTCGCGAAGCGCGCCAAGCCGTTCGATGGCGCGTTGCGAACGGAGGTTGCGGATGTCGGTCTCCCACGAAACGCGTTGCGCGCCAAGGGTTTCGAACGCGTGGGTGAGCAACAGCAGTTTCGACTCGGTGTTCAGCGCGGTGCGCTGCCAGTCGGCGCCGAGCCACGTGTGCCCGATCGAGAGGATCCGGTGCGCCTCGACGACCTGGTAGTACGACGTCGTCCCGGCGACCCGGCCGGAGGCGGCGTCGATCTGCGCAAAGGCCCGGCGTGCGGGGTCGGCGAGGGCCTGCTCGACCATCCGCTCGGCCGCGGGAAGATCCCCCGGCTGCCGGATGCTGAGCCACGCCCAGATGCCCGGGTCGGTGCCCGCTTCCCAGAGGCCCTTGGCGTGCGCGGGCGTCAGCGGCTCCAGGCGGACGTGCTCGCCGGCCAGGGTCGGGTGCGTGTTCCAGTCGCTCACCCGATCACGGTAGAGCGGGCATTGGCTGCTCAGGAGAGCCAATTTCCGAGCATTTCCGCAGGCCACTTCCGGGTTGCCTATGCTCGGCGGACCACGACGGAAGGGTGGCTCGATGGCCGAAGAGCGGGAAGAGCTGAGCTGGAAGCTGTTCGGCACGGCGAGCCGTGAACTGGCTCACACCATCGCCGAAGACGGCTTCGCGCCGGACCTCATCCTCTCCATCGCGCGCGGTGGCCTGTTCGTCGCCGGCGCCCTCGGCTACGCGCTCGACGTGAAGAACCTGCACGTGATGAACGTCGAGTTCTACACCGGTGTCGACCAGCGGCTCGACCTGCCGGTGATGCTGCCGCCGGTGCCCAACGTCGTCGACCTGGCGAGCAAGAAGGTGCTGATCGCCGACGACGTCGCCGACACCGGCGCCACGCTCAAGCTGGTCCGCGACTTCTGCCTCGAGCACGTCGCCGAGGTCCGCTCGGCCGTCGTCTACGAGAAGCCGCATTCGACGGTGAAGTGCGAGTACGTCTGGCGGCACACCGACCGCTGGATCAACTTCCCGTGGTCGGTCCTGCCGCCCGTGGTCTCCCGCGAAGGCCAGGTGCTCGATGCCTGATCCCCTGAAGCCCCTCCTCGACCTCGAAGGCGTCGCGGCGGCGGCGAAGTCCGCCCAGGACGCCGTGTTCGCGGTCCACCGCCTCCCGGCCAACCTCCGCGGCGGCGCGGCGACGGCGGCGGAAGCGTCGGTGCGGGCCGCCCGCGCGTCCGCCGGCATCGAAGGCGCCAACCCGGAACTACCTCTTGACGGCGCGGTCGCCGACCCGGTCCTCGCGGGTGCCCTGCGCGTCGCGGAGACCCTGGAGTCGCTGCTGCCGACGTGGCGCCGCGCGCCGCTGCAGGCGTTGGCGCGCCTGCACGTGCTCGCCGCGGCCGACCTCGTCGACCACCCGGACGCCCTGGGCCGCCCGCACTCCGGCGGCGGCCGGCTTGAGCTGCTCGCCCAGCTGGTGACCGGGGCGACGTCGGTGCCGGGCCCGGTCCTGACGGCGGTCGTGCACGGAGAACTGCTGGCGCTCAAGCCGTTCGGCAGCGCGGATGGCGTCGTCGCCCGCGCGGCCGCCCGGCTGACGATGGTGGCGACCGGTCTGGACCCGAAGTCCTTGAGCGTTCCCGAGGTGGCGTTCTTCCGCCGGGTGCCGCGTTACCTCGAAGCGGCGGAGGGCTTCGCGAGCGGGACGCCGGAGGGCGTACGCGCGTGGCTGCTCTTCTGCTGCGAAGCCTTCGAAGCCGGTGCGCGCGAAGCGAAGTCCATTTCGGACGCGGCTTCCTAATTGGACAGCTTCGCCGACCACTTCTCCTCGATCCGCCCGAACCGCCACACCGCGAGCGCGACGACCCACGTCAGCACGAACAACCCGACGATCCCGAACCCGACGTAGTCCAGGTCGATCGACGCGATCGCGGCCAGCGGCCCGGACGTGATGTCCAGCTTCTCGGCCAGGATCGACACCAGCTCGATGGTCCCGATGAGCAGGGCCACCGCGACCGACAGCGCGGTCACCGTGAGGTTGTAGAAGATCTTGCGCACCGGCTTCGCGAACGCCCAGCCGTAGGCGAAGTTCATGAAGCAGCCGTCCACGGTGTCGAACAGGGTCATCCCGGCGGCGAACAGGACCGGCAGCACGAGGATCGCGTACCACGGCAGCGCGAACGTCGCCGCGCCCGCGGCCAGCACGAGCAACCCGATCTCGGTCGCGGTGTCGAAACCGAGCCCGAACAGCAGCCCGACCGGGTAGATGTGCCACGGCTTGCGCACGGCCTTCGTCGCACCGCGCAGCAGCCGGTTCAGCACGCCGCGGTTGTCCAGCTGGCGCTCCAGCGCGGCCTCGTCGAACTCGCCGCGGCGCATCTGCTTGAAGACCCGCAGGATCCCGGCCAGCACCACGAGGTTCAGGATCGCGATCACGTACAGGAACACCCCGGACACCGACGTCCCGATCAGCCCGGTGGCCTGGTGCAACGCCGAGGAACCGTCCTCGACCTGGCCGGCCAGCGCGCGGACGCCGAGCGACAGCAGCAGGCACAGCGCGAAGACGATCGTCGAGTGCCCGAGCGAGAACCAGAACCCGACCGACAGCGGCCGCCTGCCGTCGGCCATCAGCTTGCGCGTGGTGTTGTCGATCGCGGCGATGTGGTCCGCGTCGAAGGCGTGCCGCATGCCGAGCGTGAACGCCGTGACGCCGAGCCCGATCCCGAACACCCCGGACGTGCCCAGCGCGTAGTGGTGCGGTGCGACGAACGCCGTGAGCACGCCCCAGCCCACGACGTTCAGCAGCAGGATGAACCCGCCCATCCCGCCGACCGACACCCACTCGCGACGCGACAGCCCACGCCGCGAGTCCTCCGTCATGCCCGCCATCCGCCACCCGCCCTTCCTCATCTGAGAGGTTAGGCAGATGAACAGATGACGGTCTAGCTCGCGCGCACCCTGAGAGAGTCCAGAGCCTTGCGCACGTGCCCGCCTGACGTGTGCAACGCCTTGGCCGCGCTCTTCACATCCTCTCCGGACAGCAGGTGCACCAGCGCCACCTTGAGGTCGCCCCCGGCCTCGGTGAGCGCGTCCGAGCAGTCCGCCATCGTCATGCCGGTGGCTTCCTGCAGGATCCGGATGGTCCGGCCGCGCAGCTTCGCGTTGGTGGCCCGCATGCTGACCATCAGGTTCGAATAGGTCCGGCCCAGCTTGATCATCGTCGCCGTGGAGAACGACGTCAGGATCATCTTCTGGGCCGTGCCCGCCTTCATCCGGGTCGAGCCGGCGATCGCCTCCGGGCCGGTGTCGACGGCGATGAGCACGTCGACGCCCGCCGGCTTGGCGGCCTTCGGGTTGCCCGACACCAGGCCGGTGCGGGCGCCCTGGCGCGACGCGGCCAGCAGCGCGCCCAGCACGTACGGCGTCCTGCCCGACGCCGTCAGCCCCAGCACGAAGTCGCCGGGCTGGACCATCGCGGCCATCTCGGCCGCCCCCGCCGCCGAGTCGTCCTCGGCGTTTTCGACGGCGTGGCGCAGCGCGCGCTCGCCGCCGGCGTGGTGCGCGATGAACCAGTCGCCCGGCACGTTGAACGTCGGCACCAGCTCGGCCGCGTCCAGGGTGGCCAGGCGCCCGGACGTGCCCGCGCCGACGTAGTGCACCCGGCCGCCCGCCCGCAGGGCGTCGACCGCGTAGTCCACGGCGTGCGCCACCTGGGGCAGCACCGCGGCGACGGCACCGGGGACCGTGCGGTCCTCGGCGTTGATCGCGCCCAGGATCCCCGCGGTGGACATCAGGTCGATGTCCTTGGTGCGGGGATTGCGGGTCTCGGTCGGCGAATCGACGTGCACCGCCTGCATGGGGACGGTCATCATGCGCCTCACTTTTTCTCCGGGCATTACTTGCCGGTTTCCCGCGGACGGCGACGACCGTCCGGCCTGACCCCCAAGCGGTGCGAGCCGACGGCGTCCCTGGTCGCGTCCAGGGCGCTGACCGACGCGTCCATGTGCCGCTGCGCGACGCCGATGAACAGGCAGTCGATGACGGTGAGCTGGGCGATGCGGCTCGCCGTCGCTCCCGAACGGAACGTGGTTTCCCGGGCCGCGGTCGTCAAAACGTGGTCGGCGACCTCGGTGATCGGGGAGCGCGGGAAGTTCGTCACGGCGATGGTGATCGCGCCGTGCTCGCGCGCCACGCGCAGCGCCTCGACGGTGTCGGTGGTCGCGCCGGTGTGCGAGACGCCGATCGCGACGTCACCGGGGCTCAGCACCGCGGCCGAGGTGAGCATGATGTGCGTGTCCGACCACGCGAAGCACACGCGGCCGATGCGGTGCAGCTTCTGCTGCAGGTCGGCGGCGACGAACGCGCTGGCGCCCACGCCGTAGACGTCCACGCGGCCGGCGCTGGCGACGACCTCGATCACCCGCTCCAGGGTGGCGACGTCGAGCTGGTCGGCCGTCTCCTCGACCGCGCGCGCGTCGGCGAAGCTGACCTTGCCGATCACGGCGGCCAGGTCGTCCTCCGGGCCGATCTCGCCGCCCAGGTTGCGCGTGGTGCGCGCCTCGGTGCGGGCGGTGTCCGCGGCCAGCGCGATGCGCAGCTGCGGGTACCCGCCGACGC
Source organism: Amycolatopsis sp. NPDC049688 (assembly GCF_040674975.1). Classification (NCBI taxonomy): domain Bacteria; kingdom Bacillati; phylum Actinomycetota; class Actinomycetes; order Pseudonocardiales; family Pseudonocardiaceae; genus Amycolatopsis; species Amycolatopsis sp. NPDC049688. Next base: position 138,376 of record NZ_JBFANY010000004.1, read on the forward strand.
CGACGGCCTTGCAGAACCGCGTCACCGTGGTCTCGCTCGTGTTGGCGGCCAGGGCCACCTCGGTGATGCTGCGCCGCGCCACCGACGCGGGGTCTTCCAGCACCACCTTGGCCACGCGCTGCTCGGCGCGGGCCAGGCCGGGGAGGAGCGACCGGATCCGCACCAGCGGGCTGGAGTCGGCGTCACGCACGGTCGTCTGGACCGATACGGGCTCGGACGGTGCCGTGCCGACTACGGATTCGGTATCACTCACCGTCGGAAAGTTACTAACCGTTGGCATTTGCGACAAGGCTACCCACACCCTTCGGTACGATCGCAACCCGTCCGTGTCTGCGGATCTGGATTTGCGATTAATCGTTGACCAGAAAGTCGCCAACAGGGTCAACCTTGTTAACGAGGTCAAGCTAACGACTTGGCAACTTAGTGTCGCGGTGCAAGCAGCAAGCGGACGGTAAATTCCGGCTTGTGGTCGACGTTCGGCGACCAGGCGGTCACCGGGAGCTCAACTGCCAACCCTCTGCAACGAAAACGGCGGGGTCTCGTTCACCGTCGAGGAGTGATCGGCCGCTCTCGGTGACTTTCACACCGTCCACCGAAACTCCGCGGCCCGTGTAACTCGGGTCGGTGCTGTAACGCCAGCGCAGGCTCACCGTGGCGCCCTGCGGCAGCGCGCCCACCGCCCGCCACCAGGTGCGGTGCCCGTGTCCGGAGAGCGACGTCACAGCTCCGGAGGGTGCCCCCGGGCCCGATACCGATAACGTGATCGGTTGCCAGTTAACGCCGTCGGTGCTGGCCTGCAGCTGAAGTGGATCACCCGGACCTTCGGTATCCACGAAGGCAGCGAACGAGACGCGGGCACGATCACTTTGCGTGGTGAACGCGCGAGTGCTCAGCGTAGCGACACCGGCGTTACCCAGCGTGCTCGTCCAGGCGTCCTTGCCGACCACCGGCCGCACCGCCATCGCCCTGGCCAGCGACGTCGCCCACACCTGGCGGGCGGTGTTGATCGAGCCCCAGTTCCGGGTCGGGTGCACCCGGTTGGTCAGCAGGATCGCGAACGACCTCGACTCCGGGTCGATGACCAGCGTCGTTCCGGTGAACCCGGTGTGCCCGGCGGTGACCGGCGACGCCAGCGCGCCCATGTACCAGGGCTGGTCGAGTTCGAAGCCGAGGCCGTGCGAGTCGTCCGGGAACTGCTGGTTGTAGTTCGTCAGGAGTTGCCGGACGGTCTCCTGGCCCAGGATCCGGTGCCCGCGGTAGCTGCCGCCGTTGAGGATCGCCTGCGCGAGGTTCGCCATGTCGCCCGCGGTGCTGAACACGCCGGCGTGCCCGGCGACGCCGCCCAGCGACCAGGCGTTCTCGTCGTGCACGCTGCCGCGCACCATCCCGCGGGGCGGGTTGGCCTCGAACTCCGTCGCGGCGATCCGGTTCAGCTTCGCCGCGGGCGGGTTGTAGCCGGTGTCGACCATGCCCAGCGGCGCGGTGATCCGGTCGTGGACGACCTTGTCGAGCGGCTGCCCGGTCAGCTTCTCGACGATGAAGCCGAGGGTCAGCAGGTTGATGTCCGAGTAGAGGTACGTCGTCCCCGGCTTGTTCTTCAGCGGGCTGTCGAGCACGGCCTGCCGTCGCGACGGGATGTCCGGGTAGCCGGCCCACAGCGACGGGATCGGGTCGGCGTCGAACCCGGAGACGTGCGTGAGCAGCATCTTGACCGTGATGGCGGCCTTGTCGCCGGTGGCGAACTCCGGGAAGAAGCGGCTGACCGGGGTGTCGATGGTGAGCTGCCCGCGTTCGACCAGCTGCATCACCGCGATCGAGGTGAACAGCTTCGAGATCGACGCCATGTCGAAGATCGTGTCGTTCCGCATCGGAACCTGCTGGTCGGCGGGCAGTTCGGTGCCCTTCGCGTCGGCGTACCGCAGCGCCCCGCCGACCACGTACCGGTCGACGACCACGCCGTCGTGCGCGAGCAGGCCGACCGCGCCGGAGAAGTGCGGGTGCCCGGTCGTGTCCGGCTTCGTCCAGCTCGCCAGGAAGTCCTCGGCCGCCCTGATCGGCGCCGGGTCCAGGTTGACCTCCTGCGGGCGGCCGTCGCGCAGCGTCGTCCACGGCGGGGCGAACCCGTGCTGCGGCCGGTCGAAGCGCCCGGCCGCGGGATCGTGGCTGGTGATGGCGCCGGCTCCCGAATCGGACACGGTCAACGTGGTCAGCGCGACCAGCACTCCGGTGGCCGCGACGAGGACCTTCCTAGCACGCATGAGTCTCCCCCTCAGCGGTACAGCAGGTAGCGGCGGCGTTTCCGGTCGAACTCGGCCAGCTCGGCCCGCCAGGCCCCGGTGACCTCGTCGACGCCCGCGCCGGCGTCGACCATGGTCCGGAGCCGGTCGGACCCGGACAGCTTGTCGATGTAGTTGTCGGGGCGCCAGGCGAAGACGTCCGGGTGCAGCGCCTTCGCCGTGACGATCATGGCGACCGCGGTCCGGATCGCGTCGAAGGCCCGCGGGTCCTCGACGCTCACCTGCACGCCCCCGCACGTCTGGTTGGCGAACTTGCTGAACGTGGGGACGAAGTAGGTCTCGCGGAACTTCGCTCCGGGCAGCCGCTCGCCTTCGAGCTTCTCGCGCCAGCGCCAGTCGAGCCCGGGCGCGCCGATGATCTCGAACGGCCGGGTCGTGCCGCGGCCCTCGGAGAACACCGTGCCTTCGAACATCCCGGTGCCCGGGTAGACGAGTGCGGTGTCCGGCGTGGGCATGTTCGGGCTCGGGAGCACCCAGTTCAGCCCGGTCCGCGCGAAGAGCGTGTCGCGCTGCCAGCCGCGGACCTGCACGACGTCGAGCTGGAGTTTTGCGTCCGGCAGGAACTCCCCGGCGAAGAAGCGCGCGAGCTCGCCGACGGTCATGCCGTGCTGCTGGGCGATCGGCTGCCGCCCGATGCCGGAGGCGAACTTGGGGTCGAGTACCGGCCCGGCCGCGCGGCCGCCGAGCGGGTTCGGCCGGTCGAGCACGACGAGGGCCGCGTTCGTCTGCGCGGCGGCGGCCATCGCGGTGTAGAGCGACCAGATGTAGGTGTAGAAGCGCGCGCCGACGTCAGCGATGTCGAACACGACCGTGTCGACGCCGGCCTTGGTGAACAGCGAAGCGAGCTTCGTCGCGTCGACGCCGTACGCGTCGTACACCGGGACGCCGGTCCTCGGGTCGGTGTAGTCGCCCTCGGAGCCGCCGGCCTGCGCGCTGCCGCGGAAGCCGTGCTCGGGCCCGAAGGCCGCGACCGGCTTGACGCCGGCCGCGACCATCGAGTCGACGATGTGGTCGCCGTTCAGCAGCACGCCGGTCGGGTTGGACAGGACCCCGAGCTTGCGGCCCTTCAGGGGACGCCAGCCCTGCGCGGCCAGCTGTTCCGCGCCCGTGAGGACGCGTCCGTGGCTTTCGGCCTGCTCCGGGTGTGCCCCGGCCACGGCCGAGCCGCCGGCCAGGGCCGGGACGGCCAGCGCGCTCGCGCCGAGGAAGTGGCGCCGGTTGAGGTTCACCAGGTCAGCCCGTGGCCGAACGGGTACTTCACGGTCTTCAGGTCGGCGCCCGCCGGGATGTCCACCGGCAGTTTCCCGACCGGTTTAGTCTCGCCGAGGATGACCTTGGCCAGCGCCTCCAGGGTCGGCGTGATGTAGCCGTAGGTGGCCAGCCAGGTTTTCACGGTGGTCGGGTAGCCGGCGTCGTAGGGGATCTGCGCGGCGACCGCGACGACCGGCTTGCCGGTGGCCTGGAGGGCGTCGAGCAGCTTGGTCTGCCGGGGGAACGCGCCGATGTTGTTGGTCAGCACGACGACCAGGTCCGCGTTCCCCGCGTTCGCGACGGCCTGCGCGATCTGGGCGTCGGTCGGGGCCTGGCCGGTCTGGTAGGCCGTTGCGGCGGTGCCGTGGGCGGTCAGCTTCTGCGCCAGCGACGCGGTGGTGGAGACGCCCCAGCCGGTGACGAGCGCGGTCGCGGGCTTCTGCGTCAGCGGCAGGAGACCGGCGTCGTTCGCGATGGCCGTGATGCCGCGGTCGGCGATGTCCTGCGCGGTCTTGAGGCTGGACGGGACGCCGACCGTCTGCATCACCCGGTTCGGGTCGACGAACGGCGAGAACAGGATGCCGCGTTCGAACTTGAGCTTCAGAACGCGCAGCACGCTCTGGTCGATCCGCCACATCGGGATGTCCCCGGACTTGACGGCGGCGAGGACCGAGTTGATCGCGACGTCGAGGTGCACCGGCATCAGCAGCTGGTCGACACCGGCCTTGAGGGCGAGGACGGGGATCTCGGCGTCGCTGTGCATCTCCCGCACGCCCTGCATCTCGAGCGAGTCGGTGATGACGACGCCGTTGTAGTGGAGTTCGCCCCGCAGCTTCCCGGTGACGATCGGCTTCGACAGCGTCGCGGGCTCCAGCGACGGGTCGAGGCTGGGGAACTGGATGTGCGCGGTCATGATCGCGTCGATGCCCGCCTTGATGGCGGCCTTGAACGGCGGCACGTCGATGTCGCGCCACGCCTGTTCGGTGCGGTCGATCCGCGGCAGGCCGGTGTGGCTGTCGGTGGCGGCGTCACCGTGCCCGGGGAAGTGCTTGGCGGTGGCGGCGACGGTCTTCGTCGGCAGGCCGGAGTCCTGGTAACCCTTGACCTCGGCGGCGACGAACTGGCTCGCGAGGCCGGGCTGCCCGGCGAACGAGCGCACGCCGATGACGGGGTTGGCCGGGTTCGAGTTGACGTCGGAGTCGGGCGCGAAGTCCTGGTTGATGCCGACGGCCCGCAGTTCGTGCCCGAGGATGGTGGCGGCCTTGGTGGCCCGGTTCGGGTCCCGCCCGGCAGCGATGGCCATTGAGTTCGGGAACTCGGTGGCCGGCGCCCCCATCCGGGTCACCGTGCCCCCTTCCTGATCGGCCGCGATCTGCAGCGGGATGTGCGCCCCGCTCGTCACCGCGGCCTGCTGGAGGCCGTTGGACAGCTTCGCGACCTGCACCGGGTCGTCGAAGTTGTCGCGGGAGTCGTTGTTGAAGTAGATGACCCCGCCGAGGTGGTACTTCTCGATCACCTGCGCCGGGGTGTCGACCCCGAAGTCGGTCCGGTTCTTCGGGTTGACCTCGTCGGCGGTCTTCCCGTTCACCCAGGTGACGAACAGCTGGCCGACTTTCTGCTCGAGCGTCAGGCCACGCAGCGCCTGCGTCGCGGCGGCTTCCGCGCTCACCGCGGGTGAGCTCGCCGCGGTCGCGACACCCACACCGGTGAGGGCGAGCACCCCCGCAACGGGCAGGGCGAGCGCATGGAACCTCCGATTTCGGGTCGTCACGACCAGCCTCCCAGAAGTAGCGGGCGCCGGTCAGGACGTCAGAAGTCCACTCGGAGGCGCCAGTATCGGGAAGCTACTCACCGAATCCGGCGCTGTCCATCGACCGACCGCACGAACGCGCCAGTCGTACCCGGATCGGTAAGAAAGCGCCCCCACGCTGCGGCCGAACGAGTGAAGGCCGAGTCCCGCGCTCAATCACGTGAGTGACGCCCCGTGTCGACCCTCCAGTCACGCGTGTCGACCCTCCAATCACGCGTGTCGACCCGCCAATCACGCGTGATGCCCCGCCAATCACGGCCGATGCCCGGCTGATCACGCGTGATGCCCGATTCCGCACGCAGGCCCGCGGTGCCGACCCCCCGAATAGACGAGGCGGCGCCCGTAGCCAATGGCCACGGGCGCCGCCTGCAAAGCGCGAACTTCTCGGGCGACCAAGCGTGCAACTCTGGTCGTACCTACATGGACTCGGCGTGTGGCGTCCCACTACGCAGTCCCTAGACGACGAGCCTCCCGCGGCGCGCTGCGCGTGGGTACCCGGAGTCCGCGCACGGAGGTTTGCCGGGGTGGAACAGGCTTCTCTTCTACCTGCTCCCTGGCCGACCGAACGTCCGCACCTACTTTCTACGCCGTGAGCCGGATCACTTCAAGTGCGCGGACGGGTGCACCGGTACAGAGGCTGAATCGGGTGACATCGGCACCCTGCGCGACGGACAATTCGGGGCTGGGCCTGGCAAAGTGGCAGCCGTACGGCCGTGTGGGTGGCCGTCGTGCGGCTACCGGGACCGTCGGCGACGGCTGATGCCGTACCAGGTCGCACCGGCGGCCACCGCGCCGACGCCGAGCGCCACGATTCCCGCCGATCGGGTGGGGATCCGGGTGCGCAGCGACATCGGCCGCTCGAAGGCCAGGATCGGCCAGCCGCGGTCGAGGGCCTCCCGCCGCAGGAGCTTGTCCGGGTTGACCGCGTGCGGATGCCCGACGACCTCGAGCAGCGGGATGTCGGTGCTCGAATCCGTGTACGCGAAGCACTCGGCGAGGTCGTAGCCGTGGGTGGCGGCGAGCTGCTTCGCGGCGACGGCCTTGTTGGCGCCGTAGCAGTAGAAGTCGACTTCGCCGGAGTAGCGGCCGTCGACGATCTGCATCCGCGTGGCGACGCTCCGGTTCGCCCCGAGCATCTCCGCGACGGGCGCGACGACCTCCTCACCGGTCGCCGACAGCACGATCACGTCGTGCCCGTCCGCGCGGTGGCGCGCGATCAGCTCCGCCGCCTCCGCGTACACGAGCGGATCGACGACGTCGTGCAGCGTCTCGCGCACGATCGCGGAAACCTGCGCGACGTCCCAGCCGGCGCACAGCGCGGAAACTTCGGCGCGCAGGCGCTCGGTCTTGTTCTCGTCGGCGCCGGCGAGTGAGAACACCAGTTGCGCGTACGCACTCCGCAATGCGGCACGGCGGTTGATCAATCCTTCTTTCAGCAGCGGTTTGCTGAACGCCAGCGCGCTCGACGAGGCGATGATCGTCTTGTCCAGGTCGAAGAACGCGGCCACCGCGTGCTCCGGGCCCGGCTTCCGGATGCGCGACGGCGCGCTGCTCGGTTCGGCCACCCGCCCAGGATAGGAGCTTGATCGCGGCACGTCCCGTTGATCCACCACGCGCGCGTCGCGGCGGGCGGAAAATCCATGACAGGCAGGCACTTCGGGCGCGCCGTGCCGTTACCGAACTGTGTGCCTCGCCCGGCGCGCGAACCGGCGCTCGGCGGAGTTACAGTGAGGGAGCCCGGTGTCCAACCGGGCCGGTTCAGTCCGACCCCCCGGGGCTGAACCCACGGCGGCCCCCGTCCCTCCCCCCTGGCGGGGGCCGCCCTCTTACCTTCCGTTTGCCTTCGCCGGTTTTCTTTTCCGCGAACGGATTCCGGCGGCCTCGATCTTCTTGCCTTCCTCTTACCTTCGGCGATTTCCGTCGCCGGCCGGACGCCGATCGTGATCGAACCCGGATGCGGATATCCGCGCCCATTTCCGTCGCAGGTGCGTCGCGGGCGGGCGCGATCCTGCCACAGCCCACCGACAGAACCGGCTCGCGAGCGGCTCCCCGGGCCCAAGTTGTCCACAACACCCCGGTTGTCCACAACCGGCCACCCACCCCGTTGCGCCGCCCCACCCCCGCCCCCGACGGTGGAAGCCGGGCCACCCAAGGCCCGCACCGACGACGGGGGAGGAACGCATGACGGGGGAACGACCGCTGGTGGTCGCCGCGGACGAAACCGTGCTCGACGAGATACTGCGCGTGGCGGCGGTCGCGGGCTGCGAGCTCGACCGGGCACCGGACCTGACCGCGGCCCGCGGGCATTGGGCCAGGGCACCACTGGTGGTGCTCGACGAAGAAACCGTGCGGCTGGCACCCGTACTGCCCCGGCGCGGCGGGGTCGTCCTGGTCTGCAAGGGCAGCCCGGGCACCGCGACGTGGGAGCACGCGTTCCGCTGCGGCATCGAGCGCGTGATCTCGTTGCCGGACGAGGAGACCGAGCTCGCCGGCACGTTCGCCGACGTCGTCGAGACACCGGCGGAGGAAGCCGGCTTGGTGCTCGGCGTGGTCGGCGGCCGGGGTGGCGCGGGCGCGTCGGTCTTCGCCGCGGCACTGGCGCTGGCGGCCGACCGTGACCAGGGCGGCGCCCTGCTGGTGGACTGCGACCCGCTCGGCGGCGGTCTGGATGTGTTGCTGGGCTTGGAAAAGACGCCCGGACCCCGCTGGCCGGACGTCCGGTTGAGCGGCCGCGTCTCGGTGTCGTCCCTGGCGGCGGTCCTGCCACGGCGGAGGCATCGCGGCGGCAGCCTCCCGGTGCTCGCGTGCGGCAACGAGGGCGAAGGGCCGGCGGTCGAATCGCTGTCGGCGGTCGTGTCCGCGGGCCGCCGTTCGGGCCGCACGGTGGTGTGCGACCTGCCCCGCGCCCTCGGCGGCGCGGCCGCGGAAGCGGTTGCGGTGGCCGACATGGTGGTCCTGGTGGTGCCGACGGAGGTCCGGGCGTGCCTGGCGGCGAAGCAGGTCCTGCGCCGGTTGTCGGATCTCACGGCCCGCCTCGGCGTGGTCGCGTGTGGACGGTCGAGGGCCGCGTCCGCCGCCCGGACGGCGGCCCTCCTCGGCCCGCCCCTGCTCGCCGCGATGCCCCCGGAGCGCGGCCTGGCGGCCGACGTGGAGCGCGGCGAGTTCCCGGCCAAGCCCTCAGGTCCGCTGGCCACGGCAGCGGCCGAAGTGCTGACGGCGGTCCGCAGCGAAGCCCGGGCGGCGTCCCGATGACCGCGCCCGCCGGCCTCCGCCCCTCGAGCCGCCCGGTCGCCGTGGGCGAGCTCCTGCTCCCGACGGTCCTGCACCTGACGACCAGAGGTCCCCGGAGCGCGGCGAACTTCTCGACGCTGCTGGCGTCCTCGCCTGGCTCCGGCACGCGCGTCACAGCCTGCGTCCCCCCGACGAAGGCGATGAACTCATGACGACCGACTTCGTGGACCGCGTCCGCAACCGCCTCGCCGGCGATCGCCGCCAGGCCGACCCGGTCGCCGTCGCGACCGCGGTCCGCGCCGAAGGCGGCGGCGTCCTCGGCCACGACGCCGCGCTCGACGCGGCCCGCCAGGCCCGCGACGAGTTCGTCGGCCCCGGTCCACTGGCCCCGCTCCTCGAGGACCCGGCGACCACGGACGTGCTCGTCACCGGTCCGGACGAGGTCTGGACGGACGGCCCGGCGGGCCTCAAGCGCACCGGCATCCGCTTCGAGGGCGAAGAATCGGTCCGCCGGCTGGCCCAGCGCCTCGCCCTCGTGGCGGGACGGCGCCTCGACGACGCTCAGCCGTACGTGGACGGCTGGCTCCCCGGCTCCGGTCCCCACGGCCGTATCCGCCTGCACGCCGTCCTCTCGCCGATCGCGGCCGGCGGCACGTGCCTGTCCCTGCGCATCCTCCGCCCGGCGACGCACGACCTCACCACCCTCGGCGAACTGGGCGCGTTCGACGCCGACGGCGCGAACCTGCTCCGGACCGTCGTTTCGCGGCGGCTGGCGTTCCTCGTCACCGGCGGCACGGGAGCGGGCAAGACCACACTCCTGGCCGCGCTGCTGGGCGCGGTCGACCCGGGCGAGCGGATCGTCTGCGTCGAGGACGCCGGCGAGCTCCGGCCGGCGCACCCGCAGTTCGTCAGCCTGGTCGCCCGTCCGGCCAATGTGGAGGGTGCGGGCGCGGTGGGCCTGCCCGAGCTCGTCCGCCAGGCGCTGCGCATGCGCCCGGACAGGCTGGTGGTCGGCGAGGTCCGCGGCGCCGAGGTCGGCGCCCTGCTCACGGCGCTCAACACCGGCCACGACGGCGGCGCGTGCACGGTCCACGCCAATTCCCCGGCCGAGGTGCCGGCCCGCATCGAGGCGCTGGCGGCCCTCGGCGGCCTCGGCCGCGACGCGGTGCACAGCCAGTTGGTCGCGGCGATCCGCGTGGTGCTGCACATGCGGCGCGAACCAAGCGGCCGCCGACGCCTGACGGAGGTGGGCGTGCTCCGCACCGAGCGCGGCCGGGCCCGGGTCGTGCCGGTGTGGCGCGCGGGCCGCTGGACGGTCGACCGCCACCTCTTCACCACCACATCTCCGTGTTGATCAGGAGGCAGCGATGATCACCCCATGGGTCCCGTTGTGCGCGGGAGCGGCCCTGGCTTGCTGGCCCGCGGCACCGACCCGCCTCCAGGCCGCACTCGAGCCACCGGCGACGACCCGGATCCCAGGCGTGTGGCGCACCCTCCGCTGGCTGTTCCCGCTCGCACTGGCGGGATTGCTCGCCGGCCCAGGCGGCGCCATCGCGGCCGGCGTCCTGACGCTGGCGTGGAGCCAGGAGTGGCGAGCCCACCACCGAGCCACCGCGGACCTGACAACGGCGGCACACACGGCATCGGCGTTGCGGACAATGGTGGCGGAGCTCCGAGCGGGAGCCCACCCGGTAACGGCAGCAGAAGCAGCAGCGTCCGCCGTCCCCTCGCTGGCACCGGACTTCCAAGCCCTGGCAACAGCGGCCCGCCTCGACACGGAACCGACCGCACCGGCCCTTCCCCAACTGGCAGCGGCCTGGAAGCTGGCCAGGCGCCACGGCCTCCCGATGGCCGACGTACTGGAAGCAACCCGCCGAGACGCCGAAGCGGCCCTGGCATTCACCCGCCGAGCCCGGGCAAAGCTGGCAGGCCCCCAGGCAAGCGCGGCGGTACTGACGGCCCTCCCGGCCTTGTGCGTGCTGCTCGGACAACTCATGGGCGCAGCTCCGCTCCCGGTACTGACAGACAGCATCCCGGGCCAAGTCCTGTTGGTAACAGGCAGCGCCCTCCTCTGGGCAGGAACGACCTGGTGCCGCTCCTTGACGAGCAAGGTCCGCGCCCGATGAACGCGGCCGCAGCACAACCTCGGCCGGAATCGGTTCCAGTCGTTGACCGGGCGGCTGCCGCTGCGGTGACCGCGCCTGCGTTCCCACTATGGCCGGGAGCGGCCCTGCCACCAGCAGGCGCGGTCTGCCGTCACGCCCTGACCGGATTTGGTGCGTGCCCGGTGAACGCGGCCGCAGCGCAACCTTGGTCGAGGTCGGTTCCATGCGCTGACCGGACGGCTGCCGCTGCGGTGAACGTGCCTGCGTTCCCACCTTGGCCGGGAGCGGCCCTGCCACCAGCAGGCGCGGTCTGCCGCCGCCCCCTGACCGGACGGGCGCGTACCCGATGAACGCGACCGCCCTCCTCCTTCTCGCCGGAGCCCTGCTCACCTGGCCGGACAACACAGCCGCGCGGCGATTCGCCTGGCTGACCGGCACCCCCGAACCCGACCGCACCCGCAAGTGGCACCGAGCCATCCCGCACATCGCGGCCACCCTCGGCGGCGCCTCGGCAGCGGTCCTGATCGGCGGCATCACCGGCGCGGTCGTGGGCGCGATCCTCACCGCGACCGGCTGGTGGGCGATCCGCCGGACCCGCCGCCCGCGTCCACCGGCCGCGGACATCGCCGCCAGGCTGCGGTTGGCAGGAACCCTCGACCTCCTCGCCGCCTGCCTGCGCGCCGGGCTGCCGGTGCCATCGGCCCTCGACGCCGTGGCCGGCACAGCGCCCACCCCGGTCGACGCGGCGCTGAGCTCCACCGCCGGACTGCTCGCCCTCGGCTCCCGGCCCAACGAGGCGTGGGAGCCAGTGCGAACGATCCCGGGCCTCGGCGAGCTGGTGGCCGCAGCGATCCGGACGTCACGTTCAGGCGCAGCCTTCGCCGCATCGGCCGGCGACCTCGCCGCCCGCATCCGCGACGAGCTGGCCACCGAGGCGGAGGAGCGCGCCGAACGGGCCGGCGTGGCCCTGGCCCTGCCGGTCGGCCTGTGTTTCCTGCCTGCCTTCTTCTGCCTGGGCGTGCTGCCGGTCGTCCTCGGCCTGGCCGGACGGCTCGGCCCCCTCCTCTGACTACGAACCGAAGGGAATCCTCATGCGCACGTTCCGCCGCCGACCCCGCTCGGACGACGGCTCCACGACGGTCGAGTACGCCATCGTCACCGTCGCAGTCGCGGCCTTCGCCGCTGTCCTCTACGCCCTGCTCACCGGAGACTCGGTCGTCTCGTGGCTGACGAATCTGGTCATGAAGGCGTTGTCGGTGCCGTCATGAGCCGCCGTGACGAAGGCTCGGTGACCGTCGAGGCGGCGCTCGGCCTGGCCGGTCTGACGGTGGTGACCGTGTTGCTGATCGCGGGCCTCACGGCGTTGACGAGCCAGTTGCGCTGCACGGACGCGGCCCGCGAGGCCGCCCGGCTGCTGGCGAGGGGCCAACCCCACGAGGCCGCAGCGGCGGTCCACCAGATCGCCCCACCGGGCGCGAACCTGACGTTCGAGCAGGTCGGCGACACCATCAAGGTGAAGGTGACGGCCCTCCCAGCCGGCGGCCTCCTCCCGGCGGTGCACCTGAACGCCACGGCCTACGCAGTGGCCGAGCCAGGCACGGAGGAGGCGACGGATGCCCCAGGCTGACCGGCAACCACCGGCACAAGGACGGGACAGCGGAGTAGCCACGATCTGGACAGCGCTGTCAGTAACAGCACTGGCGGGAGTGGCGGCGCTGGCATGCTGGCTGGCGGCGGCCGTCATAGCCCGCCACCGAGCCGAGTCGGCGGCCGACCTGGCCGCCCTCGCAGCGGCCTCCCACGCGGCGGAAGGCCCGACCGGAGCGTGCGAGCGCGCGAGGTGGGTGACGAAGCAGATGGGGGTCACCCTCATGACCTGCCGATGGCAGCAGCTGGATGCCCTGGTCGAGGTCGAGGCCCCAAGCCCCGGTCTCATCGGCCTGCCCAACCCCTCGGCCCGCGCCCGCGCCGGCCCCGCAGGCTGACGACCGTGCCCTCCACGCCGGCCTCAGGAGCCGACCATCGTGGTGGCCGAGGTGACAGCGCCGGTCTCGCGGGCTGACGGCCGCCGGAGAAGACCGCGCCCGCCCGCAGGCCGACCGCCGTCGCCGGCCGGCGGCTCTCCCGGTCGCGCGCCCACGGCGCCGTTCGCCGGACGCCGACCGGTCGGTATGCGGCGATGACCGGCTGATCCGTCCGGCCTCGCGATGAGCGGCTGATTGTCACGGGCAGCGGTCGTTGGTGCACGGCGAGCGGTCGAATCCGCTGCTCACCTGGGCCGAAGGGCGGCTTCCCGGCCGCCGGCCGCGCCTCCGAAACGTGAAGGATCCTGGGCTTTCGCACGACGAACGGTCCGTGTGTGGTTGCCGTTTACCGCCCATCCGCGCCCGGGTGTTCGGTCGGGCCGTATGGATCACTGGGCGTTCATCGCCCCGTAACCACCGGTTGTCGCGCGGGGGTTCCGGGCAATGTGCAACTTGCCGTTAAGTGAGATGTGCGACACCACGACAGGGTCTAGCGGGGTCGCGGCGAACCGGACCTTGAAGGCAGGAAAGACAATGTTGGACGCGAATTGGCCGGACAGCTGGCGCGGCGCCTTCCGCATCGAACTGCGGGCGGAGGCGATCGGTCTCGCCTGGCGCGGCTGGCCGGTGCTCCCGGGCGTCAACCCCGCTCCGCTCACCGACGGCGACGACCTCACCTGGCGCCGTCCCGTTCCGGCCAGCGACGCCTGGCGTGAGCAGCTGGGCACCCACGCCCACGAGGTCGCCACCTGGTTCTCCGACCGCACGCACAGCCTGCTCGTCGCCACCGGCACCGTGCTCGACGCCATCGAGGTCGACGACGAACTCGGCAAGCGCGCCTGCCGCCTCCTCCGCGCCATCGGCCACCCCGCGCCGATCATCGCGCTGCCGAACGGCCGCTGGCTGTTCCTCACCACCGTCGCCGACAGCGTTCCGGCCGAGCTGGCCGAGCGCGCCGCCATCCAGTGGCACGGCAAGGACAGCTACATCCCGCTGCCGCCTTCGCCGTTCCAGCACGGTGTCGTGCACTGGCGCGTGAAGCCCGAGGTGTGCGGCTGGCAGCTGCCGGACGCCGCCGAGGTGCACGACGTCCTCGTGCGAGCCCTCGCCGGCGAGCGCGCCCCGCAGCTGGTCCAGACCAGCGCGGCCTGAACCACCCGCACCACCGCCGCCGGCCGGTCCCAGCCCGGGCGAGGCGGAGCAGGACACAACTCCATGAACCACCATGTGGCCGTCCTAGGCGCCGTGTTGACGCAACGCCCCGAGCACGGTGTCCAGAACGGCCACTGCCCCCGCCTTGTCCAGCGGCTCGTTGCCGTTCCCGCACTTCGGCGACTGGACGCAGGACGGGCATCCCGTCGGGCACTCGCAGGAGACGATCGCCTCCCGCGTTGCGGCCAGCCACGGGACAATCGCGGCATAACCGCGTTCGGCAAATCCCGCACCCCCGGGATGCCCGTCATGCACGAACACCGTCGCCTCCCCGGTGTCTTCGTGCCACGCGGTACTCACCCCGCCGATGTCCCACCGGTCGCACGTAGCGAACAGCGGTAGCAGGCCGATCGCCGCGTGCTCGGCGGCATGCAGGGCACCGGGGACCCGTGCCGGAACCAATCCGGCACCCCCCGGTGTCCTGCCACCCTCGTGAGCGGGCCCCCGACCGCTCGCCAGGGACTCCTCCCCGGTCCCCACCGGCCCCGCAGATTCGGTCCCCACCCGATGGCCCCCGGTCCCCGCCTCGCCATCACCCGAAATGCCGGAGCCACCGGCAGCACTGGAGTGGCCGGCGGCTGAGGCCGAACTCCCGGCCGCCGCGAGCTCGCCCACACCACCGGAGCTGTCCGTCGCCGCGGAGGCAGGCGCACCGCCCGGGTTGCTCACGGTGCCGGAGTCCACCGCGGAGCCGAACGCCCTGCCCGGGCCGCCCGCAGTCTCAGCGCTGACTGTCGCCGAGCCGCCCACAGTGCCGCAGCCCGCCGCGGAGCGGGGCGCGCCGCCCGGACCGTCTACAGCCTGGGCGCTGGCCGCCGCGGAGCGGGGCGCGCCGCCCGGATCGCCTACAGCCTGGGCGCTGGCCGCAGCCTCGATCGAATCGCCAGCCGCGGTCGCGGAGCCGCCCGCGCCGGAGCCGTCCGCGAAGCCGGCCTCGCCGCCCGGTTCCTCCGCAGCCTCGGCGCCGACCGCAGCCACGGAACCGCGCGAACCGCCGCGCCAGCCCTTCCCACCACCGACAGCCGGTCCAAGCAACTCCGTCGAAACCGTGTACCAAACCGCTCGCGTCCGCAGGCTCTGCTCCGGCAAATCGAGCGCCGTGTGGTCCAGCACCTCCCCGGACGGCCGCCGCCGTAAGTACCCCACCACCTGCGACGTCACCGCCACCTCGCCGAGGCAGATGCTCACCCCGCCGTAGTCCTGCTTCTCCTGGGTGCTCAGCACCGAGATGTCCACGACCTCGCGCGGCGTCGTCGTCCAGTCCGGGTTCTCCGCGTGCACCAGCGCCAGCCCCGTCTCCAGGTCCAGCTCGTCGACGACGTACGACGACCCCTGGTGCAGGTACACCGCGCCCGGGTGGACCGCGAAGCACGCCGAGCCCGGGTCGACCGTTCCGAGCATCCGGCCCGAGTCCGACTCGACCACCGCTATCTGCTCGCCGCCCGTTCCGCGGATGCCGACTTCGGCGTGCGGCCGCTCCCGGGAAGTCCAGTACCAGCCGCTCGACCGGCGTCGCAGCAGCTTCTGTTCCGCCAGCTCGGCCAGCACCTCCTGGGCCGCCGCGCCGCCGAACACCTCCAGCTCCGGGACCGTCAGCGGCAGCTCGGCCACCGCGCACGCCAGCTGCGGTGCCAGGACGTACGGGTTCGCGGGGTCCAGCACCGCCGTCTCGACCGGCCGCGAAAGCAGCGCCGCCGGGTGGTGCACCAGGTACGTGTCGAGGGGGTCGTCCCGAGCGACGAACACCACCAGCGCCGAGTCGCCCGACCGGCCCGCCCGCCCGGCCTGCTGCCAGAACGACGCGAGCGTGCCCGGGTAGCCGGCCAGCACCACCGCGTCCAGCCCCGCGATGTCGACGCCGAGCTCCAGCGCGTTCGTCGTCGCCACCCCCAGCAGACGACCCGACAACAAGGCCGCCTCGAGCGCGCGACGCTCCTCCGGCAGATAGCCAGACCGGTACGCCGCAACGGTTTCCGCCAGCGCAGAGTCCACTTCGGACAATATGCGACGCGCTCCCAGCGCGGCCAGCTCCGCGCCCCGCCGAGACCGGATGAAGGCCAGCGACCGCGCCCCTTCCACCACCAGGTCGGCGAGGATCCGCGACGCCTCCGCGCCGGCCGGCCGGCGGACCGGCGCGCCGTTCTCCCCGGTCAGCTCCTCCAGCAACGGCGGCTCCCACAACGCCACCGTGCGCGCCCCCCGAGGCGACGCGTCCTCCGTCACCGCGACACACGAGACGCCCGTCAGCCGTGAAGCGAACGAAGCCGGCGAAGCCGTCGTCGCCGAAGCGAGCACGAACACCGGCGAAGCGCCGTAGTGCTCCGCCACCCGCCGTAGCCGGCGAAGCAGCAAAGCGACGTGCGAGCCGAAGACGCCGCGATAGCTGTGGCACTCGTCCACCACCACGTACCTGAGCCGCCGGAAGAACGTGGCCCACCGGCCGTGCGCCGAGAGGATCCCGCGGTGCAGCATGTCCGGGTTGGTGAACACCCAGTTCGCGTGCGCGCGCACCCAGTCGCGCTCCGCCATCGGCGTGTCCCCGTCGAACGACGCCGCCCGCACCCCCGGTACGTCCAAAGAGGACACGGACCGCAGCTGGTCCGCACCCAGCGCCTTGGTCGGCGACAGGTACAGCGCGTTCGCCTTCTCGCCCGCGGCCAGCCGCGAGAGCACCGGCAGCTGGTACGCCAGCGACTTGCCCGACGCCGTGCCCGTCGAGACCACGACGTGACGGCCCTCGTACGCGTGCGAAGCCGCCTCGGCCTGGTGCGCCCAGGGAGCCGAAACCCCGCAGTCACGCAGCGCAGCGACAACCGCCGGATCCACCCACGACGGCCACTCTGCGTAGCGCGCAGCGCGGCCCGGCAGGTCCGCCACGTGCGTGACCGGGTGCTCGCGCGACGGGATGCCGGCGGTCACCCGCCTCAGCAGCCGCTGCCCACGTGATTCGTCCACCTGCCGAGCTTGGCACAGGGGTCCGACAGTTCCGCCCATCCCCAGCTGCGCCAACGGATCGGCATCAGAGTGATCGTTCAAGTGAGGAGGCTCACAAGGTAACGGAATGTACCGTCCCCGGGACGGCGTGAAGACGCTGGTTGCGATACCAATACACTCCCGCAATCCACACCCTCTGTGGTGAGCGTCATGTGAGACGTGCATTGCTGCCCGGCTAGCGTGTCGCTCGGTACAGGGTCCATGCCAGCGCCGGCCGTGTCGAACCCTCGGCTTGCCGTCGACGCTGGCGCACGGCGACGTCTCATGGAGGACGAATGTCACGGCAGTTCCTCGCGGAGGGCGGCGGAAATATCGCCCTCTCCGGAGGTGGCTACACGATTGTCGGTGTAGTCGCCGTGGTCGCGCTTGCCGCACTCGTCATCGGCTACGTCCTGCTCAAGGAGGTGCTGGCCGCAGGCCAGGGCACCGCCAAGATGCAGGACATCGCCAAGGCGGTGCAGGAAGGCGCGGCCGCGTACCTCAAGCGGCAGCGGAACACCCTCGCCATCTTCGGCGTGATCGTGTTCCTCCTGCTCTTCATCCTTCCCGCGGACGACTGGAACGAGAAGATCGGCCGTTCGATCTTCTTCCTGGTCGGTGCGGGTTTCTCGTTCGCGATCGGCTACCTCGGCATGTGGCTGGCCACGCAGGCGAACCTGCGGGTCGCCGCCGCCTCGCGTGAGGAGGGCGGCCGCGAGAAGGCGATGCGCGTCGCGTTCCGCACCGGTGGCGTGGTCGGCATGATCACCGTCGGCCTCGGCCTGTTCGGTGCCGCGGTCGTCGTGCTGGTCTACACCGGCCAGGCGCCCAAGGTGCTCGAAGGCTTCGGCTTCGGCGCCGCGCTGATCGCGATGTTCATGCGTGTCGGCGGCGGTATCTTCACCAAAGCCGCCGACGTCGGCGCGGACCTGGTCGGCAAGGTCGAGCAGGGCATCCCGGAAGACGACCCGCGCAACGCCGCCACCATCGCGGACAACGTGGGCGACAACGTCGGCGACTGCGCCGGCATGGCCGCTGACCTCTTCGAGTCCTACGCCGTCATGCTCGTCGCCGCGCTGATCCTGGGCAGCACCGCCTTCGGCGTGCACGGCCTGATCTTCCCGCTGATCGTCCCGGCCATCGGTGTCATCACCGCCGTCATCGGTGTCTACATCACCAAGGCGCGTCCGGGCGAGGGTGGTCTCGTCACGATCAACCGCTCCTTCTACATCTCCGCGGTGATTTCCGCGGTGCTGTCGGCGATCGCGGCGTTCGTGTACCTGCCGAGCAGCTTCCGCGACTTCGGCGCCGGCTACGAGAACGCCGGCAACCCGGCGGTCATCGCGACCATCGCGGTGATCATCGGCATCGTGCTCGCGGCGATCATCCTGAAGCTGACCGGCTACTACACCGGCACCGAGTACAAGCCGGTCAAGGACGTCGGCAAGACGTCGGAAACCGGCCCGGCGACGGTCATCCTGTCCGGTATCTCGGTCGGTTTCGAGTCCGCTGTGTACACCGCGCTCGTCATCGGCGCCGCCGTGTTCGGTGCCTACCTGCTGGGCGGCGGCGTCGCGCTGTTCGCCGTGGCGCTGGCCGGCACCGGCCTGCTGACCACGGTCGGCGTCATCGTCGCGATGGACACCTTCGGCCCGGTTTCGGACAACGCGCAGGGCATCGCCGAGATGTCCGGTGACGTCGACGAGAAGGCCGCGCAGATCCTGACCGAGCTCGACGCGGTCGGCAACACCACGAAGGCGATCACCAAGGGCATCGCGATCGCCACCGCGGTCCTCGCCGCGACGGCGCTGTTCGGTTCCTATTCGGACGCCATCCAGAAGGCACTGTCCGGCATGGGCACCGGGGTGGTCACCGGTCTCGACGCGGCGAAGTCGTTCATCAACGAGGTCGTCAGCCCGAACACGCTGGTCGGCGTGATCATCGGTGCGGCCGTGGTGTTCCTCTTCTCCGGCCTCGCGGTCAACGCGGTTTCCCGTGCCGCCGGCGCGGTCGTCTACGAGGTCCGCCGCCAGTTCCGCGACATCCCGGGGATCATGGAGGGCACCACCCGCCCCGAGTACGGCAAGGTCGTCGACATCGTCACGCGCGACTCGCTGCGCGAGCTGACGACGCCGGGTCTGCTGGCGGTCTTCGCCCCGATCGCGGTCGGCTTCGGCCTGGGCACCGGCGCGCTCGCCGGCTACCTGGCCGGCGCGATCGCCTGCGGCACCCTGATGGCGATCTTCCTCGCCAACTCCGGTGGCGCGTGGGACAACGCGAAGAAGCTCGTCGAAGACGGCAACCACGGCGGCAAGGGCTCGGCCGCGCACGAGGCCACCATCATCGGTGACACCGTCGGTGACCCGTTCAAGGACACCGCCGGCCCGGCGATCAACCCGCTGATCAAGGTGATGAACCTGGTCTCCGTGCTGATCGCGCCGGCCGTCGTGCAGTTCTCGATCGGTCCCGACGAGAACACCGCGGTCCGCATCATCATTTCGCTGGTCGCGGTCGCCGTGATCGTGGCGGCGATCGTGGTGTCGAAGCGGCGGGGCACCGTCATTTCCGACACCCCGGCCGAGATCAAGGCCTGAGTTCCACGGTGACCCCGGGCCCGGTGCGCAACCACGTGCGCCGGGCCCGGGGCCTGCCATCCCAGAAAGGCCCGGCGACTTGCGAAGCAGCACTGAGTCGGTACCGTCGGGCCTGCCGGGGCGTCGTCGGGCAGGAGGTACGCGAGTGCGGCAGCGGCCGACCGTTTTCGCCGCTCTCACCACGATGCTCGCCATCGGTCTCGCCGGGTGCGGGCAGCCGGCCACGGAGCCGCCGCCGGATCCACCGGTCACGACCATCGTTCCCCACGCCGATCCCACAGCGGACTGGGCGGCCGGTTACTGCGACGCCGTGACGCACCTGGTCCGCACGCTCGCGGATCTGCCCGCCGTCGATCCGAGCACGCCGCAGAAGGCGTCCCGGACGTCGAGCGACCTCCTTTCGTCCGTCGTCGGCGGCCTCGACCAGAGCCTGGCCGGGCTGAACGCGCTCGGTGCGCCACCGGTGCCGTCGGCGGACGCCGGCCGCAAGGACGTCATCCGGCAGTTCGCCGAGATCCGCGCCGAGGCCGAGAACGCGCGTCAACGCATCGAGACCGTCCGCGGCAACGCCCCCGCGACGAAGGCGGCCCTCGGGGAGGCCAAGGCCGCCCTCGACCGCATCGACGCCCTCGACTACCTCAAGGGCCTCAAGGACGTCCCCGCCCTGGCGGCGGCGGAACAGCGCGCTCCGGCATGCCGACGGCTGGATCAGCCGGCCGGCTGAAGATCGCCGTGACGCTCGCCACGAATCGAACTTGTGTTCTAGTATAGCGCGGTGGATCGGACGATCTCGCTCTTCTCCGCCGAGGCCAGCGGGCCGGGCCTGGGCGACCTGGCCGGCCTGTTGTGCTGCCACGGCCAGATCACCGGCTTCGGGCGCACCGCCGCCCGGCTGTCGGTGGTCGTCGAGGAGCCGTGGCGGGCCCACGTCCTGGCGCGCGAGTTCCGCTGCCGCGGCGCGGACGCCCAGGTGTCGAAGGCCGACTGCGGGCGCCCGCAGGTGCGCACGTCGTTCCGGGTCGACCTGCTGCCGCTGGCGCTGCGGTGGCTGCGTGAGGGCTGCGCGGGCCCGGCCGAGGACGACTCGGGCAAGGCGGTGCCGGACGGGTTCCGGCTGAGCGGCGCGATGCTGCGGATGTGGGTGCTGGCCGGCGGCCGTCCCGGCACGCAGGGTTATCTGCTGGGCGTCGACCCGCTCGCGCCCGGGATGCACGAGCGGCTGGTCGAGGCACTGACGCCGCTGGGTGTCGCGGCGAAGCTGACCGGCCCGAAGGCCGAAGTCCCGGCGGTGAAGATCACCGGCAAACGCCGGCTGGAAGCGCTGTTGGAGCTCATCGGGGAGCCGCCACCGGGTGCCGAAGCGGCGTGGCCCGGCGCGGAACCGCAACCGCACCCGGAGGCCGCGACGAGCACGGCCTGACCGGGTGCGGCAGCCGCGTCAGGGGCGGGGCAGGGTGCAGCCGGCCTGGGTGAGCGCGATTTCGTTGGCCGCGGTCAGGCAGGCGGGAATGCCGTAGGTCTCCTGGCCGTAGTTCGTCTTGTAGTGCACCGTGACGTTGCCGGCCTGGTCGACCTCGCACGGGTTGTTCTCCGTGCAGCGTTCGCCGTCCTCGTTGCCGGTGTTGTTCACGCCGATGACCTTGCCGCCGGAGACGATCGGCGAGCCGGAGGTGCCGCCGATGGTCTGGCAGGCGGAGGTGTAGCGGATCGAGTCCTTCCAGGTCCAGCTGCCCTCCTTCAACCGGTAGACGAACCCGTCGATGTTGCAGGAGTAGATGCGCTTCCAGTAGCCGGAGACGACGTCGATGGCCGCGCCCGCGGCGGGGTGGGCGTTCGACAGTTCCAACGGCGAGATCCCGTAGCTGGCCTTGATCTGCGCGTAGGTGGTGGTGAGCTGGTAGAGCGACACGTCGGTGTCGGTCATCGTGCCGTAGACGATCTTCTTCGCCCGCAGCGTCGCCTTGTTGCTGCCGCTGGCGGTGAGCAGCGTGAACGTCCGGCTGGAGGCGCGGTTGGTGATCACCTGGCCGGGCCCCGGGAAGCCGGTTTCGAGGCAGTGCCCATTGGACATGACGAGCGCGGGCGCGGTGTCGGGTGTCGCGGCCGGCTTGACCACCGACCCCGAGCAGTTGGACAGGGCCACGGTGCCGGCGAAGTTCGCCGCGGCCGCGTTCGCCGGAGTGACACCCAGCAATACTGTGGCGGTCGCAGCGGCGAACAGGGCGCCGAGCAGGCGTCGGGTCATGGTGGATCCTTTCGGCTGGGCGGGGAAACCAGTGAAGCGGTGACGTCCCCGTGCCCACCACCGTCGAACGGAGGGTATCCGGACGGTCACGCGCTAGGCTGCGCAGGACGTGGCCGAAATCACGTGGCAGGTACGTTGGGGAAACATCGTCGAGGTCAACGGCGATGCGCTGGGCACAGGACCGGCGGCGTGTTGGGCCACCTCCGCGCCGTCCGGGCCGGAACAGCGTGCACACTGGCAGGTCGAGACACGGACCCTGGCAGGGACGTGGTGCAGTCCCGCGGCGGTGGGACGAGATGAGCGGAGAGCAGGACAGCGTGGCAGGAGCACGGACCAAGAAGAACGGAGCCGCGGCGGGCAACGGCGCCGGGCACCGGCGGCTGGTCATCGTCGAGTCGCCGACGAAGGCCCGCAAGATCGCGCCCTACCTCGGCGGCGGTTACGTCGTCGAGTCCTCCGTCGGGCACATCCGCGACCTGCCGCGCGGTGCCGCCGACGTGCCCGCCCAGTACAAGGGCGAGGCGTGGGCGCGGCTCGGCGTCGACGTCGACAACGGCTTCAAGGCCCTCTACGTGGTCACCCCGGACAAGAAGTCCAAGGTCACCGAGCTCAAGGGTCTGCTGAAGGACGTCGACGAGCTCTACCTCGCCACGGACCCCGACCGCGAGGGCGAGGCCATCGCGTGGCACCTCCTCGAGACGCTGAAGCCGAAGGTCCCGGTGCGCCGGATGGTCTTCCACGAGGTCACCGAGCAGGCCATCCGCGCGGCCGCCGACTCGACCCGTGAGCTCGACGCCGACCTCGTCGACGCCCAGGAGACCCGCCGCATCCTCGACCGCCTCTACGGCTACGAGGTCTCGCCGGTGCTGTGGAAGAAGGTCATGCCGAAGCTGTCGGCGGGCCGTGTGCAGTCGGTGGCGACCCGGATCGTGGTCGAGCGCGAACGCGAGCGGATGCGGTTCACCTCGGCGTCGTACTGGGACATCTCGGCGACGATGGACGCCGGCGAGGAAGCCTCGCCGCGAAACTTTCCCGCGCGGCTCGTCGCCGTCGACGGCGCGCGCCTGGCCACCGGCCGCGACTTCGGCTCGGACGGACAGCTCAAGGCGTCGAACACCGAGGTCCGCGTGCTCGCGGAGGCCGACGCGCGGCGTCTGGCCGAAGCGCTGAAGCAGCGTGACTTCAAGGTCGCGAGCGTCGAAGAGAAGCCGTACACGCGCAAGCCGTACGCGCCCTTCATGACCTCGACGCTGCAGCAGGAGGCGGGCCGCAAGATGCGGTTCACCTCGGAGCGCACCATGCGGATCGCGCAGAAGCTGTACGAAAACGGCTACATCACTTATATGCGTACCGACTCCACGACGCTGTCGGAGTCGGCGATCTCGGCCGCGCGCAGCCAGGCCACGCAGCTGTACGGCAAGGAGTACGTCTCGCCGTCGCCGCGCCAGTACACGCGCAAGGTCAAGAACGCGCAGGAGGCCCACGAGGCGATCCGGCCTTCGGGCGAGGTCTTCCGCACGCCGGGTCAGGTCGCGGGCGAGCTGGACACCGACGAGTTCCGGCTCTACGAGATGATCTGGCAGCGCACGATCGCGTCGCAGATGGCGGACGCGAAGGGCACCACGATGTCCGTGCGCATCGTCGGCAACGCGGCTTCGGGCGAGGAGTGCACCTTCGCCGCTTCGGGCCGCACGATCACCTTCGCGGGCTTCCTGAAGGCGTACGTCGAAGCAGTCGACACCGAGACCGGTGGCGAAGCCGACGACAAGCAGAGCCGCCTGCCGGTGCTGGAGAAGGACCAGGCGCTGACCGCGGCCGAGCTGAGCCCGGACGGCCACACGACCTCGCCGCCGGCCCGGTACTCCGAGCCGAGCCTGGTCAGCAAGCTGGAAGAGCTGGGCATCGGCCGCCCGTCGACGTACGCGTCGATCATCAAGACCATCCAGGATCGCGGCTACGTCTGGAAGAAGGGCTCCGCGCTCGTCCCGTCGTGGGTCGCGTTCGCCGTGATCGGCCTGATGGAACGGCACTTCGAGCGGCTGGTCGACTACGACTTCACCGCCGGCATGGAGGACGAGCTCGACCGCATCGCGGCCGGTGACGAGCAGCGCGCGCAGTGGCTGTCGAAGTTCTACTTCGGCGGCGACATGGGCGTCGACGGCTCGATCGGGCGCCTCGGCGGCCTGAAGAAGCTGGTCGAGGGCAGCGTCGAGGACATCGACGCGCGCGAGATCAACTCGATCCCGCTGTTCAGCGACGAGAACGGGCACACCGTCGTGGTCCGCGTCGGCCGCTACGGGCCGTACCTGGAACGTGAGGTCGACGGGAACTCGCAGCGCGCGAACCTGCCGGAGGACCTCCCGCCGGACGAGCTCACGCAGGAGATCGCGGAGAAGCTGTTCGCGACCCCGCAGGAGGGCCGCACGCTGGGCACCGACCCGGTGAGCGGGCACGAGATCGTGGCGAAGGAAGGCCGCTTCGGGCCGTACGTGACCGAGGTGCTGCCGGAGATCGAGATCCCCGAAGACGCCACGGCCGCGCAGAAGAAGGCGTTGAAGGCGAAGGCGCCGAAGCCGCGTACGGGCTCGCTGTTCAAGTCGATGGACATCGAGACGATCACGCTGGACGACGCGCTGAAGCTGCTTTCGCTGCCGCGCGTGGTCGGCAAGGACCCGGAGTCCGGGGACGAGATCACCGCGCAGAACGGGCGCTACGGGCCGTACCTGAAGAAGGGCACGGACTCGCGTTCGCTTTCGACCGAGGACCAGCTCTTCTCGATCACCCTCGAAGAAGCGCTGAAGATCTACTCGGAGCCGAAGCAGCGTGGGCGGTCCGCCACGGCGAAGCCGCCGCTCAAGGAGCTCGGCGAGGACCCGGTGTCGAAGAAGCCGATGGTGGTCAAGGACGGCCGGTTCGGCCCGTACGTGACCGACGGCGAGTACAACGCGACGCTGCGGAAGGGCGACGACATCGAGTCGCTGACCGCGGAACGGGCGTCCGAGCTGCTGGCGGAGAAGCGGGCGAAGGGGCCGGCGCCGAAGCGGAAGGCGCCGGCGCGCAAGCCGGCTTCGACGACGGCGAAGACGGTCAAGGCGGGCACGACCAAGAAGGCCGCTGCCGCCAAGACGACCACGGCCAAGCGGTCCGGCTCGACGGCGACGAAGGCCAAGTAAAGCCGCGTTGCGAAGGCCTCCCCGCCGCTGGTGGGGAGGCCTTCGTTGTCACACCTTCGAGTGACACCTCGAACGGATGTTCGGGAAATTGTCGGTGCTGCCGGGTTTCATGGACGCGTGACCGAAACACCACGCACCGTGCACACGGTGACCACCAAGATCCTGAAGCCGGTCCGGGCGGCGGCCGCCGGCAGTTCCACCGCCCTGGACCTCGTCGGGTCGCTGCCCGGCTTCGTCGGCAGCGGCGGCGTCTGCGGTGTCGCCGTCGCGATGTCCGGCGAGCCGTGGACCTCGGCGTTCTACGACGACCGGACCACCTTCGGCATCGCTGGGGACGGCCTGCGCTTGTTCGGGGCTTCGCCGGGCTCGGCGGTGAAGGTGCTGCACGCGGCGCTGGCTCGCCTGGAGCCGCTCCCGCCGGCGCCGGGCGAGGGCCTGTGCCTCGACGCCGACGAGCGCGGCGTGCTCGAGCCCGGGCAGGAGGGTCTCGTCCTCGGCCTGATGGACGACCTGCGGCGCCCCCGGCTCGGTACCGTGCAGTTCGACGTCGCCGTCGACGGCTCGCCGCGGCGGTGGGAGATGCTGGCGTTCGTCGACGACGACCGCGGCCGGCACCTCGCGGCCCTTGGCAGACCCAGGGGCGGCCACCGCCGGTTCTGGTGGCTGCCCGGAAGTGTCGACCGGCTCGCGGAGTTCGTCGAAGGGCGGGTGCCGGACCGTGGCTGAGCCGCTCGGCGACCGCTCACCGACCGATCTCCCCCTCTCGAACATATGTGCGAGAAATTGTCGGTGCCAGGGTGTTCAATCTAGGGGTGAGCAACGCAGTCGCCGTCTTCGACGTCATCGACGAGGTCATCGCCCCGCTCTCGGCCGAGGTGCCGGAGCGGCCCTCGGTGATGGAGTTCTACGACCCGGAGTTCGAGATCCCGCCGGTGCTGGCGGACACCGGACCGCTGCCGGGCCGTCGCCCCTCGCCGCCGGCCGCGCGGAGCCTCGCGGACGAGGTGGAGCAGTACACCCGGTTCGTCGCCGGGATGGCCGCGATCGGCCTCGCGCCGGGCGGCGAGGTCACCGCGGAAGCGGTCGGGCTGTACCGGGCGCTGCGCGGTGGGTTCATCCGCGGCGTCGTCACCGGCGTCTTCCCGGCCCGGGCCAAGCCGTGGGAGGTGCGGTTCTTCGGCGACGAGGACTACACGACGGTCCTGCACAAGCTGGGCAACCGCGCGCGGCTGCGGTCGGGCTTCCTCAGCGAGCTGCCGGGCTGGGTGTTCGACGGCCTGCCCGACCGGCCGCCCGGGCCGGGCGAGCACCTGCGCATCGAAACCGACGAGCGCGGGCTGATCCCGCGCCGGTGCGAGCGGGCGGTGGAGCTGATCCGGGAGTGCGCGGCCCGGCCGCGGCTGGGCACGGTGCTGGTGGACCTCGCGGTGCGCAACGCGATCCTGGCCGAGTACCCGCACGGCGCGTTCGGGCTGGTGGACAACGACCTGGGCCGGTACCAGTTCAGCGCCGCGGTGGCCCGGAGCGGGCGCTGGACGGTGACGTGGGGTCCGGCGTCGCGGAGCACGGCCGAGCAGTGGATCGTCGAGGCGGTGCAGAGCCATGCGTGAGGAAGGGGCGGTGCGGACGACGGAAGGGGAGGGCGTGGACAGGGTGGTCGCGGCGGCTCCGAGGGACCTGACGGTGCGCGAGGCGATCCTGGCGGCCGCCGAGCTCAACAACGGTGTCCCGGAGCAGCGGCAGGCAGCGGCCGAGGCCGGCGCGGACGACGAGCGCGGTCCGGGCGAGCGGCGCCGGCATGGCTGAACGCAGAGGGGTGCGAGAGCTGCTGGAGGCGGTGGTGCCGCGGCAGACGGCCGCGCCGGCGGCGGCCGAGGCGTGCGCGGGTGAGCGTGGTGCGGCCGGAAGGCGGCGGCATGGCTGAACGGACGGCGGCGCGAGAGCTGCTCGAGCTGGCGGCCGGC
The DNA here is from genome assembly GCF_040674975.1 of Amycolatopsis sp. NPDC049688. Classification (NCBI taxonomy): domain Bacteria; kingdom Bacillati; phylum Actinomycetota; class Actinomycetes; order Pseudonocardiales; family Pseudonocardiaceae; genus Amycolatopsis; species Amycolatopsis sp. NPDC049688. The sequence goes on from NZ_JBFANY010000004.1 coordinate 165,255, forward strand.
CCGGTGCTGGCGGCGATGCCGGACCGCGAGCCGGTCGACCGGCTGTACAACCCGGACGTCAGCGACGACGACATCCTGGTGCACGGCCCGGTGTCGGACGACCCGGCGGACCTGGTGGCGGAGGTCGAGCGGCACATGGCGTGGGCCGCCTGGATCGACGGCACGCCGTTCGGCGAAGACGGCGAGCTCAACGAGATCGGCTTCGAGGTGGTGTCGCTGATGCTGCGCGGCTCGGTCCGGGCAGCGCTGTGCGGTGTGTTCGACGAAGGACCGGAGACGGCGGACATCCGGTGCTACGCCGACGGAGAGCGGGCGTTCATGATGGGCTCTCTCCCCGGCCGCACGGCGATCCACCTGGCCGACTTCGACGAGCTGCCGGAGATGCTGGTGGCCGAGCTGCCGGAGGCCCCGTTCGGCGCCTCGCCCCGCGCGATCTGGCTTTCGGTGGACGCGGACGGCCTGATCCACGACGGCCAGGACGACGACGTGGGAGCAATGCGTGAGCTCCTGGGCCGCCCGAGATCGGGAACGGCGGTCCTGGACATGCTGGCCTTCGGCGGCCTGTGCGCGGAGTTCCCGGACAACGGATTCGTCCTGGTGGACACGGACCTGGGCCGCTTCGCCCTGGCCGCCCTCGACCGCGGCGACGGCCGCCGCCAGCTGGTCCTGAGCCCCTTCAGCCGCGGCATGCTCCGCGACTGGTGCCGCAAGATGATCGACCTCGGACAGGAGGAGATGCCCTGAGCGGAGAGGGTCAGGCAGAGGGGAGGGTGGGGCCCTGGCCTCCATCGCTCCCCATGCGCCGGCCGAGCCCGACCCGGCAAACTGGCCACCTACGGTCAGTCACTGGCCAGCCACCCGTCGCTCGCCCCTGTGATCGGTTTCACTACGATCTGTCACCATTGGCGGTCGACCGGACCACCGGCGGACTGGACACTGCAGGGGGTTCGGGCGCGGGCTTGCGCTGCGTGACCGACCATCCTTTGGAGACAGAGCCATTGGGCGGATGCGTTATCCGCCAGCGTCGCTACCCTGGAAAGGCGAGGACATTCAGTAGTGAGGTGGTCACCATGAGCGCGAACGGTGAGGCTCCCTTCTTCAATGCCCCCGAGCTCACTCAGCGCGACGGCACTCTGTCCGAAGCACCTGGCGAGACGTTCGCGGACCCGGTATCGGGGCTGGTCACTGCGGCTCCGGAGCCACGCGCCGCGGTGGCGAATGGCCACGAGCCCGCCGCCATCCCGGTGGCCGGGCCGGTGCAACCCGACGAAGAGGCCGTGCGGCGGATGGTCGAGGAAACGCTTCGCGACGACGACAAGGCCGGCGTGAAGACGCCGGCGGCGATCCCGCCCGCCGGCACCCTGGGCGAAGCCGGCGCACCGCCGATGGGGTTGCTGCCCCGGCAGCGGAACCGGCCGCGCGCCACCTGGCCGAGCCGGCCGCCGCAGATCATGCGGCCCGTGCGGCAGGATCCGCTGGCCGAGGACGATGCCGACGACGTCGACGTCGTGCCCGTCAAGCGGCGGCGCCTGCCGCGGATGCCGTCGGTGACGATGCCGGCCTTCAACCGGCCGTCGTCGAGTGCGGCCGGGGTCATGCTCGCCGTCGCGTTGCTGATCGTGTTCGGGTTCGTCGCCATCGAGATGGTGTCCAGCCTGGTCAGCAGCGTTACCGGACTGTTCGACTAGCGGTCACCACCTGCCCCGCACCACGGGGCCGTGCCGCGTGCCAGACGCCGATCGGGCTACCCTGACTTCACGGTCGGGCTCTCGCGCGAGGGCGTCCGGCACCGCGGTGACTAGTGGGGTGGGCGTATCAGCGAGGGCGTGCGATCGGTACCCGGGGCCGGCCCGGGTGCGTCGTCGGGCGCCGAGGCGTCCACGATCAACCGGGTCCGGCGGGTACTGGCGATCAAACCGTTCCGGCGCCTCTGGGGCGTCACGTACCTGTGCAGCGTGGCCGACTGGCTGAACATCCTGGCCCTCACCGGCCTGGCCACGAAGCTGACGGACAACTACTTCGCGCAGAACTTCGCCTTCGTCGGCGTCGTGCTGACCGGCCTGGCGCCGGGGCTGCTGTTCGCCCCGGTCGGCGGCCTGCTCGCCGACCGGTTCGACCGCCGCAAGGTGATGGTGGTCGCCGACCTGCTGCGGTGCGTCTTCCTGCTGTCCATCGCGATCGTCAGCGCGCCTTGGTGGCTGCTGGCCGGCAACTTCCTGGTCGGCTGCGCGTCGAGCATGTGGATCCCCTCGAAAGAGGCGGCCGTCCCGAACCTGCTCCGCCGTCCCGACCAGGTCGAAACGGCCAACCAGCTCGGCATGGTGATGACCTACGGGCTCGCCGTCATCACCGCGGCCGGCGCGAACGCGGTCATCACCGGCGTCAACACGACGTTCCACGTGTTCCCCGGCGACCCGAGCCTCAACATCGCGAAGCTCGTCGTCATCATCACCGGCCTGCTCTACCTCGCCAGCGCGATCCTCATCGCCACCCGGATCCCCGAACTCTCGCTGCGCAACGTCCACATGCTGCCGGAACAGCGGGTCAAGCAGGCCGACGAGGAGAAGCTCGGCATCGGCGCGATGATCGCCGACGGCTTCCGGTTCATCCGCAGCACGCCGCTCGTGCGCGGGCTGCTGGTGGGCGCGTTCGGCGCGTTCGTCGCCGGCGGCGCCGTGATCGGTTCGGCCAAGCCGTACTCCTCCAGCCTGGGGGCCGGTGACTCCGCGTTCAGCCTGCTCGTCCTCGCCGTCTTCCTCGGCCTCGCCACCGGCATGGTCTTCGCGCCCAAGCTCGCCCGCCGGCTCCCGCACGACCGGCTGTTCGGCCTCTCGATCGTCGCGGCCGCGGTCTCGCTCGCCCTGGTGGCGCTGTCCCCGCATCTGACCATCTCGCTGATCACCGTGGTGCTGGTCGGCATCTGCGCCGGCACCGCGTTCCTCACCGGCGTGACGATCATCGGCTCACGCGTCGAGGACGCCATCCGCGGCCGGATCAACGCGATCTACCAGCTGATGATGAAGCTGGTCCTGTTCGGCACCACGGTCACCGTCCCGCTGCTCGTCGGCGCGGTGCAGCGGAACACGATCACCGTCTGGGGCAACCCGCTGACCATCGACGGCACGCGCCCGGTGATGCTCGGCGGCGCGGCGATCGCGCTGGTCGCCGGCCTCTTCGCCTATCGGCAGATGGACGACAAGCGCACCGAGCCGATCCTCGCCGACCTGCGCAACGCGCTGCGCCGCACGCCGCGGCGCGTCAACGGCTTCCTCATCGCCGTCGAGGGCACCACCGCGATCAACACCGCGATCCAGGCCGTCAACCTCGCCGACTGGATGCGCGGCGGCACCCGGCCGGTCGTCGTCGCCGCGGACCCCGCGCTCGACGACCAGCGGCTCACCGCGCTCGTCTCCGGCGCCTCGCTCACCGGGGCGCGGGCCCAGGCCCTGGCCGCCGCCGCGGTGCGGGCCGACATCGTCGAGCGGCACGTCCAGCCGGCGCTGGACGCCGGTTCGGTGGTCGTGATGGAACGATTTGTCGACTCCCCGCTGGCGCACCTGTCCGCCATCGCCGGACTCGACAGCGACGAGCTCGAAGGCCTCGCCGACTGGGCGACCGGCCGCCTGCGCCCCGACCTGACCGTCCTGCTGGACGCGGCCCCGAACGGCGCACCGCGCGACAAGTCGGCCGCGATGAACGACCAGTGGCGCGTCCAGCACCTGCTCACCGAGATGGCCGCGGCGGACCCGGACCGGTACGTCGTGATCGACGCCGACGGCACCGACGCCGAGGTCGCCGAGCGCATCCGCACCGCGTTGCGCGCCGTGTTCGTCGGCCGCCTGGCCGCGCTGGCGCCGACGACGGAGAAGCCGGTCACCCTGCCCATGGAAACCCTGCCCGTCGAGACCCCGGAAGAGCCTCGCGTGGAGGCGAAGTGACGACGACCGAACGCATCGGCGTCTGGAACCAGCTGGTCGGCCAGGAGCCCGCGGTCGAGACGCTGAGCGCCGCCGCGTCGGCCGCCGCCAAGATCGTCGCGGGTGAGCCCGCGCCGCCGGGGGCGATGACGCACGCCTGGCTGCTCACCGGCCCGCCCGGCTCCGGCCGTTCGGTGGCTGCCCGGACGTTCGCCGCGGCCCTGCAGTGCAGCACCGGCACGGGCTGCGACGCCTGCCCCGGCTGCCACACGACGATGGCGGGCACGCACGCCGACGTCCGGCTGGTGGTCCCGGAAGGACTGTCCATTTCGGTCGCCGAGATGCGCGCGCTGGTGCAGGCCGCCGCGCGCCGCCCGACGACCGGCAACTGGCAGGTCGTGATCATCGAGGACGCGGACAGGCTCACCGAAGGCGCGTCGAACGCCCTGCTGAAGGCCGTCGAGGAGCCACCGGACCGCACGGTGTTCCTGCTCTGCGCGCCCTCGGACCACCCCGAAGACGTCTCCGTGACGATCCGGTCGCGCTGCCGCCTGGTGACGCTCCGGACGCCGCCGCCGGAGGCGATCGCCGACGTGCTGATGCGTCGCGACCACGTCGACGCCGAACGCGCGCAGTGGGCCGCTTCGGTGTGCGGCGGCCACGTCGGCCGCGCGCGCCGTCTCGCCACCGACGAGGCCGCGCGGCAGCGCCGGGCCACCGTGCTGCGGATCCCGCTCGGCCTCCGCCGGATGAGCGACGTCTTCACCTGCGCCGACCAGCTGATCAGCGCGGCCGAGGCGGACGCGGGCGAGGCCAGCAAGGCCCGCGACGAGGACGAGCGCAACGAGCTGCGGACCGCGATGGGCGGCGACGGCGTCGGCAAGGGTGTCGCCGGCGCCAAGCGGGCTGCCGAAGCCGCGGTCAAGCAGCTGGAGAAGAAGCAGAAGTCCCGTGCGACGCGCACCCAGCGCGACACGCTCGACCTGGCCCTGGTCGACCTCGCGGGCTTCTACCGCGACGTCCTGGTGACGGCGACCCGCTCCGGCGCGACGCTCAACCACCCGGACCACGCCGACCAGATCCGCGAGGCGGCCTCGTCGTGGACGACGGAGTCGACGCTGCGCCGGCTCGAGGCGGTGCTGGAATGCCGCGAAGCGATCGAGCTGAACGTGAAGCCGCGCATCGCCGTCGAGGCCATGGTCACGACGCTTCGCCAAGGCTGAAGACGAAGGAGCCCGCCAGGCGAACCTGACGGGCTCCTTCATACCCCTCGGGTCATTCGCGCGGACGCGGCGAGGGCTTGAACGGCTTCTCCTCGACGGCCACGGCCAGCGGGCGCCGCCGTGCACCCGGCATCGCGGCCACCATGACCACGCCGAGCAGCAGCATCGCCGTGCCGGTCCAGAACAGCGGCACGGTGTCGTACGCCCCGCCGGTGTAGGCGAGGTTCTTCACGGGCCCCTTCGGCGCTTCACCGCCCGCAGGCGGCGGCGTCGACGTCGTCCCGCAGACCACGCCGCCGGTGGGCGCGTACGCCCGGGCGATCTGCTCGCCGAGCGACAGCTGCGCCAGCGACGACGGCAGGTTCTTCGCCTGGTCGTCCGGCAGCAGGCTCTTGAGCTTGGTCGTCGGCAGCAGCTGCAGGTCGAACATCCGCGCCGACGCGCCCAGCTGGAACCCCTTGAACGGCGTGGTCATGTCCGCCGACTTCTGGTCCAGCCCGGCGATGCTCAGCCGCAGCACACCGAGGTCGAGCACGGTGCCCGCGGTGTTGCCGACCTGCTGCAGGCCCTTGGTGAGCGTCGAAACCAGGCCGCCGACCACCGGAATGTCGTCGACCTGCCCGAACTGGTCGCTGAGTCCCTTCAGCGGCAGCCCGATCGGGATGTCCTTGGTCGGGTGCGCCGCGTCGAGCGTGTAGAGCGTCTTCCCCCCGGCCGCGATGGTCAGCACCGGCGCGGTGTACTCGACCTCGGACGTCTTCGCGTCCCCGGTGGAGGTCACCTTCAGCGTCGGCTGGCTGGCCACCTTGATGCTCAGCGCGAGCGGCGTGCCCTTGAGGATCTCGATGTCCGCGGCCTGCAGCGTCGACGTCGACTGCACGGCCTTGTTCTTCGAGCCCGGGATGTCGACCAGCTTCACCTGCGACCGCGACGACAGCGTGTTCGGCAGGCTCAGCAGCGACCCGGTGCCGTCCGCGGCGGTCTGCCCGCCGCCCTGCAGCAGGCCGCCGAGGCTCTGCAGGCCCTTCGTCAGATCGAACCCGCTCGCCAGCGAGCTGGGGTCGAGCTTCGGCTTCAGGGCGTCCAGCCCGAGGTTCGGCATCGACGGCACGACGTTCAGCAGCGACAGGCTGGCCACGGACGTGCTGGCGTCGGCGATGGTGTCAACGCACGGCCCGAGGGTCTGGCTCCACCGCGCGTGCGCGCTCCCGTTGAGCAAACCGACGTTGAGCAGCGGATTCGACGGCGCATTCAGGCCACCGCTGATCGGCTGCGGGTTGTCGGGCAAGGCGGTCTGCACGACGCTGCCGGGAGTCTGCGGCGCGTTCCCGCCCACGGACAGCCCGAACGGCGACGCCTGCGCGATGGCCTTCTCGTAGTTCAGGTAGGCATCCGAGTTCGCCGACGCGCTCGACAGCCCCATCCCGGCCTCGAGCGCCGACTGCTTCGGCAGCGTCTGCCCGAACCCCGGCAGAATCGTGCTCGTCGGCACGGCGTTGGGCAGCAACCGGATGATCCCGAGCGCGGTCCCGGCATCCCCGACGGCCTGTCCCAGCGGCTGCGGCCCGATCGGCGCCGAGATCGGCGCCTGCCCCGGATTCGCGGGCTGCGGGATCGGCGTCGTCGGATAGGTGGTGTCGGCGTTCGCAGGAGCCGCGTTGAGCAGCAGCAACGCCGCAGCCGCCGGCAGCGCCACCGAACGGGGCAGTCTTCGCCGCATGTGCCAGAGCCTCCAGACAGGTCAACCGGGGAGTGAGACCGACGTCATAGGGCCCTAACGACGGTCCCCCCGAAAAGTGACGCGCGCAGCCTCCGCTACACTTGCTATCGTCGCCAGCGCGAGCCGGAGACATGCCGCCTTAGCTCAGTCGGCCAGAGCGATTCACTCGTAATGAATAGGTCGGGGGTTCGATTCCCCCAGGCGGCTCCGCAGGTCAGGCTCCATCCGAGACACCTCGGATGGGGCCTGACTCGTCTGGTGGGGTGACTAAGTGCGTGACTAAGAGCCTGTCGCAGGGAAGCTTGACGGGTTGTCAGTGATCTGCCTCGCGACTGGTGTCGCGATGGAGTGTGGGCATTGGCGGCGCCCGCTGGCCCCGAAGCACGGACTTGCGCAGTGTGGTGGATCGACGCGGGTGGACAACGGAGTTGTGGAGTTGTGTCTGTGCTGTGCTTGCTCACCAATAAGTGCACGTGGCAGCTGTCGCCGCTAGTCGCTCCGCCGATCGCCGGCTCGATGGCGGTGGACTTACCGTCGGTAAGTGCCCATCGACGCCGCGCGTAACCGATCAAGGACACGCCGTAGTCAACCATTTCGGCAAAAGCAAATGTCAGGCTGTGACGATGGCTCCCAATGATGTAGCTGCCTCAGCTGAATCGGTTCACGGCAGTTGCGGCGGCCTGTCGTACGTCTTCGTCTTGGTCTGTGGTGGCGCGGTCGCGGAGTAGCGGGAGGGTGTGGGGGTCTGTGGGCCAGCCTGTGGCCAAGGCTTCTACTGCCGCTCGCCGTACGTTTTGCCGGGGTCGGTGGTGGCGCGGTCGCGGAGTAGCGGGAGGGTGTCGGGGTCTTCCCGCCAGCCGGCAGCCACCGCTGTTCGAAGGCGGTGCGCAGGTAGTTCTCGGCGCGTCCGGTGCGGTCGATCAAGTCGCGATCGTGGGACCGGCGGGCCAGGTCGATGAGGTGTTCGCGCACGTGTTGTGGTGCTCGTAGGACTCCGAGGATGTGGGCGACGATCGTGTCCTGTGGTGCGCGTTGGCCGAGTTCGAAGCTCGACAGCACGGCGGGGTAGATGCCGATCATGTCGGCGAGTCGGCGCAGGCCGATGCCGCGCTGGGTGCGGGCTTCGCGCAGGCCGCCGGCCAGGGCGATGACGGCTGGTCGGAGGGAGTTTCGGTCACGGTTTAGACCGCTCCGTTCGGTCGTGGGTCTCTGTGTCGGGGGTGATGAGCAGGGAGAAGACGTCAAGTTCTGCGCCGTCCAGTTCTCCGGCGCGCTGGGTGAGGGCAACGCCGATATGGACGAGTTGGCGGCCGAGGGTGCGCAGCCCGGCGGCATAGGCCGCGTCGTCCGCCTGGAGGGTCAGCAGCTCGACCGTCACTCTCCCGATCTTGGAGTTGACCTTGGAGAGCGCAGCGAGCAGTTCGCGATCACGAGCGTGCACGTGGCACCCCGATCCGCCGGTGCTCGTTCTGGGCCGCGCAGACGGGGCAGAACCGGCCGGGCCTCGGGATGACCCGGCGGCGGCTGACGCTGGGCCGGTCGTGCTCCAGCGGGAAGCGGACGTCGGTCAGGCACCAGGGCAGCAGCATGACGAGCCGCGGACTGGTCACCTCCGAGTCCAGGTACAGGTGAGCCCAACCGTCGCCCCCGGTGAACTCGTGCCACTCCCAGAAGTCCTGATGCGAGCCGGTGCCGGTCATCGGCCCGTCATCCAACGCGGTCATCGAAGCCCTCGCTCGACCTCGAACGCCCGGACTGCGGCGGCGGCCTGTTCCCAGTCGGCATCGGTCATGTCCGCGTGCTTCTGCGGATGCCGGTAGGTATCGAGATCGTTCTCGTTGAGCCGCTGACCACCCGAGTTGAACAGCGACGCCCCGCACCAGAACGTCGGTCGGTCGTCGAAGTGCTCCGCGGTCATGGCGCCTTGCACCCCCGAGTTGTGCGAGCGTCGCGCAGCGAGACGGTCAACGCGTCACCCAGTTGGTTCCGAAGCTGGGCGGCCGACTCGGCGCTGAACAGGATCGGCTCGCCTGGGGGCGTCGAGCTGGTCAGCGCGATCCGGTCGTCATCCCGTACCTCGACCTCGACCTGGGCGGGACTGCCGAGCTGGTCGACACCCTCGGTGTGCTGTCGCGTACGTCGTCGATCACGCATAGTTAGTGACGGTACAAAGATGCAGGTCACGAACGTTTCCTGCTGGGAAACCCCAGTCTGTACCCTGAGGCGCATGGACTCGATCGGCATCACGATCCGCCGGCTTCGCCGTTGGCGTGGCCTGTCCCTCGAACAGCTCGCCGGCCTGTCCGGCCTGTCGAAGGGCTACCTGTCCAAGATCGAAAACGAACGCACAGCGATCGACAAGCGCTCAACCCTGGTCGCAATCGCCGGCGCGCTCCGCGTCAGCCTCTCCGACATCACCGGCGACGGGCTGGAGATCCGCGACCCGCAGGCCGACTCCGCCATCCCCGCTATCCGCGACGCTCTGCTGAGCACCGACCTCGACGGCACCGAGCCGCCGATCGGCGACCTTGCGCAGCTGCTGTCCGAAACACAGCTGGTCGCAGCGCTGCGGCAAGCGAACCAAGACGCCGAGGTCGGCGCCCGGCTCCCTGAGCTGCTGCTGGCCCTGCACACCCATGTCGACAAGCCGGACGCGCTCCGCTCGCTCGTCACCGCTACCCACACCACGGCCCTGCTCACGAAGGGCCTGGGGGCGTTCGAGCTGGCCTGGATCGCCGCCGATCGCGGCCACGAGGCAGCGCAGCGCCTCGGCGAACCCGCCTGGATCGCCCTCGCCGAATTCGCGCGCACTCAGGCCCTCTCCGGCCTCGGCGCCCACAAGCGAGCCTCCAAGCTCGCCGAACGCGCCCTGGACTACGTGCCGCCCGACGCCTACGACGTCCGCGGCGCGCTCACCCTCACCACCGGCTACACCGAATCCGTCCTGGGCGGCGACGCCACCGCAGCGCTCGACGAGGCCGCCGGCCTGGCCGAGCACGTCGAGTACGGCAACCGGAACTTCCTGCTGTTCAGCCCAGCCAACGTCGTGCTCTGGCGCATCTCATCAGCCCTCGAACGCGGCGACCACGCCGAAGCTGCGCAGTTGGCGGCGACCGTTGATCCGGCCGAGTTGACGATCGACTCGCGTCGCACCACGTTCCTGATCGAGCACGCCCGCGCGCTTTACGGCATTCGGCGTCCCGATGAGGAGGTGCTCGCCTTGCTGGTCAAAGCCGAGAAGCTGGGGCGCATCCGAACGCGTACCAACCCGTTTGTGCGGGAGATTATCTCCACCATGCTTGCCCGCGCCCGGCGCGAAGGTGTAGCTCGGGAGGTCCGCGGCATGGCTGACCGTATGGGCTTGATCAAGGCCTCCTAGAGTAGGGCTCGTCACCTTCGCTGGCCGCAGCGAAAAGTGGAGGGGATCAGCTGCGGCTTCGGACCCTCAGAATCCTGATTGGCATCGTGGACCGGCAGGGAGAAGAGTGGCCTCTCAGCCCGACTCGTTTGGTTCATGGCTGGCCAGCAAGGTTCGAAGCCGGGCGGCTTGCTCACCGTCACCAGCGTTCTCGAACGCTGCAAGCGCATTGCCCCATGCATGCACTGCCTCAATGCTCCGCGCGCCGTCTGCCAGCGCATTCCCGAGGTTGTTCCACGCTATGCCTTCGCGGTGGTGGTCGCCGAGTTCTTGGTAGAGGTTGCGGGCTTGTTCGTGGGCGGTGATGGCGTCGTCGAACCGCCGGATCTCTTGCAGCGCGACGCCGAGGTTGTTCCAGGTAGCGCTTTCGCGGTGGCGGTCGCCGAGTTCCTGGTAGACGTTGCGGGCTTGTTCGTAGGCGGTGATGGCGTCGTCGAACAGTCGCACGTCCTGCAGCGCGTTCCCGAGGTTGTTTGACGCCATAGCTTCGCGGTGGCGGTCGCCGAGTTCCTGGTAGAGGTCGCGGGCTTGTTCGTAGGCGGTGATGGCGTCGTCGAACCGCCGCACCTGCCGCAGCGCGCTCCCGAGGTTGCTCAAGGCATTGCCTTCGCCGTAGCGGTCGCCGAGTTCCTGGTAGACGTTGCGGGCTTGTTCGTGGGCGGTGATGGCGTCGTCGAACCGCCGGATCTCTTGCAGCGCGACGCCGAGGTTGTTCAAAGCACCGCTTTCGCGGTGGCGGTCGCCGAGTTCCTGGTAGAGGTAGCGGGCTTGTTCGTAGGCGGTGATGGCGTCGTCGAACCGCCGCACCTGCCGCAGCGCGATGCCGAGGTTGTTCAAAGCACCGCTTTCGCGGTGGCGGTCGCCGAGTTCCTGGTAGACGTTGCGGGCTTGTTCGTGGGCGGTGATGGCGTCGTCGAACCGCCGCACCTGCTGCAGCGCGTTCCCGAGGTTGTTCCAGGCAGCGCCTTCGCCGTGGCGGTCGCCGAGTTCCTGGTAGAGGTTGCGGGCTTGTTCGTGGGCGGTGATGGCGTCGTCGAACCGCCGCACCTGCCGCAGCGCGTTCCCGAGGTTGTTCCAGGCATTGCTTTCGCCGTGGCGGTCGCCGAGCTGCTGAAAGAGGTTGCGGGCTTGTTCGTGGGCGGTGATGGCGTCGTCGAACCGCCGCACCTGCTGCAGCGCGTTCCCAAGGTTGCCCCATGCCATGGCTTCGCCGTGGCGATCACCGAGCTCCTGACAGATTTCAAGGTCGTTCTGTTGGGCGGTGATGGCGTCGTCGAACCGCCGCACCTGCTGCAGCGCGATGCCGAGGTTGTTCCAGGCAGCGCCTTCGCCGTGGCGGTCGCCGAGTTCCTGGTAGAGGTCGCGGGCTTGTTCGTAGGCGGTGATGGCATCGTCGAACCGCCGGACCTCCTGCAGCGCGCTCCCGAGGTTGTTCCACACCGCGGCGGAGGTCGGTCGGTGGTCGAGGGCCATGGCGGCGGTGGAGGCGTGGATGGCAACGGTGACCCAGTCCTGCAGGAACCGTCGCCAGGTCAAGTACCTACCCAGGTAGCTGGCGAGGTTAATGGTATGGGCGAGGTGGCCCGTGTTTAGGGCATGGGCGACCGCGGCAACCAAGTTGGTGTGCTCAGCATCGAACCAGTTCATGGCGTCCTGGCGGACGGTGAAGCGGTCCGGGACTGGTTGTCCGGGGAGCGCCCGCAGGTGATCGTCGGCCGCATCCGCAGTAACGCTGTAGTAATCCAGAAGGCGGGTCGTGGCCAGGGCGGCGATATCGGGGGTGATCAGGCTGCGGGCGTAGAGAGCCACCAGGTCGTGTAGCCGCCACCGGCCCGCAGGCGTGTGCTGCAGCAGTGACGCAGCCCGCAGAACTCGCAACCGCGGCGCGGCCAACGTCACCTCTACGTTTGCCAAAGCTGCAGCGGAGTCAGTGGCGAAGTCCGGGCCGGGGTTGGTCGTCAGGAGGGGCAGCAGCGCGGCGGCGTCCGGGTCTCGGGCGGCGAGACGCCGGTAGGAGAAGTCGATGACCGCCTCGACGTCACCGATGGCGTGGGTGATGCCGGTAAGTCGAGTATCTGCGTCGCTCAGTTGGGCAACCAGCTCCGCCACTGGTAGGGACTGTTCGTCGATCAGGATCGCGGCCACGATCTCCACCGCCAACGGCAGACGGCCGCACAACTTGACCAGTCGCACAACAGCAGCCGAATCACCGTCTGGGCGCAAGTCCTGCGGATCAGCCTCGCGCAAAAGCTGCGTCAGCATCACGACCGCGTCGGGCTCGGGCAAAACATCCAGAGAGATCCGTCGGGCGCGGGGTAGCGCCAGGACATCGCGGGTGGTTATTAATGCCCGGTGCGCGGGATGACGTGGCAGCAGGTCTTCGATTTGGGTGGCGTCGGCGGCGTTGTCCAATACCAGCAGCACCCGCTGGCCGGCGGTGGCAAGCTGATCGAGGAGCTGGTGGTAGGCACCAGCCTGCGCGTCGATCGTGCTGGGCACCTGCTCGGCGTTCAGGCCCAGCTCTCGCAGCAGCCAGCCGTAGGTCTGTTCCGGCCGTACCGGCGGTCGGCCTGGCGTGTTGCCCCGCAGGTCGACCCGCAGGACTCCGCCGGTGAACCAGCCCTGTTCGGCGGCGAGCAGCGCGGTGCGTTCAGCCAGGGCGGTCTTGCCGATTCCGCCCATTCCTGATACTGCCGACACCACCACCGACGTGGCGCTGTGGCCATCGGCGCCCTTCTCGTTCGCCTGGGCGGGGCCGAGGAGCTCGAGTAGCTGCTTCACCTCAGTTTCCCGGCCCACGAACACACCTGCGGTCCGCCCCGGGCGCAGTGCCTCGACGACCGCCGCGGATTCCGGTTCGGTAGCTGAGCTGATGATGAGCTGTTCGACTGCACCGATTGCGGTGCCGCCCGGGCCAGCGTGGCCGTGCCCGGTGATCTTGGTGGACGCCGGCGCCGGTTGGGCTGCATAGGTGGTCGCCGGGCCGAGCGGCGCTATGCCCGGTCCGGCTGCTGAGGGTCCGGCGCCTGCCCCTTGTACACCGCACCAACTGCGCCAAATGCATCCCCCGATCCGGAGGTGCTGGCCGTGCCGGTGATCACCGTCCCGCCGGGCATTGCGACTGTTCCACCGTGCGATAACGCCTCTGCCACTGCCGCCTGCAGGGCCTGAGCGAACTGGGTGTCATCACGTTCCGCGGCTGTTACCGCCAGCTCCACCTTGGTCCGGGTTAACTCGGACACCTCGCCGCCCGTGGCGACCTCCGCCTCCAGCGCCTTCACAGCTGGTGTGTCGCCAACCTTGCCCAGTACCAGCTCTAAAATCTTCGTTCGCGCCTTGACCGCAAGACCATCGACAACCTCGTCGGTCACACCGTCCAGCGCTTTGCCCGCTCGGCGCGCCTTGCTCGCGGCCCAAGCGATCAAAGCCCCCAACACGACTTCGATACCCACGGCTATCTTTCCCCTCGTCGACATGCTGATCCCAGGTGATGCAACCTAGAGTCGTCGAACTAGCTCAGAATGCAACAGCCCCCTCGCCACCGTTGGGGCGACGCAAAGAGCTGTCGAGTGGGAGTCGTCGTGTAGATCGGGGACTGTAAAACGAGCGGTGTAACTCCTGATCATGGAAGTGCACCTGATGACCGACATGATGTCCGGCGTGGAGAACGCTGAGGACTCGACGCCCGAGACCGGCCTGGACGGCTTGGACGAGCAGCTCGTGGCGCAGCTGGTGAGCCGCGCGAAGGCCGGTGGGCTGGCGCTGACCGGCGAGGGCGGGGTGCTGGCGCAGCTGACCAAACGGCTGCTGGAGTCAGCACTCGAGGGCGAGATCACCGACCACCTTGGCTATGACAAGCACGACCCGGCCGGCCGTGGGACCGGAAACTCCCGCAACGGCACCCGCTCCAAGACCGTGCTCACCGACGTCGGCCCGGTCCAGATCGACGTGCCGCGGGACCGGGACGCCAGCTTCGAACCCAAGATCGTGGCCAAACGGCAGAAACGCCTGGGCGGCGTGGACGAGATGGTGATCTCCCTGGCCGCGAAAGGCCTGACGACCCGGGAGATCTCCGCGCATCTAGCCGAGGTCTATGGCGCCGAGGTGTCCCGGCAGACCATCTCCACGATCACTGACAAGGTCATCGAGGGCATGGTCGAGTGGCAGAACCGGCCCCTCGACCCGGTCTATCCGGTGATCTTCATCGACGCGATCCACGTCAAGATCCGCGACGGCAAGGTCGCCAACCGGCCGATCTATGTCGCGTTGGCGGTGACCTGCGAAGGGCGTCGCGACATCCTCGGCTTGTGGGCCGGCGAGGGCGGCGAGGGCGCCAAGCACTGGCTGCACGTGCTCACCGAGCTGAAGAACCGCGGCGTCTCTGACGTGCTCATGGTCGTCTGCGACGGGCTGACCGGCCTGCCCGAGTCGATCACCGCGGTCTGGCCGGCCACGATCACCCAGACGTGCGTTGTTCACCTGCTGCGCAACAGTTTCCGCTACGCCGGCCGCCAGCACTGGGACGCGATCGCCAGGGCACTCAAACCCGTCTACACCGCGCCCACCGAGGCCGCCGCTCGCGAGCGGTTCGCAGAATTCGCCGAGGTCTGGGGCACCCGATACCCGGCCATCGTCAGGTTGTGGGACAACGCGTGGGCGGAGTTCGTGCCGTTCCTGGCGTTCGACCCGGAGATCCGGCGGGTGATCTGCTCGACCAACGCGATCGAAAGCGTCAACGCCCGCATCCGCCGCGCCGTGAAAGCCCGCGGGCACTTCCCCAACGAGCAGGCCGCGCTCAAGTGCGTCTACATGGCGATCATGAGCCTCGACCCAACAGGCACCGGCCGCAAACGCTGGACCATGCGCTGGAAACCCGCCCTCAACGCCTTCGAGATCGCCTTCGACGGCCGCCTGGCCGCCGGACGCAAATAGTTCCCCTTCAACCCGAGTTACACCGCTCGTTTGACAGACCCGTAGATTCGGGCCTGAAGTTGTGGCCGGCACGTTCTTCTCGTCAGGACAGCGCGGTGAGCGACGAACTGAGTGACAAGCGCCGGGTTTAGCCCGTAGTCGTTGGTGGACGTATACGGACACTGAAGCGTGGGCCAGGGGCTCGCAGTGAGCAGTTCGTGTCGCGTCTTGCCTTGATAACGACGAGGTCTCAGCTCCAAGTCTGCTGGACATACGCAGGTCAAGGGACTCCCGGCTCGCTCGCGAGCCGGTCTCTGCTGTCTCGTGATGATCGAATCGATGAGTTACACGGGTCATGTAATGGGTTGCCACGCGGGGAACTGCGCCTCCGCTGGTCCAGCCGCGTTGGCGTTTGCTGAGTGTCGAACTGAGGGGCAATCAGGGCGGCAAGCGACGGACGTCCACGGACGCCTGGAGACTATGAACCTACAGGTCAGAGCCCTGCGACCAAGGTCAACAAGTGACGAATTCTGCTCGTAATGAATAGGTCGGGGGTTCGATTCCCCCAGGCGGCTCCGCAGGTCAGGCCCCATCCGAGATACCTCGGGTGGGGCCTGACTCGTCTGCTGGGTGACTAGGCCCCCGGCTGGTGGGCGGAGAAAGTCCGCAGATTCACCCAGCCAAGGGCTGCTTGGCAGCGGCATGAGCCTGCCGATGACGGGCCCGACGAAGTCCGTGGTGAACACGGGTTCGACAGTCGCACCCTCGACCAGCGAGCCGGTCGGTTTCAACGTTGCTCGGCTCCGCCAGTGCGTCGAGGAGATCGGGCGACTGGCGGGCTGGTCCCCTTCGGCTTGGGCGTCGTCCCGTCATCGTCGTTGCGCTGCTCTTGGAGCTGAGCCTCGGCGACCGGTGGAGGGCCGGCCTCGATCTCGAAGAAGGGAGCTTTGACTCGAACGCGGTCGCCGGGCTGGCGATTCTTCAGGAACTGGCGCACGAGGAGGAATGCGCCACTGAAGATTACGGCGAAAAGCGCCACGAGGGCCCAGAGGCTGCCGGTCGACATCTCCGCGATGCGGGTGACGATGGCTTCAGTAGACACGAGCGTCCCGTACCGCCGACGTGCCCCGAGGCCTGCACACCGGCCGGCTAGTGGATCGGCCGCTCGGCGGTCCGTGCTCGCCGAGGCGTCCCCTCGATTCGGCGTAAAAGGTGAGCATTCCGGAGAGGTCTGCGCGGAGTCCGGTCTTTGCTCATCAATGGGTCGGGGGCTCGATTCCCGGAGGCGCAGGTGAAAGCCCGCTGCCCTCGAGAGCAGGGTGCCCTCCCCAGACCCCAGTCGTGGTCGCCCTGGGCGCGGATTTGTTCTGGAACCACTCGTCCGGGTCGAATCCAGACAGCGAAGGGCCCCCAGGCTGACGCCGGGGGCCCTTCGTGGGGACGTACTACTTCGGCGGCGTTACCTTCACCACCGTGGCCTTGGCGTCGCCTCGGGGCGTTCGGTAGGTGATCTCGTCGCCCGCCTTGGCGCCCACCAAGGCCAGGCCCAACGGGCTGTCCGAGGTGATCGCGTCCGCATCCTCGCCGGGGACCGTCACCACCTGGAACGTCTCTTCGTCTCCGTCCGGGAAGCGCAGTGACACCACCGTGCCGTCCGGGAGCTGGCTGTTGCCGTAGCCGCCGTGTTCCATCTTGGCCGCCAGGTCGGCGATCTGGCGGTCGAGGCGGGCCGCTGCCTCTGCGCGGTCGATCACGTCCGCCTGGTCCGCCGCGTCGCCCGTGCGCTCCTGCTCGCCCGGTTGCGGCGCGAGGGCCTCCCGCTGTGCGCGCAAGTTCGCGATTTCCTTCTCCAGCTGGCTGCGCGCAGCCGGGCTGAGCCCCTTGTCCCCTGAGATCACCATGCCGGGCATTGTCCGCTGCGCGGAGCGGGGTGGCCAATCCGGTTTTTCACCCGAACGCCACCCACAGGACGTCTGCCCTAGGATTTCCAGGCTGACGTCCAGGAAGAAGGTAACGAGAATCACCGTGAGCGCAGTCCCCGGTCGCAGCGAGCGGCTCTCGCCCAACCAGCTGGCCAAGCAGGAACAGATCGTCGAAGCCGCCCGTGTCGTGCTCGCCCGCGATGGCCTCGCCGGGTGCACCGTGCGGGCCATCGCCGACGCCGGCCCGCTCACCAAGAGCGCCATCCACTACTACTTCGCCGACATCGACGTCCTCATCGACCGGGCCATGGCTGCGCACATCACCGCCTTCGCCGCGGGCCTGCGCGAGGTCGCCGCGAAGCACGACGAACCCCGCGAGCGGCTCTTCGCCGTCCTCGAGGAGTACCTGAGCGTCTTCGCCGCCAACCCGAACGCCGCCTTCCTCTGGTTCGAGTACTGGATCGCCGCCGGCCGTGCCCAGCACCCGCAGGCCATCGACGTCATGCTCACCTCGCTCACCGAACTGCTCGCCGAGCTCCTCGCCCCGCTCGACGTCGACGACCCGCGGGCCCGCGCCCGGGCGCTGCTGTCCTACCTGCTGGGCACGGTCGTCCAGCAGCGCGTGCGCCCGCGGCCGTTCGCCACGCTGCGTGCCGACATCGAGGCGCTCTGCTTCGCGAACTACGGGTAGAAACCGCCAATAGATCCGTACTGCTCCGGATTGCGCCCTCCGTCCGGCTCCGGCCAAGGTCGAGGAACCCCCGAGAGCAGGAGACGTGATGCGCACACGAACGTGCATGGCAGCGGCCGCGGCCGCCCTCTTGGTGCTCACCGTCGGCGGCCAGGCCGGTGCCGCCCAGCCCGGCGGCCCGCAGGTCTACGAGATCACCGGTGCCGCCACCGCCCAGCAGCGCACCGAGGTCGCGCGCACCGGCGCGGACATCCTCGACGCCGAAGGCGCGACGACCACCGTCATCGCCAACCCCGGCGAAGCCGCCCAGCTGCGCGCGCTCGGCTTCGGTGTCAAGTCGCTCGGCAAGGTGAACCGGCCGCAGGGCACGGAGACCGTCGAGGACTTCCCGGCCGGCTACACCGGCTACCACACCTACGCCGAGACGCAGACCGAGCTGCAGAAGGCCGTCGCGAACTACCCGTCGCTGACCAAGCTCGGCAGCGCCGGCACGTCGTACGAGGGCCGGGCGCTCTCGCTGATCAAGATCAGCGACAACGCCGCCACCGACGAGAACGAGCCCGAGGTCCTCTTCACCTGCAACCAGCACGCCCGCGAACACCTCACCACCGAGATGTGCCTGCACATCGTCGACCGGCTGACCAGCGGATACGCCACGAACAGCGCGATCAAGCGGCTGGTCGACAGCACCGAGATCTGGGTGATCCCCAGCGTCAACCCGGACGGCTCCGAGTACGACATCTCCGGCGGCACGTTCCACAGCTGGCGCAAGAACCGCCAGGGCCCCGGCACCGACACCAACCGCAACTGGGGCTACAAGTGGGGCTGCTGCGGCGGCTCGTCGGGCTCGACGTCCAGCGAGACCTACCGCGGCACGGCGGCCTTCTCGGCGCCCGAGACCCGGGCCGTCTCGAACTGGGTGAACTCGCGGGTCGTCGGCGGCGTCCAGCAGATCAAGACGCACATCGACTTCCACACCTACTCCGAGCTGGTGCTCTGGCCCTTCGGCTACACCTACGCCGACACCGCGACCGGCATGACCGCGGCCGAGGCGCAGAAGTTCCAGACACTCGGCAAGCAGATGGCCGCCACCAACGGCTACACGCCGGAGCAGTCCAGCGACCTCTACATCACCGACGGCAGCGTCAACGACTGGATGTGGGCGACGCACAAGATCTGGAGCTTCACCTTCGAGATGTACCCGACGGGCAGCAACCCGGGCTTCTACCCGCGTGACACGCAGATCGTCCCGCAGACCACGCGCAACGACCAGGCCGTCGACCTCCTGATCAACGCCGCGATCACCGGTTGACCCCCAGCAACCGGCCGCGGCTCGCGAACGGCCCCCTTCCCCGCTCGGCCGGGGAAGGGGGCCTGCGCGGTTTAGGGTGCGGGCATGCCTCTGTTCTCGTTCGAAGGGCTCAGCCCGCAGGTCCACCCGGACGCCTGGATCGCCCCCACCGCCACCCTCATCGGCGACGTCGTCGTCGAGAAGGACGCCTCGGTCTGGTTCGGCGCGGTGATCCGGGCCGACTTCGGCCGGATCGTCATCCGGGAGGGCGCCAACATCCAGGACAACTCGGTGATCCACGTCAACGACGGCGTCTGCGAGGTCGGCAGGAACGTCACCGTGGGCCACCAGTGCCTGGTGCACGACTGCACGATCGGGGAGCAGGCGCTGATCGGCAACGGCTCGACCGTGCTCGACAAGGCGAAGATCGGCGCGCGGGCGCTGGTCGCGGCCGGGGCGACGGTCACGCCGTCGACGGAGGTGCCCGAGGAGGTCATCGCGATGGGCAGCCCGGCGAAGAAGTTCGTCCCGCTGACCGACTCGGCGCGGATGTGGGTCGAGCACAACGCGGCGATCTACCAGGAGCTGGCGCGCCGGCACCGGGCCGGCACAAAACCGGTTTGACCCTCCAGTAACTGGAGACTCTAGCTTCGGGGCATGGCTCCGAAGAAGAAACTCACCCACCAGGTCACCCTGGAACTCACCGCGGGCAACGCCCCGGTCGTCGACCTCGGCAAGATGCTGGGGCAGACCGGGGTCAACCTCGTCGAGATCAAGAAGGCTTACGACGCGGCCACGGCGGCCCAGCGCGGCGACATCGTCCCCGTGGTCGTCTCGGTGTTCGAGGACCGCTCGTTCGCGCTCCGGCTCAAGACACCCCCGACGTCGTTCCTCATCAAGAAAGTGCTGGGGGACAAGGGTTCCGCGCGTCCGGGGCACGAGGTCGCGGGCAAGCTGACGACGCAGCAGCTCCGCGAGATCGCCGAACGGAAGCTGCCGGACCTTAACACTTCCGACGTCGAGGCGGCGATGCGCACGATCGCCGGCACGGCCCGCTCGATGGGGGTCGTGGTCGTGGATTGACGTGCATCGCGCTTCGAGCGCGGTGGACTAGGCTCTTACGCGCAGCAGCGACTGGCGCCATCGAGGTGGAGCACCACCGGGAAGCGACGACGAGGCCGGCACCGCGCGCCTGGGTGAAGGCCACTCCAGAGCCGGAGTACGCCATGACACACCAGCCGAAACTGAACGCGCTCGCCACCGCCGACCCCGCCATCGCCGGGCTCGTCGAGGACGAAGCCAAGCGCCAGCACGACAAGATCCGCCTGATCGCCTCGGAGAACTACGTCTCGCAGGCCGTGCTCGAGGCGACCGGGAGCGTGCTCACCAACAAGTACTCCGAGGGCTACGCGGGCAAGCGGTACTACGAGGGCCAGCAGTTCATCGACCAGGTCGAGCAGCTCGCCATCGACCGGGCGAAGGCCGTGTTCGGCGCCGACCACGCGAACGTCCAGCCGTACTCCGGTTCGCCGGCGAACCTGGCCGTCTACCTGGCCTTCGCCCAGCCCGGGGACACCGTGCTCGGCATGGCGCTGCCGGACGGCGGCCACCTCACGCACGGCTGGAGCGTCTCGGCGACCGGCAAGTGGTTCACCCCCGTGCGCTACGGCGTCGCCAAGGAGACCGGCCGCGTCGACCTCGACCAGGTGCGCGACCTGGCCCGGCAGCACCGGCCGAAGCTGATCTTCGCCGGTGGCACGGCGATCCCGCGCACGATCGACTTCCCGGCCTTCGCCGAGATCGCCGCCGAGGTGGACGCGGTGCTCGTCGCCGACATCGCGCACATCGCCGGCCTGGTCGCGGGCGGCGCGCACCCGTCGCCGGTCGGGCACGCGCAGGTGATCACCACGACCACGCACAAGACCCTGCGCGGCCCGCGCGGCGCGATGATCCTGTCCGACGCCGAGCACGCGAAGGCCGTGGACAAGGCCGTGTTCCCCGGCCTGCAGGGCGGCCCGCACAACCACACGACCGCGGCGATCGCCGTCGCGCTGGGTGAGGCGCAGCAGCCGTCGTTCAGCGAGTACGCGCACACGATCGTGGCCAACGCCCGGGCGCTGGCCGACGCCCTGCTCGCCTGCGGTTACGACCTCGTGTCCGGCGGCACGGACAACCACCTGCTGCTGATCGACCTGACGAACAAGGGCGTCGCGGGCAAGCCGGCCGCGCAGGCCCTCGACCGCGCGGGCATCGAGCTGAACTACAACACGGTCCCGTTCGACCCGCGCAAGCCGTTCGACCCGTCCGGCATCCGGCTCGGCACGTCCGCGATCACGACGCGGGGTCTCCGGCCGGAGCACCAGGTGCAGGTGGCGGAGTGGATCGACCGCACGATCACCGCGGTGGCCGCGTCCGAGGAGTCCGCGCTGGACACGATCGCCGCGGAGATCCGCGAGTTCCTGGCGCCGTTCCCGATCCCGGGCTACTCCGCCTGATCCAGCACCCCTGAGGCCGTCTCCGGATGCCGGAGGCGGCCTCCGGCGTGTCCGAGACCGGCGTCACAGAATATTTGATTGCACGATACAAGCGTCTCGCGGAATACTTGGCTCAAGCAAGTAGTTGAGAGGTACAAGCAACTACGCCGAAGGCTTCCGAGGGAGACCACCATGAGCGACACCACCACGGCGGAAGGAGCAGCCGCTACGAAAGGCAAGCTGTCCCACCGCCAGATCCTGACCGTCCTGTCCGGGCTGATGCTCGGCATGTTCCTCGCTGCGCTCGACCAGACCATCGTTTCGAGCTCGATGCGCACCATCGCCGACGAGCTGCACGGCCTGTCCCTGCAGGCCTGGGCCACCACGGCGTACCTGATCACCGCGACGCTCTCGACGCCGCTGTACGGCAAGCTGTCCGACCTCTACGGCCGCAAGCCCATGTACCTGACGGCGATCTCGCTGTTCCTGGTCGGCTCGCTGGCCAGCGGCATGGCGACGTCGATGTACGAACTCGCCGCGTTCCGCGCCTTCCAGGGCCTCGGCGCCGGTGGCCTGATGTCGCTGGCGCTGGCGATCATCACCGACATCACCGCGCCGCGGGAACGCAGCAAGTACCAGGGCTACTTCATGGCCGTCTTCGGCATCTCGAGCGTGGCCGGGCCGGTCGTCGGCGGGTTCTTCGCCGGGATCGACACCTTCGCCGGCATCACCGGCTGGCGCTGGGTCTTCCTGGTCAACGTCCCGATCGCGCTGGCCGCGCTGGTCGTCGTCTCCAAGGTGCTGAACCTCCCGCACACCCGCGTGGACCAGAAGGTCGACTACTGGGGTGCCGTGGCGCTGGCCACCGGCCTGGTGCCGCTGCTGATCGTCGCCGAGCAGGGCCGTGAGTGGGGCTGGGGCTCCGCTGCTTCGATCGCGATGTACGTCGTCGGCGCGCTGGGCGTGGCCGCCTTCGTCGGGATCGAACGCCGGATGGGCGACGCCGCCCTGCTGCCGCTGCGCCTGTTCAACCGGTCCGTCTTCCGGATGTCGACGATCGTCACCGTCGTGCAGGGTGCCGGGATGTTCGGCGCGATGATGTCGCTGCCGCTCTACCTGCAGATCGTCAAGGGCGCGACGCCGACCCAGGCCGGCCTGCAGATGCTGCCGCTGACGCTCGGCATCATGGTCGCCAGCCTGACCAGCGGCCGGATCATCGCGGCCACCGGCCGGTACAAGATGTTCGCGGTGGCCGGGATCGGCCTGATGGCGGCGGCGCTGTTCGCGCTGTCGACGATCACCGTCGACACCTCGCTGGCGCTGGTCATGGTGATCGCCTTCGTGATCGGCCTCGGCCTCGGCTCCTCGATGCAGACCCTGGTGCTGGCCGCGACCAACGACGTCCGCCCGCAGGACATCGGCGTCGCCACCTCGGCGGCGACGTTCTTCCGGCAGATCGGCGGCACGGCGGGCACCGCGGTGTTCCTGTCGATCCTGTTCGGCACGGTCGGCGACCGGATCGCGAACGCCATCCGCTCGGCGCTGACCAGCCCGGCCTACGTGTCGGCGCTGGGCCGGAACCCCGCCTTCGCGCAGCAGCTGAAGAGCGGAGCCCTGGACGTCAACGACACGTCGTTCCTGTCGACGCTCGACCCGACGCTGGCCCGGCCGATCCTGCAGGGCTTCGCCGAGTCGATGAGCACGGTGTTCCTGGTCGGCGGGATCGTGCTGACCGCCGGTTTCGTGCTGGTGTGGTTCCTCAAGGAGAAGCCGCTGTCGGACAAATCGGCGATGGAGCAGCGCGCGGAGGCCGAAGAGGCCGCCCCGGCGCTCGCCCTGGCGCACTGACGGCGTGAAAAAGGCCCCCTCGGGAGATCCGAGGGGGCCTTTTTCGTGGGCTCAGTGGCCGCCGTTGGCGTCTTCCTTGGCCAGGCGGTCGGTCTCCCGCTCGTACGAGCGGGCGATCTCGTTCTCGGCCTCGGCGCGGCCGACCCAGGACGAGCCTTCGACGCTCTTGCCGGGCTCGAGGTCCTTGTAGACCTCGAAGAAGTGCTGGATCTCCAGCTTGTGGAACTCGTTCAGGTGGTGGATGTCGCGCAGGTGCTCCAGGCGCGGGTCGTTCGTCGGGACCGCGAGGACCTTGTCGTCCGGGCCCTTCTCGTCGGTCATCCGGAACATGCCGATCGCGCGGCAGCGGATCAGGCAGCCCGGGAACGTCGGCTCCTGCACGAGGACGAGCACGTCGAGCGGGTCGCCGTCCTGGCCGAGGGTGTCGTCGATGAAGCCGTAGTCGGCCGGGTACTGCGTGGCCGTGAACAGGGTCCGGTCCAGTTTGATGCGGCCGGTCTTGTGGTCGACCTCGTACTTGTTGCGCTCCCCTTTGGGGATTTCGATCGTGACGTCGAACTCCACGCCGTCCTCGCTGCTTCTTCTGTCGGATCCAGGCACCACGCGTCGTGGGCGGCAACCTTCATGACTGTCTTGACGTCTCCTAGTGTGGACTACGCCCTGCCGCGGGGTCGCATCGATGTCGGCCTCGCGGCATGTGAGCTTGGCCCCTTCCGGGGCAGGTGAGAAGGAGTGGTGGGTGCCGGAAAACGACCAGCCGATGTGGCCTTCGTCGGACGAAGACCGCTCGTCGTCCGGCGCGCGGGAGACCACTCCGATGGCCCTGCCCGACCCGCCGGCGGCCGGCGGCGACCGCGCCGGCGTGCCCAAGGTCACAGGCAGCGACGCGCCGAAGGGGTCGTGGTTCGCGCCGAACGTGCCGCCTGAGCCGATCCCGGGGCTCAACGTGCCCGCGGAGGAGCCCGCGCCGCCGCCGGCCCCGCCGAAGCAGGACCTGGCCGACCGGCTCGGCAGCCGCGAACCCAAGCAGCCGCCGAAGCCCGCCGAAGAGGGCACCGAGTACATCCGCGTCGAGCAGCCGAAGCCGGCCGCGGAGAGCACCCAGTTCATCGAGGTGAAGCAGCCGACGCCGGTGGTGCCGGTCGAGCGCGATGTCTGGTCTCGCGAACAGCAGGATCGCCCGGAGGAGCCGCAGCAGCAGTGGCGCGAAGAGCTGCAGCTGTGGCGCGAGGAGCAGCAACGCCGCGAAGAGCAGCTGAACCGCCGCGACGACCAGCAGCGTGCCGAGGCCCAGCAGCAGAGCCCGGAACCTCAGCAGCAGCGTCCGGAATCCCAGCAGCAGCGCACCGACGCCCAGCAGCGGGCCGACGCACCCTGGAGCCAGCGCATCGAGCTGCGCGAGGAGCGGGCCGGCGACCGGCCGGCCGAGCCGGGCGACCGCCGTCCCGCGCTGCCGCCGGAGCCGCCGCGCGGGGTGGTGCCCTCGGCGTCCGCCGGCACGCTGGCCCGCCCGCAGCGGATCGAACCGGACGGGCAGCGGTTCGACGCCGAGGCGACCGTCGGGATCGAGCGGCCCACCCAGTTCCCCGGCGTCTTCCAGCAGCAGCCCCAGCTGCGCAACGAGCCACCGCGGGCCGAGCCGCCCGCCGAGCCGCCGGTCCCGCCCGCGGCCGAGGCGCCGTCCGGCGAAGAGCCGCCGAAGAAACGGCGCAAGGGCAAGCTGATCGCGCTGGTCGTGGTCGTCCTGCTGGTGCTGGCCGGTGGCGGGGTCGCCGCCGCGATGCCGAAGGTGGCGAACCGGCTGGCCCTGCCGTGGGCGCCGAACGCGCCCAAGGGGGACCCGCCCTCGCCCGCCTCGGCGACGCACCAGCTGCAGGGACCCGCCACGGCCGGCACCGCGCCGAGTGCCAACGGCGTCAAGTCCGCGCTGGCCGGCGCGGCCGGCAGCGGCGCGCTCGGCCAGCTCACCGGCAGCGTGGTCGACCCGGTGACCGGGACCACGCTGTGGGACCACAGCTCGGCGACCCCGGTGACGCCCGCGTCGACGACGAAGGTGCTCACGTCCGCGGCCGCGCTGCTGTCGCTGGACCACAACCTGCGCCTGTCGACCAAGATCGTGCAGGGCGCGGACCCGGGCACGGTGATCCTGGTCGGCGGCGGCGACACGACGCTCACCAACCTGCCGCTGGGCACCGACTCGCCCCTGTACCCGGGGGCCGCGCACGTCGACGACCTCGTCGCGCAGGTCAAGAAGGCGGTGCCGGGCGTCAAGAAGGTGCAGGTCGACCTGACCCTGTTCAAGGGGGCGACGACCGCGCCGGGCTGGGAAGCGGGTGACGCGCCGTCGACGTACGCGACGCAGATGGCGCCCGTGATGGCCGACGGCGGCCGCATCAACCCCAAGGACAACAACTCGCAGCGCACGGCGAACGCGGGCAGCGCGCTCGCCCAGTCGATCGCCTCGAAGCTGGGCGCCTCCGCGGGTGGCCAGGCGACCGCGCCCAAGAGCGCGAAGGTCGTCGCCGAGGTCAAGTCGGCCCCGCTGACCGAGCTGGTGTCCGACCTGATGGAGCTGTCCGACGACGTCCTCGCCGAGGCAGTCGCCCGGCAGGTCGCGCTCGCGAACGGCGAGGAGGCGAGCTACGCCGGCGGCGCCAAGGCGACCATCAAGGTCCTGAAGGACCACGGTTTCGACGTCACCGGCGTCGTGCTGTCCGACGGCAGCGGCATCTCGTCGCAGAACCGCATCCCGGCGCGGCTGCTGACCCAGCTGCTGGCGGCCGCGGCGGCGCCGGAGGGCAAGAACCCGGGCACCGCGAAGCTGCGCCCGGTGCTGGCGGGCCTCCCGGTGGCCGGCGGCTCGGGCACCCTCGCGGACAAGCGGTTCGACACGCCGGCGTCGCAGGCCGGCCGGGGCTGGGTGCGGGCCAAGACGGGCACGCTCACCGGCGTCAACACCCTGGCCGGGCTGGTTCTCGACCAGGACGGCCGGGTGCTGGTCTTCGCGTTCATGTCCAACGGCTCCGACACCGAATCCGGCCGCGACGCGATCGACGCCCTCGCCACGAGCCTCCGAAAGTGCGGTTGCGCGTAGCGGAGGCCGAACCGTACGAAGATCGTGGCCGGAAACCCGCGCCGGGGCAGGTAGCGTCGGAAGGGTGAGTCAGGAAACGCAGACCCGGCCCATGGTCGACTGGGCGATCGCCGCGCAGACCGGCGCGCTGCTCGTGCGCGGCGGCCCGCAGGTTCCGCGCGAACAGGCCGAAGAAGCCGTCGCCGACCTGCGCGAGCTGACCGTCGAGGCCGAGGGGCACGTGCGCGGGCTGACGAACCTGGGGCTGGACCTGCCGCTGCTGCCCGGCGAGGTCGTCGACCGGCCCGGCTGGGTCCGGTCGGCCGCGGCCGGGCTGAACGCGCTGACCGGGCGGGCCCTGCCGCAGCAGGGCGGCCCGCTCGGGCCGATCCTGGCCGGCGGCGCGGGCGTGCAGACCGGGCTGGTGCTGGCCTTCCTCGCCAGCCGCGTGCTGGGCCAGTACGACCCCTTCGGCGGGCCCGACAAGGAGGGCAGGCTGCTGCTGGTGGCGCCGAACGTGGTCGCCGCCGAGCGCGCGATGGACGTGTCCGGCCACGACTTCCGGCTCTGGGTCTGCCTGCACGAGTGCACCCACCGGCTGCAGTTCACCGCGGTCCGGTGGCTGCGCGACTACTTCGCCGACGAGGTCGAGCGGCTCGTCTCCGGCCTCGCCGGGGGCGGCAGCGACAGCCTCGCCGACCTGTTCGGCCGGCTGCCCGACGCGATCAAGCAGGGCCCCAAGCTCAACCTGGCCGAGCTGCTCCAGTCGCCGAAGGAACGCGCGGTGTTCGACCGGCTGCTGGCGCTCTCGACGCTGCTGGAGGGCCACGCCGACTACGTGATGGACGCCGTCGGGCCGCAGGTCGTGCCGAGCGTCGACACGATCCGCGCGCGGTTCACCGCCCGGCGCAAGGGCGGCGGCGTCTTCGACCGGCTGCTGCGGGCGCTGCTCGGCGTCGACGCGAAGATCCGTCAGTACGAAGAAGGCGCGAAGTTCACGAAGCACGTCGTGGACGCCGTCGGCATGGACGGCTTCAACGCCGTCTGGCGGTCGCCGAACACCCTGCCGTCGCGCGCCGAGATCTCCGATCCGGCGGCGTGGGTCCGGCGCCTGCACGGATGACCGGGCCGGCGGTCGCGGCCGTCCGCCGGGCCGTGCGCGGCTTCCTGGCGGGCATGGAGAGCACCGCAGCCCCGTCCGAAATCTGCGTCGCGGTCTCCGGCGGCGCCGACTCGCTCGCGCTGGCCGAGGCCGCCGCGTACGTCGGGCACCGCCGCGGGCACGTCGTCCGCGCGCTGGTCGTCGACCACGGCCTGCAGGAGGGTTCGGCGAAGATCGCGCTCGACGCGGCCGCCGCCGCGAAGTCCCTCGGCGTCGACGAAGCCGAGGTGCGCCGGGCCGACGTGACCGGCCCGGGCGGCCCGGAAGCCGCCGCGCGCAAGGCCCGCTACCGGGCGCTGGCCGGGCACGGCCTCGTCCTGCTCGGCCACACCCTCGACGACCAGGCCGAAACGGTCCTGCTCGGGCTCGGCCGCGGCTCCGGCCCGCGCAGCGTCGCCGGGATGCGGCCGCACGACCCGCCGTGGGGACGGCCGCTGCTCGCCGTGCCGCGCGCGACGACCCGGGCGGCGTGCGCCGAACTCGGCGTCGAACCGTGGCACGACCCGCACAACGCCGAACCGCGGTTCACGCGCGTCCGGTTGCGCACCGAAGTCCTGCCGTTGCTGGAGGACGTCCTCAACGGCGGAGTCGCCGCCGCGCTCGCTCGCACGGCGGCGCAGCTGCGTGAAGACAATGAGGCGCTGGACACACTGGCGGACCTGATCTTCACCCGCGCGGGCGGCCCCGGAGGACTGGATACCGGCGTTCTGGAGGCCGAGCCCGCGGCACTGCGGCGGCGGGTTCTTCGCAGGTGGTTGCTGCAATCGGGTGTGCGCGAGCTCACCGACGCGCACCTGCGGGCGGTCGACGACCTCGTCGCCCGGTGGCGTGGTCAGGGCGGTGTGTGGCTACCCGGCAACTTGGAGGCGAGCCGGTGCCGTGGCAGGCTCTGCCTCACCTCCCAACCCACCACACGAGGGGAATGACCCGTGTACGAGGGCGAAATCGCCTCCGTGCTCGTCACCGAGCAGCAGATCAAGGACAAGATCGCGGAGCTGTCGGAGCAGATCGCCGCCGACTATCCGGCCAACGGGCAGGGCGAACTCCTGCTGGTGGGCGTCCTGAAGGGCGCGGTCATGTTCATGACCGACTTCGCCCGTGCGCTGCCGCTGCCGACGCAGCTGGAATTCATGGCCGTGTCCTCGTACGGCTCGGCGACTTCGTCGTCGGGTGTCGTGCGGATCCTCAAGGACCTCGACCGCGACATCGCGGGCCGGGACGTGCTGATCGTCGAGGACATCGTCGACTCCGGCCTGACGCTGTCGTGGCTGCTGAAGAACCTCGCCAGCCGCAACCCCGCGTCGCTCGAAGTGGTTTCGCTGCTGCGCAAGCCGGAAGCGGTGAAGGTGGACGTGCCGGTGAAGTACATCGGGTTCGACATCCCCAACGAGTTCGTCGTCGGCTACGGCCTCGACTACGCCGAGCGGTACCGCGACCTGCCCTACATCGGGACACTGGACCCGAAGGTCTACACCTCGTAGTCCATCGGCGGTGTTCACCGACCGTTCACCGCATTTACCGGATCCGCGGAACCCCGGGCACGAAGTTTGCGTCATAGGCTCTGATCACGTGCGTTAACCTATGCGAAGACCATTCGTGCCCGCGGTGTCCGGGTCGGGGGAACGGGAGAGAGTGCAGATGGGGAACAGCAGCGCTGCCGACGCGAACGCCTTCAAGGCCGCGGCCGCGGCGGGTCAGGTCGGGATCGACCCCGACGCCGCGCAGACCGTGCTGAACAAGATCCGCACCGGCAAGGACGCGGTCGAGGCCCTGCTCGCCGGGGCGGGTGCGCTCGCGCAGCCGCCGAAGCTCGGCGACAACCCGGTCGGCAACGCGATGGCCGCGAAGTTTGTCCAGCGCGCCGACGGCGGGGGCGACTCCTACGCCGCCGCGTTGCAGAACCTGCTCGATCAGTACTCCGCCGCCGAAGAGGGCATCGTCACGGCGATGTCCCGGTACCACGAGATCGACCAGGCCGCGGCCGACCCGTTCCGCAACGCCTGAGTCCAGAGGGGAACTCGTAGTCATGGCTCCGAAGAACACGAACCAGCCGGCCACGACCGACCCGGGCTCGCTGGTCCCGCTCGGCGACAACTCGGCGTCGCAGAACATCGTCGACAACGCCCGCGGCAGCGCCGGCGGCTTCGACATGGGCAGCGACCGCGCGATCGCCAACCCGCCGAACTGGAACGCGCAGGAAAGCCAGCAGCTCTACGCCGGCGCGGTCAACAACAACGACCCCGGCACGGCCGAGGCGACCGGGCACGCCTGGGCGCACCACGGCACCGAGCTGAAGCAGGCCTCCGACCACCTCTACAACGCGATCGCCGAGCTGGGCAACGCGTGGGTCGGCCGGGGCGCCGCGGGTGCGCAGGGCGCGCTGGTGGCCATCGCGAACTCCGGTTCGCAGGCCTCCGACGCCGCGCACACGATGTCCGACCGGCTCGCCCGGCAGGCCGCGGCGGCCGCCGAGGTCAAGAAGATGCCGGCCCCGAAGGACTACGACCCCAAGCAGGCCATGGCGGCCGCGCTGGCGGGCGGTCCGGCGGCGCTCATCGCCGACCAGAAGGCGCAGGCGGACGCGGCCAACGACGTCAAGGCGCAGCAGGTCGCGTTCTTCAACGCCTACACGCAGGCGATGAAGGAGGTCGACAACTCGACCCCGAGCTTCGGCCCGGAGTCGCTCGGCATGAAGCCGACGGCGTCGCACAACTCCATCTCGTTCAACGCGGTGAACTCCGTCGGCAGCACCGGCCCGGTCGACGCCCTGCCCGGCGCGGGCGACGCGATCTTCGCCTCCGGCGGCGCGGGCTTCGGCGGCCACGGCGGCGCGTTCGGCGCGCAGCACGCCGGGGTCGTCGGCCCGAACGGCGGGCACGGCGGTGTCCCGGGTGCGGCGGGCTTCGGCCAGGACGCGGCGGCGACGCTCGGCGGCGACGCGGCCGGCGGCTCGGTCACCGGGGCCGGCTCGGTCACCGGCGCGGGCGCCGGCTCGGGCAGCGGCCACCCCGGCGGCGGCAACCCCCTCGGCAAGATCGGCATGGGCCTCGGCGTCGGCGGCCTGGCCGGCGGCCTCGGCGCGCTGGCGACGCGGGCGCTGGGCGCCGGCAGCAAGTCCGGCTCGAAGGCGGAGAACGACACGAAGCTGGCGTCGGCCGAGGGCCAGAGCGCCGCGTCGGCCCAGGCGCCGCAGCAGGGCGTCGTCTCGCCGGCGGGCACCATCGGCGGCCAGACCCCGCCGCCGATGAACCCGGGCATGGGCGGCATGGCCCCGCACGGCGCTCAGGGCGAGCAGGACGAGGAGCACACGCACGCGTCCTTCCTCATCGAGGCGGATCCGGACGAGGCCTTCGGCGCGAACCAGGCGA
This sequence comes from Amycolatopsis sp. NPDC049688, assembly GCF_040674975.1. NCBI lineage: Bacteria > Bacillati > Actinomycetota > Actinomycetes > Pseudonocardiales > Pseudonocardiaceae > Amycolatopsis > Amycolatopsis sp. NPDC049688. Next base: position 196,273 of record NZ_JBFANY010000004.1, read on the forward strand.
CCCCGCCGCCGGTCATCGGCGCGTGGTCCGAGGACGACGAAGACCGCTGATCCGTTCGGGCCGGGCACGCCGTGGGTGTGCCCGGCCCGTTATCTCCTGGGGGTGGCTCGATGCCGCACGCTGAGCTGCTCACCCCGGTCGAGGTGGACTTCCTGTGGGAGTCGGCCGGGCTGGGCGAGCTGCCGTACCCGTTCAAGATCCCTTCGCACGGCGCGACCGTCGACGAGCGGGCGATGCTGCGCCGCCGCACGCTGGAGGGGCTCACCGCGCGCGGGGCCGCCGACGGCCGCGGCCGGCCCGAGCCGCACATCGAGGACTGGTTCGGCGTGCTGGCGGCCCCGGAGCTGAGCCTGGACGCCGTCCAGCTGATCGCCCCGGACGCCGAGCCGCTGCTTTCGGTCGCCGGTGTGCTGGGCGGCCAGGGCCTGCTGGCCGTGCAGGACACCCGCGGCCTGCACCTGCAGCCGTGCCCGCCCGACGGGCTCGCGAGCGCGATCGTCTCGCTGCTCCCCGGTGGCCCGCGCGGCACCGAGAAGTCGATCACCGTGCCGCGGGACCAGCTGCCCGGCGGGTCCGGTGCCCTGGACGGACGCGCTTCGGCCGACGACGACCGCAAGGCGCTGGCCCGCCTGTTCGCCCAGCCCCGGCTGCGCGGCGGCCAGATCGGCGCCAACGCCCGCACCCGGCTGGGCGGGCGCACCCGCACGCCGGTCCTGAGCTGGTTCGACACCGAATCCGGCCGCTACCTCGCCCAGTCCAGCCGTGGCCGCGACGGCCGGGACTGGATCACGATCGCCCCCGCCGACGCCGCCACGCTGCGCCACCGCCTCGGCGAGATGCTCGCGGGCGCCGCGACGACCACCGCGGTCTGACCTCCTGTCTTCGGACGTGCCCAGCCCGGCCCGGAGCCGTCCGGTTTTGTCGGGGGTGGGGGCTACGCTGGGCAAGAGTCCGATCCGGGAGAGTGATGATGCAAGAGTTCTTCTCGCCGCTGGCGTTCGACTTCCTGTGGGAGTCGGCGCAGGCCGGTGAGCTGCCGTACCCGCTCATCATCCGGTCGCACGGCGCCACCGAGGACGAGCGCGTCTCGCTGCGCCACCGCGCCGACGTCGAGCTGAAGGCGCGGGGCATCCGCGACCCGCGGGGCAGGCTCGCCCCGCCGATCGAAGACGCCCTGCACCTGCTGGCCTTCGCCCCGCTGACCATCGACGCGCTGCACATCCCGCAGTTCGAGGCCCCGACCGTCGGCGTGCTCGCGGCGGCCGACGAGACCAAGGGCGTGCTGGCGATCCAGGACGCCGACGGCATCTGGCTGCGGGACGTCCCGCCGGACGGCCTGGTCTCGGCCGTCGTCGGAATGCTGCCGGCCGCCCCGCGCGGCAGTGAGGCGTCGGTCACCCTGCCGCTGGACGAGGCCCTGCACACCGCGCCGATCCGGGTGCCGGTGTCCTCCCCGTCCGGGCCGGCCGAAGAGGACGGCAAGCGGCGGGGGCGGCCCCGGCGCACCCCGTTGAGCGAACGCCTGGCCGTCGATCCGCGCGAGGCGTACGGCCGCATCGCGGGGCAACCCCGGCAGCGGGGCGGTCAGCTGGCAGCGAACAGCCGTTCGCAGGTCGGGGCCAGGCAGCGGTCCCGGGTGCTGGGCTGGTTCGACACCGCGACCGGCCGCTACCTGAGCCTTTCGCGCGCGGGGACGGACGGGCGCGAGTGGGTGACCGTGGCGCCGGCGGACCCGAAGACGCTGCGGACCCGCCTGGGCGAGATGGTGAGCAGTGTGTCCGACGGCACGCGCTAGCGTGGCCCGGGAACCCAGGGGCGGTATCGCCCGTTGACCTGCGAGAGGCTCACAGGGGATGAACGCGGCAGCGGGCGGTACCCTGATGGGCAGGTGTCCAGGCACCACGGGTTGTCAAGATCGTGATGGCGGGTATCACAGGAGCCGCCCAACCAGGGAGGGTCGAGGCCACCAGGGCCGAGTCGTATGAACCGGAAGAGCGTGCTCAGGAACCCACTGCTGTGGATCGTCGCGGGGTTGCTGGCGTTGTTCGCGTACAACACGATCTTCGACAGTGATCGTGGGTACACTCAGGCACCCATCTCGGTGGCGAACTCCCAGATCACCTCGAACAACGTCAAGGAAGCCAGCCTCGAGGACAAGGAACAGCAGCTCAAGCTGCTGCTGACCAAGCCCATCGACGTCGACGGCCAGCAGGTCACCCAGATCATTTCGCAGTACCCCTCGGACGCCACCCGCCCGATCTACGACTCGTTGATCGCGGCGAAGAACGGCGGCCAGCCGATCAAGTTCACCACCAAGGTGACCCAGCAGGGCGTGCTGACGCAGATCCTCATCTTCGCCATCCCGCTCGCCCTCGTCCTGGGCCTGCTGATGTGGATGATGAACAACGCCCAAGGCGGCGGCAACCGCGTCCTCAACTTCGGCAAGTCCAAGGCCAAGCAGCTGAACAAGGACATGCCCAAGACGACCTTCGGGGACGTCGCGGGTGCCGACGAGGCCGTCGAAGAGCTGTACGAGATCAAGGACTTCCTGCAGAACCCGGCGCGCTACCAGGCACTCGGGGCGAAGATCCCGAAGGGGGTCCTGCTCTACGGGCCGCCGGGTACCGGCAAGACGCTGCTCGCGCGAGCCGTCGCTGGTGAGGCGGGCGTGCCGTTCTACACGATCTCCGGCTCGGACTTCGTCGAGATGTTCGTCGGTGTCGGTGCCTCGCGTGTGCGTGACCTGTTCGAACAGGCCAAGCAGAACGCGCCGTGCATCATCTTCGTCGACGAGATCGACGCGGTCGGCCGCCAGCGCGGCGCCGGCCTCGGCGGCGGGCACGACGAGCGCGAGCAGACCCTGAACCAGCTGCTCGTCGAGATGGACGGCTTCGACGCCCGCGGCGGCATCATCCTGATCGCGGCCACCAACCGGCCGGACATCCTGGACCCGGCGCTGCTGCGCCCGGGCCGGTTCGACCGGCAGATCCCGGTGTCCGCGCCCGACCTGCGCGGCCGCAAGGCGATCCTCGAGGTGCACGCCAAGGGCAAGCCGATCGCCCAGGGCACGGACCTGACCAGCCTGGCCAAGCGCACGGTCGGCATGTCCGGCGCCGACCTGGCGAACGTCCTCAACGAGGCCGCGCTGCTCACCGCCCGCCAGAACGGGCACGTGATCACCGACGCGGCGCTGGAGGAGTCGGTCGACCGCGTCGTCGGCGGCCCGGCGCGCAAGAGCCGGATCATCTCCGAGAAGGAGAAGAAGATCACGGCCTACCACGAGGGCGGGCACGCGCTCGCCGCGTGGGCGATGCCGGACATCGAGCCGGTCTACAAGCTGACGATCCTGCCGCGCGGCCGCACGGGCGGGCACGCGCTGCTCGTCCCCGAGGACGACAAGGACCTGATGACCCGCTCCGAAATGATCGGGCGGCTGGTCTTCGCGATGGGTGGCCGTACGGCGGAGGAGCTCGTCTTCCACGAGCCCACCACCGGCGCGTCCTCCGACATCGAGCAGGCGACGAAGATCGCCCGCGCGATGGTCACCGAGTACGGCATGAGCGCCCGCCTCGGCGCGGTCAAGTACGGCCAGGAGCAGGGCGACCCGTTCCTCGGCCGGTCGGCCGGGCGGCAGGCGGACTACTCGCTGGAAGTGGCGCACGAGATCGACGAGGAGGTGCGCAAGCTCATCGAGACGGCGCACACCGAGGCGTGGCACGTGCTGAACACCTACCGCGACGTGCTCGACGAGCTGGTCATCGAGCTCCTGGAGAAGGAGACGCTGACCCGCAAGGACCTGGAGCGGATCTTCGCGACGGTCGAGAAGCGCCCGCACATCACCGTGTTCAACGAGTTCGGTGAGCGGACGCCGTCGGACAAGCCGCCGATCAAGACCCCGGGCGAGCTGGCGATGGAGCGCGGCGAGCCGTGGCCGCCGCCGGAGAAGGAGAAGCCGGTCCTGAAGCCGGAGCCGACCCCGGTCGGCACCGCGCAGGGTGCGGGCGACCTGCCCGGTGGCCCGCCGTACCCGTCCCCGGTCGACCCGAACGCGAACCCGTACGCCCCGCCGGGCGCCTACCCGAACGGCGGCCGGCCCTACGGCGGCCCGAACGGCGGCCCCAACGGGACGGCGCACTGGCCGCAGAGCTACAGCGGCCAGCAGCCGGGCGGCAACTACCCGGGCAGCGCGGCCGGCCAGAGCGGCCCGCCGAACTACGGTGCCCCTCCGGGCTGGACGCCCGCGACCTCGCCGGGCGGTCAGCCGGGCCAGTCGTGGCGGCCAGGCGGTGAAGAACGCCCTCGTGAGCACGGCTGGTTCGCCGATCAGGCGGGCAACCAGCAGAACGAGGGAGAACGACGTGACGTGGATGGACCCGAAAAGTCCCAGTGACGCCGACCGCCCGGTCTTCGACCACGACCGGGCGGAGAAGGCGATCCGCGAGCTCCTGCTGGCGTGCGGCGAAGACCCGGAGCGGGACGGTCTCAAGGAGACCCCCGCCCGGGTGGCCCGCGCGTACCGCGAGATGTTCGCGGGGCTCTACACCGAGCCGGACGCGGTGCTGGACCGGACCTTCGACGAGTCCCACGAGGAACTCGTGCTGGTCACGGACATCCCGATGTACAGCAGCTGTGAACACCACCTGGTGCCCTTCCACGGCGTCGCGCACGTCGGGTACATCCCGAATGCCGCCGGGAAGGTCACCGGGCTCTCGAAGCTCGCCCGGCTCGTCGACCTCTACGCCAAGCGCCCGCAGGTCCAGGAGCGCCTGACCTCCCAGGTCGCCGACGCGCTCGTGCGGAAGCTGGAGCCCCGCGGCGTGATCGTCGTGATCGAAGCCGAGCACCTCTGCATGGCCATGCGCGGGATCCGCAAGCCGGGCGCCCGCACCACCACCTCCGCCGTGCGGGGACAGCTGAAGAACTCCCCGTCTTCGCGGGCGGAGGCGCTCGACCTCATCAAGGCGCGCCGGTGAGCGTGGGGCTTCCCGCTCCCGGGCGGTGCGTCGTGATGGGCGTGCTGAACGTGACGCCGGATTCCTTCTCGGACGGTGGCCGGTACCTCGGGCTCGACCAGGCGCTGGAGCACGCCCGGGAAATGTGGGCGCGCGGGGCCGACCTGATCGACGTCGGCGGCGAGTCGACGCGGCCGGGCGCGGCCCGGGTGGACGCCGAAACCGAACTGCAGCGTGTCCTGCCCGTCATCCGGACGCTCGCCGGCGAAGGCATCCAGCTGTCGGTCGACACCACCCGCGCGACCGTGGCCGCCGCGGCGCTGGACGCCGGGGCGAAGGTGATCAACGACGTCTCCGGCGGGCTGGCCGATCCCGGCATGGCGCGCGTCGCGGCCGAGAGCGGTGTGCCGTGGGTGCTGATGCACTGGCGCGGTCACAGCAAGGACATGCAGGCGCTCGCGAAGTACGAAGACGTGGTGGCGGACGTCCGCGCCGAGCTGCTGTCCAGAGTGGACGAAGCGTTGGCGGCGGGGGTCGCCGAGAGCGCGATCGTGCTCGACCCGGGGCTCGGCTTCGCCAAGAACGCCGAGCACGACTGGGCGTTGCTGCGCGGTCTCGATTCGTTGCTGTCGCTGGGTTTCCCGGTGCTCGTCGGAGCCTCCCGCAAGCGGTTCCTCGGCCGCCTGCTGTCCGAAAAGGACGGGACACCGCGCCCGCCGGACGGCCGCGAGGACGCCACGGCCGCGATCTCCGCGCTCGCCGCGGCGGCCGGCGCCTGGGGCGTCCGGGTGCACGAGGTCGGGGCTTCGCTCGACGCGGTCGCGGTGGCCGCGGCCTGGTGGAAGGGTTCGCCGGATGTCTGACCGGATCACGCTGACCGGCCTGCGCGTGTTCGGGCGCCACGGGGTGTTCGAGCACGAGAAGCGCGACGGCCAGGAGTTCGTCGTCGACATCACGGTGTGGCTCGACCTCGGGCCGGCCGCGGCGTCGGACGACCTGACGAAGACGCTCCACTACGGCGAGCTGGCCGAGCTGGCGGCGGGGATCGTCGCGGGCGAGCCGTACGACCTCATCGAGAGCGTCGCCGGCAAGATCGCCGACGAGGTGATGCGCGATGAGCGCTTGGGCGCGGTGGAGGTGACGGTACACAAGCCGTCGGCCCCGATCCCGCTGACGTTCGACGACGTGGCCGTCACGGTCCGGCGCGACCGGTGAGCCGGGCAGTCCTCTCGCTCGGCTCCAACCTGGGCGACCGCCTGGGCTTCCTGAAGCTGGCCTTGGACGCGGTGCGGCCGGCGCTGGTCGCGGTGTCGAGCGTCTACGAGACGAAGGCGTGGGGCGTCGAGGACCAGCCGGACTTCCTCAACGCGGTGTGCCTGGTCGACGACCCGCACCGCGACCACTGGGCATGGCTGCGCACGGGCCAGGCGGCCGAGCAGGCGGCGGGCCGCGTCCGGGAGCTGCGCTGGGGCCCGCGCACCCTGGACGTCGACGTGGTGACGGTGGACGGCGTGACCTCCGACGACCCCGAGCTGCTGCTCCCGCACCCGGGCACCCCGGACCGGGCGAGCGTGCTGGTGCCTTGGGTGGAAATAGCCCCGGACGCGGTCCTGCCGGGCCACGGCCCGATCGCAGAGCTGCTGAAGGCGCGCCCGGCGGACGAGGTGGCGTCTGTTCGCCGGACGGACCTCGAACTGCGCTGACCCTGAGCCTTGGCGCCCGGTCGGAGGTCGAAATAGCGGCGGTCGCCCGGCGAGCCTCAAGTTGCCCCCAAACAGTGCCCGGCGCCTGTGCGCAACCCGGGAACCCTGTGGATAACTTGCACTCGCGGCCCCGGAACTGTCGGTCCCCGCGAGTAACGTTGAAACCGGGGGTCCCCCAAGCGCCAGGGGCCGGAAAGGTGACTCATCGGTGAACCGGGGGTGACCGTTACCGATCACCGCCAGTTCGTCGCCGAGCTGCCGGCTCCGTGCGCTAAGCCGCGCCGGGCCGCGATCATGACCCGCGACCGCGACCGCGGCCGTGCGCTCAGCCGCGCAGGGCCGCGATCATGAACCCCACCGCGGGCTGGGTGGTCGCGACCGGTGGCCAGTCGTTGATGATCGCCAGCAGCTGCCAGTAGCGCTCGGCGCGGGCGTCGCCGCTGGCTGCGAACCGGTCCGCCAGCTCGCGGCGGAACTCCGCCGAGTTCGCGTCCTGGTCCGGGCGGGCGGAGGCCGCCGCGATCGCTGCCGCAAGCGCTTGCCCCCGTTCCGACGTGGGGCTTTCCCCGGCGTCGACCGCCTCCTGGGCGCTCGCCGTCCACTCGTTCCAGTGCGTTCGCCAGGCGTCCGCCGGCTGCTGGAACTCGCCGTCGCGGATCTGCCGGGCCTGGGTTTCGCTCATGCCGCGGATCAGGGCCCGGAAGTCCGGGTCCTGGACCAGCTCGGCGAACTCGATCCAGGCCTCGAGCTGCTCGGGCGTCGGGTCGTCCGGCAGCTCCGGCTTGCCCGCGCGCATCCGGCGGTAGAACTCCTGGTCGATGTCGAGCCCGGCGACCATCTCGTCCCAGAACTCGTCGACCAGCCGCTTGCGCTCCTCGTCGGACATCGACGCGAGTCGGTTCATCAGGTTCACTTCCTCCAGCTCCGAGTTGCGTTTGGCCACCGCGCGCAGCACCGCCCGGCGCAGCCGCAGCCGCCGGATCTGCTCGTCCAGGGCCTCGACGTGCCGGGTCGCCAGCTCGCCCACCGTCGCGGACTGGGTCAGCGCGGCGGAGACGTCGGCGAGGCCGAGGCCCAGCTCGCGCAGGGTGCGGACCAGTTCCAGGCGGGCCATCGCCGCCGCGTCGTAGAGGCGGTAGCCGGCGTCCGTCCGGTCGGTCGGGGGCAGCAGGCCCTCGTCCGAATAGAACCGGATGGTCTTGACCGGCAGGCCGGTCCGGCGGGCCAGCTCGCCGATGGTGAAGGTTGCGGTGGTGCCCACAAGACGCATGGTGAACTCTCCAGTCGGGGGAGAGTCAACCCTGCCACGGTACGGTTGAGGCATGCACTTCACCCGGCCCCGTGACCTGGTGGTGGCCGGGCTGCTCGGCCTGGGCCTCGGCTACCTGCTCTTCCAGGTCGCCTACGGCTCGCTGCCGCAGCTGCCGCTGCTCGCCGGCATCACCTTCGCCGTGCTGGCCGTGATCGAGCTCGTGCTGGCGTTCTCGATCCGGTCGCGGATCAAGAACGGCCGCGTCGTTGCCGCGATCGGGGTCGCCCGATCGGTGGCGCTGGCCAAGGCGTCGTCACTCGCCGGAGCCTTCATGGCGGGCGCTTGGCTGGCCGCGCTCGCCTATCTTTTTCCGCGACGTGACGAACTCGTCGCGGCGGTGCTCGACACCCGCGCCGCGGTGGTCGGCGTCGGCTCCGCCGCAGCCCTGGTAGCTGCGGCTTTGTGGCTCGAACACTGCTGCCGGACCCCGCAGGACCACGATCGTGAGCGCACCCGCGGGACGACCGGTTAGCGCTGGAATCCCACCGCTCGCTGGACCGAGTAGGTCTCGTTCGGATTACGAGCAGGTACGGTGTCAGACATGACCGGCGTGGGTGACGACTCGCGCGGCCGCCTCTTGGGCAGGCCGTGGCTCGTTGTCGGCTTTGTCCTCGCCATCGGAGCCACCCTCGCACTGGTGCTCAGCGACGACCTCCGCTATCTCCGGCTGGGGATCGTCGCGGCCCTCTGGGCCGCCCTGATCGGCGCTTTCCTCGCCGTGAAGTACCGCAAGCACGCGGCACAGAGCGAGGACGCGGTCGCCGAGGCGCAGGCTGTGTACGAACTGGAGCTGGAACGCGAGATCGCGGCCCGGCGCGAATTCGAGCTGGAGGTGGAGGCGGAGAAGAGTTCCGTCGCCGACTCCAAGGGCCGCGAGGAGCTGGAGGCGCTGCGCGCCGAAGTCTCCGCGCTGCGCGACAGCCTCCAGTCGCTCTTCGGCGGCGAGGTGCTGCTCGAACGCGTCGCGCTCACCGCGCAGGCGACCCGGATGCGCAAGCTGTCCGACGAGAACCGCCTGGTCACCGACGGCGCGCCGAAGAAGAAGCCCGCCCAGCTGATGGCCGGGAAGAAGCCGGTGGTCGAGGGCGGCGAGCGGCCGACCGAGCTGATCGACCGCGTCCTCGACGAGCGCCGCCGCAAGGCGTCGGGCGCGAAGCCCGCGAACGGCAAGGGCCTCGGCAAGGGCAAGGGCTTCGGCGGCAAGCCGGTCCCGAAGACACCGGCGAACGTGTCCGTGCAGAGCACCCAGCAGATGGCCCGGCCGAAGCCGCTGAGCGAACGCCGTCCGCCGGTGCCGCCGGTCGACCCGGCGCTGAACGCCGCGCAGCGCGAGCTGAAGGCCGCGGAGCTGCGTGCCGAGGCGGCGCGCCGCCAGGCCGAGTCGCAGCCGATGCGGCTGCCGAAGCCGGACGAAGTCGCGAAGCAGCCTGAGCGCCGTCCGGAGGCCGCGGCCGAGCCGACGCGCCGGGACGTGCCGCGGCCCGCCGAGCCCAAGACCGAGATCCGCCGCCCGCCGGAGCCGAAGACGGAAATCCGGCGCCCGCCGGAGCCGCAGACCGAGATCCGCCGCCCCGAGCCGCCGCCGGCGCGCCGGGCGGAGATGTCGCGGTCGGACCTCCGGCCCGCCGAGATGTCGCGTCCGGATATTCCGCGCGTCGAGGCGCCGCGGCCGAACGTCCCGCGTGTCGAGATGTCGCGTCCGGACATCCCGCGGGTGGAGGCGCCGCGGCCGAACGTCCCGCGCGGTGAAGCGTCGCGTTCGGACATTCCGCGCGTGGAGATGTCGCGTCCGGACATCCCGCGGGTGGAGATGTCGCGGCCCGATATCCCGCGGGTGGAGATGTCCCGCCCGGACATCCCCCGCGTGGAGATGTCCCGTCCGGACATTCCGCGGGTGGAGATGTCGCGGCCCGATATCCCCCGCGTGGAGATGTCCCGTCCGGACATTCCGCGGGTGGAGATGTCGCGGCCCGATATCCCGCGTGTCGAGATGTCGCGTCCGGACCTGCCGCGGGTCGGTGGCCAGCCGAACGGCGTGCGTCCCGATCCGCGCAAGGCGCCCGAGCCGCCGCGGGCGCCGGGGCGTCCGGGGGCGAACGTGCCGCCGCCGAAGCCGTCCGAGATGTCGCGTTCGGACATCCGGCCGGTCAAGGACCTGAGCGCGGCGTTCCAGAACCGCGACGACTTCGCCGAGCGTCAGCGCCCGAACCGGCCCAAGCCGCCCGAGCCGAAGGCGCCGATGCCGCGGGACGCCGCGGCGTCCCGCACCGACCTGCCGCCGGTCGTCCCGCCGACGACGCCGGTGCCGAGCAAGAGCCCGGCGCCGCGGCAGCCGTCGCGCACGGACCTGCCCCCGGTGGTGCCGCCGACGACGCCGGTCCCGGCCGCCGACGGCCGCCGCCCGTCGCGGCTGGAGCAGTTCTCGCGGGCGGACATGTCGCCGATCCTGGACGAGCCGCCGTCCCGGCACGGTGGGTCCCACCGCGCGCCGGGGGAGGCCGCGGCCCAGGCCGACGCGGGGCCGCTGGCGAACCCGACGCTGCCGGAGTCGGTCCGCAACTTCCAGGGCCGCTCGGGCGGCCGCCGCCGCAAGCCGGACGAATCGCAGCAGCTCCCGGCGGTGCCGGCGGCTCCGGAGCCGGCAGGCGGCGGCCGCCGCCGTCGCCCGGACGGCGAGCCACCGGCCTGGGAGGGCATGGTCGCCGAGCGCGCCTCGATGTCCCGCCGCGGGATGACCCCGGTCGACCCGGCCGACGTGGAGCAGAACGGCAACGGCCACAACGGATCCCGCAACGGCCGCCGAGCCGCCCCCGAGCCCGCCCCGGGCAGCGGCTCCCACGCGGCAGGCCGTTCGGTGAGCGAGCTGCTGGCCGCAAACGGCGGCACGGGTTCGACACCGCGACGCCGCCGCCGCGCGGAGGACTGAGCCTGGCGGGGGGCGCCTGGCAGCGGTTCTTCGGCATGGCCCGGCAGCCATGCGGGCCTCACGAGCGCGGGCCCACCGAGGCGCACCTGTGGACCGCTCCGCGAAGGTGGCCCCGCCGAGCACAGCTGCCGCGCGGCCAGCCGAGCATGGCCGCCAAGCGCACCTCAAGCGCCCACCAAGAGCACCTGCGGGTACCGCTCTCGAGCGAGCCGGCCGGGCGCTTGGTGCAAGTGCTGGCGGAGCCGCAAGACCGAGGTGGCGTTCCTCTCCCTGTCCACTCTTGCGTAGGGTGACCGGCTGTGAGCGGAACCCTCTCGCCCGCGACGGGACTGGATCGCGGACGGCGGCCTCGCCGGATCACCGTGCTGCTGCCGGTGCTCGGGCTGATCGTGGTGGCCCTGTGCGGGCTGTTCCTCTTCGGCCTCGCCACCGCGCGGGTCGGGCCCCTCGCCGTCACCATCGGGGTTCTCGCCGCTCTCGTGCCCGTTGCCGGCGTCGTGGCCGGGTTCCTCTGGGTCGACCGGTGGGAACCCGAGCCCGCCAAGTTCCTGCTGCTCGCCTTCGCCTGGGGCGCCTGCATCGCGACCATCACCGCGCTGCTCATCAACACCACCGCCGAAGCCGTCGGGGACGAGCTGCTCGGGCAGGGCAGCGGCAACACCGTTGCCGCGCTCGTCTCCGCTCCCGTGGTCGAGGAGGCCGCGAAGGCCCTCTTCGTCGTGCTCATCCTCTGGCGACGTTCGAGCGAGTTCGACGGCGTCGTCGACGGGGTCGTCTACGCCGGGTTCAGCGCCGCCGGGTTCGCCTTCACCGAGAACATCTACTACTTCGGGCGGGCCTTCTACGACTACGGCTTCGGTGACGGCCACAGCCAGGGCGTCATCACCGCCTTCTTCCTCCGCGGCGTGCTCGCCCCCTTCACGCACCCGCTGTTCGCCGTGCTCACCGGCATCGGGATCGGGATCGCCGCGCGGACGACCACCAAGGCGCTGAAGATCGTCGCGCCGATCGCCGGGTACCTCGCCGCCGTCTGCCTGCACGCCCTCTGGAACAGCGCCGCGCTGCTCGGCGGCTCGAAGTTCCTCACCGTCTACTTCCTGATCATGCTGCCGCTGTTCTTCGGGGTCGTCTACCTGGTCGTCCTGCAACGACGGCGGGAACAGCGGATCATCGCCGCCGCCCTGCCGCACATGGCCGCCGCCCGGTGGATCGCGCCGTCGGAGGTCGAGCTGCTGGCCAGCCTGCCCGGCCGCCGGGCGTGGCGCCGCCAGGCGAAACGGCAGTCCGGCAAGCAGGCCGCGAAGGCCGTCGCCGTCTACCAGGCCAGCGTGACCGAGCTCGCGTTCCTCGACCGGCATCAGCTCACCAGCGACACCGACCGGCAGCGCCAGCAGGAGCTGCTGCGCACCCTGAAGGCTGCCCGTGCGGAGGCGACACGCCTCGCCGACGAGGCCGCCCGCGGGTGACCCGGTCCGGGTGAAGCTGGTCACCCGGGCTCAACGGCGCGCGCCCACCCGAGTTAGTCTCGCGCCGTCGTCCGGTACCCGCGAAGGGACTGGAACGAGAGCAGAGGGAGTCTGCCAGCCATGAGCGTCCACAGGCGCACGCCATGATGCGGCCCGCCCGCCTCGCGGTCGGCGTCGTTTCCGCCGGCCGGGTGGGCAGCGTGCTCGGCGCCGCGCTGGCCCGGGCGGGGCACACCGTGGTCGCCGCGTCCGGCCTGTCCGCCTCGTCGCTGGCCCGGGCCGAACGCCTCCTTCCCGACGTGCCGCTGCTGCCGCCCGACGAGACCGTCCGCCGGGCGGACCTGGTGCTGCTCGCCCTCCCCGACGACGCGCTGGCCGGGATGGTCCGCGGGCTCGTCGCCACCGAGTCGCTGCGGCCCGGGCAGATCGTCGTGCACACCTCGGGCGCGCACGGCATCGACGTCCTGGCCCCCGCCGCCGAGGCCGGGGCCCTGCCGCTCGCGCTGCACCCGGTGATGACCTTCACCGGCCGCGAGGAGGACCTCGAGCGGCTGGCGGCGTGCAGCATCGGCGTCACGGCGGCCGAGGACGACGAAGCGGCGTGGAACGTCGGCGAAGCGCTGGCCGTCGAGATGGGTGCCGAACCGGTGCGCATCCCCGACTCCGCGCGAGCGCTCTACCACGCTGCGTTGGCCCACGGCGCAAACCACCTGATGACGCTGGTCGCGGACTGCGCGGACCTGTTGCGCCAGGCCGGAATCGGGCAATCCGAACGCCTGGTCGCACCACTGCTCTCGGCGGCGTTGGATAATGTGCTGCGACACGGCGACCGCGCCCTCACCGGCCCGGTCGCGCGTGGCGACGCCGGCACTGTCCGCAAGCACCTCGCGGTGCTGGCGGACCGGGCGCCGGACGTGGCGCCGGCCTACCGCGCGCTGGCCAAGCGCACGGTGGCGCGTTCGACGGCTGCCGGGCTGCTGGACACCGCGGCCGCCAAAGACCTCACCGAACTCCTCGACGATCCCGCCGAAGGGCACCCAGACCAGTGACCACACCGAAATTCAGCCGCGGCACCCTGAACACGTTCGCGTCGCCCGAGCACGTGAGCCAGGTCAGCCGGGCGCTGCACGGCGTCGGCCGCAAGCTGGCGCTCGTGCCGACCATGGGCGCGCTGCACGCCGGGCACCGCGAGCTGATCCGCCGCGCGAAACGGCTGCCGAACACCGTCGTGGCCACCTCGATCTTCGTCAACCCGCTGCAGTTCGGCGCGGGCGAAGACTTCGAGGCGTACCCGCGGCCGCTGGAGGCCGACCTCGCCATCCTGGGCGAAGACGGCATCGAAATCGCCTTCACGCCCAGCGCGGACGCCCTCTACGCCGAAGGGGCCGTGGTGACCGTCCACCCGGGACCGCTCGGCGAAGAGCTCGAAGGTGCCGTCCGGCCCGGACACTTCGCCGGCGTGCTCACCGTCGTGGCGAAGCTGTTCAACCTGCTCCGTCCGGACTACGCCTTCTTCGGCGAAAAGGACTACCAGCAGCTGGTGCTGATCAAGCGGATGGTGCGCGACCTGAACATCGACACGCGCGTCATCGGCGTGCCGACCGTGCGGGAGCGCGACGGTCTCGCGCTGTCGTCGCGCAACGTGTACCTGACGCCTGAGCAGCGTGAAGACGCCATCGTCCTGTCGGCCGCTCTCACCGCGGGGGCGTTCGTCGGCCGGGACGGGGCCGACGCGGTCCTCGAGACCGCGTGGAAGACCCTCGCCGCGCGGCCCGCGGTCGAGGTGGATTACCTGGAGTTGCGGGGAACCGACCTCGGGCCGGCGCCCGTCGATGGTGAAGCACGACTGTTGATCGCGGCCCGGGTGGGGAGTACCCGGCTGATCGACAACGTTCCGGTGCTGCTCGGCGCTGCCGTCGAGCACCCGGAGCGGCTGGACGCAGGGGAATAAGGAGTCCACGATGTACCGCACGATGCTCAAGTCGAAGATCCACCGGGTCACCGTGACCCAGGCCGACCTGCACTACGTCGGTTCGGTGACGGTCGACGAGGACCTGATGGAGGCCGCGGACCTGCTGCCGGGGGAACAGGTGTCCATTGTGGACGTCACCAACGGGGCGCGGCTGGAGACCTACGTCATCAAGGGGGAACGCGGCAGCGGGGTGCTCGGCATCAACGGCGCCGCGGCGCACCTGGTGCACCCGGGTGACCTGGTCATCCTCATCTCGTACGGCCAGATGGACGACGCCGAGGCGGCGACGTACCAGCCGCGCGTGGTGTTCGTCGACGCGGACAACCGGATCGTCCACCGGCACACCGACCCCGGCCACGCGCCGGAGGGCTCCGGGCTGCTGTCCGGCACGGTGACGCTGCCGCCGGACGAGGAGACCGCGGTCTTCCCGGTCGCCGAGACGGCGGACGCCCGCCGCCTCGACGCGTTGCTGCACGCGGAAAGCTGACCCGCTTGCTGCTCACCGTCGACGTCGGCAACACGAACATCGTCCTGGGGCTGTGGTCCGGGGACGCGCTGGTCGGCGACTGGCGGATGCGCACGGACGCGCGCATCACGGCCGACGAGCTGGCGTTGACGGTCCGCGGCCTGCTCGGCCCGCACGCGGACGCGGTGACCGGGATCAGTGCGTTGTCGACGGTGCCGGCGGTGCTGCGCGAACTGCGGGTGATGCTCGCCCGGTACTACGCCCGGATCCCGAAGATCGTGGTGGAGCCGGGCGTGCGCACCGGCGTGGCGCTGTTGGTGGACAACCCGAAGGAGGTGGGCGCGGACCGGCTGGTGAACACGCTGGCCGCGCACCACCTCCACAGCACGGCGTGCGTGGTGGTCGACTTCGGCACGTCGACCAACGTGGACGCGATCTCCGCCCGCGGCGAGTTCCTGGGCGGCGCGTTCGCCCCGGGCATCGAGATTTCGGTGGACGCGCTGGCGTTGCGCGCGGCGGCGCTGCGGAAGGTCGAGCTGGTGCCGCCGCGGTCGGTGATCGGCAAGAACACGGTGGAGTGCCTGCAGTCCGGAATCCTCTACGGTTTCGCCGGCCAGGTGGACGGGCTGGTCCGCCGGATCGTCCGCGAGCTGGCGCCGGGCGGCACGGAACCGGTGGCGGTGCTGGCCACGGGCGGCCTGGCCCCGCTGGTGCTCGGCGAGTCGGAGACGATCACCGACCACGTGCCGGAGCTGACGCTGCTCGGGCTGCGGCTGGTGTACGAGCGCAACATCCGGGCCTGACCCTCCTCAGCCGTGGGCCAGGCGGCGGCGCTCCAGCACGTACCCCAGTGCGGTCACGGCCAGCGCCGGGAACGCGATCTTCGCCTGCGGGAACCGGCCGGCCCCCGGCGGGTCCACCGCGCGGGACCCCGGGTAGGCCAGCGCCGAAATCTGCGTCACCCAGTACAGCGACGCGAGCACGGCCCCCGCGTCGAGGCCGGCCCGGGTCGGCCGTCGCCAGAGCTGCCACAGGCTCGTCGCCCCCAAGGCGAGCCCGAGGCTCATCGTCTGGCCGTTGTGGAACTTCGCGTGCGGTGGCCAGTCCGGGTTGTACACGTGCGTTTCGTTCCAGTCGGCCCGGTAGGGGCCCACTGCCGTCACCAACGAGGTCAGCGAGATCAGCGCCCGCCCCAGTGATTTCCTGCGCATTCCCGCAGTATCCGACCTCCACTTAGATCGAGGTCAAGCGTCGGCTCAGCGGCGCCGCGCGCGCAACGCCGTGGTGACCAGCGGCAGGTCGAACTCGCCGTTCGCCGTCGCCGGATTCGTGGCCAGGAACTGCCGGAGCCGGTTCAGCAGGGCCGCCGACTCCTCCGGGGACGAGACGATCACCATCGAATACGTCGCGATCGTTTCCAGCAGGCTCTCCGCCGTGCGGCGTTGCACATGGCGAAACCGTTCGCATTCGAAAGACTCGAATGCCGGGTGGGTCACGTGGCGCAAATCTTCGACGCTCGCCGGGCGGCGGGCGCCGTCGCGGCCCAGTTCGGTGAACTCGGCGACCCACGGCACCGATTCGTCTTCGTAGTTCCACACCGGCACGCACACGCCGCCCGGGCGGAGCACGCGGGCGATCTCCGTCATCGCCTCCGGCACGTCGAACCAGTGGAACGCCTGGCCGACGAACACCGCGTCGAGGCCGCCATCCGGCAGCGGGATCCGTTCCGCGCGGCCCGCCAGCGGCGTCACCGACGGTACGGCCCGCGCCAGTTCCGCGCGCATTTCCGGGTCCGGCTCGACGGCGGTGACGTCGAGGCCCAGTGCGGTGAGGCCGAGGGTGAGCTTGCCGGTTCCGGCGCCGAGATCGAGCACCCGGCGCGCGGTTCCCGTCGCTCCGGAAAGGCCCCACTCGATCGCTTCCCGCGGGTAGCCGGGCCGGTGCTGGGCGTACTCGGCCGCGCGAGTGCCGAACGAAGAGGCCCGCCGCGCGCGGTGCTCGGGTGTGGGTTCACTCACGAACCCCAGGTTAATCGACCGAAAGGAAAGGTAATCCGGTTGGCGTAGCGCGCGGCGGGGTTCGTACCCTATGGGCCATGACCGAAAACCCCGCTTCCACCAGCGTGCCCGCCGAAGACGAACTGCCCGAGCAGATGCGGGTGCGCCGGGAGAAGCGCGACCGGATCCTCGCCGAGGGTATCGATCCCTACCCGGTCGAGGTACCCCGCACGCACACGCTCGCCGAGGTGCGGGCGGCGCACGAGGGGCTGCCCGTCGACACCGCCACCGGCGAGGTCGTCGGCGTCACCGGCCGGGTCATGTTCCTGCGCAACACGGGCAAGCTGTGCTTCGCGAGCCTCCGCGAGGGCGACGGCACCGAGCTGCAGGCGATGATCAGCCTGGCGAAGGTCGGCGAAGACGCGCTGGCGGCGTGGAAGTCCGACGTCGACCTCGGCGACCACGTGTTCGTGCGTGGCGAGGTCATCACGTCCAAGCGCGGCGAGCTTTCGGTGATGGCCGACGCGTGGCGCATCACGTCGAAGGCGCTGCGCCCGCTGCCGACCGCGCACAAGGAGCTGGCCGAGGAGACGCGGATCCGCCAGCGCTACGTCGACCTCATCATGCGCCCGCGCGCGCGGGACGTCGTGCGCACGCGCGCCGGCGTGGTGCGGTCGCTGCGGGAGTCGTTCCACCGGCGCGGGTTCACCGAGGTCGAGACGCCGATGCTGCAGACGCTGCACGGCGGCGCCGCGGCCCGCCCGTTCGTCACGCACTCCAACGCGTTCGACATGGAGCTGTTCCTGCGGATCGCGCCGGAGCTCTACCTCAAGCGCTGCGTCGTCGGCGGCATCGAGAAGGTCTTCGAGATCAACCGCAACTTCCGCAACGAGGGCAGCGACTCGTCGCATTCGCCCGAGTTCGCGATGCTCGAGTACTACGAGGCCTACGCCACGTATGACACGAACGCGGTGATGACGCGGGAGCTGATCCAGGAGGCCGCGCAGGCGGTGCTGGACACCCAGGTCGTCACCCTGCCCGACGGTTCGGAGTACGACCTCTCCGGCGAATGGACCACACTCGGAATGTACGAGTCGCTGTCCGATTCCCTCGGCGAAGAGGTGACGCCGGAGACGCCGGCCGCCAAGCTGCTCGGATTCGCGCAGGCCAGGGGCCTGGAAGTCGATCCGAAGCTCGGGCACGGCAAGCTGGTCGAGGAACTGTGGGAACACCTCGTCGGAGATCACCTGCACGCCCCGACGTTTGTCCGTGATTTTCCGCTGGAGACCTCCCCATTGACCCGCCAGCACCGCTCCCGGGCCGGTGTGGCGGAGAAGTGGGACCTCTACGTGCGCGGATTCGAACTCGCCACCGGATACTCCGAGCTGGTCGATCCGGTCGTCGAACGGGAACGCCTCACCGAACAGTCCCGGCTGGCCGCCGCGGGCGATAGCGAAGCCATGCGGCTGGACGAGGATTTCCTCCGTGCCCTCGAGTACGGAATGCCGCCGAGCGGTGGTGTCGGAATGGGGATCGACCGGCTGCTCATGGCGCTGACCGGTCTCGGTATCCGGGAGACGATCCTCTTCCCGCTGGTGCGTCCCGAATAACCCGGCCGTGTGCATAGCGGCCGGGTTATGGATATGAGATTTGCGCTGCTGTGCGGAAGCGGGTACTAATGTTCTGGACAAAGTCTTCTGTCCCGGGGCTCGCCCCGTAACCCCAGATCATTGAGTAAGCCCCGCAGGAGGAAACGGATGGCACAGAAGGTGCTCGTCTCGCTGGTCGACGACCTCGACGGCAGTGAGGCGGAAGAGACCGTCGAGTTCGGTTTGGACGGCGTCAGCTACCAGATCGATCTCTCCTCGGAAAACGCCGAGGAGCTGCGGGACGCCCTCGCCCAGTATGTCGAGCACGCGCGTCGTGCGGGTGGTCGCAAGCGCGCTTCGGTGCGCCCGGTCGCGGGTAAGGGTTCGGCCCGTCCCGCGGCGGTCGACCGGGAGCAGAACCAGGCCATCCGCTCGTGGGCGCGCAAGAACGGATACGCGGTTTCCGACCGCGGGCGCATCCCCTCCGAGGTCGTCGAGGCTTACCACAAGAAGAACTGAAGACTGTTCACGCCGCCCCGCACGGGCTGACGGCCGGTCACCGGGCCAGCCGTTGTCCCGCGCCCGGGCGTGGCGAATTCTGGCGACGCGGGGGTTTCCAGTGGTGGCCGCCGGGTGAATTGGCACCCGGCGGCTTTGTCATGTCCGATCGCTGTCCGGTTCCCCGCCGCCGTCCGCGCGGGCCGTCCGGACGTACTCGGCAGGCGACAGCCCGGTGACCGTGCGGAAATCGCGGATGAAGTGCGATTGGTCGCTATAGCCCAGTCGGACCGCCAGACCGGCGTAATCGGGCTGGCCTTCCGTGACGAGCCGCTGCGCTGCGTCATTGAGGCGGTATATCCGGATCGCCCACTTGGGCGGGCAGCCGACGTGTTCGGCGAACATACGCTGGACAGAGCGGGTGGTTAGTCCAGTATCCGCGCACAGTTGCGCCACCCGGGTAATTCCCGGATCGCGCGCGATTGATTCCACGACCTCCGCCGCCTCCCGCGCCGCGGGTGAGAGCCGCACGGGATTTGCGATCAGCAAGTTGTCGACCGCACCGGCCATTTCCGTGTCGTCGCGCGCCGACTGCACCGATTCCGCGGTCCGTGCCGCCGCCGGTCCGAAAACGGCCGCGAGCGGGACAGTGCGGTCGGCGATGTCACGCACCGGGCGGCCGAGGAACGCGCGGAAGCACCCGGGCCGGAATCGCACACCCAACCCCTGGACGCGGCCGGTCAGCCGGTGCGAAAAGACGTCGCGGGCCGGGCCGTGGACGCCGGAAGCGCCGGGGAAGAACGTCACGTGGACCGCGAGGTTCGGCAGCACGCGCTGTTCGTACGGCGGTTTGCCGGTGCGGTCCCAGCGCAGGATCCAGTGGTAGTCGACGAATTCGGCCAGTTCCGGGGCGGGCGGGTGCCGGGTCAGCGTGAACATCGTGCGCGCGGTGGCCTCGGCCACGATGCCGCGCGGGATCCGGTGCTCGCCCACGCGCCCACGGTAGCTGTCGCGTTCGTCCAAGACGCCCGGGCGGGCCGCGGGTTTGGATCACAGGCATGAACGCCCAGCTGGTGCGGCCCGCCGCCGCCGAGTTCCTCCGGATCGCCCGCGCGGTCCCGGACCTGACCGCCCCCACGCCCTGCGCCGGCTACGACGTGCGCGGGCTGCTCAACCACCTCCTGTACTGGGGCCCGTGGCTCGTCGCGGCGGGACGGCGCGAGGACCCGCCGTCGCCGGCCGTCGGCGAGGCCGAGGCGGCCCTGGTGACCGACGGCTGGCGTGCGGCCCTGGAGAAGCAGACGGAGACGCTGGTGGACGTCTTCGGGACCCCGTCGGCGTGGGCGGGCATGACGGCACTGGGCACGGCGGAGCTGCCGTCGGCGGTGGTCGGGGACATGGTGCTGGGCGAGTTCGTCCTGCACGGCTGGGACCTGGCCCGGGCGAGCGGCCAGGAGCTCCGGTGCTCCGCCGAGGCCGCCACGGCGGTGTACGAGTCGGCGGTGGCGATGGGCGAGCAGGCCCGGTCGATGGGGGTCTACGGGCCGGCGGTGGCGGTGGCGGCGGACGCGTCGCCGCTGGCGCGGGCGCTGGGTGCGGCCGGGCGGGACCCGGGCTGGACGCCCTGAATCAGCGCGGGCAGGTGCGGGGGCAGCCGTCGCACTCCCCGGACGACGGCAGCAGGTAGGAAAAGCAGCAGCTCTCGCGCCGCCGCGTCCACTCGCGGTCGTCCGTGAGGCGCAGCGTCGACGCCGACGTCAGCGGGGGGTACCGCTCGTCGAGCACCAGGGCCGCGTCCGCCACCCCCGCGCCCTCCGCCTCCGGCGTCCCGCCCTGCCGGCCCGCCCACCACAGCGAGTTCTCCAGCGCGTCCGTCGCCGCGGCCCAGAGCGTTCGGCGGCCGAGTCTGCTCAGCGGCGCGTACGCCCGCACGAACTGGCTCGCGTGCGCCAGGTAGCGGGCCCGCAGGACCGCCGCCAGCGCTCGCTCGTCGCGGACCACGGTGGCCTCCGGGCGGGCCGAGCCCGGGTCCGTCGGGAGGCAGTGGAACGCGTCACCCAGTACCGCCATGCCGTCCGGGTGGGGCCGGTCGTCGGCCAGGCGGAACGCCAGCTCCGACGGCTTCAGTGACGGCACCCGGCGCTCGTGGTGCAGCAGCAGCGCGCCGACGTACGCCGGGACGTGCAGGTACCACGTCAGCACCCAGCTGGCCGTCGTGCGGGCCGGCGCCGCGGAGTGCTCGCGCAGCAGCCAGTCGCCCAGCAGGCCGCGCCACTCGTCGAAGTAGGCCGGCGTCTCCAGCAGCTCCGAACAGCGGATCCAGCCCGCCGGGACGTCGCGGCGCAGCTCGCTGCGGCCCTGGAGGCCCGAAACCCGCCGCAACGACGACGCGAGGCCGTCGCCGACCTCGCGTGCGTCACGGAAGGACCGCTGCTGGTTCAACCGCGGTCCTCCTCGAAGCGCCGTAGGGGTATTAGGCGTGCCTAACCTTACAGACTTTCGGGGGCTGCGCCAATCGGGTGGGGCACTCCCAGCTTGCGGACTGTTCGCGGTGAGCGGACACCGCGCGGATGGCGGAATCCGGATGGCGCTCCGCACGTTGGGCTTGACGTAAAGGTGCAGGGCAACCTGATGATGGGAGCACCCGGGAGATGCCACGTCCGGGTGCGGAAACGACCGCGAGAAGCCGTAGTGGTAAGCCAGCGCGACCGCTTGGCTACTAGAGTGGTCTCACGGTGCTGAATCCATCGCGGTGAAAGCACGCGATGGAAACGGGCCGCCGGCGCAGCAGTCGAGGGAGTGCACATGTTTGAGAGGTTCACCGACCGCGCGAGGCGGGTGGTCGTCCTGGCTCAAGAAGAGGCCAGGATGCTCAACCACAACTACATCGGCACCGAGCACATCCTCCTGGGTCTGATCCACGAGGGTGAGGGTGTCGCCGCCAAGGCGCTGGAGTCGCTGGGCATCGCCCTGGAGGGCGTGCGCCAGCAGGTCGAGGAGATCATCGGCCAGGGCCAGCAGGCGCCGAGCGGGCACATCCCGTTCACGCCGCGCGCCAAGAAGGTGCTGGAGCTGTCGCTTCGCGAAGCGCTGCAGCTCGGCCACAACTACATCGGCACCGAGCACATCCTGCTCGGCCTGATCCGCGAGGGCGAGGGCGTCGCCGCGCAGGTCCTGGTCAAGCTGGGAGCGGACCTCAACCGGGTCCGCCAGCAGGTGCTGCAGCTGCTCTCGGGCTACCAGGGCGGCAAGGAGTCCACCGAAACCGGTTCCGGCCGCGGTGAGGGCACCCCGTCGTCTTCGCTGGTCCTCGACCAGTTCGGCCGCAACATGACCGTGCTCGCCCGCGAGGGCAAGCTCGACCCGGTCATCGGGCGCGGCAAGGAGATCGAGCGGGTCATGCAGGTGCTGTCCCGCCGGACCAAGAACAACCCGGTGCTCATCGGCGAGCCGGGCGTCGGCAAGACCGCCGTCGTCGAGGGCCTCGCGCAGAGCATCGTCAAGGGCGAGGTGCCCGAGACGCTCAAGGACAAGCAGCTCTACACGCTGGACCTGGGCTCCCTGGTCGCCGGCTCCCGCTACCGCGGTGACTTCGAAGAGCGCCTGAAGAAGGTGCTCAAGGAGATCAAGACCCGCGGCGACATCATCCTGTTCATCGACGAGCTGCACACGCTGGTCGGGGCGGGTGCCGCCGAGGGCGCGATCGACGCGGCTTCGATCCTGAAGCCGATGCTCGCCCGCGGTGAGCTGCAGACGATCGGCGCGACCACGCTCGAGGAGTACCGCAAGTACATCGAGAAGGACGCCGCCCTCGAGCGCCGGTTCCAGCCGATCCAGGTCGGGGAGCCGTCGCTGGAGCACACCATCGAGATCCTCAAGGGCCTGCGCGACCGGTACGAGGCGCACCACCGCGTCTCGATCACCGACTCGGCGCTGGTCGCCGCCGCGACCCTGGCGGACCGGTACATCAACGACCGGTTCCTCCCGGACAAGGCGATCGACCTGATCGACGAGGCCGGCGCCCGGATGCGCATCCGCCGGATGACCGCGCCGCCGGACCTGCGCGAGTTCGACGAGAAGATCGCGAACGTCCGCCGCGACAAGGAGTCCGCGATCGACGCGCAGGACTTCGAGCGGGCCGCCCGCCTGCGTGACGAGGAGAAGACCCTCCTCGGCCAGAAGGGCGAGCGGGAGAAGCAGTGGAAGGACGGCGACCTCGACGTCGTCGCCGAGGTCGACGACGAGCAGATCGCGGAGGTGCTGGCCAACTGGACCGGCATCCCGGTGTTCAAGCTGACCGAGGAGGAGACCACCCGGCTGCTGCGCATGGAGGAAGAGCTCCACAAGCGCATCATCGGCCAGGAGGACGCGGTCAAGGCCGTCTCGCAGGCGATCCGCCGCACGCGTGCCGGCCTGAAGGACCCGAAGCGCCCGTCGGGCTCGTTCATCTTCGCCGGCCCGTCCGGTGTCGGTAAGACCGAGCTGTCGAAGGCGCTGGCCTCGTTCCTGTTCGGCGAGGACGACGCGCTCATCCAGATCGACATGGGTGAGTTCCACGACCGCTACACCGCTTCGCGGCTCTTCGGTGCCCCTCCGGGCTACGTCGGCTACGAAGAGGGCGGCCAGCTGACCGAGAAGGTGCGGCGCAAGCCGTTCTCGGTGGTCCTGTTCGACGAGATCGAGAAGGCGCACCAGGAGATCTACAACACGCTCCTGCAGGTGCTGGAGGACGGCCGCCTGACCGACGGTCAGGGCCGCACGGTCGACTTCAAGAACACGGTCCTCATCTTCACGTCCAACCTGGGCACGTCGGACATCTCGAAGTCCGTCTCGCTCGGGTTCGCCGGGTCCAACGACACCGGCACCCGGTACGAGAAGATGAAGCAGAAGGTCAACGAGGAAATGAAGAAGCATTTCCGCCCGGAGTTCCTGAACCGGATCGATGACATCATCGTGTTCCACCAGCTGACGCAGGAACAGATCATCATGATGGTCGACCTGATGATCGGCCGGGTCGAGACCCAGCTCAAGGCCAAGGACATGGAGCTGGAGCTCACGGCGAAGGCGAAGTCGCTGCTGGCCAAGCGCGGCTTCGACCCGGTGCTGGGCGCGCGGCCGCTGCGCCGCACGATCCAGCGCGAGATCGAGGACCAGCTGTCGGAGAAGATCCTGTTCGGCGAGGTCGAGCCGGGCCAGATCATCCTGGTCGACGTCGAGGGCTGGAGCGGCAACCCGGAGGACAAGGACGACCAGGCGCGGTTCACCTTCCGCGGCGAGCGCCGTCCGTCGTCCATCCCGGACGCCCCGCCGGTCAGCATCGGCGCGGGCCACGAGGAGCAGGGCGAAGCCGAAGGCGAGTGATCGCCGAGTAGTACGCCAGGAGGGCGGTTCCCCCGGTTCGGGGGAGCCGCCCTTCGGCTTTCCGGGCCCGAGCGCTCCCGGTCGGCCGAGCGGCGGACCTTGACGGCCCTCGGCGGGCGGATGCGGGCGACTTCGCGGACCGCGATGTCACCGTTTCGGCCGCTCAGCGGGACTCTGCCTGAGCGGAGCCGCGCCCCACGCGCGTGAGACGATGCCCGCGGACCTTGGGAGGGGAATCCGCGTGGACGTGCTGGCGATCGACTTCGGGACTTCCAGCACCGTCGGCGTCCTCTCCACCTTCGGACGGGGCCCGCGGGCCGTCGACGTCGATGGGTCCGTCACCATGTCCTCCGCCGTCTTCGTCAACGACGACGGCCTGCTCGTCGTCGGCCAGGACGCCGAACGGCGGGCCCGGCTCGATCCCAGCCGGTTCGAACCCAACCCCAAGCGGCGCATCGACGAAGGCACGATCAGGCTCGGTGACCACGACGTCCCGATCACCGACGCCTTCGCCGCCGTCCTGCGCCGGATCGGTGAGGAGGCCGGACGGCAGCTCGGCCGCCCGCCCGCGCAGACCCGGATCTCGCACCCCGCCGGCTGGGGCGCCGACCGGCAGGACGTCCTCCGGGCCGCCGCCGCGAAGGCCGGGCTCGGCGATGTGCGGCTGATTCCCGAGCCCGTGGCCGCCGCCGCGCACTACGCCAGTCTCGGAAGCCGGACCCGAGGTCCCATCGGCGTCTACGACCTCGGGGCCGGGACCTTCGACTGCGCCGTTGTCGGCGTCACCCAGCGGGGCTTCACCGTGCTCGCCGAGGACGGGCTGCCCGATCTCGGCAGCCTCGACATCGACCAGGCCCTGCTCGTCCACATCGGCCGGTCGGTGTCGCACGCCGATCCGGCGCAGTGGCAACGGCTCCTGCGCCCGCAGACCACCGCCGACCGGCGCACCCGCCGGGCGTTGCTGCAGGACGTCCGCGACGCCAAGGAAAGCCTCTCCCGGCACGCGCAGACCCACGTGCCGATGCCCGAGCCGTTCGGGGACGTCCTCGTCAGCCGGGACGAGCTCGAAGCGCTCGTGCGGCCCAGCCTGCTGCGCAGCGCCGAACTGCTGGCCGCCACGATCCGCCGCGCCGGCCTCACCCCCGCGCAGCTCGGCGGGGTCTACCTCGTCGGCGGGCCGAGCCGGATGCCGCTGCTGGCCGCCCTGCTCGCCCGCCAGCTCGGCGTCACACCGACCACGCAGGACCAGCCCGAGACGGCCGTCGCGTTCGGGCTCCACCACGTGCCGCTGGGCGACACCGACCTCACCGTGCCCGCGTTCGCGCCCGTTCGGCCGCCCGTGACGCCGCCGCAGCCGTGGCGACCGGCCCCGCAGCAAGCGCCCCCGCCGGAACCGCGCCGGAGACCCAAGCCCTGGTTCCTCGCGCTCGCCGCGTTCCTGGTCGTCGCGGTCGTGACCACCGTCGCCGTGCTCGTCACCGGCGACGCGTCCGTGCCGTCCGCAGTGGACTGCACGACCACCGCGCAGCGGGACCAGGCCGGGTTCACCCCGTGCCTGCGCTCGCTGGCCGGCACCGTCCCGGACCGGGCCACCTGCCGGGCCGCCGACGGGATCGGCGAGCTGCTGCACGCCCAGGCGGCGGTCACCTGCGGGATCACCGGCGGCGCGGTCAGCTACTACCAGGGCGTGACCGTCGAAGAGATCGAGGAGACCGCCAAGCTGCAGGCGGACGGCGGCGCGCTCGAACGGGGCACCTGGGACGGCGGCGGACGGCACGGCCGGTACGTCGCCGGGGTCGGCCGGTCGTCGGCGATCGTGCTCTTCGGCGCGGACGACCTCCGGGCGGCCGGGCTCTTCACCTCGCGCAACGACCGCCGCCCCGCCGACCTCGTCGCCTTCTTCACCAGCCGGCTCAAGCCGGCCTGACTCACCAGGCCCGGTCGAGCCGCATGCCCCGGCCGTACCAGTCGTCGTCCGCGACCGGCCCGTCCGGTGGCGCCTCGGCCGGGGTGTCCGCCGACCGGTCCTTCAGCACCTTGCCGTCCGGCTCGGCGGCCGGGACCGCCGGCGCGGCGACCGGCACCGGTTCCGGCTCGAACTGCACCCGCCAGCGCAGCCGGTCCATCAGGTAGCCGCCGCTGCCCAGCGGCGCCAGCAGCTGCCCGGTCCGCTTCGCCGACTCGCGCTGCGCTTCGACGTACGTGCGCAGGACGGCGTCCGCGATCTCCGACGGCGACATCCCCGAGACGGCGTCGGTGAGCCGCAGCCGGGTCAGCACGCCGTCAGTGTTGACCGACAGCGAAACCGCGCCGTCGGCGGACGTCGCCGTCGCCGACAGCGCGTCGAGTTCGGCCAGCAGGGTTTCGCGGTCCGGTTTGGCCGGACGGTCAGCCATCCATCCGCTCCAGGTGGCCGTTGTCCTGCGAGACGCGGCCGTCGGGAGCGATGTCGACGCTGCGGTCCCGGACGTTCTTCTCGGTCTGCCGCGAGGTGTGGCCGGTTTCGAAGTTCGACGGGTCGAAGCTGGAGCCGGGGCTGACGTCGGGCGAATCGGGGATCTTCGGCAGGTCGGCGGCCTCGTCGCCGATGCGGTCCGCCAGCGTCCGGGCCGCGTCGGCGGCGCCGTCGCGGATCTTGCCCGCGCTGTCGAGGAAGCTCTGGTACAGGTCGAACGCGTTGTCGCCGGTGATCTCGGCCTGGTTCGCCACCGCCGCGCTGATCGCGCCGCCGGCGGCGTTCCCGGCGACCAGCGCGCCGTTGGCCGCGGTGAAGATCGCGGCGCCCGCCGGGGCGGCGACGCCGGCACTGGCCACGGTGAGCAGTCCGGCGACCGCGCCGGCGAACGTCGCCGCCAGCACCTTCGACAGGGCCGCCTCGCGCTTGCGGGACTGTTCCTTCTGGTAGTCCTCCGCGGTCTGCAGGAACGTGGTGCCGAGGTTGCTCAGGTCCTGCCGGGCCGCCGCGACGGCCTCGCGCGCGGCGACGAGGTCGCTCTCCAGCACGGTGATCTTGGATTCGACCTGGGTGAAGGCGTCCGCGAGCTCGTTGAGGTAGGCCTTGACCGCGTTCGCGGCCGAGCCCCGCCACTCGGTGAGGAACTGCCGGGCGTCGTCGAGCTTCGGCTTCGAGTCGCGCTGCAGCGCCTTCCAGGTGGCGTCGTGCCGCATGATCAGGTGCTGCAGGCCGTCGGCCGACTCGTGGTCGATGTCGGCGTCGGAGAACTCGCGGTAGATCCCGGCGATCTCGTCCTGCATCTTCCGGACGTTCTCGTTGGAGTCGTCGAAGCCGAACAGCAGGAAGTCGGTCGTCCGGAGCACGTCGACGGCGTCCAGCGCGTCGTTCGCGCCGTCCTTCAGGTCTTCGGAGACGCCTTCGAGGAGTTCGGCGCGGCGATCTTCGCCCGCGGACATGGGTTCGGCGTCGAGGCCGGTGCCGAAGTAGCCGTCCACGTCGTCAGTTCCCTTCCAGGCCGGCGGCCGCACGGTTGACGTGCTGCTTCGAGTCCTGGTCGGCCTGTTCGTACAGCTCCGCGACCCGCATCAGCGCGTGGCTCGTGTCGGCGGTGGTCTGGTGCAGCTGCGCGACGAGCTGCTGGATCTTCGCCAGGTGGTCGTCGTAGGCCGCCGCGACCGCGGGCATGCCCAGCGTGCGGCCGAAGGCGTTGTCCGCGGGGAACAGGCCACCGAAGACGCCGCCGGACACGGGAACGTCGGTGCCGCGCAGGCCGGTCGACGCGGATTCCGCGGCGTCGGCCGCGGACTGGAGGGCTCCGGCCGAGTCCCGCAGGTCCTGCAGGTCGGTCTCGAATCCGATCATCACTCACCTCTTCTTCGGCTGCGGGTTCCGGGTATGTAAACACCGTTCGATCACCCGCCAGGCGGGTTTCCCGGTGGTGTGCCCCAGATCACCGGCCGTCGAGCTCACCGGCCGGAGTGGTCAGTGTTCCGCGCCCGCGCTGACCGCCAGATCCTCCGTCACCCGCAATGCCGTGTCCGCCAAGGCTTCCAGCGCGTCCGCGACCCGGTCGACACCCAGCGACGGCGCCGGCTTGCCCGACGCCGCCACCTGCTCCGGGCTGAACGGCACGTGCACGAAACCGCCGCGCGCGCCCGGGAACTCCGTGGCCAGCAGGTGCATCAAACCGTAGAAGACCTGGTTGCAGACGTATGTCCCGGCGGTGTGGGACACCGACGCCGGGACGCCCGCCGCGCGGATCGCCGCCACGCACGCCTTCACCGGCAGCGTTGTGAAGTAGGCCGCCGGGCCGTCCGGGACCACCGGGGCGTCCAGCGGCTGCGCGCCCGCGTTGTCCGGGATGCGGGCGTCGATCAGGTTGATCGCGACCCGCTCCGGCGTCACCTCGCTCCGGCCGCCCGCCTGGCCCGCGCAGACCACCAGCGAGGGCCGGTGTTCCGAAAGAGCCCGCCGCAGCGCCGGCAGCGATGCCGCGAACTCGCACGGCAGTTCCACCGCCGCGACGTCGTCCCGGCGCGCGGCCACCAGCGAAACCGCCTGCCACGACGGGTTGACCGGCTCGCCGCCGAACGGCGCGAAACCCGTCATCAGCACCCTGGCCATGCACCCTCCCGAGGCGAAAGCGTCGAGGCCACCCTACGTCCGCAGGGTGGCCTCGACGCCGACGGCGATCAGGCGGCGGGCTTGAGCCCACCCGGGAAGAGGTACTGGTCGGCGGGCTTGCCGGTGCCGTACACCCACGCGTCGAAGAAGCCCTTGAGGCTCCGGTGCGCGACGAGCTCGGTGTAGCACTGGAACTCCTGCATGCTCGCGTTCCCGCCGCGGTGCAGCGAGGGCCACGTCTTCAGCACGAAGTCGAACGCCGGCTGCCCGATGTAGTTGCGCAGTGCGTGCAGCATCAGCGGGCCCTTCGAGTACACGTACGTGAACTCGTGGCCGGCGCCCATGTCGTAGAGCTTGCCGTCCCAGAACCTCGCCGACGCCTTCTTGACGTCGTCGGCGTACTGCTTGTTCAGGTCGACGCCTTCCTTCGCCTCGTCCCACAGCCACTCGGCGTAGGAGGCGAAGCACTCGTTGAGGCAGACGTCCCGCCAGTGCGCGACCGCCACCGAGTCGCCGTACCACTGGTGGGCGTTCTCGTGGACGATCACCGGCACCGTGCCGGCCCAGCCCGCGGAGTAGATCGGGCGGCTCATCGTCTCCAGCGAGAAGCCGATCTGCTCGTTGAGGAAGATGCCGCCCGCCGCGTCGATCGGGTACTTGCCGAACTTCGACTCGAGGAAGTCGAGGATCTCCGGCAGGCGGGCTTCGGCCTGCTTCGCCGAGTCCGGCACGCCCGGGGCGAACGCGCTGACGACCGGGGTGCCGTCCTTGCGCTGCTGCCGGTCGAAGGTCCACTTGTCGATCGCGACCGTCGTCATGTACGGCACGATCGGCGTCTCTTCGGCCCACACGTGCGTGGTGCCGCCGGGCACCTTGACCGAGCCGCGTTCGCGGCCGTTGGCGATCACGCCCCACTCGTCGGGCACGGTGATCGCCAGGTGGAAGGTGGCCTTGTCGAGCGGGGTGTCGTTGACCGGGTACCAGGTGGTGGCCGACTTCGGCTCGCCGGCGACGAACGCGCCGCCCGCCTTGGCGTACTGCCAGCCGTTGTCGCCGAGGGACGGGTCGCTGATCGGGGCGGGCACGCCGTGGTAGGCGATCGCCACCTTGAAGTTCTGGCCCCGCCACAATGGCCGCGCCGGCGTGATGACCAGCTCGTGGTCGCCGGTCCGGGCGAACTTCGCGTCCCGGCCGTCGACCTTCACCGAGTCGACGGTCAGGCCGTGCAGGTCCAGGTCGAAGGAGCTGAGTGACTGCGTCGCCCGCGCGGTGATGTCCTGGTGGCCGGTGAGCTGGTGCGACGCCGGGTCGTAGCCGACCTTGAGGTTGTAGTCGGCGACGTCGTAGCCGCCGTTGCCGTCCTGCGGGTAGTAGCTGTCGCCCGCGCCGTCGCTGCCCGGCTTGGCCGGGCCCCAGCCGTCGCCCGCCGCGGCGGCGACGCCGGTGCCGAGGCAGAGACTGGCGACCACGGCGGCCGCCACGACGGCCGGTTTCTGTCCTCTCATGAAGGCTCCTGTCCTGTCGGTGGACCTCGCCCGCAACGTATCGCCACGAACGGGTGACAACGGGGATCGCGTCGCATTTGTCCGGATAATCAGCACTTACGTCGGCCCGCCCCGGCGCCGCGCGTCCGTCTGGAAAGCTGGACACATGCGCGTTGCGCTGCTGGGCCCGCTGCGGGCGGCGGAAGACGACGGCACGCCGATCGACATCGGCGGCGCCCGCCTCCGCATGCTCCTGGCCAGGCTCGCCCTGGACGCCGGGCGCGCGGTGCCCGCCGACGCGCTGGTCGACGGGCTCTGGGGCGCCGAACCGCCGTCCGACGCGGCCAACGCCCTCCAGTCGCTGGTGTCCCGGCTGCGCAAAGCCCTGCCGGTGGCCGTCGAATCCGGGCCGGGTGGCTACCGGCTCGCGGTGGCTCCCGGCGACGTCGACGCCGAGCGGTTCGAACGTCTCGCCGCCGACGGCCGCCGCGAACTGGCCGCGGGCCGCGACGCCCACGCCGCTGACCTGCTCACCGAAGCCCTCTCGCTGTGGCAGGGCGCCGCGCTCGCCGACGTCCTCGACGCGCCTTTCGCGCCGGCGCCGGCCCGCCGGCTCACGGCGTTGCGGGCCGAAGCGGCGGAGGACCGGTTCGAAGCCCTGATCCGGCTCGGCGACCACGCCGCCGTCCTGGCCGACCTGGCCGTGGCGGCCGACGCCGACCCGCTGCGCGAACGGCTCGCCGGCCTGCGGATCCGCGCGTTGTGCGCCGCCGGACGGCAGTCGGAAGCCCTGGGTGTCTACGCCGGAATCCGCCGCACGCTGGCCGACCAGCTCGGCGTCGACCCCTCGGCCGAGCTGCAGGAGATCCACGTCGCCGCGCTGCGCGGCGAGTTCGCGCCGCCGTCGCCGGTGGCCGACCGGCTGCCGACCCGGCTGACCACGTTCGTCGGCCGCGACGACGAGCTCAAGCTGCTGGCCGAGCTGCTCGGTTCCGCCCGGCTGGTCACCCTGGCCGGGCCCGGCGGGGCGGGCAAGACGCGACTGGCCACCGAAGCGGCGTCACGGCACCCGGCGCACCAGCAGGGCCGGGTGTGGTTCGCCGCGCTGGCCGGTGTCCGCGACCCCGACGACGTCACCGGCGCGCTGCTCGGCGCGCTCGAAATCCGGGAGATCCGCGCCGAGACCGAGATCAACCGCCGGCAGCCGGAACCGGTGGAACAGGCCGTCGAGGTGCTCGGCGGCGCGGAAGCGCTGCTGGTGCTGGACAACTGCGAGCACGTCGTCGACGCCGCCGCCCGGCTGGCCGACGAACTGCTGCAGCGGGCGCCGAAGCTGCGGATCCTGGCGACCAGCCGCGAGCCCCTTGCCATCACCGGGGAGGCGTTGTGCCCGCTCGGCCCGCTGCCGGTGCCCGCGGAACGCGCCGCGCCCGAGGAGGCCGCCGAGCTCGACTCGACCCGGCTGTTCCTCGACCGGGCGGCCGCCGTCCGCCCCGACTTCGTGCTGGACGAGTCCACTGTGGACAGCGTCGGCGAGATCTGCCGCCGGCTCGACGGGATGCCGCTGGCCCTCGAGCTGGCCGCGGCGCGGCTGCGGTCGATGACCGTGGCCCAGATCGCCGGACGGCTCGGCGACCGCTTCCGGCTGCTCACCTCGGGCAGCCGCACGGCCCTGCCACGGCAGCGGACGCTGCGCGCGGTGGTCGAGTGGAGCTGGGACCTGCTGGCCGAGGCCGAGCTGGTGCTGGCCCGGCGGCTCGCGGTGTTCACCGGCGGCGCCGAGGCGGCGGCGATCGAAGCCGTCTGCGCCGACGAACTGCTGCCCGCCGCCGACGTGCCCTACGTGCTCGGCAGCCTGGTCGAGAAGTCCATTGTGGACACCGTGGACGGCGCGGCGGGCGAGCCGCGGTACCGGATGCTCGAGACGCTGCGCGCGTACGCCACCGAGCGGCTGGTGGAGTCGGGCGAGCACGACCGGACGCGCCGGGTGATGGCGGCCTACTACGCCGAGTTCGCCGAGCGGCTGGAGCCGACGCTGCGCACCGCCGACCAGCTGGCGGCGATCGACAGGTTCGAAGCCGAGAGCGTGAACATGATCGCGGCCCTGCGCGGCGCCATCGAGATGTCCGATGTGGACAATGCGGTCGCGTTGCTGGACGGGATGTTCTGGTACCTCACGATTCTCGGCCAGGGCGGCCGGGTGGGCAGCCTGATCCGCGACACGCTGGCCTTCGGCGACCGGCTGCCCCCCGACGTCAACGCCGCCTACCGGGCCCTCGTCTACCTCATGGACTCGATCCCGGTCCGGTCGGACCGGGCCGAAATCCTGCAGCTGGTCGACGACTGCGTGCGCACCGGCGCGGTGGACCGCTACCCCGGGCTCGCGGTGGCCCTGCCGATGCTGGCGTTCCTCGGCGGTGACCGCGACGTCGCGGTCCGCGAGGTGCGCCGAGCCGAGCAGCACCCGGACCCGTGGACCCGGGCCGGCGCGTACTGGGTGGACAGCTTCCTGCTCGACGACGCCGGTGACGTCGAGGGCGCGGACCGGGCGCGCGACCTGGCCCACGCCGGGTTCGAAGCGGTCGGCGACCGCTGGGGCATCGCGATGACGCTGAGCTTCAAGGCGTACGCGCTGTCCCAGGACGGCGACAGCGCGAAGGCCATCGAGACCTACCAGCGCGGGCTGGCGCTTTCGATGGAGCTGCGGTCGCACGAGGACGCCGTGCAGCACTGGTGGCGGCTGGCCGTCGAGCGCGCGCGAACCGGCGACTTCGAGGCGGCCTGGCGCGACCAGGAGGCGGCGGAGCGCTACGGCAAGGACATCTCGAACCCGCAGCAGCGCGCCATCCTGATGTTCGGCCGGCTCGAGCTGCTGCTCCGGACGGGCGAGCTGGCCGAGGCGCGCACACTGCTCGACCGCGTGGCCACGATGGGCGGCGACGAGTGGT
The DNA here is from genome assembly GCF_040674975.1 of Amycolatopsis sp. NPDC049688. Taxonomy (NCBI): domain Bacteria; kingdom Bacillati; phylum Actinomycetota; class Actinomycetes; order Pseudonocardiales; family Pseudonocardiaceae; genus Amycolatopsis; species Amycolatopsis sp. NPDC049688. The sequence goes on from NZ_JBFANY010000004.1 coordinate 229,526, forward strand.
TCCCCGGCGGCATCGGCGACGAGTGGATCCACGCGTTCGAGGCGCGTCTCCTGCTGGCCCACGACCGCGCCGACGAGGCGGAACCGCACGCGGCGATCGCGATCCGGGCCACGAACCAGCGCGGTGACATGCCGGACCTGGCGGGCTCGGTGGAAGTGCTGGCGATGATCCGGGCGCGGCAGGGCCGGCCCGAAACGGCGGCGCGGGTGCTGGCCGCGTCCGCCGTCATCCGGGGCCGGCTCGACCTCGGCAGTCCCGAGGTCCGGGCCCTCATCGCCGAGCTGCGCGCGGAGCTGCCGGACTACGAGTCCCGCTACGAAGCCGGCCGCGCGGTGTCCAAAAAGGACACGATCGCCTGGCTCCTGGCCGACCTGGGCTGACATGGTCGTGGGGGGGGAACAAGGGGGGGAGACAGGTTTTGGCAGACGACCAACCCCACGGCGGAAACCCCCCCGGCGGGGGGCGGGCCCGACCCCCCGCCGGCGGGCCCGGCGCCCCCCCGGGCGTCCCGCCGGGGGGGGCGGGGCGGGCGGGGGGGGCGCGGGGGCGGGGCCCCCCCCCCCCCCCCCGCGGCCCGTCCACGGACCACTCCCGGCGCGCCCCGTCCGCGCCCGAGCACCGGAGCGACACTGTGACCACACCGGACACCCCGGTGCCGCCGTTCGAGGCCGAGCTCGACGCGCCCCTGCGCGCGATCCTCGACGGCCGCCCGTCCCTCACCCCCGAACTGATCCCGGAACGGCGGGCCGCCAGCAAGGCGGCGAGCCTGTCCGACGCCGAGATCCACCGCGGCGGCGCCTTCACGACGGCCGAACGGCTGGTGCCCGGGCCGCACGGCGACGTCCCCCTGCTGCTCTGCCTGCCCACCACCGGGCCCGGGCCGCACCCGGTCATCTACCACACCCACGGCGGCGGCATGGTCGCCGGCCACCCCCGCAGCAGCGAGCTGGTGGGGGAGCTCGACCGGGCCCAGGCGACGCACTGCGCGGTCGTCGCGGTCGACTACCGGCTCGCGCCGGAACACCCCGACCCGATCCCCGTCGAAGACTGCTACACGGGATTGGCCTGGCTGGCCGCGAACGCCGCGGAACTCGGGCTCGACCCCGCGCGGATCATCGTCAGCGGCAACAGCGCGGGCGGCGCGCTGGCGGCCGGGCTGGCGCTGCTGGCCCGTGACCGGGGCGGCCCGGCCCTGCTGGGGCAGTTCCTGCAGTTCCCCATGCTGGACGACCGCTGCGCCTCGCCCTCGGCGATCCGGATGGAGACCGTCGGGATGTGGGACGGCCGGTCCAACCGGACCGGCTGGACGGCGCTGCTGGGCGAGCGCCGGGGCACCGGCGAAGTGTCGCCCTACGCCGCGCCCGCGCGGGCCGCGGACCTCTCGGGCCTGCCGCCGGCCTACCTCGAGGTCGGCTCGGTCGAGGCGCTGCGCGACGAGGGCATCGAGTTCGCCACCCGCCTGTGGCGGGCGGGCGGCAGCGCCGAGCTGCACGTCTGGTCCGGCGCCTTCCACAGCTTCGACGAATGGGTGCCCGGCGCCCGGATCTCCCGCACCGCCCACGACACCCGCGTCGGCTGGCTGCGCCGGCTGCTGGCCGGCCACTGACTTCCGCCGAGGAGACGACCATGGCACTCACCCGCATCGCCGAGCCCGACGGGGTGTTCCCCAGCGACGGCTACCACCACGTCGTCATGGGCACCGGCCGGGTGATCGCCCTGGCCGGGCAGCTGCCGTTCGCGCCGGACGGCACGTTCGTCGGCGCCGGCGACCCCGCCGCCCAGGCCCGCCAGGTGTTCGAGAACATGCGGGGCTGCCTCGCGGCCGCAGGCGCGGGGTTCGCCGACGTCATCCGGCTCAACTACTACCTCACCGACGTCGCGCATGTGCCTGCCGTGCTCGCGGTGCGCGACGAGTTCTTCGACCCGGCCCGCCTCCCGGCGAGCACGGTCGTGCAGGTCGTGGCCCTGTACCGGCCCGACCTGCTGATGGAGATCGACGCGCTGGCGCTCCTGTCGCCGTGACGTTCAGACCTGCGCCTGGCGCATGCTGGCCAGGATCTCGGCCACGCTCCGCCAGATGTCCGCCGCGAGGTCGACGTTGTGCTGCTCCTGGGCCTGCTGGGCGAGTTCCTTCAGCTTCAGCACCCCGCTTTCGGCCTGCCCGTCCAGGATGGCCAGCTTGCTCTGCAGGGCCTCCAGCCGGATCCGGTCGCGGAAGGACAGCCACATGCCCATGCCCTCCGCTTCGGCGCACAGCTCCCGCGCGGTCGCCAGGTCGCCCTCGTCGTAGGCCAGGTGGGCCCGCAGCGAGAGGGCCTGCTGCCGGTGCAGCTCGGTGCCGATGAGGTCGAGCACCGGGCCGATCTCGTCCAGCCGCTGCCGCGCCTGCGCGGTCTGCGGGGGAGTGACCTGCAGGTACAGCGACGCCGCGGCCAGCCGCAGGCGCATCCACAGGTGCAGGTCCTCGCGGCTGTCCAGGCTCTCCAGCGCCCGCTCGAGCGCGTCACGGGCCTCGGTGTGGGCGCCGCGGCGGATGCAGACCGTCGCCGAGGCCCACAGGGCCTTCGTGTACGCGCTGCCGCCGCCGGTCTCGGTCAGCTTGCACAGGTCGTCGGCGTGCGCGCTGGCCTCGGCGAGCCGGCCGCCCTCGGCCTCCGCGGACACCAGCTCGTGCAGCGCGGCGACCCGGTCGGACACCGACAGCGTGGTGGTCAGCTCGACGGCCTTGGCGGCGTAGTCGCGCGCCTGGTCGATGTCACCGAGGATGCGCACGCACCGGGCGAGCCGGGTGGCCACGCGGGCCTGCAGTTCCGGCGCGGCCAGCCGCTCGCTGAGGTCCGTCAGCTCGAGCAGCAGCGCGTGCTCGTCCTCGTGCCGCCCCTGGGTGTCGCGCATCCTGGCCAGCAGCCACAGCGCCTGCCAGCGCAGCGCGGGCGCCTGCTCGCCGTCGGACTGCAGCGCCTCGACCAGCAGTTCGGTGAGGTCGGCTTCGGAGGCGGAGGTCACCGACGCCAGCACCTGGGCCAGTGAGGACGCCTGCTCGCTCTCGAACGCCGAGAGGGGCAGGCCCAGCCGTTCGCTCAGGTGGGCGATCACCCGGGCCGTCGGCGGCCGGGCACCGGACTCCAGGCGCGACAGGTAGCCGGTCGAGATGGTGCCGCCGGCGAGGTCGGCCTGGGAGAGGCCGCTGGCCAGGCGGAGGGCCCTCAGTCGCTGCCCGAAATCGGGCTGTTTCAGCATTTGAACCTCGAGGCTGTTCGCTAGGGCCGGGCGCGGGGGGCGTCGGCGAGGGGACGTTCCCTGTATTGTGCCTACCCGGGCAACCGTTGGCAAACCCCGGCGACGCACGGCACGTCGGGCCGGGCGCCGGGATTGCGTCCATCGGAGCGGCGTCCAGCCTACGTGCTCTCCGCCCGCTCCGCCGTGTGAACGCATTGCCGCAGGTACCGGCCCCGGGCGGGGCGGGACGCGATGGTCAGGAGTTCCCCGGTTCCGGCCGCAGTCCGGTATTGCCAAACTTTGCCAGCCGTCGTAGTGTGGGTTCGTGGCTTTCGTGGCTATTTGCCAGGGGTGAATCTCACAAGATCACGTCGGGGGATGTTCTTCAATCATGGTCTGCTCTCGGATAGACATTCGTTCCGCTTTCGCGTGCCCTTCGCCGTCGTTCGACGGCTCGTCGTCGGCCCGGCTCCACTCGCCTTCGGGCGGTGGTTCCGATTCGGACTCCGACATCGACTGGCCCTCCTGACCGGCCGGTTTTCCGGATAACGGGGAAAATCCCGCTCCACCATTCCATGCGCCGCCGTCATGGCCGCCGGGCGTTGCGGCCCGGCACCGGCCGCCGAGGCCGGTGCCGGGCGGCTCGCCGGCGCAAGAGCCGCGGTGTGCCGCCGTTCCGGTGAACGCCGGCGCGCTGCCCTTGTCCAGAGGAAGGCCCGATGTCCTCCGCGTTCGCTGACCAGCCTGCCCATCTCGACTTCGATTTCAGCAGGCTTTCCCCGCAAATCCGGCGGCGGCTCCGCGAGCTGTGCAAGACCGACAATTACCACGCCGTGCTGGGGCTGCTGTTCGACTACGCCGTCATCGCCGCCGCGGTCTTCCTGTGCGTCGGGGTGTCCTGGTGGTGTTATCCCGTCTCGCTGGTGCTCATCGGTTCGACGCAGCGCGCGCTGGTCAACATCCTGCACGAGGCGTCGCACAAGGTGCTCGCGCGCAACCCGGCGCTGAACCTGCTGCTCGGCACGGTGTTCTCCGCGCACCTGGTCTTCCACCTGTACAACCCGTACCGCAGCTCGCACATCGGCCTGCACCACCGCAACCTCGGCGACGAAGAACTCGACCCGGACTACAGCTTCCACCGCGAGGTCGGCATCTACGATCCCCGCACGTCGAACCGCACGTTCTTCCTGCGCAACATCCTGTTCGCGGTGCTCGGCCTGCGGACGCTCGAATACGTGCGTTACGTCGTCGAGGACCGGGTGCTGTTCAAACAGGAACAGGTGACGGTGTCGATGCCGGTCAGCCTGCGTGCGGAACGCTGGATGCTCGCCGGTTTGTGGGCCGTGATCCTCACGTTCCTCGCCATCGGCGGGTTCCTGCCGGAATTCCTGCTGCTGTGGATCGTCCCGCTGTTCACGACGGCGATCGCGATCGGCTGGCTGTCGGAACTGGCCGAGCACTACCCGTTGCCGGAGAGCGAAGACCGGCAGATCCTGATGACCCGCAACCGCCACGGCTGGGCGGTGGAGCGCTTCCTGCTCGGCCGGCACAACGACAACTTCCACCTGGTGCACCACCTCAACACCGGGGTGCCGTTCTGGAACATGAAGAAGGCGCACGAGGTGCTGCTGGGCGACCGCGCCTACGCCCGCTGGGACGCGTTGTGGGCCGGAATCGTCACCCGCACCCGGAAGGAACGGGGAAAGGAAACGCTGATCAGTTACGCGGCCAAGTACCGCGACTGGCGGCGCGCCGGCGGGGATCCGCGCACCGCGGACCGCAGTTTCGCCGAAATGGCCGCGCTGGCGGCGTTGGAGGAGGCCCGGTCCGGCGGGGCCGGGGACCCGGCGTCCGGGCGTTCGTGACCGGGCGGCGCATCCACTTCAACACCGCGGGCGCGGGTCTCCCGGCGCCCGGGGTGCCGCAGGTGATGGCGGCCTACCTGGCGCTGGAAGCCGAGGTGGGCCCGTACGAGGCCGAGGCGCTCCACGAACCCGAGCTGACGGGCACGGTGTACGCGCGGCTCGCGGAACTGGTGGGCGCGCGGCCGGCGGAGATCGCGCTGTTCGGCAGCGCGACGGACGCGTGGTGTCGGGTGGTGAACCGGCTGCACGTACCGTCCGGCAGCCGGATCTGGCTGACGCCCTACGAGTACGCCGGCAACCTGATCGCCCTGCAGCAGCTGGCCCGCCGCCGCGGGTGCACGCTGGAGGTCGTCCCGCTCGCCGCGGACGGCGAGCTCGACCTGGAGTGGATGCGCACCCACCTCGACGACCGGGTCGCGCTCGTGTCGGTCGTGCACATGCCTTCGGGGGCGGGGGTGGTGCTGCCGGTCGAGCGGATCGGCGCGGTACTGGCGGGTTCGGCGGCGGTCTACGTCGTGGACGCGTGCCAGACGGTCGGGCAGCGCCGGGTCGACGTCGGGGCGATCGGCTGCCACGCCTTGACGGCGGCCGGCCGCAAGTTCCTGCGCGGGCCGCGCGGCAGCGGATTCGCCTACGTGCACCCGGATCTCTGGGACCGGCTGGAGCCCGGGTTCGCCGACCTGCACGTCGCCGACGTGGATTCCCTGCACAGCTTCCGGCTGACGGACCCGACGGCGGCCCGCCTGGAGACGGCCGAGCGCAGCAACGCGGTCACCCTGGGCCTGCTCACGGCGGCCGAGCACGCGCTGGCCCACCCGGACGGGCCGGCGCCCGAGGTGATCGACGCCCTGCACGACGTGGTGACCGGGACACCCGGCGCCCGGGTGCTGGGCCCGCCGCACAGCCGGACGCCGATCGTGTCGTTCCGGCACGAACGCGTGCCGGCCGACCGGATCCGCGCGGTGCTCGCCGAGGACGGCGTGACCGGGTGGGTCGCCCTGGGCTCGCACACCCCGCTGTACCTGGCGGCCGCCGGGGTGGACCGGTTCGTGCGGATGTCGGCCCACCACCACAACACCGTCGGCGAGGTCGAGGCGTTCGGCCGGGCGTTGCACCGGGCGGTGGGCTGAACGCTGCGCGGGCGCTCGGGCTGGAAAGCCTGCCCCGAAGGGCATTGACGGTCCGCCGGGCACCTTGGTAGCCGAGCCCACCGCGCCATAGCCCACTCGTGCCCCGCCGTTGGCCCGGCCGGAGCAATCGGCCGCGGCAAGTTTCACGGTTCTTTCCCGGCGTGCAGGCGGAAAAGAATCATGAATGTTCCGGGTGCCCATTCACCTTGACGGCACTTCGGGAGCGCGGAACACTGTGTGACGGCCCCGAGCTGCCGCCACTTTCGCGGGGTTGCCGGGTCGCCGATCATGGGGGATCGGAAACAGCTCGCATTCAGCGCCGCTTTTACCGTGCACCCGTTTTCGCGATACCGGCTTTGTGTGCATTCATCCGGAGGAGGATATATGGGAATCCGCGCTTTGCGGCTGAAAACACTGCTGGCTTCGGCCGGCCTGGTGGCCGGCGCCGTGCTGGTCGCCGCGCCGGTCGCGTCCGCCGCGCCGGCGGACGGGGTCGTGCAGTCCCCGCAGGCCGACCGGCTCACCCAGGAGCAGGCGGGGAAGTTCTGGACGCCGGAGCGGCTGCGCAGCGCCAGACCCGTCGCCCAGGACGTCCCCAAGGTGGCCGCCCAGCCCCGCTCGGCTTCGCCGGTGCTGACCCCGGGCGGTGACCAGTTCGGCAACGCGCAGCTGGCGCGGCCGTACACCTCGGACTTCAAGACCCGGGTGACCGGCAAGATCTTCTTCGTCAACCCCCGGGACAACCTCACCTACGTCTGTTCCGGCTCGGTGATCAACTCCACCGGCAAGAGCGTGGTCGCCACCGCGGCCCACTGCGTGTTCCAGGGCGCGGCCAACCAGCAGCTCTGGAGCCAGAACCTCATCTTCATCCCCTCCTACGACAACAACAGCCGCCCGCTCGGCACGTGGAACGCGGCGACGTTCTGGATCCCGACGACGTACTTCAACCACGGCAACGACGGCTTCACCCACGAGGACGACGTGGCCACCGTGGCGATCTCCGCCCAGGGGACGTCCAAGATCACCAACGTCGTCGGCGGCCTCGGCTGGCTGTCGAACAACTCCGGCACCATCAACGGCTGGGACACCCACGGCTACCCGCAGGAGATGTACGGCGGCCAGAACCAGCTGCACTGCATCGGCAACGGCCGGGACGCCGGTGGCTTCAACGGCGACACCTACCTGTTCACCAACAACTGCGTCGCCTTCGGCGGCTGGAGCGGCGGCCCGGTGATCAACGGCAGCAACCAGCTGCTCGCGGTGACCTCCGGCAGCGACCGGTCCACCAACTCGTTCTACGCGCGCGCCGCGTCGAACACGTGGGTGCCGGTGCTCAACGCGGCCCAGGCCGCCGGTTTCTGACCACTTTCCACCCCGATTGCGCCCGCCGGAGCCGTCTCCGGCGGGCGCGCCTTTTTCCCGCTTCTTCGAGATCAATTTCCCATTGCGACACCCGGGTGATTCGCGAATCCGGAAGTCCGGCGCGGGCGACGATGGCGTGTAACGTACCGCGCGGTCGAAAAGCGCCGACGACAACTGGGGCATTGTGCGGTCCGGCAATGGTGAGCGATCTCGGCGGAGGGGTTACTGACATGCGTCGCGAACAGAAGGCGGTGGCGGCCGCCGTGGTGGCCGCGCTGGTCGTGGTCCCGCCGCCGGCCGCGGCGGAACCGGCCGCGACGCCCGTGGTGACCGGTCCGGGCGGGGAAACGGTCACGTTGCTCACCGGCGACCGCGTGCGGGTGCTGCCGCGTTCCGGCCGCGGCGAGGCGGTCGTGGTCGAACCGGGGCCGGGCCGCGAAGGGATCGGTTTCGTCCGCGAGACCCGGACCGGCACGAAGACCGGTGACATCTCGGTGGTGCCGGCGGACGCGCTGCCGCTGGTGGCCGCCGGCCGGCTGGATCCGCGGCTGTTCGACGTGTCCGAGCTGCTGCGGCAGCACCTCGCCGACGCCGCGCCGGCCCTGCCGCTGATCGTGACCCGCCCGGCCGCCGCGTCGGCCCCGGAGCCGCCCGCCGCCACGGCCGTCCGCGACCTGCCGAGCGTGCACGGCACGGCACTGCGCCAGGACCGGCGCCGCGGCGCGGAGTTCTGGCGCTGGCTCACGGCCGGCTCGTCGCTGCGCGCCGGGATCGACAAGGTCTGGCTCGACGGCCTGGCCCAGCCCGCCCTCGACGTCAGCGTCCCCCAGATCGGCGCTCCGGCCGCCTGGCAGGCGGGCTACACGGGCCGCGGCGTGACGGTCGGGCTGCTCGACACCGGTGTGCAGGCCGGCCACCCCGACCTGGCCGGCAAGGTCGTGGAGGTGAAGGACTTCACCGGCACCCGGCCCGACGCGGGCGACGACCTCGGGCACGGCACGCACGTCGCCGGCATCATCGCCGGCACGGGTGCCGCGTCGGGCGGCCGCTACCGCGGCGTCGCCCCGGACGCGCAGCTGGTCAGCGGCAAGGTCTGCGTCGCCTACGGCTGCCCGGAATCCGCGGTGATCGCGGGCCTGGAGTGGATCGCGCCGAAGGTGCGCGTGGTGAACCTCAGCCTCGGCGGCGACGCGACCGACGGCACCGATCCGGTGTCCCAGGCGGTCGACGCGCTCAGCGACCGGTACGGCACGCTGTTCGTCGCGCCGGCGGGCAACGACCGTTCGACCGACCTGCCCGAGCCCGGCCCGGTGGTCGCGCCCGCGGCGGCGGACGCGGCCCTCGCCGTCGGCAGCGTGTCCGCCCAGGACACCACCAGCGCGTTCTCCAACCGCGGCTTCCGGCTGGGCGACCACGCGCTCAAACCCGACATCGCCGCCCCGGGCGAGGGCATCGTCTCGGCGCGGGCCGCGGGCACCCGCGACGGCGACACCGCGCCGGTCGGCGACAGCTATGCCCGGTTGTCCGGCACGTCGATGGCGGCACCGCACGTCGCCGGCTCGGCGGCCCTGCTGCTGCAGCGGCACCCGGACTGGTTCGCCGGACGCCTCAAGCCCGCGCTGACGAGCACCGCGAAACCCACCGCCGGCGTCGCCGAGCAGGGCGCCGGCCGCGTCGACGTGGGCCGCGCGGTGACGCAGCAGGTCACCGCCACCACCGGCGGCCTCGGCTACGGCTTCCTGACCTGGCCGTACCCCCAGGCGGTGACGAAGACCGTGACCTACCGCAACGACGGCGACGCCGCCGTCACGCTGGCGCTCGCCACCACCGCCACGGGACCGGACGGCGCTCCGGCGCAGCTGTTCACGCCGTCGGCGTCCTCGGTGGTCGTGCCCGCCCACGGCAGCGCCGACGTCGGCGTCACCCTCCGCGCGGGCACGGCAGGCGCCGGGCAGTACGGCGGCCGGCTGACCGCGACGGCCCCCGGGATCGCCGTGCAGACCGCGCTGGGCGCCGTGCTCGAGGGGGAGAGCTACCCCGTGGCCGTCCGGATGATCGGCCGGGACGGGAAGTTCACCGCGGGGGTCGCCACGCTGGTCGACACCGCAACCGGCGCGGCCTTCGGCGTCCGCCCGTTCGGCGCGGACGGCACCGCCGTGGTGCGGGTGCCCAAGGGCACCTACGACCTCAACGCGTTCGACGTGTCCGGCGACCCAGCTGGCCAGACGCGGCCGGCTGCGGTGACCGCGTTCTCGCGGCCGGGCCAGCCGGTGACCGCCGACGTCTCGCTCACCCTGGACGCCCGTGCCGGCAAACCGGTGCGCGCGGTGGTCGACCGCCCGGACGCGCGGCTGCAGGGCGGTGAGCTCGGCCTGATCTCGGGCAACCCGGCCGGGACGCGCACCAGCACGCTGGCCTGGACCGTCCAGCCGGGCAACGAGCTCTACGCGGTCGGCTCGGACCGGCAGATCTCCGACCACACGTACGCGCTGTACTTCCGGGCCACGCTGGCCGCCCGCCCACCCGGGGTGGACCCGGACGGCTACGTCTACCGGCTGGCGCTGCTGGAGCGCGGCCGCGTGCCGGCCGACCCGGTGTTCCGGGTGCACGACCGCGACCTCGCGGTGGTCGACGCGCGCTACCACACGCAGGGCGCACCGGCCCAGAGCCTGCGCGTGGACGCCGTCACCTTCGGTTTCCCGGGTGCCGACAGCGGAACCTACGAGGTCGCGCCCCAGGCGCTGCCGAGCCGGCGCACCGAGTACTACACGCCCGGGCTGCCCTGGCAGCACGTCGTGGCGGTGTACCCGGATCCGCTGACCGACGCGGAGAGCAACTACTCGCACCGGACCTACCGGCCCGGCCCGCAGCACGCGGGGTGGAACCGGGCCCCGGTCGGGCCCGCCTTCGGCGCGCCGGAGGACGGCTGGGGTGTCATCCGCGCCGGGAACCAGCTGGCGTACGCGATCCCGCTGGTGTCGGGCAGCGACCCGGAGCAGTACACCTCGCCGCCGGGTGGCCTCACCGGCACCGCGACGCTGTCGCGCGACGGCGTTCCCCTCGGCACCGCCGACAACCCGGCCATCGGGGCGTTCGCCATCCCGGACGGCGCGGGCACCTACACGCTGCACTCGACGGGCACGCGCAGTGTGCCGTGGTCGGTGGTGGGCACGCAGGTCGACGTTCGGTGGACGTTCCACGAGCCGGGGCTGGCGGCGCCGGCGGTCCCGTTGCCGCTGCTGGTTGTGCGGGCCGAGGGCGCGGTCGACGACCAGAGCCGGGCCCCGGCGGGCCGTCCGTTCGTGCTCGCGCTGACCGCCCAGCGCCAGCCGGGTGCGGGCGAGTTCCGGCTGGCGGACCTGCGGGTCGAGACGTCCGCCGACGACGGCTCGACGTGGACTGCCGCCCCCACCGCACGCATCGGGAACGGCGGCCTCGCCGTGGTGCGCAATCCCACGGGGTTCGTGTCGCTGCGCATCACCGCCCGTGACACGGAAGGCAACACGCTCACCCAGACGGTGATCAGGGCGTACCAGACCACGCCGTGACGGCGAGCGGGACGACGAAGGCGGCCCCGGTCAGGAACTTCAGTTCCCGGCCGTGGGCCCGCCATTCGCCGTCCCAGCCGTTTTCGCTGTCGTAGCGCAGGTTCGCCGTGGTCATCAGCGCCCGGCCGATCCCGAACCCCGCGCCCGCGCACAGCGCGGCGGGCACGGACGCGGTGAGGGCCACGGCGACCGCGGCGGCGTACGGCAGGCTGCTGGGCAGGTAGGTGCGCGCGCCGGTGCCCATCTCGAAGCCGAACTGCAGCGGCCCGAGGTGCCGGCCGAGCCGGAACACCGTGTCCGGCACGAGCCGCCGGTTTTCCGGCAGCCGGAACGACCACACGCCCGTTTCCCGCAGCAGCACGGCCACGAGCGCCACGGCCACCAGCGCCCAGCGGGCGGCCGGCGGAAGCGGCGCGCGCAGCAGCGAACCGGCCACGAGCAGGACGAGCGCGGTCAGGGCGCCGCCGCCGAGGAGTCCCGCGCAGAACGCGAGAACCGGAGTGCCTCGCCAGACCGGCGAGCTCAGCACGAAGGCCGAGTTCCGGCTTCAACTGGAGCCGCTGGTGGCGAACCCGGCCGCCGCGCACATCACGAGCCACGCGCCGGACGGCAGCCACCAGCCGAGTGCGCTCGTGACCCCGGCGGCGAGCAGGAGCCCGGCGGCGATGGTCAGCGGGTGCCACCGGCGCCGCGAAGGCGCGTGCGTCAAAGGGCGGCCCGGCAGATGGTCAGGTACGTCTGGCCGGTGTACCCGCCGCCCCAGAAGGTCGAGAAGCCGTCCGAGCAACGGTAGACCTGCTGGTCCGGTGTCGTCCACCGCCAGGCGTTCTTGCCGGCGAACTGGCCGCACGTGTTGGACACGGGCTGGTGGTCGACCTGGATGCCGTTTTCGTTGTAGGTGCCGTACTTGTGCCAGCCCGCGTCGCAGTAGGTGCTGCCGCGCCAGAACCCGCCGAAGCAGGCGGAGTAGGCGTTGACGTAGGCGCCGCTGGTGTCGGGCCGCTCCGCGTAGCCGGTGGGGTAGGCGTCCTTGCAGTCGTTGCGGTCGTAGCCCGGCATGCCGTACGGGCTGTACTCGGCGGCGGCCCGCCGGGTGCGGGACAGGCCGGTCCAGTCGAGGGCGGTGGCCCCGATCGTCAGCGCGCCCAGCGCCACCGCGCGCAGGAACGCCCGCCGGGTGCCGCCGGTCTTCAGCTTCCGGCCCGCGCGGGTGCCCGCGGCGCCGGGCGCCGGCCGGTCAACGTCGGGAATGCGCGCCAACTCCAGCGTCACCGGGATCGCCTCCTGCGGTCGGGCCGGTCCAGCCGGCCAGGGTGGTGTCCACTTCGCCGGCCCGCACGGGGAGCACCACCCGGCGGACGCGGCCGGTCCCGTCGAGCAGCATCAGCACCGGCGGCGAGAGGTGGGAGACCGAACGCCACGCTTCGCCGTCGCTGATCACCGGCAGCCCGTGGGCCAGGTCGGTCCACGTGGCGGCCGGTTCGTGGGTCAGCAGCGTGGCGTCCGCGCCGAGCCGGGCCAGCCGCTCGACGACGGTCAGGCACAAGGGGCAGCCGGAGTCGACCGCGGCGACGATCCGGCCGTCCCCGGCGAACCGCGGGCCGAGGACCAGATCCGGGGGCACGGCGGCGAATCCGTCCGTGGTCCGGGTGACCACCCCGCGCAGCAGCCGGACTTCGCGCAGGACGGCCGCCAGGCCGAAGAACAGCAGGACGATCGCCGCCCAGGTGATGACGGTGAACGCCAGCGAGGGGGTCATCCCCGCTCCCACGCGACGCCGATGCCGTCGAGCCAGTCGAGCCGTTCCTGCTCGGTCTTCGCCGGGGTGTCCGCGAGGTGCACCTCGGCCACGCCCGCCGGGCACCCGAGGACGAACGACCGCGCGTACCCGGTCTTCCAGACCTCGCCGTGTTTCGTGGGCGCGCCCGCGTGGCGGGGGAGCAGGCCCGCGGCGTGCCGCGGGGCGGGGATCGAGAGCGAGCCGTGGTCGCGCACCACGACGACGAGGTGTTCGCCGGCCGAGTCCAGCAGGGTCGCCGCGCGGGGGAGCACGGTCATGCCGTCGACGTGGTCTTCGATCCGCAGCGAGCCGAACAGGGACAGCACGCGTTCGCGGTGCGGGGCCGGCCCGGCGTACACGGTCATCAGTTCGTGGTAGGTCCCGATCAGGGTGGCCAGCGACGTCTGGCCGTCGCCGGCCTCGGCGACGACGACCTCGCGGCCGTGCACGACCAGCCGCTCCCGGGTCTGCGCCGGGGCGACGTGGGTGCAGGCGAAGTCGTGGTAACCGCGCGGCCCGATCTGGAACCCGGTGCCGAACGAGCCGCCGGCGAACCGGACCCCGGCCACGACGTGCGAAACGGGAGCAGCGGCGGGAAGGTCCACGGTGACCCGGTCACCCCCGGGTGCCACCAGCCGCAACCGTTGTGCCGCCATCGGACCTCCGTTTCCGCCGAATCCGCCCGGTGAGACTAGCCGACGGATTCGGCGGTCGCCACGATCGTTTCGCAACGGTTTCGAGATTGGTCCGAACGGGGACGGTACTTTTGTCGGTGAATACATTGGGTGTATGCAGGTTTTCTGGCCGCCCGGAATGGCCGTCCTGACGGCGGCAGGGGCGATTCTTCTGATCACGGCGGGCACCGCCCACGCGGCGCGCCCGGCGGAGCACCGGGCGGTGCTGCGCGTCCACCGCCTGTTCCCGCCGGAGTGGACACCGTTCGCCGCGGCCGTGACCACCGGCGCGGAACTCCTGGTGGGCCTGTCTGTCCTGGTCACGGCGGTGGTGGCGATGGTGCTGCCCGCGGTGGTCCAGGCGGCGGTCTACGGCGCTTTGGCCGGCTATGCGGCGGTGTTGCGGGTGCGGCGGGCGGGCGTTCCGTGCGGCTGTTTCGGCGCCGAGAAGGTTTCGTGGGCGGTGGTGGCCAGAGCGGTCGTGCTCGCGGCGGGCAGTGCCGGATATGCGGCAACCGGTCCGATATCGGACCCCTGGCCGTGCGTGGCCGCCGGGGCCGTTCTCGCAATGGCGAACCACCTGTTGCCGGTCCTGCGGGAAATCGGCGGGCGAAAACGCCTGCGGCGGGGTTGATTATTTTCTTTCCGCCCATTCCGCGGTCGCGGTGACGTCTCGGACGCGCTTGCGCACACTGCCCGTCCGGTATCGAAGGGAGGGTCCTACCAGCGAGGGAGGCCGGCTATGGCCAGAGGAACCGACCTGCATCCCTACTACCAACGGGGTCTGCGCTGGGATCAGGTCAACGACATCGCGTTCGCCTGGGTGAAGGTGTCCGACGGCGGCGCGCCCTACACGGTCACCCGCGGGGGCGTGACCTACCGGCCGGACACGCACGTGGCCGGCGCCAGATCGCGGGACATCCCGGTCGGGGGCTACCACTACGCGCAGCTCAAGCCGGGCCCGGAAACCCAGGCCGACGTCCTGCTGGGGCAGGTCGCGAGACTGGGTGCCACCGGCGTGGCCCCGATGCTGGACCTGGAGAGCCCGTTCACCCCGAACGGGTTCGCCCGCGACTTCGCGGTCGCCTTCTGCCGGCACGTCGCAGCCGCGGGCCTGCGGCCCGCGGTCTACATGAGCGCCTCGTTCGCCGCCGCGCTGCGGCCGGACCGGTGGGACGTGCCCGACCTGGTGATCGTGATCGCCCGCTACGGGGCCCGGCCGGAGGCGGCGGGCCCGGCCCGGTACGTCGGCCGCTACGACGTGCACCAGTACACCAGCAGCGGCGCCCTGCCCGGCTCGGCGGGTGCCGTCGACCTCGACGAGTCCTACACGAACAACCACCTCACCACGGAGGCTGACATGCCGTTCACTCCCGAAGACTTCCGGGCCATGATGTGGGGCAACGTCTTCGACGCCGGCGGGAACCGCAACTTCGCCCAGTTCATCAAGGACATGGACGCGAAGCTCAGCGCCCTCGGCGCCGCGCTGGACTCGGTGACGAAGCTGATCACCGATTCGGCCACCCACCCGGTCGACGCCCAGCAGCTCGCCGGCGCGCTCCAGGGCAAGCTGGTCGCCGAGCTGGTGCCGGCGGTGACCCAGGCCGTCACCCAGGCGGCCGGCGCCGAGACCGCCGACGAGGTGCGCCAGATGCTGGTCGAACGCCTGGTCACCCCGAACTAGCCGGGACGGTGCGGCGGCGCCCCGGCCGGGCGCCGCCGCACCGTCCCGGCAACGGGTCCGGTCTCACCCGGCGGCGGCGATCACGAGCCCCTTCGGCAGGAGTTCCGTCAGGGTGTCCGACGGCTCCAGCCCGAGTTCGTGGGCCAGGGCGCGGCGGCAGACGTCGTACTGCCCGAGCGCCGCGCCGCGGTTGCCCGCCGCCAGGTGGGCTTTGATCAGCACACTGTGCGCGCTTTCCCGCAGCGGCTCGGCGCGGACCGCGGCCAGGCCCGCCGCGACCGCCTCGCCGTGGCGGCCGGCCGCGGTCAGGCGGGCGGTCATCGCCTCCAGGGCGTGCAGGCGCAGCTGGTGGTACTGCTCCTGCTCGATCAGCACCCACTCGCTTTCCGACCACTCCGGGAGCAGGTCCGCGGACAGGTCGGCGCGCGTCCGCGTGGTCAGGATGTCATCGCACGGGCACGTCGGGTCGAGCAGCCGGTGCGCGCGGTCGACCGCGTCGTGCACGTCGACGACGACGTCGGCGGCGATGGCGATCTCCTGCACCGACGCGTCGATCACCGGGTGACCGGTCCGCGTCGCCCGCCACAGCGACGACCGGAGGTTCGCGTTCGCGCGCGGCACGGTCGTGTCCGGCCACAGCGAGCCGGCCACGTAGGCGCGGCTGCGCGGGATGTTCTGCAGGGCCAGGAACGCGAGCAGCCGTTGCGCGCTCAGGCAAATCGACACCCTCGACTCGTCGACGGTCAGGGCGAAACTGTGCAGCAGGCGTAACGAGATGACGGACGAGGTCATCGATCCCCCCGGACGATGTGATCCAATGCGAAGCTCCGCCACCATATTACGAGCAATTCCAAGATCGTGTCCGGAAATTGCGGTGACCGGGGCGTCACCAGGGCGTCGCAGGCCCGTCACCGCCCCGTCCGAGCAATTCGTCGAGCCAGTCCTGCACGGCCGAGCGAACGTCGTCCACGTCGCTGAACACCAGCGGTGGAGCCTGATCCGGCCCGATCGAGCGCAGCACGCGCGCGCGGAAATTGTCCGGCCGGCCGCTTTCCAGCCAGACGCGGAGGATCAGGATGCCGTTGCGCTCCGAGGGGACCTCCACGCTGTGAAGAATGCCCGAGCGCTGTCACACGGGCGTTGCCGCCGCGTGTGTTCCGCCGTCAACCGGAACCGGAAAACGCGGCGGTGACGCCGCCGTGACGGCGGAATCGCGATCGCGCCACGGCGGTGCGGCCATCCTTTCGAAACGCACCGGGGAAGGGTGCACAGCGGGGGAGGAATCGCATGGGCGACTTCGGCGTCATCGCCGACGTCTCGACCACGATCGTGGCCGCGTTGACGGCGGCGTTGCGCGGCCTCGGTGGCGAGCAGCCGCCGATCGCCGTGCTGCACGACCTGTCCGAGCCGGTCACCCCGCCCCCGCCGATGCTCACCGTCTTCCTGTACGAGATCGCCGAAGACCCGGCGTCGCGCAACCGCCCGCCGGTGCGGTCGCTGCCCCCGGACCCGCCGGTGACCCGCAAGCCGCCGATGGCGCTGCTGCTGCGGTACCTCATCACGCCGTGGGGCGGTGACCAGCCGACCCAGCACCGCATGCTCGGCCGGGCGCTGCAGGTGTTCTACGACGACGCGATCCTCGACGGGCCGCAGCTTTCGGGCAGCCTCGCCGGCACGACCGACGCGCTGCACCTGAGCCTGACCGCGCTCACGCTCGACCAGAAGTCCTGGGTCTGGTACGCGATCCAGAAGCCCTACCGGCTTTCGCTGAACTACGAGGTCCGCGTGGTCAACCTCGACGTCGCGACCGAGCTGCCGGTCCGGCCGGTGCGCAGCCGGGTGATCGACGGGGTGACGGCCTCGTGAGCTTCCTGCCCTTCGAGCGCGACACGCTGTCCAGCCCGGTCTGGCTCGTGCCGTTCGACGACTTCGCGCGCAAGGTCCGCAGCGCCGGCGTTGCGGTGCTGCTGGACCGGTTCGCCGACGGCGCCTGGGTGCCGCAGGACACCACGGCCGTGCGCACCCCGAGCGCCGCGTTCGCCTATCCCGGCCTCGGCGGGCGCACGGGGCGGGAGCAGCGGCACCGCGCCCGGTTCGCGGCCGCCGGATACCGGCCGCTCTACCCCGCCGACGGCGAGCCCTTCGACGCCGCCGCCACCGGGGTCGAGTTCGTGGCACCGGGGGAGAGCACACCGGTACCCCGGCTCGTCCGGCTGCTGCCGTCGGAGACCTTCTCCTACCCGCCCGGTGTGCGCACGGTGCACGGCGTGGTCGTCGACGCGGCGACGCGCCATCCCGTGGCGAACGCGCTGGTCGAGGCGCGCGGCCGGACGAGCGGCGACCTGGTCCCGTGGCACGAGCGGACGCTGACCGGCGAGCTCGGTGCCTTCCGGCTGGCGCTGCGCTGGCACGGCGAACCGGGCGAAGGCAACACCGAGACGTTCCGGCTGGAAGCCACCGAACGGCCCGGCCGGACCGGGTCGCTGGACGTCCGGCTGCCCGCCGGCGCCGCGACCCGCCATGTCATCGAGATCCGCGAGCAGTGAGGGAAGAAGTGAGGAGCCAGCCATGCCCGACTACCTGAGCCCCGGGGTCTTCGTCGAGGAGATCGACGCGGGGCCGCGGCCGATCGCGGGGGTGAGCACCAGCACGGCGGGCATGGCCGGGGTTACCGTGCGCGGCCCCGCCACCGGAAAACCCAAGCTGGTGACGAACTTCCTGGAGTTCCAGCGCACCTTCGGCGGCTTCCTGCCGGAACCCGGCGCCGCCGTGCGCGACGCCTGGGCGGACAACGCCGCCGAGGGCGGCCGCTGGTGGCTGTTCCCGTTGGCGGTCAAGGGGTTCTTCGACAACGGCGGCGAGCGCCTCTACGTCAAGCGCGTCGTGAGCCGCAACGCGAAGCCCGCGTCGGGGCGGCTGGGCCACGGCCTGGTCAGCCCGATCGTCGCCGACGCCGCGAGCGGCGCCACCGGCGTCCAGCTCGGTCACCTGCTCGGGTTCACCGGGGAGGGCCAGCAGGTGGGGCTCTTCCGCGGGGACGACGACCAGCCGATCGGCACCGCCACCATCACCGGCTACGACTTCGCCACCCGGCGCGTCGAGCTCGACCCGCCGCTGGCCGCCGGCGTCCGGTCCGCCCGCGGCGACTACGTCCAGGTCGGCGAGCGGCACGCCGACGCGACGCTGGAGTTCACCGCGGTCAGCCCGGGTGCCTGGGGCAGCGGTGTCCAGGTCCGGGTCCGGCCGGTGGTGGGCGCGGCGTTGCCGGTGCTCCCGGACCCGGCCGAAGGCGCCCTGTTCGTGACCCGCCTGACCGCCGACGCGGCCGCCGACAGCCCCACCGCCGAGGTCGCCGAGGTGACCGGGCTGGCACCGGGCGAGGTCTGGGTGCGGATCGGCTCCGGCCGGTTCCGGGCCCAGGCCGGCCAGCCGGCCGACGGCAAGGTCACGCTCACCTTCGCCGACGGCACCACCCACGGCGCCTGGGGCAGCGGGCTGGGCGTGCAGCGCGTGCGGCGGGCCAACCCGGCGGCCGGGTCCACGCTGCGGATCGGCGGCGCGAGCCGGCTGTACCCCGGCGCGGTCGTGCAGTTCGACGACGGGCAGCACCTGAGCGTCCGGCACGTCGAAGCCGTCGCCGACGACGTCGTCACCTTCGACGGCACCGCCCCGGACCTGTTCGAGACCGACCGGGTCGCGCTCGTCGAGGCGCAGATCGACACGCGGTTCACCGATCCGGGCGGCGCGACGGCGACCGAGACGTTCGGCAACGTCCGGCTCACCGGTGACGCGGCGGGGGTGGCTTCGGCGCTGGCCCGTTCGCAGCTGGTGACGCTGGCCGCGTTGCCGGACCTGTCGCCCGACCCGGGGACCTTCCCGGTGCCGGCCACGGGGTCGTGGCTCGGCCTGGCCGGTGGCGACGACGCGCCCGGCTCGCTGAGCGTGGCCGACTTCGTCGGCGTGGACGGCGGCAGCGGCGCGCGGACCGGCATCGTCGCGCTGGAGGACATCGACGAGGTGTCGGTGTGCGCGGTGCCCGGCGTGTGGGCCGGGACGGTCGAGTCCGCGCTGATCACGCACTGCGAGACGCTCAAGGACCGCTTCGCCGTGCTCGACCCGCAGGACGGCCTGGACATCGAGGGCATCCAGGCCTTCCGCGAGGCGTTCGACACGAAGGACGCGGCGCTGTACTACCCGTGGCTCGTCACCACCGACCCGTCGACCGGCCGGGACGTGCAGGTACCGCCGTCCGGGCACATCGCCGGGATCTACGCCCGCGTCGACGCCGAACGCGGGGTGCACAAGGCGCCGGCGAACGTCGTCGTCCGCGGCATCAAGCTCACCGACGGCCTCGCCGCGGACATCACCAAGCGGCACCAGGACCTGCTGAACCCCCGCGGGATCAACGCGTTGCGCTTCTTCCCCGGCCTCGGTCAGCGCGTCTGGGGCGCCTGCACGCTGTCCTCGGACAGCTCGTGGAAGTACGTCAACGTCCGGCGGCTGTTCCTGTTCCTCGAGGAGTCGATCGACAAGGGCACGCGGTGGGTCGTGTTCGAGCCGAACGACGAGGCGCTGTGGGCGCTGGTGCGGCAGACGGTGTCGAACTTCCTGACCACGGTCTGGCGCAGCGGCGCGCTGGCGGGCACCACCGCCGCCGAAGCGTTCTTCGTGGCGTGTGACCGCACCACGATGACCGAGGACGACCTGGCCAACGGCCGGCTCGTCTGCGTCATCGGCGTCGCGCCGGTCTTCCCGGCCGAGTTCGTGATCTTCCGGATCCAGCAGAAGGCCCGCGAGACCCAGCTCGCCTGACATCGGAGAGGAGGGCGGTCATGCCGCCCGTGACCAGGGACGATCCCTATGCGTCCTACAACTTCCAGGTGATCGTCACCAACGTCAGCGACGACGGGGTGGCGGTGAGCGGGTCCTTCACCGAAGCGAGCGGGCTGGAACTGGAGATCCCGCCGATCGAGTACCGCACCGGCGCCGAGGACACCACCGTCCGCAAGATCCCCGGGCTGAAGAAGTTCACCAACATCACGCTCAAGCGCGGGATCACCGGGCACGTCGGGTTCTGGAACTGGGTGGTGGAAGCGCTCAACGGCAAGGTCCGCCGCACCTCCGGCACGATCATCCTGCTGGACGAGAACCGGCAGGAAGCCATGCGGTGGAACTTCGACCGCGGCTGGCCGACCAAGTACACCGGCCCGACGCTGAGCGCGACCAAGAACGAGATCGCGATGGAAACCCTCGTGCTGGCCGTGGAAAAGCTGGAGATCGACGCGTAATCATGACTGCCGAAGCCCTGCCGGGGGTGTCCCTGACGTTCGCCGGCCACGAGCCGGACGAGGAACCGCTGCGCACCGACGTGGCGGTCTTCGCCGGCCGGACCCGCCGCGGGCCGGTCCTCACCCCGGTCCGCGTGGAGAGCCGCAACGACGTCGTGGCCGCCTTCGGCGCACCCGACGCCGCCAGCGCGACGCCGGATGCCCTGCGGGGCTTCTTCGAGAACGGCGGCCGGACGGCCTGGGTGCTGCGCGTGGCCGGGCCCGGCGCCCCGGCGAGTGCACTGTGGACGGTCGGGGACATCGCGGGCTTCGCGCACCGGCAGTACCGGGTGACCGCCACGAGCCCCGGCAGCTGGGCCAACGGCGGCCGGGTGCGGATCCGGTTCCAGGCCAGCACGGTCGCCGGTCCGCCCACGGTGACCGTGCGGGTCGACGTCCCGGGCGAGCCGCCCGAGACGTTCACCGGGCCGCCCGCGGAGGTGACCGGCCGGGTCGCGGCGTCCCGGCTGATCACGCTGGTGCCGGACGGCCCGGAGCCGCCGGGCGAGCCCGGCCCGCTCTCGACGTCGTGGACCCTCGGGCTCGCCGGCGGCACGGACGTCCCGCCGGGCCGGGCCGAGTACGCCGCCGCCGTCGCCGTGCAGGCCGACCTGCCGGAGCCGGCCCTGGTGGCGCTGCCGGACCTCGGCGCGGACCTCGGCGGCGGCGCGCACACCGACACCGTCCGGGACCTGCTGGCCGCCGCGGCGGCCTCACTGGACCGCCTGGTGGTGCTGGACGTCCCGCCCGAGCGGTCCGCAGTGGACGAAGTCGTGTCCTGGGTGGACGGCCTGGCCGAAGACCCCCTGCTGGTGGCCAACGCGGCCGTCTACCACCCGGCCCTGCGGCTGGCGGAAGGCCGGACGGTGCCGGCGTCGGGGCACGTGCTCGGCGTCATCGCCCGGCTCGACGCCGAGCGCGGCGCGCACCACACCCCGGCCAACGCGGTCATCCTCGACGCGGTCGACCTCGCCACGGAATACCCCGAGCCGCAACAGGTCCGGCTCTTCGACGCCCGGGTCGACCTCCTGCGCTGCACGCGCGGCCGCGGGCTGGTGGTCTGGGGCGGGCGGACCCTCGCCCCGGACCGCCGGTACGTCGCCCACCGGCGGCTGCTGCACCTGCTGGTCCGCGCGATCCGGCGGGTCGCCACCCCGCTCGTGTTCGACGTCGACTCGGCCGAGCTGCGGCTCACCCTGGTGCGGTCGCTGACGTCGGTGCTGCTGGCGGCCTTCCGCGCCGGCGCGCTCGCCGGTGCCCGGCCCGAGGAGGCGTTTCGCGTGGTCTGCGACGACACGGTCAACCCGCCGGGGCAGGACCCCGGCCGGGTGGTGTGCGAGATCGGCGTCGCGCCCGCCGTCCCGATGGAGTTCGTCCGGCTGCGCCTCGTGCTCGGCCAGGACCGCAGCCTGGAGGTGATCGAGGCGTGACGTCCGCCGAGCCCCTGCCGAAGTACCGGTTCGTGGTCACCCTCGACCCCGGTGACGCCTACCTGCCGCCCGCCCAGGCGGTGCTGCTGCCGCTGGTCGCGGCCGGGGCGTTCCAGGAGATCACCGGCCTGGGCGCGCAGCTGGAAGTCACCAGCTACGCCGAGGGCGGCCGCAACGACACCACCCACCAGCTGCCGCTGCGGCACAAGTGGAACCCGATCACGCTCAAGCGCGGCGTGGTCCGCGAGCCGGGGCTGTGGTCGTGGTACCAGGCGGGGCTGGCGGACTCGCTGGGCGCGCGGCGTGACGGCGCGGTGATCCTGCTCGGCCCGGACGGCACGCCCGGCGCGGCGTGGGCGTTCCACGGCGGCCTCGCGTCGAAGTGGAGCGGACCGGACCTGCACGCCGAGCAGAACGCGGTGGCGATCGAGTCGCTGGAAATCGCGCACGAAGGTCTGACGAAGGTGCTGGGGAGCTGACGTGGCGAACGTGATCATCCACAACCTCGAGGTCCGGCTGCACGTCGAAGGCGACGACGGCCAGGTCTTCACCCGGCTGTTCAACCAGCACATCCAGGCGTGGTCGCGGCTGTACGAGGACGAGTGCGCCCGCGCCCGGCACGCCGAGAGCGAACGCCGGCTCGGCGACGGGGAGGACCGGTGAGCGCCACCCCCGTGTCGTTCGCGCGCACCGGCGCGGCGCAGGCCCGGCTGGAGATCGTCCGGCCGGTGATCGCCGACGAGCGCGCGCGGCGGATCCCGCTGCGGTTCAACCCGACCGACTACAAGCTGAGCAAGGCCAACACCTTCGCCGAGATCACCATCCCCGGGCTCGAAACGCCGCCGCTGCAGTACGTCCGCGGCGGCTCCGAGACCCTCGCCGTGCAGGCCCTGGTCGACACGTCGGACACCCTGGAGAACGTCCGCACGGTCTACGTCGACGCGGTGCGGAACCTGCTGCGGCCGGATTCCCGCGAGCACGCGCCGCCGGTGGTCCGGTTCGTGTGGGACGAGTCGGTGTTCACCGGCGTGCTGGAGAAGCTCGACGTCACCTACCAGCTGTTCCGCCCCGACGGCGTGCCGCTGCGCGCGCAGCTGGACCTCTCGCTCAAGGAGTTCCGGCCGGCGGCGGTGCAGGTGGCCCAGGAGCCGCGGTCGTCGCCGACGGTGGAGAAGAGCTACGTCGTGCGGCGCGGGGACACCCTGCCGAGCATCGCCAACGCCGTCTACCGGCGGCCGGACGCGTGGCGGGAACTCGCCCGCGCCAACGGCATCACCGACCCCCGCGACCTGCGGCCGGGCCGGGTCCTGACCGTGCCCCGGCTGACGTGAGGAGGACGCGGTGACCACGCCCCGAGTCGCGTCCCCGGACCGGTACGCGCCCGAATTCGACGTCGACATCGAAGGCCTGCAGCTCGATCCGACGACCAAGCACGACATCATCGACGTCAAGGTGCACCGCGACCTCGACGAGATGTCCGGCTTCGACCTGACGCTGAACAACTGGGACGACGCGAACCTGAAGTTCAAGCACAGCGATTCCGCGCAGTTCCGGCTCGGCGGCCGGGTCGCGGTCCGGCTCGGCTACGCGGACCGGCTGCTGACCGTCGCGACCGGCACGATCAGCACGCTCGCCCCGAAGTTCTCCGACAGCAGCTCGCCGACGGTCGCCGTCAGCGGCGTCGACGGGATGATGCGGCTCAAGGACCGCAAGCCGGCCGAAAACGAGGTCAAGATCTACCGGAACCTGCCCGACTGGCAGATCGCCGAGCAGGTCGCCGCGCGCAACCACCTGCGCATCGTGGTGACGCAGGAAGGCCCGACGCACGACATCGTCGTGCAGAAGAACCAGGACGACGCGAGTTTCCTGATGGAACGGGCCAAGCGCCTCGACTTCGACTGCTACATCCTCCCCGACCCGGAGACCGGCGAGGAAACGCTGTACTTCGTCAAGCCGACCGACGGCCGCGACGGCGGCGCGGTCAACGTCTTCCGCCTCGCCTACGCGCCCGGCCTGACGACCGGGCCGGCCGACCTGCCCGAGGGCCTGGTCCCCAACCTGCTGGACTTCACGCCCACCCTGACGGTGTCCAAACAGGTCGGCAAGCTGACCGTGCGCGGCTGGGACCCGCGCACCAAGCAGCCGATCGCGTTCACCGCGACCGCCGACAACCTCCCGGCCGGGCAGAACGGCGCGGACGGCCAGAGCGGGCCGCAGGCGGCCGACAGCACCCTCGGCGGACGGCAGGACGTGCTGGTCGACGCACCGGTCACCAGCGACGAGGAGGCCCGCGAGCTGGCGATCAGCCTGCTGCGCGAGCGCGCGTACGAGTTCATCACCGCCACCGGCCGGGTGGCCGGACTGCCGGAGCTGCAGCCCGGCGACAACCTCGAAATGTACGGGCTGGGCCGTCGGTTCTCCGGCCCGTACTTCGTCAAACGGGTCGAGCACACGCTCGACTCCAACGGCTTCTTCACCCAGTTCACCGCCCGGCGCATCCACCAGGGAGACGCGTGATGACGACCAGGACGGCCCCGCGCGCCCGGACGACCGACCGCCGGTTCTACGGCGTCGTGGAAGCGATCGTCGAGGAGAACGAGGGCGACGACGAGGGCCGCGTGAAGGTCCGCTTCCCGTGGTTCGACGACACGACGGTCACCGACTGGTGCCGCGTCAGCCAGCTGTACGCGGGCAACGGCTACGGCTCGGTGTTCGTCCCCGAGAAGGGCGACGAGGTCCTCGTCGCCTTCGTGCACGGCGACATGCGCTTCCCGATCGTCCTGGGTGGACTGTATAACGGCGTAGACAGGCCGCCGACATCGCGCGCCGATGGCCGCGACCAGAAACTGATCCGCACTCGCCACGGGCACGAACTACTCCTCGACGACACAGGCGGACAAGCCGCGGTGCGGGTCAAGTCCGCTGCGGGCCACGTGGTTGAACTCGACGACACGGGCAACGCCGTCCGGATCACCGCCGCCGACGGCGGGAGCGTGACGGTGTCGGCGTCCGGCTCGGTGACGGTGACCGCGCCGAAGGTGACCATCGATTCGGCGCGGATCGAACTCGGCGGGGCCGCCGAGCCGCTGGTGCTGGGGAACGCGCTGCTGCAGGCGTTCAACACGCACACCCATCCGACGGCCGCCGGGCCGAGCGGGCCGCCGACGCCGCTGACCCCGGCCGTCCTGTCGAAGAAGGCGAGCACGGCGTGAGCGAGGACTTCCTGGGCACCGGGTGGCCGTTCCCGCTGGTGCCGGACGAGGCCGGGCGGCTCGGGTACGCCGAGGGTGAGCGGAGCATCGAGGCGTGCCTGCGTGCGTTGTTGCTGACCAACGTCGGTGAGCGGGTGATGCGGCCGGACTTCGGGACGCGGGTGCAGGAGTCGGTGTTCGCGCCCGGCAGTGTGCAGAGCCTGCGGGATCTGGAGGATTCGGTGGCGGGGGCGATCCGGGACTTCGAGCCGCGGGTGGAGCTCGACGAGGTGCGGGCGGAGGCGGCTGATTCGCGGGTGACGGTGTCGGTGACCTACCGGGTGCGGCACAGCAACACGAAGGCGAACCTGGTGTTCCCGTTCTACCTCGGCTTGACCGGGGGGACGCCGTGACGCTGCCCGCGCCGAAGCTGGACGATCTGACCTGGGCCGATCTGATGGCCGCGATCCGCCGCCGGATTCCGGCGGAGTCGGATGGCCGCTGGACGTTGCACGGGCCTGCGGATCCGGGTGTCACGCTGCTGGAGTTGTTCGCGTACCTGCTGGAGCAGCGGTTGTTCTGGCTGGATCAGGTGCCGGATGCGCTGGTGGTGGCGATCCTGCGGCTGCTGGGGCTGGAGTTGCCGCGGCCGGCGCGACCGGCCGTGACGGTGTTGCGGCTGGGGTCGGCGGGGCGGCCGGGGCTGGTCGTGCCGAAGGGGACGGCGTTCTGGCGTGATCCGGCGGGTGCGGTGCGGTTCACGGTGGACGAGGACGTGGCGGTGTTCCCGCTGGACGGGGTCGTGGGGGTGTGGACGGACCGGGACCGGACGGCCGATCTGGTCGCCCGGCGGGGTGTTCCGTTGTTCGACGGGGGCGGGGGGCCGGCGTCGGTGCGGTTCACGTTGCCGCTGACCGGTTCGTACCCGGCGCCGGGGTGGTTGTCGTTGTTGTTCGAAGTGGACAGTCCGGTGCCGCCGTCGTGGTCGCGGCGTGCGGTGGACGTTGGTTCGCCGGCGGAGCTGACGTGGTCGGTGTTCCGGGAGGGTGCGCAGCCGCGGCCGGTCGCGGAGGTGGTGGACGGTACGGGCGGGTTCCGCCGGTCCGGTGTGGTGCGCCTGCGGTTGCCGGCGGATTGGGCGTCGGACGAGCGGGATTTGCTGGTGTCGACGGGTGCGGCGACGTTCGCGGCGCCGCCGCGTCTGCTGCAGGTTGCGGTGAATGTCTCGACGGCGCGTCAGCTCGAGCACCGGACGGCCGATCTGGCGGGGCAGACCGGGGGGTGGCTGAAGTTGCCCGGTCAGCGTCTGGTGTTGCCGGATGCCGTGGGCCGGTTGCTCGATGCCGTGGTGTACCTGGGCGGTGACAAGTGGACGGCGGTGCCGGATTTCACGTTCGGGGCGTCCGGTGACCGGACGTTCGTGGTGTCGCGGGCCGATGGTGCGTGTGTGTTCGGCGATGGTCTCACCGGGCGCATCCCGCGGCCGGCCGGCGAGGTCCGGGTGGAGTACTCGGTCGGTGGTGGCCGGGCGGGGAACGGTGGGGTCACCGCCAACTGGGTCGGTGAGGGTGGTCTGACGGCGGCCAATCCGGTGCAGGCGGAGGAGGGTGCTGATCCGGAGACGGTCGCGGAGGCTCGTGAACGTGCGGCGGGTGCGCTCGGTGAGGTGACGCGTGCGGTGACGGCGGACGATTTCGTGACGGTGGCCCGGACGACTCCCGGGGTGGCGGTCGCGCGGGCGTATGCGGCGCTGGGTGCTCATCCGGGGTATCCGTGTTCGCGGGTGCCGGGTGCGGTGACTGTCCACATCGTTCCGGCCGTGCCGGAGGAGGTCGTTGCGCCGCAGCCGGATCCGGCGATGGTCTGCGCGGTCGCCGCGCGGTTGGGGCGGGCGCGGTTGCTGACCACGGAGGTTTTCGTGCGGGGTCCGCGGTACCGGGACGTAGGTGTGCGGGTGGACCTGTCCGGCCGGCCCGCCGACCGTGCTCGGGTGTCCGGTGTGGTCACTTCGGCGCTGCGCCGTCACCTGGGTGCGGGTGCGGACGGGGCCGGCTGGCCGTTCGGGGGTGCGCTGCGGCCGTCGGCGCTGGTCCGTGCCGCGCAGGCGGCGCTGGGGGATCTGGCGGACGTGACGGGTGTCGCGATCGGTCTCGACGGGGCCGAGCCGGTGGAGGACTGCCGGGAGGTTCCGTTGCGGGCAGGGGAGCTGCCGGTGCTGCGGGCGGTGCGGACCCGGGTGGTGCCGGTGACCGAGCCGGGGGAGGGATTGGTGTGAGCGCGGTTTGGTGGGAGCGGGGTGCGGCGGGCGAGGCTCGGCTGCGTGAGGGCCGGCCGGAGCTGGTGGACGCGACGCGCGAGGCGGTCCGGTCGGGGGTGCGCGGCCGGATTGCCGGTTACACGCCGGATTGGACGAACCCGGATCGTCAGGATGCGGGGGTGGCGCTGGTCCGGTTGTTCGGGACGCAGGCCGAGCCGGTCCTGGACCGGGTCAACCGGTTGCCGGAGAAGATCCTGGCCGAGGAGCTGGCGACGGCGGGTGTCCGGCGCCGGCCGGCGAGCGCGGCGACGGTGTTGCTGGAGTTCACGGTCAGGCCGCCCGATGGTGCGTCGGTGCTGGTTCCGGCCGGGACGCAGGCGGCGGCGTCGGGGCAGGTCGTCTTCGAGACCGATGAGGACCTTTTTGCGACGCCGGCGACGCTGGGTGCGATCGCGGTCGAGGAGTCCGGGACGCTGGCGCAGCTGGCGCTCGGGCCGTCGGGGCCGGGGCGGTCGTTCGCGCCGTTCGGGCGGGCGCCCGAGCCGGGCAACGGCCTGTGGCTGGGGCTCGCCGGGGCGGCGAGCCCGTATCCGGCGTTGTCGTTGGGGTTCGTGGTCGATCCGGGGGCTGCGTCGCCGGCGGTGTCCGGTGCGGTGCGGCCGGCGCCGGTGCTGCGCTGGGACGTCTTGGACGGTGGCCGGTTCGTGCCGGCGGAGCTGGTGCGTGACGGTACCGGTGGTTTCCGGGCGAGCGGGACGGTCGAGTTGCGGGTTCCGCGCACGTGGGCGCCGGGCAGTCCGCCCGGCTTCCGGCCGGGTCCGCAGTTGCGGTGGTTGCGGGTGCAGGCGGATGCGGCGGGGCCGGTGCTGCTGTCGGGGTTGCGGCTGAACACGGTGGCCGCGACGGCCGCGCGGACGATCCGGAACGAGCCGTTGCAGCCGGTCCGCGACCCGGCGGGGTCGCGGCGGCGGATGAAGCTCAGTCAGGTGCCGATCCTGGCGGGCACGGTGGTGATCGAGGTGGACGACGATCCGGGTGGCGATGTCTTCGGCACGACCCGTGGGGTGGGCACGCGGTGGCAGGAGGTGGCGAGCCTGGCGGGGTTCGGCGCGGACGACCGGGTGTTCGTGGTGGACCACGAGACCGGTGAGGTCCTCTTCGGTGACGGCAGCACCGGTGCGGCCGTGCCGCCGGGGTTCCGCAACGTGCGCGCGGTCAGTTACCGGGTCGGCGGTGGTCAGGCCGGTGCGGTGCGGGCCGGTGCGGTGACGAGTGTGGTGACCGCGTTGCGGTTCGTCACCGGGGTCACCAATCCGTTCCCCGCCGAGGGTGGCACGGATGCGGAGTCCGATGCCGATGCCGTCCGTCGTGGTGCGGGTGAGCTGCGGGCGCGGGGGCGGGCGGTCGCCCCGGCCGACTACGGCCTGCTGGCCGGGCGGGCGCCGGGGGCGTCCGTGGCGCGGGCGCAGGGTGTTCCCGGTCTGCACCCGGGGTTTCCGGGCCGTCCGATTCCCGGGGTGGTGGGGGTGCTGGTGGTGCCGCCCGACGGGTCCACGCCGACCGAGGCGACGCTGCGGGCGGTGTCGGACTTCCTCGCGCGTGAGGTCGCTCCGGCGGGCGTGACGGTCGTGGCCGCGCCGGCTCCGTTCGCGGAGGTGGTCGTCGAGGCGCGGGTTTCGCTGGATCCCGGCCAGGACCGGGCGGCGGTGCTGACGCGGGCGGGTGACGCCGTGACGGCGTACCTGGATCCGGTGCGCGGCGGTGAATCCGGTGGGGGCTGGCCGTTCGGTGGCGCGGTCCGGCAGACGCCGCTGGTGCGCCGGCTGCTGGCGGTCGACGGGGTGCTGGCGGTTTCGCAGCTTTCGCTGACGGTCGACGGGGTGCGGCTGCCGCCGTGTGCCGACGCGCCGATCCCGGCGAACGCCCTGGTCCGGCCCGGGCGGCCGGTCCTGATCCCGGCCGAAGGAGGCCGGTCATGAGCTGTGGTCCCGCACCGGCGACCTTCCGCCTGCTCGATTTCCTCACGGGGTGGGACGAGGCGGGCGTCGACGGGGTCGTCGGGCTGGCCGATCCGGCCGGGCTCCGCCTGGCCCACGCCGGCGTGTCGCCGGATGGTCCGACCCGTGCGCAGCTGCTGCCGTGGTTCCCGGATCCGCGGCTGGCGCCCGGGTGCCGGCCCGGTGGGTGGTACCTGGTCGACGGCGACCTGCTCCGCCGCGAGGCCTGCGGCGGAGCCTTCCGGCTGGAGGATCGCCTGCGTGCGCCGGTCTCGGTGGCGGCGCGCGGGCACCGCGTGGCGGTCGTGGACTCGGACCGGGTGCTGGTCTGGCGGCGCGAGGGCGAGCAGCTCGCCGGGGTGATCAGGGTGCCCGGGGCCCGGCTGGCCGCGTTGGGGCCCGGTGACGAAGTTCTGGTCACCCGGGAAGGCCGGACGGATCTGTGGCGGTTCTCCTCGGACGGCCATCCGCGCGGCGTGCTGCGCACGGGTGTCGATGGCGTGGTCATCGGCCTGCGGTCCGGTCCCGGTGGCTCGCTCTGGCTGCTCACCGACGACCTCACGATCCACCGGCGCGACCGCCGTGGTCCGTTTCGGACGTCCACAATGGATGAGCTGCGGGAGGTGCCGTCGAGCACGCTCTTCGCGGTCGACGAGGAGGGGTTCTGCCTGCGGGAGCAGGACTGCGACGGCGAGGTCGTCTCGTGCTACGACTGGCACGGCGAGCCGCAGCCCGCGCGTGCGGTGGCCGGCGGCCCGTTCGTCACGGCCGGGACGCTGACCACGAGCCTGATCGACAGCGGGATTTCGCGGTGCCGCTGGCACCGGGTGCGGGTCGAGGCGGTGCTGCCGGCCGGGACCGCGGTGGCCGTCCAGCTCGTCATGTCCGAGGACGAGCACTACACCGGTGCGGATTGGCAGACCGCTCCGGCGGGTGTCACCGACTTCCTGGTCGACCAGCCGCCCGGGCGCCACCTGACGCTCCGGCTGCGGTTGTCCGGGGACGGCACCGCGACCCCGGTCGTGCACCGGGTGCGGCTGGATTTCCCGCGGTCGACCAGCGCGGACCTGCTGCCGCCGGCGTTCCGGCAGGACCCGGTGGCCGACGACTTCACCGAGCGGTTCCTGGCGCTGTTCGACGCCACCCTGGCCGAGCTGGACGAGGTCATCGAGCGGTACCCGGCGTTGCTGGACCCGGCCGGGGTGCCGGACCGGGTGCTGCCGTGGCTGGCCGGGTTGCTGGGGTTGTCGTTCGAGGCGGGGTGGGACGCGCCGGCCCGGCGGGCGCTGCTGGCCGCCGCGCCCGAGCTGTACCGGCGGCGCGGCACGCCGTGGGCGGTCGGGAAGGCCGTCGAGCTCGTGACCGGGGTGACGCCGGTGATCGACGAGCTGCCTGCCGAGCGGAACTGGGCCCGGGTCGGCGGCGGCAGCGGTCTCGGTTCGGTGCGGCTGGCCGGGCGGTCCTCGGCGCGGTTCCGGATCGGGGCCTCGGCTCTCGGTTCGGCGCCGCTGCGGGCGTTCGGCGATCCCGCCGACGATCCGCTGACCGCGCACGCCCACCGGTACCGGCTGCTGCTGCCCGCGGGGGCGGCCGACGAGGACGCGGTCCGGCGGCTGGCCGCGCGCCAGGCGCCCGCGCACACGGCGGGTTCGGTGCGGTCCGGACGGCGCGGGTTCGTGGTCGGCACGCGGTCGAGGGTCGGGGTGGACAGCGCGTTCGTGCCGGCGCCGCGGGCCGTGCTGGGCCGGGTCCGGCTGAACCAGGGCGGGGTGCTGCGGCCGGGTCCGCGCGGTCCCCGCGACGGAGTGGGCGTCGGGGTGGTTTCCGCCGTCGGCGTGCACACACAGATGTCCTGAGAAGGCAGGGGAGATGACGGAAACACAGGAAACCACGGGGTTCGACGCCCCGCCGCTGCGCCGGCTCCGGTACTTCCACGGCGAGCTGCTCAGCGCGCGGGATTTTCAGCGGGAGCAGGATTACTTCCGCGACAAGCTGAAGCTGCGCCTGCGCTGCCTGCTGGGCTACGGCGTGGTGTGCGGCCTGCACGTCGAGCCGGCGTCCGACGACGAGCACGCGGCCGCCGAGGCCGAGTCCGAGGGGGCGCACCGGCACCGCGCGAAGGTCCGGATCACCCCGGGGCTGGCGGTGGACTGCGAGGGCAACGAGGTCGTCGTCCGCGGCAGCTGCGCGGTGGACCTCTGGAAGGCGCTGCCGCCGGAGGAACGGGACAAGACCACGGTCTGGGTCGGTGTCCGGTACGCGGAGCGGCCGGTGGAGCCGGCCCGTGCGGTGTTCGACGACGGCTGCGCCGACTCGCCGGAGTGCGAGTTCACCCGGATCGAGGAGTGTTTCTCGGTGCGCGTGACCGGGTGCGAGCCCCCGGTGGACGACCGCTGCGACACCTGCTGCGAGCCGTGCGCGCACCGGACGTTGTGGCTGGCCGAGATCACCGGCGTCGACTTCGGCGAGCCGGTGCGCCAGGAGCGGATCCGCCAGGACATCCGGCGCCCGTTCGGCAGGCACGTGCCCACGGTCATCACCGGCGTCAACTGGATCCACGGCCACACCTACGGCGTCGACGAGGCGAAGAAGCTGCTCGGCACCCAGGACGAGGCGGCCGGGCTGGTGGTCCGGTTCTCCGACGACGTCCGCGTCGACTCGCTGCAGCCCGGGGTCGTGCAGGTCCAGGTGATCGAGGGCGGCGCCGGCCGCAACGCCGACACCTGGTACATGGGCGGGAAGTTCACCGCGCCGGACGGCTCGGCCGGGGAGTTCACCCGGGAGTTCCGCTACCGGCAGACCACGCGGGAGACGCTGCAGGACGGCGACCAGGTGGTGATCACCGTCCGGGCCGCGTTCCTGCTCGACCGCTGCTGCCGCCCGGTCGACGGCACGAATGTCGGTGGCCGCGTGCCGCTGATCGGGGCCGAGGACTCCACGCCCGGCGGGGGGTGTGCGCGGCCGCCGTCGGGCATCGGGCCGTGGACGTCCGGCACCGGCGCGGGCGGGGACGTCTTCGAGAGCTGGTTCTTCGTGAAGGAGGGCTGATCATGCGCACAGACTGCGGCTGCGGCTGCGGGGGGACTTCGGCCCGGCCGTCCACCTTCGTGCGGCCCCGCTTCTTCGCGGGCCAGCTGCTCACCGAGGACGATCTCGGGCTGCTGGTGACGTACCTGACGGGCAAGAACCGGCTGCACAACCGGAGCCTGTCCGGGCCCGGTGTGGTGTGCGGTCTCGAGGTGAGCTGCGACCCCTGCGGCGGCGGCGCCGTCGTCGTGCAGCCCGGGCACGCCCTGGACTGCGCGGGCAACGACATCGTGCTGACCTGCCCGGAGAAGGTCGACGTCGACGCGCTCGTGCGGGAACTGCGGGTCAGCGGGCTCGGCGTCGACTGCGGCACCGGCTGCGACGACGACCGCTCCTACGGGCTGTTCGTGCGGTACGAGGAGCTGCCCGTCGAGCCGGTGACGCCGTTCGCCACCGAGGAGCCGTGCCCGTCACCGGCGTGCGTGCCGTCGCGGGTCCGGGAGGGCTTCAAGTTCGTCGTGAAGTGCGACGACGCCGACGACCACCGGCACAACCCGCGCACCCGGCTGCTGGCGAGCCTCGGCGACCCGGACCGGTTCGAGGAGATCCGCGCCCTGGCCGCGCGGCTCGGGCGGTACCTCGACCCGTTGTCGGCCGCGGTGACCGCGTCCGGGCGGACGTTCCGGTTCGACGCCGCCGACGCCGCCCGCTTCCGCGACGGGGTGGCCTGGCTGCGCGAGAACGGTTCCGGTGAGGGACCGCCGGAACCGCCGCTGGCGCGGGCGATGACCGAACAGGTCCGCGCGGTGGCGAGCGCGATCGCCCGGTTCGACACCTACGACCCGGCCGGACAGGCCCAGCTGGTCAAGGATTTCACCGACCTGGACGGTGTTTCCGGGGCCCGCGAGGTGCTGGCGGCGGCGTGCGGGCGGCTGGCCGCGGCCGATGCTTCGGTGGTGTGGCCGGATGCGGTGCACCGCGCGATCGCCGTCGCGGTGGTGACCGAAACCCGGGCCCGGGTCGTGCAGCCGGACGCGGAGGCGCCCGCGCAGGTCCGCCTGCTGGCGCAGGGCACGCCGGTCGGCGACGCGCTGCAGGCCGCGTTCCGCGGCGACCTCGACCGGATCCGCGACTGGCTGCTGGGCCGGCTCGACCAGTCGGGCGGCGGGGACTGCGGCCTGCGCGCCGATGTCGCCGGGACGGCCCTGCCGGTGCTGCTGCCGTCGCCGGAACCGGACAGCGCCGAGCGTGTCCCGCTGGTCGGCCTGCAGCAGATCCAGGAGGCGGCCGCCCGCCTGACCGTGGCGTTCCGGCGGTTCGTGACCGACGCGGCCTGCGCGACGCTGAACCCGCCGTCCCCGGACTGCGCCGACACCGACGTCCTGCTCGCGCACGTCGAGCTGGCGGACTGCGACGTCGTGCGGGTCTGCTCGGCGACCCGGGAGCAGGTCCTGCCGGGCGGCTCGGCCTACGGCGAGTGGCTGCCGAAGCTGTACCCGCTGCGGGAGCTGGCCGAACGCCTGTGCTGCCGTCCCGTTCCGGCGTACCAGAAGCCGGAGCTGCCGGCGGACGGGCCGGTGCCCCGCCGGTACGTCGAAGAGCTGCTCGAGGCGTGGCCGCGCACCGACGAGCTGGACCAGCTGCTGGAGCTGGTGTTCACGCGCGCACCGGGCGAGACACCGCCGAAGGCGCTGCACGAACAGGTCCAGGCCACGCCGAGCGAGGTCGTCGACAGCCTGCAGGAACTCGCCGTGCTGCGGGCCCGGGTGAGCGACCTGGCCACCACGGTCGAGGGGCTGCGGGCGCAGCTGGCCTCGGCGCAGGAGCAGGTGTCCGCCGTCGCCGAGCGGGTGCCGGAGCCGGCTCCGGAACCGGCGGAACCGGCGGAAGCGGAGGGTGAGCCGGAGAAGCCGAAGCGGCCGCGGGCCACCCGGGCCCGGAAACCGGCGACCGGTGAGACGTCATGACCGGCCCGCTGCGCCCCGCGTTCGGGGAAGGCCAGGTCCTGGCCGCGGCGGACCTGTCGGCCACGGTCGAGCACGCGCGCACCGCCGCCGCCCGGCACGCGCGGTACCTGCACGAGTGGGGGATCGTCGAGGGACTGGCGCTGGTCACCGCACCCCGGACGGACCCGCTGTCGGGCGCGCGGTTCACCGAGGTCACCGTGTCCGCCGGGCTGGCGGTCGACGGGACCGGGCGCGAGGTGGTCGTCCCGCGGCCGGTCGTGCTGCGCGAAGCCGACTTCGAGGCGGTCAACGGCGCCGCACCCGCCACCACCGATCCGTACCCGGTGTTCCTCGCCGCCGTCGACCGCGATCCCGGCGGCCCCGCGCGGCCGGATTCGTGCGGGGCTCCGGCGGTGCGCACGCGCGTCGAGGAGTCGTACCAGATCCTGTTCGGCCGGCTGGGCGACGAGCGGCTGGTCGCCGGGCAGCAGCCGCCGTCGGTGGCCGCGGCCTCGGCCGACCCGCCGGTGCGCTGGCTGGTCCTGCTCGGGTACGTGCGCTGGACCGACGGGCACTTCACCGGGGTGACCAAGTCCGCGCGCCGGGTGGGGCTGCGGTACGCGGGCGTGCGCGCCGACGTCGTGGCCGCGCAGTCGGGCACCCTGACGCTGCGCACGTCGGCGAGCGAAGGCAAGCCGGCGGTGGTGCTGTCCGGCGAGGACCCGCCCAGCCTGGTCTTCGGCCTGTACCAGGGCAACGGCGAGGTCGATCCGCTGCTGACCGTCGCCGCCAACGGCAACCTGTCGATCAAGGGCAGTTTCGCCGGCCGGATGTCGGTGGGCAGCGTGCTGGTGACGTCGGGGACCGCCACCGACGGGATGCTGCTGCCGCTGCCCGCCGGCGTCACCGCGCAGGAGGTCGCCGACGGCCGCGCGGTGCTGCACGTCCAGGTCACGCCGCGGATCCCGCCGGTCACCGGGATGCAGCTGCACAGCGCGGCCGAGGCCGGGGTGGACGCGGACCGGCGGGTGCGCTGCCGGATCCGGACCTACGACCTGCAGACCGCGCCGCCGGAGATCGCCGAACGGCCCGGGGCGGTCGACTTCCTGGTGCTGGCCGCGGTCGCGGCGACGAACGGAGGTGACTGATGAGCCTGTCCGTGGTGTACGCGGCGGACACCGGGCACGTCCTGGGTGCGCTGGAGCTGACCGGCGGCGGCACCCCCGCCGACGTAGCGGCGCTCGTCGGCCCGGGCCTGCCCCTGCGCGTCACCGCCAAGCTCGGCGGCACGGCGCTGAACCTGCCGATGGCCGCGCGGCGGCTCGGGGCGGCCGCGGTCGACGACGAGCCGGGGGCGTTCACCGACCCGCTGGCCTTCGGCGTCGAGCTGACCGCGGCCGGTCAGCCGAAACCGGCGCTGGCGCAGCTTTCGCCGTGGCCGGTCACCGATCCGGTGACGCTGACGACGTCCACGCTGTCGGTCACGCTGCCGGCGCCGGTCACCCGGGGCACGCCGGTGCTCGTGCTGGTCTCCGGCGACACCGAGCCGTCGGTGACCAGCGGGCAGCTGCAGGCCGGGCAGCAGGAGGTGGGCGTGCAGGTGCGGCTGCGCAACGGCGACGAGCACGGCGTGCTGGTGCTGATCGCCGGGCAGGCCGGGCTGCTGGCGGCGAAGGTGGTGGCGGACGCGTGAGCGCACCCACCGCGCCGGAGGTGACCGTGCGGCAGTGCCGCGTCACCCTCGTGCGGCAGGGCGGGTGGAGCTGGGGCCCGGACCCCGAGGGCCTGGTCCGGCAGCTGCTCGCCCGGCTGCCGGACCTGCTCGCCGCGGAGTACGCCGCCGAGCTGGCCGGTGCCGGGCCGGACGTGGAGATCGCGGCCCCGGTGACGCTGGTGGTCCGGGCCGCGACGATGACGGCGGTGCGGGCCTCCCCGGTCGTCGTGACCGATACGCCGGCGCCGTCGCCGGCCGCGCCGGAACCGGCCGCGGCTCCGGCGGCGTTCGAAGAGCCGGTCACGGGGGAGAGCCCGCCGGAACCGCAGACCATCGCCGGATTCTTCGCCGAACTGGCCGAGCGCGGCGAACTGGAACCGATGCTGGCCCTGCTGCCCGAGACCGCCCGCCGGCACTACGTGCAGGCCGCGCTCGACCACCTCCGTGCCGATCCCGGCGCGCTGCCGCCCGCGGTCGCCGACCGGCTGCGGGCCGCACTGCCGGCGCCGGACGCGCCCGGGCCGCCGGTGAACTCCGCGACCGAGTCCACAGTGGACATCCCGGCGGCGCGGCCGGGCACCGCGGTCGAGACCGCGTCGGCGCTGCCGTTCCTGCTGACCGGACCGCTGGCGCGGATCGGGTACCTCGACGCCATCGGGCCGGTGCTGGCCGAGGACGCGCCGCTGTTCGCCGCGGCACTGGCGTACAAGGTGCTCGGCCCGGTCGCGCGCGGCTGGCGGCGCACCGACGCCGACCGCGGGACCGCCGCCGCCTTCGCCGGGCTGGCCGACGTGCCCGACGACGACCTCACCGCGTTCGCCCGCCGCAGTCGGCCCGCGCTCGGCGTGCTCGACGGCGTGCTCGCGCTCTCGCTGTGCCGCGGTCACGACCCCGGTGTGCCGCTGCTGCTCGCGGGGGCCGCCGGCGGGCTGCTGCTGGCCGACGCGCAGGGCCTGTTCCCGATCGCGTGGTCCGGGTCGCTGGCGGACCTGCTGCCGCACTGGGAAGCGTGCGGGCGGCCGCCGGTCCTGGTTTGCGACAGCCCCCTGCCACGCCGGTGCCTCGCGGACCTGGTGGCGGCCGGGGTGCCCCTGATCACCGACGTCCGGCCGGTGCGCGGCGACCCGCTGGCCCGGCTGCCCTGGCGCACCCCGCTGTGGACGGCCGGCGCGGTCGACCTCCGGCTCGCCGCGGACTTCCCGGCCCACTCCGCGCGGCTGGCCGGCTTCGTCCGTGCCCTGGTGCTGGAACGCCGGGCCGTCCCGCTCGCCGCCGCGCCCGACCTCGAACGCAGCGTCACCCTGGCGGCGTCGCTGAGCCTGGGCCTGATCGCCTGGCAGCTGTGGCACGACCGGGAAACCCCGGAGCCGGTGCTCGCGCTGAGCCGGTTCGGCGACCTGGACGCGTCGGTGCGGTTCGAGGCCCACGCGGTGCGCGTGCGGATCCCGCTGGGCCGCCGGCACGCGGACCTGCTGCGGGCCGGGCTGCTCGCCGACGTGCCCCGGGTCCCCTGGCTCGGCGGCCGGACCCTGACCTTCTCGGGCGGATGAGCATGGACACCGCGATCGAGCACCTGCGGATCCGCCTGGCCGGCGCGCACCGGGCGCTGCGCGCGGCGGTCGAGCGGCAGGCCGCCCTGGCCGCCCGGCTGACCCGGCCCGACCTCACGCCGTACTGCGTGACCGACGAACAGGTCGGCGTGCTGCTCGACCAGGTCGACGCGATCGCCGGCGCGATGACCGAACCGGAGGCCGGGGCACCGCCGGAAACCGGCGCCGAACGCGATCTGCGGCGCGCGGCGGCCGCGGCCGGGCGGACGTTGCCGCTGGACGCCCTCGCGACCCGGTTCGGGCTCTCCCGCGCCGACCAGGACGCGCTCGTGCTGGTCGCGGCGCCCGAGCTCGACCCCGGCTACGGCCGGATCTACGCCTACATCGTGGACAACCTGAACCGGCGCCTGCCGAGCGTGGAGCTGCTGGTCACCGTCGGCGACGGCCCGCGGCTCGCGCGCCGGCGCGCGCTCGGCCCGGCGGGCCCGCTGCGGCGCTTCGGCCTGCTGCGCGCGTCCGGTGAGGCGCCGCTGGAACTGGACCAGGAGCTGGTGCTCGGGCCGGGCGTGTTCGAGTTCCTGCTGGGCTGGGGCGGCGACGTCGGCCTGCTCGGCCACGATCCCGGCGAGGTCGCGGCCCCGCGGGTCGTCCTGCCGGTCCTGTCGTCGGACGGCCTGACGCGGCTGGGACGGGCGCTGGGGACCGGCGACGTCGACCTGGCCGGGCTGTGGTTCCCGCCTCCCGCCGGCCCGCCCGACGGGCAGCTCGACGCGGTCCGCGCGCTGGCGCAGGCGGCCGGGAAGCCGTTGCGGCGGCTGACTTCCGCCGTCGAAGACGACCTGCGGATCGCGGCCGCGGTGGACGCCCTGCTGTGGATCCCGGTCGACGACGTCCCGGACGAGACGCTGGTGGCCGCGCTGGTGCGGTCCCGGGTGCCGGTCTGCCTGACCGGCCTCAAACCGTGGCGCCCGGCGAGCCTGCTGGCGGCGCGCTCGTACGGCGAGCTGACGATCCCGTCGCCGGGCTTCCAGGACCGCCGGGCGATGTGGTCGGCGGCGCTGCCCGGGCTGACCGGGCCGCTGCTGGAGGAGCTCGCCGTCCGGTACCGGATGAGCGGCGGCGAGCTGCGCGCGGTCGCCTCGGTGGCCGGTGCCGGGGCCCGCCTCGCCGGCGACGGGCAGCCGGTCGCCGAGCACGTCGAACCCGCGATCGCGACCGTCACCCGCGGCCGCTCCGGCGGCGCCGTCCAGGCGATCCTGCCGCGGCGCGGGCTCGACGACCTGGTCCTGCCCGGCCCGCAGCTCAACCAGATCCTGGAGATCGCGTCGGCGTTCCGCGCCTGGCCGCGGATCGCCGAGACGTGGGGGTTCGCCCGGCGCACGGCCCACGGCGGGGTCAAGGCGCTGTTCACCGGCGAACCCGGCACCGGGAAGACGATGTCGGCCGAAATCGTCACCGGGATGCTCGGGCTCGAACTGCTGAAGGTGGACCTCGCCCAGGTCGTCTCGAAGTGGGTGGGGGAGACCGAGAAGAACATGGAGACGGTGTTCCGGCGGGCCGAGGAAAGCCACGCGGTGCTGCTGTTCGACGAGGCCGACGCGCTGTTCGGCAAGCGCGGCGAGGTCCGGCACGGCACCGACCGGTACGCCAACCTCGAAGTCGGCTACCTGCTCCAGCGGCTCGAAGCCAGCGACGGCCTGGTCATCCTGACCAGCAACCTCAAGGAGAACATCGACCCGGCGTTCACCCGCCGCTTCCACTTCGTCGTGCACTTCCCGCGCCCCGGCGCCGGCGAACGCCGCCGCCTGTGGCGCCTCGCCTTCCCACCCGAAGCGCCCCTGGCCACCGACGTCGACTTCGACGTCCTCGCCCGCCTGGACATGACCGGGGCGAGCATCGCGGCGGCGGCCCGCACCGCCGCACTGGCCGCCGCCGACGCCACGGCCGCGTCGATCGGGATGCCGCACGTCGTCCGCGGCGTGGCCCGCCAGTTCCACCGCGAGGCCCGCCTGCTGCGCCCCGCGGAACTCGGCTCGTTCGCACACCTGCTGGATCCGGAGGCGCCATGACCGAACTGCTCCCGCCCCAGCGCCCACCGGCGCCACCGGTCACGGCCCAGGAACTGCGGGTGGCGGCCGCCGCCGAACGGGGTCACACGCCGCTGGTCCTGGTCCCCGCCGTCGTCGGCAACGCCCAGACGGCCAAAAGCATGGAGTCGAAGACCGGGCCCGTCGAGTCCGCCATCGCGGCCGGTCAGGACCGCGCCGGCAACGCCGCCGTGGCGGGCGCGGCGATGCGGATGATCCCGATGGCGCTGCCGAAAGCGGAGACGCACCCGGGCCGCTGATCAGTCCTCGACGGTCTCTTCGACGTACCGCACGTAGCCGTTGCCCCGGCGTTTCGTGTACTCGAAGATGAACTCGTCGGAAAACCCGTGTTTGTCGCGGTAGACGGGGACGGCTTCGGCGATGTAGGACGCTTCGGCGGTGAGCGATCCGTCGGGGTGCAACGTCATCAAGCGCAACCTCTCACCTGTGGAGGTGTCGACCGCGTAGAGGATGCGAGTGGTCATCTATTCGCCCCAGCGACTCTGCTTTTTCACTTCCGCGAAGCGTTTCATCATGTCATCGTACCATTCCTGCCGCGACGGAAGGAATTCCGGCCGGAGGGCTTCGAGTGCCGCCTGTAGTCGTTCGACCTCGCTGCGGCTCAAATCGTTCTTGCGCCACTCATTCCGGGCGAAGTCGTAATAGGCCTTCCCGAAGGTCTGGTACGTCCAGCCCGAGAGCTCCTTGCCGGCCTCCGACCACGCCTCGCCCTGGTCGATCCCGGTGACCTTGCCGTCGAGGACCACGTAGTTGCCGGGGTTCCGGTCCGGATTGCCGATCAGCACGTCCAGGAGACCGATACGCCTGCCCCGTTCGGAGGCCATCAGCCGCTCCTGTTCGGCCTCGGGCAGGAGGAGTCCTCGCCTTCCCTCGGCGTAGTCCATCAGCACCTCGGTCTGCGAGTAGCGGAACGCCGCCGGAACCGGCGCCCCGACGGCGCGGGAGACGGCGGCACCCAGCCGTTCGGCGTCGGCGCGGTCGTGCCCGGTCCGTAGGACCCGCCGCTCCGACGGGGAGACCAGGTGCATGATGTCGGAGTCGTCAACCGGAACCTTTCGCACCGCCTTTTCCCCGGTTTTGAACGTGAGCAGTTCCACCTCGACCGATTCGTCCAAAGGCGTCCGCTTGACGACCAGCTGGGGAATTCCCTTCGTCAGCTCCACCAGGTGGCGGATCCCGTCGTAGGACTTGTGCCAGAGGTTGACCGGCCCGCTCTTCTCCTCCGGGCTGTTCACCCCGGCGAACCGCAGTGTCGTCTTCGTCGGCCCGAAGCGGTCGATGATCAGCGACAGCTGCTTGAGCTTGTACTTCCGTTTGATCGGCTTCAGACCCTCGTCGATCCCCGTCACCGACGCGCCGGGCCGGGCCAGGGCCATCGCCTCCCGCAGCGCCGTCGCCACCGCGCCCTTCACGGGGGCGTCCTGGTCGGGTTTGCGGTGTCCGGCGGCCTGGTGCGGGGTGTCGCGTGGATCCTTCCGCGGCTTTCGGGGTATCCGTGGCTTGCGGCCGTCGGGACGCTTGTGCCGGGGACGCTTCGGCTTCTTCTTCCGGCCGAGCTTGGCCTTGAGTTTCCGCCACGCCGCCTTGACGAGGCCGACGATCTTGTCGATCACCCAGTCGATCGCCTTCCCGACCGGTTTGGCCAGGGCCTGGACGATCTTCTTGACCTTGTCCGCGATGCCGCCGAGCCCCAGCAGGGACGCCAGGAAGCCCAGCAGCACCGGGATCGCCTTCGCCAGCGCCCGCTCGATCAGGCCCGGAACACCGCCCGCGCCGCCGCGGGCGATGGCGATGACCGCGTCGAGGACCGCGTTGACGAAGTCGAAGATCTGGCGGGCCTGGGTGACCACGAACCGGACGATGTCGATGATCAGCTTGACCGCGCGGACGAATGCCGACGCCGGATTCAGGAGCGAGATCACCCAGGTGATGCCCGCGATCACGATGGTCGGCGTGACGTACTCGATCACCTTGTCGAGCAGGGTCTTGCGCAGGTCGCCGATGCGGGTCCGCAGGTCGTCCCACATCCCGGTGATGCCACGCCGGCGCACCTCGGCCACCAGCGGGACGGCGGTTTCCGCGGCCGCCGCGGCCTGCGGGGGCAGGCGGCGGCTGATCCGGGCCCAGATCGCCTGCGGTGTCAGGCCGAGCAGGCCGGCCAGCAGCGTCAGCACGCCGCGGGTGTCGAACTTATCCGGCAGCTGCAGCCCGGCCTCGGTGGCCTTGCCCAGCAGCCAGCTCAAGATGCCCTGCTGCAGGTGCGTGCCGATGTTGCGCATGAACTGCCGCAACCCGGCGCCGACGGCGGAGACGAGGTTGCCGAGGAAGCCGACCGGGTCGCCGAGGATGGCGCCGACGGCCTGGGCCGCCTTCGCGAGGATCGCGAGCAGGAGCCGTCCGAGTTCGAGGATCGTGTCGATCACGCTCTTGATCGCCTCGACGGCCTTCGTGACGAGTCCCTTGTTCTTCTCCTTCTCCTCGGCGATCTGGTCGTCGACGGCCTTGAGCGCGTCGGTGTACTTGGTGGCCAGGGTGTCGACCAGCTCGGTGCCCTTGTCGTCCACCTCCTGGGCCAGCTCGTCGAACTTCTCCGCGAAACCCTCCGCGGCTTCCCGGCCGATCGCCCGCAGATCCTCCGGGAGCCGTTTGACCTCGGCCTGGATGTCGCTGCGGCCCTGCGCGATCCGCTTCTTCGCCCGGTTCAGCTCGGTGCCGATGGTCGTGGCGACGTCGGAGATGACCTGCTTCATCCGCTGGACGTAGCCGGCCCGGGCCTCGTCGTAGAACTGGTTGACCTCGTCCGGCAGGCCGAACAGCTTGTCGCCCGCCCACTTGAACGCGCCGAGCGGACCGCCGTACCGCCGGCGTTTGTAGTCGATCATCCTGCGCGAATATTCGACGGTGAACTGGGCGCGAGCCTGCTTCTCGCCGCGGGTGAACTGGTCGTCGACCAGCTTGTCGAGGCCGTGGAGAATGCCTTCGACGTCGGTTTTCATCGTGTCGAAGACACTCTGCAGCCGTGCGGTGATCTCCGCGCGTTTCGCCTCGTCACGGCTCTTGGCGCCGGACTTGCCCGCGCCCACCCGTTGCCCCGCGGCGACGCGTTTCGCCCCCATAGCGCCCATCGCTGCGGTGCCGAGCCGTTTGGCCTGCGCGGTCGACACCTGCAATTGCTGAGCCTCGTGCTTGCGCATCCGCCCGGGCGCCGCCTCGGAATCACGCTCGGCGGCTTTCTTGTCGTCGAGGGCACCGGTGAACACCGGCTCGTTCGATTTCCGCAGCTGGGTTTCGGTGACGTGCGCGTCGGCCAGCTGCCGGTCGACCTTGGCGGGACCGGCGGACAGATCGGTGGCCGACGGCGGCAGCTTGTCCGGGACGGCGTCGGCGGCATCCGGCGCGGCAGGTGCCCCCGGGGGCCGGTCCGGCGCCATCGGGACGACCTTCTTCGCCACCGCGCCGGAAGTGTCCGGGGGAGCGGCCGTGGTCGCGGAGATCTCCTCGGCCGAGTCCTTCTTGCCGGTGCCGACCTGGCCCTGGACGTCCGCCTTGATTTCCTCGGGCTTGCCCGAGCCGGCGAAATCGTCCGCCTGCTCGAGGTTCTTGGGCGTCTTGGCTTCGATCGCCTTTTCCACCGCGGCGATGAAGGCCGCCTTGTCGAACTCTTTCGGCTTCGCCTCGTTCATCTTCTCGGCGTTGGCCGTCTTACCCTGCGCCTCCTCGTCGTCCTTGGGCGGCCGCGCGGCGTCCTGCGCCGCACCCGCCTCGGCCTTCGGCGGCGGATGGGACCCCGCCACGGTGCGCTTCTTGTGCTGGACGTCCTTCTTCAGCGCGACGAATTTCGGATCGGCGTGGGGACCCGGCCGCCGATCGGGTGCGGCCGGCTCCGTGGGCCCTTCGGCTTGCCGGGCGGCCGCGACAGCGCCGTTGCCCACCTGGTCCTGGCCGCCGCGCGGAACCGGCCCGGGCGGCAGGGGGAGCGCACCCCGACGGCCCAGCAGTGCGGACACCGCGGCGTTCGAAACCGGCGCCGCGTCGGCCGGCCGTTCCCGGGTCGCCTTGGCCGCGGCCACGGTGGGCGCCGCCGCCTCGACTCGCGGCGCGAGGGCCAGTGGAGGCGGTGGCATCGGCCAAGGCTGCCAGCCAGGCCGTGGCCAGACCGTCACCGAGGGATCGCCGGACCGTCCGCTACCCGAGAGCCTCCACCCGGCGGACCGACCCGTTCGTGACGACTGCGATCAGCCGCTCACCCGGCAGGCCCAGGAACGGGCACCCGTCGGCGCCTTCGCGCAGCGACGCCGTTTCGTCACCCGGCTCGATCCACCGCAGCTTCCCCGATTCCAGCCAGCCGGCCAGCTCGAAGTCGTAGTCCGCCACGTCGGCCGCGGCGGTGGCCCAGCCGCGGGGCTCGCCGGGCTCGTAGACCGGGTAGTCGTTGGTGCCCCACAGGTTGATCAGCGGGACCCCCTCGGGTTCCGGCCCGAAGTAGCTGATCGTCCAGCCGGTGTGCCGGCCGACGGGCACCTCGGCGAGCACCGCGCGGACACCGGGCGCGGCCAGGATCCGCGGCACCACGAACGGCACCCCCGGGCCCGGAACCGCCGTGAAAGGCATGT
Organism: Amycolatopsis sp. NPDC049688; assembly: GCF_040674975.1. Lineage (NCBI taxonomy): Bacteria > Bacillati > Actinomycetota > Actinomycetes > Pseudonocardiales > Pseudonocardiaceae > Amycolatopsis > Amycolatopsis sp. NPDC049688. The sequence goes on from NZ_JBFANY010000004.1 coordinate 273,948, forward strand.
CCTCCACCGGATCCGCGAGACGCATCGCGCCGGCCATCGCCAGCCAGGCCGGCGGCACCGAGGTGGGGAGCCGGCGGATCGTGGCGTCGTACGCCCAGAACTTCCCGTCCAGCCCGTAGGTGTCGATGGGCCACCGCACCACCTCGCCGGTGTCCGGGCACCGGGCGACAGTCACCGCCGGCAGCATCCGGCGGTACCAGCGGTTGATCTCCGTGATGCGGTCCCACAGCGGGAACGCCTCCTCGCCGCGGCCGGCGGCACGCAGTTCGAGCGCACGTGCTTTCAACTCGTTTGCTTCGGCGGTCAGCCGCTTTCGCTCGGCACCGGTGTCCTCGGTCATCGCGGATCAGCTTCTCCTCCGGCTCAGCGGGGTTTCGGCGTAGACGAACCGTACCGGCTGGCCGGGCGCGAACCGGACCACCCCTTCGCCGCCACGCTTGCCCTGTTCGACGAGTTCTTCCCGGATCTTCGCCTCTTTTTCCGTTTTCGTCTTCCAGCGCACGACGGCACCGTGCATCACGCCGATCTCGCGTTCGATCAGCTCCTGGATGAATTCCTCGTACTCGGCCTCGGACAGTTCACTGCCATCGGCGAAGCGGATGTCGTACAGGTCGTGGTCCCCGGCGATCGGCCGCCGCCTGCCGTGCTCGTCGTAGCCGAAGACGACGTAGTCGATCACGTCGAACCGGCCGGGTCCCCGCTTCCCGTTCCGGAGTTTCCGCATCGTGTCGCCGTATTCCTGCCGTTCTTCCTCCCGCTTGTTCCACCGTTTGACGGCCGCCTCCCGCCGCTCGGCCTTCAGGCCCGGGCGGGGCTGCGGCGGGGTGCGGAGGAAAAACCCGACGAGGCCGCGTTTCGCGGGTTTGATCACCGGCGGCTGGCCGAGCAGGAGGTCGGCGTCGTTGATCGTCTTGGCCTTGATGGCCTGCGGCTTGTACATGGCCTTTTTCTTTTCCAGGTGCCGCACGGAAGCCGGGTTGGTCGGCCGGACCTCGATGATCAGCTCGTTCAGGTCCGCATAACGCTGGAATTCGCTCTGGTTGGCCGACAGGATGCCGTAGTCGGCCCGGACTTCCTCCCGGGTCAAGGCGATGTTCTCCTTCGGCCCGTCGAGCTCCGGGTTGACCGCCGCGGCGAAATGGGCGACGTGCTCGGTGCCCCTGACCCCCTCGACGACGATGTCCAGCCTGGTCAGCTTGTGCCGCCGGCGGATCCCGGCCAGCTTCGGCTTGATCTGCCGCACCGTCAGCCCGGCCTTGACCAGCGCCCGGGCGTCCCGCATCGCCGCGGCCAGCATCCGCTGGAAGTCCTTCTTCCCCGGTTTCGCGGGCTTCTTCGGCTTCGCGCGCCCGGGTTTCGTGCGCCGCTTGCCCCACAGGCGTTTGACCAGGCCGACGATCTTGCCGATCACCCAGTCGACCGCTTTCCCGACCGGTCTGGCCAGCGCCTGGACGATCTTCTTGACCCGGTCGGCGATGCCGCCGACGCCGAGGATCGACGCCAGCAGGCCGAGCAGCACGGGGATCGACTTCGCCAGCGCCCGCTCGATCAGCCCGGCCACCCCGCCGACGGCGCCGCGCGCGATGGCGATGACGGCGTCGAGTACCGCGTTGACGAACTCGAGGATCTGCCGGGCGCGGGTGACGACGAACGTGACGATGTCGATGATCAGCTTGACCGCGCGGATGAACGCCGAGGCCGGGTTGAACAGCGAGATGATCCAGGTGATGCCCGCGACGACGATGGTCGGCGTGACGTACTCGATGACCTTGTCCAGCAGCGTCTTGCGCAGATCGCCGACGCGCTCGCGCAGGTCGTCCCACATGCCCGCGACCCCGCGCCGGCGCACCTCGGCCACCAGCGGCACGGCGGTCTCCGCGGCGGCGACGGCCTGCTCGGGCACGCGCCGGACGATGCGGGCGCGGATCGCCTGCCAGGTCAGGCCGAGCAGCCCGGCCAGCAGCGTCAGGACACCGCGGGTGTCGAACTTGTCCGGCAGCTGCAGCCCGGCTTCGGTGGCCTTGCCCAGAAGCCAGCTCATGATGCCCTGCTGCAGGTGCGTGCCGATGTTGCGGAGGAACTGCCGCAGCCCGGCGCCGACGCCGGTGACCAGGTTGCGCAGGAACCCGATCGGGTCGCCGAGGATCAGGAACACCGCCTGCGCGGCCTTGGCCAGCACGGACAGCAGCAGGTCCTTGAGTTCCATGATGGTCTTGATGACGCCCTTGACCGCGTCGACGGCCTTGTCGACCAGGCCCTTGTTCTTCTCTTTCTCCTCGGCGATTTCGTCGTCGACGGATTTGAGTGCGTCGGTGTACTTGGTGGCCAGGGTGTCGACGAGTTCGGTGCCCTTGTCGTCGACGGATTCGGACAGCTCGTCGAACTTGCCGTCGAAGTCGGCGGCGGCCTGCTTGCCGATGTTCTGCAGGTCGGCGGGGAGCTTCTTGACCGCGGCCTGCAGTTCGGTGCGGCCCTGGGCGATGCGCTGCTTGGCGCGGCCCAGCTCGGTGCCGATGGTGTCGGCGACGTCGGAGATGACCTGCCGCATCCGCTGCAGGTAGTGGTCGCGGGCGGTGTCGAAGATCCGGTTCGCTTCGTCGGGGAGCCCGGCGAACTGGTCCTTGACCCAGCGCAGCTTGCCGATCGCGCCGGAGTACCGCCGGTCCTTGTACTCGTCCATCTTCCGGCGGTGTTCGGCGGTGAACGCGTCGCGCGCGTCCTTCTCCTCGCGGGTGAACTGGTCGTCGACCTTCTTGTCGAGACCGTCGAGGATGTGCTGGACGTCCTTCTGCATCGTGTCGAAGACCGCCTGCAGGATCGCGGTGACTTCGGCGCGTTTGTCCTCGTCCCGGCCTTTCGCGCCGCCCTTGCCCGCGGTGACCTGCTGGCCGGTGCGGACCCGCTGGGCCCGCATGGCACCCATCGCCGCGGCGCCGAGCCGGTGGGCCTGCGCGGTGGACGCCTGCAGCTGCTGGGCTTCGTGTTTGCGCATCCGCCCGGGCGCGGCCTCCGCGTCGCGTTCGGCGGTCTTCTTGTCGTTGAGGGCGCCGGTGAACGCGGGTTCGTTGGACTTCTGCAGCTGGGTTTCGGTGACGTGCGCGTCGGCCAGCTGCCGGTCGACCTTGGCGGGGCCGGCGGACAGGTCGGTGGCCGACGGCGGCAGCTTGCCGGGGACGGCGTCGGCGGCGTTCGGCGCGGCCGGCGTCCCCGGCGGCCGGTCGGGTTGCATCGGGACGACCTTCTTCGGCACCGCCGCGGCCGTGTCGGGCGCCGCGGACGTGGTCGCGGAGATCTCTTCGGCGGAGGTCTGCTTGCCGGCGCCGACCTGGCCCTGGACGTCCGCCTTGATCTCCGCCGGCTTGCCGGACTCGGCGAACTTGTCGGCCTCGTCGAGGTTCTTGGGCGCCTTGTCGGCGATGGCCTTCTCGACGGCCCGGATGAACGCGGCCTTGTCGAACTCCTTCGGCTTGGCGTCGTTCATCTTCTCGGCGTTGGCGGTCTTGCCTTGCGCCTCTTCGTCGTCCTTGGGCGGCCGCGCGGCATCCTGCGCCGCACCGGCTTCGGCCTTCGGCGGCGGGTGCGACGCGGCGAGCGTGCGTTTCTTGTGCTGGACGTCCTTCTTCAGCGCGGCGAACTTCGGATCCGAGCCGGGCCCCCTGGCCGGTTTCTCCGTGGCCGTCTTCTCCGCGGCCACGGCGCTGTTGCCCACGAGGTCCTGCCCGGCGGCCGGCGGGAGGGCGACCCGTTTGGCCAGCAAGGCGGACACGGCGGCGTTCGACACCGGCGCGGGCCCCCGGCCCGCCGGCGGTTTCCTGGCGGCAACCGGAGCCTCGGGCGCCGCCGTGACCGCGGGCTGCGGCGCGAGAACCTTGAGGGGCGGCGCCATCGCCGCAGCATGCCAGCCCGGGGATGACCGCAGCGTCACGACGACGTCATCACGCCGTGGTCCGGCGGACTAGACTGCCCGCCGGACCACGGGAGGGTGGATGAAGGCCGATCGAGGGGGCGAAACGCACAACGTCATCCGGGATTCGGTCGTGTTCGGCTCGGTCGTGCAGGCCCGGGACGTCGGCGGCGTGTCGGAGGCGCCGGACGGGTGGGCGGCCCGCGTCTTCGGCTCCAGCCTGTGGGAGCACGTCGGCCAGGAGACGGACTTCTACCGCGGCCGGGTGTGCGCCGCGGCCGCGCTTCTGGAGGACGTGGTCACGGCGCTGCTGCCGCGGCTGGCGGACGACCCGTGGCTGGAGCCCGGGTTCGCGACGCGGTTCCTCGAGCGCATCGAGTGGCTCTGGAACGAACCGGCCCCGGAACTGAGCGCGTCCGAGGCGGCGTTGCTCACGCTGCTCCCGTTCCTCCGGCAGGCGAACCTCCTCCGGCTGGCCGTCGAGCACGCGGGCCTGAACCCGGCCCAGCTGGGCCGCGATGCCGGCGACACGGCGGGGGCCCGCTCGTTCGAGGCGTTCCTCGACGGCCACGACGTCCTGGTCCACCGAGCGGGCCTGCGACCGGAGTCCGCGCCGTCGATCGGCTGGTGGCTGTTCCACCGCTGGCTGGCGCGGCACGAGTCGTTCGTGGACGCTGGTCGGATCGGGCAGCTGCTTCGCGACATCGGCGCCCCGGTGGCGGAGCTGGGGGAGACGTTCGCGGTCGATCGCGTGGGTGCGCTGCTGGAGGGCCTGCGGCTCGGGCCGGACGTGTGCCACCCGGAGTTCCTCGGTGCCCTGTCACCGGAGGACCACGTCCGGGCCCCAGGCCGCCAACGGATCCGCGACCAGCGCCTGGGGCTCATGACGGCGTTGGCGGCCGCCTTGGCGATCGAGGTGACGGCGCTGCCGGACGTCGTGGGCGAGCACCTGGGCATCCCTGTCCCGGTCGACCCGGCCGCGGCGGTCTCGTGCCTCGACGACGCGGTGTGGGGAGGCCCGCACGACTTGCCGGTGCTGCGGGCGCGCTGCCCCCACGAGGCACTGGTCGAGGGCTTGCGCGAGCACACGGCCATCGCCGACGAGCTCCTGCACGGCGTGCGCCGCTTGGTGCGGGAACGCATCACCCACCCGATGCCGGAGCTGCCTGCCCGCCTGTCGGCGGCCGGGGTCGGTCCGGCGCCGGGCATGTTCGACAGCTGGGCGCGGTTCCGGCTGGACCAGCACCGGATGCGCGACCTGCTGATGGGGGTGCAGCTGTACAAGGACCCGGACCTGGCGGTGCGGGAGCTGTACCAGAACGCCCTGGACGCGTGCCGCTACCGCTCAACCCGGACGCAGTACCTGGACCGCACCCGCCCGGCGGCGTACTCGTACGCGGGCGCGATTTCGTTCGCGCAGGGCGTCGAGGATGGGCGGCCGTACCTCGAGTGCCGGGACAACGGGATCGGGATGGGGGAGAGCGAGCTGCGCGGGGTGTTCTCCAACGCCGGTGGGCGGTTCCCCGGACAGGCGGAGTTCCGGCACGAGCGGGCGGGCTGGGAGGAACTCGATCCGCCGATCCGGCTCTACCCGAACAGCCGGTTCGGGATCGGCGTGTTCAGCTACTTCATGCTGGCCGACGAGATCCGGGTCACGACGTGCCGGATGGGACTGGACGGGGTTCCCGGGCCCGTGTTCGAGGTGGGGATCCACGGTCCGGCGCACCTGTTCCGGATCGTCCGGGTGGCGGAGCGGGGTGACGAGCCGGGGACGACGGTCCGGCTGTACCTCAACAGCGACCGGCCGTGGTCGTGCGTCAAGGTGTTACGGCGGCTGCTCGCGGTGGCCGAATTCGACACAACGGCCCAGGACGGCGAGGAGACGGCCACCTGGCGTCCCGGAGAACTGCAGGCCCGTTCGGCCGTCGCGGGCGAGCGGTTCGGTTTCCATGCGAGTGGAGAAATCGCCAAATGGCGTGGCGCGGTAGAAGGGGGCCGGGTCTTCTGGTGCAAAGAAGGAGGCGCACTGCTCGTCGACGGCCTGGTCGTGCACCCGGCACAGCGGCGAGGAGTGTGCGCCGGTCCCGGCGTGACGGTCCGCGGAGTCGTGGTCGACCTCAGCGGACCGTGTGCGCCCGAGCGGCTCTCGGTCGACCGCACCGAACTGGTCGACGACGTGTCGGACCTCGTCGAATCGCTCCTGACGGCGGCGGCCGGGGAGCTGGCGGCTTCGGAGCACATCCCGCTCAGTTATGCATGGATCTGCCACGTCGCAGCCGGGAGCCCGATCATCGCCGACTTGGTGACCGAGGCATGCATCGGTGCGGGCCGCACCGTGAGCCTCGGTGACCGTTCGGTCGAGCTCGCGCGGTCCGGCTGCTTACCGGCGGACTTCAAGATTTTTTGGACTGCCGGAATCAATGAAAGAAAACTGACTTATCGCCAAATGGTAGAATTCCCCGGTCCGGTACCCAATAGCATTCTTCTTTGGCGGCTGCTAGCCCACCGATCGAGCCCCATACTCGACGAGCTGACGGCCTTCTGTCCCGAACTGTCAGGTTTCGACGACCTGCGGCCCGCTCTACCATCGGATGAACTGATTTTGGCGACGGGTTTTCCTGACGGAGTCAGGCTCAGATGGCGAAGCGAGAGCGAATATGTCAGCACTGTCGTCGGCGATGTGGTCGCCACGTTGGGTTGGACCGCACGGGAGGCGGAAACGCGGATTGCCGAGTTGCGCGCGAAATTCGCCTGCGAGCCGCGGCCTACTGGTGGCGGCCACCGAAGACGCATCTCTTTGCCGCGCGGAGTCAACTCTTTCGATTCGGTGTGGTTCTTCGGCAGGCATATCCGGAATATGCTCGTTCCACCCGGCCCGATTCCGTATCGGCACATTTTCGAGCTTGCGGAAAATTTGGATCTCCGGATCGGCGAGGTTGTCGAACGCTTGCGCGGATTCGGGTTCGACGTGCACCTCCACGTGCCGGACGAGCTGACCAACCTGGAACGATCACTGTTCGAGCCATCCACGTGGTGGAACTTCCGAACCGACCAGGCCATGCCGTACGGCTACCTCATCCTGGCATCCGGTCGGCTCCGCGCACCGATGTCCGAGCTGGAAAACCTCGTCCGCTCGTACGGATTGGACATCTCGAGTTCCGTATTGCCCCGGGGCCTGACGTCGGACAGCGCGCTGAGCCTGCTGGAGTACAACGGCCTGGAAGACATCAATCTGGAACCGGAGGCACCGTTGCTGCTGCAGCCGTTGATCGACCTGTCCCGCCGGAACCACACCTCGATAGCGCAGGTCGTCGACTGGCTACGGCAGTTGGGCATCCAGGTCCCCGACCTCGGAGACACCATTCGTGCGGCCCTCGCCCGCGTCCCGACCGTCACCAGGTGAAACCGCCGTCCACGACGCCAAAATCCGCAACCCCTCATGCGAAGCCGACCCCGGCTCCGCTGTCAGCACCATCAGCCGCTGCCCACTCCCATCCGGGCTCTCCCACATATCGCAGTCCAGTGAAAGCTCCCCCACTACCGGATGCCGATACCGCTTGACCCCATAACTCGCACTCGTCACATGATGCGCCGCCCACCAACTCCGGAACTCCGGATGGTGCACCGCCAGCTCACCCACCAGATCCGCCAGCTCCGGCGCATCCGGATCCTGCGCCGCCTCCAGGTGCAGCGCCGCCACCGCCGTCCGGGCCGCGTCCTCCCAGTCGACGTGCAGCGAGCGCACCGCGGCGTCCGCGAACAGCAGGTACACGTAGTTCCGCCGCGCAGCCGGATACCGGGCGAAGTCCGTGAACAGCGCCGCCGCCGAAGGATTCCACGCCACGATGTCCAGCCGCCGCCCCAGCACCATCGCGGGCGTCTCCGCCAGCTGGTCCAGGAGCCGCTTCATCGCCGGACGCACCTTCTCCGCGGTCCGGCGGCGCGGTCGGCGGAACGGCTTGGCCGCCAGCTCGTACACGTAGGACTGCTGGTCTTCGCTCAACCGCAGCGCCCGGGCGAGCGTCGCCAGCACCGACGCCGACGCCTGGACGCGCCCCTGCTCCAGCCGCGTCAGGTAGTCGACGCTGATCGCCGCCAGCTGGGCGACCTCCTCCCGGCGCAGGCCCGCGACGCGGCGCCGGGTGTCCGGCAGCCCGACCTCGCGCGGGCTCAACTGCGCGCGGCGCGCCTTGAGGAAGTCGCCGAGCTCCTTCGGCCGTCCGGTGGGCTCCATACCGCCGATTGTCCCTCGCCCGCGACGCCCCAGGGTGGGCAGGATCCTTCCCCCGAACGCGCTGTCCCGGGCAAAGACCTGTCTCTTACCCCGCGGCGTGAGGGAGCCGAAGGTGGAGGCATGCCCGAGAACGTGAGTTTCCCCAGCGCCGGCGTCGACATCGCCGGCCACCTGTACCTGCCCGCCCACGACGGCCCGCACCCGGCCGTGGTCGTCGGCCACCCGGCCGGCGGCGTCAAGGAACAAACCGCCGGCCTCTACGCCCGCCGCCTGGCGGAACGCGGATTCGTCACCCTCGCCTTCGACGCCGCCCACCAGGGCGAGAGCGGTGGCCTCCCGCGCGGCCTCGAGGACCCGGGACAGCGCGTCGAAGACCTCAAGGCCGCCGTGTCGTTCCTGACGACGCGGCCCGAGGTGGATGCCGGCCGCATCGGCGCCCTCGGCATCTGCGCCTCCGGCGGCTACGTGCTCCCCGCGGCGGCCACCGACCACCGGATCAAAGCCGTCGCCACGGTCAGCGCCGCCGACATCGGCCGGATGTTCCGCGAGGGCGCCGACGGCACCCAGGACCCCGCGGTCGTCCAGGGCATGCTCGACGCCGCGGCCGCGGCCCGCACCGCCGAAGCCCGCGGCGAGAAGATGACGTCGTTCCCGATCTTCCCGCCGACCGCCGAGGACGCCCGCGCCGCCGGCGGGCAGCACGGCTTCGAGGGGTTCGACTACTACCGCACCGGCCGGGCGTTCCACCCCCGCGCGGCCGCGGAGTTCACCTGGGACAGCCTCGACCGGATCGTCGCGTTCGACGCGGGCCGCTTCGCCCCGCTGATCGCGCCCCGGCCGCTGCTGATGGTCGTCGGCACGGAGGCGGTCACCGCGCGGATGTCGACCGAGGTCGCCGCCGAGCCGGCGCAGCTGCGGTGGATCGAGGGGGCGACCCACGTCGACCTGTACGACCGCGAGCAGTACGTTGGGCCGGCCGTCGACGAGCTGGCCGGGTTCTACACCGCCCACCTCGGCCGGTGAGGTGAATCCTTTCGCGGGGACGGCCCCTCTTATGGGTGTTGGTCACGTCGAGAGGGAGAGAGAGTGCGATGGGGTGGGTCAGCGAGCAGCTCGTCGAAGCCGCGCAGCAGGGTGACCTGGAATCGATCACCGCGGTCGTGCACGGGGCGCACCCCCACGTGCGGCGCTTCGCCGACCACCTGTGCGCCTCGCCGCAGGACGCCGAGGACGCCGCGCAGGAGGCGCTGATCGTCCTCTACCGCAAGATCGGGTCGTTGCGGGCCACGGCGGCGCTGGCGTCCTGGATGTTCCGGATCGTCCGCAACGAGTGCCTGCGCCGCGTCCAGCGGCTCCGCGACGAAGCGGCGGAGCCCGCCCTCGCGGCGTCGGCCGAGGACGAGGTGCTCCGGCGCCTGGAAGCCGAGCGCGTCGCCGAAGCCATCCGGGCGTTGCCGGACGTCCAGCGCCGCGTGCTCATCATGCGCGACGTCCTGGGGCAGCCGGGCCGCGCGGTCGCCGACGGCCTCGGCCTGAGCACCGCGGCGATGAAGTCCCACCTCCACCGGGCCCGGACCACCGTCCGGCTCCGGCTGCACGGCTCTCCCCACGCCTGAAAGGAAGTTCCCTGTGCTCGAAGCCGGATCACCCGCACCGCCCCTGGAACTGGAGGACACCGAAGGCCGGACCGTCCGCCTCGCCGATCACGCGGCGCTGCTCTACTTCATGCGGTCGACCTCCTGCCCGGTCTGCAACCGGCACGTCCGCGACCTCGTCGAGAGCGCCGGCGCGCTGGCCGGCGTCCGGGTGTACATCGCCGTCCCCGAGGACCGCGCCGAGGCCGCCGCGTGGCGGGCGAAGCACCGGATCCCGTTCCCGGTCCTCACCGGCCGCCGCGACACGCCCCACGAGCTGGTCGGCCTCAGCCGGAAGGTGTTCGGCTCGATGCAGCAGTCCGGCAGCGTCCTCGTCGACGCGCAGGGCATCGTCCGCCACGCCCACGGCGCCACCCTGCCCACCGGCAGCTACGACCGGAAGGGCATCTTCGCCGCCGTCGCGCGGCTGCGCACCACCGCCTGACCGTGTAACTTTCATCGCCCGGCTGTCCACTGTGGACCCGACGCACGCCCGTGAGGTGGCAAGGTCGCGTGCCCGGCCGTCCGGCCCCCGGACGGCCGGGCACGCGGATTGACAATCCTTCCGGCCCCGGCCCAGGCTGTCGCAACTCAATGTTAGCGATAACACTTGCAGGTGACGGGGAGAAGTCGTCATGAACAGAGCAAGGACCAGCGGCGGCAGCCGCTCCCGGATCGCCGTGCTCGCCGCCGCGGTCACGGTCGCGGCGGCCTCGGTGGTGGGCGTGACGCTGGGGGCCGGCCCGGCCTCGGCCGACGTCACCGGCGCCCTGCGCGGCGTCGGCTCGGGGCGGTGCCTGGACGTCCCGAACGCCAGCCAGACCGACGGAACCGCCCTGCAGATCTACGACTGCTCGGGCGGCGCGGGCCAGCAGTGGACGTCGACGGCCAGCGGCCAGCTGACGGTCCTCGGCGGCAAGTGCCTGGACGTGGCCGGGGCCGCGACGACCGCCGGCGCCCGGGTGCAGATCTGGACCTGCCACGGCGGCGCCAACCAGCAGTGGCAGGTCAACGCCGACGGCACGGTGGTCGGGGTGCAGTCCGGGCTCTGCCTGGACGTCACGGGCGCGGGCACGGCCAACGGCACCGCCGTCGAGATCTGGACGTGCAACGGCGGCAGCAACCAGAAGTGGACGGGCCTGTCGGGCTCGACGCCGACGACCACGACCACCACGACGACCCCGGGCGGCACCTGCTCCCTGCCGTCCTCCTACCGCTGGTCGTCGACCGGCGCGCTGGCGCAGCCGAAGAACGGGTGGGTCTCGCTCAAGGACTTCACCAACGTCGTCTACAACGGCAAGCACCTCGTCTACGCGTCGAACGTCTCGGGCTCCTCGTACGGCTCGATGGCCTTCACGCCGTTCACGAACTGGTCCGACATGGCCTCGGCCGGCCAGACCGGGATGAACCAGGGCACGGTGGCGCCGACGCTGTTCTACTTCGCGCCGAAGAACATCTGGGTCCTGGCCTACCAGTGGGGCGCGTGGCCGTTCATCTACCGCACGTCGAGCGACCCGACCAACCCCAACGGCTGGTCGTCGCCGCAGCCACTGTTCACCGGCAGCATCTCCGGCTCCGGCACCGGCCCGATCGACCAGACCCTGATCGCCGACGGCCAGAACATGTACCTGTTCTTCGCCGGTGACAACGGCAAGATCTACCGGGCCAGCATGCCGATCGGCAACTTCCCGGGCAGCTTCGGCTCCAACTACACGACGATCATGAGCGACTCGCAGGCCAACCTGTTCGAAGCGGTCCAGGTGTACAAGGTCCAGGGCCAGAACCAGTACCTGATGATCGTCGAGGCCATGGGCTCGGGCGGCCGGTACTTCCGCTCGTTTACGGCAAGCAGCCTGAGCGGCTCGTGGACCCCGCAGGCGGCCAGCGAAAGCAACCCGTTCGCGGGCAAGGCCAACAGCGGAGCAACCTGGACGAACGACATCAGCCACGGCGACCTGGTCCGCACCAACCCGGACCAGACGATGACGGTCGACCCGTGCAACCTGCAGCTGCTGTACCAGGGCAAGGCCCCGAACGCGAGCGGCCCGTACGACCAGCTGCCCTGGCGGCCGGGCGTGCTGACCCTGCAGCGTTAGCGAACTGTGTGGGGGGACCCCGGCCGGGGTCCCCCCACACACTGTCGACCGATTGTCGACGGAGCATGGGAATGTCCAACGCGGGGGACGGGCCAGTCCCCGCGATGGACGGGAGGCCATGTGCGTGTCAGACTCCTCGGCCCGGTCGACGCCGTCGTCGGCGGTGCGCCGGTGGCGATACCGGGATTGCGGCGGAAAGCGGGCCTCGCGGTCCTCGGCCTGCACGACGGAGGCATAGCCGCCACCGGCCGGCTGATCGAAGCGGCGTGGGGCGACCAGGCGGCCAAGGTGTCGCCGAACACCCTGCAGAGCCACGTGTCCGCTCTCCGGCGCCTGCTCGGGAACCGGAACGCGATCATCGCCCGGCCACCCGGTTACCTGCTCGCCACCGGCACCACGGACGTGGCCGAGGCGCGGCGCCTGGTCGAGCGCGGTGAACGCGCGGACGACCCGGTGGAGAGTGCCGCGACGCTGCGGGCGGCGCTGGCCCTGTGGCGGGACCGGTCGCTGGTCGACGTCGGCGGGGTGGCGTGGCTGGACGAGCAGGCCGCCGGGCTGGAGCGGTTGCGCACGCGGGCCCAGCTGGCGCTGGTCCGGGCCCGGCTGGCCCTCGGTGAGCACGCCCAGCTCGAACCGGACCTGGAGCGGCTGGCCGACGCGCGCCCGTTCGACGAGCAGGTGCACGCGCAGCTGATGTTCGCGCTGTACCGCACCGGCAGGCAGGCTGACGCGCTGTCGGTGTACCGCAGGCTGCGCACGACGCTGGCCGACCACCTGGGCATCGACCCGAACCAGCGGCTGCGGGACCTGGAGATCGCGATCCTGCGGCAGGACCCGGTGCTCGAGGAATCCGCGCTCGCCGTCCGGCTGCTGGCCGGCTGACCACCGGTTTTCAGCGCCGCATCAGGGCCGTTTCAGCGCCGGTTGCCAGAGTCGGCGCGGGCCCGGCTGCCGATGCCGGCGCCGATCTTCGCAGACAGGGACTCGCATGAAACTTCGACGGCTTCTGCCGCTGGCCGCACTCGCGGCGGCGGCGGTGGTGTCCAGCGCCGGGGCCACGGCTCCGGCCGGCGCCGCGAGCGCACCCACCGGGTACGCCGGCGGCCCAGCCCAGCACACCGGTTTCGCTCCCGCGGTCGCCGGTCCGCTGGTCAACGCGACCTCGCGGAACTGGGCCGGCTACGCCATCACCTCGTTGTCCTCGCCCGCCGCCACCTTCACCCACGTGCACGGTTCGTGGACGCAGCGGCCGGTCACCTGCCCGGCGTCGGACGCCTGGGCGGTGTTCTGGGTCGGCTTCGACGGGTGGACCAACGGCACGGTCGAGCAGGGCGGCAGCTCGGCCCGGTGCATCAACGGCACCCCGGTCTACCAGCTGTGGTGGGAGATGTTCCCGACCAACGCCATCCAGCCGGTCCTGACCATCAACGCCGGCGACTCGGTGAGCGCGGACGTCACCTACAACGCGGCCACCGCGCAGTACACGATCACCGTCGCCGACGCCACCCAGCACACGAGTTTCACCACCACCCAGACCTGCGCGGCCGGCCTCGTCTGTTCGCGCAGCAGCGCCGACTGGGTCGTCGAGGACGTGGGCCGGTTCGGGACCGGCGACTTCTTCCCCCTGGCGAACTACGGCCGGGCCCTGATGAACAACTCGGTCGGCAGCGACGACGCCGGCCACAGCGGGTCGATGACGGCGAGCTCGACCTGGCAGCGGACCAAGATCCAGGAGCAGGACGCGACCACCACCTACGCCACGACCGGTGACACCAGCACGAACGGCCAGAACTTCGCGGTCACCTGGGCGCACCAGTGAGGCGGGCGGCGACGGTGGCGGGCGCCGTCCTGGCGGCGGTGATCGCGGTCGGAGCACCGGCGGTGGCGGCGAACCCGATCACGATCTCCAACGGCCTGTTCAACAACAGCGCCGCGCTGGCCTGGTCCTCGGCGCCGACGACGACCATGGGGGACCGGACCGTCACCCGCAGCGCCACGGGCCTGGTCGCCAGCGGCCCGACGGGGTCGGTGTTCCACCAGACGCTCGGCGTGTCCAGGTACATGTTCATCGGCACCCGCAACCATGTCCTGTTCCTGGAGACGCCGACCGGCGGCGGCACCCGTTCGGTGTCGCTGGTGGACTTCACGACCACACCCCCCACCGAGCGGCCGATCCTGTCGGTACTGGCCGGTTCGGCGGCGGTGAGCTCACCGGGCGTCCAGTTCAGCGTGGGAACCGGCGACGCGTTCTTCGTGTTCGCGCCCACCGGGACGACGGTCGCGGGGCTGGGCATCTACCGCAGTGACAACGGCACGATCCTCTGCCCGGGCCCGCCACCGCTGGTCCCGACCGGCCAGCTGTTCGGCGAGGCCACGGCGACGCAGCTGCGGATCAAGATGGGCGGCACGGTGCTGGCGGCGTGCGCCCGCCCGCCGGGCACCACCGGCTGACCGCTTCCCGGGCGGCGGTCGTGCGGCTCTGCGCGACCGCCGCCCATCGACACGCCGGAGCCGCGCTGATATTTTGAAAAAAACCGAGCGCGGTGGGTGCCATGGAAACGGGTCACGAAAGGGAATCCGCACCGGAAGTGCACCCCGTTCGCGCTCGCCGCCCGCCGGTGGACGGGCCGGTGCCCGGGCACCGGGCTCGTTTCCTCGAGTTGCAGTGCGCCGCCGGAAACCGCGCGGTCACCGGCCTGGTGACCGGTTCCCGGTCCGCGCGCACGGTGGTCCAGCGGGTCATCGACGGGGCACATCACCCCGACGTGGTCCTCACCGGCCCGATCGACCTCCAGTCGCTGCGCGCCTACGTGGCGGGCCCGGTCAACCGTCACGGGGAAACCTTCACCCGGATAGTCGAAGATACGATACGTGAATTCCCCGCCGAGGCGGAGCAGGCGTCGCTCGCCGTGTGGTGGGGCAACGTGCGGTATCTGCTCCGCCGCACGGATCCACCGGACGCCGCGGAGCTGGATCTGTGCCGTCGTTATCTCCCCGGCATCACCGTGAAGGTCAACGACATCCACGCCGCCGTGGGTCAGGAGATCTTGGGCGTCGCACGCGCCCCGAGGTGGGACGAAGCGGTGAAAGGCGTGCTCAAGTCGGTTCCGCTGGCCGCTCGTTCCCTCTCCGTGGACGTGCTGTGGTCCAACATCGGCCACTTCGCCGAGCGGTTGGGCGGCGACGGCATCACGGTTTCCGACCTCAGGCTGTGCCGGGACTACGTGACGATGGTGCAGGGGCGGGTCAGGAAGCTCCGGTCGCTGGTGGAACCGACGACGAGAATGGGCTTCGAGATCGAGACGGGGAACCACTTCGTCGTCAAACCCAGGTTCAAGGCCATGGCCGAAAGCCTGATCAACGTCACGCTCGCCACCACCGACGCACTCGAGTTCCTCATCGACGACATCCGGGAGGAGAGCGGGGAACCGCTCGTGCAGATCGAGTTCCGGACCCGTCCCTTCAAGAACGCCGAACTTGCCGGCGGAAAGCCGGCCGACCTAAAGAAGAAAATCGACGAATCCATCAGGAATTTCCCGGTGCGAGACTTCGGAACCACCTCCGGCGCCGCGTCAGCGGCCCTCGAATCCGCAGGATGGGAGGGGACCGCTGCGCTGGCGCGCCTCGCGCCGGGGCTGCGAATTCTCGGAAACGCCAACAAAGTGACCCCGAAAAAGATCCAGCACGTCACGCACTCCATTCCCGTGTCCTCCTACCTCAAACTGACCGCAGGGGAACGGAAGGAGCTCATCCCAGGCTCCGAAAAGGCGAAGAGCGTGGAGCAACTCCTCGAGTTCTTCCTGACCGCGAAGATCCTGCCGCAGTCCTCGGGGGGAACCATCGTCGTCACGACGACGGGCCGGAACACCCATTCTCCCAACGTCAAGTCCGGCCTGGACACGATCGCCGGCTACCTGCCGCCGAGACGGTTCGAGCGCCTGATGGGCGGGAAGTTCGGCCAAGCGCCCGACACCGTCAAGGTCGAGAGCAGCACCGGAACGATCGAACGCCCGTCCGTCCACGAAGGGCTGCCGGACTCCCCGTCGCTCAACATCCACGAAGGCCGGGCGCACCTCTCCTCGGAGGAGAAGCTCAAGCCGGTGCTGTTCGACCCGGAAGCCGAGGACATCCGTGTCCTGGTGGAGCACCGCGGCGGCCCCCTCGTGGCCGCCGTGCAGAAGGCCATGGCCGGCCAGCCCGGCGACCTCGCCGTGTACCTGAAGATCTTCCGCAAGCTGGACGACGCTCACGGTGACGGGACGTTCGAACGGTGGTTCCGCTGACTCGGCCCGGCGCGCCCAGCCGCAGCCGGTCGCCTTGGTTAACTGAATCGTGACAGAACAGCGAGGGCGGGGTAAAGGAAGGCACCGACGCTGGCTGCATGACCGAAGCCGAGGTACCGCCGAAAACCGCCGGGCGAGCGAGCTCGATCACCCGTGAGCTGATCGAGCTCGCCGCGCTGTTCATCGCCACCGGGGTCGCCGATCTGTTCGTCAGCACGTTGTCGCACAACCGAGTCGGGCCGATCGCGCTCTTCGGACTGGGTGGGCTGCTGATCGCCACCGCCGCGGCGCGCCGGTGGTGGACCCACCGTCCGCGGCCCGACCCGGCACGCCGCGCCGCGGACGAAGTTCCGGGGCGGACCGGGGTCGCGTGGCGGATGCGCGCCACGGTCCGCGACGTACCGGGGAGCTTGGCGGGGGTGACGGCCGCGTTGGCGGCGCACCGCTACGACATCGTCTCGTTGCAGGTGCTCGCGGTACCGGACGGCGTGGTGGACGAATTCCTCGTCCGCGCGCCCGCCGGCGCGACCGCGGCGGACATCGCCACGGTCGTCGAGCTGGGCGGCGGCCGGGATGTGCGGGTGGTGCCGGCGGACCTGCACGAGTTCGTCGATCTGCCGACCCGCGTGCTGACGATGGCGGCCGCGGCGGAAACGGACCTGGTCCAGTTGCTGCCGGCGGTGCTGGGCGCTTGCGCCGTCGAACGGAAACCTGCCGGACGCCGGGGGAGAGGGGCCGGTGAAGGCATCGACGGAACGGTGCTGCGGCTGGACACCGACGGCGGCGCGGTGGTGGTGAGCCGGCCCCTGCTGCCGTTCACCCCGGTGGAATTCGCGAGGGCCAAAGCGGTGCTCGACCTCCAGCGCCGCCTGGCCGGGCCGCGGACCACCACGGCGGGTGCCTCGGCAACCGGTGGTGCCCCGGCCGCCGAGTCACCCGGATCGCGGCCGTAGCCGTCGGATGAGGTCGGCGGCCGCGGCGCAGGCCTCATCGGTCACGTCGACACCATCGCGGCCGCCTGCTTCGTTACCGTGCGCCACCTGCACGCCTTGTTCCGCGACAGCGGCCACACGGTGGCCGGGTGGATCCGGCACCGCCGCGTGGAAGCCTGCCAACGCGACCTCGCGAACCCCGGCCGCCCGCGACGTCCCGGTCGCGGCGATCGGAGCCCGATGGGGGTTCGGCGATCCGCCCCACTTCGGCCAGGGCTTCAAGGCGGCCGTCGGCGTCACCCCGGCGGAGTTCCGCCGGCGGGCGCTCGCCTGACCGCGGCTGATCCGGGTTGCGGTGAGGCTCGCGACCGGCGCGGCTGCCGGACTTCGCGGCGTCGGCGGCGGGCACCCGAAGATGGCCGAAGAGGCAGTCTTCCCCGGCGCTGGTTGACCTTCCCGGGCTCCGGCCACGAAATCCGGCGGTCGGAGCCCGGCGCCGGAACGCTGGCTGAGCCAGGAGGAAGTCCTTGATCGGCAGCCCGATGCGGTCGGCGGCGCGGTGGTTCCTCCCGCCGGCGATCCTGGTCGTGGCGGCGTGCGATCCGGCCCGCGGGGCCGGGTCGGCGAGCCCGGCCCGAGTCGCTGCACGCGGCTTGGGCGAAGCCGGGCCTCGACCTTCCCCCGCGGGGGAAGGTCGAGGTGGCCGCCGTGACTCCGAAGGACGGCAAGGCCATCGTGCCGGACACGGCGGTCAAGCTCGACGGACGTACCCTGCGCGATCTGGAACTCGTCGGTACCACCGGCGACACCGGCTCGTTCAGCCTCGGCATCAAGGTGGCGGAACACGAGGGCGCCTGGTACGTCACGGGGTTCGACCTCAAGGCCTGAGCACGGAAGCCGCCGGGGCCTGCAACAGCTTGTCGAGGGTGATGGGAAGGTCGTAGATCCGCTTGCCGGTCGCGTGGTGGACCGCGTTCGCGATCGCTCCCGCGACGCCGGTGATGCCCACCTCGCCCACCCCGATCAGGCCGAGCGGCATCGTCGGGTCCGGGTCGTCGAGGTAGCCGACGTCGATCGGCGGGATGTCGGCGTGCACCGGGACGTGGTACTCGGCGAGGCTCGGGTTCATGATCCGTCCCGTGCGCGGGTCGACCAGGGTCTCCTCGGCCAGTGCCATGCCGATACCCATCACGATCCCGCCGCGCAGCTGGCTCGACGCGGTCTTCGCGTTGATGACCCGGCCGACGTCGAACACCCCGACCCACCGCGACACCCGCACCTCGCCGGTGTCCGGATCGACGCGCACCTCGCAGAACTGGGCCCCGCAGGCGGCCTTCACCCAGCGCCGCTGGTCGCGGACGAACTTCGCCATGAACTTCAGCTGCCCGGCCACCCGGCCGAACCGGGTGTCGGAGCCGACGGCGGCTTCGACCGACGGCACGCCGGCCTCGGCCAGGATCGTCGTCGGGCTTTCGCCGGTGGAGCCTGAGCGTTTCGCCAGTGCGTCCAGTTCTTTCTTCAGCTTCTCGCACGCGGCCAGCAGGCTGTTGGCGATGCTCGCCGTCTGCATGGACCCGCCGGCCCCGGGGCTCACCGGCAGCGTGGAGTCGCCGTACTCGACCCGGACCGCTTCGAAGGGCACCCCGAGCGCGTCGGCGGCGATCTGCGCCTGCGCCGTCGCGCCGCCCATGCCCATCTCGTGGAAGCCGCACCGCACCAGGACGGTGCCGTCGACCGAAAGCCGGACCGTGACGCTGGCGGCGAACTGCAGAGCCGGGTGGTACGCCGACGCGACACCCATCCCGACCAGCCACCGCCCGTCGCGCATCGAGCCCGGTTCCAGCGTCCGGTCGGCCCAGCCGAACCGCTCGGCGCCCTGCGCGTAGGCCTCCCGCAGCATCCGGTGCGCGAACTTCTTGCCGTCGATGGGATTCACCGCCGGTTCGTTCCGCATCCGCAGCTCGATCGGGTCGACGCCGACCCGGTAGGCGAGCTCGTCGATCGACGCCTCCAGCGCGTAGGTCCCGATCGACTCACCGGGCGCGCGCATGAAGGTGTTCGAGATCAGGTCCAGCTCGACCAGGTTCTGCTGGACCAGGATGTTTTCGGCGGCGTAGAGGTGCCTCGACTGCGATGTCACCTGCTCGGGTCCGCCGCCGACCCGCCCGGTGCGGGTCACGCTGGTGTGGATGAGCGCGGTCAGCCTGCCGTCGGTACCGGCGCCGAGAGCGACCCGCTGCGTGGACGGCGTGCGGCCGCCGACCGTGCGGTAGACGCCTTCCCGGGTGAGCATCAGCCGGACCGGCCGTCCGGTCGCGCGGGCCGCGAGCGCGGCGAGGATCGTGCCGGGCCAGACCGAGCCCTTGCCGCCGAAGCCACCGCCGACGAAGGGGGCGATGACCCGCACGTTCGCGGCCGGGATACCGAACCGCAGGGCAAGGTGCGTGCGGACCCAGTCGATGTTCTGCGTGCCGTCGTGGACGGTCAGCCGGTCGCCGTCCCAGGCCGCGGTGGTCGCGTGCGGCTCGATCGCGTTGTGGTGGTGCGTCGGCGTGGTGAACCGCAGGTCGAGCGACACCGGTGCCGCGGCGAGCGCGGCCTCGGCGTCCCCCTTCCTCGCTCGGCCGGACATGATGAGGTTGCTCTTTTGCGGCTTGGCGTTCTTCTCCTCGGCCGCGAAGTCCACGATGGACGGCCGCGGTTCGTAGGTCACGGTGACCAGCCCGGCGGCTTCGCGAGCGGCCTCGAGGGTGTCGGCGACGACGACCGCCACCGGCTGGCCGTCCCAGTGCACCTCGTCGGTGTTGAGGTAGTCGACCGAAGTGCCGGAGACCAGGGTGGCGAGGTTGAGCGGGTTCACCTTCGGGGCCGGTTTCACCGGGGGAGCGTTCAGGTGGGTGAGGACCGCGACGACGCCGGGGACGGCCGCCGCGGCCTCGGTCCCGATCGCGGTGATCCGGCCGCGGCTGATGGTCGAGTGCACCAGCGCCGCGTGTGCCAGGTCGGGGAGGGGGTATTCGGCCGAGAAGCGGGCGGCGCCGGTGGTCTTGGCCGTGCCGTCGGCCCGGTCGATCGGCTTGCCGACGACCGGGCCGACGGTCTCCGTGGCGGGCAGGGTCGTGGTCATGCCGCGCTCCCGTCGGTGCGCAGGTGGCGCAGTGTCGCCACGATCGTGCGCTGCGCCAGCTCGATCTTGAAGGTGTTGTCCGGCCGGCCCACCGCGGGCGCGAGCTCGGCCGCGGCCGCCCGCCGGAAGGATTCTTCGGTCGCCGGTGCGCCGAGCAGGATCCGCTCGGCCTCGCGGGCGCGCCACGGTTTCGCGGCGACGCCGCCCAGCGCCAGCCGGACGTCGGCCACGAGGCCGTCGTCGATCTCCATCGCGGCCGCGACGGAGACGAGGGCGAAGGCGTAGGACGCGCGGTCGCGCACCTTGCGGTAGCGGGAGTGCGCGGCCACCGGGAGGGCCGGCAGCTCGACGGCGGTGATCAGCTCGTCCGCGGCCAGCGCGGTCTCGACCTGCGGAGTGCGGCCGGGCAGGCGGTGCAGCTCGGTCAGCGGGAGGCGGCGGACGCCGCGGGTGCTCTCCACCTCGACTTCCGCGTCGAGCGCGGCCAGCGCGACGGCCATGTCCGAGGGGTGGGTGGCGACGCAGTGCTCGCTGACACCGAGGACGCCGGCGTTCCGGGCGAACCCGCCGATCGCGGCGCACCCGCTGCCCGGTGCGCGCTTGTTGCACGCGGCCGCTCCGTCGTAGAAGTACAGGCACCGGGTGCGCTGCAGCAAGTTGCCGCCGACGGTCGCCATGTTCCGCAGCTGGGCCGAAGCGCCGTTGAGGATGGCCTGGGCCAGCACCGGGTAGCGGGTCCGGACCAGGGGGTGGGCCGCGAGCCTGCTGTTGCGCACGAGCGCGCCGATCCGCAGGCCGCCGCCGGGCAGCTCCTCGATCCCGGTCAGCGGCAGCCGGGTGATGTCGACGACCACGTCGGGCTGTTCGATGTCCTCGCGCATCAGGTCGACGAGGTTCGTCCCGCCGCCGAGGAACTTCGCGTTCGGTTCGGTGGCGATCGCGCGGACGGCCGTCTCGACGTCCGGGGCGCTCAGGTAGGTGAACGACCTCATCTCGCGACCTCCTGGATGGCCTGGACGATCCCGTTGTAGGCGCCGCAGCGGCACAGGTTGCCGCTCATGCGCTCCCGGATCTCCGCGTCCGTCAGCTCGCCGCCGGTGGCGGCGAGGTGTTCGGTGACCGCGCTCGGCGCGCCGCCGGAGTGCTCGGCCAGCATCCCGATCGCCGAGCAGATCTGGCCGGAGGTGCAGTAACCGCACTGGAAGCCGTCGTTGCGGACGAAAGCCCGCTGCAACGGGTCGTCGACGCCCTCGATGGTGGTGATTTCGCGGCCGGTGTACTGCGCGGCCAGCGCGAGACAGGAGTTGATCCGCTCGCCGTCGGCGAGGACCGTGCACGCGCCGCAGGCGCCCTGGTCGCAGCCCTTCTTCGTGCCGGTCAGCCCCAGCCGCTCGCGCAGGGCGTCGAGCAGGCTGACTTGTGGTGGGAGATCGAGCAGCTCGTCGACCCCGTTGACCCGCAATCGCACCTCGACCACGTGGATCCCCTTCGCTCGTGACGGTGCCGCCAACTTAACAGCACGATGTTCTCTTAACAAGAGAACGTTGTTCTGTTAAGTGGACCGTATGATGGCTGAGATATGTCTCAGTCGATGTTCATGCGGGCCAGGCGGCCGGAGCAGAAGGAGCAGCGGCGCGCGGCCATCCTGGCGGCGGCCCGCGAGCTCGCGCTCGAATCCGGCGTGCGCAACGTGAGCCTGGGCAGCGTGGCCACGGCCGTGGGACTGGCCAAGTCCAACGTCACCCGCTACTTCGGCACCCGCGAGGAGATCTACCTCGAGCTGGCCTCCGCCTGCTGGCGCGACTGGGCGGCCGAGGTCACCCGCCGGCTCGCGTCCGGGAACGACGTCGTCGACGTCCTGGCCGAGACGCTCGCCGAACGGACTCTGTTCTGCGACCTGCTGGGTCACACCGCGACTTCGCTGGAGCACAACGTCTCGGTCCCGACCGCCCGCGATTTCAAGCGACTGGTGCTGGGCACCATCACCGAACTCGGCGCGGCGGTCGCCCAGGCGCACCCGGACCTGACCGAGGGCGAGGGATTCGAGCTGGCTGCGGTGGCCAGCGGCTTGGCGGGGATGCTCTACCCGGCCGCGAACCCGCCGCCGACGCTGCTCGAGGTCTACGCGCAGAACCCCGACCTCGCCGCGGCGTGCGTGCCTCTCGTCCCGACGCTGAAGCGCGCGCTCGCCGCCTTCGCCGCCGGCTTGCCGTCCCTGCGCTGAATACCCGTCGAATTGTCCCGGCAATTCACGATCAATACCCGACAAATCCTGGTCAAAATCGCGCCGGCTTCCATACGGCCGGTTCTCGGCGAAAAACGCGGCGAAACGGAAGCCGGGCCCGTATCGTGGGGTCACCATGGGGAGCCGAACGGGTACGGTGCGCAAGCTCGTGCTGCTGCCGCTGGCCGCCTCGCCCGTCGTCGTCGCGGTCTGGGCGGGCCGGCCGGTGTCGGCGGTCCTGCTGCTGACCGGATACGCGCTGGTCGCCGGGGCGCTCGCCGTCACCGGGGAGATCGCCCGGGAGCTGCGCGGACGATGGCGGGCGCGGATCGTGGACCGCGTCGACCGGTGGCTGGTCCGGCGGCTTTCGCTGTTCGGCCGCCGCTACCGGGACTTCCTGCTCGGCAGCCTGCGCTTCATCGATCTCAAGGGCCTGGCCACCATCGGCTTCCACACCCCCGAGCTGGACGAGGTCTTCGTCGACGTCAGCCTCACCTTCCGCCCGCCACAGGACGTGACCGACAGCCTGCTCCCCGACCGCCGGCCGACCGGCGCCGACCGGCGGTCGCTGCAGGAGTTCCTGGGGCGACCGCGGCCGGTGGTCCTGGCTCTCGTCGGCGCGCCCGGCAGCGGGAAGACGACGCTGCTGCGGCACACCGCGCGCTTGATCTGCCTCGACCACCGGCGCCACCACCGGCGGGTGCCGATCCTGCTGCACCTGCGCGACCACGTCGACGCCGTGGTGTCGGAGCCCGAAATCGGCCTGGCCGAGCTCGTCCGCCGCGCCGCCGGACGCCATTGCGGGGAAGAGCCACCCGGCTGGTTCGAACACCGGCTGCGCGACGGGAACTGCGTCGTGCTCCTGGACGGGCTGGACGAAGTCGCCCGGCAGGAGGACCGCCGGAAGGTCGCGGACTGGATCGAGCGGCAGATCCACCACCACCCGGCCAACGACTTCGTGATCACGTCCCGTCCGCAGGGGTACCGATCTCGGCCCGGGGCACTCCCTGACCGGCAACTTCGAAGGCGTGACCCTCCATCCGGGCTCAGGACAACGCGCGTGGCTCGGTCTACACCCGTCGTCTCATGGTCTCTCCGTAAGTTGCCGAACGGCATCTGTCCGAGAAGAGATGCGGCAAGCAGCCCGGTGATACCTCACGACGACGGGGCGGTGTCCGTCAGGAAGTCGAACCGCAGCCCGCTCGAACCCGCGCCCCGGCCCGTGCCCCGGCTTGCGCTCAGCCACACCGTCACCCGGCCGTCGTGCCAGCGGGTTCTGTTGTACGCGAGGCTGATCGTGGTACCGGTTTGCGTCACCTCCTCCTCGTTCACGAAGTACGAATGCGGCACCGGGCTGTCCAGGCCCTCGCGCAACAATGCCGTGCGTGGGCGGATCAGCCTGCCGTCCACGGCACTCGGGAGTGTCGCCCGCTGCAGCTGGACCTTGCGGGTGTCGTCGGGCACGTGGACCGGTAGGAACGGGATCCAGTTCTCCGGCACCGCGCTCATCACCTGATACGCGACGGCCGCCGTCGGGTCGCCGGGGTCCGGGGCCGGGAACAGGCGGCGGCGGTGCGCGACCACCTCGTTCGCGACCTCGACGCCGCGCCGGGGCTCGCCGGTCGGGACGCGAACCGTGCGTTCCACGCCCCACACCAGGTTCGCGTTCTCGTCCCGGATCAGCGACACCTCCTCCAGCGCCGGCCCGGTGGCTGTCGCGGGCACGGTCGCCGGGAGGAACAGCCGGGTGTCGGCGGCTACGTCCTCGGTGCCGAGGGTGTCCAGCGTGAACATCGACCAGCGTTGCCAGTTCTCGTCGTCTCCCGCTCCCGCCGGGGTGATCCACTGCTTCTGGCCGAACACGTCCGTCACGGCGAGGCCGCGGATCCGGGCCAGGGTGCCTCCCGGGAGGTCGCACGGCAGCTGGTACCAGTCGTTGCTGTGCACGAGCGCGAATTCGAGGAAGATCAGCCGCGCCAGGTCGGTGCTGTCCGGGCGCACGGCCGCGAAGTTGGTCTGCCCGTCCTCGACGGCCCACCACCGCGCGAGCGGCATGCCGGAAAACCGCACCGGTGACGGGAAAACGGTCCGGTTCAGCGGCGCGGGCGCTGGGTCTGCGCCGCCGAGCGGGCCACGCGGGTCCACCGAGAACGCGTGCCAGTCCAGCTCGCCGCCCGGGTACTCGGGTGCGGTCAGCACGGTCTCGGAGCCGTCGACCGCGGACACCGAGAACCGGTGCTCCAGCCGTCGGCCGTCCCACGCGGCACCCGAGGCCGGCTGGTCGATCAACCCCTCGAACCAGTTCACCAGCCGCGTGCCCAGCGTCGTGAGCTGGCTGCGCAGCGAGTTGTTGTTCGTGATGCCGTCGTAGGCCTTCCCGCCGTCCTTGATGTGGCGGTACAACAGGTAGCCGTCCATTCTGCGACCCGCCACCGCGGCAACCCCGGCCCACACCTCGGGGTGCGCGACGATCTCGGTGTCGGAGTCGTCGGTCGCGTCCGGCAGCTCGATCGGCCACCGCGCCACGTAGTCCTGCCGGAAGTGCCGCAGCTGGGCCCGCGCGGCGAGGAGCTTCAGCCAATGCCGCCCGAGTACGAGCCGCAGGTCGTAGGACACCCGGTCGGGGCCGGCTGTGAACGGTATCGCGCGCCGCTCCGCCAGTGTCTCCAATGGACGGTCGGTCGGAAGGTCGACGACTGTCCCGTCCTGCGCCCGGAACCGCGACGGCACGGCCGTCGCGACCGAGTACGTCGCGGTGACCGGCGAACCGGCGTCCTCGCCGAGGAACTCGCCGAGCTGCCACTGCCGCGTGAGCAGCCACAGCGGGTCGCGGACCTCGGCCTGCAGGGCACGCCCGAAGTCGGTGGCACGCGGTCGCCCTTCGAGCCGGTTCCACATGCCGAGGGTCGGGAACTGCCGCCCGGTCAGGGCTTCGCGGAGGTCGGTGATGCGGGGCGGCTCAGTCACGGGCTCTCCAGCGCAGGTTGGCGACCGCGAGGTCGGTGCTGATCGTGATGGGCCGGCGCGTGGCGGACAGGACGGTCGCGGGCAACAGCTGGGCGTAGGCCGTGTCGTCCAGGTGACTCGGCTCCACCGCACGCAGCCGCGCCAGCTCGGAGGTGTCCGCGATCGCGGCGACGAGGTCGTCCGTCTGCCAGGCGCCCGTCTTCACCGGCGGCACCACGAGCAGCATCGCCTGCGGTGGCTCGGAGTTCGGGCGGTCGAGGTCGGCCGCGATCCCGGTCGTCTCCCGCACCGCGGGGATCACCTCGGTCCACTCGTCGAGCAGCAGGCCGACCTGGTTGCCGCCACCCAGCAGCGGCGGGTCGCTCGCGTAGTGCGCCGTGTACAGCAACCGGTCCTCGGTGATGCTGGTGCCCTGCGCGAACTCCATGCCTAGCCAGTGGTCGTTCTCCCGGTACGGCAGCTGGATCGGTTCCAGCGCCGGGTCGTCGTGGTCGAACAGGTCGCCGAGACCCCGGGCGCGGAGTGCATCGCTCAGCAGGACCACGCGTTCCCACAGCCGAGGTGCCTCGCGGACCCGCGCGACGCCGTGCAGCCAGTCGTCGACCGGGAAGTCCCGCCCGGCGTCCACCAGGTGCTCTACCAGGTCGTCGCTGTCCCGGCGGGCTGCGCGCAGCTCGTCGTGGAGCGCGTCGCTCGGCGTGAACTCGGGGACCACCAGCACGTCTTCGCCGATCATGGCGGTCAGCGCGGCGGTCGCGGCGGTCACCCGGTCGGGACCGGTGACCGCCAGGTCGTAGTCCGCAAGTGCCGCGCCGGCTGTCTCGAACCGCGTGGTGACCTCTTTCTGCAACATCAGCGTGCGGTCCAGCAGGTCACGGCCGAACACCACGACCCGGTCACGGAACGGCCCGAGATCGAGGCCCGTCGCGTCGAACTGGGTCAGCGGCAGCAGCGACGACACCTTGTCCAGCAGGCCGGACAGCGTGTTCCGGTTCGTGCCCGCCACGTCCCGCAGGTCGTCGAGCTGGTTGTCGAAGGCGTTGCGCCGGTTGAGGACGATGGCCCGCAGCGCACTCGGCTGGCTTGGGCGCGGGCTCGTCGGGGTGGTCGTGAGGAGCCGTTCCGCCCGCTGAAGCAGCGAGAACCGCACCTCGTTCGGTGTGTTCCCGGGCAAGGCCTCGTACTGGGTGATCAACGCGTTCGCCGCGGACAGCGACTTGCCCATGCGCTCGGCGGTCGCCGCGACCGCCGCCAGCACATCGGTGAACACACCGCGCCGCCACGCGGTCAGCTCACCCCAGCCGCTGCGGAGCATGCCGAACCCACCGGCCACGGTCACCAGGCCGGCGTAGCGGGTGAGGAATGAGTCGATGCCCTCGACGATGTGGTCGAGTTGCGCCTGGGTCTGTTCGGCCGGGGGCGCCGGGTAGAGCGGCGCGAGGTCATCCAGGAGGTCCTCGATCTCCTCGGCGAGGTCGTCCAGTGACTCACGGACGGCCTCCGGGCGGTTGCGCCGCACGGTCACCGCGTCGTCCGCCGCACGGTCCACAGTGGCCGGACCGGCGGCGGGCACCAGATCCGACGGCCGCAGCGGCCGGGCGGTCGTGATCATCGTGCGCAGCGCCGCGATCAGCGGCGACAGCTCGAAGAACGAGACCTTGCCGGTGATCCGCTCGGTGTAGTGGATGGTCAGTGACACGTCCGGGCGCGGGTGGTCGCGGTCCACGACGACGCCGATGATCCGGTCGTCCAGGTCGGTCGCGGTGGCCTCACCGGCCGGGCGGACCGCCCACAGCAGGTCGATCGGCGCGAGGTCGACGTCCTCCTGGGTGACCACCCGGCTGCGGTGGTCGCCGTCGGGGTCGGTCCACCGGACGACCACGCCCACGTCGTGGCGGTCCGGCAGTAGGCTGGGCAGCCAGTCGTCGACCGCCGGTTCCGCCTGTGCGCGCGGAGTCCGGTTCGGTCCGGGCGGCGCCACCTTGGCGTCGAACTCGAGCCCGAGTCGGTGGGTGAGCGTGATGCCGCTGCGGGGCGTGCGGATCACGGCCGGGTCGGGTGGGAAGCCCTCCTTCGCGTACGCGTCGAGGGTCGCCGCCGCGCGTTCGGTGTTGCCCGCCAGGGTCTGGTGGGTGCTCTCGGCCACGGCCAGGTCGGCGAGCGCGTCGTGCAGTGCCAGCAGGCGGTCGACCTCGGCGCCGATCGCGGTTAGCTGGGCCTCGGACGGGTCCTCCGGCAGGCCGTCGGCGCCGAACGGGTACGTCGTGTCGGCGGTGCGGGTGACGCGGCGGACGAGTTCGAGGCCGTCGATCACGTTCCGTGCCTCGACCACCTCGACCGGGGTGCCGGGTGGTGGCTCGGTCTCGGTCAACCGGCCGGCGCGCAACGGGAACGCGCCCCGCAGCGCGGTGATGAGCGAGTCCAGCTCGGCCTCTGCCCACCGGTCGTGCAGGCCACGCTCGAACCGGTAACCCAGCAACGCGCCCAGGGACTGTCCCTGCCGCAGACCGTCCAGAATGGACAGTGCCTCGCGGACCCGGTCGGAGCTGAGGTTCACCGCGAACGTGCCGGGGTTCTCCGGCGTCGCGTTCGCCAGATAACCGGAACGCAGCACGGCCGCGGTCGTCGCCTGAGCGGGCGAAGGCGCGTGCACGTACCCGGCGTTCCCGGGGTCGTGCAGGAGCGGCGCCGAGCCGGGCGGGGTGAACAGTTGCGCGAGGTCGCCGGTCAGCGGTACCGGGGTGAGGGTGCCGGTGCGCGGGCGGACGTCGTCGAGCCAGCCGTACGCGCCGAGGTGCACGCCACGCCGGGGCGGCGTGCCCGCGGCGCCGTACCGCAGTTCGGTCAGCCGTTCGTTGGCGAGGCCGAGGCGCCAGGCGTCGAGCCGGTAGGTGGCGCAGTCGAGGTGCTCGACCAGCACCCGCTCCAGGCGCGCGGTCGGCAGGTCCGCCAGCAGCCCCAGTGCCTGGATCTGCTCGGCGAGCGGCCGGGTCGCGGGGCGGTCGTCCAGTGTGGACGGCAGGTGGTCGACCACGAGCGTGTTCGGGTTTCCGGTGACCGCGGGATCCGGCGAGTACAGCTGCCGGAAGCGGCTCTCGCTGCCCGACGTGGACTGCCGGATGTGGATGAACAGCTCGTCGGCCGGGCTCGGCGGCGCCACCGGGCTGCCCGCGGCGGCGGCGAGCGCGGCCGCGGCGTCGGCCCACCCGAGCAGGACAGCGTGCCGCAGCAGCATGTACAGCAGCGTGGCGGGCGGCCGGTCGCCGGCGAACCCTGCCTCGAGGCGGATCGCGTCCAGGTCGGTGGCGGCCAGGTCCGCGAGCCACTGGAGGTAGTTGCGCTGGTCGGTGGTGTAGTCGCGGATCGGGTTCGTCTCCGACAGCGGCACGTCGTCGACCAGCGGCGCCAGCAGCGGGAACTGGGTGCCGACGAACAGCCTGCGCACCACACCCGGTTCGAGCGCGGCGGGCAGGCCGAGGCGGGTCAGCAGCGCGCGGATCGGCTGCGGCATGTGCAGGGTCTCGAGCGTCGACACGACGGTCGGGCCTGCACCGCCGAGCTGCTCGCGGTTGTAGATGTCCTCGACGCTGCGGGCGTACCGCTGGTGGAACTCCGCGGACGTCGGGTGCAGCGCGAGGATGTCGAGCAGCACCTGGTGCGGGTCGTCGCTCCCATCGCTGTCGCTGCCGAGCCGCGAGACCTTCTTGCTCGCCACCCGCCAGTCCCCGGTGATCTTCGTGAGCAGCTGGTGCAGCCCGCGACGGTGTCCGGCAGCCGGGTGCGTGTCGGGCCAGGCGAGGCGGGAGAACGCGGTCGTGGGCAGGATCCCGTACGGCTGGCGTCCGATCTGGACGGCCGGGACCGGGCCGCGGCCGGAGACGTGGCCGGTGAAGTACGCACGGGTGGCGTCTACCGTGGCCGCGCCGAGCGCCGGGTGTAGCACGGCTTGCAGGTAGTATCCCCAGGTCGCAGGCCACAGCGCGGTGTTCGCCGCGCGGGCGTCGCGGATGTCGGTGCGGTCGGCGTTCGGTGCGCCGGTGAGTGCCACCGGGTCGATGCCGAGCAGTTCGGCGAGCCACTGCCCGTCGCTCTTGGCGGCCCAGTCGGCCGGGGCGGCGGCCGTGGTGAACGTGGCCGCTCGCAGTGCCGCGTCGGCCTGCGCTGCCGGGTCGGGACCGGCGTCGGCCTGCTCGGAGTTGTTGGTGGTGGTGCCCTGCGGCAGCACCGAGAAACCGTTGGGGCTGCGGACCTGCCTGGTGACGAGGTCGGCCAGCTCCGCCGCCGCCTGTGCGGGGGCGGACTTGCGGCGCAGCCCGAGGACGACCAACCGGTCGACGCCGCCGCGGATCTGGTCGGTGAGCGGGATCCGCACGCCCATGCCGACCTGTACGGCCCTGGTGAAGTCGGTGAGCCACTTCAGCTGGTCGGGCACGGTCAGCGCGCCGGTCTGCTCGTTGACGCTGAACTGCTGCCCGGCCGGGTCGGGGCTGACCGCGAGGGTGTCGGGGATCGCCGCGCCGGTCACGGAGATCACCTGCTGGCCGCCGCGGAAACCGAGCACGGTGAACCGGTCCGGCAGCAGCCGCGCCCACGCGGCCTGTGTCCACGACTGCGTCGCGAGGTCGGCGGCTGCCGGCGTCGGCAGTACGAGGAAGACGACCTGGACGGCGTCGCTCAGTTCGGTGAGCGACGCGTCGACGCCGACTGGTCTGCGCCGCCGGATCGTGGTGGCCCGGGTGTTTCCGACGGCCGTGATCAACGCGCGGTCGGCGGTCCGGATCGCCTCCCGGTCGCCGTGCGCACGCCAGACGGCGATCCAGTAGGTGACGCTGGGCGCCCGGTCGTTGGCGGCGACCGCGGTCGTGGTGAGCACGACCAGCACCGTCGTATCCTTTGGCACCCCGGACGGCCGGTCCGCCGGGTTGGCAGGCGCCCGGTTCTGCAGCAGCCACGTCGCCCGGCCCGCCGGGATCCGCGTGGTCAGCTCGGCGAACGCGGCCCGCTCGGCGACTGCGTCGTCGCCACCGCGCCACAACGCGGTCCAGTACGCGTCGAGCGCGCTGACCTCGGCGGCGGTCGGCTTCGGCTCGAACTTCTCGATCTGCCACTCGTCGGGGAACATTCGGACCAGCAGTTCGGTGGCCGTGAACCGGGTCTCCACCCGGACCGGGCCGAGCAGGACCGGGAAGTCGTCGCTGAGCGGGGCGGTCACGGCAGCATCTCCTGTGCGTGGACGGCCAGGAGCACGGGCGCCTGGAACAGGATGTAGGCGAGGTCGGCGGAGCTGAGCCCGGCGTGCCAGAGGGGGAGCGCGGCGTCCTCCCGTGCCTGCATCTCCTTCTCCTGGTCGGCCGGTAGTTCGAGTTCGTCCAGCGTGACTTGCGGGGTGTTCGCGTCCAGCTCGATGAAGCGGCGGTTGCCGGGGTCGACCACCGGCCAGGAAAGGTCGTTCCAGGTCTCGACCTCCACGGCGGGCCCGGCGTCCAGGCCGAACCTTGGGTCGCCGGGCCGTTCCTTGATGACGAAGAACCAGCCGGGGTCACCGCCCGGCCCGCCACCCGCTGCCTTCTCCGCGGTGAGGTCGAAACCGAGCAGGGAGATGTCCGGCTCGACCTTCGCCTCGTACAGCGGCAGCAGGATGTCATCGTCGCTCGGGCCGTTCACCTCGAACATGCCGACCGGCACGCGTTCCCGATCCGGGTCGGGGTTGGCGTTGCTCGGGTCCCAGCGGGCGCGGTGCGCGTAGATCGCCGCGGTCGGGTACTTCTTCAGCAGCTCACCGCGGATCACCAGGACGAGCTCCTCCTCGGCCGGTCCGCCTTCCTCGCGGTTGTCGTTGTCGCCGAGCTTGTTCGCCGGGAGCCACTTGTGGATCGGGCGGATGTCGTACAGCCGCTCCCGGCGCTCGTCCGCCGTCTCGCCGGGGCGGGACAGGGCCGTGCGCGGGTCCCAGAACTGGCGGAACGGCGTGCCGCGCTGGTCGGTCGGGTACTCCCGCCACAGCAGCTCCCGCGCCAGTTCGTGGTTGAGCCCGACGAGGAACGATTCGATGAACTGCTGGTTGGTCTCCAGCAGCGTGATCGTGTTGGGCGGCAACGAGTTCAGGTTCGGCACGAACGTCTCGGTCGACAGGTCGATCAGCGACTGGTACATCGGCAGGTCGATCACCGGGTACGCCATCGCCTCGATGAACCGCGCCGCGAACGGTTGCAACCGCTCCGGCAGCGAGAGCGCCGACAGCAGTGTCCGCGGCACCGTCTTGTCCGCGCGGAGTCCATCGAGGACGGACCCGGTCGCACTCACCACGCCGAGCGGATCCGGCGGTGTCACGCTGCCGCCCAGCTCCGCGGCGCCCTGCCCGCGGTTCACGTCCCGCAGGGCTTCCTTGTACCGCAACGCTTCCGGGCTGTCCGGCCCGCCCGGTGCGGGGATGAACCCGTCGCCGGGCAGGGAGATCACGAAGTTCTGGTTCGTCGGGAGGTCGTCCGGGTCGGCGGCCTGCACGCCGACCACGGGGTGCAGGACGTCGTCGAGCCGGTCGGCGGTGACGACGGCCTCCGGGACGGCTTTCGGTGGTGCGGCGGTGATCCCGCCGACCTCGTCGTCGAGCCGGGGGAGCAGCGCGTCGGCGGGGTGGGCGGGGTCGAAGACCGTGCGGGCCACGCGGGCGCCGGGCCGGATGATCCGGCGCATGGCGGCCGACACGGGTGCCGGGCCGACCCGGCTCTCGGCGACCCGGCACCCGACGGCGACGGTCTCCACGTCGCCGTCGGCGAGGGGCCGCAGCGACGCCGACGCCGGTGCGGTGAGCCGGTTGTGGGCCGGTGCGGTGACGGTCAGCGCGCGGCCGGACGGCGGAGTGCCCTCGGCGGCGGCGAAGGTGGCGGCCGCCGGTGGGTCGAGGTGGCGGGTCTGCAGCACGTGCCCGACCTCGCGGGCCAGTTGCGCGGCCCGGATGCGGGCGTTGGCCGCGAGCACGTCGCCGACCTGCGCCCACGCGGCGTTCATGAACTCTTCCTGCCGGTCCTGCACGACCTTCGTGCCGAACCCGGCCGCAACCCGGAACCGGGGGTCCAGGTTGAGCTTGTGCACCCAGTTGCGGTTGTTCTCGACGGGTGTCGTGCCGTCCCGGCCGACCAGCAGCCGGGATGTCAGCGCGTGCCACCGCCCGTACATCGGCGGCGTGATCACCGGGTCCGGCCCGGGATCCGGCACGGCGTGCACCGTGGACAGCCGCGCGTTGGCGGCGGGTGCTTCGAGGTCGAGGTAGTCGTCGCCGAGGTTGATCAGCGCGGCGAGCGCCTTCTGGAAGTCGTGCGGGTACGGCTCGTCCCACGTGTCGAAGTCGTCCTCGTCCCGCAACGGCACCTGGAGTGCGCCACCGAGGCGCAGCACCCCGCCGATCGTCGCCGGCGTCGTGATGCCGGGCAGGCCGAAGCCGGGAGAGGCGTGCACGTCGATGTCCCTGCGGCCGGTCATCGGGTCCGGCTCGCGGGGTTGCAGCAGGCGCACCAGCTCCTCGAAGCCACCCGCGCTGCCGGTGGTGAAGAACCAGCGGTGGTAGTACGGCAGCATCCCGGGCAGCTGCTGACCGTCATATGGGTCGCGCCACGCGTACCGCAGCGCACCCGGTGCGGCGGCGGGGTCGAGACCGAGGCCCGCGAGGCGGCCGGTCTCGAACGCGGGCACCACGAACGCGTGGTAGCCGGTGTCCGGTTCGAGGTGGCGCGGGCAGACCAGCCGGGAACACGCGTTGTCCGGGTTCGCCGCGAGCAGCGCACGGAACGCGGGCAGCGCGACCGACATGTCGTTGGTCTCGATCAGATTGGCGAGCGGGCCGTTGACGTGCACGTGTGCCCAGGCGCCGAGCTGGCCGGGCGGCGGCAGCGTGCCGTCCGGGTCCTTCACCGTGATGAACGGCAGTGGCTGGTCCGCGCTCGCGCCCTCGTCGAACTCCGCGTCCGGGTCGTGGGGGTCGCGCCCGCCCGCGAGGACCACCAGCGCGAGCCAGGGCGCGAGGCGGATCGTGCCCTCGTCCGGCACGGCCGGGCTGTACCGCCACGGGAAGTCCTCGTCGTAGAACTCGACGTGGGGCAGGAAGTCCGGTTCGGCGTTGGTGACCCAGCCGCGCGGCTCGACCCGGGAGATCGCGCGCGGGTCGATGCCCAGCACGTCACCCGGCCCGTACACCTGCACGTCCTGCTTGACGTCCTTGGTGAGCGCACCGCCGTCACCGGTGATGAGCAGCCGCACCTCGATGCTCGCCCGGTCCGCGGCACCGGGCGGCGTCGTGATCTGCGTGGCGAGCCCGGTACGCAGCCACGGCAGGAAGGAGTAGGCGTTCTCGCTCACGGCGTGGGGCCCGTCGCGTCGAACACCTCGGTACTGGCGGCGAGCGCCGACCCGGCCTGACCGGACCGCGCGACCCCACCGGTGACGAGCACCTTCTGCCCGGCCAGTTTCGCCGCGCCGAACGACCAGCGGCCCGCGTCGAGCCCCGTGGCCTCCTCCCAGCTGCCGTCGGAGACGTCGTAGAGCAACGCGCTCGCGAACCCGGCCGTGTCGGTGACCCCGTCGGTGCCGCCGACGACCAGGATCCGGTCGGCGCTCATGGCGACCGCGCGGTGCAGCTCACGGCCGGCGGGCATGCTGTCCGTCGCGGTCCAGAGGCCGGTCGCCTGCTGGTAGATCTCGGCGGTGGCCCTGGCGAACGGGTCGAACGTGCCGTCGCCACGGGGACCGGGTGCGGTGCCGCCGGTGGCGAGGACCGTGGTGCCCGCGAGGGTCGCCTGGTGGCAGGCCCGGGGCACGGTCAGGGAACCGGTCGGCGCCCAGCTGCCGTCGCCCGGGTCGAACAGCTCGCAGAACGCGAGCGCTGCGTCGGTGTTCCGTCCGGTCGGGACACTGCCGCCCGCGACGAGGACCGTGCCGTTCGGGAGGCGCACGGCGGTGTGGCCGCTGCGGGCGTCGGTCATGGGGCCGACCTCGGTCCAGTGACCGGAGCCGGGATCCCACCGTTCGGCCGTGCGCAGCGCGGTCAGGGACTGGCTGGACCGGACCGCACTCCCGCCCGCCACGAGAACGGAACCGTCGGCGAGGACGGTGGCGCTGTGGCCCCACCGTCCGGTGTGGAGGTTCCCCGTGGAGGTCCAGGTGCCGGCGGCCGGGTCGTACACCTCGGCGGCGGCCAGCCCGGGTGGCGGGAACTGCGCGCTCCCGACGCTGGTGCCGCCGGCCACGAGGACCTTCCCGTCGGCGAGCAGGGTCACCGAGTGCAGGCGGCGCGCGGTGAGGAGGTTGCCGGTGGTGGCCCACGTGCCGGCGGCCGGGTCGTAGCGGGCGACCCGGTTCAGCGGGCCACCGGTGGCACCGGCACCGCCCGCGGCGAGGACCTTGCCGTCGCCGAGCACGACCGGTCCGTCGTGCTGTCCGCCCCAGCTGCCGGGGGTCGGCAGCTCGTCCGTCGTGGTCCAGGCGCCGGTGGCGGCCGGGGAGATCGCGGTCATGGCGTGGCCTCCGGGGTCATGGCGTGAACAGTTCTGTGGTGGCGGTCAGTGCCGGTTTCCGGTCGCGGGTGGCGGCGCCCGCCGCGGTGATCCCGCCCGCGACCACGATCCGGCTGTCGGTCAGCTCGGCCACGAGGTGTGCCCAGCGGCCGGTGCGCATGGCACTGGTCGCGGTCCAGCGGTCGGCGGCCGGGTCGTAGGTCAGTGCGCCGGGGTACCCGGCCGTGAACGTCGGACCGCCGGTGCCGCCGGTCACCAGGAGCCGTCCGGTGCGGACGACGATGGCGCGGTGCCTGGTGCGTGGTCCCGGCATCGGCGCGGCGGCCGTCCACTGACCCGTCGCCGGGTGGAACCGCTCGGTGGTGGCGAGGCTGCGCGCGCTGTACGTGCCGTCCGCGCGCGTGCCTGCCGTATCGCCGCCGGTGACCAGCACGGTGCCGTCGGGGAGGCGGGTCGCCTGGTGGCCGGTGCGCGGGGTGGCCAGGTCACCGGCCGGGGTCCACGTCTTCGTGGCCGGGTCGTACAGCTCGCAGTACGCCAGCGGCGCGGGCGGGCCGTCGGTCGCGACGGTTCCTCCCACCACCAGCACTTTCCCGCCGACCAGTACCGCTGGATGCCCGGCGCGTGCCTCGGTCATCGGCGCGGCCGTGGACCAGGTGCCGGTCTCGGGGTCGTAGATCTCCGCCGACGCGAGGGAAGCCCGGGTGCCGGTGCCACCCGCGACGACGACCCTGCCGTCCGGCAGCACGGTCGCGGAGTGGTCCGTGCGGGCCGTCGACAGGCTGCCGGTGGCGGTCCACGTGTTCGACAGCGGGTCGTACAGTTCCGCCGACGCCAGCACACCCGTGGCGGTCCGGCCACCGGCGACCAGCACCCGGCCGTTCGCCAGCACCACCGTCGTGTGCCCGCGCCGAGGTGTGGCCGGCGCGGGGCCCGCGGTCCACCGGTTGCCGACCGGGTCGAACAACGCGGTCGCCGTGCCGGTGACCAGCAGCCGCCCGTTCGCCAGCCGTACCGCGGTGGTCGACGCCGTGGCGGTCGGCAGCGCACCGGCGCTCGACCAGCCGCCCGGGACCGTGAGTGGTGCCGACGCGTCCGCGGCCGGGATCACGTGCAGGGCACCCAGCAGGGTGGGGGCCGCGGTGATCCAGTCGGCCAGCGCGCCTGCCGCGGCGGCGAGGCTGCGGAACGTCGCGGTCGGCGGCAGGCCCTCGACGGTCGGCGGCAACGCCTGCAGGTTGTTCCGCGCATACGCCACGACGAACCGCTGCCCGGAGATCCGGACCTTGTCCTCCGGCGCGAACGGCTGCTTGCGGACCGCGTCCTGGTGCGACAGCACCGATCTGCTCGTGCTGCTCCCGTTCAGCATCTGCCCGAACACGGTCGTGCTGACGCTCGTCAGCCGGCGTCCCGCCGGGACACCGCTGCCGACCGCCGCCCGGGGTGCGGCCGTGGCCGGACGCCCGGCCACGGAGGTCCGCACCAGGCTCGCGGACTGCCGTCCCTTGGTGTCCAGCACGATCGCCTCGTACCGGGCGCTGCGTTTCACGACGCGCGGCGTCTGGAGCACCCCATCCGCGGCGGCCAGCTCCAGCCCCGCGTCCTCGTCGCCGTACGCGGCCAGGGACAGCTTCTGTGCGTCGGTGAGGTTCTGGAACTGCGCCAGTGCGAACTTGTCCGTCGTCACCGACACCCGCACGAGCCCGCTGTCGTGCGCCGGCTCGATGACGAACCGGTGGCCGTCGCGGGCTTTCCGGCCGCCGATGTGGTCGATCCGCACGTCGAGCGGGATGGCGCGCTGGCGGATGAGCAACGTGCCCAGTGGGTGCAGCACCAGCTCGTCAGCCGGCGGCAGCGTCCGCAACGTGACCAGCGCGGCACGGCCGGCCGGGAGCCGGGTCTGCCACCCCTCGACCTTCTTGATCTCGGCTTCCAGCAACGGAAGCACGTCGACCGGTGGCAACGTGGTGTCGCGGTTCTCGCCCCACGTGATGTCGAAGTCGGCGGAGATCTCGAAGAACAGGAACCCGATCGAGCCACGTCCGTGTGCCCGCCACGGCGACGGGCCCTCCAGCTCGAACTCCAGCGAGATGCCGAACACGCCGACCCCGAACGCCTTGAGCGACACGTGGGCCGAGATGCCGATGATGAACCGGAACGGCGAGAACTGGAACAACGCGTCGAACGCGATGTGCCCCTCGACGCCGAACCCGCCGAACCCCAGCCGGAGCTCCGCGCGTGCGCCGAACTGCACGGTGTTGCTGGTCACCGCGAAGTAGCCGGACACCCGGATCAGCTGACCCGGCCGGTTGAGGATGTCCACGGACAGCCGGTCCGGCACCGGGAACGGCAGCGGCGGCGGCTTGAACGACGGGTGGAAACCGCCGACGGTCAGCACGAAGTCCGGGTTGTCGCTCCAGTCGACCAGCAGGCCCATCCCGCCGGACAGCGACATGGTCAGGATCCGCGAGTCGAAGAGCTGCGCGAAGAACCACAGCCTGCTGCGGTCGAACTCGAGCGCGCCGACGAACTGC
Organism: Amycolatopsis sp. NPDC049688; assembly: GCF_040674975.1. NCBI lineage: Bacteria > Bacillati > Actinomycetota > Actinomycetes > Pseudonocardiales > Pseudonocardiaceae > Amycolatopsis > Amycolatopsis sp. NPDC049688. The sequence goes on from NZ_JBFANY010000004.1 coordinate 311,389, forward strand.
ACCTGAAGTACCAGAAGGCGCAGCTGCTCGGTGGGCAGAACCACTTTCAGGACACCGAGAACCGCGATGTTGCCAGGGATCTCGATGATCACCCCGAGCGAGACGCTCACCAGCGTCGGTGTGCCCCAGCCGATCTTGGCCATCGGGCCGACGAGGAACGTGCCCTGCTCCGGCGGGAAGAACGCCCGCAGGTCGGACAGGATCCGCGGCGCGTTCGCCACCACGTCCTGGGGGAATGCGACCGACTCGATCGATCCGCTGCGCACGCCCTCGACCAGTGCAGCCAGGTTCATGCCCCGGTTGAGCCCGACGATCCCGCCGACCGCGAGCAGCGTGAAGCCGTAGCCGAGCTGGATCCCGCCGCCGCCGAACTCGGTGGCGATCACCACGAGCAGCGAGAACCCCTCGGAGCCGTCCGGCATCCGCGTCGAGATCAGCCCGATCGCCTTGAGCGCGATGAACCCCGCGAACTCCAGCTCCAGTGCACCCGCGTACTCACCGCGGCCGGGGTCGGCGAACAGGTAACCGCCACCGGCGATCAGCCCGGCGTCCAGCGCGAGACCGACGCCGTTGGGTGGCTTGAACGCGAACGCGACGTTGGCGGGCCCCAGATTGCCGCCACCGTCGGGGAAACCGAGGTCGACGACCACACCGAGCCGGTCGACGCTCGCCGTGATCGGGCCCAGTTCCGCGGACAGCGCGGCTGACAGTTCCAAGGGGACACTGCCGCCCGCGATCTTCGCGGCCAGGTAGACCGTCTGCACCTCGACCGGCCCGAGTTCCACGTGCACCGGCACGGCGATCTCTAGCGCGCCACTGCCGTGGAACTGCAGGCCACCCGCCGCGGTGAAGCCGAACCCGACGCCGAAGCCTGCCTCGATGCGGGCACCGCCGAGGAGCGTGGCGACGAAGCCGTCACCGGAAGACGTGTCGATCACGAGCTTGCCGCCGAGAACCTCACCCGACGCGGTCGGCGACGCCCGGAACTGCCCGGTCGCCGCGTCGAACTCGAGCGCGAGCCCCGCGTCCAGCGACAGCTCGCCGAACTCGATGCGGCTGCCGCCCGCCTGGCCGAGCAGGACGAACGGCTCGGCCGGTGCTGCGGTCAGGCCGACGGACACCTCACCGGAGATCACCCCCTCCGGCGCGGACAGCTCGATGTCGAACGGCGGTCGCAGCGTGCCCGTCGCCTCGGCGGCCAGCTCGCCGCTGATCACGACGTGCGCGTGCCACGTCGGCGGGGAGACCGGGATGTCGGTCGTGAGGCCGCCGGAACCACGTAGCACCAACGAGATCGACAGCCCCTGCCCGTCCGCGCTGGGTTTGAGGTCGACCGCGAACGCCTGCAGTTCCGGCGGGTTGCCCGGGACCAGCAGCACCGGCAGCCCGAGCCTGCCGACCACCCCTTCCAGCACGGTCAGCACCCGCAGCGCGTCGAACGTGCCGCCGCCCCACCCGTACAGCGACTGGAGGTGGGCGACCGGGTTGGTGAACGCGGGCAGGAGCCGGTCGAGGTGAACGGACACGCGTTCGTGCGGCGGCCTGGTCGGGTTGGCCGGATCGGCGGGGACGAACGTGCGCTCGACGATGCCGAGCAGCGTCAGGACGGCGCCGGTGGACGGGCTCAGCTCCAGGATGTCGGCGAACGCGAGGTCGGTGAGCTTGCGGGGCAGGTCGGTGACCAGCTCGGTGATCTGGGCCGGGGTGACACCGGGGAAGGTGGGGCCACGGTTCTGGACCGCGGTGCCCAGCTCGGGAATCGCGGCGGCGACGCGGCCGACCTGGGTGACGAGCGCGAGCCCGGCGGCGACCATGCCGGCGGTGTCGCCGCTGTCGATGGCATCGCCGACCTGCGCGACGAGACCGTCTAGTTCGCCGGTGACGGTGACGATCGTGTTCCGCGCGGCGGCGATCACCGGGTCGGTCACGAAGGCGTCGGGGAACCGCACACCGAGTTCCTCGAACGTGTCGAGGACGACGTCGTCGGAGAGCTTCCCGGCGATCCGCGCGATCGCGCGGGCCAGCTCGATCGCCAGCCGCTCGAGGGTCCCGGCCTGGTCAGGCATTGCCGCTCACCACCACGTGCGCCGAACCGAGCCCGGCCATGATCTCCGGCAGGGTCCGGCCCGCCGGGTCCGGCAGCACGGCACGCCCGAGCCGGAGGTCGGTGGCGAGGCCGGGGCTGCCGCGTTCGGACAGGATCCGGATCAAGTCGTCGACGACGTCGAGGACCGGGGTGCCCGCGATGGTCGAGGGCATCTCCACCTCCGGGCGGGCCAGCATGCGCAGCAGCAGCTGGAAGAGCGCGGCCCCGCCGCCGCGGTGCCACGCGATCGCGACCCGCCGGTCGGTGCGCACCAGCCGGGTGACCTCGGCTCTTCGCCGGTCCGTGAGTTCGGCGAGCAGCTGCCCCGCCGCCGACCTGGCCAGCTGCGCACGCACCGCGGCGACCGTCTCGGCCGGTGGCGGGTTCCCGGCGAACCACGGCCTGCCGACCGGGGCGCGCAGGCCTTCGCCGAGGAAGTCGTCGTCGGCGATCGTCGCGGCCAGCTCGGCGGGCACCGCGACCGTGGACGCGCCGGGGACCGTGTGCACCTGGTTCGGGGCGGTCGCCGTCGCGACCTCCAGCGGTCGCCCGGAGGGGCCGTTCGCGAAGCGGGTCAGGACGTCGTTGATCGGGTAGGCGTAGGCCTTGGGCCGTTCGATGCCGTCGGGCGGCAGGGGAGAAGGTGTCCCGCCGCCGGCGGTCACCTCCGCTCCGGTCAGCTCGCGGGCGTAGAGCAGCGCGCACACCTTGTTGTCGTCGTCGACGAGCACCGACCCGGAGTCGCCCTGGTCGACGAAGAACAGCAGCTCGTTCGGCTTGCGGTCCGGGTTGTCGTTCGCCTTCACCAGCACCGACAGGTCACCGGAGGGGTCGAGACCGCCGACGTCGGTCACGATGCCGCCGGTCAACCGGGTGCGGGCGCCACGTTTGCGAACCGGCGTGTTGACCACGGCGTCGATCGCGGTCAACACGTGAGTGCCCTTGACCACGCCGATGTCCACGATCTCGGCGACCCACTTCTCGCCCGCTGACAGGCGGACGATCGCCTGGTCGCTGTTCGCGGTCCGCTCACCGGCCACGTAGACGCCGATGATGTCGTTGCAGCAGCAGGAACTGTCGTTGCCGTCCGGCTGGCCGACCTCGGTGACGTCCTTGGTGACGGTGAACGTGCCCACGATGTCGATCACGTGCTGGTTGGTCAGCGCGTAGCCCGCGTCGTGGCTGTTGGTGTTCCACAGCACGCAGCCGAGTGTGCCCGCGCCAGGAGCGTTCGCGGTGTTCAACCGCACCCCGCCCGCGATCGGCCGTTTCGTCTGCCCGTCCGTACTGGTGTCGCGCACCAGGCCACCGGGCGGTGCCGCGATGGTCCTCTTGCCACCGTTGACGATCACGTCGGTGCGCACACCCTCGATCTCGGCGGGGATCAGCTCCTCTGGCGGAACTTCGCCCTCGGGCAGTTTCGCGGCGACATGCACACGGATGACCAGTTCACCGGTGTTGCGGCCGTCGACCTCCTTGCCGCCGAGCGCCACCAGCCGGACGCCGGGGATCGCGAGCAACGAGGCCGCGGCGTCACGGTGAACCCGCTCGACGTGCGCGACCCGCGCGGCGTCCGGCAGTGGATGCTGGTCGGGCATCGCGCTCCTCCTTCAGTCCGCGCAGTCCGCGCGGGGCGCGGTGACGATCTGCGAGTGCAAGACGTCGCCCACCTCAGTCCGCGCCGAGTGCGGCGACGATCTGCGAGTACGTGAGCCCGGCCAGGTCGGGTAGCGCCGCGCGGGCCGAGCCGAGAGCGTGCCGCAGGTCCGGCCCCGCCTGCGCGGCGAACGCGTCGTGGATGCGGTCGATGCAGCTGGTCAGCGGCTCGCCGTTGACCGTCGCCGGGAGTCTGAGCTGGGGCTGGTCCGTCATCCGGATGAGCGTCTGCACCAGCGCGGGCCCGCCGTTGCGCTGCCACACCACCGCGACCCTGCGGTGCTCGTTCACCAGCGACACCAGTTCCGGCCGGTGGTCCACCCACAGTGCGGCGACCTGTCTGCCGCCTGGCGAGCGGTCCAGCCGCGCCCGCACGCCCGCGAGCAGGTCCGGCGTGGGGGACGGGCCTGCCGGGTCCGCCCCCGCTGCCAGCACCCGCACCCCCGGCGGCGGCTGCACGAGACCGGGCACCAGTTCGGCAGGGATGCGCTGCGCCGACCCACCGGGAACGGTCTGCACCAGCCCGTCGGTCGCCGCGGTCGCGACCGTGACGGCGGTGCTGTCCACGGTGTTGAAGAGGCCGAGGATCGTGGCGATCGGCAACTCCAGTCCCTTGTGGACCTTCGTTGCGGGGTTGGGCGACCCGGCGAAGTGCAGTGCGACGACCTCGGCGGCGGCGTTGACCACGACGCTGCCGGAGTCGCCGCTGTCGCTGAAGTACGTGGTGCCGGTGGCCGGGATGGCCGCGTTCGGGTTGGGCCGGACCACGGTCACGTTGGTGCGGGTGAAGCCGCCGGTCGTGTGCGTGGTGTTGATCGCCTCCACCACACCGCCGGTCAGCAGGGTGCGCGCGCCACGCTTGCGCACCTGGTAGGTCCCGGTGGCCGCCTCCGCGACGGTGATGTCGTGGGTGCCGGTCAGCCGCCCGATGCCCACGACCTCGGCGAGGTACTGCGTACCGGGCCGGAGCTGGACCAGCGCGGCGTCCCGGACGGTGTCCTTGCTGCCCGCGACGAACACGCCGAACGTGTCGTCGCAGCACTTCGTCGAGCTGGTCGAGTTGGTGGGGTTCCCGACCTGCGTGCTGTTCGCGGTGGGTGACCGCAGGATCCGCGTCCCGCCCGCCTCGCGCACGCTGACCACGTGGAAGTTCGTCAGCGCGAAGACCCGGTTCGCGTCGGTGGTGTGGCGCAGGAAGCAGCCGAGCGTGCCGAACCCCGACCCGGTCAGGTCGACCTCGATCCGGGACCCGCCGACCAGCGGGCGGTACTTGGTGCCGTCGGTCGAGGTGGTCGGCACCTCGGGCGACCCGGGTGTCGGTGGCTGTGGGGGCCCGGCCTCCAGCCGGGACGGCGGCAACTCGTCCACGTCGATCGCGACGCCCTCGAACCGTTCGGGCAGCACCTGGTCGGCCGGCAGTTCGCCGGCCGGCCGCTTCCGCTCGACGAAGACCTTGAGCACGACCTCACCTGTGGGTCGTCCGTCCCGCCAGCGGCCGCCGATGCCGACGCCCGTGACGCCGGGCATCGCCATGAAGACAGCTGCGGCGCGTTCTTTGATCTCGAACAGTCGCGCCTCGTCCGTCGCCACCCCCCAGCTCCCTTCATCAGGCACGCCGCGGTCATTTCCGGTGACGGGACACCGTCGCCCAAATCGCGAGCTACTCCTTTGTCGCTCGGTCGTGTCGAACCGTTTCAGGCCGGCGGAGGAAATCCCGGGTGGGCCGTTCAGCGCCTGCCGTGCTGGTTCCGGTCCGGCGACGGTAAGCCACGAGCCGTCCTGGGTGCAATATGCCCATCACGCGCTGTGAAGCCTTGACCGGCTTTTGTCCAGTATTTCGGATGGTCGTCAAATTTGCGTTGATCCGCCTGACTTTCGTCGATTCACCGTCGGGCGGAGCGGTCACGAAGCTGCCTGAGGGGACCTCGAGTTCTGGCGCATTCACCGCGCGGTCGAGCGAAGTACTTGGCCGGGCGGCTGCGCATGGCGTGCTCAACGGTCTGGCGCAACCGAAATAGGTATTCTCCCTGACCTGAAAATCGACTGAGCAGCCGGTACGACTACCGCGCGATCATTCGGCTGGAGCGGTCGTGCTTGGCTGCCATCTCGGCGATGCGGCGGTCACACAGCCTGGATCAAGAACGCAGAGCGGCCGTCCCGGCGGACCCGCACCCAGCGCGGCCGCGGCAACCGACACGACGATCATCAGGACCACCTCGCCGGCAGCGTCGGCCACGTCCGGCTGACGTGGACGAACCAGTGGCCGGCCGTCGTCTACACGACGAACCGCCTGAAGGGCGGGAGCGGTGGGCCGTTCACGATGGAGGGGCTGTTTGGTGCCGACCGCGGCGGGGTTGCGCCGCGACGGCAGCGGCGAACGCCAACGCGCCGAGTTGAGGCTGCTGGTGCGGATGGGCCGGTCGGCACGATCCCGACGACGGATGCCGCTTCCAGGTGCGCCTGCCGGCTTCTGGCACGTTGACGACTCAGTCCACCAGTTCCAGCAGCAGCTCCTGGCGGCGATGGTCCGCTCCGGTGACCTTCGGCGATCGGCGTGCGGTTACTCGCCACGCTGCGGGATGGGTCTGGTTTAAGTCGTCGGCGAAGCGGCGGAGAGCTTCCTTCTCGGCGCGGTCGTCGGGTGGCTGGCCGGTGCTGCGTTCGGCCCAGTAGATGAGGGCGTTGACGGTCTGCCGGATGGTGTCTGGCCGGTACCGCGGGTAACCGGCGGGGTCCGGGGCATCGGGGGAGTCGTCCCAGCGGTTGATCTGGTCGTGGACGTACTCGACGAGCTTGGAGGTCGTGATCGCATCGGTCGCGTGCTGGTAGCCGCGGATGCGGCACCAGTGCTGGTAGTGCCCGAGTCGGGCGCGGTAGCACGCGAGTGTCTTGGCGGAGTACTGCCGCACGATCGATGGGCGCAGATCGACGTCGGGGCGCTTGGGCGCCTTCGGGTCAGTCGACCGTTCTCGCAGCTCGGACCACCAGGGCACGGCGCTACCTCGTGTCTCACCCTGTGACGAAACTACGCTAAGTGACCGTCCTGATCAACCCCGACTCGGGCCATGTAGCAATTTTTTTCCGCACGACAATAAGCCGAGAAGAATGGTCTCACAATCCCACCCTAAGGATACCGCGCTATTTCGGGATTTGTGACGTGCAGACAGAGGAATCAGCTCCACGAAAAGGGCTCGAAGAGGCTTGGTTGACTGACTCGCCTACACTGGTCGCCAGGCGCACCTGTCTGTCTACAATGGAATCTCGGGGGCATATCCGGGGCATATCGTGATCGGTCGCAACCGGTCCTCACCGGCCCTGACCAGCCCAAGCGTCCGAGACGGCCGAGGGGTGTGCGCGGCCCCGATCGGGCTCCGCGGCACCCCCTCGACACACCTCTGGGACGGTGGCGCGCCGGCGTCAGCTGGAGCGGTTCGCCCACCAGGCCTGGCCGGCCTCGGGCAGCGTCGAGATCGGGTCGTAGTACGGGTACCGCCGCTGCAACGCCTCCGGGTCCTCCAGCTCGATCCCGGTCCGGTAGTTCTTCGTCCAGTACGAGATCCCCAGCTCCCGGTCGTACTCGGCCAGCTGGTGCACCCACCGCTTCCCCACATAAGGCACATCGCACACGATCCGCGGCGTCGCGTACCCCGGCAGGTATCCCATGATCGCGTGCTGCAGCTCCTGCGCCTCCCACACCGCGACCCGCCAGTGCTCGGCGTTCGGGATCATGTCGCACATGTAGAAGTAGTACGGCAGGATGTTCGCTTCCCCTTGCAGCGCAAAGCAAAGGTCCAGCAACGCCGCCGGGGTCGCGTTGACCCCGCGCATCAGCACGCCCTGGTTGCGCACGTCCCGGACCCCGACGTTCAGCGCGGTCTGCGCCGCCTCGGCCACCAGCGGCGTGACCGACTGGGCGTGGTTGACGTGCGTGTGGATCGCCAGGTTCACGCCCCGGCGCTGGGCGGTCACCGCGACGCGCTCCAGGCCTTCGACGACCTTCGGCTGGATCCAGTGCTGGGGCAGTGCGGCCAGGGCCTTCGTCGCCAGGCGGATGTCGCGGACCGTCTCGATGTCCATCAGGCGCATCAGGAACGACTCCAGCTGCGGCCACGGGACGTTGGCCACGTCGCCACCGGAGACGACCACGTCGCGGACGCCCGGGGTTTTCTTCAGGTACGCGATCATCGCGTCCTGGCGGTCGACCGGCTTGAGGGTCAGCTTGTGCTTCTCGACCGTCTCCGTCGAATTGCCGACCAGGTCCATGCGGGTGCAGTGGCCGCAGTACTGGGGGCAGGTCGAGATCATCTCGGCCAGCACCTTGGTCGGGTAGCGGTGGGTCAGGCCCTCCACGACCCACATCTCGGCCTCGTGCAGGGAGTCGCGTTCGGCGTGCGGGTGGCTCGTCCAGACCGGGTCGCGGTCGCTGCGCACCGGGAGCATGTAGCGGCGGATCGGGTCGGCGTAGAACGCCTCGGTGACCTTGGCCGGGTCGGTGCCGGCCGTCGGGGCCATCGTGTTGAGCATCTGCGGGGGCAGCAGCATCGACATCGTCGCCAGCTCGCGCTGGTCGGCGAGCAGGTCGTCGTAGAAGCGTTCCTCCAGCAGGTCGCCCATCAGCGCGCGCAGCTGCTTGACGTTGCGGATGCAGTGCACCCGCTGCCACTGCGCGTCACGCCACTCGGCTTCGGTCACGTCGTGCCAGCCAGGAAAGCGGCGCCAGTCGGGTTCCACCAGCTCGGCGCGGGCGTACTCGTAGGGCTGGTCGAAGGCGGCGGCAGGCGTCACAGGTTCCTGGATCGCAGTCACTTGTACTCCTAGTCGTCGGGAACGCGTTAAAATATCCTGTCATAACGTTCTCACGGAGTAAATCTTCCTGCCTGCCGGGTCGCGTTCCCCCACGTGGACGAAGGGGGCAGACTCAGGGACGTGACGGACGAACACACGACGCTCCTGCTCGGCGGGCGCATCTACACCCCCTCCGGCCCCGACGCCACGGCGATGGCGGTCACCGGCGGCACCGTGGTCTGGGTCGGCCAGGACGCCCCGGCCCGCGCCCTGCACCCCGGCGCCGAGGAAATCGACCTCCAGGGCGCCTTCGTCGCCCCCGCGTTCGTCGACGCGCACGTCCACGCCACCGCCACCGGCCTGCACCTGACCGGCCTCGACCTCACCGGCGTCCGCAGCGCCGCCCAGCTGCTGGCCCGCGTGCGCGAAACCGCCGGGAACGGGCAGGTCCTGCTCGCCCACGGCTGGGACGAGACCACCTGGACCGACCCGCGCCTGCCCAGCCGCGCCGAGCTCGACGACGCCGCTTCCGGCGCGCCCGTCTACCTCAGCCGCGTCGACGTCCACTCCGCGCTGGTCTCCACCGCCCTGGTCGAACTGGCCCCGGCCGCCGAAAAAGCCGACGGCTGGTCGTCCGACGGCCCGCTGACCCGCGCCGCCCACCACGCCGTCCGCGCGGCCGTGCGCGCCGCGGTCACGCCCGAGCAGCGCGAACGCGCCCAGCGCGCGTTCCTCGCCGAGGCCGCCAAGCAGGGCATCGTCAGCGTCCACGAATGCGCCGGCCCCGACATCTCCGGCCGCGACGACCTCACCGCCCTCCTCGCCCTCGCCGGGCCCGGCACACCCGAGGTCGTCGGCTACTGGGGCGAGCTCGGCGCCGTCGAAACCGCCCGCGCGCTGGGCGCCCGCGGCCTGGCCGGCGACCTGTTCGTCGACGGCGCCCTCGGCTCCCACACCGCCGCCCTGAGCGAGCCCTACGCCGACCACCCCGGCGCGGGGACGCTCTACCTCGACGCCCACCGCATCGCCGAGCACCTGGCCACCTGCACCGAAGCCGGGCTGCAGGCCGGCTTCCACGTCATCGGCGACGCCGCGGTCGGCGAGGTGGTCGAAGGGTTCCGGCTGGCGGAGAAGGAGGTCGGGCAGCGCGCCCTGGCCGCCCGCCACCACCGGCTGGAACACCTGGAGATGGTCACCGCCGAGCAGGCCAGGCTGCTGGCCGGCTGGGGTGTCGTCGCCTCGGCCCAGCCGGTGTTCGACGCGCTCTGGGGCGGCACGGAAGGCATGTACGCCGAACGCCTCGGCGCGGACCGCGCCGCCGCCCTCAACCCCTTCGCGGCCCTGGCCGCCGAAGGCGTCCTGCTCGCCTTCGGCTCCGACGCGCCCGTGACGCCCCTGGACCCGTGGGCGAGCGTCCGCGCCGCGGCCTACCACCGCACCCCGGGCGCGGGCCTGTCGCCGCGGGCGGCGTTCACCGCCCACACCCGCGCCGGGCACCGCGCGGCGGGGGTCAACGACGGCGTCACCGGCAGCCTCGTCCCGGGCGCGCCGGCGCACTACGCCATCTGGGACGCCACCGACCTGGTCGTGGCCACTCCGGACAGCCGCGTGCAGCGCTGGTCCACCGACCCGCGGGCCGGTGTCCCCCCGCTGCCGCGGCTCGAACCGGACGCCACCCTCCCGCACTGCCTGCGCACGGTCCGCGCGGGTGAAGTCCTCCACGACACCATCACCTAGAGTTCTGGGTTGTGGCAGTCACCGTGGCGGACCCCGAGCCGGGCGCCCCGCACCAGTCCGCCCGCCCGCGGCGGTTCCCCCGTGCCTGGCTGCTGCGCACGGCCGGGGCGCTGGTGTCCGGCTTCGCCTACTACCTGAGCTTCGCGCCGCGCCCGCTGTGGTGGCTGGCGCCGCTGGCGTTCGCCGGGTTCGCGCTGGTGCTGCGCGGCCGCCGGTTCCGGGGCGGCTTCGGCTACGGTTTCGCGTTCGGCCTGGCGTTCTTCCTGCCGCTGCTGACCTGGCTGCTGGACTTCCTCGGCCCGGACTTCGGCCCGTGGCCGTGGCTGGGCCTGTCCTTCGCGCTGGCGCTCTACCACGGCCTGGCGGGCGGGCTGATCACGCTGGTGTCCCGCCTGCCCGCCGCGCCGCTGTGGTCGGCGCTGGTGTTCATCGCGCTGGAGACCCCGCGGGCCTGGTTCCCGTTCGGCGGGTTCCCGTGGGGCCGGGTCGCGTTCAGCCAGCCCGAGGGCGCGTTCCTGCCGCTCGCCTCGATCGGCGGTGCCCCGCTGGTCGGCCTGGCCGTCGTCGGCACCGGCTTCGGCCTGGCCGCGCTCACCGCCCGGCTGTGGCAGACCCGCAAGCCGACCCGGCCTGCGGTTTTCGCCGCCCTCGGCACGCTGCTGCCCGTCGCCGCCGGCCTCGCGCTGTGGCCGTCGATCGGCACCGGCGCGCAGGACGGCGAGCGCACGGTCGCGACCGTCCAGGGCAACGCCCCCGACATCGGGCTCGCCCTGCAGGGGGAGCGGACGCTGCTGCGCCGCAACACCCTCGCCGAGAGCGAACGGCTGCTGGCGGCCGTCCAAGCCGGGCAGGTCCCCAAGCCGGACCTGCTGGTGTGGCCGGAGAGCGCGACCACGGTCACCGGCCCGGACCCGCAGGTCGACCGGCTGGTGGCGAACTTCGGCGTGCCGGCGCTGATCGGGGCGATCTACGCGCTGCCGGACGGGCACCTGCAGAACTCCGTGCTCGCCTGGGACCCGCGCACCGGGCCGGGGCCGCGGTACGCCAAGCAGCAGCTGGTGCCCTTCGGCGAGTACGTCCCGGCCCGCAAGGTCGCCGAGCTGGTCACGCCGTTCCTCGACGCCGAGACCGTGGACATGGTCCCCGGCGACGGGGCGAACCAGGCCATGACCGCCGCGGGCACGAAGGTCGGCGTGTTCATCTGCTACGAATCCGCCTTCGACTACCCGGCCCGCGACGCCGTGCGCGACGGCGCCGAACTGCTGGTCGTGCCGACCAACAACGCCTGGTACGGCCGCAGCGAGATGAGCTACCAGCAGCTGGCGATGTCGCGGCTGCGGGCGGTCGAACACGGCCGCGCGGTCGTGGTGTCGGCGGTCTCCGGGGTGAGCGCCATCGTCGCCCCCGACGGGACGGTGACCAGCTCAACGGGCCTTTTCACGGCGGATTCCCTGGTCGGGCGCGTCCCGCTGCGGACGCAGACTACGCTGTCGGATCAACTAGGTGCGTGGACGGAGTACGGGCTGCTGGCTCTGGCGATCGCCGGGGTGGCCGGTGGGCTCGTACTCCGTTTTCGCACCCGGCGCGGCAGCGCCGGCACGGCAGGGGAAGCGGCGGACTGACCGCCGCGGATATCGGAGGAGCACGGATGTCGCAGGCGCCGCGGGGGGCCCGGGAAATCGAGCCGGTGCTGGTGGTGATCCCGACCTACAACGAGCGGGAGAACCTCGGCCCGATCCTGGACCGCCTGCACAAGGCACTCCCGGACGTGCACGTGCTCGTGGTGGACGACGGCAGCCCGGACGGCACCGGCGAGCTCGCCGACGAGCGCGCGGCGGCCGACGACCACGTCCACGTGCTGCACCGCACCGAGAAGGCCGGCCTGGGCGCGGCCTACATCGCCGGGTTCCGCTGGGGCCTGGCGCGCGAGTACAACACGATCGTCGAGATGGACGCCGACGGCTCGCACGCCCCGGAGGACCTGCCGCGGCTGCTGGACGCGGTCGGCGACGCCGACCTGGCGATCGGCTCGCGGTACGTGCCGGGCGGCGCGGTGGTGAACTGGCCGGTCAAACGGCAGGTCCTCTCCCGCGGCGCGAACCTCTACTCGCAGATCGCGCTGGGCATGCGGGTGCGCGACATCACCGCCGGGTTCCGCGCCTACCGCCGTCCGGTGCTGGAGAAGCTGGCCCTGGACGAGGTCAACTCGCACGGCTACTGCTTCCAGATCGACCTGACGATCCGCACCGACGAGGCCGGTTTCGAGATCGTCGAGGTCCCGATCACCTTCACCGAGCGCGAGATCGGCGAGTCGAAGATGAACGGCTCGATCATCCAGGAGGCGTTCCTGCGGGTGGCCAAGTGGGGCCTGGGGCGCCGCTGGCACCAGCTGCGCCGGCTGGTCAAGCGCGCCTGAGCCGGTTCCGGCCGTTCTGGGCCATGATGGCCCGGTGACGACCATCGTGGCCTTCCACGCCCATGCCGACGATCCGGTCCTGCTCAGCGGCGGCACCCTGGCCCGCGCCGCGGCCGACGGGCACCGGGTGGTGGTCGTGGTGGCCACCGACGGGATGGCCGCCGAGCACCCGACACCGCGCTGGGCCGAGCTGGAGGCCGCGGCGGCGATCCTCGGCGTCCGGCGCGTGGTGCACCTGGGGTACGCCGACAGCGGTCACGGCCCCCAGCTGTACGCGGACCCGCCCGGACGGCAGCGCTTCGCCCGCGCGGACACCGAGGAGGCCGCGCACCGGCTCGCGGCGCTGCTGCACGAGGAGCGCGCCGACCTGCTGCTCGGCTACGACGGCAACGGCGGGTACGGGCACCGCGACCACGTGAAGGTGCACGAGGTCGCCCGCCGGGCGGCCCGGCTGACCGGGACTCGGCTGCTGGAGGCCACCCTGCCGCGCGACTTCGCGCTGCGGTTCGTGCGGGTGGTCCGGGCGCTGCGGATCCCGTTCGACTACGACGTCGACGCGCTCGAACACGCCTACAGCCCGGCCTCGGCGGTCACCCACCGGTTCGACGTGCGGCGCTTCGCCGGGCGCAAGCAGGCGGCACTGGCCGCGCACGTGTCCGACGTCCGCGGTACCGGGCGGCTCTCGGCGGTGCTGCGGCTGCTCGTGTGGCTGCCGGCGCCGTTGTTCGGGCTGGTGGCCGGCCGCGAGTGGTACACCGAGGTCACGCCGGCAGGACCGCCACACCCTGGTCTGCAAGTTTCTGCACGTTCTGGTCGTCGGCGTCGGTGATCACGCCGGCGACATCGGCGAACGGCAGCACGGTGAACCGCGACGCCGTGCCGAGCTTCTCGGCACTGGCCAGCACGTAGGTGTCGGCCGCGCGCCGGGCGAGCGCGCGTTTCATCGCGGCTTCGTCGGCGTCGCCGGTGGTGAGCCCGGCCTCGGGGTGGACGCCGGTGACGCCGAGCAGGAAGACGTCGGCGCTGATCGACTGGGCGGCCTCGGCCGCGGCGGCGCCGCAGGTGACGGCGGAGTGCCGGAACAGCCGGCCACCGAGCAGGAAGACCTCGACGCCGTGGTGGCCGAGCAGGGCGACCGCGACGGTCGGGCTGTGGGTGACGACGGTGGCTTCGAGGTCGTCCGGGAGCGCGTTCGCGACGGCGAGCGTGGTGGTGCCGCCGTCGAGGATGACCGTGGAGCCGGGCCGGACCAGCGTGGCGGCGACCTTGGCGACCCGGTCCTTGCCGTCCTGGGCGATGGCCGTCCGGCTGGCGTAGTCGGCGACGGCGGGGGAGACAGGCAGCGCGCCGCCGTAGACGCGCTGGCAGAGCCCGGCGGCGGCGAGGTCGCGCAGGTCGCGGCGGATGCTGTCTTCGGACACCCCCAGCTCGGCGGCGACGTCCTTGGCCAGCACCTTGCCGTCGGCGGCGAGCCGGGTGAGCAGCAGTTCACGGCGTTCCGCGACCAGCATGCACGATCCTCCTTGTTTCTTCCGAGTCGTGCACATTATGGTCGGGGCATGACCTCTTCGACAAGCCTGTCCCGCAACCCGCGGGTCCGGGTCACCGGCGTCGAGCTGTTGTCCTCGGCCTGGTACGTGCTGCGCCGCACGACGTTCGACTACCAGCACACCGACGGCCGCTGGACGACCGAGCAGCGCGAGACCTACGACCGCGGCAACGGCGCGACGGTACTGCTCTACGACCTGGCCGGCGGGACGGTCCTGCTGACCCGCCAGTTCCGCTACCCGGTCTACGTCAACGACCACCCGGACGGCATGTTCATCGAGACCGCGGCGGGCCTGCTGGACACCGACGACCCGGAAACGGCGATCCGGCGGGAGGCGGAGGAGGAGACGGGGGTGCGGATCGGCGCGCTGGAGCACGTGTTCGACGTGTACACGAGCCCGGGCTCGGTCACCGAGCGCCTGCACTGCTACGCGGCCCCCTACGACCCGGCCAACCGCGGCACCGGTGGCGGGCTGGCGGAGGAGGGCGAGGACATCGAGGTCCTGGAGCTCCCGTTCACCAAGGCCCTGGAGATGATCGCCACAGGCGAGATCGCGGACGCCAAGACGATCATGCTCCTGCAGTGGGCGGCCCTCCACGGCCCCTTCCGCCCAGCCTGACGCGTACTTGAAGGGTCGGCTCGCGTACCCCGGCGGTCGGCTTGCGTACCTGGACGGTCGGCTGCCCGGCCGACCCTTCGGGTACGCCACCCGACCCTTCGGGTACGCGAGCCGACCGCCCAGGTACGTAAGCCGACGCTCGGGGCGGGCATGCGAAAGGCCCCCGCGGGGGGAGGTCGCGGGGGCCTTTCCGTTGTGGTGGGAGCTGGGCTACTGGGCCGAGTTCCGCGGGGTCACGCCGACCGGGAGGTGCGGCGGCCCTTCAGCTCGGCGAGACGTTCGTTGAGCAGGTCCTCGAGCTCGGGGATCGTGCGCCGCTCGAGCAGCATGTCCCAGTGGGTGCGCGGCGGCTTGACCTTCTTCTGCTCGGGCTGCCCGCCATCGACGATCTCCGATTCGCTCCCGTGCAGGCGGCACTCCCAGACCGTCGGGATCTCGGCGTCGTCGGAGAACGGCACCTCGAACTCGTGGTTCTTCGGGCAGGCGTAGCGCACGGTGCGGCGTGGGGCGAGGTCGTGGTTGCGGTCGGTCTCGTAGCTGACCGCTCCCAGCCGGCTTCCACGAAGAACACGGTCGGCCATGATGGGGTCCTTTCAGTCAGCTCCGGGGTGGAGCCAGGGTGGTGCTCACCCTATGCAACGACCCAGGCCCCGGGAGGATTCCCGGAGCACCATGTCGTTGCTCACGATGAGCTGCGTCACCCACCGGGATCAGCTTCCTCTAGTAGGAGGCGTTTCGCGCTCCGGCGTGACGTCAATACGGCCTTCTTAGTGCTGATATCCCCCGGATGGGCTACTAGCGTCTCGCTCAGGTCAACCGTAACTGACCGTGATGAGCGGTAACCGCGCCCAAGTCACCCGATCGAAAGTGGCGCCGACACAATACCTGATAACGCACGGTAGCGAATTCGGCCTCGAAACGTGCTGAAGCTGAAGTTTCAACTACGGATTGTTCGGTATCTGCCACCACGACGGTGTCGCCCTCGCGCACCACCTCGCCGTCGACCACCCGCGCGTTGAACCGCCCGGGCAGCCCGCACCAGCACAGCACCTCCACCTGAACCGGCTGCAACTCGTCCGCCAGTTCGAACAGACGAGCGGCCCCCGGGAACAACCGGCTCCGGAAATCCGTGGCGATCCCGAAGCAGTACACGTCGATCTCGACCTCGTCGGCCAGCTCCGCCAGCTGGTCGACCTGCCCGGGGGAGAGGAACTGCGCCTCGTCCACCACGACGTAGTCCACGTGCCTGCCCTGCGCCCACTCCCGCCGCACCAGGTCACGCACGTCGGTGTCCTCGCCGACCTCCACCGCCTGCCGGGTCAGCCCGATCCGGCTGGAGATCTGCGGCGCGCCCGATCGGTCGTGGCGGACCAGCACCAGCCCCCGGCGGCCCTGCCGGGCGTGGTTGTGGTCGATCTGCAGCGCCAGGGTCGACTTCCCGCAGTCCATCGGGCCGTAGCAGAACTTCAGCCTGCCCACCGGGGGCGTCCCGCGGCGCGAACCGGCCGCCGGGACCGACGACAGCGCGTCCGTGGGATCTGGGTCGTTGAGCAAGGTCACGACGCCCGACCCTATCGGTGACTACAGAACCTCCGGCGGACGGTTGCCCGCCGCCACGATCGCCCGCCGCACCGGCACCAGCGCGACCAGCACCAGCCCCGCCGCGAAGAACACCACCAGCGCCACGATGGCCAGCCGGAACGACCCCGTCGCCTGCCCCACCCCGGCGAACACCAGCGGCCCCAGCCACGACGTCCCGCGCTCACCCACGACGTAGAGCGAGTAGTACTGCGCGTCCTTGCCCGCCGGGATCATCTGGCTGAACAGCGACCGCGACAGCGCGTTCGTCCCGCCCAGCACCAGCCCGATCCCCACCGCCACCGCCAGGAACTGCAGCATCTGCTTCGGCTGCACGAAGTACGCCCCGGCCAGCACCACCACCCACAGCACCAGGCTCCCCAGGATCGTCCGCTTCGCCCCGATCCGCCGCGCCACCAGCCCGTGCAGCGTGCCACCCAGGTACGCCACGAACTGGATCACCAGGATCGTGACGATCAGCACCTCGTTGCCGAACCCCAGCTCGTCCTTGCCGTACTGCGCCGACACCGTCACCACCGTGTTGATCCCATCGGTGAAGACCAGGTAGCTGCCCAGGAACGCCAGCGTCAACGGGTACGCCTTCGCCGCCACCAGCGTCTGCCGCAACTCCGCGAAGCCCGCCCGCAACACCGAACGCCCCGGCGCGACGTCGACCGGCGTGTGCCGGCGGGGGAGCGCCCGCACCGCCGGCACGGTGAACGCCGCCCACCACAGCCCCGACGTCAGGAAGCAGATCTGCACCGCCAGGCCCTTGCTCACCCCGAAACTGTCGTGCCCGAGGTAGAACCCCAGCTGCAACGCCAGCGCCAGCCCGCCACCCAGGTACCCGAACGCCCAGCCCTTCGCCGAAATGCCGTCCCGCTCGTCCGGCCCGCCGATGTCGACCAGGAACGAGTAGTAGACGACCAGCGAACCCCCGTATCCGATGTTCGCCACGACGAACAGCACCACCCCCAGCTGCCAGTCCGACCCGGCCAGGAAGAACATCGCCGCCGCCGCGGCCGCACCCAGGAACGCGAACCCGCCCAGGATCCGCCGCTTGTTGTGGCTGCGGTCGGCCACCGCACCGGCGATCGGCAGCACCAGCACCTGCACCACCGTCGCCACCGACAGCAGATAACCCCACACCGAGCCGGCCGGGAAGTGCAGCCCGAACAACGTCACGTCGCAGTGCTGCAGCGTGTCCGCCGCCCCCGCCGCGTTCACGCACGGACGATCCCCGTTAAGGGTGAAGTTCGTCTTCGCGTCCTCCGCCGCGATCGAGCTCATCGACAGCGCGCCGAACACCGTCGTCGTCGACGAATAGAACGGCGAGTTCGCCCAGTCGTAGAAATACCAGCCCCAGCGCTCGCGCTTGGTCGAGCGCGTCCCGGCCAGCGTCATCCACGGCTCCTTCAGGTCAAGAACTTCCAGGTCAGCGCGGAGACTACGGGCCGCGGACCACCCCCGTGACCACACCACCGAAACCGTGTCCGGTTTGTCGCTTGATGATCACCCCGCACGCCCGCGGCCACCCTCCATCCCGTGTCGCCGGCAAATGTGAACGGTGTTTCATGCGAGACTCGTGAGCGCACTGTGTCTGTTGTGGACAACGGGACACGCTCTTACTGTGCTCGCATGATCCGTAACCGTCCGCGCACCGTGCTGAGACTCCTGCTCCTCGCGCTCGCCGTCACGGGTCTGCCCCTCACCACCCCCGGCCTCGCCGCCGCCGACCCCGCCTCGGCCGCCTGGGCGAAACTCCGCATGTGCGAGTCCAGCAACCGCTACAACACCAACACCGGCAACGGCTACTACGGCGCCTACCAGTTCAACCTGCCCACCTGGCGCAGCGTCGGCGGACAGGGCCGCCCCGACCAGGCCGCCCCCGCCGAACAGGACTACCGCGCCCTCTACCTCTACCGCATGCGCGGCTGGCAACCCTGGCAGTGCGCCGGCACCCTCAAACTCACCGGCGACGCCGACGCCCGCAGCAAACGCGTCCCCACCTACGCCGAAGCCGCCTACATCGGCGGCGGCGGCCTCCCCGCACCACCCCCGGGCCCCGGCGGCCCCCGCCCCGCTTGGCCCGGCGTCGTCTACAACTACGGCGACTGCGCCACCCCGCTCAAGACCTTCCAGCTCCGCATGAACGCCTTCGGTTACGGCTTCAGCGGCACCGGCTGCTACTACGAGAAGACCCGCACCGCCGTCCTCGACCTCCAGCGCGCCAACGGCATCAAGGACAGCGGCCTCCTCGGCCCCAAAACCTGGGACGCCGCCTGGACCGGCAAACCACCCCGCTGACCCCCTCGTGAGTGGGTAACAGTGTTAGAACACTGTTACCCACTCACGACTCCTGCGACTGCCGCCACACACCCCGCTCGATCAGCACCTCGCGCAACAGGTCCGGCCGGTCCGTCACGATCCCGTGCACCCCCAGGTCCAGCAGCATCCGCATCTCCGCCGGATCATCGATCGTCCACGTGTGCACCTCGATCCCGGACCGCCCCGCGATCGTCAGGAACGCCTTGTCCACCACCCGCAGCGCCCCCTGCCGCACCGGCACCTGCGCCATCGCCCCCAGCACCAGCCGGCCCAGGGGGAGCAGCGGCAGCTTCCCCCGCGCCCACAACGCGAACGCCGACCGCGGCCCCATCGCCGTCACCAGCCTCGGCCCCGCCAGCTTCCGCAACCGCACCAGCCGCGCATCCGAAAACGCCGCCCCCGCCACCCGGTCGAACGCCTTCGTCCGCTCCAGCACCCGCACGAACGGCTCCACCGCCCGATCCGCCTTCACATCCACGTTGAACCGCGCGTCCGGCAGCTCCTCGAGCACGTCCTCCAGCCGCGACAGCGGCACCTTCCCGCCCACCTTGACGTTCTTCAGCTGCTCCCACGTCTGCGCCGCGATCGGCCCCGCACCGTCCGTCGTCCGGTCCAGGCTCGCGTCGTGGTGCACCACCACCACACCGTCCGCCGTCGCGTGCACATCCGTCTCGAGGTACCGATACCCCTCCGCACACGCCCGCTGGAACGCCGGCAGCGAATTCTCCAGCCCCTCCAGCTCACCGAGGTGCCACCCCCGGTGAGCGAAGGCACGGGGGAGCGGATCGGCCAGGTACGGAAACGACGCCTGCATCCCCCAAGTGTGCCCTTCCGCCATGACCCCGGCATGAGCAACCGGTGGCCAGCTAGGGTCTCCCGGGTGAGGGAAGCCGCCGAACTGACCCAGCCGACCACGATCGAACTCGCCCCGGCCCGCCGAGGCGCCCCCAAGCACTGCGGCTGGTGCGGACGACGCCTCCCCGAAGGCGGCAACGTCGGCCGCCGCCGCCGCTACTGCGGCCAGTCCTGCCGCCAGCGCGCCTACGAACGCCGCACCGCCCTCCAGCGCAGCGGCCTCCCCGAAGACGCCGTCGTGCTCTCCGACACCGAAATCGCCGCCCTCCAGGACCGCCTCTTCCAGCTCCGCTGCGCCGCCGAAGACATCGTCACCGCCGCCGACGACGGCGCCGACGCCCGCGAACTCCGCGGCCTCGCCGAAGAGATCGCCCGCGCCGCCAAAGACCTCGAACAACTCCGCTGACCCGCCCCAGCCGGACGACACGCGTACTCAGCCACGACACAGCGCACCACCTGCCCGGCGCCGTGTCGTCCATCCAGACACACGTGTCGTCCGTTCAAGCACGCGTGTCGTCCGTTCCGGCACCTCAGCTCAAGGTGTCCAACGCCCGGTACGTCCGGTTGCTCGCCGCCGCCGCACGCTGCTCACGGCCCGTCGCCTCGATGTAGTTCTGGCTCGTCGCCAGACTCGCGTGCCCCAGCAACGCCATGATCTCCGACGCCGTCGCCCCGTCCTCCGCCAGCCGCGTCGCGAACGTGTGCCGCAACGCGTGCAGATTCGCCCCCACCGGCACCCGATCGTGCAACCCCGCACCCCGGTAACACGACTTCACCAGGTACTCCAGCGCACCCCGCCCGATCGGCTCACCCGCCCGGTCCAGCAGCAACGGCGAACCGGGGGAGAACCGCACGTTCGGGAACCGCACCCGGCACGACGCCCGGTACCGCTCGATCAGCTCCGCCAGCACCGGCTGCACCGGGATCGACCGGTCCCGGCTGCCCTTGCCCTTCACGTGCAACCGCAGCTCACCCGCACGCCCCACCAGCGACCGCGACGTCAACGCCCGCATCTCCGCCGCCCGCAACCCCGCCACCAGCCCCAGCGCGATCACCAGCACGTCCCGCTCCGGCCACGGATCCCGCGCGCGCCGCGACCCCGCGGCCGCCGCCGACAGCAGCTGCTCCGGAGTTTCCTCACCCCGCAACGGCTTCGGCGTCAACGCCGGCGTCCGCGGCCGCGCCACCGCACCCATCGGATTGCCCGCCAAGAGCCCGTCCGCCACGCAGAACGTCAGGAACTGGTTCCACGTCGACCACGCCCGCAGCACCGAGCTCTTCGCGTGCCCGTCCGCGAACACGCCGAACGCCGCCCGCAGCGCCGGCCCGGTCAGGTCCGCGACCTCCAGGTCCTCGACCGGGCGGCCGAGCTCCGAAGCCAGGAGAGTGGTGATCCCGGCAAGGTCCCGGCGGTAGGCGTCGGTGGTGTGCGGGGAGTCCTTGCGGGGACGGCGGGCGGCGAAGAAGGCTTGCTGCGCCTCGGGAACCTTCATGTGGATCTTGTACCGCACACCACCGACAGTTTCCGTGCCCGGCCGGTCACCCGGTGTTTCATGCATAACCGCAATTATGCATGAAACACCGGTGCAACCCAGGACCCGCTTCCCGGGGGATCCAGATCTCTCTCGAGCCCGTCATGGGCCTTGAGACGCCTCTGAGACGCGCGGCGGGGCATGCGCACACCTGTTCGACACCGGCGACCGGACGCCGCGGCGGAGTCAGCGACGTGAACCCGATACCTCCGAAACCATGCCGCACGGCGCTCCCTGGACCTGTCGGCGCCTGCATAGTTTCGTCACCGTGACGTTTTACGGTCGAGTGGCTGGACCTCGGGCTCACGCCTTCCAGGGGATCCTCTCGGATCTCCTGGAAGCTCCGAGGCGTGCAGCCGCCGGCCGGGCGGCCGAGAAACTGCCACAGGAGCCGTCCTGGCGAAGCCGTGCCTGCTTGCGCGCAAGCTTGGTGCAACCCTCGGTTTCGCACCCCTCTCAGCCCTCGGCGCAGCACGTCACCAAGTGCCGATAATGTACATTATGTCAAGTAACGTCAGTGCCAGTCGCTGATCATCACGTCCCGCGGCGCCGGGGCGCCTTCCCCGGTCTCCAGGAGCTGCTTGAGGCTCATCAGGTAGATGGCCCACTTGGTGCTGCAGTGGTGCATGAACTCGCCGGCCTCACGCCAGCCTTCGTGCTTGAACAGGACGATCGTGTGGTCGTCGCGCTGGTCGATGTCCCAGCGGATCGTCGTGCCGATCCACTCGGGCGGGCCGTCGACGACTTCCCACCGGACGAGCCGGCCCGGGTCGAGTTCGGTGACCTTCATGTCGAAGCCGCCCGGGATGAAGCGGAACGCGATGACGCCGCCGAGGCCGGTTTCCCCTTCGGTTTTCTCGGTCCACCAGCCGGCGAGGCCGTCGATGGTGGTGAGGGCGTCGTAGACGGCGGCGGGTGTGGTGTTCCGGATGCCGATGCGGTGCAGGATGTCCATGGCTAGCGGTTCCTTTCGATGGTTTCGGCGATGCGCTTGATGCGGCGGAGGCGGGCGTCCCAGGCGCGGCCGACGTCGGCGAGCTGGGCGACGGCGCGGGCGAGCTGGTCTTCGTCGACGCGGAACTGTTTTTCGCGTCCTTCGGCCTGGGCGTGGACGAGGCCGGTGCGGTCGAGGACGGCGAGGTGTTTGGCCACGGCTTGACGGGTGACCGGGAGGTGTTCGCTGAGGCTGGTCGCGGTGCCGCTCCCCTCGTTCAGGAGCAGGTCGAGCAGGCGGCGGCGGGTGGGGTCGCCGATGGCCGACCAGAGGTCGTCGTCGACGGTGGTGGTCACCGGGTGGCTCCGGCCTTGGCGGCGTAGGCGGGGAGCCGGGACAGGAAGTGGTCCCAGCCGGCGGCGTGGTCGTCGTATTCGGCGATGAGCTTGGCTTCTTCCCAGCCGCGCTCGCGGAAGCCGGTTTCGGTCATCTTGAGGCGGGTGCCGGTGCCGGCGGGTTCGAGTTCGAAGACGACGAGGAACGAATTGCCGGGTGCGGCGGTCTCCCCTTCGGCGTGGGCCCAGCGGAAGGAGAAGAGTTTCGGGGGGATCGCGTCGACGACGGTGAACTGGACCCAGTTGCCGCCGAAGGCGATGCGGCCCGCTCCCCCGGGTTCGACGGGGTATTCGGCTTCGTCGGGCCACCATTCGCGGACGTGTTCGGGGTCGCTGACGACGTCGAAGACGACTTCGGGGGCGGCGTCGATGTGGATTTCGCGTTCGAGTGTGCCGTGGTCCATCGGTGGCTCCTTGTGCAACGTTCGGTTGCGTGTCACGTTAGCTCGATGGGCTCCGATGTGCAACCTTCAGTTGCGCGTAGGTCCTTCTGGACCCAGGCGACGTCGTGCCAGGCGCCGTGCTTCCAGCCGACGCGGCGGAAGACGCCCGCGGGTTCGAAGCCGAGCGCGCGGTGCAGTCCGGCGCTGGCTTCGTTCGGCAGGGTCATGCCGGCGAAGGCGCGGCAGAAGCCGCGTTCGCGCAGGTGCTCGAACAGGGCTTCGTACAGCGCGCGGCCGGCGCCGGTGCGGCGGCGGTGCTGTTCGAGGTAGATGCTCGTTTCGCAGGACCAGCGGTAGGCGGCGCGAGGGGCGAAGGGGCCGGCGTAGGCGTAGCCGGCGATGTGGCCGTGGTCTTCGAGCACGAGCCAGGCGTGGGCGCCGGCGATGCGGCGGGCCATTTCGGCGGTGCCGGGTGGTTCGGTTTCGAAGGAGATTGCGGTGTCGGTGACGTAGGGGGCGTAGAGGGTGGCGCAGGCGGCGGCGTCGTGTTCGGTGGCGGCTCGGATCATGGCTCATATGGTAGCCACAGAGACTCGTATAGTATCCAGAGTTATGACCGATCCCCTGACTGCCCGCCTGGCCGCCACGGTGCACGCAGCCCGGACGTCCCGAGGCCTTTCGGCGGCGGCATTGGCCGAAGTGTCGGGGGTGTCGCGGGCGATGATCGGCAAGATCGAGCGGGGTGACGTCCAGCCGACGGCGGCGTTGCTGGCGAAGCTGTCGGCGGCACTGGGCCTGACGTTGTCGGAGCTGATCGCCCGGGCCGAGGGCGACGAGCGGCGCCTGGTGCGGGCGGCGGAGCAGCCGGTGTGGGTGGACCCGGACACCGGCTACCGGCGGCGATCGGTCTCCCCCGCGGCCGGCCGTCCGCTGGAGCTGGTGGAGGTCGAGCTGCCGCCGGGGGTGGAGGTGCCGCTGGTGTCGGGGACGTATGCGTTCCTGCACCAGCAGATCTGGGTGCTGGCGGGGCACTTGCGGTTCCACGAGGGGCCGGAGGTGCACGAGCTCGAGGCCGGGGACTGCCTGCAGCTGGGCCCGCCGGCGGACTGCGTGTTCGTGAACCCGGGTGCGGTGCCGTGCCGGTATCTGGTGGCGCTGGTCAAGCGCGCAGGTTGAGGGCGGCGACCGAAGAATCGAGCCAGGCGGCGAGGAAGCGGTCCGGAGCAAGGTCTCCCGGCGTGTGTCCGATGAGGACGTCGAGGATCGGGTAGTAGGTCAGGGACGCTACGAGCACCGCGGCGGTGGCTTCGGGGTCGGTCACCGCCGCTCTCCCCTGGTCCCGCAGCGTGGTGATCCACTCGGTCCCCCGGCGGTAGACCGTGGCGACGACCCCCTGCCACATCTGCTCGAACAGGCCGGGGAAGCCGGTGAATTCGCGGATCATCAGGCGGATCAGCTCGCGGTCGGCGGCCATGAACGCCCAGACGACGTCGGCGAGCACGCGCAGTGCTTCGCGGGGGTCGTCGGGCAGCCGGGCGTCGGCGGTGCCCGCCGTGCGGGCGGCCAGTCGCTCGAGGTTGTCGTGCACTGCCGCTTCCAGCAGAGCCGCCTTGGAGGGGAAGTGCTTGTACAGGGCGCCGCTGCCGGGGTTGAGGCCGCAGGCGGTCTGGATGTCGGCGATGGACGTGGCGTCGTAGCCGCGAGTGGCGAAGAGGTGGATCGCTTCGTCGAGGATGCGGCGGCGGGTGACGCCGGGGGTTGTTCGAGCCATAGTGAGAAACTACTCTCTTTCTATGGTGGAAGTGATCGTGGAAGAGACCGTGTCGTGTCCCGCGGAAGAGTTCCTGGCCCTGGTGATGGACCCGCGGCGGTACGCGGAGGTCGACCGCAAGCTGGGCCGGATCGAGTGGGTGCGCCGGGACGGCGACGTCACCGAGTTCCGGTTCCGCTCGGTGCTGCCCGGGCTCGGGCCGGGGCCGAAGGTCGTGTCGCGGATGACGCTGACCCCCGGCCGGCGGGTCGACGTGCGGCTGCCGGATCGGCCGGAGAACCGCCTGGCGCGGCGGTTTTCGACGTTCGAGGCGCATTTCGAGTGCGTGCCCGTGGACGGCGGGATCCGGGTGACGCGCCGGATCGCGTTCGGGTTCGCTGCTCCCCTGCGCCCGCTGGTCGAGCCGATCCTGCGGCGGAAGCTGCGGGCCGACGTCGAGGCGGAGGTCCGGGGTGCGAAGCGGCTGCTGGAGCGTTGACTGAAGCACTGAATCAGTGCTTCACTTCTTGCCGTGCCCTACCGCCGCACCCCGAAGGTGCAGGAACGCCTGGACGCCCAGCGCGAGACGATCGTCGCCGCCGCCACGCGCCAGCTGGCCGAACACGGCTACAGCGGGTGCTCCGTGGCCGCGGTCGCCGAGCGGGCGGGGGTGGCCGTCGGCAGCGTCTACCGGCACTTCCCCACCAAGGCCGACCTGGTGGTGCACGTGTTCCGGCAGGTGGTGACGCGGGAGGTGGACGCGGTCCGGGTGGCGTCCGCGGCGGCAGGCGAGCCCGCCGAGCGGGTGCTGGCCGCGGTCGAGACGTTCGCCCAGCGTGCGCTCAAGGCGCCGAAGCAGGCGTACGCCCTGCTCGCCGAGCCGGTCGACGCGCTCATCGACGCCGAGCGGCTCGAGTTCCGGCGGGCCTACACCGAGGTCATCGCCGAGCACGTCGCCGCCGGGGTGCGGCAGGGCGTGCTGCCGCCCCAGGACGGGCGGCTGACCGCCGCGGCGCTGGTCGGTGCCGCCGCCGAAGTTCTGATCGGCCCGTTGACCAGCGGGAACGCCGGCGACGTCGCCGAGCTCCGCACCTTCATCCTGCGCGCTCTAGGAGGTTCCGATGCCCGCCACGCATGAGGTCACCAACCAGGTTCCGCCGCTGGCGGGGCACGACGTCGCCGACGACCCGGCGCTGCTGGCCGGGCTCGAGCGGGCCGGGGCCGGCTGGGCCGCCGAGGAACTGCACGAGCTGGGCCGGCTGGCCGGAAGCGAGCAGGTGCAGGAGTGGGGGCGGCTGGTCAACGAGAACGAGCCGGTGCTGCGCACGCACGACCGGTACGGCCACCGGATCGACGAGGTCGAGTTCCACCCGTACTGGCACGAGCTGATGACGGTCGCGGTGTCGCACGGGATGCACGGCACGCCGTGGCGGGATCCGCGGGAGGGCGCGCACGCGGCGCGGGCGGCGAAGTTCTACGTCTGGAGCCAGGCCGAGGCCGGGCACAGCTGCCCGATCTCGATGACGTACGCGGCGATCCCGGCGCTGCGGGCGAACCCGGATCTGGCGGCGCGGTACGAGCCGCTGCTGGCGGCGACGGAGTACGACTTCGGGCTGCGTGAGCCGACCGGCAAGCGCGGCCTGATCGCGGGCATGTCGATGACCGAGAAGCAGGGCGGCTCCGACGTCCGCGTGAACACGACGACGGCGACCCCGAGCGCGGACGGCAGCTACACCCTGGTCGGGCACAAGTGGTTCACCTCGGCGCCGATGTCGGACATGTTCCTGACGCTGGCGCAGGCGCCCGGCGGGCTGTCGTGCTTCCTGCTCCCCCGCGTCCTGCCCGACGGCTCGCGCAACGCGATCCGGTTGCAGCGGCTGAAGGACAAGCTCGGCAACCGCTCGAACGCCTCTTCGGAGATCGAGTACGACAACGCGGTGGGCTGGCTGGTCGGCGAGGAGGGCCGCGGGGTCCGCACGATCATCGAGATGGTCAACAACACCCGGCTGGACTGCACGCTGGGCAGTGCGTCGGGCATGCGGCTGGGTGCGGTGCGCGCGGTGCACCACGCGACCCACCGGCGGGCGTTCGGCAAGGCGCTGGTCGACCAGCCGCTGATGGCGAACGTGCTGGCCGACCTGGTGCTGGAGGCCGAGGCGGCGACGACGGTGGCGATGCGGCTGGCCGCGGCGGGCGACCGGCCGGGTGACGCGCAGGAGCAGGCGTTCCGGCGGCTGGGGCTGGCGGTGTCGAAGTACTGGGTGTGCAAGCGGGCGCCGGTGCACGCCGCGGAGGCCCTCGAATGCTTCGGCGGCAACGGGTACGTCGAGGAGTCGGGGATGCCGCGGCTCTACCGGGAGGCGCCGCTGTCGTCGATCTGGGAGGGTTCGGGCAACGTCGCCGCGCTGGACGCGTTGCGGGCGATGGGCAGGCAGCCGGAGTCGGTGGCGGCGTTCTTCGCCGAGGTCGGGCAGGCGGCCGGGGGTGACGCCCGGCTGGACGACGCCGTCGACCGTCTCCGCAAGGAGCTGACCGATCTGGACGGCATCGAGTACCGGGCGCGGCGGCTGGTCGAGGCGATGGCGCTGGTGCTGCAGGGTTCCCTGCTGGTGCGCCACGGTCACCCGGCGGTCGCCGACGCGTTCTGCGCGTCCCGCTTCGGCGGTGACTGGGGCATCGCGTTCGGCACGCTCCCGGCCGGCGTCGACACGGGAGCGATCATCGAGCGTGCCGCGGCGCGTTAGCCGACGCGTTCGGCGCGCTGCCGGGCCAGTTCCTCGACCGCGCTGGGCAGGGTGGTCTCGAAGTCGATCAGCTTGGCCCAGGTCGGCGTCACCACGATGCGGACCATCCCGTCGTAGAGGGAGCGCACCTCGCGTTCCCATTCGACCCGCTGCTCGGGCGTCATCTCGTAGCTGCCGTTCATCTGCAGGTACTCCTGCGGGATGCCGTCGACGACGTCGAGTTCGGCGCGGCCGCGGACGAGCAGGATCTTGGGCGGGTGCACTTCGGTGTCGATGGTCAGGGCGACCGCGGGGTTGGCGCGCAGGGACGGCAGTTTCGGGGCGTTCTTCGAGGTGCACATGACGATCTGCGAGCCGTTCCAGGTGAAGGCGATCGGGATCGTGCGCGGGGTGCCGTCCTTCGCGACGTAGGCCAGGCGGGTCAGGTCGCGGGCGAGCAGTTCGCGGCTGAGCGGGCGGTCCAGGATCTCGGCGATCTCGTGCGGCTGCATGGTCGTCTCCGTTCTCGGGGTGGCTGACATCCCGGGGACGGAGCCGCCGTCGTGTTCTCGACACGCTCGGCGGAAGTGTTTTCAGCGGCCGAGCGCGTCGAGGGCGCCGGCGACCGCGGCGGCCTTGAGTTCGGCGACGGGGACGTCGGGGAACTGCATGCAGACGTCCTGCAGGCCGCCGAGGGCGAGGATCGCGCGGGCCTGCTGTTCGAGTGTGGGTGACGGGCCGCAGATGAGCGCGGTGAGCCGGGTGCGCCAGCCCAGGACCCGGTCGATCAGGCCGAGGTCGGCCAGGGTCGGCATCTCGGCCAGCAGCATGATGACGTCGCCGCGGTGGCGGTGGTTGAACTCGAAGAAGCCCTCGATCAGCTCACGCACGGGGGCGTCTCCGCGGGCTTCCTGGTCGAGGAGGAACTTCTCGCCGTCGTCGAGCATCGGCTGGACGATGCTCAGGACGAGGTCGTCTCGGGACGGGAAGTGGTAGTAGAGCGCGGGTTTGGTGATGCCGAGGCGGTCGGCGATGTCCTGCAGGCTGGTGCGCTGCACGCCCTGGGTGGTGAACAGGTCGCGGGCGACGTCGAGGATGCGCTGTTTGGTGTCGGAGGGCTTCGGCACGGTCCCAGCATAACTGACTTAACGATAGGTAAGGACTCGTGGTACAACTTACCTACCGTTAAGTCAGGGAGGTACTCATGCGGATTCTCGTCTCCGGCGCCAGCATCGCCGGCCCGGTGCTGGCGTACTGGCTCACCCGGCACGGCTTCGACGTCACGGTCGTGGAGCGCGCCCCGGCACTGCGCAAAACCGGCGGCCACGCCGTCGACCTGTTCCGGCCCGCCATGGACATCACCGAACGGATGGGCGTGCTGCCCCGCGTCGAGGCGCTGGCCACCGGCACGACCCGGATGACGCTGCACCGCGAGGGCAGCCGCCGTCCCCTCCGGGTCGACCTGGCCAAGGTCTTCCAGGCCGCCTCGGACCGGCACGTCGAGATCATGCGCGACGACCTCAGCGAGATCTACTACGACGCCGGCCGCGACGACGTCGAGTACCTCTTCGGCGACACGATCACCGCCCTCTCCCCCGACGGCGACGTCACCTTCGAGCACGCCCCGCCGCGGCGGTTCGACGTCGTCGTCGGCGCCGACGGGCTGCACTCGAACGTCCGCCGCCTGGTCTTCGGCGAAGAAGCGGGGCTGACGCGGTTCATCGGCGCGTACCTGGCCGTGCTGTCCCTGCCCGACACGCTCGGCCTCGACGGCGAGGCGATCACCCACCTCGGCGCCGGCCGCACCGCGTCCCTCTACAGCGCCCGGCACATGAGCGACGCCCGCGCGGTCTTCCTGTTCCGCCGCGACCGGGAACTCGGCTACCACCACCGGGACATCCCGCGGCAGAAGGACCTGCTGCGGGAGGCGTTCGCCGGGATGCACCCGCAGGTCGACGGCTGGCTCGCCCGCCTCGACGACGGCGGCCCGTTCTACTTCGACTCGATCACCCAGCTGCAGCTGGACAGCTGGTCCCGCGGCCGCGTCACCCTGGTCGGCGACGCGGGCTACTGCCCCGGACCGGCCGTCGGCGGCAGCACCAGCCTGGCCGTGCTCGGCGCGTACGTCCTGGCCGGCGAACTGGCCGCGGCGGGCGGCGACCACACGCGCGCCTTCGCCGCCTACGAACGGGAAATGGGCGAACTGGTCCGCCGCAGCCGGGCCTTCGCGGTCGGCGCTTCGCGGAGCCTGATCCCGGCTTCCCGCGCGGGGGTCTGGGCACTGGCCCGCGGCGGCCAGCTTGTCTCGACGCTTCCGGCCGGCGTGACACGGGCGCTCGCGAAGCTGAACACCGGCGGCGTCCGCATGCACGACTCGATGCGGGTCAAGGACTACGCGGTGCCGGCAACGGCCTGACGCTGGAGGGGGCCGCCGCGCGCGAAAGCCCCCTCCAGCCCGACAGCGGATCTTCGGTCACCGGCGGAAACCGGGCGGGCGCGCGGGAAGAACCCGCGCGCCCGCACCCCCAGTGGCCCGGCGGAACCCGCCGTCGGGGGACAGGAGACAACGAGTACCGCGCTGGATACCGGGAAATGGGACGGATTTCCGCCCGGTGACGCCCGCGGACACGGGCGCCGGCAAGCGCCGGGAGACCCGCGGGATCGGTCCCGGCGAATGCAGCGGACACCCGGCCGACTCGTGCGGATTTCCCGGGCGAAGTCCCGCGCTGGAGCGCCGAGAACCACCTGAATCCAGCCGGTGGCCCTCAACCTCCGGCCCTCCTCATCCCAGCAGCAACCCCGGATCGCTCTCCGGGGCCCCCGCGGGCCACCACGTTCCCTCCTCGAGCCGGTACGGGTGCCAGCGGCCCCCGCGATCCAGCCGCAGCTGCACCGCACCCACCGTGCACCGGTTGCGGTCGAACACCGGCTCCGCCTCCGCGACCTCGGCCAGCGCCGCCCGCGCCGCCGCCAACGCCGGCTTCGGGGGCGCCCACGTCGATTCCAGCACCTCCAGCCCGTCCGGCCCCCCGTGCGTCCACGCCGCGACCGCCCGCGCGAACTCCGGGCCCGACCCCAGCCCCTGCGCCGCCGACGGGAACTCCGCGGCCCACCGCACCGCATCCTGGCGCCGCGAAGGCCACCGCTGTCCCGCCAGCAGGGCACGGGCCCGGCCCGCCGCATTGGCGGCCAGCATCGCGAACGCCTCGGCCGGCACCCCCGGCGCCGCCGGGATCGACGGCGCCCCCGACGGCTCGAACCCGGCCAGGTCCGGCACCTCGCCCGGCGTGCGGTCAGCGGCCGCGAGGGGTTCACGCGGCACCGTGCGGCCCGACAGCTCCTCGCGGATTTCCCGCTCCCCCTTGCCGCGCATCAGCAGCAGCACGAACGGGTCCGCGTCGAGCAGCCACGACGCCTGGAACGACAACGCCGCCGCGTGGCGGCAGGGCAGCTCCCAGCCCTCGCAGTCGCACTCCGGGTCGAGGTCGCCGATCCCCGGCAGCAGGTGGACGCCGACGTCGGCGGCCGCCTCCACCAGGTCGTGCGGCATGTCGCGGTCCAGCAGCGCCGCCAGATGCCCGGCCCGGGAAGCCACCCGGTCGAAGAACCGGGTCCAGTCCGCCTCCGGCAGTTCCGCCAGCCGCAACGTCGTCCGGTACGGGCCGCCGTCGGCGTCGTCGACCGCCGCCGCGATCCGGCCCGGGCTCACCGTGATCGAGCCGACCAGCCCGGCCGTCGCGTACTTGCGGCCGCGCTTGAGCTGCCGCAGGTCCAGCGCGGTGTCCTCCATCGCGCGCACCCACGCCCGGCCCCACCAGGACCGGGCGAACCGGGCGCCCGCCCCGAACGCCGGGAACCCGCGTACCCGGTCCTCGCTCATCCGCGGCTCCTCAGTTCGACGAGCTCCGCCAGCTCGGTGTCCGACAGTTCGGTCAACGCCGCCTCCCCACCGGCCAGCACGGCGTCGGCCAGCGCGCGCTTCTCCCGCAGCATCGCCGCGATCCGGTCCTCCACCGTCCCCTCGGCCACCAGCCGGTGCACCTGGACCGGCCGGGTCTGCCCGATCCGGTAGGCCCGGTCGGTCGCCTGGTCCTCCACCGCCGGGTTCCACCAGCGGTCGAAGTGCACGACGTGGTCGGCGCGGGTCAGGTTCAGGCCCGTCCCGGCCGCCTTCAGCGACAGCAGGAACACCGGTACCTCGCCGTCCTGGAACCGCCGGACGAGCTCCTCGCGCCGCGCCACCGGTGTCCCGCCGTGCAGCAGCTGCGTCGCGATCCCCCGCCCGGCCAGGTGCTTCTCCAGCAGCCGGGCCATCGCGACGTACTGGGTGAACACCAGCACCGCGCCGCCCTCGGCGAGGATCGTGTCCAGCAGCTCGTCGAGCAGCTCCACCTTCCCCGAGCGGCCGCCCGGTTCCTTGAGGTACTGCGCCGGGTGGTTGCAGATCTGCTTGAGCGCGGTCAGCAGCTTCACGATCCGGCCGCGCCGGGCCATCCCGTCGCTGGCGGCGATGCCGGCCATCATCTCCCGCACCACCGCCTCGTACAGCGCCACCTGGTCCGCGCTCAAGGCCACCGGCCGGTCGGTCTCGGTCTTGGCCGGCAGCTCCGGCGCGATCCCCGGGTCGGCCTTGCGCCGCCGCAGCAGGAACGGCCGCAGCAACCGGGCCAGCCGCTCCGCCGCACCCGCGTCGCCCGACTCGATCGGTTTCGCCCAGCGCGCCCGGAACTCGCTCAGCGACCCCAGCAGGCCCGGAGCGGTCCAGTCGAGGATCGCCCACAGCTCCGAAAGCGTGTTCTCCACCGGCGTGCCGGTCAGCGCCACCCGGGCGGCCGCGGGCACCAGCCGCAACGCCTTCGCCGTGCCCGACCGGTGGTTCTTGACGTGCTGGGCCTCGTCGGCGACCAGCAGGTCCCACCGCACCCCGGCCAGCGGCGCCGGGTCGGTGCGCAGCGTGCCGTAGGTGGTCAGGACGAACCCGTCGAGGTTCTCCAGCGACCGCGCGCTGCCGTGGAAGCGCCGCACGGGCACGTCCGGGGCGAACCGGCGGATCTCGCGTTCCCAGTTGCCCAGCAGCGACGCCGGGCACACCACCAGCGTCGCCCCCGACGCCCGGTGCAGGTGCAGCGCGATCAGCGTGACGGTCTTGCCCAGGCCCATGTCGTCGGCGAGGCAGCCGCCGAGCCCGAGGCCGGTGACGGTGGCCAGCCACTGCAGCCCGCGCAGCTGGTAGTCCCGCAGCTGCGCGGCCAGCCCCGGCGGCGGCGCCTGCGGTTCCGGCGGTGCGGACAGCCGTTCCCGCAGCCGCGCCAGCCAGCCGTCGGTGACGACCTCGACGGGTTCGCCGTCGACCTCGGTGGTTCCCGACAGCACGACCCCGAGCGCGTCGACCGGGTTCAGCGGTTTCAGCGTGCGTTCGCGGGCCTTCGCCGCCAACGCCGGATCGACCAGGACCCACCGGTCGCGCAGCCGCACCACCGGACGGCGGGCCTCGGCCAGCGCGTCCAGCTCGGCCTCGGTCAGCACCTCGCCGCCCAGGGCGAGCTGCCAGTCGAACCGCAGGGCCCGGCCGCCGCCGAAGAACGACGGCAGGTCACCCGGGTCGTCCCCGCCGCGGACCACCGCCCGCGCGGTCGGCGCTCCCGCCAGCTCGGCCGGCCAGTGCACGTCGATCCCGGCCGCCGCCAGCCGCGGCGCCGCCGACGCGACCAGCTCGGTCACGTCGTCCTCGCCGAGGGCCAGCGCATCCGGCACCGCCGAGGTCAGCAGCGGGCCCAGCGCCGGCCACACCTGCGCACCCCGCCGCAGCGCCAGCACGACGTCGATGCGGGCCCGCGGCCCGAACCGGCCGGTCTCCCACAGCTGCGCCGCGTCGGCGACCTGCCCCGGCTCGGCGAGGCTGTGCACCTGCACCACGGCGCGGAACCGGCCGGTGTCGAACCCCTCGGGTGCTTCCACCCGCAACGACACCCGCACCCCCGAGTCCAGCCCCGCCGCCAGTTCCCCGGCCCAGTCCCGCAGCGCCTCCGCGCGCTGGGGTGCCGTGGCGGCGAACAACCGCGTCCCGGCGGCCTTCGCCGCGGCGGGCGTGCGGGGCAGCGTGTCGGCGACGGCGTCGAGGAACGCCCGCAGCAGCGGCCCCGGCGCGCGCTCGTCCGCGGGCATCGCCGCCGCGAGGTCCCGCAGCCACGCCGCTTCCGCCGGTTCGAGCGGGCCGATCCGCCAGGCGTCGTGCCCGGCTTCGGTGACCCCCGGCAGCAGCCGTCCCGCCGCGACCAGCCGCAGCGCGGCCTGCGCCGCGGTCGCCCAGAACGCGCCGGCGCCACCCAGCAGTTCCGGCAGGCCGTCCACGATGGACAGATCGCGACCGTCGACCACCAGGCGGCCCGCCCGCGGCGGCTCACCCGGTTCGAAGTGGACGTTCAGTTCCCCAGCCTCCCGTACCGTCGCACCGACAGCGGCACGAAGACCGCCAGCAGTACCAGCGGCCACCCCACCGCCATCGGCACCGCGTGCGCGCTCACCCAGGACGTCCCGGCCGCGCCGGGGTTGCCGAACAGCACCCGCGCCGCGGTCACCGTGGAGGACAACGGGTTCCACTCCGCCACGGTTCCCAGCCACGCCGGCATCGTCGAGGTCGCCACGAAAGCGCTGGAGAGGAACCCGAACGGGAACTCGAGAGTTTGGGCCAGCGTCACCATCGACGGATCCGCCGTCAGCAGGCCCAGGTAGATCCCCGCCCACACCAGCGCCGTGCGCAGCAGGAGCAGCAGGCCGAGCGCGGCCAGGGTCTCGCCGAGGCTGCCGTGCGGACGCCAGCCGACGGCAAACCCGCAGCCCAGCAGCACCGCCAACGCCAGCAGCGCGTTCAGCAGGTCCGCCGCGACCCGTCCGGTGAGCACCGCCGACGGCGCCATCGGCAGCGACCGGAACCGGTCGGTGACCCCCTTGGCCGCGTCGTCCAGCACCGCGATCATCGTCCCCGACAGCCCGAAGGCCATCGTCATGGCGAACATCCCCGGCATCAGGAACTCGCGGTAGGAGCCGCCGCCGGGCACGGTCATCCCGCCCCCGAGCAGGTAGGCGAAGATCAGCACCATCAGGATCGGGAACGCCACCACCGTGGCCAGCCGGGCCGGGCGCCGCGCCAGCTGCGCGAGGTAGCGCAGGGTCAGCGTCCAGCCGTCTTCGATCGCCCACCTCATCGCGCCACCCCCGTCAGTTCCAGGAACACTTCGTCCAGCGTCGGGTGCCGCAGCGCCACGTCGGCGAACGACAGCCCGGTCACGGCCAGCTCGCGCACGACGCCGGTCAGCATCGACGGCTCGGCCGGTGCGCTGACCCGCAGCTGGTCGGTCACCGGCTCGGCCCCGGTGACCCGCGCCAGCAAGGCCGCCGCCGCGCCGAGCGCGCCCGGATCGGTCAGCAGCAGCTCGATCCGGGTCGCCCCCAGCGACCCCTTCAGCTCGGCCGGGGTGCCTTCGGCGATCACGCGGCCGTGCTCGACGAGGGAGATCCGGTCGGCCAGCCGGTCGGCCTCCTCCAGGTACTGCGTCGTCAGCAGCACGGTCGTGCCGTCGGCGACCAGCGAGCGCACCGCCGTCCAGACCTCGATGCGGCTGCGGGGGTCCAGCCCGGTCGTCGGCTCGTCGAGGAACAGCACCCGCGGCGCCGCCAGCAGCGACGCGGCCAGATCCAGCCGCCGCCGCATCCCGCCCGAGTACGCCGAGACAGGCTTCGACCCGGTCTCGGCCAGCCCGAACCGCTCCAGCAGCGCGTCGGCGCGGCGGATGGCTTCGCGCCGGCCCAGGTGGTGCAGCCGGCCGAACAGCACCAGGTTCTGCCGGCCCGAAAGCAGCTCGTCGAGCGCGGCCTGCTGGCCGGCCAGCCCGATCGCCGAGCGCACCTTCGCCGGTTCGGTGGCGACGTCGAACCCGGCGACCCGCGCGTGGCCGCCGTCGTGGCGCAGCAGCGTGGCGAGCACGCGGACCGCGGTGGTCTTGCCCGCGCCGTTGGGTCCCAGCACGCCGCACAGGGTGCCGGCCGGGACGGAGAGGTCGAACCCATCGAGGGCGTACGCGTCGCCGTAGCGCTTGCGGAGTCCCTCGGCGTGGATCTGCGGAGTCATCAAGCCCCTAACTCTGTACTGTGTACGGAGAAGAGGTTAGCACAACTCTGTACGTTGTACGAGAATAAGGCGGGCAGAATGGCCGGCGTGCGCACGCAGGACAACGGCGAAGGCGACCCGCGGCGGGCGATCGAGCTGCTCTGGGGCGTCCCGGCACCCCCGCGCCGCGGCCCGAAACCGAAGCTGACCACCGCCGACGTCGTGCGGGCCGCGGTGGCACTGGCCGACGCCGACGACATCGACGCCGTCACCATGCGCCGCGTCGCCGAACACCTCGGCGTCTCCCCCATGTCCCTCTACACCTACGTGCCCGGCCGCACGGAGCTGCTGGACCTGATGATCGACCACGCCCACGGCGAACTCCCCGCGCCCGAACCGGGCCTCGGCTGGCGCGCAGCCCTGACCGCGATCGCCGAACAGCAGTGGGCGCTGTTCCACCGCCACCCCTGGCTGCTGCAGGTCACCACCAGCCGCTCGGCGCTGGGGCCGCACAGCTTCGCCAAGTACGAGCACGAGCTGGCCGCGGTCGACGGCATCGGCCTCGACGACGTCGAAATGGACGCCGTGGTCAGCCTCGTCACCGGACTCGTCCGGACGACCGCGCGCAGCTCGCTCGACAACGCCCGGCTGGTTCGCACCAGCGGGATGACCGACGCCCAGTGGTGGGAGCGCGCCGCGCCGGTCCTGGCCGGCATCCCGGCCGCCGACGCGGCGCACTACCCGCTGTCCTCCCGGGTCGGCCAAGCCGCCGGTGAGGCCCACAACGCCGCCGAGAACCCGGCCTACACCTTCCGGTTCGGCCTCGCCCGCGTCCTCGACGGCATCGAGGCGCTGGTGTCACAGCGAAAGCAGTAACCGAGCCGGACGCCAGGTCCCGCCGTCGGGTGCCCTCGGGACGTCCTCGGTGAGAGCCAGCTCGGGGAAGCGCGCGAACAGCGACGACAACGCCACCTCGGTCTGCACCCGCGAGATCGACGCCCCCAGG
Organism: Amycolatopsis sp. NPDC049688; assembly: GCF_040674975.1. Lineage (NCBI taxonomy): Bacteria > Bacillati > Actinomycetota > Actinomycetes > Pseudonocardiales > Pseudonocardiaceae > Amycolatopsis > Amycolatopsis sp. NPDC049688. Next base: position 347,828 of record NZ_JBFANY010000004.1, read on the forward strand.
CAGAAGTGCGGCCCGTGGGAGAAGCCCAGCTGCGCCGGCCCCGTGCGGGTGACGTCGAACCGGTCCGGGTCGTCGAACGCCCGCGGGTCGCGGTCGGCGGCCACCACCGCCGCCGTCACCCGCTCGCCCGTGCCGATCAGGTGCCCGTCGATCTCGACGTCCTCCCGTGCGAAGCGCGGCGTGGTCAGCAGCTGCGGGCTGCAGAAGCGCATCAGCTCTTCCACCGCCCCCGGCCACAACCCGGGGTCCGCTCGCACCAGCGCCAGCTGATCGGGGTGCCGCAGCAGCGCCTCGACGGCGTTCGCGATGAGGTTCACCGGCGTCTGCCCGCCCAGCACCAGGTGCCAGACCAGGGTGACCAGCTCGGTGTCGGTGAGCCGGTCACCGTCCTCGGCCTGGATCCGCACCAGGTCGCCGATCAGGTCGTCGCCGGGCTCGGCGCGGCTGCGCGCCACCGCATCCTTCGCGCCCTCGATGATCGCCGGGATCGCCGCGGCGAAGTCCGGTCCCATCCCGCTCGCGACCGCGGCCCCGTACTCGCGCCAGCGGGCCCGGTCGGCGTGCGGGATGCCGACCAGCTCGCAGATGACGTCGATCGGCAACGGCCGCGCGAAGTGCGGCACCAGGTCGACCACGCCGTCCTCGGCGTGCGCGGGCAGCTCGTCGAGCAGCTTCCCGGTGATCGCCACCAGCCGCGGCCGCAGCTGCACGGCACGCTTCGGCGTGAACGCCGGAGCCACCAGGCGCCGCAGCCGCAGGTGCTCCGGGCCGTCCTTCTCCGCCATCGTCTCCAGGTACTGCAGGCAGTGCTCGGGGATCCCGGGCGGGCGCAGGAAGCTGCCGGAATTCACCTCGAACCGGGAATCGGCGAGCATCGCGCGCGCTTCGGCGTAGCGGGTCAGGGCCCAGAACGGGCCGAAGCCGGGGATGACCAGCTTGGCCACCGCACTCACCTCCCGCGCCCGGTCGTAGGCGGTGAACGGGTCGGTCAGCACCTTGGGGTCGGTCAAGTCGATCTCGGGGGTCATCCACCACTCCAGATGTTCAAATCAGATGGTCTTAGCATCTCAGTGGTCACGGTATCTTGGCTCCCGACCCGGCGGCAAGGAGGACCATGGTCAGGCTCAGCAGGGCGGAGACCCAGGAACGCAACCGCGCCAAGGTGCTCACGGCCGCCCGCGCCGAGTTCGCCCGCCGCGGCTTCCGCGAGGCGAAGATCGACGTCATCGCCGAACGCGCCGAACTCACCCGCGGCGCGGTCTACTCCAACTTCCCCGGCAAACGCGCCCTGTACTTCGCCGTCCTGGCCGACCTCGCCGAACGCGCCCCCCGCCCCGCCACCCCACCGCCGGACCCCGCCGCGGACGACGTCCTGGCCGCCTTCGCCCGGGCCTGGATCGCCCGGCTCCCGCTGGCCACCGACAGCGACAGCGACGACGCCCGCCTCGCCCGCGACCTGCTCCCGGAAATCCTCGCCGACGAGCACACCCGCCGGCCGTACGCGCAGCTCATGCGCGTCAACGCGATCCTGCTCGGGCTCGCCCTCGAACGCCTGCGCCCGGGCCGCCGGCTCGTGCGGGTCGCCGAAGCCGCGCTCACCACGCTGCACGGCGCCAGCCAGCTCGCCGCCGCCGCACCCGGCTTCGGCGAGCCGTTCCACCTCGTCACCGCCTGCACCGCCCTGCTCGGCCTCGACCTGGCCGACGACTGGCCCGCCGAACCGCCGATCACCACCACCGCCCGCCCCGACGACCGCCCGTGGGACCCGCCGGCCGCGACCGACCTGCTCACCGGCGACCCCGTCCGCCCCGGCGACGGCGTCGTCACCGTCCTCGGCCTGCACCGCGCCGCCGCCTTCGAAGAAGCCGTCCGCGCCGGCGCCGACGTCACCGCCGTGCTCGTCACCAGCGACCCCGGCGAACTCGCCCCGCTGGCCCGGCTCGCCGTCGCCGACCTGCGCGGCTGCCTCGACCAGGCGATCACGCCCCCGGCCCGGCCGCGGCTGCGGATCGTCTGCGACGCCACCGGGGACCTCGCCGCGGCCGCCGGCGTCACCGCCGTCAGCGACGCCACCGAGACCGCCGTCCGCGTAGAAGGCGGCCGGATCGTCGCGCGCGCCGAAGGGTTCGGCGCGTGCCACGCGGTGGCTGTCGGTCCCGGGCCCGGCCGTTCGTCGGGAGGGTGACCCGGCGGAAGGAGCGGAAGTGGACGTCGAGACCGCGGTCGCCGAGGCGTTCCGGGAGGAGTGGGGCCAGGTCGTGGCCACGCTCATCCGGATCACCGGCGACTGGGACCTCGCCGAGGAATGCGCCCAGGAGGCCTTCGCCCTCGCCCTGCGCACCTGGCCCCGCGACGGCGTCCCCGCCCGTCCCGGCGCCTGGCTGACCACCGCCGCCCGCCACCGCGCCACCGACCGCCTCCGCCGCGACGCCGTCGGCGCCGCCAAGCTCCGGGAGGCCGCCCGCATGCCCGTCCCCGACGCACCCGAACCCGACGACAGCGGCGTCACCGACGACCGGCTGCGGCTCATCTTCACCTGCTGCCACCCCGCACTGGCCACCGAAGCCCAGGTCGCGCTGGCCCTGCGCACCCTCGCCGGGCTGTCCACCGCCGAGATCGCCCGCGCCTTCCTCGTCCCCGAAGCCACCATGTCCCAGCGGCTCGTGCGGGTGAAGCGCAAGATCCGCCACGCCCGCATCCCCTACCGCGTCCCGCCCGCCCACCTGCTGCCCGAACGCACCCACGCCGTGCTCGGCGTGCTCTACCTGACCTTCAACGAGGGCTACTCCGCCAGCACCGGCCCCGACCTGCTCCGCCCCGACCTCGCCGCCGAAGCGATCCGGCTCGCCCGCGTCCTGGCCCGGCTGATGCCCGACGAACCCGAGGTCCTCGGCCTGCTCGCGCTGATGCTGCTCCAGCACGCCCGCCGCGAAACCCGCGTCGGCGCCGACGGCGTCCTCGTGCCCCTCGAAGAGCAGGACCGCACCCGCTGGGACCACACCGCGATCACCGAGGGCACCGGAGTCCTGGAGACCGCGCTGCGCCGCCACCGGCCCGGGCCGTACCAGATCCAGGCCGCCATCGCCGCCTGCCACGCCACCGCCGCCCACCCGGCCGACACCGACTGGCCCCAGATCGCCGGGCTCTACCACCAGCTGCGCCGCCACGTCCCCAGCGCCGTCGTCGACCTCAACCGGGCCATCGCCGTCGGCATGGCCGACGGCCCCGAAGCCGGGCTCGCCCTCCTCGGCGACCTGCCCCTCGAGGGCTACCACCTGCTGGCCGCCACCCGCGCCGACTTCCTCCGCCGCCTCGGCCGCCACGCCGAAGCCGTCCACTGGTACACCCGGGCCCGCGACCTCGCCGGCACCGACGCCGAACGCCGCTACCTCACCCGGCGGATTTCCGAATCGGTGTCGGTCACGGGCGAGCCCGTTCGTCGGGCAGGTGAAGCCCGACCACCGGAGGAACACCCATGACCACCCTCGCCGTCCCCGGCGCCACCCTCACCTACGACGTCCACGGCCACGGACCGGTCCTGCTGCTGGTGCCCGGCGGGCCGGCCGACGCCGCGGTGTTCACCCACTTGCGGCCCCTGCTGGCCCAAGACCACACCGTCGTCACCTACGACCCGCGCGGGCTGTCCCGCAGCCCCCTCGACGGCACCCCGGGCCCCGACCCCGTCCGCGACCACGCCGAGGACGTGCACCGGCTGCTCGCCGAGGTCGGCCCGGCCGACGTCCTGGCCTCCAGTGGCGGCGCGCTCACCCTGCTCGAACACCTGCGACGGCACCCCGCCGACGTCCGCACCGCCGTGCTGCACGAACCGCCGGTCACCCGCTACCTGCCCGGCCAGGCCGGCCCCGACATCCCCGCCCTCTTCCGCGACCAGGGCCTCGCCCCCGCCTACGCCGCGTTCATGAAGGTCGTCGGCGTCGACCCCGCCCCGCCGCTCGACCCGGGCGCGGAAGGCAACTTCGCCTACTTCTTCGGCCACCTCATGCCCGCGATCGGCGCCTACGACCCCGACCTCGACGCGCTGCGGGCGAGCCCGGCGCGGATCGTCGTCGCCGTCGGCGAAGACTCCGCCGCCCTGCCGGTCCACCAGGCCGCCCGCGGCCTGGGCGCCGCCCTCGGCGCCGGCACCGAGACGTTCCCGGGCGGCCACGGCGGGTTCGCCACCCACGCGGAAGCCTTCGCCGCGCGCCTGCGCGAAGTACTGGAAGGATGCTGAAGATGCAGTACCTGCTGATGATCTGCGGTGACGAAGCCACCGCCGAAGAGCACGGCACCGACGGCTGCGGCGGCTGGAGCGAGGACATGGCCCGCGCCGGCAAGGTCCGCGGCGGCGGTGGCCTGCGCCCGCCGTCGGAAGCGACCACCGTCCGCGTCCGCGACGGCGAAGTGCTGCTGACCGACGGGCCGTTCACCGAAGCCAAGGAACAGATCGGCGGCTTCGTCGTCCTCGACTGCGAAGACCTCGACGAGGCCCTCGAGCTCGCCGCCCGCCACCCCGCCGCCGGCTACGGCAGCATCGAAGTCCGCCCGATGCTCGGCCCGGAGGACTTCGCCTGATGCCCGTGATCGTCGAGCGGCCCGCCCAGCGGTACGTCGCCGAGCGCGCCACCCTCGGCATCCCGGAGTTCCCGCGGATCGCCGACCGGCTGCCCCCGCTCGTCGGCACCCTCGCCGCCGAGGGCGTCGCCCTGGCCGGAGCCCCGTTCTTCCGCTACCGCGTGCTGCACCCCGGCCAGCGGTTCACCGTCGAAGCCGGGGTCCCGATCGACGGCGAGCACACCCCGGCCGGGCCTGCCTTCCTCGGCGAGTTGCCGGCGGGCCGGTACGTCCTGGACACCCACGCCGGCGCCCCGGACGGCCTGGCCGCCGCAACCGAGGCCGTGCTGGCCTGGGGCGCCGCCGAAGGCCTCACGTGGGACCGCACCGAGACCCCGGACGGCGAAGAGTGGGGCGGCCGCCTGGAAGTGCTGCGCACCGACCCGCGCGAAGTCCCGGATCCGGCGCAGTGGGTGACCGACCTGCTCTTCCGCCTCGCGGACTAGCCGCGGCTGGTGACCACGGCCGCCACCAGGCAGCCGAACCCGGCCGTGGTCACCAGCGCCCGCACGACGTTCCAGCGCACCCACACCGCCTCGAATGCCGCCCGCACCGCCGGGTAGTCGTCCCCGCCGCCGTCGAGGGCGTTGTTCAGCGGGATGTGCACCGCGCCGGTGAGCACCACCATCGCCACCAGCAGCACGAACCCCGCGATCACCCACGGCCGCGGCCCCGGGTTCAGGAACACCGCCACCCCCGCCAGCAGCGGCGCGCCCAGGAACGTCAGCATGAAGACCGGGTTGACGATCGCGACGTTGATGCCGCGCATCCCCTCCACGAACGTCCGGTCGTCTGCGCGCGCCAGGCCCGGCATGACCGAGCAGGCGTAGGCGTAGAACAGCCCCGCGATCAGCCCGGCCGCGACCATCGCGGCCACCAGCACCACCGTCGCCATCGGTCTCCCCTTCACCGTTGTCATGCCGCTCAGTCAAGCGGCCCTCAGTGAGACTCTCCATAGTTAAAGACCTCGATGGCATGTTTCAGCGTCTACACTTCCCGGGCATGGATCCCCTTGCCGCGTTGCTGGACGGCCCCCGCGCCCACGGCGCGTTCCTGCTCCGCTCGGTGCTGACGCCGCCCTGGTCGCTGCGCATCGAGGACGAGGCACCCCTGACCGTGGTGTCGGTGGTCCGCGGCGAAGCGTGGATCGTGCCCGACACCGGCGACGCCGTCCTGCTGGGCGAAGGCGACGTCGCGATCGCGCGGGGCCCGGACCCGTACCTGGTCGCCGACCACCCCTCGACGCCGCCACAGGCGGTGATCCTGCCCGGCCAGGAGTGCCGCACCCCCGACGGCGGCCACCTCACCGCCTACGCCGACCTCGGCGTCCGCACCTGGGGCACCGGCGGCCCGGTCGTGCTGCTCACCGGCACCTACGGCATGGCGGGCGAAATCAGCCGGAAGCTCATCGCCGCGCTGCCCACCCTGATCGTCCTGCGCGCCGCCGACTGGCCCACCCCGCTCGCCGGGCTGCTCGCCGCCGAGATCGGCCGGGACGTCCCCGGCCAGGAAGCCGTCCTCGACCGGCTGCTCGACCTGCTGCTCATCGCCGCGCTGCGGGCCTGGTTCGACCGGCCGGACACCCCCGCGCCGTCCTGGTACCGGGCCCACGACGACCCGGTGGTGGGTCAGGCGCTGCGGCTGCTGCAGCACCAGCCGGCCGAGCCGTGGACGGTCGCGAAGCTCGCCGCCGACGTCGGCGTGTCCCGTGCGGCCCTGGCCCGGCGGTTCGCCGCGGCGGTCGGCGAGACACCGATGGCGTACCTGACCGGGTGGCGGCTCGCGCTGGCCGCGGACCTGCTGCGCCAGCACCCCGACACGACGATCGCCTCGGTCGCCCGCCAGGTCGGCTACGGCAGCGCGTTCGCCCTCAGCGCCGCGTTCAAGCGCGAGTTCGGCGTCAGCCCGCAGAACTACCGATCCCGAACGTAATGCCTGTGGTAACTTTTATCTGACCAGATAAAAGTTCGGAGGGGGCCATGGGACGGACGTTCACCAACGAGGCACGGCGGGCCCAGATCATGCGGGCGGCGATCGACACGATCGCGGAGGTGGGGTACGCGAAAGCGTCCTTCGCGCGGATCACCGAGAAGGCCGGGCTGAGCGGCCCGCGCATGATCTCCTACCACTTCGCCGACAAGGACGACCTGATCCACGAGATCCTGATGCACGTCTTCACCGCCGGGGCCGTGTTCATCAACGAACGCGTGGAAGCCGAGGACACCGCGACCGGCAAGGTGCGCGCCTACCTCGAGGCCAACCTGCAGTTCCTGCGCGAACACCCCGCCGACATGGCGGCCCTGACCGAGATCGGCCCGCACCTGCGCACCGCGGCCGGCCGGCCCTACACCTCCGTCGGAGCGCAGGAAGTCAGCGTGCAGAGCCTCGAGAAACTGCTCGCCCAGGGCCAGACCAGCGGCGAATTCCGCGACTTCGACGTCCGGTCGATGGCCGTGCTGATCCGGGGCGCCGTCGACGGCGCCGCCCGGCGGATGCGCGACGAAGCCGACTTCGATTTCGACGCCTACGCCCGCGAAGCCGTCACGACGTTCACCCGGGCGGTGGCCCGGTGAAGCGGTTCAACGGCATCCTGGTCGACGTCCTCGCGCCGCTGGCGCTGTTCTACGGGCTGCGCGCCGCGGGGGTGAACCAGCTGCTCGCCCTGCTCGCCGGAGCGGCCATCCCGGTCGTGACCGGGCTGCGTGACCTGACGGCGGGACAGCGGATCGGCGGTGTGCGCTGGTTCGTGCTCGGGGCCATGGCAGTGACCGTGGCCGGGTCCTTCATCAGCGGCAGCCCCCGCGCGCTGTTGCTGCGAAGCGTGGTGCTGATGGCGGCACTCGGCGTGTTCCTGCTGGTCACCGTGTGGGCCCGGCGCCCGTTCCTGTACGAGGCGACGAAGACGGTCCTCGACCCGGACAAGCAGCGCACCTGGTGCCGCAACTGGGACGACCACCCGCCGTTCCGCCGCCTGCTGCGCCTGTGCAGCGCCCTCTGGGCGGCGGCGTGCCTGCTCGACGCGGGGCTGCGGGCGGTGATCGTGCTGGCCCTGCCGGTGGACGCGGTGCCCATCGCCGAACTGGCCCTGCTGGCGGTGACGCTCGCCGCCCTCGTCCTCGTCCAGCGCCTCTTCGGCCGCGCCTTCCTCCGCCGCCACGGGCTGCGGCTCGACGGCGTGCAGCTCACGTCCGTGGCGGCGGCCCGGTGACCGGCGCGGTCACGCTGATCACCGGCGGCGCGAGCGGCATCGGCGCGGCGACCGCCCGCCGGTTCGGCCGCCGCGGCGGCCGCGTCGTGATCGCCGATCGCGATTCGGCCGCCGGCGAGGCCGTCGCCGCCGAGGTCGGCGGCCTGTTCGTCCCTGCGGACGTCGGCGAACCGGCCGACAACACCCGCGCGGTCGACGCCGCCGTCGAAGCCTTCGGGCGGCTGGACAACGTCGTGCTCAACGCCGGCGTCCCCGGCCGCTGCGGGCTGCACGACTTCACCGTCGAGCGCTACCGCGACACCCTGCGCACCAACCTCGACGGCGTGGTCTACGGGTTGCACGCCTGCTTGACCCCGCTGCGGCGGCAGGGTCACGGCTCCATCGCCGTCATGGCCAGCCTCGCCGGGCTGAGCGGATCACCGGACGTGTTCTACGCCGCCGGCAAGCACGCGCTGGTCGGCCTGGCCCGGTCGGCCGCCCCGGCGCTGGCCGCCGCCGGAATCAGGATCAACGCCCTGTGCCCGGGCCTGGTCGACACCCCCGCCCTCGCCCTGCACCGGCGGGCGCTGCGGGAACACCGCCTGCAGCTGGCCGATCCCGACGCGGTCGCCGCCGCGGTCGAGACCGTGCTGGCCGGCCCCGGCACCGGGCAGGTGTGGGCGACCCAGGCCGGCCGGCCCTTGACCCTGGTCCCGGCACCCGAGGTGGCGCTCGCGGCGGACTGAGCCGTCACGACTTCAGTTCGCCGCCGAGCCGGTCGAGCCAGTCGCCGGTGCCCTGCTCGCGCCACTCCGGCTTCTCGGCGCCGTCGAGGAATGTGTCCTGCTCGGTGAGCACCAGCCGCGTGCCTTCGCCTTCACCGAACAGCTCCACCGTCGTGGTCGAGACGGTCGCGAGCGTGCCGTCGCCGGTGAGCGTGCCGGAGAAGACGATCCGCCGGTCGGGCACGATGTCGTGGAAGTTCGCGACGAAGGTCATCGGACCCCCGTTCGGGGTCCGGCCCTCGACGGTCTCGCGGCCGCCGACGCGGAAGTCCAGTTCGTGCTCGCCGGCGGAAACGAACCAGCGTTGCTTCGCCACCGGGTCGGCCCAGGCGGCGAACACCCGCTCCGGCGGCACGGGGTAGGTGCGCTCCAGGCTGAACGTGCTGTGCAAGACGGTCATGACGTGCTCCCTTCCGACGTTCCGGGCGGCTCGGCGAGGAAGTCGCCGAGCCGGTCGAGCCTGCTCTCCCACGTGGTGCGCTGGCGCCCCAGCCACTGCTCGCCCGCGCGCAGCACCGCCGGTTCGATCCGGCAGGTGCGGACACGGCCGACCTTCTCCGACCGCACGATCCCGGCGGTCTCCAGCACCTGCAGGTGCTGGACGACGGCGGCGAGCGACATGGTCAGCGGCTCGGCCAGCTCACTGACCGACGCCGGGCCGCGCACCAGCCGCTCCACCATGGCCCGCCGCGTCCGGTCGCCCAGGGCGCGGAACACCAGGTCCAACGACTCCTCATGGTTAAGCACCTACTTAAGCTAACTCTGCTCCGGCCAACGGTCAAGTAATTGCTTAAGTATTGCCGGGAGCTCGGAAGTGGCACGCAGAACCCTGACCACTTCGGCCAGTTCGCGCTCGGCGGTGTCGGCCCGGCTCAGCGCGGCACGCAGTTCGGCGCCGAGGTTCGTCGTGGTTTCGTGCATCGACCGGACGGTCTGCTCGTGCGCCGCCTGCAGTTCGGCCAGCCGCTGGTCGAACTGCGCCTGCCGGCGCTCAGCGTCGGCACGGGCCCGATCGAGCGCGGCTTCCTGGGCGGCGAGCGCCCGGACGTGGTCGTCGCGGGTGGCGTCGAGCCGTTCCTGGACGGCGTCGGCGCGGGCCTCGGCCGTCTCCGCCCGCGCCGCGGCGGCCTGCCCGCGCCCGCGTTCCTCCTCGAGCGCGGTCCGGACGGCGGCCAGTTCGGCGGTCAGCGTGGCGATCACCGCGGCGCGTTCGCCGGCGAGGGCCGCGGAGGCATCGGCACGATCGGCGACGCGGGCCAGTTCGTCCCGCACCGCCGCCAGCTGCCCTTCGGCCCGCTGCTGCTCCTGAACCGCGGCGCGCCGGGCGGCCCGCTCCTCGTCCCGCTCGCGCACGGCGGCTGCCTTGTCCTTCTCCGCCGAGGCGGCCGCGGCAACGGCCGTCTCGGCGGTGTCCTGCGCCTGAGCGGCTTCGGCGTCGGCACGGCCCCGCTGCAGCCGGTGTTCGTCGGCCTCGGCCAGGGCGGCGTCCCGTTCGGCGAGCGCTGTCGCGGTCGTCGCCTCGAGCTGGTGGCGCAGGGTCGTGAGCGTCTCGACGAGCCCGCGGGCCGGTTCGAGCACCCGGTCGACCTGGCCGGCCAACGCCGTGACGGCCGTGTCGTCCAGCTCGGTGTCGCTTTCCCGCAGCGACTCGGCGTCCGACAGCACGGCCTCGGCGTCGCGGCAGGTGAGGTTGCGGCGTCCCCAGGTCTTGCCGTCCTGGCAGAACCGGGCCCGGCTTCCGCGTCCCACAGCCGGTGGCAGCGGCGCCCCGCACCTCCGGTACTCGCAAACCCGCACCTGACCTGCGTCTTCCGTCATGATCAGGACTCTATCAAAGCTTCTGATCAGAACTAGAAGCATCTGTTCAAAATTTAAAGATTCAGGTTGACGTGCTTGAGTTTGGATAAGGTCACATATCCCAACTCAGAACACCCGGGGAGCCCCCGGAGTAACGACGGAGGGTGGATGGGCGAGTCTGAAACTGTGCACCCTTCCCCGCGGCCCGAGGTGACCCCGCTCCGGACCATCGACGGCGTCTCCTACGGCGTCGCCCTGACCAACCGTCCCTGGGAGTTGCCGGTCGACGCCTTGGCGGTTTCCGTCGGCGCGGGCTACGGGCAGCTCGCGGCGGAAGTCCGGCAGGAGTTCCCGGATACGGGCTTCGACGTGATCGACCTGGACCTCGTCACGCCGCACGCGCCGGCCGTGCTGGACCTGAAAGGCCGGGACGAGGAGCTTCAGGTCCGGCTGATCGTGATCGCGACGCCCCACTCGCCCGGGGGGCGCAATTCCGCCACCGCCGAGGCGGTGGCGGCCGCGTCCGAGGCCGCGATCCACGCCGCCGCTCAGGCCGGGGCGGTCTCCGTCGCGCTGCCGCTGTTCGCCACCGGCCAGCTGGGCATGGCGCCACAGGTCGCCGCCGACGCCCTGATCAAGGGCGCGCTGGCCGCGCACACCGCCGTGCGCCGAGTAGTGTTCTTCTCTCTCCGTGAAGACCACGTGGACGCCATCGCCGCGCGGTGGCTGACCGCGAAGTTCCCCCGGAAAAAGGTCGTGCGCGGCTTCTCGGCCGACCAGCTCGCCGGTGGGCTGGACAAGGACCTCGTCGACCCGAACGAATGCATCCCGCTGTCCCGCGACCACCTCGGTGTCAAGCCCTACGTCTCGATGCTGGCCACCGTGATCGCCGCGAAGGACACGCCGCTGCCGCTGTCGATCGGGGTGTTCGGCGAGTGGGGCGCCGGGAAGAGCTTCTTCATGGGCATGCTGCGCGGCCAGGTCAAAGACCTGGAGGGCAAGCCCGGGCAGTGCCGGAAGATCGCGCAGGTCGGGTTCAACGCCTGGCACTACGCGGACGCGAACCTCTGGGCCAGCCTCGGTGACGAGATCTTCCGCCAGCTCGCCGAACCCGTCCGGCAACCAGGCGAACCGGACGCCGAGCACGAGGCCCGGCTCAAGGAAGGTGCCCGCCTGCGCGAACAGCTCGCCGGCGAACTGGAACAGCGCAAACAGCTGACCGCGGTGACCGAGCGAGCCCAAGCCGAAGCGGCTGCGCTCAAGCTGAAGATCGGCGAAGCCGGCAGCAGCCGCCGCCAGCGGGCCCTCGACCTCGTCCGCGCACTGGGAAATTCGCCGACGTTGCGGGAGCAGTACGCCGAGGTGTGGCGGAAGCTCGGCGTCGGCGACGTGGCCGAGCAGGGCCGGCTGCTGGCCGGCGAACTCCGGGAAACCCGCGGGGAAACCGAAGAGCTGAGCCGGATCTCGCGGTATCGCCACGGCCGGGCGGCGCTGGCAGTCGCCGGGATCGTGCTGCTGGCGGGTGTGGCCCTCACGGCGTTCGTCCCGGACATCCGCAGCTGGCTGATCGGCGTCGGGGCCGTGGCCGGTGCCCTCCTGACCACCGGGCTCACGCTGGTGCGCATGGCCGCCGGCGGGCTGCGGCGGCTGCGGACCCTCGCCGAAGACCTGCAAAACGGCCTCGACGCCACCACGCGCCGGGAGGTCGCCGCCCTGCGGCAAGCCGACGCCGAGCAGCAGATCGCCGAACGGCAGCTGGAAGAGGTCGTCGCCCGGATCGGCGAGCTGGGCCGGCAGCTCACCGAACTGACGCCCGGACGGCGGCTCTACGCCTTCCTCGCCGAGCGCTCCCGCACCGACGACTACCACGGCAACCTGGGCCTGATCTCCACCATCCGCAAGGACTTCGAGAAGCTCGTCGCCCTGATGACCGCCGGTGCCGACGACGGGACCCGGCCGCTGGACCGGATCGTGCTCTACATCGACGACCTCGACCGCTGCAGTCCGAGCCAGGTCGTCGACGTGCTGCAGGCGGTGCACCTGCTGCTCGCGTTCGACCTGTTCGTCGTGGTCGTCGGCGTGGACCCGCGGTGGCTGCTGCGGTCGCTGAGCTCGCACTACGATCGGCTGATCGAGGCCGACCCCGTCGTGCGGGCCGACGGGTGGCACGTGACCCCCGAGGACTACCTGGAAAAGATTCTCAACATCCCGCTGGTCCTGCCCCGGATGCCCGCCGGCAGCCTCCGGCGGCTGCTGGACGACCTCGCCGAACCGCCGCTCGTTCCGGTTCCGGTTCCGGAACCAGAGCCGGCTCCGGAACCGGAACCGCCGGCCACGTGGGACCGGCCGGTCACCGACCAGCCGGTGGAGCCCGGCTCGCAGGTCGCCGCGCAGCTGGACCCGGCCGAGCCGCCGGCGGAACCGCGTCCCCTGACCGAACCCGAGATCACCCTGCTCGCGCGCCTGGACTGGCTGGTCGACACGCCCCGGGACGCGAAACGCCTCATCAACCTCTACCGGATGCTGCGGGCGACGCGGGACCTTTCGGCGGCGTCCGCCTTCCTCGACGGCGAGTTCGAGGCCGTGGTCGTGCTGCTCGGGACGTGCACCGCGCACGGGCGCCTGCTCGGCCGGTTCGCCGACGCCCTGCTCCGGCAGGCGCCGCAGACCCCGTGGAGCGACTTCGTGGCGGACCTGCAGCCGGTGGAGAGCGACGAGCAGTGGCACAGCCAGGCCATCGGCCCGATCACCGCCGCCGAGGTCGCGCAGTGGGCGCACCTGCACCGCAGCCTGACCGAACTCGCGCCGTCGATCACGCTGCCCGACGTCAGCGTGTTCCAGACGTGGGTACCGCGCGTGCGGCGGTTCTCCTACGTGCTCGCACCGGGCAGAGTCTGAAGCTTGCTCCGCAGGAGGTCCCGCTCCGCGGCGTTGCCGGTCAGCTCGATCGCCCTCGTGTACGCCTCGGTCGCTTCCCTGCGCCGGTCCAACCGGGCCAGCAGGTCCGCGCGGATCGCGTGGAACAGCGGGAACCGGGCCAGCTCCAGGTCCTCGACCAGCGCCAATGCCGCCGCCGGGCCGTCGACCTCGGCCACCGCGACCGCCCGGTTCAGCGCCACCACCGGGGTCGGCGTCACGGTCAGCAGGTGGTCGTAGAGCGCCTTGACCTGCGACCAGTCCGTGGGCGCGTCGCTGTGGACGGCCTGGATCGCCGCCTGGATCTGGTACGGGCCCGGCTGGTTGCGGCGCAGGCAGCGGCGGACGAGGTCCTGGCCTTCGGCGATCAGGTCCGCGTCCCAGCGGGCCCGGTCCTGATCGGCCAGCAGCACCAGCGCGCCGTCGGCGGTGGTGCGCGCGGCGCGGCGGGACTGGACGAGCAGCATCAGCGCCAGCAGCCCCTGCACCTCGGGCTCGTCGGGCATCAGGCCGGCCAGGGCGCGGGTGAGCCGGATCGCCTCCCGGCACAGGTCGTCGCGGACCAGGTTCTCCCCCGCGCTGGCCGAGTACCCCTCGTTGAAGATCAGGTACAGCACGCCGAGCACCGCGGCCAGCCGCGCGGGCAGGTCGGCGTCGCGCGGGACGCGGTACGGGATGCCCGCGTCGCGGATCTTGTGCTTCGCGCGGACGATCCGCTGCGCCATCGTCGGCTCGGCGACCAGGAACGCGGTCGCGATCTCCGCGGTGGTCAGGCCGCCGAGCAGCCGCAGCGTCAGCGCGACCTGTGCCGGCCGGGCCAGTGCCGGGTGGCAGCAGGTGAAGATCAGCCGGAGCCGTTCGTCGGGCACGGCGCCCTCCTCCACGGGGTCGGCGGCGGCGTGCAGCAACGCGGCTTGGGCGTGCTTGTCCGCCCGGGCGGCCTCGCGGCGCAGGCGGTCGACGGCCCGGTTGCGGGCGGTGGTGATGATCCACCCGGCCGGGCTCGGCGGCAGCCCGGCCGACGGCCACCGCCGGACCGCCTCGGCGAAGGCGTCCTGCACGGCTTCTTCGGCGATGTCGATGTCCCCGAAGACCCGCACGAGCACCGACACCGCCCGGCCGTACTCGGCGGCGAACACCGCCTCGACGCTCATCCGCGGAACGGCCGCACCTCGACCGGCAGCGGCGCGACCGCGTCGGCGAGCCGGCCGCCCCAGGCGAGGGCGGCGTCGAGGTCGGGCGCGGTGATGATCGTGAACCCGCCGAGGTGCTCCTTGCCCTCGGCGTAGGGCCCGTCGGTGACCAAGGTGCCGCCGTCGTCGGCCCGCAGCACGGTCGCGGTCGACGGCGGGTGCAGGCCGCCGGCGAACACCCACGCCCCGGCGGCCTTGAGGTCGGCGTTGAGCGCGTCGAGTTGCTTCGCGATGCCCTCGAGCACCTCCGGCGGCGGGGTCGGGCCGTCGGGCTGGTAGATGCTGAGCAGGTACTGCTTCACGGCGTCCTCCTCGGATCGGGCTTCCGGCACTGATACGAACGGCGCCCGCGTGGATCGACACGTGAACCTACCGAGATCCCGTAATCTCGGCGCGTGCCCGACCTGGAACCGGTGATCGACGCCGCGCTCGGCCCGCAGGACCGGCTGGCGCTGCTGGACGCCGCGGCCGCCCGGCACGTCGACGAGCAGCGGCCGCCCAACACGCTCAAGGCCTACGCCCAGGACTGGCAGGTCTGGCAGGACTACACCGCCGAAGCCGGGATCCCGCCGCTGTCGGCCTCGATCGGCGCGCTGACCGGGTTCGTCGTCTGGCTCGAACGCGGACGCACGCTGCGGCCGGGCGAACGCACCGTGCCCGAGGTGCCCGAGCGGGCCGCCCCGGCGGCGCCGTCCACGATCGAGCGGCGCCTCACCGGCGCGCTCGCCGGGCTGCGCCACCACAAGGTCGTCGTCGATCCGGAGGCGAGCCGCGCCGCGTGGCGGGCGCTGAAGGGCTACCGGCAGCGGCTGGCCAGGGAGGGGATCCAGCGCGGCCGCGGCAAGGCCACCATGGTCACCCTCGCCGACCTGCGGGCGATGTCGCGCGCGTGCCCGGACACCCTCGCCGGCGCCCGCGACCGGGCGATGCTGCTGATCGGCTTCCCGATCGCCGCCCGCTGCTCCGACCTGGCGAACCTGCTGGTCACCGACGTGCAGCCGGTCGAGGACCGGGGCCTGGCGGTGACCGTCCGGCACGGCAAGAGCACCGGCGACATGGTCGTCCCGCGGCGCGAGAACCCCGACACCGACCCCGTCCGGGCCTGGCACGCGTGGCGATCCGGCGCCGGGATCACCGAGGGACCGGCGTTCCGCCGCGTCGACCGGCACGGCAACGTCGGGGTGCCCGCGCTGACCACCACGGGCGTCAACCAGATCCTCACCCGGGCCGGGGTGCGCGCGGGCCTGCCGTACCCGGTGACCGGGCACTCCCTGCGGTCCGGGTTCGCCACCGAGGCCCGCCGCGCCGGGGCCGACGACCTGGCGATCGCCGACCAGGGCCGCTGGGTGCGCGGCAGCCGCGCGCTGTACGAGTACATCCGCCGCGTCGACCAGTGGAACGACAACGCGGCGGGCGCGCTCGACCTCTGAGCCCGTCAGGGGCACAACACCCGGCGCACGGCACCACGCAGCCACCGGTGGCCGCCGTCGGCGGTGTGGCGCGGGTGCCACGCCATGCCGATCACCAGCGGCGGCAACGGCAGCGGGATGTCCAGCAGGCGCAGGCCCATCGCGCGGGCCGCGTCGCCGAGGGGTGATGGCGGCTCGCCCGGCTGTTCGGCCGGCACCAGGCACACCAGATCGCCGGCCGCGGCCAGCGCCATCGCCGCCAGGTGGCCGGGCAGCACCACGCTGACCCGCCGGCCGAGGCCGTGCTCGGCCAGCGCCCCGTCCAGCGGCCCGGTGAACCGGCCTTTCCGGCTGACCACCACGTGCTCGGCCGCGGCCAGGGCGGCGGGGGTCAGGGTCTCCCCGTCGAGCGGGTGCCCGGCCCGGACACCCGCCGTCATCCGCAGGCGGACCAGGTCCTCCACCCGGGTTTCCGGGTCGACGTGGTCGATGGCCCCGATCTCCAGGTCGACGCGGCCTTCGCGCAGCGCGGGACCGGCTTCCCACTCCTCGGCCAGCACCCGCAGGGACACGCCCGGGGCCTCGCGGCGGGCCAGCTCCAGCAGCCCCGGCGCCAAAGCCGCGCCGACCAGGTCCGAGGTCTGGACGGTGAAGGTGCGCCGCAGGGCCGCGAGGTCGACCCCGCCGCCCGGCGTGAGCAACGCCTCGAGCCGGCGGACCACCGCGGCGGCTTCGTCCCGCAGCCCCTCGGCGCGCGGGGTCGGCACCATCGCCTGCCCGGCCCGCACCAGGAGCGGGTCCTGCAGCACCCGGCGCAGGCAGGCGAGAGTCCGGCTCATCGCCGCGGGTGACGTCTGCAGCCGCGCGGCCGCGCGCGTGACGCTCTGTTCGGTCAACAGGGCGTCGAGGGCGACGGCCAGATTCGCGTCGAGGGTGCTCACCGGCATTGTTCCGTTTCAGGCAATGATTGGATGCTGAGGTTCCCATTGTGGCAATGCGGTACGGATCAGCACGCTGAAGGGGTCATCCGATCCCGATCCCGACCGAGGTTTTCATGATCGTCATCACCGCCCCCACCGGGAACATCGGCCGGCGGCTGCTGTCACTGCTGGTCGAGGCCGCCCCCGGCGAGGAGCTGCGCGTCGTGGTCCGCGACCCGGCCCGGCTGCCCGAGTCCGTCCTCGACCGCGTCGACGTCGTCACCGGCTCACACGGCGACGCCGAGACCGTCGACCGCGCCTTCGCCGGGGCCGACGCCGTCTTCTGGCTCGTGCCGCCGGACGGCTCGGTGCCGCCCGACCAGGCGTACCGCGGCTTCACCCGCCCGGCCGTGCGAGCCTTCGCCGCCCACGGCGTGGGCCACGTCGTGGGTGTCTCGGCGCTCGGCCGCGACACCCCGCTGGCCGGGAAGGCCGGGCTGGTCACTGCGTCCCTCGCCATGGACGACCTCATCGCCGGCTCCGGCGTCGCCTACCGCGCCCTGGCCTGCCCGTCCTTCTACGAGAACCTGCTGGAAGAGGCCGGCTCGATCCGGGAACGCGGCGTCTTCACCGACACCGTCGCCGCGAACCGGAAGGCTCCGCTGGTGGCCGTCGCCGACATCGCCGCGGCCGCGGCCGGGCTGCTGCTGGACCGCTCGTGGTCCGGCACCGGCAGCGTCCCGGTGCTCGGCCCGCAGGACCTCTCCCCCGACGACCTCGCCCGCATCATGACCGCGGAGCTGGGCCGCCCGGTCCGCTATGAGCGCGAATCGCTCGGCGACCTGCGGTCCACGATGCTCGGCTACGGCCTCGACGAGACGTTCGTCGAAGGCATGGTCGAGATGAAGCGCGCCAAGGACGAGGGCCTGGACTCAGGGGTCGAACGGTGCCCGCGCGCGGGCACCGGGTTCGCGCAGTGGTGCGCGGACGTGCTGAAGCCCCTGGTCACCGCGGAGGCCGTCGATGCCCGCTGAGCCCCCGGTCACCGCGTTCATGCTGGTCAAGACCAGCCCCGAGTGGCTGGCGATGTCCGTCGCCGAACGCATCCACGCCTTCACCACCGAGGTCGTCCCGGTGATCGAGGCCCGCACCCACGGTGTCCGTTGCCGCTTCTACGACACGGAGTTCTACTCGGCACGGGTCACCGACGTCTGGGTCTGGGAAGCCGACGACCACGCGGCCTACCGGCTGCTGATCGACGCCCTGCGCGAAACCCCCTTCTGGGACCGCTACTTCGACGTCGTCGACCTGCTGGTGGGCACCGAAAACGGCTACGCGCACACCTACGGCGTCGAGACGGTGGCCACCATCGGCACCTGACGAGCCGGCTCCGCCCGCCTCACGGGGTCAGCCGCGCGCGGGTGGCGCCGACGACTTCGCCGTCGAGGCGGGCGAGCCAGCTGCCGCAGACGCAGCGCACGTAGTCGAGCCGGTGGGTGACGGGCCGCGTCGCGGTGAGTTCGGCCAGCGGCCAGCCGCAGCGGGGGCAACGGTTCCGATCCATGCCCCGATCGTGCTGTAATGCTTCAGTGCACTTCAACCCTTACGGCGGGCCGGCCGCGCTCGTGGCCGCCGACCTGGTCAACGCCGGGTCGGCGAGCGAGCTCCTCGACGGCATGGTCCGCAACGGCATGTCCATTCCGGCCCTGACCGCCGGCGAAGCGGCCCGGATCGGCGCGTGGGCGGAGCACCTGCGGCCGGTGTTCGCCGCGGCCCCGGCGGACCGGCCGGGGCTGGTCAACGACCTGCTGGCCGAAGCGGCCTGCCGGCCGTACATCACCACCCACGACGGCAAGCCACCCCACCTGCACTACTCGGCGGCGGACGCGGGCCCGGTGGGCCGGGTCCGCGCGTACACCGCGGGCGGCCTGGCCCACCTGGTGTGCGAAGCCCCGGACCGCTTGGGCATCTGCAGCCGCGAAGGCTGCGAAACGGCGTACGTCGACACCTCGCGCAACGGCCGCCGCCGGTTCTGCTCGACGCGCTGCGCGACGCGGGTCCACGTCGCCGAGCACCGGGCGCGGCAGGTCAGCGCCTAGGCTTTCTCGCCCGCCAGGCCAGGACGGTCGGGGTCGGCGCGCCACCCTCGGCGAAGCGCTCGAACACCAGGCCCGCGTCGAGGACCGCGCCCAGGAGCGCCGGCAGCGGCAGGTGGGTGGCGCCGACCTTGTCCCGCAGGCCCTGGTCGCTCCACGACTCCATCGTCCAGCCGGATTCCCGGTAGCCGGGGCGGATGACCACGGCCCGGCTGTCGCTGCGGTCGGCGAACCCGCCGCAGAAGCACGGGTGCACGCCGACGTGCACGAACACCCCGCCCGGCGCCAGGACACGGGCCGCTTCGCGCAGCACCGCCGGGTAGGCGGGCATGTCGGTGTGGACCATGATCGCGACGGCGGCGGGCAGCACCCCGGAAGCGATCGGCAACGCCGTGGCATCACCCCGCACGACCGGCAACCGCGCGGCCGCGTGCCGCAGCATCCCGGCGGAGACGTCGACCCCGAGCGGCGTGCGCCCGAGCTCCCGGAGCCGCCCGGCGTGGGCGCCGGTGCCGCAGCCGAGCTCCAGGCACGGTCCCGAGCCCGGGCCGAGGAGTTCCCGCAGCGTCGGCCCGAACTCCAGCGGGTCCTCGCGCCAGGTGGGGACGAGGGTGGTCTCGTACCAGTCGGCGATCGCGTCGTAGTCGGTCACCTGTCCCGTGTACCGGGCTCGCGGGGCGGCGGTCCACGGATTCCGCGCCGGGCGGAACGGCTGCGCCGGTCGACCATGCCGGGCCGGGCGGTAGGTCAGCACCTGCGTGTGGCGTCGAAGGTCCGGGCGCCGAGCAGCTCCAGGTCGAAGTCCGCGCGGAGGAACGGCGCGTTCGCCGGGCAGGTCCTGGCCGAGTCACCATGGTGGTAGGCGGCCGCGCGGTGGGCCAAGGAGCCGGGGCCCCGCCTGCCCAATGGCTGCGGTGGCCGGCGTAGCCGTCGAGCGTGGAAAGGTGGCCAAGGCAGAGGACACTCCTGGCGGAACCTCGTTCTCCGCCCTGCCTACACTGGACACATGAGCAAGCGCTTAGTGACCCTGGGGGACTCGTTCACCGAAGGCGTCGGTGACGACGACCCCGCCGCCCCGAACGGGGTGCGTGGCTGGGCCGATCGCGTGGCCGAGCAGCTCGCCGCGCGCGAGCCGGGATTCCGGTACGCCAACCTCGCCATCCGGGGCAAGCTGCTGCCGCAGGTGCTCGCCGAGCAGCTCGAACCGGCGCTGGCCATGGAGCCCGATCTCGTCAGCCTCTACGCCGGCGGCAACGACCTGATGCGGCCCAAGGTCGACATCGACGGGCTGATGGCCGACTACGAAGCCGCCGTCGCGAGGATCCGGGCGACGGGCGCCCGCCTCGTCCTGTTCACCGGGGTCGACGGCGTCGAGGACCCGCTGTTCCGCGCGATCCGCGGCCGGGTGGCCATCTACAACGAGCTCGTTCGCGGCATCGCGGCGCGTCACGATGCGCTGCTGGTGGACCTGTGGTCGATGCGGCAGCTGTGCGACCGCCGGTTCTGGGCGCCGGACCGCCTGCACCTCAACACGCTCGGGCACACCGAGGTCGCCATCGAGGTGCTGCGGGTGCTCGGTGTGGAACACCCGCTGGTCAACCCGGAACCGGCGCCGCGCGTGGTGCTGAGTCCCGCCGCGCGCCGGAGCCAGAACCTGAAGTGGGCGCAGGAACACGCGCTGCCGTGGGTGCGGCGCCGGCTGCGGGGCGAGTCCTCCGGCGACACGCTCACCGCGAAACGCCCGGCGCTGGCGCCGGTCGAGTCAGCTCCGGTTTCCCGCTGACGGGCGGAGGCCGTCGAAGAGGATCGCCACGGCCCGGTCGCGCAGGGGCGCGTCCGGGCCGGCGTACTCGGCCGCCCGCGCGACCCCGATGATCACCGGGACGAGCTCGCCGACGGCGAGGTCGCCGCGGACCGCACCGGCCTCCTGCGCCCGCGACAGCAGCACACCCAGCGCCGACATCAGACGCGCGCCGGTGTCGGACTTCGCCACCGGGACCGTCACCCCCGCCGCGGTGAGGGCCTCGAAGTAGGCGTTCTTCGCGCTCGACATCTCCACCCAGCTGGTGAGGAAGGCGAAGAACGCGGCGCCGGGGTCCGCCGACTCCGCCGCGACGGCCGCTTCGGCCTCGTCGACGAACCGGCGCAGCCGCGCGAAGAGCACCGCTTCGAGCAGCGCCTCCTTCGTCGGGAAGTGCCGGAACACCGTGCCGATACCGACGCCGGCGACGCGCGCGACCTCCTCGGTGGGCGCCCCGGTGCCCTTGGCGGCGAAGACGTTCTCGGCCGCCTGCAGCACGCGAGCCCGGTTGCGCCGGGCGTCGGCGCGCAAGGGTTTCGACGCGGGGTCAGCGGCGGCGGGATTCACCCTCCGATCGTACTGCGCCGATCCCGGCGGCCCGGCCACGGCCGAACGGCTTCGTGGCCGCCGTTACCCGCCATGCGGAGACCGGCCTCCTTACGGGCGGCTCGGCAGCGTGTCCAGCAACCGGGCCAGGGCCCGTGGTACGTGGGAGCGCCAGCCGGCCCCCATGATCCGCCGCGAGATGCGCTGGAACTCGTCGTCCGGGTCGAACCCTTCGTGGCTGAGGAACAGCCGGGTGCCGGTGCCCTCCGGTTCGAGCCGCCAGGTGACCGTCCACTGCGGACCCCAGCGGATGCTGAGCCGGCGCTCGGGCTCGACCTCGAGGACCTCGCACGCGACCGGGCCCCCGGCGAACCCGGCCGCCGGCACCGGCTCGGCCAGCAGCTCGAACCGGTGCCCCACCACGGGTTTGATGTCGTTGGGCATGTTCAGCCAGCGCTCCAGGAGGTCCGGCTCGGTCAAGGCGCGCCACACCCTGGCGGCCGGGTGGGCGAGGAACTGGTCGACGTGGATCGCGGCCGGGTCGTCGTCGGTCACAGGTCTTCCTCTTCGTCCAGCAGGTCGCGCAGGTTGGCGAGCTTGGTGCGCCAGAAGCGCTCGTACGGGGTCAGCCAGTCCGCGACCTCTTCCAGCGGGGCCGCGTCCAGCCGGTAGACGCGGTTGCGGCCCTGGCGCTGCTCGGTGACCAGGCCCGCCTCCCGCAGCACCCGCAGGTGTTCCGAGAGGCTGGGCCGGGCCATCGCGAACCGCTCGGCGATCGCGCCGGCGGCCATCGGGCCGTCGAGCAGCAGCCGCAGCACCTCGCGCCGCGCCGGGCTGGCCAGGGCGGCGAAGACGTCGTCGTTGACCGGCATCAGCGCGGCACGGCGCCGAAGTCCGACGGCTCGAGCAGGCCGAGGGTGTGGCCGTCGAGATCCCGGAACGACGTCGCCCGGCCCCACGGCCGCACTTCCGGGTCGGCGACCTCCACCCCGGCCGCCCGCAGCGCGGCGACGTCGGCGTCGAGGTCGGTGGACTGCAGCTGGAAGTGCTGCGGCCCGCCGCCGGCGCCGGTGACCTGCTGGTCGGTGAGGACCACGCCGGTCTTCGCCCCCTTCGGCGCGACCAGCACGAACCGGCCGCCCTCGGGCGTGCGGCGGTCGACGAGCGCTTCGAAACCGAGCTTGCCGACGTAGAAGTCCCGCGCGCGGGCGTGGTCGGCGACCGGCAGGGTCAGGAACTGCACGTGGGTGATCGTCATGCCGCCGACATTACGTAGGAGATCTCCTACGCGTCAAGGGGGTCGCCGAACCAGCGTTCGAGAGCGGTCCGCAGGGCTTTGCGGTCCGCGTCGTCCGGGGTGGCCGAGCTGGTCGCCCAGGCCACGTACCCGTCGGGCCGGACCAGCAGCGCGGTCACGTCGTCCTGCGCGGTGCCGGGGACCAGATCGACCCGGTCGCCCCAGCCGCGCAGCTCGTCGCCGAGCGAGCCGGTGAAGTCCAGCAGCACCGGGCGGGCCGTCCGGGTCAGCTCGGCGGGCACGAGGTCCGGCGCCCAGCGGCCGTCCAGCGGGTGGCCGGTGGCCGGTTCGTAGCGGACGTCGGCGCCGGACATGAGATCCGCGATGTGCTGCACCGTGCTCGGGAGCCGCAACAGCTCGCCGAACAACTCGCGCAGCGCCGTGACGTCCCCGCCCGGGGCGATGAGCGCGGATTGGGCCTGGGTGTGCATGACCACGCGCTCGGCGACCGGACGGCGTTCGCTTTCGTAGGTGTCGAGCAGCCCCTCCGGCGCCCAGCCGTGCAGCGTGGCGGCGAGCTTCCAGCCGAGACCGGCGGCGTCCTGCAGGCCGAGGTTGAGGCCGGGACCGCCGATCGCGGAGTGGACGTGCGCGGCGTCGCCGACCAGCAGAACGCGCCCTTCGCGGAACTTTTCGGCCAGCCGTGTGTTGCGCCCGCGCAACCGCCGCAGCAGGTGCGGCCCCGCCCCTTCGGGCTCGCCGAGGGGCAGGTCGAACCCGAGGACGCGCCGGATGCTCGCGCGCACCTCGCCGAGGGACATCGGCGGTTCGTCGTCGGACCCTTCGTCGCCGGTCCACTCCATCGCGGTGACGAGGGTGCCCGCCGGGAACGGCGCGTAGGCGAACAGGCCGTTTTCGGTGCGGTAGTGGAAGAACGGCGGGATCACGCCGCGGCCCGGTATCCGCAGCCCGCCGGATTCCGGGTCCGTGAACTCCGCCGGCACGGTCGCGTTCGCGGAGTGGGAGACGGTGCGGTCGTCGGTGACACCGGGGAAGCCGATTCCGGCGATCTTGCGGGTGACGCTGCGTCCGCCGTCGGCGCCGACGTGGTACCGGGTCTGCAGCCGGTAGGGCCCGTCCGGACCGGTGACCTCGAGGGTGACCGCGTCGGCGTCCTGGGCGAGGCCGGCGAGCTCGTGCCCGCGCCGGATCTCGACGCCGAGTTCGGCGGCGCGTTCCTCGAGCATCGCCGCGATGCGGCGTTGCGGCACGCCGAGGACGTGGAGCGGATTGCGCTCGGCGAGGGTGAGGTCCAGGCGCATCGCGCCGAAGACGAAGCCGGGCACGGGTGGCCCGATCGGCCCGGCGAGGCGTTCGTGCAGGCCGCGGCGGTCGAGGAGGCGGACGACCTGGCCGACGAGGCCGTTGGCGCGGTTTTCGGTGGTCGGCTCGGGCAGCCGTTCCAGGACCAGTGGCCGGATGCCGGCGAGGGCGAGTTCGCAGGCGAGCATGAGGCCGTTGGGGCCGGCTCCGGCGATGACGACGTCTTCCATGACGGAACTCCTTGTGGTGGCAGGGAAAATGGGCACGCCGAAGAAGCCCGGCGCACGCGGGCATGAGTGCGGCGTGGTCTAGCGCGGGGCGGGCAGGCCGGCGGCGAGCCGCCCGAACACGTCCCGCAGGATGCTTTCCAGCGACTGCGACGGCTCGGCGACGAGCCACTGCTGGGTGACGACGTTGAGCGCGGCCCCGACGACGCCCGCGACGAGCCGCGGGTAGACGTCCCGGGTGGCATCGGTGCCGGTGCGTTCGGCGACGACGAGCGCGAACTCGGCTTCGGCGGCCGCGCCGGCCTTCTGGAACTCGCCCTGCAGCGCGGGTTCGGCGACCATCAGCCGCAGCCCCTCCACCCACGCCTGGTCCGGGATCCCCTTGCCGGGCATGGGTTCGCCGAGGGCGAACCCGGCGAGCGCGGCCTGGGTGATGGCCTCCCAGATCGGCTCGCCGTCCGGCCGTTCCCGCAGCGCGGCGGCGATCGAGCGGGCCCGGTCGTGGTGGCGGGCCACGATGGCCTCGCCCTTGCTGCCGAAGTAGTTGCTGAAGGTCCGGGTGGACACCCCGGCTTCGGCGGCGATGTCTTCGATCCGGACGTTGTCGAACCCGCGCTCGACGGTCAGCCGGATCGCCGCCCAGCTCAGCGCGATGCGCGTTTCGTGCTTCTTGCGCTCGCGCAGGCCGTGTCCGGTGTCCATGGCTTCACGGTACCGAAGTTTGCCGAATCTGCAAAGTTGCCTAGCCGGCAAGTTTGGTGTCGGGCGCGCCGCCGAGGAAAGCGGCGTAGCGGGCGGCTGCGTCGTCGTCGACGAAGTTGGCGTCCCACTGCCCCGGCCACCGGCGCAGCTCCCGGCCGTGGACGTAGGCGGTCCGCCACGTCTTGGAGAACCGCACCCAGGCGATCCACGACGGACCCCGGTCGGTGTCGTAGCCCCTGGTTTTCGCGGTACCCCGTCACGCACCGGACGGAAACCGAGTCATCGATCGCCGAAAGCGTCGACGCGCGTCACACTGTTGTGTGACATCGGTCACCGGAGGTGTTGCGAGATGGTTCTGGGCGACAACGGCGTCACTCACCAGGTGGCGCCGGACAGCAGGTCGGGGCGAGTGCAGGTACGGCGGGCGGCGCTGGCGAGCGCCATCGGCACGACCATCGAGTGGTACGACTTCTTCCTCTACAACACCGCGGCGGCGCTGGTCTTCCCGCACCTGTTCTTCCCCGCCTCGAGCGCGTACGCGGGGGCCATGCAGTCGTTCGCCACCTACGCGGTCGGGTTCGCCGCGCGGCCGGTTGGGGCCGCGATCTTCGGGCACTGGGGCGACCGGATCGGGCGCAAGGCGACGCTGATCGTCACGCTGCTGCTGATGGGCATCTCCTCCGGCGTGGTCGGGATGCTGCCCGGGACGTCCGCGATCGGGATCGCCGCGCCGCTGATCCTGGTGCTGCTGCGGCTGGTGCAGGGCATCGCCATCGGCGGTGAGTGGAGCGGCTCGGTGCTGCTTGCCATGGAGTGGGGTGACCAGCGCAAACGCGGGCTGCTCGGCAGTTTCGCCCAGATCGGTGTCCCGGTCGGGCTGGTGCTGGGCACCGGCGGCATGACGCTGCTGTCGGCGACGCTGTCCCCCGACGCGTTCGACTCCTGGGGCTGGCGGATCCCGTTCCTGCTCAGCCTGGTGCTGGTCGCGGTCGGCCTGGTGATCCGGCTGAAGATCCTCGAGACGCCGATGTTCGCCAAGCTCGTCGAGAACCGGCAGACCGCCCGCACCCCGGTGCTCGACGCGATCCGGCACCACTGGCGGGAAATCCTGCTCTCGGCCGGCGTGCGGTTCAGCGAGCAGATGCCGTTCTACCTGTTCACCAGCTACGTGCTGATCTACGTCGTGTCGCGGCACGACTTCAGCAAGACGTTCGTGCTCAACGCCGTCCTCGTCGGCGCCGCCTGCGAGCTGGCGCTGATCCCGCTGTTCTCCTCGCTGTCGGACACCTTCGGCCGCAAGCGGGTCTACCTGTGCGGGGCGGTGCTGACCGGGCTGATCGCGTTCCCGTACTTCACGATCCTGGCGCACGGCAGCCACGCGCTGGTGTTCGTCGCGGTCGTCGTGTCGTTCGTCCCGCACGCGCTGCAGTACGGCCCGCAGGCGGCGCTGATCGGCGAGAGCTTCCCGACGCACCTGCGCTACGGCGGCGCGGGGCTGGGCTACCAGCTGGCGTCGGTGTTCGCGGGCGGGCCGGCGCCGCTGCTGGCGACGTGGCTGCTGCACACGACCGGGACGCCGTACGCGATCTCCGGCTACATCATCCTGTCCGCGGTGGTCACCGTGCTGTGCGTGATCTTCCTGAAGGACCGCTCGAAGGCCGACATCGACGACGTCACCGTCTACCAGCGCTGAACGAAACGAAGGCCGCCACCGACCTTCGGTGGCGGCCTTCGGCGTGCCGGACGTCAGCGGCGCGGGCCGCCCTGGGGGCCGCCGAACGGGGGCTGCTGCGGGAACGGGCCGGTGCCCGGGTTCTGCTGGGGGCCGCCGAACTGGCCCGGCGGCGGGGCCTGCGGCGGCGGGCCCTGGTACTGGCCACCCGGGGGCGGGCCGGCCGGGGCCTGCGGCTGCGGCAGCGCGGGCTGGCCGCTCTTCGGGGTCGACGGCTGCTGCGGCGGGGGCACCGCCTCCGTGCCGCGGTCCTCGTCGGCCTCCGGCTCGGCCTGCTGCTGGGCCGGGCGCGGGATCGACGGCCGGACGGGCGGCGATGAGGGCGCCCCGATCGCCGGGACCTCCTTGCGCGCCACCGCTTCCGCGGCCGCGACGGCCTCGGCGACCTTCGGGTCGCTCTTGGTCTCGAACCAGTCGGCGACCTCTTCGTCCTCGAGGTCGACCTTGTCCGGGACGTCGTCGTCCTTCGGCGGCTCGTAGCGGAACACGCCGTCGTCGCCCGGGGCGCCGAGCGCGCGGGCGAAGCCTTCGAGGGCCTTGCCGTAGTCGCTGGGGATCATCCAGACCTTGTTCGCGTCGCCCTGGGCCATCTGCGGCAGCGTCTGCAGGTACTGGTAGGCCAGCACCTCCGGGGTCGGGCGGCCGGCCTTGATCGCGGCGAACACCTTCTCGATCGCCTTCGCCTGGCCCTGCGCCTGCAGGTAGCGCGCGGCGCGTTCACCCTGGGCCCGCAGGATGCGGGACTGCCGCTCGGCCTCGGCGGCGAGGATGGTCGCCTGCCGGGCACCTTCGGCGGCGAGGATCTGGCTCTGCTTCTGGCCTTCCGCGGTCTTGATCGCCGACTCCCGCTGACCTTCCGCGGTGAGGATCATCGCGCGCTTCTCGCGGTCGGCGCGCATCTGCTTCTCCATCGAGTCCTGGATGGACGGCGGCGGGTCGATCGCCTTCAGCTCGACGCGGGCGACGCGGATGCCCCAGCGGCCGGTGGCTTCGTCGAGCACGCCGCGCAGCTGGCTGTTGATGGAGTCGCGGGAGGTCAGGGTCTGCTCGAGGCTCATGCCACCGACCACGTTGCGCAGCGTGGTGGTGGTCAGCTGCTCGACACCGACGATGTAGTTGGAGATCTCGTACACCGCGGCACGCGAATCGGTGACCTGGAAGTACACGACCGTGTCGATCGACACCGTCAGGTTGTCCTCGGTGATCACCGGCTGCGGCGGGAACGAGACGACCTGCTCGCGCAGGTCGATCCGGGCGCGCACCTTGTCCAGGAACGGCACGAGGATGTTGAGGCCGGGCGAGGCGACCGTGCGGAACCGGCCGAGCCGCTCGATCACGGCCGACTGCGCCTGCGGCACCACCATGACCGCCTTGGCTATCGTGATGATCACGAGCAGGACCAAGGCGATGACCAAGCCGATCGCGAATCCGGTCAAGAGACTTTCCCCTTACCTAGTACCATTCTTGCGCGGTTGACGGCGTTGTGGGTGCCGCGGGCGGGCGCACCGCGAGCTTGAGCTCCTTCGCGGTGATGCCCCAGCGGCCGGTGGTGTCGTGCAGGACCGTCCACACTGTACGGTGCAGGTCGCCCGGCGCGGTGACGGCGCGCTCGGCCGTGGTCAGGCCGGCTTCCTGCCGCAGCGCGGTGCGGGTCAGCTGCTCGATCGCCAGCGCCGGGTTCGAGATCCCGTAGGCGGCCAGGCGCGGGTCGGTCACCGCGAAGGTGACCTCGAAGCCGATGAGGACGTCCTGCCCGTCGCCGGCCTCGACCGGCCGGGGCGGGGCGGACAGGATCTGTTCGCCCAGGTCGACGCGGGCCCGGACCCGGTCGGCGAACGGGAGCACGAAGTGGCGGCCGGGGCCGAGCACGGTGCGGAACTTCCCGCCGCGTTCGATCACCGCGGCGTGGCCGTCGCCGACGATGACGAGCCCCAGGCTCACGGCTCGGCCGACACGACGGCCGTCGCGCCGGAGATCTCGACGACGGTGACCGAGGTGCCGGGCTGGATCGGCGGGAGGTGCTCCCCCAGGCTGCGGGCCGACCAGACGTCGCCGCCCAGCTTGACCTGGCCCGCCTCGGCGTCCACTGTGGACAACACGACGGCGCGGGCGCCGATCAGCGCGTCGATGCCGGTGTGGTGGGCCGGCCCGGACAGCAGGCGCCGCTTGAGGGCGGGGCGGACCAGCAGGAGCATGCCGACCGAGGCGACCGCGAACACGGCGACGTCGACGAGCAGGTTCCCGGTGAGGACCTCGGCCCCGGCGCCGAACAGCGCGGCGACGCCCAGCATGATCAGCACGAAGTCGCCGGAGACGACTTCGGCGATCATCAGGGCGATGCCGACGATCAACCAGACCAGTGCCCAAGCCATGGCTTCATGCTCTCAGATCGCGCCGGTTCGCACCGGAGCAGTGACGGGACGTAACCTTCGCGTGACCTTGGACAAAACGGACATTCAGCCCTCTTCCGCCGGTTCGGTGACGAAGTCGATGAGCCGCTCCACGGCCCCGATGAGCGGGGTCTCGAGGTCGCGGAAACTGCTCACCCCGCTCAGGACACGCTGCCAGCCTTCGAAAGGTTGCCCCCAGCCGAGCGCGTCGCAGATGCCCTGCTTCCACTCGGTGCCGCGGGGGATCTTCGGCCACGCCCTGATCCCGACCGCCTCCGGCCGCACGGCTTCCCACACGTCGATGTAGGGGTGGCCGGTGACCAGCACGTTCTCGTCCCGGACGGCCTCCACGAGCCGGGACTCCTTGCTGCCGGGCACCAGGTGGTCGACCAGCACGCCGAGCCGGCGGCCGGGCCCGGTGCCGAACTCCGCGATCCGGTCGGCGAGCACGTCGACACCGTCGAGCGGCTCGACGACGACGCCTTCGACGCGCAGGTCGTGGCCCCAGACGCGCTCGACGAGCTCGGCGTCGTGCTTGCCTTCGACCCAGATGCGGGAGTCGCGGGCGACGCGGGCCTGCAGACCCTGCACCTTCACCGATCCGGACGCCGACACCTGCTTGACCGGGGCTTTCACCGTCTTCACCGGGACGAGGGTGACCGGCTTGCCTTCCAGCAGGAACCCGGCGGGGGCGAGCGGGAAGACGCGGTGGCGGCCCTTGGCGTCTTCGAGCACGACGTTCCCGTACTCGATCTTCACCACCGCGCCGCAGTAGCCGCTGGCCGGGTCCTCGACGACCAGACCGGGTTCGGCGGGGACCTCCGGCACCTTCCTGCGGCGGGGGCCGGCGAGCACGTCGTCATAGGAGTGGGAGCGCACGACCTGGGAACCTAGCGGCGGTGACGGCCGCGGCGGGTCATGCCACGCCGGTCAGCGGGCCATCTCCAGCAGGGCATCGGTGAACGGCGTGCGCTCACCCCGGCGCAGCGGGGCGAGGGCGGCCAGCGGAGCCAGCGCGGCGCACCACGCGCGGGCCCGCCCGGCGTCGAGGCCGGGCAGGTGGGGGCGGAGCGCCTCGATGCCGTCGTCGACGGTGCCGCCCGCGGCCAGGGGCAGGTAGAGCCAGTCGGCGAGGTCGAACGCCGGGTCGCCGACGCTCGGGCGCGGGTCGATGGCGACCAGGCCGCGGCGGGGGCCGGCGTCGAGGACGTTGCCGGGGTGCAGGTCGCCGTGGACGACCGCGACCGGGCCGTCCCCGGCCAGGGCCAGGGCCCGGCCGCGGGCTTCCGCGAGGAGCCCGGGCGGCAGGAGGTGCCCGGCCGCGGACTCCGCGAGGGTCCGCTCGGTGATGTCGTACATGAACGTCACGCGCTCGGTCAGCGGCGGCAGGCCGGCCGGGGGCGGCACGCTGTGCAGCTCGGTGAGCAGGCGCCCGACCTGCGGCCACGGGACGTCCCGGCCGCGCAGTTCGGTGCCGGGGACCAGGCCTTCGAGCAGGATCGCCCCGACGTCCAGGTCGGTGTCGAGCACCTGCACCGCCCGCGAGCAGCCCTTCCACGCCTGCAGCCCGGCGAACTCCAGGCGGGCGACTTCGTGGTCGGGGGTCAGCTTGAGGACCTGCAGCTCACCGGCCGGGCCGGTGCACAGCAGGGTGCGGCCGGTGTTGCCGGGCCGGGCTTCGCGGACGGTCAGGCCCCACTTCGCGGCCAGCCGGGCGACCAGGTCCGGCAGCGCGTCGCACCACGGTCCGGCCAGCTCGGCGCCGAAACGGCCGGCCAGCCGCGCGCGGGCGGCGTCGTCGATCAGAACAGGGGCCACGGGATCGCGCGCCAGTCGTCGCCGGGTTCGGGGAAGATGCCCTCGGCGAGCAGCACGTCGGTGCGTTCGGCCAGTGCGCGGATTTCGAGCTTCGTGATGTGCTCGGCGAGGGTCCGGCCGAGGCCGCCGTCGAGTTCCGAGCGCAGCTTGCGCAGCTTCTCGACGGTGTCGGGCGGCACCGGCTCGCCGATCCAGCCCCACAGGACGGTCCGCAGCTTGGGGTCGGTGTGCAGGCAGATGCCGTGGTCGACGCCGTAGACGCGGCCGTCGGTGCCGGGCAGCAGGTGCCCGCCCTTGCGGTCGGTGTTGTTGGTGACGATGTCGAGCACGGCGAGGTCGCGCAGGCCGGGGTGGTCGGCGTGGGCCAGGACCGCGGGCTCGCCGGCCCGGTCGTGGGCGTGCAGGACCACGCGCCAGCCGTCGGGCACGTCGGCGGGCGGCAGGACCTCCACCAGGTCGTCCTCGGTGGTCTCCACCCACAGCTGGACCATGCCGGGGCCGAACGGGCCGTCGCGCAGCACGGTCGGCGGGATCGCGCCGATGCCGGTCGTGTCGGCGATGATCGCGGTGGCGACCTCGCGCCCGGCCAGGGTGCCGTCGGGGAAGTCCCACAGCGGCCGCTCCCCCGACACCGGCTTGTACACGACCCGGCCGGTGACGCCGTCGAGTTCGATGTTGCAGAACAGCGTGACGTTGGAGGCGTCGACGAGCCGGCCTTCGACGTCGATGCGGCCGTGGGTGACGAGTTCGCGGGAGGCGGGGTCGGCCGGGACAGGCGTCATGGTCAGTCTTCGCCCGCGTCGGTCTCGCGCCGGTAGCCGTTCTGCCGGGGGCAGATGTGCCCGGCCGGGTCGAGCGGCTCGCCGCACAGCGGGCACGGCTTGCGGCCGGCGTTGACGACGCGGTCGGCGCGCTCGGCGAAGGCGCGGGCGGCGGCCGGGCTGAGGAAGACGCGGACCGCGTCCGGGCCCTCCTCGGTGTCGTCGAGCACGACGGTTTCGTCGACCTCGCCTTCGGTGATGGCGAGCAGTTCGATGACGACCGCGCTGCTGTCGGCGTCCCAGCCCAGCCCCATGGTGCCGACGCGGAACTCCTCCTCGACCGGCACGGTGAGGGGGTCGAGGTCGACGAGGTCGTCGGGAGCGTCGTCGGGCACGTCGGCGCCGAACCGGCTGGCGACCTCCTCCAGCAGCGAGCTCAGCCGTTCCGCGAGGACGACGACCTGCTGTTTTTCGATGGTGACGCTGATCGTGCGCACGTCCTCCGACGCCTGGAGGTAGAACGTGCGATCGCCGGGCTCGCCGACGGTGCCGGCGACGAACCGATCCGGCTGGCGGAAGACGTGGATTACGCGAGACATAGCACTGACGACCCTAGGCCACCGGCGCATGATCGGCATCCGCCGCCCCTGGTTCGCGGGGCCGCTAGCCTCGGGGGGTGTCTCGGATCTCGCCGTACGGAACCTGGTCTTCGCCCATCACCGCCGCCGGGGTGGCCGCCGCCGGTGGCGGCCCGCAGTGGCTCGACGTCGTCTCCGGAGAAGTGTGGTGGGCCGAGGCGCGGCCCGGTGAGCAGGGGCGGGTCGCGCTGGTCCGGGCGGTGCCGGGCGGCACCGAGGACGTCCTGGCCGCCCCGTGGAACGTCCGCAACCGGCTGCACGAGTACGGCGGACGGCCGTGGGCGGCGGTCGACGGGGTCGTGGTGTTCACGCACTGGGCCGATCAGCGCGTGTACGCGCAGAGCGAAACCGGCGTGGCGCCCCTCACGCCGTCCCCGGCCGAACCGCAGGGGGTCCGCTACGGCGATCTGCGGGCCGGGCGGCCGGGTGAGGTGTGGGCGGTGCGGGAGCGCAGCACCGGGCCGCGTCCCACCGACGTCGAGCGGCAGCTGGTGGCGATCGGGCTCGACGGCGGCGGCGAGCGGGTGCTGGCCGCGAGCCACCGGTTCCTGACCGTGCCGAAGCTGTCGCCGGACGGGCGGCACGCGGCCTGGTTCGGCTGGGACCACCCGCTGATGCCGTGGGACGGCACCGAACTGTGCGTGGCGCCGGTCGCCGAGGACGGCGGGTTCGGGCCGCACCGGGTGCTGGCCGGCGGCGCGGACGTCTCGGTGTGCCAGGTCGAATGGGAGACGTCGGCGTCGCTGCTGGCGCTGCTGGACCCGGACGGCTGGTGGAACCTGCACCGGATCGGCCTGGACGGGTCGGTGGTGAACGTCGCTCCGGTGGAGCAGGAGCTCGGCGGACCGCTGTGGAAGCCGGGCTCGCGGTGGTTCGCGGCCCTGGGCGGCGGGCGCCACGCGGTGCTGTGCTCGGGGCGGCTGGTGGTGCTCGACGAGGCGGACGGCTCGGTGACGCCGGTGGCGGCCGAGCTCACGGCGTGGTCTTCGACCGCCTTCGCGGTCGCCGGGGACGACGTGGTGGGCGCCGCCGGTGGCCCGGAGCGGGAGGCCGCGGTCGTGCGGGTTTCCCCGGACGGCGCGGTGACGGACCTGACACCGCAGCCGGAGCTGCCGCACGCGTACCTGCCGGTGCCGCAGGAGCGGGTGTTCACCACAGCGGACGGCGAGGCCCTGCCCGTGGTCCTGTACCCGCCGCGGAACCCGGATTTCGCCGCGCCCGAGGGTGAGCGGCCGCCGCTGCTGGTGCACGTCCACGGCGGGCCGACCGGGCAGCACCTGCCGGGGCTGGACCTGGAGATCGCGTACTTCACCAGCCGCGGGATCGGCGTGGCGGCGGTGAACTACGGCGGGTCGACGGGGTTCGGGCGCGCCTACCGCGAGCGGCTGCGGGAGCAGTGGGGCGTGGTGGACGTGGCCGACTGCGTGGCGGTGGCCGAGGCGCTGGTGGCGGCCGGGCTGGCCGACGGCGACCGGCTGGGGATCCGCGGGGGCAGCGCGGGCGGGTTCACCGCGGCGGCGTCGCTGACGACGACGAAGACCTACCGGGCCGGCACGGTGATGTTCCCGGTGCTGGACCTGGCCGGGTGGACCGGCACCGAGGGCGACACGCACGACTTCGAGTCCCGGTACCTCGACGGCCTCGTGGGGCCGCTGCCGGCGGCGCGGCAGCGGTACGTGGAGCGCTCGCCGCTGGCGAACGCCGGGGCGCTGGCCGGGCCGGTGCTGTTCCAGCAGGGCCTCGAGGACAAGATCTGCCCGCCGGAACAGGCCGACCGGTTCGTGGCCGGACTGGCCGGGCGCGGCATCCCGTACGCCTACCAGCGGTTCCCCGGGGAGCAGCACGGATTCCGGCAGGCGGCGACGATCGTGGCGGCGCTGGAGGCGGAGTTGTCGTTCTACGGCCAGGCGTTCGGGTTCGAGACGCCGGGTGTGGCGCGGCTGGAGCTGTCGCGGTGAGGCCGCCGCGGTTGCGGGCCGGGGACACGGTGGCGCTGGTGGCGCCGGCCGGGCCGGTGCCGGCGGACCTGCTGGAGAAGGCGCTGCCGGTGCTGCAGGGCTGGGGCGTGGAGGTGCGGGTCGGGCCGTGCGTGCGTGCGTCGCCCGCCTCGCCGCCGTACCTGTCCGGTCCGGACGCGGCGCGGGCGGCGGAGTTCACCGAGGCGTGGCTGGATCCCGGCGTCCGGTGCGTGCTGGCGGCGCGGGGCGGCTACGGCGTGCAGCGGATGCTGGACCTGGTGGACTGGGCGGCGCTGCGGGCGGCGGGGCCGAAGGTGCTGGCCGGGTCGTCGGACGTCACGGCGCTGCACCGCGCGGTGGACGTCCACTTGGGACTGTCCAGTTTGTTCTCCCCGATGCCGGCGAGCGTGCTGTTCGACGACTTCGCTCACGAGCACCTGCGGCGGGCGCTGTTCGAACCGGAGCGGAACCTGGTGGTCCGGGGCGGGTCGGCGCTGGTGCCGGGCCGGGCGTCGGGCCGGTTGACCGGCGGGAACCTGTCGCTGCTGGCGGCGGGGATCGGGACGCCGGAGCAGGGGTCGGCGCGGGACGCGGTGGTGCTGCTGGAGGACGTGACGGAGAGCGTGTACCGGCTGGACCGGATGCTGACGCAGCTGCTGCGCAGCGGCTGGTTCGCCGGGGTCCGCGGGATCGTCCTGGGGTCGTGGGCGGCGTGCGGCGACCCGGCGGACATCCGGGCCCTCGTGGCGGACCGGCTGGTGCCGCTGGGGGTGCCGCTGGTGGCGGACTTCGGGTTCGGGCACGTGGCGTCGTCGCCGACGTTGCCGCTGGGCGTGCCGGTGACGCTGGACGCGGACCTGGGGACGCTGACCTTCGACGAGCCGGCGCTGACGTGACTCCAGACGCGGCGCGGGACCGGTTCGCCGCCGCGCGGGTGGCGCGGCTGGCGACGGTGTCGGAGGCCGGGGTGCCGCACCTGGTACCGGTGACGTTCGCGGTGCGCGGCGACGTGGTGGTGTTCGCGGTGGACCACAAGCCGAAGTCTTCGGTGGCGCTGCGCCGCCTGCGCAACATCGAGGCGAACCCGGCGGTGTGCTTCCTGGCCGACGGTTACGACGAGGACTGGTCGCGGCTGTGGTGGGCGCGGGCGGACGGCACCGCTCGGGTGCTGCCGCCGGGCTCGGAGCCGGCGTCGTGGCTGGTGGCGAAGTACGAGCAGTACGCGGAGCGGCCGCCGGAGCACGCCGTGGTGGTCACGGACGTGCACACGTGGCGCGGCTGGACGGGGAGCTAGTCGCGGAGGAACTTCTCCGGGCGGCGCCAGGCGTCGATCAGGCCGAGGGGGTCCGGGCGCAGCAGGGACGCCGCCGCATACAGGCTGGCCAGCACGACTCCGGCGATGAACCACCAGTCGTACAGGGCCTGCTCGCCGGTCGGGTAGTACACCAGCGTCACGAACACCGAGACCGCGACCACGAGCGCCAGGTGGCGCGGCTGCCACTTGAACGCCGACAGCAGGACGAAACCCCAGGTCAGGTACCACGGCAGGGTCGGCGGCATGAGGATCGCCACGGCCAGGAGCGAGATCCCGGCGCGGTAGACCGCCTCGGTGCCGCCGCCGCGGCCGAGCCACCACTGGCGGATGCCGATCGCGATCAGCAGGAGCATGCCGGCCGCGCGGGCGACCGTCACGAACGGCGAAACCTGGACGTCCACGATCAGGTGGACCAGGTTGTAGAACACCTCGCCGATGCCGGTGGGGATGTTGAGCCAGTTCGCGATGAGCTGCGGGGCCTTCAGCCCCGACCACCAGCCGAGGTTGAGCGAGCCGAGCGAGATCCACGTGCCGGCGACGAACACCGGGAGGAACAGGCCGACCGAGGCGGCGCCGGCGCGCAGGAAGTTGCGGACCTTGGACTCGCCTTCGAGGTGGTTGGCCCAGATCCAGACGAGGAACGGCAGGGCGATCGCCGCGGTGGGCTTGATCAGCATGCCGATGGTGACCAGGACGATCGCGGCGACGTGGCGGCGTTCCAGGGCGGCGAGGACGCCGATGGTGAGGAACGCGAGCATCATCAGGTCGTTGTGCGGGCCGCCGAAGAGGTGGATGACCATCATCGGGCTGGCCACCGCGAGCCACAGGGCGACCGGGAGCTTGCCGCCGAGGTGCTTGACCAGCCGCGGCAGCGCCCACAGCGTCCCCGCCAGGCCGGCCAGCAGCACCACGCGCATGAGGATGACGCCGAGGATCATGTTGTCGCCGGTGGTGGCGACGACGCCCTTGGAGATGAGCAGGAACAGCGGCCCGTACGGGGCCGGGGTGGTCTGCCAGAGCGGGTGGACGTTCTGCACCACGTTCGGCAGCACGTCGAGCTCGGCGGGGCCGTTGGCGTACGGGTCGAGCCCGTAGAGCAGCTGGGCGCCCTGGCCGAGGTAGGAGAAGACGTCGCGGGTGAACAGCGGCGGCGAGACCAGCAGCGGCGCCATCCAGCAGCCGGCCGCGATCAGGACGGGACGGCTGCCGACGCGGCCGAGCAGCACGTAACGGCCGAGCCGGACCCAGGCCCACACCACGAGGCCGAAGCCGGTGTAGAGGACGGCGTTGGCGAGCATGCGGCCGTGGCCGTAGCGGACCCAGGACAGCGGGCCGTGGCCGAGCACCGGGTCCTTGATGAGGATGCCGCCGGCACCGAGGGCGGCGATCATCAGCAGCGTGCTGCCGACCGTGCCCATCGCGATCGTGCGGTACGGGAATCGCGAGGGCACGCGGAGCCGCTCGGCCAGTCCGGCCGAGGACGTCTGTGCGGGGTCGGTGGTGGTCGCCATTTCCGTTCGGAGATTACACAACGCACTCGTGCGGAGTTCCCGCAGTATCAGGTTTCCACGGTGCGCCGCTGGGCGGTCCCGCCGGGCAGGGCGGCCAGCAGGGACTTCGTGTATTCGTGCTGCGGGTCGAGCAGGACCTGTTCGACGGTTCCGGTCTCGACGAGCTCGCCGCGGTACATCACGGCGACGCGGTCGGCGATGTTCCAGGCCAGGCCCAGGTCGTGGGTGATCACCAGGGCGGCGAGGCCGAGTTCGCGCCGCAGCCGCAGCAGCAGCGCGAGGATTTCGCCGCGGACGGAGGCGTCGAGGGAGGCGACCGGTTCGTCGGCCACCACCACCGACGGTTCGAGCGCCAGCGCCCCGGCGATGACGACGCGCTGGCGCTGGCCGCCGGAGAGCTGGTGCGGGAGCCGGTCGGCGTACTTCTCCGCCGGCCGCAGTTCGGCGGCTTCCAGGGCCCGGTGGACGACCGCGCGTTCGTCGGCGAGCCGGTGGATCCGCGGGCCTTCGGCGACGGCCTCGTACACGGTGTGGGCCGGGTTGAGCGCGCTCGTCGGGTCCTGCAGGACGAGCTGGACCTGGCGGCGGTAGGCCTTGCGGCCCGCTCCCCCGGCAGGTACCGGTTTCCCGGCGTAGCGGACCACGCCGGAGTCGGGTTTCTGCAGGCCGAGCAGGGTGCGGGCGAGGGTGGTCTTGCCGGAGCCGGACTGCCCGACCAGGGCGACGATTTCGTCGCGGGACACGGTGAGGTCGACGCCGGCGACGGCGTCGATGCGCTTGCCGGTGCGGTCGCGGAAGGACACGCGCAGGTTTTCCGCGGCCAGCAGCGGCTCCCCGCTCGCCACCCGGTCCGGGGGTTCGGGTGGCAGCGGGGTGCTGGTGGCGGGGGCGAAGCGGGACACCGGGTCGCCGACCGTCGGGAACGCCGCCGCCAGCGCCCGGGTGTGTTCGTGCTTCGGCGAGCCCATCACCTCGGTGCTGGGGCCTTCTTCGACGATCTGCCCGTCGTACATGACGGCGATGCGTTCGCAGGTGGCGGCGAGCACGGACAGGTCGTGGCTGATCATGATCAGCCCGATGCGCTGTTCGGCGACCAGCCGGGTGAGCAGGGCGAGGACCTGGGCCTGGACGATGACGTCGAGGGCGGTGGTCGGCTCGTCGGCGATGATCAGCCGGGGCGAGCAGGCCAGCGCCATGGCGATCATGACGCGCTGCTTCTGGCCGCCGGACAGCTCGTGGGGGTAGGCGCCGGCCCGGCCGGGTGGCAGGTCGACCTGGGTGAGCAGTTCGGCGACACGGGCGTCGACCTCGGCGTCGGTGAGGGCCTTGCCGGACGGTGGGTGCAGCCGCAGCGGTTCGGCGATCTGCTCGCCGATCTTGCGCACCGGGTTGAGGGCGTGCATGGCGCCCTGGAACACCACCGACGCCTCGGCCCAGCGGACCGCGCGCAGCCGGCCCCACTTCATGGCGGTGACGTCTTCGCCGTCGAGGAGGATCTCGCCGGTGATCTTCGCGGTGCGCGGGAGCAGCCGCAGCACGCTCATGGCGACGGTGGACTTGCCGGAGCCGGATTCGCCGGCGACGCCGAGGGTGCCGCCGGGGGCGAGGGTGAGGTCGACGCCGCGGACGGCGGGGACGTCGGTGTCCCCCACCGCGTAGGTGACGTTCAGGTCGTGGAGCTGCAGCAGCGGGGTGGTCACTTCTTCAACCTCGGGTTGAACACGGTCTCCAGGCCCCGGCCGACCAGGGTGAAGAAGAGGACGACGAGGACGATGGCGATGCCGGGCGGCAGGACGTTCCACCAGGCGCCGCGGCTGATGGCGCCGTTGTTGAGCGCGCTTTCCAGCACCAGGCCCCAGGTGACGGAGTTGGGGTCGCCGACGCCGAGGAACGACAGGGTCGCGTCGGCGATGACGGCGTTGCCCACGACCAGGGTGGTGTTGGCCAGGACCAGCGGCATCACGCCGGGCAGCACGTGCCGGCCGATGACGTGCAGGTGGCCGCCGCCGAGGGCGTGGGCGCGCTCGATGTAGGGGCGGCTTTCGATGGTCAGCGTCTGGGCGCGGACGAGCCGGGCGGTGCTGGGCCAGGCGGTGAGGCCGATGGCGACGATGATCGTGCCGACCCCTTTGGGCAGCACCGCCGAGAGGGCGATGGCGAGGATCAGCGAGGGCAGGACCAGGAAGAAGTCGGTGAACCGCAGCAGGGTCGCCGACACCCAGCCGCCGAAGTGGGCGGCGGTGATGCCGATGAGGGTGCCGATGACGACCGACAGCAGGGCGGCGGAGAACCCGACGAGCAGGGAGATCCGGGTGCCCCAGACGGTCATGAGCAGCACCGAGCGGCCGAAGTTGTCGGTGCCGAGCCAGAACTCGCCGGTGGGCGGGGACAGCGGCTGCCCGGTGGCCTTGGTGACGTTGAGGCCGCTCTCGTCGCTGATCAGCGGCAGGAGCAGGGCGACGAGCACGGTGGCGCCGAGCAGGACGAGCCCGGCGAGCGCGGTGCGCTGGGCGGCGAACTCGCGCCAGGTCCGGGCGAGCGACGCGCGGCGGCGCGCCCAGGCGATCTGCCGGGGCGTCTCGGCGGTGGTCATGAGGTACGCACCCTCGGGTCGAGCACGCGGTAGAGCAGTTCCGCGAGCAGGTTCATCAGCACGACCGCGCTCGCCAGCACGGTGAACACGCCCTGCAGGACCGGCAGGTCGGGGCCGTGCAGGGCGTCGTAGGTGAGCTGGCCGAGGCCGGGCCAGCTGAACACGGCTTCGACGGTGACCGCGCCCGCGACGACCTGGCCGAACTGCATGAACACCAGCGTGGTGGTGGGCAGCAGGGCGTTGGGGACGGCGTGGCGGCGGCGGAGGAGGTCGTCGCGCAGGCCCTTGGCGCGGGCGGTGGTGAGGTAGTCGGCGTTCATCTCCCCCAGCAGCGACGAGCGCATGATCAGCATGTACTGGGCGTAGAACACCGCCAGCAGCGTCACGCAGGGCAGCACCAGGTGGTGCAGGACGTCGAGGGTCTGGGACAGCACGTCGGGGGCGGCGTCGGGCGAGTGCATGCCGCGGCTGGGGAACAGGCCGCCGGTGACCACGAGCAGCATCAGGCCGAGCCAGAACTGCGGGACCGACCACAGGGTCAGCGCGATGCCGGTCTGGGTGCGGTCGAAGAGGCTGTCGCGGCGCCAGGCGGCGCGGATGCCCAGCCACAGGCCGAGGACGACGGCGAGCAGGGTGGCGCTGCCGACGAGCAGGATGGTCGGCCAGAGCCGTTCGCCGATCATGTCGGCGACCGGGCGGCCGTTGTTGAGCAGCCGGGATTCGCCGAGGTCGCCGTGGAGCAGGTTCCAGAAGTAGGTGCCGAACTGGACGAGGACGGGCTTGTCGACGCCCATCTTCTCGCGCAGTTCGGCGATCTGCTGGGGGCTGGTGACGCGGTCGCGGGTCATCGCCGCGACCGGGTCGCCGGGCAGCATCCGGAAGAGGAAGAAGAACAGCACGATCACCAGCAGGACGCTGATGACGGCTTCGAGCAGTTTCCTGAGCACGAACCGGGCGGTGCCGGTCCCGCCGCGGTGCTCGCCGGGATCGGCGAGCACCGCGGCTTGTTCGGGGGCGGTCATGGTTATTCGCGGTCCTCCGCCGACTTGCCGCGGCGGCCGAGCAGGACACCGCCGCCGACGAGGACGACCACGACGACCGCGCCGAGGACGATCCACAGCACGGTGTTGCCGCTGCCGGAGTCCGCCGCGTTCGCGGTGCCGGCCGGGGTGGCGCCGTAGACGCCCCAGTAGCCGGTCTGCTCGAGGATCGCGCCCTTGGGCTGCGGCTGGGTGGTGAAGCCGGCGAACTTGTCGGAGCGGTAGGCCTCGAGGGTGTTCTGGTAGTCCAGCACGATCGTCGGGATCTGGCTGTAGAGCCGGGCCTGGGCCTGCTTGACGTAGTCCGCGCGCTTGGCGTCGTCGGTTTCGGTCAGCTGCTTCTTGTAGAGGTCGTCGTAGGCGGCGTCGCAGAAGAAGGTGTCGGTGCTGCCGCCCTTGGCCTCCGGGCTGGGGCGCGCGGCGCAGGTGTGCAGCGAGAGCACGTAGTCCGGGTCGGGGTTGGTGCCGTAGCCGCCGATGGCCAGGTCGTACTTGCCGGTGGAGGTGCGGTCGGACAGCTCGTCGTCGGAGACCAGGTCCTGCTTGACGGTGATGCCGATGTCCTTGAGCCAGCCGGTGACGTACTGGGCGACGCCCTGGTCGTAGCTGCGGTTGGCGTGCCCGGTCAGGCGCAGTTCCAGCTTGGCGCCGGCGGGGGTGGTGCGGACGCCGTCGGCGCCCTTCTTGTAGCCGGCCTGCTCGAGGGTGGTGTTGGCGGCGGCGAGGTCGAACTTGATGCGTTCGGCGTCGCTGGGGTCCCAGTGGTAGGCGGCGTAGATGGCAGGCACGACGCCGCCGCCGGCCTGGCCGAGGCCCTTGAGCACCTTGTCCACGATCGTCTTGGTGTCCACGGCCTGGGCGATCGCCTTGCGGACGTTGAAGTCCTTGAGGACGGGGTTGCCGTCGCCGATCGGGTTGTTGGCGTTGTCGGTGACGCCGAAGTTGAGCGTCAGCTCGTCGTAGCGGCGGCCGGGGGCGGCGTTGGTGGTGATGCCCTGCTGGCCCTGCAGCGCGGCGAACTGGTTGGGGTTGAGCCGGTTGATGACGTCGACTTCGCCCTGCTTGAGCGCGTTGACCGCGGCTTCGGTGTCCTTGAACTGCAGCAGCTGCAGCTCGTCGACCTTCGGTGCGCCGCGCCAGTAGTCCTTGTTGGCCTTGAACTTGACGTACTCGTTCGGCTTGTACTCGGTGACCTGGAAGGGGCCGTCGGAGACGCCGGCGATCTTGACGTCGTCGGTTTCGGCGGCCTTGAGGTCCTTGACCGGTTCCCAGATGTGCTGGGGCACGATCGGCACGTCGAGCAGGTTCATGTTGACCTGCACGGTCTTGGTCTTGATGACGAGCGTGGTGTCGTCGGGGGCGGTGACCGTCTCGAAGTTGGCCACGTAGTTGCCGTTGGCGGTGCGGGCGTTCTCGTCGGTGAGCATCCGGTTGAAGGTGTAGGCCGCGTCCTTGGCGGTCACCGGCTGCCCGTCGCTCCACTTGACGCCGCTGCGGATCTTGAACGTCCAGGTGAGCTTGTCCGCCGACGGGGTCCACGACTCGGCGAGCGCGGGCGAGGCCTCGGCCTTGGCCGCGTCCGGGACGGTGAGGAACTCGAAGGTGAACCGGCCGATCTGCGTGGACGCGGCGAGCACGGCGGTGAAGGGGTTGAGGTGGTCGATGCCGGTGGTGAGCGCGACCCGCAGCACCTTGGCCTGCTGGGCCTGCGCGGGTACGGCGAGCGGGATCGCCGCCAGTGTCGCGGCCGCGACGACCGCGCCCACGCGGGCGAACCGCCCCGATCTGCGTTGGAACTGCACCGAAAACCACCCCATCGTTCGCTTGTGAGCCTCCCCGAAGACGAGAAGTAACCACATGCGGGGACAACCGCGCAATATGTTGCCGCCTCGGCAGGTGCCCGATCGTTATCGATCCATTCGCCGTCACGCTGAGTGACATCGAGGAAGGGGCGTTCCGCGTCCGGGGGCCGGGCGGGCTGGCTAGAGTGCCCGGCATGCGCATCCTGATCTCGGCGGACATGGAGGGCGCCACCGGCGTCACCTGGACCGACGACGTCGTGCCGGGTTCCCCGCAGTGGGACCGTTTCCGGCGGCTGTTCACCGGGGACGTCAACGCGGTGCTGGCCGGCCTGTACGCGAGCGGGGCCACCGATGTGCTGGTCAACGAGGCGCATTCGTCGCAGCGGAACCTGCTGCTGGAGGACCTGGACCCGCGGGCGCGGATGCTGACCGGGCGGCACAAGCCGTTGTCGATGATGCAGGGCATCGACTCGGGCGTGGACGGGGTGGTGTTCCTGGGCTACCACGCCGGGGCGGGCTTCGACGGGGTCCTTTCCCACACCTACCTGGAGAACCAGATCACCGGGGTGTGGCTGGACGACGTCCCGGCGAGCGAGGGGCGGCTCAACGCGGGCATGGCCGCGGAGTACGGCGTGCCTGTCCTGCTCGTTTCGGGTGACGACAAAACGTGTGACGACGCCCGTGATTACGCTCCGGAGGCGGAGCTGGTCCCGGTGAAGGAGTGCGTGAGCCGGTACGCGGCGATCTGCCTGCCGCCGGCGCGCACGGCGGAGCTGCTGACCGCCGCGGCGGCCGACGCGATGGCGCGCGCGGGCCGGGAGGAGCGCCAGGTGGCGCCGCACCGGATCGAGGTGGAGTTCGACGCGAGCCACCTGGCGCAGGCCACGGCGGTGATCCCGACGGTGGAGCAGATCGGGACGCGCCGCGTCGGGTTCGACGCCCCGGACATGACCGAGGCGATGAAGTGCTTCAAGGTCGTCACGGCGATCGCGGGCGGGGCGGTGCAGGGCATCTATGGCTGACCTGGCCGACGTCGTCGAGCTGTGCGCGGACCTGATCCGGTTCGACACGACCAACCGCGGGAACAACGACGCCGAGCCGGAGCGGCCGGCCGCGGAGTACGTGGCCGCGTTCCTCGACGGCCTCGGCATCCCGTCGCGGATCCTGGAGGCCGCGCCCGGCCGGGCCAGCGTGGTCGCGCGGGTGCCCGGTACCGATCCGTCGCTGCCGGCGCTGCTGGTGCAGGGGCACCTGGACGTCGTCCCGGCGGACGCCGCGGACTGGTCGGTGCCGCCGTTCGCCGGCGAGGTGCGCGACGGGTACCTGTGGGGCCGCGGCGCGACCGACATGAAGGACTTCGTGGCGATGGTGCTGGCCGCGCTGGCCGGCGGGGTGCGGCCGCGGCGG
This sequence comes from Amycolatopsis sp. NPDC049688, assembly GCF_040674975.1. NCBI lineage: Bacteria > Bacillati > Actinomycetota > Actinomycetes > Pseudonocardiales > Pseudonocardiaceae > Amycolatopsis > Amycolatopsis sp. NPDC049688. Next base: position 391,546 of record NZ_JBFANY010000004.1, read on the forward strand.
GAGCTGGTGCTGGCGTTCGTCGCCGACGAGGAGGACCGCGGCGACTGGGGCGCGCACTGGCTGGTCGCCCACCACCCGTCGTTGTTCGAGGGGTGTGCGGCGGCGATCAGCGAGTCGGGTGGCTACACCTACCACGTGCCCGCCGCCGACGGCCGGGACGTGCACCTGTACCCGGTCGGGACGGCCGAACGCGGCACGGCGCACCTGCGCCTGACCGCGCGGGGCCGCGCCGGGCACGGTTCCCGCCCGAACGACGAGAACGCCGTCGTCCGGCTGGTGGGTGCGCTGAACCGGATCGCCGGGCACCGCTGGCCGGTGTCGCTGACCCCGGCGGTGCGGGCGTTCCTGGAGCGGACCGGCGCCGCGCTGGGCGTCCCGGTCGATCTGTCCTCTTCGGACGGTGTGGACGCGGCGGTGGCGGCGCTGGGCCCGGCGGGTTCGCTGGTGTTGCCGACGGTCCGCAACAGCACCACCCCGACGATGCTGGCCGCGGGGTACAAGGTGAACGTCATCCCGTCGACGGCTTCGGCGCAGGTCGACGTGCGGGTGCTGCCGGGGACCGAGGAAGAACTGTTCACGGCGTTGGACGGGCTGCTCGGCGAGGGTGTGACGCGGGAGTTCGTCGCGCACCAGCCGCCGGTGCAGGCGCCGGTGGAGTCCCCGTGGTTCGACGCGATGGCTTCGGCGCTGCAGGCGGAGGATCCCGAGGCGGTGGTCGTGCCGTACTGCCTGGGCGGCGGGACGGACGCGAAGGCGTTCGCGCAGCTGGGGATCGACTGCTACGGCTTCGCGCCGTTGTGGCTGCCGAAGGGGTTCCCGTACCGGGCGATGGCGCACGGGGTGGACGAGCGGGTGCCGGTCGAGGGGCTGCACTTCGGCACCCGCGTCCTGGCCCGGTTCCTGGAGAGCTGTTAGAAGGCGCGGCCGAGGAGACCGAGCAGGTTTTCCCAGTGCCGCTGCAGGGCGGCGGCGTCGAAGGCGTCGGTGTCGGCCATGGTGAAGCCGTGGACGGTGCCGGGGTAGATCTCGGAGGTGTACTCGATCCCCGCGGCGTCCAGCGTGTGGTTGAGCTCGGCGAGTGCCTCGGGCGTCAGGTCGGTTTCGGCGTGGCCGAAGTGGGCCCGGGCGGTGAGGCGGTGCAGGCTGTCGGGCCCCGCCGCGCCCACGGGGGCGTGGAAACCGGCGAGGGCGGCCACCCGGCCGGGGTGGGCCGCGGCGGTGTGCGTGGCCAGGAGGCCGCCGATGCAGTAGCCGGTCACCGCGACCGGTCCGGGGCTGACCTCGGGCCGGCTGGTGAGGAAGTCCAGGTAGGCGTCGGCGTCGCGCAGGATGCGGTCGGTGGTGTGCGCCTCGATCATCGGCATCAGGCGGGCGAAGATCGCGGGCCGGGCTTCGGCTCCGATGTGCTCGGGCAGGTCGAGCACCGGCGTGGGGCCGTGCCGGTAGAACGGGTTGGGGACGAGCACGCAGTACCCGTGGCCGGCCAGTTCGCGGGCCATCTCCCGCAGCACGGGCCGGATGCCGAAGCCGTCGGGGTACATCAGCACGCCGGGGTGGCGGGCACCGTCGTCGGGGAAGACGGCGAAGGCGTCGGCGTGGCCGTCCGGGGTGGGGATCTGCACAGACTGGGTGGGCATGATCACCGAGCCTAGGCCACCGGATCACGGCACGACGACGAGTTTTCCGGCGGCGCGGTCCTCCTCCATGTACCGGTGGGCGTCGGCGATCTCGTCGAGGGGGAAGACCCGGTCGACGTGCGGCCGGTAGGTGCCGGCTTCGACTTCGCCGATGATCCGCTGCAGCACGGCGGTGGCGCCGGCGTGGTCCTTGCTGTGGAACGCCGTCAGCTTGGTGCCGGACGGGATCTTCGCGATCGGTTCGAAGTCCGGGACGAGCCAGCCGCTGAGCGAACCGGCCACGCACACCGTGCCGCCGCGGCGGACCAGGCTCAGCGAGTCCACGGCCGTGCGGGCGCCGACGAGGTCGAGGACCCAGTCCGGGCCTTCGGGCCACAGCTGCGGCAGGCCGGTCAGGGGGCCGCCGTCGTCGATGAGGACGTGGCCGGTCAGGGCACGGGCCTTGGCCGGGCGGCGGGTGGTGCCGGCGACCTCGAGGCCGTGGCCGGCGGCGATGGCGGCCGCGGCGAGCCCGACCGAGGACGTGCCGCCGCGGATCAGCAGCCGTCCGGTGCTGCCCGGGCCGATCCCCAGCGCGTCCAGGGCACCTTGGGCGGTCAGGTACGTCTCGGGCAGCGCGGCCAGCGTCTCCCAGGGCAGGGTGGTGGTGACCGGCATGAGCAGCGGGTTCGGCAGCAGGGCGTATTCGGCGTAGCCGCCGTCGAAGGCGCGGCCCATCTCCCCCATCACCGCCGCGACGGTCGTGCCCTCGGGCAGGCGGGGATCGGTGGAGGCGGCCACGATCCCGGTGCCTTCGATGCCGAGCACCCGGGGGAACCGCACGTCCGGGGAGTGGCCCTGCCGGGTCCGCAGCTCCGACCGGTTCAGGCCGGCGCCCTTGATCCGCACCAGGCTCCAGCCGTCCCGGACCGCCGGGACCGGCACCTCCCGGACTTCCAGGACCTCCGGGCCGCCGGCCCGGGCACACACCGCTGCACGCATCGTCTTCATGCGTCCCACTCTCACCGGCGGAAGCGGTGGCCGACCACCGGTAGACTGCCACGTCATGCCCGATGGCCGCCAACCTGTGTCGCGGATCTGGCCGTCCGGCGGGGTGCACCTGTGGCCGCCGGGCGGGGCCAGCGAGGCCGACGCCCACGACCGGGGACATCTCGTCTACGCCGCCCGCGGTGTGCTGTCGGTGCACACCGAGCGGGGGACGTCGATCGTGCCGGCCAACCGGGTGGCCTGGACGCCGGCCGGGTTCGTCCACCGGCACCGGGCGCACGGCCGCACCGACATGCGGATCGTGTTCCTGCCGGCGTCCCTGGCCCGGCTCGTGCCCGGGCATCCGGCGGTGTTCACGGCGTCGGCCCTCGCCCGCGAGGTGCTGCTGGCCCTGACCGGTCCGCGCGAGTACGACCGCGCGGCGAGCGCGCGCCTGCGCCGCGTGCTGGTCGAGGAGCTGCACGAGGCCCCGGAGCAGCCGTTGCAGCTGCCGGAGCCCCGCGACGACCGGCTGCGGGCCCTGGCGCGGGTGCTGTACGAGACACCCGGGGACAACACGCCGCTGGCGGAGCTCGGGCCGCGGGTCGGCGCCAGCGCCCGCACGCTGAGCCGGCTGTTCCACGCCGAGCTGGGCATGACGTTCTACGCGTGGCGCACGCAGCTGCGCATCCACCACGCCCTGGTGCTGCTGGCCGACGGCCACGACACGGCGCACGTCGCGCACGCCTGCGGGTGGGCGAACCCGAGCCACTTCATCGCGGCGTTCACGGCCGTGGTCGGGACGACGCCCGGCCGGCACCGGGCTAACGGGTGAAGGTGGCCCAGTAGCGGGCGCCCTCGCGGACGGTCTCCAGGCTGACCAGCCTGACGCCGTCCTGGGCGACGGATTCGACCTCCGGGCGGCTGAACGGCCACGGCGGGCTCTGCCAGTTCGCCATGTCCATGTTCTCCTCCGCCACCTCGCACACGATGGCCGTGCCGCCGGGGGCAAGGAAGGACGCGAGCGATTTCAGGGCCGCGGGCCGGAAGTCCCGCGGCATGGCCTGGATGTTCATGATCTCCACGACCAGGTCGAACGCCTGGTGCCAGGCGGTGGGCGGGTCGAGCAGGTCCGCGACCACGTAGTCCACTGTGGACTCCGGGAACCGCTCGCGGGCGGCCGCGACCGCGGTCGGGGCGACGTCGAAGCCGGTCACCGCCCAGCCGTGCGCCGCCAGCAGTTCCGAGTCGTCGCCCAAGGCGCTGCCCACCACCAGCGCGCGGCGGCCTTCGCCGGGGTGCCCGGCCGCCCAGGCGGTCAGGTCGATGCCCGGTTTGCCGCGGGTCCACGGGACTTCGGCTTCGCCGCGGGCGGCGGCGGTGTAGAGCTGGTCGAACCAGCCGGTCGGGTTGCCTTCGGCGAGGGAGGCGCGGGCGAGTACGCGGTCGGCGGGTTCCGGCGTCGTCATGATCGCGACTGTAGCGACGACGCCGGAACCGTGTGACCGGTTTACGGCGCGACCGGCCCCGGGATCGCGTAGAGCGGGTCACCGGCCCAGTGGACGACGTCGTGCGGCGGCGTCACCGGCGGTGCGGGCCGGAAATTGGCGGCGTCGTCGACGCTGCCGGTGCCGTCGTAGACGGCTCGCTGCGGGTAGGCGAACACCGGCCGGGTGCGGGTGACGTGGCCGTCGGCGTCGCGGCCGGTGGCGGTCACGCGGGTGGGTGCGGTGCCGCGTTCGACCCAGGCGACCAGCTCGCGCAGCGGGTCGAACTCGGTGAGCGTGGTGCCGCCACCGCAGTGGTAGAGCGAGGGGACCATGAACAGCCGCACGGAGTCCTGGGGCCGGCCGTGGGTGAGGCGCTGGTAGTAGTCGAGCGTGCCGGTGGGCGGGATGGCTTCGTCGGCCCAGCCGTGCCAGAGCACGAGCTTGCCGCCGCGCCGCTGGAACGCCGACAGGTCGGTGCTCATCGCGTTGTAGCGGACGCCGACCGGGGTCAGGCGGTCGAAGTCGCGGCGGGTGAAGGTGAAGGTGTCGACGGTCGTCGCGGGTGCGCCGATGGGGTAGCCGAGGTAGCGCAGGTAGTTGTCGGCCAGGCTGCGGGCGAAGGCGACGCCGCCGGTTTCCGGGGTCGGGATGATCCAGCCGGCCCAGGACAGCTCGGAGCCGGGCTGCTGGCCGCCGGGGTAGAGCAGGGTGCCGTGGGCGTCGGTGGGCGGGGAGTACAGCTTGCGGGTCGCGGTGACCTGGGCCGGGGTGAGGCAGGCGGGGGTGTCGGGCCCGGTGCAGGTGAGCGTGGCCGGGTCGAAGCGGCAGGCGCGGGGGTCGTCGAGCTGGCCGTCGGCGAGGCCGTCGAGGCGGTCGCAGGCGGCGACGACGGCGTTGTGGAGGGCGGGCAGCTTCGCCGCGGTGAGGATCGGGGTGCCGTCGGCGGCGGTGTTCACCCGGGCGAGCCACGTCTGGTACTCGCCGAGCAGCGGATCCCAGTCGCCGGCCGGGGCGCCGGCGACGATGCCGTCGAAGTCGGCCGGGTAGCGCTGGGCGAGCAGGAGGCCCTCGCGGCCGCCGTCGGAGCAGCCGGTGAAGTAGGACTTGCGCGGTGGTGCGCCGTAGAAGGCCTCGATGATCGCCTTCGACGCGCGCGAGACGACGTGGGGTGCGCGGTATTCGAAGTCGGTGCGGGCGGCCTGGTCGTGGGCGCCCCAGCTGCCGTCGTCGACGACGGCGGGGGTCTTGCCGACGTGGCCGTCGTCGGTGGCGGCGACCGCGACGTCGCCGCCGTGGGGCAGGCCGCAGTCGGCGAACTCGGGCGGGTTGACCAGGCCGCAGAAGCCGCCGCAGCCGTACTGCAGGTAGCGCCCGGCGTAGGTCCTGGTGGGCAGCCGCAGCTCGAACCGGACGGCGGGTTCGACGTAGCCGGCCACGCCGCAGTACTCGGGGTCGGTGGCGGTCGCGGCGACGACGGCCGCGGAGGTGACGTGCGTGGCGGCGCCCGGGAGGGCGAATCCGCGGACCAGGGCGGCGCAGGTGGTGACCGGCCGGACGGCGGAGCCGGGCGCGGCGGTGGCGGCGGCCGGGGTGAACGTGGTGGTGGCGAGCGTGAGTGCGGCGACGGTGGCGAAGATCTTCAGTGGTCTCATCGGTCCCCCGTTTTCGGCGTTGTCTGTTTTTGGCCAGGTTTGCCGGGCGGTCTTGACATCGATGTCACCCGCGCGTTTCCCTTCGTTGGCGCCGCCGGTCCCCGCCTGCGCGGCGCTGCTGAATCCGCCCTCCGAGCTTGGAGCAACGATGCCCCGAAGCGCCAGACCGCCGGTCGCTTTCCTGGTGACCGCCGCCGTGGTCGCCGCCGGCCTGGTCGCCCTCCCCGCGGCCTCGTCCGCCGCCGAAGACGCCCTTCCCCCCGACTTCTCCTCCTCCTTCGAGGCGGGTGACGTCCAGCCGACGTGGACCGACACGGTCGACACCGACGCGGCGGGCAAGCCGCGCGCGTCCGGCGTCAACGGCGCGAACGGCACCACCATCCCCGGCGACATCCGCGGCAAGGTGACCGAGACCAGCGCCAGCAGCGAAAACACCAGCGGCGGCGAGGTGGTCTCCAACCTCGTCGACGGCACCACCGACACGAAGTGGCTGTCCTGGGACCCCACGGCGTGGGCGCAGATCACGCTGTCGGAGCCGACGTCGATCACGCACTACGCGATCTCCTCGGCCAACGACTTCGCCGAGCGCGACCCGAAGGACTGGACGCTGCAGGGCTCGAACGACGCCAGCGCGTGGACGGACCTGGACACGCAGACCGGGCAGTCGTTCGCCGAGCGGTTCCAGACGAACAACTACAAGCTGGCCGCTCCGACCACGGCGTACAAGTACTTCCGGCTGAACGTCACCGCCAACAACGGCGGGCCGATCCTGCAGCTGTCGGAACTGCTGCTGGCCAACGACGAGCCGGCACCCCCGCCGCTGCCGAACATGCGCAGCTTCGTCGACTCGGGCCCGACCAGCGGGTACACGAACAAGAACCGCGTCGGCTTCACCGGGCTCAAGGCGTTCCGCTACTCGGGTAGCCAGACCGCGGCCGGGCACGGCTGGTCGTACAACAAGATCTTCGACGTGAACATCCCGGTCGTGCCCTCGACCGAGCTGTCGTACAAGGTGCAGCCGCAGTTCATCACCGGCGACCTGAAGTACCCGAGCACGAACGTCGCGATCGACCTGGCCTTCACCGACGGCACCTACCTGCGCGACCTCGGCGCCACCGACCAGTACGGCTTCCCCCTGACCCCGGAGGGCCAGGGCGCGTCGAAGGTGCTCTACGCCAACCAGTGGAACCTGGTGCGCTCGGCGATCGGGCAGGTCGCCAAGGGCAAGACGATCGACCGGATCCTGGTCGGCTACGACAACCCGAACGGGCCGGGCACGCTGCAGGGCTGGCTCGACGACGTCAAGGTGTCGGCGACCCCGACGCCGCCGGCGAGCACCCGCCCGAGTGACAACGTGGTCACGACGCGGGGCACGATGGCCAACGGCACGTTCTCCCGGGGCAACAACTTCCCGGCCACCGCGGTGCCGCACGGGTTCAACTTCTGGACCCCGGTCACCGACGCGAACGCCGACAACGGCGACGTGCGGTGGATGTACAACTACCACAGCCAGAACAACGAGCAGAACCTGCCGGAGCTGCAGGCGTTCAGCGTCAGCCACGAGCCGAGCCCGTGGATGGGCGACCGGCAGACCTTCCAGGTGATGCCATCCGCGGCCACCGGGGTGCCGGACGCGAACCGTGACGCCCGCGCGCTGGCGTTCAAGCACAACAACGAGGTCGCTCGCGCGCACTACTACGGCGTGCAGTTCGAGAACGGGATCAAGACCGAAATCGCGCCGACCGACCACGCGGCGATGTTCCGGTTCTCCTTCCCCGGCAGCGACTCCAGCCTGATCTTCGACAACTTCAAGAACCAGGGCGGGCTGACGCTCGACACCGCGAACGGCACGCTGTCGGGCTTCACCGACGTCAAGAGCGGCTTGTCGGCGGGCGCGGGCCGGATGTTCGTCTACGCGACGTTCGACAAGCCGGTCACCGCGGGCGGGAAGCTCACCGGTCAAGGCCACGACGACGTCGCCGGCTACCTGCGGTTCGCCGCCGGCGCCGACAAGACGGTGAACATGCGGATCGCGACGTCGCTGATCAGCGTGGACCAGGCGAAGAAGAACCTCGCCATGGAGATCGCCCCCGCCGCGACGTTCGACACCGTCCGCGACGCCGCGCAGCGGACCTGGGACGACCAGCTGAAGGTGATCGAGGTCGAGGGCGCGTCGAAGGACCAGCTCACCACGCTCTACTCGAACCTGTACCGGCTGTTCCTCTACCCGAACTCCGGGTTCGAGAACACCGGCACGCCGGAGAAGCCTGTCTACAAGTACGCGAGCTTCGTCTCGCCGAAGACCGGCGCGGACACCCCGACGCAGACCGGGTCGAAGATCGTCGACGGCCAGACCTACGTCAACAACGGGTTCTGGGACACCTACCGCACGACGTGGCCGGCGTACTCGCTGCTGACCCCGGACATGGCCGGAAAGATGATCGACGGCTTCGTCCAGCAGTACCGCGACGGCGGCTGGATCTCCCGGTGGTCGTCGCCGGGGTACGCGGACCTGATGACGGGCACCAGCGCGGACGTCGCGTTCGCCGACGCCTACCTGAAGGGCGTTAAGAACTTCGACGTCAAGTCGTTCTACGACGCGGCGCTGAAGGACGCGACGGTGACTCCGCCGAACAACGCGGTCGGCCGCAAGGGCATCGACGAGGGCATCTTCCTCGGCTACTCCCCGAACACCGCCGAGCACGGGTTCTCCTGGTCGATCGAAGGCTACGTCAACGACTTCGGCATCGCGAACCTGTCGAAAAAGCTCTACGACGAAGCTCCCGCGAGCGACCCGCGCAAGCAGGAGTACCTGGCGAACTACGAGTACTTCACCAGCCGCGCCCAGCATTACGTGAACGTGTTCGACCCGAGCGTCGGGTTCTTCCAGGGCCGCGACGCCGCGGGCAAGTTCAGCCGCTCGCCGCAGGAGTACGACCCGCGGGTGTGGGGCATCGACTACACCGAGACCGACGGCTGGGGCATGGCGTTCTCCGTGCCGCAGGACGGTCAGGGGCTGGCGAACCTCTACGGCGGCAAGGCGGGCCTGGCGAACAAGCTGGACGCGTTCTTCGCCGACCAGGAGACGGCGAACTTCCCGGGCTCCTACGGTGGCGTGATCCACGAGATGCGGGAGGCGCGGGACGTGCGGATGGGCCAGCTCGGCCACTCCAACCAGGCCTCGCACCACACGCTCTACATGTACGACTACGCGGGCCAGCCGTCGAAGACACAGGCGAAGGTCCGTGAGGCGCTTTCGCGGCTCTACACCGGCAGCGAGATCGGCCAGGGCTACGCGGGCGACGAGGACAACGGCGAGCAGTCGGCGTGGTGGACCTTCAGCGCGCTGGGCTTCTACCCGCTGCAGATGGGCAGCCCGGACTACGCGATCGGGTCGCCGCTGTTCAAGAAGGCCACGATCCACCTGGCCGGCGGCAAGGACCTGGTGATCAACGCGCCGAAGAACAGCGCGAAGAACGTCTACGTCCAAGGGGTGAAGGTCAACGGCAAGGCGTACTCCTCGACGTCGCTGCCGCAGGACCTGATCGCCCGCGGCGGGACGATCGACTTCGCGATGGGCCCGAACCCGTCGAACTGGGGTACCGGCCCGGGCGACGCGCCCAAGTCGATCACCACGGGTGACGCGGTCCCCACGCCGCTGCACGACGAGACCGGCGCCGGGAAGGGCACGCTGTCCACTTCGGACGGCTCCGACGCCGGTGCGCTGATCGACAACACCTCCCGCACGCAGGCCGCCGTCACCGGCGCCCTCCAGTACCAGCTGAACTCGACCGACGAGGCCGTCACGCACTACACGCTGACGTCCCAGACCGGTGCGGGCGACCCGAAGAGCTGGGTGCTGAAGGGCTCCTACGACGGCAAGACGTGGGCGGTGGCCGACAAGCAGGAGAACCAGGCGTTCACCTGGCGGCAGCAGACCCGCGCGTTCAAGGTGGCCGCCCCGGCGCACTACGCCTACTACCGGCTCGAAGTGACCGCGACCAGCACCGGCGCCCCGGCGCAGCTGGCCGAGTTCGAGCTGCTGGGCAAGCCGGACGCCGCCTGCACGAAGACGATCACGGGCGCGTCGAACGGCCCGCTGTCGGTGACGAGCGGGACGGTGTGCCTGCAGGACGCGACGATCTCGGGTCCGGTCACCGTGGGCGGCGGCGCGTCGCTGATCGTCCGCGGCGGTCAGATCAAGGGCCCGCTCGCGGCGACCGGGGCCGGCCAGGTGGTGCTGAACCGCACGAAGGTCGGCGGTCCGGTGGCGATCACCGGCGCGACCGGGCAGGTGTCGATCGAGCTGACCGACATCGGCGGGCCGCTGGCCCTGACCGGCAACCACGGACCGGTGCTGACCTCGAGCACGGTCGGCGGCCCGCTGGCGTGCGCGGTGAACAACCCGGCACCGACGGACCACGACCTGCCCAACACGGTGCGCGGCCCGGACGTCGGGCAGTGCGCGAAGAGGTAGTTCCGCGGTAGTGCGGTGAAGGCCATCCCGAGCGATCGGGGTGGCCTTCACGCATTTCCGGCGCCGTAGCGGGTGGCGATCGCCGTGGCCCGGTCACGCAAAGCCGCGCGCACCGACTCCGGCGCCAGCGCTTCGGCGTCCGTGCCCAGCTGCCACAGCGCCCACTCCGCGTGCCAGGCGTCCTGGTAGGTCACCTCGAACCGCAGCCAGCCGCTCTCCTCCGGTTCCTCCGCGCGGACCGCCACCGCCGTGCTCAGCAGGTCTTCCCGGCGGGCCGGGCGCACCCGGACCCGCGCCGTGAGGTGGCCGTCGGCGAGGAAGGCGGCGCAGCGTTGCCGCCAGAGGCGGTCCAGGTCGACCTCGTCCGGCCGCTCGGCCGGTTCGGGCAGCTCCTGCGCGGCCAGGATCCGCGACAGCCGGTAGGTCCGGTCCGCACCGGCCCGCGTCGCCAGCAGGTAGCCGCGGTCGCGGACGGTGACCAGGCCGATCGGGTCGACCGTGCGCCACCGCGGCTCCTGGCCCGCGGCCGCGTACCGGATGCGCAGCCGGCGCCCGGCGAGCACGGCCCGGCGGACCTCGAGCATCGCCGGGTGGTCCACCTCCTCGGTGACGGGACGGCGGGAGAGCAGGTCGGTCTCGGGTTCGACGAGGAAGCGCGCGGCGGTGGCCACCTGGGCTTCGGGCAGGGCGTCGGCCACCTTGCGCATCGCCGAAGCCCGGGCCGGGCCGAGGCCGAACGCGCGCCCGGTGGTCAGCAGGGCCAGGGCTTCGTCGTGGTTCAGGCCGGTCAGCTCGGTCCGGAAGCCCGGCAGCAGCGCGAACCCGCCGTGCCGGCCGCGTTCGGCGTAGACCGGCACGCCCGCCGCCGACAGCGCGTCGATGTCGCGCAGCACCGTGCGGGTCGACACCTCCAGCTCGCGGGCCAGCACCTCCGCGGTCAGCCGCCCCCGCTGGCGCAGCAGCAGCACCAGGGACACCAGCCGATCGGCACGCACCCGCAGAACCGTAGCGAATACCCGACACAGGATGTCGTGATTGCCCGGAAAGCTCCACGCCGCAGTACTCGCAACGAACGGAGCTGATGTGGCACTGGAACGAACGGCGGTCAACCCGGTGACGTGGTCGCTGGAACTGGGGTTCAACCAGGGGGAGGTCGTCCGCGGGGCGACCCGGACCCTGTACTGCTCCGGGCAGACGTCGACCGACGCCGAGGGCAAACCCCGGCACGAGGGGGACATGGCCGCCCAGCTCGCGCTGAGCCTGGACAACCTGGAGGCCGTGCTCACCGAGGCCGGCATGGCCCTGGCGGACCTGGTCCGGCTCACCGTCTACACCACCGACGTCGACGGGCTGTTGCCGCACTACGGCGTGCTGGCGGCCCGGCTGGGGGCCGCCGGGGTGGCCCCGGCCACCACGATGCTCGGGGTGAACCGGCTGGCGATCCCCGGCCTGCTGGTCGAGCTGGAGGGCACCGCCGCCGCCTAGAAAGGACACTGCTGCCCGCCCCGGGGCGGGCAGCAGTGTTCAGCACGCTGCGCCGTTCGGCGGCGGTTACGGTGGGCGCATGTCCGACGCCGTGTTCTTCTCGTCCTTCGAAACCGGGGACCCGCAGCCGGCCGACCCCGGCCTGCACGTCGGCGCCGGCCCGGACCGCTCCCCCACGGCCAAGACCGGCGCCGGCTTCACCGGCACCCGCGCCCTGCGCTACACCGAGCGCACCGAAGCCGTCCTGTTCGAACTCGACGTGCCCGCCACCGGGCGCACCGAGCTGTCCTATGTGGTCTTCCCGGTCGCCGACGGCGACATCCCGGCCTACCACGCCACCCGCGTCAGCCTCGACGTCGAGTTCGCCGACGGCACCACCGCCGGGTTCGAACCGGTCGACGACAAGACGCTGTGGGTGGACCAGTGGAACCACATCCGCCGCCCGCTGGGTGCCTTCGCCGGGCGCCGGATCGCCCGGATCGTGCTGCGCACCGGCGCGCCGGGCGAGATCACCGGCTGGCTCGACGACGTCCGGATCGCCGAGCCCCCCGACCGGCCGCGCGACCCGGTCGACTGCGTCCGCACCACCCGCGGCACGCACTCCAGCGGCGAGTTCTCCCGCGGCAACACCTTCCCGGCCACGGCGGTGCCGCACGGGTTCAACTTCTGGACCCCGGTCACCGACGCCGGCGTCACCAACTGGCTCTACTCCTACCACCGCCACAACGACGAGCGGAACCGGCCCGCGCTGCAGGCCTTCGCGCTGTCGCACCAGCCCAGCCCGTGGATGGGCGACCGGCACACCTTCCACCTCATGCCCGGCACCGGCCCGGTCGAGCCCCGCCGCCGCAAGCGCGCCCTGGCCTTCTCCCACGACGACGAAACCGACGCACCGCACCACTACGGCGTCCGGTTCGCCAACGGGATGACCGCCGACCTCGCGCCCACGTCGCACGCGGCGATCATGCGGTTCACCTTCCCGGACAAGCACGGCTGGCTGCTGTTCGACAACGTCGGCAACCGCGGCCGCCTCCGCATCAACCCCGACACCGGGGTGATCACCGGGTACACGACGGTCCGCAGCCGGCTCTCGGCCGGGGCGCGCCGGATGTTCGTCTACGGCGTGACCGACGCCCCGGCCACGCGCGGCGCGCGCGTGCGGCGCCCGCCGTGGCGGCGGGTGGCGGGCTACTTCGAGTTCGACGGCCCCGACGTGACGCTGCGGATCGCGACGTCGCTGATCAGCCTCGCCCAGGCCCAGCGCAACCTGGAGCTGGAGATCCCGGCCGGGACGACCGTCGACGAGGTGAAGGCGCAGGCCCGCCAGCTGTGGCAGGACGAGCTGGGCCGCATCGAGGTCGAAGGCGCCACCGAAGACCAGCGGACCACGCTGTACTCGAACCTCTACCGGCTGTTCCTGTACCCGAACATCGCGCACGAGACCACGCCGAAGGGGATCCGGCACGCCAGCCCGGTCGTGCGCCGGTGGTGGCCGAGCACCCGCCGCCGGACCGGCGCGAAGGTCGTCGACGGCGAGCTCTACGTCAACAACGGCTTCTGGGACACCTACCGCACCACCTGGCCCGCCTACGCCCTGCTCACCCCCCGGCGCTGCGGCCGGATGATCGACGGGTTCGTCCAGCAGTACCGCGAAGGCGGCTGGATCGCCCGCTGGTCCTCCCCCGGCTACGCGGACCTGATGACCGGCACCAGCTCCGACGTCGCCTTCGCCGACGCCTACCTCAAGGGTGTCCGCGACTTCGACGTCGAGGCCGCCTTCGACGCCGGCGTCAAGAACGCCACCGTCACCCCGCCGCGCCGCTCGGTCGGCCGCAAGGGCCTCGAGGAGTCGATCTTCCTGCACTTCACCCCGGTGACGGTCCACGAAGGACTGTCCTGGGCGCTGGAAGGCTGCATCAACGACTTCGGCCTGGCCAACCTCGCCGACGCCCTGTCGCGGGAAAGCGACGGGCCGCGAGCCCGGATGTACGCCGACTACGCCGCCTACTTCCACGAGCGCGCGAAGCACTACGTCCACCACTTCGACCCCGAGATCGGCTTCTTCCAGGGCCGCCACCGCGACGGCCGCCGCAAGTTCGCCCCCGAGGGCTACGACCCGGCCGCCTGGGGCGGCGACTTCGTCGAAACCAACGCCTGGAACACCGCCTTCACCGCACCGCACGACGGCCCCGGCCTCGCCGCCCTCCACGGCGGCACCGCGGCACTGGAAGCCAAACTCGACACCTTCTTCGCCACGCCGGAGACCGGACGGCGGCCCGGCGCGTACGGCGGCCTGATCCACGAGATGACCGAGGCCCGCGACGTCCGGATGGGCCAGTACGGCCACTCCAACCAGCCCTCGCACCACATCCCCTACGTCTACAACCTCGCCGGCGCCCCCGCGAAGACCCAGGCCGTCGTCCGGGAGGTGCTGCGGCGGCTCTACCTGGGCAGCGACATCGGCCAGGGCTACCCGGGCGACGAGGACAACGGCGAGATGTCGGCCTGGTACGTCTTCAGCGCCCTGGGCTTCTACCCCCTCGCCGTCGGCAGCCCGCGCTACGCGATCGGCTCACCGCTGTTCGAAAAGGCGACCGTCCACCTCGGTGACGGCAAGAAGCTGGTCGTCCACGCCCCCGGCAACACCGACGAAACCGTCTACGTCCGCGGGCTCACCGTGAACGGCGAACCGCACGAGGCCACCTCGATCGCCCACGCCACCCTCGCCGCCGGCGCCGAACTCGTCTTCGACCTGACGACCGAACCCACCGCCTGGGGCGCCCCGCCACCGCCCGCCGCACACCCCGCCCCGGTCACCGACCTCACCGGCACCGCCACCAGCTCCGACGGCACGAAAACCGGCGCGCTCTTCGACGACACCACCCGCACCCAGGCCACCTTCCGCAGCGCCACCCCGGCGATCGAGTTCACCGTCACCGGCGAACCCCGCGAAGTCACGATGTACACGCTGACCTCCGGCGACCGCCGCGGCGACCCCAGCGCGTGGGTGCTCGAAGGCTCCGACGACGGCACCGCCTGGTCCACCCTGGACGAACGCCACGACGAGCTGTTCCGCTGGCGCCGCCAGACCCGCCCGTTCACCCTCGCCACCCCGGCCGCGCACACCCGCTACCGGCTGCGGATCACCGCCACCCGCGGCCGCCGCACCACCCTCGCCCAGTGGGAGCTCCTCGCCCGATGAACCACCTCCGCACCGCCGCCCTCGACCGGTTCGCGGCGGCCGACCCCGGCCTGGTCCGGCTGCGGCTGGCCGGCTCCGCCGTGCTCGGCATCGTCCTGGCCGTGGCCGCGCTGTTGCCCGCGCACGTCCCGCTCACCGTCATGCTCGTCGGCGCCATCGCCGCGATGATGACCGCGTTCACCGTCAACGACCCCACCCCGGGCGCCCAGGCCGTCACCCTCGTCCTGGCCTTCCTCACCGGAGCCGCGTCGATCACCGTCGCCAGCCTCGGCTCCGGCCTGCCACCGGCCGACAGCATCGTGTTCGTCCTGCTGATCTTCGTCGCCGTCTACGCCCAGCGCTTCGGCGCCCGCGGCACCGCGCTCGGCTCGATCGCCTTCTTCCTGTTCTTCTTCCCGATGTTCCTGCAGGCCCACGTCAAGCAGGTGCCGCAGCTGCTGATGGCCCTCGCCGTCGGGGTGCTCGCCAACGCCGTCGTCCGGTTCGTCCTGCTGCGGCACAACCCCGAAGCCGAATTCCTGCGCGTCCGCCGCGCCTTCCGCGCCCGCCTCGCCGCCGTCGTCCGCGCCACCGAGGCCTACCTCGCCGTCAACGGCAGCGAGCGGACCCGCAAGCAGCTGCGCTCGGCACTGGCGCGGCTGCACGAATGCGTACTGCTCATCGAAGACGCCGCCCCCGACGTCGTCGACGCCCGCGCCGCCGACCGGCTGCGCCGCCGCGCCATCGAGGTCGAACTCGCCGTGCAGTGGCTGGCCATCACCATCCAGCGCACCTGCTCCGACGAACTCGGCCCGGACGTCCGCGACGACCTCATCGCCCGGCTCGCCCGCTTCCGCGCCCTCATGGAACGCGACCCGCGCGAACTCCCGCTGATCAGCCAAACCGGCGAATACAGCCGCATGCTCGTCGAAGGCAGCCGCATCGACGAACACGCCGCCCCCGGCGACGGCGTCCGCAAGGCACTCGCCGAGCTCGCGCTGGCCGACGACCGGGCCCAGCGCGCCGCCGCACCGGAAACCACCGCAGACCCCCTCGAAGACGAGGACGAAGAACCGGAACCCCGGCTCGCCTACGACAACCGGACCCGCAGCGCCATCCAGGCCGTCGTCGGCGGCGGGCTCGCCGTGCTCGGCGGCGAACTCGTCTCCCACCAGCGCTGGTACTGGGCCGTGCTCACCGTCTTCGTCGTGTTCATCGGCGCCTCCAGCGCCGGCGCCACCTTCGTCAAGGGCGTCCGCCGCCTCGGCGGCACCCTGATCGGCATCGTCGGCGGCGTCCTGCTCGCGCTGCTCGTGGGCGGCAACACCGCCGCCACCCTCGCCCTGATCCTCGTGTGCGTCTTCGGCATGGTCTACACCGCGCGCGTCTCACAGGTGGTGATGGCGTTCTTCGTCACCAGCATGCTCGGCCTGCTCTACAGCCTGCTCGGCACGTTCAGCCTCGAGGTGCTCTGGATCCGCGTCGCCGAAACGGCCGTCGGCGCTGCCGCCGGCATCCTCGCCGCGGTCGTCATCGTCCCGGTCCGCACCCGCTCGGTCATGCTCGACGACATCGCCGAAGTCCTCGACGACCTCGAGGAGTTCCTCGATCACACCCGCGGCCTGCTCGCCGGCGAGGAGAACGTCAACGTCATCGAACTCTCCCGCGACCTCGACCGCAGCGTCGAACAGGTCCGCACGACGGTCGAACCGCTGACCCACCCGGTCAACCTCCGCAGCGCCCGCCGCGACTACGGCTGGCACGTGCTCACCACCCTGGAAACCATCGCCTTCCGGGCCCGGCACGTCGCCGCCCGCGCCCAGCCCGGCCAGCTCGCCGGCCCCGACGCCGACCGGCTCCGGCGGTTCACCGGACGGCTGCTGGCCAACATCGACGTCCTCCGCAAGGCACTGGCCGCCCCGGGTGGCCCCACACCCGGCACGCTCGTGCGCGACGACGGCACGCCCGTCTCCGACCGCGTCGAGCAGGCCGAAACCCGCGCGGTCCTGTCCAGCCTCAGCCACCTCGACGAGGCCCTCGTCGCCCTCGGCCGCGTCTTCGGCGTCGACGCCACCGACCCGCGGGCCCCGGCGAAGCCGTGACCGGCCGGGGCGGCGCAGCTTTCCCGCCGCGCCGCCCCTCTGGACCTCCGGTCACCCGGAGCCGATCACGGGCAGGTGAGCCACGCGAAGTGGTACGTGGTGGTGATGCTGCCGTCGGTCGAGTCCATCGTGACGTAGCTGGTCGTCTTCTTCGGATCCGACGTCCCGGCCGCGGCCCGCAGTTCCGTGTTGATGTTCAGGTTGCGTTCCTCGCCGCACGGCTTGAATGCGATCGCACCGACTTCCGTGGAATCGGTGAATTGCCAGTCGTTCTCGAACGGACCCGTCAGCGAATGCTGAATATAGGCCGTCGGCGAATTACCCTGGAAATAGTAGTTCGCTCTTTCCAGGCCGGTCGCGCCGCGCTCCAGGTGCGCGAATCCCCGATAGTCGGCCGACGCGATTCCGTAGGTGAAGCCCTGCGGCACGTGCACCCGCAGGCCGATCTGGCAGTTCTTCCTGGCGTCCAGCGGGCCGGCGCCGACACCCACCAGGGCCGTGTAGGTGCTGTAAGTTACGGTGAACGCCGTGTTGTCCTGCGACACCGAGACCGCGGCCGAGTTGGGCGGACAGCCGGTGCCGTTGACGGTCGCGACGTCGATCACGATTTTGTCGGGCGGCGGAGGAGTGCTCCACGAATGAGGAGTGACCACAGAGGATAGCGCCATTACGGCAGCAACGACCGCAGACAGCATCGGAATCCTTCCCAATACATTCGAATTGGGGACGGGGGCCGGACCATGGTAGCGAAAGGATCATGGAAGCAAACCCCGCTGAACGGAGCAACGCGCAGTAGCCGTCCCGCCACACGGTAAGCCGATAATTTCGGACCGGCATTCTCGCGAAAGACGAATGAATGCGACCGGAAAACGATTTCGCGCCCCCGGACCGCTGCCCGCCGTCCGCGATCACCCCGCGACGTCCGGGCTTGATCGTTTCACCCCGCCGGCAGAACCACGACCAGCCCCAGAGCCTCGACTCCGGCCACCGCCCACGGCCCCCGGCGCACAGATCGAGCCTTCCTTCGTCGCTGCCTCAACGTTAGAAGCCTAACCATTAGACTTCAAACGCTTAGACCTCTACACATCTGCGATAGAGTTCCCCCGTGCCACCCCCCGCCCCCATCGGCGTCGTCCTCGCCCGCACCGCCAAAACCGCCGGCCGCGCCTTCGACCAGGCCCTCGCCGCCGCCGGCGGCTCCCAGCCCGTCTGGCAGATCCTCATCTCCCTCAAAACCACCCAAGTAGCCAACCAGCGCGAACTCGCCGACGCCATCGGCATCCAGAGCGCCACCCTCACCCACCACCTCAACAGCATGGAAACCGCCGGCCTCGTCACCCGCCGCCGCGACCCCGCCAACCGCCGCGTCCACCTCGTCGAACTCACCGACCACGGCGAACAGCTCTTCCACCGCCTCGCCACCGCCGCCATCGCCCACGACCAGCGCCTGCGAAAAGGACTCACCGACACCGAGATCGCCCAGCTCGCCGACCTCCTCCACCGCCTCGCAGCCAACGTCACCGACGACGACTGAAAAGCGATCCTCACTACAGTGACTGGACGCACCCGACCAGCGACACCGAGGAGGGATAGGCTCCCAAGCACTAGCCAAAGTCGTCTCAAGCTGGAGAACCGCAATGACCCAAGCCCCAGTCAACGTGACCGTCACCGGCGCCGCCGGCCAGATCGGCTACGCGCTGCTCTTCCGCATCGCGTCCGGTCAGCTCCTCGGCCAGGACGTCCCCGTGAAGCTGCGGCTCCTCGAGATCCCGCAGGCGGTCAAGGCGGCCGAGGGCACCGCGATGGAACTCGAAGACGGCGCGTTCCCCCTCCTCGCCGGCACCGACATCTTCGACGACCCCAAGCAGGCCTTCGAAGGCACCAACATCGCCCTCCTCGTCGGCGCCCGCCCCCGCAGCAAGGGCATGGAGCGCGGCGACCTCCTCGAAGCCAACGGCGGCATCTTCAAGCCCCAGGGCGAAGCCATCAACGCCGGCGCCGCCGACGACATCAAGGTCCTCGTCGTCGGCAACCCCGCCAACACCAACGCCCTCATCGCCCGCTCGCACGCCCCCGACGTGCCGGCCGACCGCTTCACCGCGATGACCCGCCTCGACCACAACCGCGCCCTCGCCCAGCTCGCCAAGAAGCTCGGCGTCCCGGTGACCGACCTCAAGAAGGTCGCCATCTGGGGCAACCACTCCGCCACCCAGTACCCCTCGGTCCAGCACGCCGAATTCGGCGGCAAGGCCATCGCCGACGCCGTCGACCAGGCCTGGCTCGAAAACGACTTCATCCCCACCGTCGCCAAGCGCGGCGCCGCCATCATCGAAGCCCGCGGCCTCTCCTCCGCCGCCTCGGCCGCCTCCGCCGCCATCGACCACGTCTACACCTGGGTCAACGGCACCCCCGCGGGCGACTGGACCTCCGCCGCCGTCGCCTCCGACGGCTCCTACGGCGTCCCCGAAGGCCTCATCTCGTCCTTCCCGGTCACCGCCGAGAACGGCCAGTACAAGATCGTCCAGGGCCTCGAGATCGACGACTTCTCCCGCGCCCGCATCGACGCCTCCGTCAACGAGCTCGTCGAGGAACGCGACACCGTGCAGAAGCTCGGCCTCATCTGAGCCTGCACACCGGAAAAAAAGGGGGCCGCCGTCCGCAGTGGACGGCGGCCCCCTTTCGCGTCCGGCGAACACCGCACGCCCACAGCGAAACCACCACCGCGAACCGGATCTTGCGCCCTACCGTCGCCCCATGACCCTTCTCGCCGTGCCCGACATGCAGGCCCCCGTCCAGTCCCCCGACGACACGGTCTACCAGCAGCTCCTGCGCGACCGCATCGTCTTCCTCGGCACCGAGGTCAACGACGAGGTCGCCAACCGGATCGTCGCCCAGCTGCTCCTGCTCGCCGCCGACGACCCGGCGAAGGACATCACCTTCTACATCAACTCCCCCGGCGGCTCCGTCACCGCCGGCATGGCCATCTACGACACCATGCAGCTCGTCAAACCCGACGTCGCCACCTACGGCCTCGGCTTCGTCGCCTCCATGGGCCAGTTCCTGCTCTCCTCCGGCACCCCCGGCAAGCGCTACCTGCTGCCCAACACCCGGATCGTCATGCACCAGCCCTCCGCCGGGATCAGCGGCGCCGCCACCGACATCGCCATCCAGGCCGAAGTGTTCGGCCGGATGAAACGCCGCATCGCCGAAATCACCGCCCGCCAGACCGGCCAGACCGTCGAACGCATCACCGCCGACGCCGACCGCGACCGCTGGTTCGACGCCGACGAAGCCCTCACCTACGGCTTCGTCGACCACATCGTCGCCAACGAGCACCGCACCACGGCCTGACACCTCGCGGCGGGGAATGCCAGCCGGCTGCCAGCCCGGCGTGCGTTCCCCGCCAGCCACACCCACCAGGCTCGGCCCCATGACGATCACACTCAAGTCCCACAGCACGGTGCTGTTCACCGGCGACTCCATCACCGACCTCTGGCGCCCCGACGGCGAAGACCGCTGCGGCTATCCCCTGCTCGTCGCGGGCGAATGGTGCTTCCGCCACCCCGAACGGCCGCTGACCTAGATCAACACCGCCCACGCCGGAGACACCACCGAAGACCTCGAGGCCCGCTGGCGAACCGACGTCCTCGACGCCCACCCCGACGTGGTGTCCGTCCTCGTCGGCGTCAACGACAACGGACGGCACACCTTCGACCCCGCGGCCCGCGAAATCTCCGCAGCCGAGTTCACCGCGAACTACCACCGCCTGCTCGCCCCGCTCGCCGAAGCAGGCACCGAGCTCATCCTCATCGAACCGTTCCTCGTGCCGGTCCGCGGCGACATCACGGCCGGCATCCACCGCGACGGCGAGGCCGCCGACGTCATCATCGGCGAAGACACCCGGCGGGCCTGGCGCACCGGCCTCGACCCGAAGATCCGCGCCGTGCGGGACCTCGCGGCCGAGTACCACGCCGAACTGCTCGCCGCCGACACCCTCTTCGCCGGACTGTCCACCTCGGACCGGCCGGAACGCTGGTCGGAAGACGGCGTACATCCGACTCCGGCCGGCCACCGCGCCCTCGCGGAAGCCTGGCTCGACCTGGTGACCTGAGCCGGTCACCGGCGTCTTTGCGGGTTTTTGGGCAATTGATACTGCGGGTCTGGTGCGAAAAACCAGCCCGGCTGTATAGGTCGTTATACAATAAGGAGGTCAGACCCCGTTGAGGCCGCGGCGGGCCAGCAGGGGCTCGATCTCGGGGTCGCGGCCCCGGAAGGCGCGGAAGGCGTCCATCGGATCGACGCTGCCGCCGCGGCCGAGCAGGGTGCGGCGGAAGTGGTCGCCGTTTTCGCGGGTCAGTCCCCCGCTCTCCCGGAACCACTGGACGGTGTCGGCGTCGAGGACCTCGCTCCAGATGTAGGAGTAGTACCCGGCGCTGTAGCCGCCGCTGAAGATGTGGGCGAAGTAGGTCGTGCGGTAGCGCGGCGGGATGGCGTCGACGGCCACACCGGCCTTCACGAGCGCTTCCCGTTCGAACGGCTGCACCTCCCCCACGCGGTCGTCGACGCCGAGGCTGTGCCAGGCCTGGTCGAGCAAGGACGCCGCGAGGTACTCGGTGGTGGAGAACCCTTCGCCGTACTGCTGGGCGGCGAGCAGCTTCTCGACCTGCTCCTGCGGCAGCGCCTCGCCGGTCTCGTGGTGCTTCGCGTAGTTGGCGAGGACCTCCGGCCACAGCATCCACATCTCGTTGACCTGCGAGGGGTATTCGACGAAGTCGCGGGGCACGTTGGTGCCGGAGAAGGTCGGGTACCGGACCGCGGAGACCAGCGCGTGGAGGGCGTGGCCGAACTCGTGGAACGCGGTGACGACCTCGTCGAAGGTCAGCAGGGTGGGCTCCCCCGCCGGCGGCTTGTTCACGTTGAGCACGTTGACCACGACGGTCTTGCGGCCCAGCAGCTCGGACTGGTCGACGAAGGTGTTCATCCAGGCGCCGCCGCGCTTGGCGTCGCGGGTATACAGGTCGAGCAGGTACAGGCCCAGCGGGGTGCCGTCGGCGTCGAAGACCTCGAAGGTCCGGACCTCCGGGTGGTACTTCGGCAGGTCTTCGCGCTCGGTGAACGTGAGGCCGTACAGCTTCGTCGCGGCGAAGAAGACACCGTCGAGGTACACCCGGCCGGCTTCGAAGTACGGGCGCAGGGCCTCGGTGTCGACGTCGAACCGCTCACGGCGGACCTGGGCGGCGTAGTACGGCCAGTCCGACGGCCGCAGCGTCGCCCCCGGCACGTCGGCTTCCAGCAGCTGCTGCAGTTCGGCGGCTTCGGCGCGGGCGTTCGCGACCGCGGCGGGCGCCAGCCGTTCCAGCAGCCCGGCGGCGGCTTCGGCGGTCTTCGCCGTCTCGTCCGCGATGACGTACGCGGCGTGGTCGGGGTAGCCCAGGAGCGCGGCCCGCTCCGCGCGCAGCCGCACGATCTCGGCGACGACGGCGTTGTTGTCGTAGTCGTTGCCCCGGTTGCCCCGCGCCATCGACGCGGCGTGGATCCGCTCGCGAACCTCGCGGTTGCACAGGGTCTCCAGCGGTGACGCCTGGCTGGTCGGCAGGCTCAGCGTGAGCACGTACTTGCCGTCCTCGCCCCGGGCGGCGGCCGCCTCGGCCGCGGTGGCGATCGCGCCTTCGCCGAAGCCGTCGAGCTCGGCGCGGTCGGCGATCACCACGGCCAGCTCGTTGGTGTCCTTGAGCAGGTTCTGCTGGAACTTCGTCTGCAGGGTGGACAGCTGCTCGTTGAGCTCGCGCAGCCGGGCCTGCTCGGCCTCGCCGAGGCCGGCGCCGGCCCGGCTGAAGTCGGTGTGCCGCCGCTCCAGCAGCCGCAGCGACTCCGTGTCCAGGCCGAGCTCGCCGCGCCGCGCGTGGAGCGCGTCGATCCGGGCGAACAGCTGCGGGTTCAGGTGGATGGCGTCGTGGTGGGCGGCCAGCTTCGGCGCGAACTCCGCCTGGATGGCCTGGATCTCGTCGGTGCTGTTGGAGCCGGCCAGGTTGTAGAACACGCTCGCCACGCGGCCCAGCAGCTCGCCGGCGCGCTCGAGGGCCACGATGGTGTTCTCGAACGTCGGCTCGGCGTCCTGCGCCGCGATCTGCTCGATCTCCGCCGCGTGCTCGGCCAGCCCGGCTTCGAACGCGGGCCGGTAGTGCTCGTCGGAGATCCGGTCGAAGGGCGGCAGGGCGTAGGGCAGCTCGCTGGGTGCGGCGAACGGATTGTCCGGCGAAATCATCGGGCAGGCTCCTGGTCGGGGACAGACACACTCGGTCCCGCCACCCTACGTGGTCTTCCTGTGCGCGTGTCAGCGCTTTCCGGAGGTGGCCGGGGTCACCGGCCCGTGCCACCGCCCACGACGGCGTCGCTGCTCACACCCTTTTCACCGGCCTTCTTCCCGCGCTTGGGCTTGGGCTCCGGCGGCACGATCCCGCGGAGATCGCCGCCGTGGTCGTTGACCCGCATGACGAACGGCCGCGTCTCGGTGTAGCGCACGACCGAGATCGACGCCGGGTCGACGACGATCCGCTGGAAGGCGTCCAGGTGCTGGCCGAGCGCGTCGGCGAGGATGGACTTGATCACGTCACCGTGGCTGCACAGGAGCCAGACGGCGTGGTCGCCGTGCTCGGCCGAGATCCGCCGGTCGTGCGCGCGGACGGCGGCCACCGACCGCGCCTGCATCGCCGCGAGCCCTTCGCCGCCGGGAAAGACCGCCGCGGAGGCGTGCGCCTGCACGACCCGCCAGAGCGGTTCCTTGGCGAGGTGCTTGAGCTCCCGGCCCGTCCACTCGCCGTAGTCCACTTCGGACAGCCCCGGCTCGACGACCTTGTCGAGCCCCCTGGCCGCCGCCAGGGGGCCGACGGTCTGCTTGCACCGCAGCATCGGCGAGACCACGAGCCCCGCGAGGGGCACGCCGTCGAGCCGTTCGACGAGCTTCTCCGCCTGGGCGCGGCCGGTGTCGTCGAGGTTCACCTTCGGGGACCGCCCGGCGAGGACGCCGGATCCGTTGGCCGTCGACTTGCCGTGCCGGAGCAGAATGACCGTACTCACGGCCCCCACCCTACGTGGCCGCGATCAGTGCCCGACGGGCCCGGCGTTCGGGTCCAGGACACCGCTGAAGATCAGCACGTACAGCAGCACACCGAGCACCAGCCGGTAGACCACGAACGGCACGAAGCTGCGCTTCTTGATGTAGGCCATCAGCCAGGCGATCACCGCGTAGCCGACGCCGAAGGCGACCAGCGTGGCCAGGATCGTCGGGCCCCACTGGGCCGGCACGCCGCCCGAGCCGATGTCCTTGAGCTTGTACACGCCCGACCCGAACACCGCCGGCAGGGCCAGCAGGAACGAGTACTCCGCCGCCTCCGCCCGCGTGTAGCCCAGCAGCAGGCCCGCGCTCGTGGTGCCGCCCGAGCGGGACACACCCGGGATCAGGGCCAGCGCCTGCGCGAACCCGAAGCCGAGCCCGTGCGGCACGGTCAGGTCGTCCAGCGTCCGGTCCTGCCGCCCGATCCGGTCGGCGACCAGCAGGATCACGCCGAACACGATGAGCACGGTCGCGGTGATCCGCAGGTCGCGGAACGCGCTGTCGATCTGGTCCTGCAGCAGCAGCCCGAGCACCACGATCGGCAGCGAGCCGACGATGATCAGCCAGCCCAGCCGGGCGTCCGGGTCACGGCGCCACTCCGCCTTGTACAGCGAGAAGAACCAGGCCCGCAGGATCTTCCCGATCTTCGGCCCGAAGTAGATGATCACCGCCAGCTCGGTGCCGATCTGGGTGACGGCGGTGAACGCCGCGCCCGGGTCGTCCCAGCCCGCCAGCGCCGCGACGATCCGCAGGTGCGCGCTCGAGGAGATCGGCAGGAACTCGGTCAGGCCCTGCACCAGGCCCAGGACGAGCGCTTCGAACCACCCCACGTCAGGCCACCCCCGCCAGGTCCAGAGCCTCGGCGGCGGTGCGCAGCGCTGCGGCCGGCTCCGGCGCGTACGGCGACACCGACAGGGTCGTCACGCCGGCTTCGGCGTATTCCTTCATCTTCTCCGCGATCCGTTCCTTCGGACCCAGCAGCGACGTCGCGTCGAGGAACTCCGGCGGCACCGCCGCCATCGCCCCCGCCCGGTCACCGGCCAGGTACTTCTCCTGCACTTCGGCGGCCTCGGCCGCGAATCCCATCCGGCACGCCAGCCGGTTGTAGAAGTTCTTCTCCCTGCTCCCCATCCCCCCGAGGTAGAGGGCCGCGTAGCCACGGACGGCGTCCGCGCAGACCCGCCAGTCGTCCCCCGGCACCAGCGGCACCGACGGGACGACGTCGAAGCCGTCCAGCGCGCGGCCCGCCCGCTCGGCGCCGGCCCGGACGTGGGCCAGCTGCTCCCCCGCGTGGGCCGGCGAGAAGAACACCGGCAGCCAGCCGTCGGCGATCTCCCCGGCCAGCTCCAGGTTCTTCGGCCCGATCGCGGCCAGGTACAGCGGGACGTGCTTGCGGGCCGGCCGGACGGTCATCCGCAACGCCTTGCCGGGGCCGTCCGGCAGCGGCAGCGTGAAGTGCTCGCCCTCGAACCGCACCCGCTCCCGCCGCAGCGCCGAGCGCACGATCGCGGCGTACTCGCGGGTGCGGCCCACCGGCGAGGTGAACCGCACGCCGTGCCAGCCCTCGGACACCTGCGGGCCCGACACGCCCAGGCCCAGCCGGAACCGGCCGCCCGAAAGCGTGTCCAGGGTCGCGGCGGTCATCGCCGTCATCGCCGGGGTGCGGGCCGGGATCTGCAGCACGGCGGCCCCGACGTCGATCCGGGACGTCTGCGCCGCGATCCAGGTGAGCACGGTGACCGCGTCCGAGCCGTAGGCCTCCGCCGCCCACACGACCGCGTACCCCAGCTCCTCCGCACGTTTCGCCAGGACCAGGTGCGCGGGGTCGTTCCCCGCGCCCCAGTAGCCGAGATTCAGTCCGAGTCGCACGGGGCCAGACCCTAACGGGGGCCTTGATCGCGACACGACTCACCTTGGTCTCCTCCGGACGGGCCAGCCCACTAGGCTCGGCGGTCGTGGAAAAGCGACTGCTCGGCCGCTCGGGACTGCGCGTCTCCCGGATGGCGCTCGGCACCATGACCTGGGGTGGCGACACGGACGCGGAGGAGGCCGCCAGCCAGCTGGTCGCCTTCGTCGACGCCGGCGGCACCCTGGTGGACACGGCCGACATCTACGGCGAGGGCGAGAGCGAACGGGTGCTCGGCTCGCTGCTCGGCGACCTCGTGCCCCGCGAAGACGTCGTCCTCGCCACGAAGGCGGTCGCCCGGCGCACCGAAGGCCCGTTCGGCGGCGGCGCCTCCCGCGGCGCCCTGCTCAGCGCGCTCGACGGCTCCCTCAAGCGGCTCGGCACCGACCACATCGACCTGTGGCAGCTGCACGCCTGGGACGACTGCGTGCCGCTCGCCGAGACCCTCTCCGCCCTCGAGTACGCCGTGACCAGCGGAAAGGTCCGCTACGTCGGCGTCTCGAACTACGCGGGCTGGCAGCTGGCCACCGCCGCCACGGGCGCGCCGGCCGCCGCGCCCCTCGTCTCCACCCAGGTCGAGTACTCGCTGCTCGAGCGCGGGGTCGACCGCGAAGTCGTGCCCGCCGCCGAGCACCACGGCATCGGGCTGCTGCCGTGGGCGCCGCTCGGCCGCGGCGTCCTGACCGGCAAGTACCGCACCGGCACCCCCGCCGACTCCCGCGGCGCGAACAGCGCCTACGCCGGGTACGTCGAGCACCACCGCACCGACCGCGCCGCCCGGATCGTGCAGGCCGTCGCGACCGCCGCCGACGGGCTCGGCACGTCCCCGCTGGCGGTCGCCCTCGCCTGGGTCCGCGACCGGCCCGGCGTGGTCGCCCCGGTCGTCGGCGCGCGGGACACCGGCCAGCTCACCGGCTCACTGGCGGCGGAGGACATCACCCTGCCACCCGCCATCCGGTCCGCGCTCGACGACGTCAGCGCGATCGAGGTCGGCTACCCCGAACGCTGGCCGCGGTGAGCGCCAGGTGTCTGTTCGGTGACACGCACGTGACGGCACGGGGATCAAGGAGCATGCTGGTGAAGACCGCCCGCCGAGGGACAACTGGAGGCCGCAACGTGCGTCGGCTCGCCGCCGGGTCGTGGATCGCGCTCCCGCTCGCCGGTGCCCTGGTGCTCTCGGGCTGCTCGTCGGCCAAGTCCACCTCCGACGACCTCCAGATCGTGGCGAACCCGACCGCGGCGCGCCCGGCCGTCTCCCCCGCGGTGACCGTGAAGCCGGCCGGTCAGGTGCTCGGCGGCGGTCCGGTCTCGGCTGTCGCCGTGGACTCGAAGACGTCGACCCTCGTCGTTGCGGTTTCCTCGCCGCCGGCTCTGCGGCTGTACGACTTGAACGCGCTGGCGTCCGCGCCGGTGAATATGCCGTTATACAGTACTGCATCACGGCTGACGGTGACGCCCGGGCGGGTGGAGATCGCCGAGCCCGGGGCCGGTGTGGTGCAGCAGCTGACGTTGCCGGACCGGAAGCTGACCGAGACGAAGACGGGCGGGCAGCCGGCGTCGAGCGTCGCCTACGGGTCCGATCGGCTGGTGGCGATGGGGGCGGCGAAGGACATCCAGGTGCTGCCGGCGGCGGGCCCGGCGCGGACGATCGGCGGGCAGCTCTACAGCGCCGACGACGTGGTCGACACCGGCAACGGGGTCGTGGTGCTGGACCGGCTGCGGACCGCGGTGTTCTCGGTGGACATCGCCGCGGGCAAGGTCAACGAGGGCCTGCGGGCGGGGGACGGCGCCGCGAACGCCGTGGCCGACTCCTACGGCCGGGTGCTGGTGACCGACGCGCGGGCGGGGGCGCTGCTGGCGTTCTCGGCCGGCCCGCTGATCCTGAAGCAGCGCTACCCGGTGCCCGGCGGGGCGTACGGGATCGCCTACGACGCCGCGCGCAGCCTGGCGTGGGTGACGCTCACCGAACGGAACGAAGTGGCCGGGTTCGACGTCCGCGGCGGCGAGCCCGTGGAGAAGTACCGGTTCCCCACCGTGCGCCAGCCGGACTCGGTGGGGGTGGACGAGAAGAGCGGCCGGGTGATCGTCGGCTCGGCCGCCGGAGAAGGGACCCAGGTGATCCAGCCATGACAGCGGTCAGCGAGGCGGTGGTCGAAGGGGATTGGGAGTATCGCCGCCTGCACCTCCCCCCGGGCGTGTCCCGGCGTGCGGCGGCGATCCAGCTCTCCATCCACGCGGAGTTCGCGGGCTGGGAACTGCGCACCGTTCGGCTCTACGCCGACGGGACGCGCCGGGTCTGGCTGCGCCGCAAGAAGACGGCCCAGAGCCTCCCCGGCGCCCTGCCGACCTAGCCGAACACCCGGTTCAGCCACTCGCCCCAGGCCTTCTCCTCGACGTCCGCGTCGGCACCCGGGGTGAACAAGTGGTGACAGGCGACCATCGCGCCCTGGAAGCCGCGTACGAACCGGAACATCGCGTCCGGCGTCCGCACGCCGGCCGTCTGGTCGTTCACGGCGTAGACGACGCCCTCCTGGCCGATCCGGACGCGGTCGCCTTCGGCCGGGCGCGCGGGCAGGCCGAGGGCCGCACCGAGCCGCGTCCACGCCTCGTCCCAGTCCCCCACCGGCGGGCCGAACGCGGTGACCGGGGTGGCCGTCCGGCCCGCGAAGCAGGTCACGTACTCGACCAGGGTGCGGAAGAACAGCTCGCCGCCCGTGGTCATCGCCTCGAACTCGTCCTCCCAGTCGTCGCCCGGCAGGAAGCCGCTGGTGACGCACCGGATCACCGTGCTGCCGCCGTCGCGGCCCTCGATGAGGAACTCGTAGGCGATCCGGCGTCCGTCCGGCGCGGTTTCGCTGCCGTAGGCGAGCTTCTCCGGCGGTTCCCACCCGGAGATCCGGAATTCGGGCCGGTACCCGCCGAAGGCGCCGCGGACCGTGCCGCCGGTGCCGCCCTCGACCTCGTTGCGGCCCATGAACCACGAGTCGATGCCGGGTCCGGTGGCGATGGCTTCCCACACCTGCTCCGGCGTGGCCCCGACCTCGGCGACGTCGGTCAGTTCGAACTCGTGGCCCACGTCAGGACTCCTCCGGGACGCTCGGGTGCACGGCGACGACCACCCGGTACGAGCGGCCCTTCTCGGCCGTCTCGTCGTGGTACTTCCCCACCAGCGTGGTGACGGCGGCGGTGAGCTCCTCGGCGAACGCGGCCCGGTCGGCGGCGGAGGCGAACCGCACCTCGCCGTCGAGCGCGAACGTGGCCAGGCGCTGCTTGGCCTTGGCGGCGCCGGTGATCAGGAGGCCGACGTCGCGCACCAGCCGTCCGGCGACGGCGAGCAGCCACCGCGCCGAGAGCCGGTCGGGCGAGCGGGCCGGGTCGGGCTGGACCGCGGCCAGCGCCGCCGGCGAGATGACGTACGACGCCGCCGTCGCCTGCATCATCCGCTCGGTGACGTTGCCCTTGCGGCGTTCCTCGACCAGCTCCACCAGGCCGTGGCTCTCCAGCGCGCGGAGGTGGTAGTTGACCTTCTGCCGGGGCAGGCCGACCCGCGCGGCGAGCATCGTCGCCGACGCGGGTTCGGCCAGTTCGGCCAGCAGCCGGGCCCGGACCGGGTCCAGCGACACCTCGGCCGCCGCCGGGTCCTCGATCACCGCCACGGGGAACATGCGCCCAGCATGGCGACCGAACAGAGAAGTTGTCAAGAATGTTCGAGCTGTCGGTCCAGGAGGCTCTGGAAGTGCGGGCAGGCCATCAGGTCGTCGTGCCGGCAGTCGCCCTCGATGAGTTCGAGCGCGGCCTGCGCCCGGGCGATCCGGGCCCGCAGCCGCTCGCGCTGCCGGGCGGCCATCGCCGCCCGGCCGGCCGCGGACCGGTCGTTCAGCATCGACCGGATGTCCGCGAGCTCGAACCCGGCTTCCTTCGCGACCAGGATCGCGGCCACCCGGCGCAGGTCCGCGTCGGTGTAGCGGCGCCGGTTCCCGGCCCGGGCCGGGGTGAGCAGCCCTTCCGCTTCCCAGTAGCGCAGCACGTGGGCCGGCAGCCCGAACCGGGCCGCCACTTCGCCGATTGACTTCATGTCGGCATTAAGTCGCAGGATGGGCCGCATGTCCACGTTGCTTACCCTCCTCGACGCCCTCGACGACCGCCCGCAAGCCGTCGACCTGCGAGAACGCTCTTACCTCGGACTCGGTGACGTCGTGGTCGACGTCGGCTGCGGCAGCGGGCGGGCCGTCGGCGAACTGGCCGCGCGCGGGGTGCGGGCGATCGGCGTCGACGCCGACCCGGCCATGATCTCGGTGGCGGCCGCGCGCTGGCCGGACGGCGAGTTCCACGTCGCCGACGCCTCCGCGCTGCCCCTCGACGACGGTGCGGTCTCCGGCTACCGCGCCGACAAGGTCCTGCACGTGGTGCCCGATCCCGCCCTGGCGGTCGCCGAGGCCCGCCGGGTGCTGGCCCCGGGCGGCCGCGCGGTCCTGACCGGCCAGGACTGGGACACGATCGTCATCGACTCCGACGATCCGGCCCGCACCCGATCGATCGTCCACACGCGTGCGGACGGCATGCCCCACCCGCGGATCGCGCGGCGGTACCGGAACCTCCTGCTGGACCACGGGTTCACCGACGTCACCGTCGAGGTCCGCACGCTGGTGTGGACCGACGCCGCGGCCCTGCCGGTACTGGCCAACCTCGGCGGCGACGGCGACTGGCTGGCCGAGCAGACCACCCGGGCCCGCGCGGACCGGCTGTTCGTCGCCGTGCCGATCTTCCTGGCCGCGGGCCGCGTCAGCTCCGGTGACTCGCGTTGACCAGCGCGACGACCCGGGGCAGCACCTGGGCCGCGGCCTCCAGCGGCACGACGTGCCCGACGCCGGGCAGCACCACCGCGGTCCCGGCGTCGAGGCCGCGGACCCACTGCTCGACGTCGGACGCGCGCACGATCCGGTCCCGCTCCCCCACGATCGCCGTCACCGGCAGGCCGCTGACCTGCGCCAGGGCCGCCTCGCGGGCGTAGGCGTCCAGGGCCGGGCGGAACAGCGAGACGGTGTGCGGCCAGTTGCCGCGGATCATCTTCACGGTCAGCTCGACCAGCTCCGGGTCCGGGTCGTCGCCGAACAGCCACCAGCGCAGGCCCGCACTGACCGCCCGGCTGGTGCGCTCGCGCACGACACCGAAGAGCTTCGAGCCGAGCACGGCCTCGAGGTCGCGGGCCAGTTTGCCCAGCGCGTTCGGCCAGGCCGCCGACACCTCGGTGGCGAGCGTGCCCGACGACGTCGCCAGCAGCACCAGGCCGGACACCCGTGCGGCGAACAGCTCCGGGTGCCGCTGGGACAGCGACATGACGGCCAGGCCGCCCATGTCGTGGCCCACGAGCACCACCCGGCCTCCGGGGACTTCGCGCTCCAGCAGTTCGGCGAGGTCGTCGCCGAGCTGGGCCATCGTCGCGGTGCCGCGCCGCGCCCGCCCCGATCCGCCGTGGCCGCGCTGGTCGTAGGTCAGCACGGCCACCGGCCCGCCGGCCGCGTCCGGCACCAGCGGCGCGATCCGGCCCCAGCTGCGCTGGTCGAGCGCGTAGCCGTGGACGAACACCACGGTCACCGGCGCGGCCGGGTCGCCCCGGCGGATGACCTGCAGGAGCGTGCCGTCGGCGAGCGCGAACCCGGTCATCAGGACGTGCGCAGGAACCGGTCGAGCACCCGGGTGCCGAACTTCAGCGCCTCCACCGGAACCCGCTCGTCGACGCCGTGGAACAGCGCCGAGAAGTCCAGGTCCGCCGGCAGCTTCAGCGGCGCGAAGCCGAAGTTGCGGATGCCGAGCTGCTGGAACGACTTCGCGTCGGTGCCGCCGGAAAGCATGTACGGCAGCGTCTTCGCGCCCGGGTCCTCGGCCAGGACGGCGGCGGTCATCGCGTCCACGAGCGCGCCGTCGAAGGTCGTCTCGACCGGCGGCAGCTCCATCCACTCCTTCTCGATGTCCGGGCCGAGCAGCTCGTCGAGCTCGCGGTCGAAGGCCTCCAGCCGCCCGGGCAGGATGCGGCAGTCGACCGCGGCTTCGGCGACCGACGGGATGACGTTCGACTTGTACCCGGCGGTGAGCATCGTCGGGTTGGCGGTGTCGCGCAGGGTCGCGCCGATCATCCGGGAGATGTTGCCCAGCTTGGCGACCGAGCCTTCGAGGTCGTCCTCGGGGAAGTCCCAGCCGGTGATTTCGGTGACGCCGGCGAGGAACTCCTTCACGGAGTCGGTGAGCACGAGCGGGAACCGGTGGTTGCCGAGCTTCGCGACGGCCTCGGAGAGCTTGGTGACGGCGTTGTCGCGGTGGATCATCGAGCCGTGCCCGGCGGTGCCGCGCACGCGCAGCTTCATCCAGCGGATGCCCTTTTCCGCCGTCTCGATGAGGTACGCGCGGACGTCGTCCTTGAGCGTGATGGAGAAGCCGCCGACCTCGCTGATCGCCTCGGTGACGCCCTCGAACAGCTCGGGCCGGTTTTCGACGAGCCACTGGGCACCGTACTGCCCGCCGGCCTCCTCGTCGGCCAGGAAGGCGAAGACGAGATCGCGCGGCGGCACGACGTTGTTCAGCTTGTAGTGCCGGGCGAGCGCCAGGGCCATCCCGCACATGTCCTTCATGTCGACCGCCCCGCGCCCCCAGACGTAGTCGTCCTGGATCGCGCCGGAGAAGGGGTGTACCGACCACTCGGACGGGTCGGCGGGGACCGCGTCGAGGTGCCCGTGGATCAGCAGCGCACCCCGGCTCGGGTCGGCGCCCGCGAGCCGGACGAAGACGTTGTGCCGGTTCTTCCCGCCGGACTCGACGTAGGTGATCTCGTACCCGGCGTCGGTCAGCTTCTCCGCGACGTACTCGGCCGCCGTCCGCTCCCCGACCAGCGTGTCGGGGTCACCGGTGTTGGTGGTGTCGATGCGGATGAGCTCACTGGTCAGCGTGACGGCCTCGGCCGCGGCGGCTTCGATCAGGTTCGGTTCGGTCACCGGCCATTCCTATCACCCGGATGGCCGGGTGCGCTGGCTGCGCGCCTGGTGGGACCGTCCCCGGCCCGGCTCCGCCGGATGAACGGCAACGGGGGCTGCCGTTCCGTGATCGCGCCGCCATCGCGGACGGCAGCCGCGTCCTCGCGGCCGGTCAGGCGAACGTCGCGGGCAGCTCCGACGCCGGCTACTTCGGTCTCGAGATCGACAACCACAGCGGGCACTACTTCCACGGGTTGGCGCACGTAGACGCGTTCGGCCGCTACGGTGTGTCCGACACGTGGGGGAGGAGCCCGGTCGGTGGCAGCCGACGGACTCGATGCGCTGAGGTTCGCGGACGCGGCGGACCGGCGGGCCGGACTGCTGTCCCTGCGGCCCCCCGACGCCGGGGCGAACTGGTGGCTCGGCGTGATCGAGCACGTCACCTTGCAGGCGACCGGACCCGGGACCCCCGAGGCGGAGCGGCGGGCGTGGGCGGAGCTGGCCGTGGCGGCCTTGGCGGCCGCACTCGGGACCGGCGGCCTGGACGACCGCGAGGTGGCGACCCGGGAAGCCCGGCTGTGCCTGGCCCTGCCCGCCGCCGACCGTCCGGACCGGCTGCGCCCGGACCGGGTCGCCCGCAACTGTCTCGCCCTCGTCGGGAGCTCGCCGGCCGAGGTCGCCGCGTCGCGGTGGTCGTTGCGCGCCGAGGACGTCCCCGTGCTGCGGAAGCTGCGCCGGGTCCGCAACCTGGTGGTTCCCGCGCTCGACCTGTCGGCGCAGGTCGAGGACGAGGAGCTCCGTCGCGAACTGGCCGAGTGGCGGGAGATCGTGCCAGCCCTGCCCTGACCTAGCCTGGCCGGGTGAAGTGGCTCGACGAAGAAGAGGCGGAATACGTCGAATACCTGGAACTCGAGCGGCGAGGGTACGCCTGGGTTCTTGAACACCACGGTGCCTGGTCCCGAGAGGAAGCCTTGGCCGAAGCCCGGGAGTTCTACCGGTACGAGCCTCCGGGCAACCGCTACCGGACCCTCGTCTTCCACGACACGTCGTGGCACTGGGCCATGCTCCGGATCCACGGCAGCCTGTACTGGCAGGCTCACCCGGAGCTGGCCACCGAGTCGGCGGAGTACGAGGCGTTCATCCGCAGTTCGACCTGACCGCGCGCGGTCGTGGAACCGGCCCGGGTCCGGTCAGGCGAGGGAAGGCACGGCCTCCTCCGGTTCGCCCGTGCTCTCCCCCTCGGCCTCGCCGCCGAACCGGTCCCGGACCTCTTCCACGACGCCCACGATCTGGCCCAGCCGGTCCAGCACCGCCTGGTGGGCCGCCCGGACCGCGGCGGCTTCCTCCTCCGCGCGGGCGATGATCTGCTCTGCGTCCCGCCGGGCCGCCAGTTCGGTCTCCGCGCGGGCCGCCTCCGCCTCGGCGGCCGCCTTCTCCGCGGCCGCCCGCAGCTCGTCGCCCTCCTTGCGGGCCTGTTCCCTGATCTCCGCCGCTTCGGCCTTGGCGACCTGGAGGATCTTTTCGATCCGCCGGCCCAGCCCGGCCGCGTCGTCCGGTTCCGCGGCGCGGGGCGCGGGCACCTGGGCTTTGGCCAGCCGGCGCTCCGCGACCCGCCGCGCCTTCTCGTGCCGGTCGATGCGCTTCTCCGCCACCCGCACGTACTCGTCCACCTGACGGCGATCGTAACCGCGCAGGACGATCGGGAACCGGACGTCGGATTCGGGCAGCGTCTCGGGTTCGGAAACCGTGTTCTCCATTCCCCGAGTGTCGGCAAAGACCCCGCGCACAGCAATCCGAAAACTGACCCGAAAGAGACGTTTAATGGCCGCGACGGCGTACCACGCGTTCGAGTATCCCCAGCGTGGCCTTGAGTGCGGACTCGGGAACGATCGGGAAGACGTTGCGCCGCTTCCACTCTTCGTCGATCTGCGACCAGTCGTAGTAGGACGTGACCAGGGTGCCGCCCTCGGCCCGTTCGAGCCGGTAGCCGTAGATGTGGCGGACGTGCGGCCGGAGGCCGGCTTCCACCGTCCAGGCGATTTCCTCGTCCGGGACCAGCGTGGTGATCACCACCTCGACCTCGTACTTGCCCAGCGGAACGTCGCCGAGGGCTTCGCGGTCCATGTGCACCCGGAACCGGTCCCCGGCCTGCCGGACGCGGTCGCCTTCGGCGGCCATGAGCATGCCCGACGCGTCGATGTCGACGTGGCCCTCCGGGTCGGTCAGCACCGCGAAGACGGCGCCCGCGGGGGCGGGGATCAGCCGGGAGACCTCGATGCGTTCGCGGGCCGGTGTTTCCGCCGTCGCGGTGAGGACCGCGCGGCCGAGCGTGTGGGACGCCATGGTGAAGCCGAGCAGGGCCGGGGTGGCGTCGGCGGGGACGCCGACGGATTCGACGTCGAGGGCGTGCACCACGACGAAGTAGCGGTGCACGCCGTGGCCGGGCGGCGGCGCGGCGCCGAGGAAGCGGGTCACCCGGGCGTCGTTGGGCAGCTGGACCGCGCCCGCCGGCAGGCCCGAGCCGGTGTCGTCGCCGGCGCCTTCCGGGAGTTCGGTGACCGTGGCGGGGATGTCGGCGACCGCCCAGTGCCAGAACCCGGAACCGGTGGGGGCGTCGGGGTCGTAGACGGTGACGGCGTAGCTCTTGGTGCCCTGCGGAGCTCCGCTCCACGACAGCTGCGGGGACCGGTCCTGCCCGGAAAGCTGCGCGGGCGGCAGGGTGCCGCCGTCGGTGACGCTGGTGCTGGTGACGGTAAAGGGCGCCGCTTCGGGCAAGCGGGCGAAGGGATCGTTGACGCTCAAGGCGTTCCTCTCGGGTCGTGCTGCGGGGCAGGGAGCCGCCGCCTGATCGACGATAGCGTCGATAATCGATTATCGCCACGATCATCTATACTGATCCCGTGACTCGCACAACACCCCCGGCCGACGCGTCCGGGCCGCTCATGCTCTCCGAGCAGGTTCACGCCCGGATCCGGGCCGCGATCATGCGCGGTGACTACGCCCCCGGCGACGCCCTGAAACCGCAGACCCTCGCCCAGGAGCAGGGCGTCAGCCTGGCTGTGGTGCGCGAGGCGCTGGTGCGCGTGGTCGGCGAAGGACTCGCCGACCGGTTGCCCAACCGCGGCTTCGCCGTCCCGGCCCTCTCCCATCGGCGGTGGCAGGAGATCGCGGAAGCGCGCCGGACCGTCGAACCGGCGGTGCTGCGCCTGTCCGTCGAACGCGGCGACGTCGGCTGGGAGGCCGACGTGCGGGCCGCCCACCACCGGCTGGCCCGCACGCGTGCGTTCGTCCCCGAAGAAGGCGAGTACTACAGCGAAGTCTGGTCCGAAGCGCACCGGGTGTTCCACCGCACGCTGCTGGCCGGCTGCGGGAACCCGGTGCTGCTGGAGACGTTCGACCGGCTGTGGGCGGCGAGTGAACTGGCTCGCCGCTGGTCGGCGCACCACGGCCCCGGCCGGGACCACGACGCCGAGCACCGCCGGCTCGAGGCGGCCGCGCTGGCCCGTGACGCGGACGCCGCGGCGGCGGAACTGACCCGGCACCTCACCCTCACGGCGGAGGGGCTCACCGCGGAGCAGGCACCACGTAAGGAGCAGCGTCCCAAGACCGGCCGGTGAAGAAGCGGACGGCCAGGTCGGCGACGTCGGCGGCGCGTTCCAGGACCACCCAGTGGTCGGAATCCCTGATGGCGGCGAACCGGCTGCCCCGGATCGTGGCCGCGAAGGCGCGCTGCCGGTCCGGGGAGGTGATGGAGTCGTGCTCGCCGGTGAACACCAGGGCCGGCACCCCGGACAGGCCGCCATCGAACGACGGGCTGCTGATCAGCGACCGCTGCAGGTAGTCCAGCACGTCCGGCACATGGACGGCGACGTCGAGCATCGAGCGCTTGACGTAGCGGTACACCAGGGCACGCCGGGGAATGTGGCGGTCGTCGTCCAGGCACAGCTGCATCCGCGCGGCCACCGCCGCGAAGCTCTCGGCATCGCCCCGCTCGAGGTGGCCGGCCGCCAGCTGCAGCGACTCCCGCTGGGCGGCGCTCGTGTGCGAGACCACGCCGCCGAGCATCAGCCGCGCGATCCGGTGCGGGTTGCGCTGGGCGCAGCCGAAGGCCAGTTCGGCGCCGTAGGAGTAGCCGAAGAGGTTGACCCGCGGGGCGGCGAGGTCGTCGAGGATCCGGTCGACCGCGGCGCCCGCGAACTCCGTCCCGGCCCCGGGCGGCAGGCAATCGGACTCGCCGACGCCGGGCAGGTCCGCCGTGACGAAGTCCGCCAGCGGGGTGATCCGGTCCTCCATGTGCGGCCAGCCCCGGCTGCCCTGGAATCCGCCGCCGAGCACGACCACCGGTTCCGTCCGCGGATCGGGCTGCCGGAGGACCCGGTAGCTGAACCGCGTTCCGCCGAGCGTCAGCGGACGGATTTCTTCCTCGGGCATGATCTCCTGGTTCAGCAGTTCTTCGTGAGGACGAGGGCGGCGTTGTGGCCGCCGAAGCCCATCGACGTCTTGACCGCGCAGTCGAACGCGGCCGGGCGGGCTTCCTTGGCGACCACGTCGACCGGGATCCGGATGTCCCGGGTCCGGAAGTTGGCCGTGGGCGGCACCAGCTGCCGTTCGAGGGCCAGCACGGTGAGCGCCGTCTCGATGCCGCCGGCCGCGCCGAGCGCGTGCCCGGTCATCGCCTTGGTCGAGGTCACCAGCGGCCGGTCGCCGAGCACCCGGTGCAGCACGGTGGCCTCGATGAGGTCGTTCACCACGGTGGACGTGCCGTGGGCGTTGACGTGCCCCACGTCGGCCGGCGCCACGCCGGCGTCGGCCAGCGCGGTCCGCAGCGCCCGCTCGATCCCCGTGCCTTCGGGGTCCGGCGCCACGGCCGCGTACGCGTCGCTGGACGCGCCGTAACCCGCGATGCCCGCCCGGATCCGCGCGCCGCGCGCCGCGGCGTGCCCGGGCCGCTCCAGGACGACGAGCCCGGCACCCTCCCCCACCACGAAACCGTCGCGGCCGGCGTCGAACGGGCGGCACGCGGTCGACGGGTCGTCCCGGCGGGTGGACACCGCCCGCATCTGGCAGGCACTGGCGATCAGCAACCGCGAGCACACGGATTCGGCGCCGCCGGCGATGACGACGTCGCACGCCCCGGCGCGCAGCAGCTGCAGCGCGGTCCCGATCGCGACGGTGCCCGAGGAACACGCGGTGGACACGCTCAGGCTCGGTCCGCGGGCGCCGAGGTCCATGCACACGCTGCTGGCGGCGCTGTTCACGGTGGTCATCGGCGCGAGTTTCGGCGAGACCCGCCGGGCGCCCTTCTCCGCCAGGACGGTGCTCTGCTGGTCATAGAACGGGAGGCCGCCGTGCGCGGAACCGATGACGACCGCGACCCGGTCCCCGTCCCACCCCGACGGGTCGAGCCCGGCGTCCGCCACCGCTTCCCGGGCCGCGATCACGGCGAACTGGGAGAACCGGTCCATCATCCGCAGGGCCGGCACGCCGAGTTCGCGTTCGGGGTCGAGGTCGTCGACGGTGTACATGAAGTCGCAGGACAGCCCCTCGAGTTCCGGGCGGTGGCGGACTCCCGGCGCGGGCCCGGGCCGGGTCACGCCCCGCCACGCGGGGCCGGCGCCGACGCCCGCCGCGGTGACCAGGCCCAAGCCCGTCACGGCCGCGGTCACCGCGCGGTCTTCTCGTCGACGGCCGTCGCCAGCTGCGCGACCGTCTCCCGGGAGGTCAGCCGGACGTCTTCGAGGTCGATGCCGAGGCGTTCCTCGAGCAGGACGCGCAGTTCCTCCAGGGCAAGGGAATCCATCCCCAGTTCGTGCAGCGAGGCCCCGGAACGCGTCTCCTCCGGTTCGACGCCGAAGTTGCGGTGCAGCAGCGTGGTGATCTCTTCGGTGACGGTCACTCTGTTTCCGACTCCCATTCCGTTTCCGCCGGACCTCCGATTCGCGGCCGGGACCGTGCCGGTCCCGGCCGCGTCCCGCGGTGGCTCAGTGGCCCTGGCCGGTGCCGCCGTCGGCCTGGCTGGTGGCGGCGCAGTTGTCGGGGCTCTCGCCCTCGGCGGCGCTGCTGCCCGAGAGGATCGGCACGTCGATGCCGTTGGCGACGTCGTGCAACGGCACCTGGACGCCCAGCACGTTCACGTCGTTGTCGCAGAACCCGACCGTGGCCTCGACGTTGTGCAGCGCGTCGGTGTCGTTCAGGTTGAGCAGGCTGAACTGGCTGACGGAGTCGCCGTGGTGGTACCCGAACCCGTCCGGGGTGTCGGCGGCGGCGACGCCACCGGCGAGGAACGCGCCGGCGCCCAGGGCGGCGGTCATGGCAAAAGCCTTCTTCAACATGCGGGAGACTCCTCGGATTGCGAAAAAACGATCACGGCAGCGTTTCGCGCCGCGCGCGAGCAGAAATTACTGTGGTCCCCGGCCGGTTTTCCAGCTCGTAACACCATCAGGTGAGTACCGCGGGCCTGCGACCGCGCAGTTGTTGCCTCGTTCGTGGGAGCGCGGAATCCCCGGCGGCGCGGGGCTCCGGAGGTCTCTCAGCGTCCTCACAGCGCGGTTGCGGCAGGGTGCGACGTCGTCCGTCCGTGGGAGGTTCAGTGCACGACCCGCTCACCCGGCGCCGCCTGTTCGGGGTGGCGCTGGGCGCCGCCGCGCTGACAGCGTGCTCGGCACCAGGGCAACCGCCGGCTCCGGCCGGTCCGACGACCGGGATGGCGCCGCCGTCGCCGAGCGCACCCCCGCCGTCCCCGTCCCCGTCCCCGCAGCCGCAGGGACCGGCCACCGAGGTCGCTCGCTCCTCCTCGGGACGGCCGCAGGTCGCGCTGACCTTCCACGGCGCGGGCGATCTCCAGGTCACCCGCCAGGTGCTGGACGTCGTGCACCAGCACGGCGCGCGGATCACCGTGCTGGCGGTGGGCACCTGGCTCGCCGAGCACCCAGACGCGGCCCGGATGGTCCGCGACGGCGGCCACGAGCTGGGCAACCACACCTGGAGCCACCCCGCGCTCTCGGGCTACGCCGCGGAGCCGATGTACGCGGAAATCCAGCGGTGCCGGGACAAACTGGCCGAACTGACCGGTTCGCCGGGCGCCTTCTTCCGGCAGTCGCAAGGTCAGCACGCCACACCAGCGGAACTCACCGAAGCGGGCAAAGCGGGGTACGCGCGGGTGCTGTCCTACGACGTCGACTCCCTGGACTGGAAGGACCCCGGGCCGGCCGCCATCCGCGCCGCGGTGGCGAAGGCCCGCGCGGGCAGCGTGGTCAGCATGCACCTCGGGCACCCGGGCACGGTGGCCGCGCTCCCCGGCATCCTGACCGCTTTGGCGGACCGCGGTCTCACCCCGGTCACCGCGTCGGAACTGCTGGCGTAGCGGATGCGCGTCCGGCTGACCGCCGTGGTCCTCAGCACCGTCCTCAGTGCCGCTCTTGCCGCCGGCTGTTCATCGGACACCGGTTCGCCCATGCCGGGCATGCCGGACATGGGCGGCGGCCCCGGCACGTCCGTGCCCCACCTGCCGACCCCGCCGGCGCCGGCGGGGAACCCGTTGCCCGGCATGCCCGCCGTCCCCGACCCGCACGACGTCGACGCCGCGGCGGGCGCGGGGATGCTCTCGCCCGCGGTCGCCGGCGACAAGCCGCTGGTCTACGTGCCGCACAGCGGCTCGGGAGACGTCTGGGTGATCGACCCGGCGACCTTCCGCGTCGTCGCGAAGTACCCGGCGGGCAAGGAGCTGCAGCACGTGGTGCCGTCGTGGGACCTGCGCACGCTGTACGCGACCGACGACCGCGGTGACCACGTGCTGCCCTTCGACCCGAAGACCGGGCTGCCGGGCAAGCCGTTCCCGGTCGTGGACCCCTACAACATGTACTTCACCCCGGACGGGCGATACGCGATCTCGGTGGCGGAGCGGCTGCGCAAGCTGGTCTGGTACGACCCGCGCACGTGGCAGGCGCACGACGAGACCCCGGTCCCGGACTGCGCGGGCATCGACCACGCGGACTTCTCCCCCGACGGCCGCACGGCGGTCTTCACGTGCGAGTTCGCGGGCCGGGTCGCGGTGGTCGACGTGGCTTCCCACCACCTGCTGCGGATGATCGACATGCCGCACCGCAACACCCACATGGGCCCGCAGGACATCAAGCTCGCCCCGGACGGCTCGGTGTACTACGTCGCGGACTCGGACGCGAACGGCCTCTGGGTCCTCGACGGCGCGGCGACGAAGGTGCTCCGCTTCATCCCGACCGGCCGGGGCGCACACGGGCTCTACTTGTCGCGGGATGCGAAGCAGCTGTATGTGACCAACCGCCACGAAGGGAGCGTCAGCGTGCTCGACGCGTATTCGGGCGCGCCGGTGACGGTGTGGCACATCCCGGGCGGCGGCAGCCCGGACATGGGCAACGTGACCGCCGACGGCACGCAGCTCTGGCTGTCCGGGCGCTACGACCGGGTGGTGTACGTGCTGTCCACAAAGGATGGTTCCGTGCTGGCGAAGATCCCCGCCGGGAACGAGCCCCACGGCCTCTGCGTGTGGCCGCAACCGGGCCGGTACTCGCTGGGCCACACCGGCATCACCCGGTAGCCCCGGGAAAGCTCGCCGGCTACGACGGCCCACGGTCAGGCCACCGGCGCGATCGTCTCCCCCGGCACCGGCGGGCAGGTGAGCAGCCGCCGCTCGCCTGCCCCCGTGTCCACGACGGACGCCAGCAGCCGCACCGCCGCGCGGCCGACGGCCCGCCGTGGCACCTCGAAGCCGCTGACCTCCGGGCCCGCCGTCCCGTCCGGCGGGCGGCCCAGCACCGCCAGCGAGACCTCGCCGGGGACCGCCGCCCCGGCCGTGGCCAGCGCCCGCCGGGTCGCGGCGAACAGCGCCTCCTCGACCACCAGCGCTGTCACGCCGTCGCCGAGCCAGGCGCGGACCACCGCCGCGTCGAGGTCGGTGCCGTCGGTGCGGACCACCAGGGCCGTCCCGGTGCGGACGCCGCGTTCGCGTTCGCGGGCCGCCGCCGTGTCGTCCGGCCTGCGCAGGTAGC
The DNA here is from genome assembly GCF_040674975.1 of Amycolatopsis sp. NPDC049688. Lineage (NCBI taxonomy): Bacteria > Bacillati > Actinomycetota > Actinomycetes > Pseudonocardiales > Pseudonocardiaceae > Amycolatopsis > Amycolatopsis sp. NPDC049688. Next base: position 433,544 of record NZ_JBFANY010000004.1, read on the forward strand.
GGACCCGCCGGTGTCCCGCCCGCGCCAGCCGGGCCAGCACCTCCGCCGAGGCCGCGGCGTGGTCCACATCGACGAAGGGAACGCGGCCGTCCGTGCAGCGTCCGATGTGGACGACCGGGAACCCGGTGGCGAGCAGGTCCCCGGGGACGGGGTCACCGAGGAACAGGCAGCCGTCGGCGAGGCGGGTGCGGCGGACCGGGCCGGTGAACATGATGAGGTCCTTGCCGAGCGCGGCCGCCTCCGCTTCGACACCGGCCAGGACCGGCTGGTGCGCCTCGAACGCCGGGCCGGCGGCGCAGATGCCGAACAGGTCGTGGCACACGGGCCGTTTGACGAGCGGATCGGCGTAACCGAGGCGCCGCGCGGTCTCCAGCACCCGCAGCCGCGTCGACTCGGCCAGCCGGACCCCGGTGCGGTTGCCGCCCAGCACCACCGACACCGTCGCCTGCGAAACCCCGGCCACGCGGGCGATGTCGGCCTGCCGCACCCTGCCCATCGGGGACCTCGCTCGCCGGTCGCGGGAGTCAGCTGATCGATTCAGAGTGCAAGCGCGCCCGGGGAGCGTCAACGGTTTTGCCCGAAACTCCCGCGGATCCGGCCCGGTCTTACCGGGTCGCGCGACCCGGGTGGCAGGATGCGGCCATGCCTTCCCTGCCCCTCGACGGCGTCACCGTCGTGTCGTGCGAACAGGCCGTCGCGGCGCCACTGGCCACCCGGCACCTGGCCGACCTCGGTGCCCGGGTGCTCAAGATCGAGCGGCCGGGCAGCGGCGATTTCGCCCGCGCCTACGACGAAACCGTGCACGGCCTCTCCAGCCACTTCGTGTGGCTCAACCGGTCCAAGGAGAGCGTCACGCTCGACCTCAAGAGCGACGCCGCGCCCGGCGTGATGGCCGCGCTGCTGGACCGCGCCGACGTGTTCGTGCAGAACTTCGCCCCCGGTGTCGCGGACCGGCTCGGGCTCGGTGCCGCGACCCTGCGCGCCACCCGCCCGCGGCTGATCACGTGCTCGGTGTCGGGTTACGGTTCGAGCGGGCCGTACCGCGACGCGAAGGCGTACGACCTGCTCATCCAGTCGGAGGCCGGGCTGGTTTCGGTGACCGGGTCGGCGGCCGAGCCGGCCAAGAGCGGTATCCCCGCCGCGGACATCGGCGCGGGCATGTACGCCTTCTCCGGCATCCTTTCCGCGCTCTACGACCGCGAGCGCACCGGGCACGGCACCGAGCTGGAGGTGAGCCTGTTCGACTCGCTGGTCGAGTGGATGGGTTTTCCGCTCTACTACGCCGGTTACGGCGGAACGCCGCCGCCGCGCACCGGCACCAGCCACGCGGCGATCGCGCCGTACGGCACCTTCGCCGCGGGCGACGGCACCGAACTGGTGCTGGCGGTGCAGAACGACCGCGAGTGGGCGGCGTTCTGCGAGCACGCCGTCGCCCGCCCGGACTGGGCCGGCGACGAGCGCTTCGCCACCGGGAGTGCCCGGGTGGCGAACCGGGCCGCGCTGGAACGCGAGATCGACGCGGTCTTCGCCACGCTGACCGGCACCGAACTGGAAGAGCGGCTCAAGGCGGGCCGGATCGCCCACGCCCGCCGCCGGGAGCTCCCGGACGTCCTGGCGCACCCGCAGCTCACCGCGCGCGACCGGTTCGCCGAGGTACCGACGCCGGGCGGGCCGGTACGGGCGACGCTGCCGCCGATCACGGTCGCCGGCCGGGCGCCGCGGATGGACCCGGTGCCGGCACTGGGCGAGCACACGGACGCGGTCCTGGCGGAGTTCGGCTTCGACGCGGAGGCGTTGCGGCGTCAGGGTGCCGTGTAGCGCAGGTGCGCATCACCCGCCGAGGATGCGGCGGGCGCGGGCGAGCACCGGCTTGTCCACCAGCCGGCCGTCCACAAGGGACACCGAATCCCCCGCCGCCGCCAGCACGCGCCGGGCCCACTCGCGTTCGGCCTCCGTCGGGGCGAACGCCGCGCGTACCACGGGCACCTGCCGCGGGTGGATGCAGAGCTTGCCGCCGAAGCCGAGGCGGCGCGCGTACCGGACGTCGGCTTCGAGCTCGGCGTCCGCACCCACGTTCGTCGTGACGCCGTCCACCGGCGGGGCGAGCCCGGCCGCCGCCGAGGCGATCACCAGGCGCGAGCGCGCGTAGGCGAACGGCTCGCGGTCTTCCGGTGCGACCCCGAGTTCCGCCGCGAGGTCGACGCTGCCGAACGCCAGCCGGGTCACCGACGGCACCGCGGCCAGCTCGGCGGCGCGTTCCACCCCGGCCGCCGTCTCGACGAGGGCCACCACCTCGCGGAACCCGGCGAGCACGCCGGGCGTCTCGGCCTTCGGCACGACCACCGGGACACCCCGCGCCGCCACCAGGCCGGCGTCGGCGTCGAACCACGGGGTGCCCGGCGCGTTGATCCGGACCATCGCGCGACGGCTCTCCAGCCACTCGCCGACCGAGGCCCGGGCGGAGTCCTTGGCCGCCGGTGCGACGGCGTCTTCCAGGTCGAGGATCACGACGTCGGCGCCGCTGGTCACGGCCTTGCCGAAGCGGTCCGGCCGGTCGCCGGGCACGAACAGGAACGTCGTCGCCGCCACCCGGCCACGATAACGAACCGCCGGGGGGTAAGGGCTCCGCCGGCCGCGGAGTGCGTGATCACCTGATGCGGGCGCCGGAACCTCAGGACGATCGTGGGTCCCAGGAGAAGGAAGGAGCCGCCATGCGAGGCGACTGGATTCACGACTGGGTGCAGGTCGAGCTGGCCTACCGGGCCGGGCCGCGCCCGGCGCCGGTAGTGCGGGCCGCGCGGGAGCGGCGTCCCGCGAAACCGTGGTGGGCCGCGCTGTTCCGGATGCGGGTGCGGCAGGCGTGACGGCGGTCAGCGGGCCGCGGCGTGGACCCGCTCGACGACCGGGAGCAGGCCGGCCAGCCCGGGCAGCACCGCGTCGGCCACCGCCGGGTCGTGCGGGTCGTCGTGGCGGTTGATCCACACGCGCGGGATGCCCAGCGCCCGGGCCGGCACCATGTCGTGGAAGTGGCTCTGGGCGACGTGCACCCAGTTCCCGGCGGTCGCCTCGAAGGAGGCGGCGAACCGCCGGAAGGGGCTGTGGCCGGGCTTGTACTCGCCGGCGTCCTCCGCGGTCACGATCGCGTCGACGGGCACCGCGAGCCGCCGCTGGGTCTCGCCGATGAGGTCGCGGTCGCAGTTGGTCAGCAGGGCGAGCCGCCAGCCCGCCTCCCGCAACCCGGCGAGCGCGGCCCGGGTGTCCGGGAAGACCGGCCAGTACGGCAGCCCGGTCCCGAGCACCGACGCGTCGTCGGGGCCCAGCTCCAGCCCGGCTTCGGCCGCGGTCCGGCGCAGGGCTTCGGCCAGCACCTCCCGGTAGCGCCGCACCGGCGTTTCCGCCTGCACCTGTGGCTCGAACCGGTTGTAGACCTCCAGCAGCTCGGCGCCCCGGCCGGGGAAGAGCAGCTCGATCCCGGTGGCGATGCCGTGCCGCCAGTCCACCAGCGTGCCGAAGCAGTCGAACGTCGCCCAGCGGATCATCGTGCGCTCTCCTCCCGGTCGGTCAGGTCCGCCACGATCTTCGCGAAGACCGCGGCGGTCCGCGACCGCCGGGACGTCAGCCGGCGAAGCGGCCCACCGCCACGAACACCGCGAGCAGGAGCAGCACGACGTTCATCGGCAGGGCCTTCGTCTCCTTGCGCCGCGCGTGCACGACGATCGCCCCGGCCTGCACGACCGCGAGGCCGGTGGCGGCCAGCGGCGTCAGCACCGGAGCGATGTCCAGGGCGCGCGGCAGGATCAGCCCGAGTGCGCCGAGGATCTCGACCGCGCCGATGGCCTTCACCGCCGCTTCGGAGAAGTCCGCTGCCCAGCCCATGTTCGGGTTTTCCAGCAGCTTCTCCCGCGGGGTCGCGAGCTTCATGCCCCCGGCGAACAGGTACAGCACCGCGAGCAGCCCCGCCGCGATCCACAGGACGACGTTCACGCCTCACCTCCGGTCCGAAGAAAGTAGTTGAACACTACACCGATTTCCGGAGGTCCTGTCTCAACTTGGCCGGACCGTGACCGACTCGCCGGGCCGCAGGGTGACCGTGCGCCGCCAGGTGCCCGCCCGCACCTCGGTGCGCGTCCCGCCGACGCTGCGGAGTACCGCCCGGGTGACTTTCCCGGCACGCCATTCGACGTCCGCCTCGAACCCGCCCCGGACCCCGATGCCGGTCACCCGGCCCGCGGCCGCCCACGCCGCAGGCAAGGCCGGCAGCAGTTCCACGACCCCCGGCCGGGAGTAGAGGAGCATCTCCACCATCGCGGTGGGGGCGCCGAGGTTCGCATCGATCTGGAAGATCGTGTAGCTGCCCTGGCTGTACATGTCGAAGAAGTTCGGCGCGGTGCCGTTGCCGTTGGCCATCGACGGCCGCAGCACGGTGAGCAGCAGCCGGTACGCGCGGTCGGCGTCCTTCAGCCGGGCCCAGCACGCCGACCGCCACGCCGTCGCCCAGCCGTAGCTGTCCATCCCGCGCGCGATCAGCAGCGCCCGCACGCCGTCGAGCAGCTCGCGTGGCGCCGTGTCGGCGGCGATGCGGTCGCCGGGGAAGAAGCCGATCAGCGGGGACAGGTGCCGGTGCGTGGTTTCGCCGAGGTTGTCCGGCGACATCCACTCCTCGAGCCAGCCGGTCTTCGGGCTCACCTTCGGCAGGTAGAGGCGTTTCTGCAGGCCGCCGATCCGGTCGCCGTACGCGCGGTCGCGGCCGAGGACCGCGACCGCCTCGCGGTAGTGCTCGAACAGGTCCCAGACGATCTCCTGCGCGTAGGTGATCCCGCGCGTGTCCTGCGGGCCGTGCTCGGGCGACCAGTCGTGGTCGTCGACGAGCACCTCGCGGCCGTCGACGGTCATCGGGACCAGCCGCGCCGCCCAGAACTCGCACGCCCCCTTCAGCAGCGGGTAGATCCGCGCGAGGTAGGCCTTGTCCTGGGTGAAGGCGTAGTGGTCCCACAGCGAGTTGCACAGCCAGGCGTTGCCGCCGGGATGCCACCACCAGCCGGAGCCGCCGTAGATGTTGGTGGAGAACGCGACCGCCCAGCCGGCGACCTTCCCGCTGGTGTTCCGGAACCGGTTGCGCGGGTCGCCGAACAGCCGTTTCGTGCTGTCCGTCCACACGGGAAGCTGCGCGAGGCAGTAGTCGGCCAGGGCAGTGAAGCTCCCGGGCAGCGCCGCGCGGCCGGCCAGCCAGTAGTTCATCTGGACGTTGATGTCGGTGTGGTAGTCGCTCATCCAGTCCGGCGTGTTGGTGTTCTGCCACAGGCCCTGCAGCCCCATCGGCAGGCCGTCGCGCGAGCCGGTGATGGTGAGGTACCGGCCGAACTGCAGGTAGCTCGCCTCCAGCTCCGGATCGGCCGTGGCCGGGTCGTCGTGCCGGGCGACCAGCCGCGACCAGGTGTCCAGTGCCCGCTTCGCCGGCGGCGACTGGCCGAGGTCCACGCTCATCCGGTCGTACAGCCGCCGGTAGTCGGCGACGTGCGTGGCCCGCAGGGCACGGCCACCGGCGGCCAGGGCCGCGGCCGCCTTCCGCTTCGCGAGCGCCAGTGGATCGAGGGAGGCGTCGAGGAACTTGCGCGCCGCGTCGGGCACGTAGTTGGTGCCGCCACTGAACACGACGACGACCTCGCTGCCGCTGAAGGTGAGCCCGCCGGCCACGGTGCACGCGTACTTCAGGCCGTTGGCGAACGCGCCGGTGAACGCGCCCGCGCCGGCCGCCGGTTCGCCGCGGGTCGGCTCCAGCGACACCGTCCCGGTGACGGGTCCGCCGCTGAGCCGGACCACCACGACGTCGTCGGGGTGGCTCGCGAAGTACTCCCGGCGGTACTGCACGCCCTGGTGCCGGTAGGTGATCACGACCAGGCCGTTGTTCAGGTCGAGCGTGCGGCGGTAGTCCGTCACGCCGGCGTGGGCGGGGACGGCGATCCGCAGCTTCGCGAGCAGGCCGAGCGTGCCGAACTTCTCGGTGTCGTAGGGGAACTGGCCGTCGTCCTGGAGGACGTCGTTCGGGCCGCCGGTCCACAGCGAGGCGTCGGCCAGGTAGAGGAAGTCGGCGGCCGGGTCACCGCCGACGAGGGCACCGATCCGACCATTGCCGATCGGCAGACCCTGCTCGATGATTTTGTCCTCGCGCGCGGGCGACGGGTACCACAGCGTGGTGGCCTGCCCTTCGGGGACCAGGTCCTCCCGCGCCGGGCGCACCACTTCAGCATTGGCGGCAAAAGGATGGAGCCCACCCAGTGCCACCCCGGCACCGACCGCGCCACCGAGCTTGAGGAAGGACCGCCGCGACGGCGGCAGAGGCAGTTCCGGCATGGGTCATCCGTTCGGCGAGGGCGGAAACGGCCGTGAAGCCCGCCAAACATATGACCTATCCGGTCGGGTGGTCAAGAATCGTCGCGATGGACCGATGCCTCGTGAGCGGCTTGCTCGGCCAGGTACTGCCGGAAGGTGATCTCGCCGTCGCGGTGGCCGGGGACCAGGTGACCGCCGCCCGCGTAGGCCCGGAACGTCTCCCCGGGCACGGTCAGCGGCACGATCCGGCGGCGCCGGCCGCTCACCTCGCCGACCGCCTCCGCCAGCTCCGCCGCCGTCAGGATTTCCGGGCCGCCGAAGTCCGGCGCGCGGCCCGCCGGCTCGGCCAGGGCGAGGTCCGCGAGCCGCCTCGCCACGTCCCGCACGTCCACCGGCTGGAACGAGATCCGCGGTACCGGCACCACGGGCAGCCGGGACGCCCCCGCCAGCAGGCCGCGGACCAGGCCGTGGAACTGGGTGGCGCGCTGGATCGTGGCCGGCAGCCCCGAGGCGGCGACGATCTCCTCGGTTTCGCGTTTGGCCCGGTAGTAGCCGAGCGGCACGCGGTCGACACCGACGATCGAGACGTAGACCAGGTGCGGACCACCGGCCCAGCGCGCCGCCTCGACCAGGGTGCGGGCGAGCGCCGCTTCGCGCCCGAAGTAGTCGGTGGCGCAGTGGACGACCACGTCGGTCCCGGCCACCGCGCTGTCGATGCCGCGGCCGGTCCGCAGGTCGCCGCGGACGACGTCCGGGCCAGGGCGCCGGCTGAGCACGCGGACCTCCTCCCCCGCCGCCCGCAGCCGCGTCACGACCGCCGAGCCGAGCCGACCGGTCCCGCCCGTGACCAGGATCCGCACGCCGACCACCTCCAGCGCCATCCTGGCACGGGGCGGGCCCGCCGGGAACGCTTTCCCGGCGGGCCCGCGCGGCCGTGTGTCAGCTTCGGTTGATGGTGAACGTGGTGGTGCGGTTGCGGATGTCCTCGGCGTTGTCGCTCAGCGTGAGCCCGGTGAAGGTCGCCGAGCCGACGGCCGGGCCCTGGTCCGGTTCCGGCAGCTCGTTGACCCAGATGCCGATCCCGGACTTCGCGTCGAAGGCGTCCCCGCTGCGGTGGGCGCCGGTGATCGACACGTTTGCCAGCACGGTGTCCTCGACCGGGTGCTCCGGCGTGGTGCCGTCGTACTTGGTCTGGAACATGATGCCGCTGTAGGTCGGGCTCTGGATGTCCACATCGGACACACGGATGCCGCGGAACTCCTTGGACGCGGAGAACAACCAGATCGCCGGGAACGTCTGCTGGCCCCAGAAGTGGCCGCCGTCCCGGACCAGCGAGGCGTTCTGGACCGTCGTCGGCTGCGGCCCGAACCCGAGGAACGGGTAGCCGAAGTCGAGCGAGCTGATCGTGATCGCCGAGTACGTCAGCGTGTCCGCGATGTAGAGGTTGCGGAAGGTGTTGCTGTACCCGCCGTAGACCGCCAGCCCGGCCGCGCGCCACGGGGTGAGCGCGGTCAGGTTCTCGAACACGTTGTCGTACTGGTTGCCCTGGTTGATGTCGGTGGCGGCGAACAGCGCGAAGCTGTCGTCACCGGTGGACCGGGCCTCGTTGTTGGTGACGTGGTTGCCGGTGCTCCCGTTCGTCAGGTTGACGCCGTCGGCGAAGGTGTCGCGGATCCGGGAGTTCTTGATCGTGGTGTTGTCCACGTTCGTGCCCCAGACCATGACCACCTGGTGCTCGACCCAGATGTTGTCGATCGTCAGGTTCGCGACGTTCGTCAGGTTGAACACCTTGCCGGGGCCGTCGATCCGGGAGGTGTAGTTGCCGAACACGGCGAACCCGCTGAACGTCGAGCCGTTCGCGCTGGACTGGACGTCGATGCCGATGTCGGTGTTCTCCTGGCCGGCAGGCGCGGAGAACTTCGTGAACCACGGCCCGGCGCCGGTGACCGTGACGGCCTTGCCGTAGACGTTCAGCTTGCTCGACAGCGAGTAGTCCCCGGCCGGCAGGTAGACGCCGGTGAGGGTGGTGTCCTGCCGGACCTTGTCGAGCGCGTTCTGCACGTCCTGCTGGGTGAACCCGGCGGGCACCGCGAGGTGCGCCGGATCGGGGTTGCCGGCCGCGGCGGCCTGCTCGAAGTTGACGAAGTCGATCGCGTAGTTCGTCGTGTTCGCCGCGTCTTTCTGCAGCTTGATCCGGTGCCCGGCGGGCACGGTGGTGCCGAGCAGCGTGCTCGCCTCGTCGTAGATGTGCCGTGGCCCGGCGCCCGGGGAGTTGCCCGGGCCGGTTTCGGCGCCGTAGAGCCACGCGTAGTGCGAGGTCAGGTCGATGGCCTTGAGGAAGGTGCCGTCGACGTAGACGTTCAGCGTCGCGTTGATGCCGCCGCCGCCCGCGCTGTCCGGGATGGAGAACCGCGTGACCAGGGTGTTGGTCGCCGCGCGGGTGGTGAACTCGACCGACGAGCCGGTCGAGTTCAGCGTCACGGCCTTCCGGCCCGACGCCTCGCCGGCGAGGTCGCCGATGGTCCGGTTCGGCCCGACCACGGCCGCACCGCCTGCGAGAACTCCGTCTTCGGCCTCGTACATGTCGTAGGGCATGTTGGCGCCCCGGCCGGCGAACAGCGACTGGGTGCTGGTGTTGTTGGCCTGTTTGACGGGCAGCTCGTTGGCGTCGTTCGCGACCACTGTCTTGACGGTGTACCGGCCGTTGGCCGCGGTCCAGGTGCCGACGGTGATCGGCGCCGCGGTGGCCCCGGCGGCGATGGTCCCGGTGTAGCTGCCGGTCAGCGTCTTGACGACGGTCCCGTTCTGGTCGGTGATCGTCACCGTGACGCCGTGCGCGCCGCCCGCGCTCGCCACGGTGCCCTGGTTGCGCAGGGTCGTGGTGAACGTGACGGTGTTGCCGGCGGAGGGGTTGCCCGGCGACCACGCCGTCGCCGCGACGAGGTCGGAGCTCTGCACCGGGCTGACGACCAGCGTCGTCGCGCCGGTGTAGGAGTTGTTGGCCTCGTTCTGCTCGATGACGGCGTTGGCCTCGTCGACCTTGGCCGTGAGCTGGTAGCTGCCCGCGTCCCGGGTGCCGATGTTCGCCGAGACGGTCGCCGACGCGCCGGCCGCGAGGGCGCCGACGTTCGCCGTGCCGACCTTGGCCGTCCCCAGGTAGAGGTTGACGTTCGTCGCGCCGGAGGCGGCCGTCCCGGCGTTGCGGACGGTCGCCGACGCGGTGATCGCGTCGGTCTCCACCGGGTTCTGCGGCGACCAGGACACGCCGGAGATGGTCAGGTCGGGGTTGGGCGCGGGGACGCCGAAGACCTGGAACTCCGCGGCCTGCCCGCCGCCCGCGCCGGAGTTGGCGGTGACGCGCAGGCGGACGTCGGCGGCGCGGCCGCCGAGCGGGATCGTCACGGTGTTGCCGGTCGCCGGGCTGAAGCTGTAGGTCTGCGCGGCGGCGAGGGTGGTGAACGCGGAGGCGCTCTGTTCGCGGCCTTCGACGGCGATCGTCTGGGTCCGCGGGCCCCACGCGGGGTCGGGGTTGAGCTTGACCACGACCTGGTTCAGGTCGGCGTTCGCGCCGAGCGCGACGGTCAGCAGGTTCGGGTAGGTTCCGCCGCCGCCCTCCCAGTAGGTGGCCAGGGAGTCGTCGTTGGCGTTGCCCGCGACGTAGGTCCATTCCGTGGAGGACGCCGTGATCGGCTTGCCCAGCGCCAGGTTCGTCCCCGCTTGGGTGCCGGTGCGGGTCACCGTGTTGCTGGCGGCGGACTGGTTGCCCGCAGCGTCCTTCGCGCGGACGAAGTACGAAACGGTGGCACTGTCGGGCTGGGTGTCGGTGTAGGTCAGGACGTTCCCGGCGACGCTGCCGCGGAGCTGGCTGTTCGCGTAGACGTCGTAGCCCGCGACACCGGTGTTGTCGGTCGAAGCCGACCAGGTGAGCCGGATCTGGCCACCAGCGGGCTGGGTGTAGGCGAGGTTGCCGGGCGCCGACGGCGGCTGCGTGTCGCCGCCGGCCGGGCCGTGCACCTCGAATTCCGACAGCTGGGCGGCGGGCCAGCCGGTGTTGGCGGTGACGTTGAGCCGGACGTACCGCGGCTTGCCGGTGACGTTCACGGTGACCGTGTTGGCGTTCGCCGGGTCGAACACGTACCCGGCCGACGGCTTCAGGTCGGTGAAGCTGGTCCCGTCGGTGCTGCCCTGCACGCTGAAGGTCTCGGTGCGGGCGCCCCAGTTCGCGGCCGGGAGCTTGAGCACGAGCCGCGCGACGTCCGTCGGGGCGCCGAGGTCGGCTTGGACCCACTGCGGGAACTGGTTGCTGGTGCTCTCCCAGTAGGTGGCCTGGTTGCCGTCGCCGACGTTCGAGACGGGGTAGCCGGCGAGCTGGCTGCTGGCGGTGTAGGTCGCGGACGCGGCCTGGACGGCGGCCGCGGAGGCGGGGGCGGCGCTCACCGGGGCGGCGGGCGTGGCCAGGAGCAGGGACAACGCGGCGAAGGCGGCCGCGGGTGACAACACTCGCTTCGTTCTCATGCGGTTCCTCTGATCCGGGGAGGGGAGGGAGCGAAACCGGGATCTTCCTGACGGCTGCCTCGATTTATCGGCGAACTGTCAGCTTCTTGCACTGATTCGTTCAAGAGTTACAGTGACGCGCGTCTCAAGTCAACGGTCACGCACGAAGAAGGCCTCCTCGCGACGATGCGAGGAGGCCTTTGCGGGCCGGGGTCAGTGCACGGCACCCAGGCGGATCGCGTGGGTGCCGGGGGCGTTCACCGGGTCGCCACAGTGCGCGCAGACGGTGGCCGGAACCAGCACCTCGCCACAGGCGTGGCGCCACAGCGTGGGCGGTTCACCCTGGTGGACGTACTGGTCACCCCAGGCCATCAGGCCGAGCAGGATCGGCTGCAGGGCACGACCGGCTTCGGTCGGGTGGTACTCGTGCCGCGGCGGGTGGCTCTCGTACTGGACCTTCTCGAGGACGCCGGCGTCGACGAGCTTGCGCAGCCGCGCGGCCAGGATGTCCCGGCTGGCCCCGGTGTTCTCGGCGATCTGGTTGAACCGCCGCTCCCCCAGCATGATCTCGCGCAGCGCGAGCAGGCTCCACCGCTCGCCGACGACCTCCAAAGCCTCGGCGACCGAGCACTCGCGACCACGCCGGACCATGCCACCTCCACGGGATTGAAAATCCAACCTAGCACGTCAATGCGCTGTGACGTGCCGAACAGCTGAGTTGTGGAATCCAACTCACCCGGCGTATACCCGAAGAAACCCCGATCTGCGAGGAGGCAGACGCCATGACGGACGCGGTGATCGTCGACGCGGTACGAACCCCGATCGGCAAGGGCAAGCCGAACGGCACCCTCGCCGGGGTGCACCCAGTGGACCTGCACGCCCACGCCCTGCGTTCCCTGGTCGAGCGCACCGGCCTCGACCCGGCCCGGATCGACGACGTGATCAGCGGCGCGGTCGGCCAGATCGGCGAGCAGAGCATGAACACGGCCCGCTGGGCGGCGCTGGCCGCCGGGCTGCCGGAATCGGTCCCGGCGGTGACGGTGGACCGCCAGTGCGGCAGCAGCCAGCAGGCAATCCACTTCGCCGCCCAGGGCGTCATCGCCGGCGCGTACGACATCGTGATCGCCTCGGGCGTCGAGTCGATGAGCCGGGTCCCGATGGGCAGCCAGGCGGCGGGCCGCGACCCGTTCGGCCCGCAGGTCGCCGCGCGCTACCCGGAGGGCTTGGTACCGCAGGGCATCAGCGCGGAACTCATCGCCGCGAAGTGGGGCTTCACCCGGGCCCAGCTGGACGAGTTCGCCGCGGAAAGCCACCAGCGCGCCGCGAAGGCGTGGGCGGACGGCAAGTTCACCGGCGAAGTAGCGCCGCTCAAGGCCCCCGGCCCCGACGGCGCCCTGGTCGACGTCACCACGGACGAGACGGTCCGGCCCGGCACCACACCGGAGATCCTCGCCGGCCTGAAGCCGGCCTTCCGCACCGACGCCTGGGAAGAACGGTTCCCGAACCTGGGCTGGCACATCACGGCGGGCAACGCCTCCCCGATCAACGACGGAGCGGCCGCGCTCCTGATCACCAGCACCGAAAAGGCAAAGGAACTGGGCCTGAAGCCCCGAGCCCGCATCCACAGTTTCGCGGTCACCGGCGACGACCCCCTGCTCATGCTGACGGGAATCATCCCGGCCACCCGCAACGTCCTGGCCCGCGCGGGGTTGGAGGTGTCGGACATCGACGCGTTCGAGGTGAACGAGGCATTCACCAGCGTGGTGCTGGCCTGGCAGCAAGAGCTGGGCGCAAATCCGGCCAAGGTGAACATCAACGGAGGAGCAACGGCCCTGGGCCACCCCCTGGGCGCCAGCGGAGCCCGCCTGGCCACAACACTGCTATCGGTCCTGGAGCAAACAAACGGCCGCTACGGCCTCCAGACGATGTGCGAAGCAGGCGGCCTGGCCAACGCAACAATCATCGAACGCCTGCCCTAACCCCCCAAACCGGCGACAAAAAGCAGAACCCAACCCCAGAAGAAACCCAGACCCCCCGCAACCCCGATACGAAGCCAGAACACGGCCGGCGGCATCTTGTCAAGGCATGCTTTCCCGCCTTGACAAGATGCCGCCGGCCGTAGTCACAATCAGGCTTCGGGGTTGCGATAACAACCTCACTCCGGATCAGGAGCCTCAACCCCATCCCGATCAGCCCACTCAAGCAACGGTTCAAGCGAAAAAACCGCATCATCGATCCCGGCATGCAGATCACCCACCTCCCGAAACCGCCCCGGAACGGTAGCAATAGTGAAATCCCCCGGCTCGACGTCGTCGATTTCAGCCCACCGGATCGGCGTCGAAACCGTCCCCTCAGGATTCCCCCGAACCGAGTAAGCACTGGCAATCGTATGATCCCGAGCATTCTGGTTGTAATCGACAAACAACATCCGAGGATCCCGATCCTTCCGCCACCAGGTAGTGGTGACATCATCCGGAGCCCGCCGCTCAACCTCCCGCGCAAACGCCAGCGCCGCCCGCCGAACATCGGCAAACCCCCACCGCGGCTCAATCCGAACATAAATGTGCAACCCGCGCCCACCGGAAGTCTTCGGCCACCCGACCGCACCAAGCTCATCAAGCACCTCATGAGCGACATGCGCAACCCGCCGAACCCGCTCATAACCACAATCAGGCATCGGATCGAGATCGATCCGCCACTCATCAGGCTTCTCGGTATCGCCCCGCCGCGAGTTCCACGGATGAAACTCCACAGTAGACATCTGCACCGCCCACGCAACATGCGCCAGCTCGGTCACGCACAGCTCATCGGCGTGCCGGTTGTACCGCGGAAAGGTCACCCGGACGGTCTCCAGCCAAGGCGGCGCCCCGTTCGGCACCCGCTTCTGATGCACCTTCTCCCCCGCGACCCCGGACGGGAACCGGTGCAACATGCAGGGACGTTCCCGCAGCGCGTTGACGATCCCGTCGCCCACCGAGAGGTAGTAGTTGACCAGGTCGAGCTTGGTCTCCCCGCGGGCCGGGAAGTAGACCCGGTCCGGGTTGGAGATCCGCACGGTGTGCGGCCCGACCTCGAGCTCCACAGCCTTGGACGCCATGGGTCAGACGCTACGGCACAATCGCCCTGGTGAGCCTCCCGACGGACGGACACGTCCACACCGAATGGTCCTGGGACACGATCACCGGGTCGATGCTCGGCTCGTGCGAGCGAGCGCTCGAGCTGGGCCTGCCGTCAGTGGCCTTCACCGAGCACGCGGACCTGACGCCGTGGCTGATGCCGGAACCGATCCGTCCCCTCCTGCCGGACCACTTCCGGGTCCGCCTGCGCCCGGACGGTGTCCTCGAGCCACCCGAGTTCGACGTCCCCGGCTACCTGGCGTGCGTCGAGGAGTGCCGATCGCGGTTCCCCGGCCTGCGGATCCTGTCCGGAGTGGAGCTCAGCGAGCCGCACTGGCACCGCCGGCGCGCCGACGCCCTCCTGGCGGCTCACGACTTCGACCGCGTGCTCGGCTCGGTGCATTCGCTGCCCGACGGCGAGCACCACCACGAGCTGACCGTGGTCGCGGACTGCCCGCCGGGCGAGCTGCTGCGCGCATACCTCGGGGAAGTACTGGGCCTGGCCGAGTCGACGGCGGACTTCGCGGTGCTGGCCCACATCGATTACGCCCTGCGGTCGTGGCCGGCCGAGGGCCCGCCGTTCGAGGTGGGCGAGTTCGAAGAGGAGTTCCGGACGGTGCTGCGGGCGTTGCAGGCGAGCGGCCGGGCGCTGGAAGTGAACACGAAGGTCCCGCTGCCGGGCGAGGTGGTGCGGTGGTGGTTCGAGGTGGGCGGCGAGGCGGTGGCCTTCGGCAGCGACGCCCACGAGCCGGCCCTGGTCGGCCACGGCTTCAAGGAGGCAGCAGCCCTGGGCGAGGCGTGCGGCTTCCGGCCGGGCCGCACCCCGCACGACTTCTGGCGCCGCTGACCCGGCCAGTGGTTGCGGCCGAGTGCCGTTCGGCCTCGGGACCCACGCCGGGGGGCAAAGGGTTCGCCAGTAGGACGAGTGGGACCACGCTGCGTTCGACATCGGACGTCAGGTGGCACCCTGGCTCACCCACGACAATCTACCCCAGACACACTTGGCAACTTGAATCAGTAGTCCGTCATCGATTTCCGACCATAGATAGGTTGAAGAACGCCGAAATCGGAGCCAAGTTCGACTGAACCGTTGATGATCGAAGGGAATCAAGAGGTCCCGCTTGACCACTACTCGCTTGATCCATCAGACGCGATCTCACGGACGGTGATGCTGGCGTAGTGTAACAGAGCTACTGCCGACTCCGACGACGTCAGGGCAGATTCTGATGCAAGGAGGGCGCGTGGACCGACTGCGACATCTAGTGGTGATCGTCCCGGGCATCGGCGGGAGCGTGCTCACCGACGCGCGAGGTGAGCGGGTCTGGGGGCCGAAGCTCGGGGGCATCGCCGGCGCCCTGCTGCGTCCGGACCGACTGAACCTCGCCGAGCACCCTTCCCTGGCCGCGGTTGATCTTCTCCCGACTATATCCGTTGTGCCGCCAGTGTGGCGAGTCCCCGGCTACGACCGCCTCCTCGCCCGGATCATCAGAGCATTCCCCGGCGCAGTTGTCGAAGTCGCAACGCCAGGCAGCACGGCAACGATTCCGGACGTTCTTACCGTTCCTTACGACTTTAGGCGGGGTATCGTCGCGGCCGCCGAGCATTTGCGCAACGTAATCGACAGCCGGCTGCGTGACCTGACCTCCGATGGTCGGCGCCGACGAGTGATCGTAATTGGGCATTCCATGGGTGGACTGGTGGCCCGTTACTGGCTCGGCCCACTGGGGGGCGCAGACGACTGCGCCGGATTGATTACAGTCGGCACACCGCATGGCGGCGCCCCGAAAGCACTGAACTGGCTTGTGAACGGTGTCCGCCTGGGTCCGAAGCGATTCGATGCATTGACAAACCTCCTGCGTGATTGGCCTTCGGTGTACGACTTGCTGCCACGTTACCCGGCCGTGGCTGGGACACGCGCACGTTATCCACATGACCTCAATGAATATTTCCCAGGCTTTGTTAATCGTGCCAAGAATTCGCACTTGATGCACCAAGATATCGACGCTGCTTGGGCGGAACTAGATCAGCGCCCCTTGCTGAGCGCAATCTATTCCCGCGGACACGGCACAGCTCAGCGCGGGGCAATTACGGGCGACCGGCTTTCGGTCACGGAAGAGCCCGTAGAGTGGATGCCTAACCCAGACTGGCTCGGCGACGGCACGGTACCAGCTTTTTGCGCGATTCCGAACGATCTCGACGATCCGCGGGCGCGGATCGCCGTCCCGGAACGGCATCTGCCGATGGCTTCTACTTCGGCGATCACCGAATTGCTGGTCGAATATGCCGCCGGCTCGTTCCATTCGGTGCGGGGTGACGTCCCGGAGCAGCCATGGCTCGGCCTCGACCTGGCCGACACTTATCAAGAAGGCGAATCGGTGACTATCGGCGTACGGCTGCTTGGCGCTCGCTATGCCGACGCCGTATGGGTCCGATTACGTCCACTGGACGGCGGCCCGGGTAGGTGGCGCACCAACGCCCGTCAGGTTCACGGCGGCTGGCTAGCGGATATACCAGGCCTACCACCAGGCGCGTACGACGTGCTAGTGGACGCTGTGGGGGTACCAGATTTCGATCAAGTGCGGTGCCAAGACGTCGTCGGAGTGGTGGGGGCGCGCGAGTGGTGACTTGGCCGGGATGGCGGATGACGGAGCCGGAACTACTGCTCAGGTACGTCCAGCGCGACAAAGCGCGGAGTCTCCTGCCGTCGGAACTGGCCAGCAGGCTACCTGGCCCGGGTGGCAAACCTCCAATGGACCGGGTACGAGCGCTCTACGAGGTATTCGCAGACCGGCGGATAACGTACGTACACGAGATGACACTTAGCGCGTCAGGCGAGCAGTGGATTCGCCCTCCTGATCAGGTATTGGCCCGCCCGGGCGAGGGTACCTGTCTGGACTTGGCCGTGACGTTTGCCGGATGCTGCCTGGACGCGGGTCTTCACCCCTTGGTGGTGATCCTTGAACCAACCCGCGCTGGTGCAGCAGGACATGCGATCATCGTGGTTTGGCTGGGAGGCGCGTTGCGCGCGCATGGATACCCGCTAAGCGGCTCCACCCTTGCGACCGTGCCTGCCGAGATGTGCGAGGACTTGCGTGCGGAACCATCTGAACCAGGTTCCTTCGTAGCCGTGGATATCACCGCAGCTACCCGCCAGGAAAGGTTCGAAGACGCCGTCGAGGCAGGTGCGGCTATGACGACTGGCCGAGACAGCCGCTGGCGCTGGAAGACCGGCGTAGATGTCGGCGTCGCGTACGATCCGGCGGCCGCTCTGCCAATGCCTGACTGGCCTAGCCACGATGTCATCGTTCAGCCATATCTCGACTCCGACGACCAGGCCGGTCCGCTCACTCAGATTCAGGCTCGCCGCAGCCGCGAGATGTTTCACAGCAGAGATGAGCTTGACCAATTACTGGAGTGGTGTACCGCGCCGAACACTAGTAAACGGACAAAAATATGCTTGTTGCACGGAGTGGGAGGCTCCGGGAAGACGCACCTTGCGGCCGAGATAGCCCATCGCATGGCAGCCCCAGGATGGATCACCGGCTTCCTGTCTCGTAATCCAGATCAGGCCGATCTTCGTTGGCTTGGCGACGTGGTGTCGGCATTGCTGGTTGTAGTCGACTACGCTGACGTAACCAGGGAGTCCGACGTTCTCAATCTCATGCGGGAAATAAAGGGGCGCAATTCTCCGACTATTGTTCTACTGACCGCACGGACGATCAGCGACTGGTGGTCCGCCGCCATAGAGCCAGCATTGGCGCACGACAACCATCTCTACGAGGTCCTCAACGTTGCCCTTCCCGAGCATCATCCACGCACGACTTCGGTGTTTCGCAAAGCGCTGCGCCGATTCGCTCCCGAATCAGATTTTCCCTCCGATATCGAAGAGCCAGTCGGCCGGTGGACCACATTGGACCTAGTAATGCTCGCATGGCTGCGCTCCAAGCAGCCTGACTTGCCCATCAACCACGATGACCTCTACGAAGAGGTTCTCGCCCACGAATTCCGTTACTGGCAGCGCGCCGGAAAATCTTACTTCGGACATATGCTGCCGATTAACACCTGGCGGGTGGCCGGTGCGTGTGTGTCATTGGTGGCGCCGCTTCGCGACCGGCTACCCAGCATTTTGACCGCTGTTGAAGCCTTGCGGTCAGACTCCTTACTCAGGAGCCAAGTCGCGGAACTACTCATCCAACTCCTTCCCCCAGAACCAGGAGACGGGATGATGGCCATCCGTCCCGACCCCATCGCCGATCACCTCGTCCTGTCCGAGTTGATGAAGCCAGTTCCGTCGGACGACCCACGCCGAAACGTTCCCCTCTTGTTCAGGACATTGAGCACCTCATCGCCTGCGGAACAGTTCAACGCTTGCGTGATGCTTACCCGAGCCGGGCAGCAGAGCCGCAAGAAAGCCGCCGAATTGTCGATGGTCGCCCTTACACACATGCCGGGTCTTTGGCGGCCCGCCCTGGAGGTTGCCAGTGCCGTCGGCGGCCCACTCACCGCCGCGTTGGAGATCCTGGCCGATCAAGATCCCAGCCCGCTACCACTCGACATGCTGGCGCACAATATTCCCGTCGGACACGCTGCGCTCGGCCGTCTGGCACTCATAGCAGCCCGGAGCCTGAACGCGAAGGCTCCAAGGGACCCGGAGGAACGCGCTGACTATCTGAACATGCTATTCGCTCGACTGAGGGATGCCGGCGACCATGCGGCGGCACTGGAAGCGATCACCGAGGTGGTTGCAATCTGTCGAAGGTTGGCCAAGCCGCCCTCTACGAAATTCACTCCCGAACTCGCGATGGCCCTCAACAATCTATCTATCCAACAGGGCACTATCGGAGACCGGGCGGCAGCACTGAGGACAATAATAAAATCGGTCAAGCTCTACCGCAAATTAGCGAAATCCTCTCCGGATAAATTCCTTCCCGAGCTCGCGATGTCCCTTAACAACCTTGCCGCCCGACAACGAGCCGCTGGAGACAGTAGTGCCGCGTTAAAGGCGGCTAACGAAGCAGTCGCCATACGTCGTAAACTTGCGGCCGTTGACCCTGTCACGTTCCTGCCGAACCTTGCGACGTCATTGCAGAACCTGTCAGCACAGCATGGAGAACTCGGTGAATCGAGAGCAGCTCTGGAGAATATCCTCGAGGCAGTCAAGATTTATCGGACCCTCACTGAGTCCAATCCCGCCACATTCCTCCCAAGACTGGCATCGTCGCTCCACAACCTGGCTATCGAGCAGCGCCATTCCGGAGATCGCAAGGCGGGGTTGAAGTCGATCATTGAGGCCGTGGCAATTCGTCGTGAACTGGTAAAATCCAATGATACGGCGTTCCTCCCATCTCTCGCTTCCTCCCTCAGCAACCTGGGTAGCCACCAGAGGGCGGCCGGTGATCGGGAAGCAGCAGTGAAGTCGGACACCGAAGCAGTCGAAATCTATCGAGACCTCACGAAGGTGAACTTGACCGCTTTTCGCCCCCAGCTCGGCCATGCGCTCAGTAACTTGGGCAATCATCAGGGTGAGGCCGGTGATCATGTAGGAGCATTGAAGTCAATCACTGAATCAGTTGAAATCTTCCGGGACCTCACGAAGGAAAATCCGGCCGCTTTTCAGGTCGACTTCGCCACATCCCTGAACAACCTCGCTATCATACAGAGCGATACCGGGAATCCCACACTTGCTTTGCAATCCATCATTGAGTCGGTTGAGATCTACCGGAGTCTCACCGCATCGAATCCTGCTGCATTCCTTCCCCAATTGGCGACGTCGCTACATACGCTGTCGAATAGGCAGAGCGATGTCGGCGACCGCATGGCAGCTCTGGAATCGAGCACTGAAGCCGTCGCCATACGCCGCGTCCTGGCGAAATCCAACTCCGCCGCTTTTCTCCCCGACCTCGCCGCATCCCTTGATAACTTGTCCAGTCGGCAGCACGCGGTCGGCAACTGGTCCGCAGCAGTCGCTTCGAGCACGGAAGCCCTCACTATCCGCCGAGATTTGGCGATGTCCGACCCCACTGCTTTCCTTCCGACACTGGGGTCGTCGCTCAACAACCTGGCGGTCCAGCTAGGCGATGCCGGCGACCGGATGGCGGCATTGGAATCGATAACCGAAGCCGTCGCCATTCGGCGGAGGCTGGCTAAATCTCAACCCGCCGTTTTTCTTCCCGCTCTCGCCATGTCACTCGACAACCTATCCAATCAGCAGAGCGCCAATGGCGCACTGGCCGAGGCTCTGGCGTCCAGCACCGAATCAGTTGGTATATACCGATATCTGGTCAAGCCAGGCAGAAGCGAATTTCTCTGGGACCTCAGCCTAGCGCTGAACAATCTGTCCATCCGGCAAAGCGAGGCCGGGAACCGGTTCGCCGCCCTGGAATCTATCACCGAAGCGGTTGCCATCCGGCGCCGCCTGGCCGAGTCCAATGCCGCTGCATTTTTGCCAGACCTTGCCATGTCACTCAGCAACCTCTCCACCCAGCTTGGAGCGAACGGCGACCAAGCGAAGTCCTTGGATGTAATTTCCGAAGCGGTCGAGATTTACCGGAGACTCGCCGAAAGTCTCCCCGCCGCATTTTTACCAGGTCTCGCTTCATCACTAAATAACTTGTCCATCCAACAGCGCATTTGTGACAACAAGGAAGCGGCACTCGTTTCTGTCACCGAGGCAGTGGAGATCTTCCGCAGCCTCGCCGCGGCCACCCCGGAAGCGTTCCTTCCTAAACTCTCCTTCTCTCTGGGCAACTTGTCCAATCAGCAGCAAGACGCCGATGATCTCGCTGCCGCATTGGCGTCATCAGCCGAAGCTGTCGAAATCAATAAATCACTAACCAAGGCAAACCCCCGTGCTTTTATCAAGGATTTTATCTCATCACTCAAACAACTTGCCGACAAACTGACCGCTGACGGGCAGCACGATCGGGCACACTCCCTAACCCGGGACGCTGCCGAAGAATTCGCCGATGGTCCAGCCATCGAACTCCTTTTAGCCGCAGCTCGGCATAGCTCCGCCTGCGGCCAACTCGATGAAGCGACCGCAACGCTTGATCGAGCAGCCGCCATGGCGGAGCAGATTACAGACACATTCTGGGCGGGACGCGTACGCCAGGTTGCCCGGAGCAGTGTGGCCGAACAGCCGGCGCTCGGCAGAAGCGAGGCGTCAACCCGGCACCCGTGGTTGACGGCTTCCTTGCCGGACGACTTCATGACAATACTCGCCGACTGGGGAGACACCGACAACTGGCCCGATCGAGAATCATTTTTGCGCGAAAACCACGAGGCACTCCGCGCGCAGCCCGGCGCCGATTGCTTGACCCTGGCTGTTTTCGTTCACCCGACGGTCGATTCCCTTCGATCTCTACAGGCTGTGCTCGCGAAGATCGATGAGCAGGGTCTTGAGCTCGCGTTCGCGAGCTATCGCGACTTATCGGATCACCTGGACAAGCTTTCAGCATGGCTTAATACCACAACGTGGAACGAATCACTAAGGACGTTGAGAGATCACCCAGAGCTGCTTTCCGACCCCCGTACGACAAAAATACTCGAGCCTAGGTCGAGTCATGACGTTGTCAGTCGTCAGCACCTGGGCATCATCAAGTTGAGCCACACAAAATCATTGAACGAAGTTTACGATGCAGTCAAGTACCCAGAAATATCTGCAGACATGATCCTCGAGGCACTCACCTGCGGTGACCTCGAAACAGCACACGCCCTGCACATGGTAACGCCAAAATTACACGAAGTCTTGCATATTGGCGCCTTCGCACTGGCCGTTTTGTCTGCATTGGATGGCGATCCCGACCGTGCCCGCGAAATGATCACTCGCGCGTTTTCCGAGGCATCCGAGCTGCAGGTCAATGTTGACAGGTCTCGCCTGGAGAACCTGGCTGTTCACTATCCAGCTCAAGCTGATCTTCTTCGCGAACTCGCTACGATCGTTATCGCAGACCGCTAAAGCGAGACGAGACGCTGTTACCAACTCGCCAGTCTCTGTGCCGTCAATCAGCGACTGTGGGAGATTTCAGAATCGACGGCCACCTGCATTGAGCAGCAAAACCTCGTTGTGGTCCACCTCGACTTGAGAGCAGATGGGCGCCAAGATGGCATCCGGTGCGTACAGCGACCAACGCCACATTAAGATGGGCGAGCCGCGCCTACAACCGGCGCACCCGTCAGGCGAGGGCGTGGCGGCCGTAGGTGCGCGACTCCGCGCTCTGGTCCATCAGCCGCGCCGCGACTCGCCCGATGGCGGCGTCCAGCTCGGCGCGGTTGCCACTGCCCCAGTCGCCCAGGCGGTCGGCCAGCCAGTCGTGCCAGGCCTGCACCACCTTCCCGAACTCTTCGCGACCCGCGGGGGTCAGGTCCCAACCGTCGCGGGTGTACCTCAGGTGGCCCGTCAGCTCCAGGCGGTTGAACGCCGGCTCCAGGACCTGCGCCGGGACGCCGAAGTACTCGCCGATCGCCGGCAGCGTGGCCGGCGATCCGCGGCGTCGCCGCAGGTGGACCTGCAGCAGGCACCAGATGCCGCCCTCGTCGAGGTCTCCCCCGGCCCGGCCGACGATCGCCGGGGCCACCTTGCGGCGCTCGCGGAAAAACAGGGTGGCGACCGCGCGTTCCAGCTCGCGGTCGTCGGTGCGGGCTTCCGGCATCGCGAAGCCGTCGCCGAGGTCCGGGGCCGCCGCGCGGGCCGTGTCGCGCAGCGGGACCTCCTTGAGGAAGAACGCCAGGACCAGGGCCACCAGGCCGACCGGGGCCGCGGCGAGGAACACCACGTGCAGCGAGTCGCTGTACGCCCGGATCACCGGCGCCGACACCGGTGGAGGCAGCGCGTGCAACGCCGTGGGCACCTGCAGCGCCCGCGGGTCCACCCCCGGCGGCACCGGCAGCGCGGCCAGCTTCGGCGTCAGCTGGTTCGCGTACACCGTGCCGAAGATCGCCGCCCCGCACGAGCTGCCGATCGACCGCAGGAACGTCACGCCCGAGGTCGCGACGCCCAGATCGGCGTAGTCGACGGTGTTCTGCACGGCGATGGTGAGCACCTGCATGCCGAGCCCGATGCCGAGGCCCAGCACCGCCATGTACGCCGACGCCTCCCAGAAGCCGGTGTCGGTGTCCAGCCGGGAGAGCAGGTACAGCCCGGCCGTCATGCCCGCCGCCCCCGCCAGGGGGAAGATCTTGTAGCGCCCGGTGCGGCTCACCGCGTTGCCCGCGGCGATCGACGCGACGAGCAGCGCCAGCACCATCGGCAGCAGCCGGACCCCGGACGTCGTCGCGGACGTGCCCTGGACGTACTGCATGTACGTCGGCAGGTACGACAACGCGCCGAGCATCGCGAAGCCGACGACGAAGCTCATGATCCCGCCGACCGTGAACACCGGGTTGCGGAACAGCCGCATCGGCAGCATCGGCTCCGGCGCCCGCAGCTCGACGAGGACGAACGCGGCCAGCAGCACCACCGAGCCGATCGCCATCCCGATGATCACCGGCGAGCCCCACGCGTACTGCGTGCCGCCCCAGCTCGTGACCAGCGTCAGGCCGGTCGCGGCGAGGCCGATCAGCAGGATGCCGAGGTAGTCGATGACCGGCTTGACCGCGGCGCGCGCGTTGGGCATCGCCGAGGCCGCCACCACCAGCACCACCACGACCAGCGGGATGTTGACGTAGAACGCCCAGCGCCACGACAGGTGGTCGACGAAGAAGCCGCCGAGCATCGGGCCGGCCACGGTGACCACGCCGAACACCGAGCCGAGGACGCCCTGGTACTTGCCGCGCTCGCGCAGCGGGACGACGTCGGCGATCAGCGCGGTCGCGGTGACCATCAGCCCGCCGCCGCCGAGGCCCTGCACCGCGCGCCAGACGATCAGCCAGACCATGCTGCCGGCGAACCCGGCGCAGAACGATCCGACGCCGAACACGATCACCGACAGCTGGAACATCGGCTTGCGGCCGAACAGGTCGCCGAGCTTGCCGACGACCACGGTCATGATCGTCTCGGCGAGCAGGTAGGACGTGACGACCCAGGACAGGTGCCCGGCCCCGCCGAGGTCGCCGACGATGGTGGGCAGCGCGGTGCCGACGATGGTCTGGTCCAGCGCGGCCAGCAGCATTCCGAGCAGCACGGCCCCGAACACGGCGTTGACCCGCCCGCGGCTCAGGGCGGCCGATGCCACCGCACCCGGGGCCGCCTCCGCGGTGGCCGTCATCCGCACCTCCTGGCTCGGCCTCCCAAGCTAGTGCGCGGAGTCCACTGTGGATAGCCACCCGTTCCGGTGACGCAGGGTCAGTTCGAACGGCTCGAACCCCTGCGCGCGGTAGAAGGCGATGGCGGTTTCGTTGGCGGCGTAGGCCCGGACGGTGATCTCGTCCGCGCTCTTTTCGGTCGCCCACGCGAGAAACGCCGTGACCAGCTCGCCGCCGATCCCCGAGCGGCGGTGCTCCGGGCCCACGCGCATGCTCTCCAGCACCGCGGTCACCGTGCCGGGCCGCAGCGGATCCGGTGGCCGCATCCTGCCGACCAGGTGCCCGCCGCCGCCCAGCAGGCACAGGCAGTCCGGATCGTCGACGAGCTTCGCGTAGTAGGCCGCGCCTTCGCGCGCCGGCCAGCCGAGGTCCATGCGGGGGTCGTGGCGCCCGGCGTCTTCGGCGAACAGCCCGGCGGCCGACCGCACGAGTTCGGGAACGTCTTCGGGAGTGCAGCGGGAAACAGTCATGCCATCGACGGTATCCGCGTGATTTTTCGAAGTAAATCAGGGTTTTCCGGGCCCCAGGTGCGCCAGGCTCTCCAGGGCGAGCTGTTCCAGGTGCCCCGCGGCCGCCGCGCTGCCGCCCGCCGCGTGGAAGGACGCGGCGATCGTCTCGGCCGCCCGCCGGTACGCCGGTTCGGTCAGCACCTCCTCGACCGCCGCCGCGATGCGCGGGGCGTCCGCGCGGCCGAACCGCAGCCGCAGGCCCGCTCCCGCCGCCACCACCTGGGCCGCCACGACCGGCTGGTCGTCGCGGATCGGGGCGACCACCAGCGGGAGACCGTGCCACAGGGTTTCGCAGACGGTGTTGTGGCCGGCGTGGCACAGCACCGCGTCCACCCGCGCGAGCAGCGGCACCTGCGGGACCTGCCGCCGCACCAGGACGTTCGGCGGGACCTCGCCCAGCACGCCGCCGGGGTCGGCGATCACCGCCCGCGCCGGCAGCCCGGCGAACGCCTCGGCCGCCGCCGTCAGGAAGCCCGCCCCCGCCGCCGTGTTCGCCGTGCCGAGGGACACCAGCACGGCCGGCCGGAGCGGGTCGAGCCACTCCCACGGGAAGTCCGTTGTGGACGGACGCGCGCCGAGCGACGGCCCGACGAGCCGGACCCGCGGCGGCAGGGTGGCCGCGCCGAGCAGCTCGCGGGTGGTGAACGCCAGGACGCTGTGCGGCGAAAACCGGGGGTCGGCCGCGCCCCGGCCGCCGGCGATCCGGGTGCGCAGCCCGTCGAGCAGCGAGCCGACCCACTCCGCGACCTTCGGCATCCCGGCCAGGGGGTCGACCAGCTCGGCCGACGTCGTCGCGGACGTCACCCACGGCAGGCCGTGCGCGTCGGCGAGCAGCCCGCCGGCCAGCGCCTGCTGGTCGGCGACGACGACGTGGGGCTGGAACGCGTCGAGCGCCGCGGCCACGCCCGGTGCCATCGCGTCGGCGAGCGGGACCAGGAAGTCCTGCCAGAGGAACCGCAGCGCCGCCGGGCCCTTGAGCCCGGCCGGCCGCTCCGGCACATCCGCCGGCAGGGCGCACGAAAACACCAGCGCGTCCGGGCCGGCCAGCTGCCACAGCAGCTCGTGGTGCCCGGCCCAGCCGACCTCGTGGCCGCGGGCGGCGAGCTCGGCCGCCACCCCGACGGCCGGGTTGACGTGCCCGGTCAGGGGCGGGACGACGAAGAGGAACCGGGCCACTACCGCACCCGCGCCTGCGTGCGCGCGGTGTCGCGGACCCACCCGAAGATCAGCTCGGTGACCTCGGCGGTCCGCTCGACCAGCACCGAGTGCCCCTGGCCGGGCAGCACGACGGTGCGGCACGGCGCCAGGTGCGTCTCGAAGTGCGGCACCTGGGCGGCCAGGCCCGAGTCACCGCCGAAGATGGCGAAGACCGGGCAGCGCACGGCCGACAGGTCCGCCGCGATCGTCGCGCTGCGCGGGATGTCCTCGGCGATCGTGGTCGTCTGCAGGATCTTGTTCGCGGCCTTGGACAGGCGTGCGGTGTGGGCGCCGTGGTGGTCGGCGATCCAGCCGATGACCTCGTCGATCGCCAGCCGGGTCTTGGCGTCGGCGAGCCCGTCGGCCATGTGCCCGGTCCACTCCTCGGTGGGCGGTTCCCCCTCGATCACGACGACGCTCGCCACCCGGTCGGGCCGGGCGGCGGCCAGCCCGAACGCCACCGAGGCGCCGAACGAGTTGCCGACGACGTGCACCGGCCGGGTGACGTCGCACGCGTCGAGGACCGCGACGAGGTCGTCGACGAACCGCTCCAGGTGGTAGCCGGACGCCGGGCGGGTCGTGCGGCCGTGCCCGCGCAGGTCGTACATCAGCACGTCGAGCCCGCGGGCGGCGAAGTCCGGGCCGAGGGTGAAGTAGTAGCTGGCCAGGCTGTCGGTGAGCAGGCCGTGGACGCACACGACGATCGGCGCGTCGCCGTCGAGGGGCGTGTCCGGGGTCAGCCGCTGGACGTGCACGTCCAGCTCGCCCGCGCGGATCCGGCTCACGCCGTCGCCTGCAGCGACGCGACGATGTACCGGACGAGCTCGCCGACGGTCAGCGCGATGATTTCGTCCAGGTCGCGTTCGGCGATGAAGGTGGCGAAGTTGACGCGGTCGCCGTAGTGCTCGCGCAGCTGCCCGGACAGCGCCACCAGGTCGACGCTCTCCAGTTCGAGGTCGTCGTGGAAGGTCGTCTCCATGGTGATTTCCGCGTCGTCCAGGCCGTACTCCTCGAGCAGCTCCCGCAGCATCCCGGCCAGCGCCGCGAGGACGGTCGCCTCGTCGGTGGCCGTGGTCTCGATGCTCATCCGGCGGTCTCCTTCGTCTCTTCGGTCCAGGCGACGACGTAACGGCGCGGCGGCGCGCCGGGCGGGTTCTCGACGTCGGCAGAGCACACGCGGTAGCGGTGGCCGGCGACGCGGACGGTCAGCTCTTCCGGGGCCGCCGCGACGACCTCGAAGTCCCGTGGCTCGCCGCGCAGGCCGGTGCCGCGCAGCTTCGCGACGGCTTCCTTGGCGGTCCAGAACCGGGCGAACCAGCGTTCCGGATCGCCGGGCAGGCTCGCGAACAGCGCCAGCTCACCCGGGCCCAGCGCGGCCTCCACAGTGGACTGCGAGCGCGGCCCGACCTCTTCGACGTCGATGCCGCACGGGCCGTGCCGGGCGATCGCCACCCCGGCCTCGGCCCGGTGGGCCACGGAGATCGTCAGGTCCGGCAGGTCACGGCCGTAGGCGCCGGCCGCGAACGGACGGCCGGCGGCGTCGTTGCCGATGCGCAGCTCGGCGGGGAACATCTCGCGCTCCCCGCGGGCCCAGAGGAACTGGCGGACGGCGTCCTTCGCCGCGATCCGGCCGAGCAGCCACTGGCGGCGCCCGCGCGGCGGACGGCGGTCGTAGGCGTCGCGCTCGGGGCCGGCGAGGTAGTTGCGCATGATCAGCTCGCGGGTGGCCAGATCCGGCCACTGCTCGTAGACCAGCGCCCAGCCGCCCGGCTGCTCGTGCGACAGCGTCGAGCGCTCGGGCGTGCGGTCGGCCTGGCGGATGTGCGCGGTGCTGTCGAACCGGCGGTCGCGCCAGCCGGTGAACTCGGCCCAGACCCGTCCGCCGTGCACGAGCTGCATGTCGGCGTCGAGGAACTCCTCCGTCAGCCCGGTGATCCGGACCAGGCACTCCAGGCGCTCCCCCGGCGCCGGCTGCGGGCCGTGGAACCGGATCGCGCGCATGGCGACCGGGAACACGGTGGTCCGCTCGGGCAGCCGGGACATGATCCAGTAGCCGAGCACCTGGCCGACGTTGTCGAGCAGCGCCCCGGGCGCGGCCGGGGTGGTCAGCACGGCCCGCACGTGCCGTTCGCCGACCGCGGTCAGCTCGGTGACGCCCTGGAAGAGCGGGCCGTGGAACATCCAGCGTTCGGCGTACAGCTGTGCCGCGGTGGTCCCGGGCACCTGCTCGGCCGACGCCGGGAACCGCCACGGCGCGGGCGCCGCCGCCGGGTACTCCGGTGCCAGCTCGACGACGGCTTGCGAGTACCCGGTGAGGGCGGCGGACACCCGGTCCGGACCCTGCGGCCGGATCCGCACCGGCACGGTGACCGGCGGGACCGCGGTGATCCACTGGGTGAGCCGGACATCGTGCACCGCGACGGCGTGCCGGCCGGGCGCGGCCTGTTCGGCGAAGCGCATCAGGTGGTCGATCACCGTCGTCGCCGGGACGACCGGCCAGCGGTCGCCCGGATCGGCCTGGGGCGGCTGCTTGAAGAAGCAGTGGTCGAGCAGGTACGGCATCGCGTCGAGCGACACGTTCAGCGTCGTGTCGAGCTCCTGCGGCGGCGGCAGCCGGCGTGCCGGCCCGGCGAGCACAGTGGACGCCAGCTCGGCGGTGTCGGCCAGCAGGGCGGCGAATTCCGCCGCCAGCGGGCCCTTCGCGGCCAGATCGTCCACAGTGGACCGGCGGCCGGCGGGCAGCGCGATCCGCGCCCGCACCTGTTCGTCGAGGGAGACCAGGCGGCCGCCGAGGTCGAGCTTGACCGCCTTGGGCGCGGCCGCGCGTTCCCCGGGCAGGCGGCCGAAGTCGGCGTCACTGCCGGGGCTCCGCCCCGGGCCGGGGGCTCCGCCACCCGGAACCCCCGGAAACCGAATGTCCAGGCCGTCAACCCACAGCGCGGTGGCGACCCGGCGCAGCTGCGCGAGCCCGGGCCGGTGGGCCGAGTGCGCCGCCACCACCAGGTGCTCCTCGCCGTGCAGGGTGTCGCCGACCAGCGAGCCGAGCTGCCCGGCACCGGCCTGGACGAACGCGCGGAACCCGGCGTCGTGCAGGGCCCGCACGAGCGGGCGGAACCGGACCGGCTCCAGGAGGTGCCGCACGAACAGCTCGCGGACACTCGCCTCGCCCGCCGGGTACTCCGACACCGTGGTCGCCGACCAGAGCGGCAGCGCGGGCGGGAACAGGGTGAACCCTTCGGCCGCCTCGCGGATCGGGCCCAGGTAGGGCCGCAGCATCGGGGTGTGGAAGCCGGACCGGAAGGGCAGCACCTGGGCCACCACCCCGGCGTCCCGGAACCGCTGCACCAGCGCGCCCACCTCGGCTTCCGGGCCGCAGATCATGGCCTGGTTCGGGGAGTTGTCGTGGGACAGGACGACGTCGTCGCGGCCGGCCAGCTCGTCGAGCACGCGGGGCGCGGGGGCGCCGATCGCGGCGAAGGCGAGCCCGGGCACGACGAGGCGGTCCGGGTCGAACCCGGCGAGGAAGGCGTCGACCTCCGCTTCGGCGTAGACGCCGGCGACGGCCATCGCCGTCCATTCGCCCAGGCTGTGCCCGGCGACGGCGTCCGGGGTGACGCCGATCCGGCCCAGCGCGGCGTGCAGCAGCCGGCCCAGCTCGAACACCGCGGCTCCCTGCCGCCCGACGTCGCCGACCTCGACGTCCGCGTGCTTCCACGGCAGGCCGAAATGGCGGGCGACGTCGCCGCAGTTCAGCGCGAGTTCGGACTCCAGGCCGGGGAAGAGGAACGCGACCTTGCCGCCGCCCGGCCCGAGCAGGGGGCGGTCGGCGAACCAGACGTCGTTGCGGCCGCGCCAGGCCCGGCCCCGGGCCAGGGCCTTGCGGGCCAGGGCCAGCCGTTTCTCCGTCGGGTCGACGACGCCGAGCCGGACCGGACCGTGGCCGGTGTCCGGCGTCCCGGGCCGGTCGAACGCCTCGCGCAGCGCCTCGACGGTCGGCGCGGCGAGCCGCAGCACGCGTTCGGGCTCGCGCACCTCGACCGGCTTCGCGCGGCCGGGTGCCTGTTCCAGCACGACGTGGGCGTTGATCCCGCCGAAGCCGAACGCGTTGACCCCGGCGCGGCGCACCGGCGCGTCCCAGGACCGGGCGCTGTCCAACGGGGAGAACCGCGTCTGCGCGAGCGCCGGGTGCGGGTCGTCGCAGTGCAGGGTGGGCAGCAGGACGCCGTGGTGCACGGCCAAGGCCGCCTTGACGAGCCCGGCGATCCCGGCCGCAGGCATCGTGTGGCCGATCATCGACTTGACCGAGCCGAGGACCGCGCTCCCCTGCGTCCCGAAGACTTCGGACAGGGTGGCGAGTTCCGCCGCGTCGCCGGCCGGGGTCGCGGTCCCGTGCGCCTCCAGCAGGCCGATCGAATCCGGTGCCGCCGGGTCCAGGCCCGCCGCGGCCCACGCCTGGCGGACCGCCCGGACCTGGCCGCCGGAGTCGGGGCTGGCCAGGCTGGCCGTCCGCCCGTCGGAGGCGACGCCGGTGCCGGTGATCACGGCGTAGACGCGGTCGCCGTCGCGCCGGGCGTCGGCGAGGCGCTTGAGGACGACGATGCCGGTGCCCTCGCCGATCAGCACGCCGTCGGCGTCGCGGTGGAACGGCCGGATCCGCTCGGACGGCGACAGCGCGCCGAGCTGCGTGAACACGCTCCAGAAGGTGATGTCGTGGCAGTGGTGCACGCCGCCGGCGAGGACGACGTCGCAGCGGCCGCCGTCCAGCTCGCGCACGGCGTGGTCGACCGCGATCAGCGAGGAGGCGCACGCGGCGTCCACTGTGTACGCCGGGCCGCGCAGGTCGAGCCGGTTGGCCAGCCGGGACGCGGCCAGGTTGGGCACCAGCCCGATCGCGGACTCGGGCGTCTCGGGGCCGAGCTGGTCGGTGAAGGCCCGGCGGACCGCGTCGAGCCGGTCCGCGTCCAGGTCCGGCAGCAGCTCGCCCAGCGTCCGCACGAGCTGGGTCGCGGTGCGGACGCGCTGGTCCAGCCGGACCAGCCCCGGGGTCAGGTAGCCGCCGCGGCCCAGCACCACGCCGACCTTCGCGCGGTCGGCGGGCAGCCGGTCCGGGCCGCCCGCGTCGGCGACGGCCTGTGCCGCGACCCGCAGCGCGATCAGCTGGTCGGGTTCGGTGGCCGGCACGGAGTTCGGCATGATCCCGAAGCCGGTGACGTCCACTTCGGCCAGTTCGTCGACGAACCCGCCGCGCCGGCAGTAGACCCGGTCGGCCCGGCGCTGCTCGCCGGGTGCGTAGTGGGTGCCGTCCCACTTCTCCGGCGGCACCTCGGTGATCGCGTCGACGCCGCCGACGAGGTTGCGCCAGTACGCCGCCAGGTCCGGCGCGCCGGGCAGCAGCACCGACATCCCGACGATCGCCACGGGCTGGAGCATCCGCGTCACCAGCCCGACGCGGTGTGGACGACGGCGGCGGTGTCCGGGCGGCCCCACGCCAGCTCCCGCAGCAGGCCGAGTGTCCCCTCTTCGGGGTCGATGAGGGCGATGCCGCGGCGGGCGTAGTCGCGCATCAGCTCGGGGGTCACCATGCCGTCGTGGTCGCCGGCCGGGGCCCACGGTCCCCAGTGGACGGTCACTGCGCGCCCGGCGGGCCACCGGCGGCCCAGTGCTTCGAGGGCGTCGTTCGCGGCGGCGTAGTCGGACTGGCCGCGGTTGCCGAGGGTGGCGGCGATGCTGCCGAAGAGGACCACGAACTTCGGCTCGTCGGGCAGGTCGGCGGTCGCTTCGAGGAGGGTGCGGGCACCGTCGACCTTCGTGCCGTAGACGCGCTCGAACGACTCCGGCGTCTTCTCGGCGACGAGCTTGTCCTCGATCACGCCGGCCGCGTAGACGATGCCGTCGAGGCGGCCGTGTTCGGCGTGGATCTCCTTGACCGCGCGGTGCACGGCTTCGGCGTCGAGCATGTCGACCGACTGGTAGCGGGCCGGGCTGCCGAGCTCGCCGAGTTTCCGCAGGGTCCGGCGGACCTCGCGTTCGCCCTGGATCCGGCGGACCGTCCGTTCGATCTCGGCGGGGTTCTTCAGGCCGGTGGCGATGAGCGCGGCGCGGAGCTCCTTGGCCGTCTCGGCCTGCGGGTGTTCGTCCTCAGCGGCGGGCACCGGCGTCCGGCCGAGCAGTTCGACCCGGCAGCGGGCGGCGCCGGCGAGGGTGGCGGCGAAGCGGGCGGTGATGCCCTTGGCGCCGCCGACGAGCAGGACGACCGAGTCGCGGTCCAGGCCGATCGCGGCCGCTTCGGCAGCGCCGTCGCCTGCCGGACCGGCACCGCCGGCGGCGAGCGGGCCGAGGTCCTGTTCGGCCGGTTCGATGCCGTGCCTGATGCCGCCACGGTGGACGACGACCGGCTCGCGGTCCCGGGTGGACAGTTCGGCTACGAGGGCGGCCGCGTCCGCGCCTTCGACGACCCGGGTGAGGGTGTCCGGGTACTCGCGGGCGAGACTCCGGTGGAAGCCGCGGAGCCCTTCGGCCGGTCCGGCGCTGAGCAGCCACCGAGGGTGGCCGGCGAGGGCATCCCGGTAGCGCGGGAAGGCGGCCGGCAGGACGGGGTCGAGGAACAGGTACCCGTCGAAACCGGGCCGGACCTCCGCACCGGTCTCGACCTCGGCGCCGTGGTTCTCGAGTTCGGCGCGGACGTCCCGGGTGCCGGAACCGACGACCAGGAACCGGCGGCCCGCGATGTCGAGGGCACCGGCGGGCGCGAGCGCGACCTCGGTCATGAGGTACCGCTTCGGCGCGACGATCACCGGTGCGGGCTCGCTCGACGCCGGCCGCGGTTCGTGGCGGCCGGTGTCGCCGGTGCCCAGCAGCTCGGCGATCCCCGCCGCCGTCCGGGCCTTCGCCAGCTCCTCGACGTCACCGGTACCCAGGCGGACGGTCAGTTCGCCGGCGATCTCGGCCCGTTTGATCGAGTCGATGCTCAGATCGGCTTCCAGGTCGAGGTCCGGCTCGATCATCTCCACCGGATACCCGGTCCGCTCCCCGATCACCGCCACCACGGTGTCCAGCACCGAGGTGGCCGGCGTGGCTGGCGGCTCATCGCCGATCAGCTCGACGATCGCCGCGGCCGTCCGGGCCTTCGCGAACTCCTCGACGTCACCGCCGGCGAGCCCCAGCCGGGCCGCCAGCTCGCCCGCGATCTCCGCCCGCTTGATCGAGTCCACGCTCAGGTCGGCTTCCAGATCGAGGTCCGGCTCGATCATCTCCACCGGATACCCGGTCCGCTCCCCGATCACCTCGACCACGGTCTCCAGCACGGACCGTTCCCGCGTCGCGGCCGGCACGACGACGGGCTCGGCGACGGGCTGGGCGACCGGCGCCGGGACCGGCGCTCGCACCTGCGCCGGGGCGTCCGCGCCGAAGAAGCCGAGGAGCACGTCACGCTGGGCCGCGATCATCTCGCGGCTCGTGCGCAGGAAGTCCGCGACCATCGCCTCCGACGAAACCGGCTCCGGTGCCGCGGAGACGCCGAGCGTGATCCGCTCGGCCGGGCGGAGGGCGCCGGCCGGGATCGTGCCGTCCGCGGCGCGCAGCAGGTGGCCGTCGACCGTCCACCCGGGACGCTTCGGCCGCGGGACCGCGGCGGCGTCGACCGCGTCGCGGCCGCGGAACAGCCAGCCGGTCCCGACGTCCACTCCGGACACGGCCAGCTGGGCCAGCGCGGCGAGGAAGCCGGGCAGTCCGCGGCGGCCCGGCTGTTCGAACCCGACAGTCCGGTGGGGACGGTCGCCGAGGATCGCGGCGACCTGCTTGGCCAGGACCGCACCCGGCCCGGCTTCGACGAACACCCGCGCCCCGGCCGCGTACATCGCCTCGACCTGCTCGACGAACCGGACCGGCGCGCCCAGCTGGGCGGCCAGCTCGCCGCGGACGGCGTCCGGTTCCGGCGGGTAGGGGGCGGCTGTCCGGTTGGCGTACACCGGGACAGCGGGCCGCACGACGCCGATCGCTTCGAGGGCGCGGCCGAACGCCTCGCCCGCAGGCGCCACCAGCGAGCTGTGGAACGCGCACGCGACCTGGAGGCGTTTCGCGCCGAGCCCGGCGGCCCGCAGGTGCCCGACGGCGGCCTCGACGTCGGCGGTGGGTCCCGAAATCACGGTCTGCTGCGGCGAGTTGTGGTTGGCCAGGACGACGGTGGCGAGCCCGGCGTCGGCGAGCACCTTCCCGGTCTCCGCGGCCCCGGCGGACACCGCGGCCATCGCGCCGGGGTCGTCCGGCGGCACGGCGTCGGCCATCGCGCCGGCTCGCGCGTGGCTGGCGTGCAGCAGCGCTTCCGGGGTGAGCGCGCCCGCGGCCGCCAGCGCCGTCAGTTCGCCGTAGCTGTGGCCGCCGAGCATCGCGGGCCGGACGCCGGCGCGGGTCAGCAGCCGGAACGCCGCCAGGCCGGTGAGGCCGAGCGCGGGCTGGGCGACGCGGGTGTCGGTGACGCGCCCGGCCTGCGCCTGCCGCGCCGGTTCCCCGAACACCGCCGGGCCGAACAGAACCTCGGCCGTGGCCGGGTCCAGGCGCAGGTACCGCTGCAGCTCGGGGAAGGTGACGAAGAGCTCGGCGAACATCCCCGGCCGCTGGCTGCCCTGGCCCGGGAACAGCACCGCGACCTCGCCCGGCTCCGTCCCGTCGCCGCGGAACACCCCCGGTGGTTCCTGCCCGGCCAGAGCCGCGCCCAGCCGGGAAACCAGCTCGTCCACAGTGGACGCCACGACGGCGAGCCGGATCCGGCCGCCCGCCGCTTCGGCCCGCCGGGACGCGCCGAGGGCCAGGTCGCGCAGCCGCCACGGCGCCCGGTCCGCCGGGACGTCGGTGGCCAGCGCCAGCACTGCCCGCGCGGCGGCCTCCGTGGTGAAGGTGAACAGCTCCGCGGGCCACTCGTCCGCCGCCTGCGCGGGCGGCACCCCGGGGTGCGCGCCGAGCACCACGTGGAAGTTCGTGCCGCCGAAGCCGAACGCGCTGACCCCGGCGAGCCGCTCCGCCGGCGGTGCGGCCCACGGCTGCGCCGCCGACTGGAAGACGAACGGGCTGGTCTCGGGATCCCACGCCGGGTTCGGCGACGCGAGGTGCAGCGTCGGCGGTTTGACGCCGGTGTGCACCGCCAGCGCGGCCTTGATCAGCCCGGCCAGGCCCGCGGCGCACTTGGTGTGCCCGATCTGGGACTTCACCGAACCGACCGTGCAGCCGCCCGGCGCGGCGCCGGCCTCGGTGAACACCTTCGTCAGCGTGCCGAGTTCGGTCCGGTCGCCGACGACCGTGCCGGTGCCGTGCGCCTCGACGAGCCCGACGCGCGCGGGCGAGACGCCGGCGTTGCGGTAGGCGCGGGTCAACGCGGTGTGCTGGCCTTCGGGCCGGGGTGCGGTGAGGCCGAGCGCGCGGCCGTCCGAAGCCGCGCCGACGCCCTTGATCACCGCGTACACGCGGTCGCCGTCGCGTTCGGCGTCGGCGAGCCGCTTGAGCGCGAGGCACGCGACGCCTTCGCCGAGCGCGATGCCGTCGGCCGCGCTGTCGAACGTCGCCGACCGGCCGGTCGTCGAGAGGGCGTGCGCCGAGGCGAACAGGAGGTAGTCGTTGATGCCGTTGTGCAGGTCCGCGCCGCCGCAGAGGACGAGGTCGCTGGTGCCGGCGGTCAGTTCCTTGCAGGCGACGTCGACCGCGGTCAGGGACGACGCGCACGCGGCGTCGACGGTGTAGTTGGCCCCGCCCAGGTCGAGCCGGTTGGCGATCCGCCCGGCGATGACGTTGGCGAGCACGCCGGGGAAGGAGTCCTCGGTGATCCGCGGCAGCCGTTCGTCCAGTTCGGACGGCAGTTCGCCCACATAGGACGGCAGCACGCTGCGCAGGGTCATCGCGTTCGACAGGTCGCTGCCCGCCTCGGCGCCGAACACCACCGATGTCCGGGCGCGGTCGAACGGCCGGTCGGCGTACCCGGCGTCGGCCAGCGCCCGGTGCGCGGCCTCCAGGGCCAGCAGCTGCACGGGTTCGATGCTGGCCAGCGACGACGGCGGGATGCCGTACCGCAGCGGGTCGAACCCGATTTCCGGCAGGAAGCCGCCCCAGCGCGACGGCGTCCGCTCCCCCTGGCCGTCCGGGTCGTAGTACAGCGAGGTGTCCCAGCGCTGCGGCGGGACCTCGGTGACCGCGTCGGTGCCGGCCAGGACGTTCGCCCAGAACGCGGCCAGGTCCGGGGCCTGCGGGAACATGCAGGCCATGCCGACGATCGCGATGTCGAGCGGCGCGGGGGCGGGTGGTTCCGCCTCGGTGACGCCGAACGCGGCGGCCCGCTCGCGCAGGAAGGCGTTCGCGCCCGCACCCACCGCGTGGTGCAGGTCGGCGATCGTGGTGACGGCCGAGCGGAGCACGGCCACCTCGCCCGCCATGAACATGCCTTCGGCGAGCTGGCGGTCTTCGCCGACGTCCCGCAGCTCGGCGCCGACGCGCTCGATCCCCTTGCTGGCCAGCCGAAGCCGTCCGACGTTGAGCGTCTCCAGCTGCTCCCACGCGTCCCGGCTCGGCACGCCCCGCCCGGCGAGGTCCGCCTTGATCGCCGCGTACTCCTCGGTGAACGGGCTGCGCACGCAGCGGGTGGCGTGGCCGGGCGCGGTTTCGAGGAGGTCGGTGTGCTCGGCTTCCAGGAGCCGGCGCTGGAACAGCGGGAGCACGGCGCCGGCGTCGACGGCTTCGCGGGTGAAGAGGTAGGCGGTGCCCATCAGCACCCCGATCGCCGCGCCCCGCGCGGCCACCGGCGCGGCGAGGGCGGCCACCATCGCGGCCGAGCGTTCGTCGTGGACGCCGCCGGCGAACAGCAGCTGCAGGTCCGCGGCCGCGTCGGGGGTGGCCGCGAGGAAGTCGCCGAGCACCCCGAGCTGCGCCTCCCACAACGGGAAGCTGGTGCGCGGGCCGACGTGCCCGCCGCACTCGGACCCTTCGAACACGAACTTGCGCGCGCCCGCCTCGAGGAACTGCTTCAGCAGGCCCGGTGACGGCACGTGGAGGAAGGTCGCGATGCCCGCCTCCTCCAGGGCCGCGGCCTGGGCCGGGCGGCCGCCGGCGATGATCGCGTGGGTCGGCCGCAGTTCGCGGATCACCGCCAGCTGCGCGGTCTTGACGTCGTCGGCGGCGAACCCGAGGACCCCGACACCCCACGGGGCGCCGCCGAGGGCCTCGCGAGTCCGCTCCAGGACGTCGCGGGTCTGCTCCGGGCCGGACAGGGCCAGCGCGATGAACGGCAGCGCCCCGCCCGCGGCGACCTCGGCGGCGAAGCGGGGCTGGTCGCTGACCCGGGTCATCGGGCCCTGCGCGACCGGCAGCGCGGTGCCGAACGCGCGGCTGCCCGCGCTCCCGGGGCCGAGGACGGCGTCCGGCACGCGCAGGGCTTCGCCGACGGCGTCGGCCAGGCCGCGCACCGCCGCGGTCACGGTGCCCCAGCGGTCGCGGAACCGGGTGGCGAGGAAGACGTCCTGCCCCGCCTCGACCGGCTCGGCGCCGCGGCGCGCCAGCACCCGGACGCCGTCCACGACGGTCGTTTCCGAACCGTCGAGGCCGGTGAGGGCGGCGGTGAGCCCGGACGGGAGTTCGGCTTCGGGCAGCAGGGCGAGCTGCGTGTCGACGACGACGCCGGCCGCGCCGCCCGCGACCGCGGCCGCGGCGGTGTGCGGTCCGATGCCGCCCGCCGCCCACACCGGGACGTCGAGCGCGTCGTCGGCGAGCAGGGCCTGCAGCAGCACGTAGGTGCTCAGTTCCCCGGTCGGCCCGCCGCACTCGTGCCCGCGAGCGATGAGGCCGTGCACGCCGCCGCCGACCGCTCGTGCGGCGGCCGCGCGGGAGCTCACCTCGGCCAGCACGCACCGGCCCGGGAAGTCCCGCGCCTCGCAGGCGGCGTCTTCGGTCAGCAGCAC
Source organism: Amycolatopsis sp. NPDC049688 (assembly GCF_040674975.1). Taxonomy (NCBI): domain Bacteria; kingdom Bacillati; phylum Actinomycetota; class Actinomycetes; order Pseudonocardiales; family Pseudonocardiaceae; genus Amycolatopsis; species Amycolatopsis sp. NPDC049688. The sequence continues at coordinate 471,365 of NZ_JBFANY010000004.1, forward strand.
GGTGGTCACGGCGTCGGGCAGGTCCGCCGGCTGTGCCAGGCGTACGCCGAACGCCGGGATTTCCCATTCCCCCAGGAGCGCGAGCTCTTCCGCGGCCACGGCGCCGCCGCCGGTCAGGTCGAGGACGCCGAGCCCGCCCCCGCGCGCGGCGGCGGCGACCCCGCGCGCCGACGGCCATCGCAGTGGTGACACGGCGAGGACCAGCCCGGAGTCGCCTTTCGAGAGACGCATGGGAACTCCCGCTAAGCACGAAAGGGTGAACGGTAACGGGGAGTACTTAAGCGGGTTCCTTCCGTGCCGTCAACAACCCACCGCGATTTCATCGCCGTGGTTCAGAAAATTCGCGAGTGACCAGCCTGGTGACGCAAGAATTTAACGTCGCCGTCACGTTCCGGCGTCCGGCGAGCGGCACGCGTTTGCCCGGACCGGTTCCGCGGCGTGGTCCGCCCCGTGCGCACCGCCGGACGGCGCAAGCCATCCCGCCTGGTGGACTTACCGGCGTTACCCGGCCCGGACCACATCGACCGGCGGGTGCCACCTTTCCAGCCGGCCACCGCAACGTATCCGGAAGGTGATACAGCTGCACGGAACCGCGTTCCCGCCGAACCTCTTCGCCGGTTGCCAACAATGATTTCCGCCATTACACCGACCGCCGGAACAATCGGGCAAAGAATACGCAAACCGGTGCCGTGTTCGACCGGAAGTCCACAGTGGATTGCGCACATGCCGGGGTTCCCGGTGCTCACGGACACCGACGAGGCCGTCCGCTCCGGCCGCCGGGTACGGCCACGGTATTCGGGTGGCCACCTTCAGCGCTCCGGCCCGGGCGGTGGTGATCGAAATTTTCCATCTCCGCGTTACAAGCTTTTCCTGAGAAGAAGCTGAAGACATTTCGCGTACCAGCGAGTAGCACTGGACAGTACGTCTAGACTTGCACTGTTCGTCCAGACGTGGAGGTGGCGGTGGAGTACTGGTACACCGACGACCGCTCGGGGACGCGGTACCCCGGTGACCCCCGACGCTGGCGCGGCGATGACGGCGCTCCGCTGACCGTCGCGCCGCTGCCGGGCCTGCGCCCGGACGACGTCGACACCGGGGTCCGGTCCCTGTGGCGCTACCGGGCCGCGCTGCCAGGCGACCTCCGCCCGGTGTCGCTCGGCGAAGGCTGCACCCCGCTCGTCCCCCGGGCCTGGGACGGCACCGACGTCCGGTTCAAGCTCGAATGGTTCAGCCCGACGGGCAGCTTCAAGGACCGTGGGTCGAGCGTCATGGTGTCCGCGCTGGCCGGCGCCGGGGTGCGTGAGCTGCTGGAGGACAGCTCGGGCAACGGCGGCTCGTCGGTGGCGGCCTACAGCGCCGCGGCCGGCATCGCGGCGACCGTCCTGGCCCCCGAGGGCACGTCGCCGGCGAAGGTCCTGCAGGCCCGCGCGTACGGCGCGGCCGTCGAACTGGTGCCGGGCACCCGCGACGACACCGCCGCCGAGGCGGTCCGCCGGTCGGCGCGCACGACCTACGCCAGCCACAACTGGCACCCCTTCTTCCTGCAGGGCACCAAGACCCTGGCCTACGAGCTGTGGGAGGACCTCGGGTTCCGGGCGCCGGACGCCGTCGTCACGGTGGCCGGGGCCGGCAGCATCGTGCTGGGCTGCGACCTCGGGTTCGGGGAGCTGCTGGCCGCGGGGTCGATCGCGCGGCGCCCGCGCCTGCTCGTCGCCCAGCCGCGCAACTGTTCCCCGGTCGACGCGGCCTTCCACGACCGGCAGCCACCGCCGTTCGCCCCGACCGTCGCCGAGGGGACGGCGATCCGCCGTCCGGTCCGGCTGCCCGAAGTGCTCGCGGCCATCCGGCGTTCGGGCGGCGACACGGCGGCGATCGAGGAGGACGCCATCGCCGCGGCGGCCCGCCGCCTGGCGTCCCTCGGCCTCTACGCGGAGCCGACCAGCGCAACGGCCGCGGCCGCGATCGACGTGTTCCGCGCGCGGGGCGCGATCCGGCCGGGCGAAACGACGGTGGTCGTGCTGACCGGCTCGGGCCTGAAGGCGGCGGACAGGCTGCGGGAGCTGATCGGATGAGCGAGGACGAGCTGCTGCTGCGCGAGGCGGAGAAGATCGCCCACGCGGTCGGCCGGATGTTCCCGGGCTTGTGCGAAGTGGTGCTGCACGACCTGCGCGACCCGGCCCACGCGGTCCGCGCGATCGAAGGCGGCCTGTCCGGCCGCGCGGTCGGCGACCCGGCCACCGAGCTGGGCTTGGCCCGCATCGCCGACCCGCAGTTCCCGGACGTGCTGCAGAACTACCCGAACCGCTTCCCGGACGGCCGCCCGGCGAAGAGCACGTCGATCGGCCTGCGCAATTCGGCGGGCGAGTACGTTGCGGCGCTGTGCCTGAACCTCGACGTGTCCCTGTTGGGCCCGGCGGCCCGGGCGCTGACTCGCTTGGCCCGCACCGACGAGCCGGCACCGCTGGCGGAGTCCCTGCGCGCGCGAACGGCCGACGAGCTGCGGGCGCTGGTCGAGGACTACGCGACCGAGCGCGGCCACACGCCGCGGAGCCTGCCGGCGTCGGGGAAGAAGGATCTCGTGCGGGAGCTGAAGGCGCGGGGGTTCTTGGAGGTGAAGAACGCGGTGCCGGCGTTGACCGATCTGCTGGGGATCTCGCGGGCGAGCGTGTACAACTACCTGCGGTGAGTCAGGCTTGGGGCTGAGTTTCCGCCTTCTCCGGGGCAACCGAGGTTCCGACCGGAATCGAAAGGGCGAAGCAGAGGATGCCGCCCATCGACAACCCCGACCAGAGCGCGAACACGGTCGTCGACAGTCCGGCCTGCAGCGAGGACGACGGATGCAGGAAGTGCGCGGCGCACAGGAAGGACGCGGTCGGCACCACGAACAGCCAAGCACCGGCCAGCCACGTCCATCCGGAACCGGGCCGGTCGATCGCGTCGATCCAGGTCGCAACCTTCTTGACCTTGCTCATCTGCCGAAGCAGAAGGGCGACCACGATCGGTCCGAACAAGACACTGATGTGCAGGCCCCACAGCAGGAGCGAGAAATCGCCTGCCGAGTTGAAGACCGCGAAGATGTCGTCGTAGCCGAATACCAGGAACAGTGCTGCAATGACGACTCCGCCGACGAGCGTCGCAGCTGCGCTGTGGCCGACCCGATCGTCGGTGTCGCCAGGCGTGCCGTCCGCGCGGCCCTCCCGGAACATGATGAGGATGAGGGCCAGCGTCGAAAGGGCACCGACGGCGAGCGTCGATCCCGCGATGCCGAACAGGTAGCTCGCATGCTGAGCGGCGGGCAGGATGGCCGCGGGGTCAGTCGGCGAAGGCATCCCGGACAGCAGGACGAACATGTAGGCCGCGGCGAGCAGGGTCACGAGACAGATCGGCCCGAACCTCCGGGTCGTCATCCAGTGCGAGGCACTGCTGCGCGCCGGCGCGACCCCGAGCTGGACGATGATCGACAGGACGATGGCGGCGAGCAACGCCGCGAAACTCGCGGCAGAACCCGCGGACTTGACTGCGTCCCAGGTCAGCATGAGCGGAGCCCTCTCGGCAGCTGCTTCGGTGATTGCCACCAAGGTCGGCGGCCCCGGCTCCGGTGTTACGCACCGGCTTCCCCCATGGGTCGAAGACCCGAAGTTGCGACAGGGACGTTGACCACCGGTCCGAGCGGCCTGCGGTGAGTCAGAAGATCGACCAGCCGGTCAGCGTGGTGAACCGGTCGAGCGCCGCCACCCCCGCCACCGAGTTGCCCCGCGCGTCCAGGCCCGGGCTCCACACGCACACCGCGCACCGGCCCGGGATGATCGCCACAATCCCGCCTCCCACGCCGCTCTTGCCCGGCAACCCCACCCGGTACGCGAATTCGCCCGCCGCGTCGTACGTTCCGCACGTCAGCATCACCGCGTTGATCCGCTTCGCCGCGCTCAGGCTCAACAGCCGCGAGCCGTCGTTACGGAGGCCGTGGCGGGCCAGGAACAACGCCGAGCGCGCGACGTCGGCGCAGCTCATCGCGATCGAACACTGCCTGACGTACTGGTCCAGCACCGCCGGCACCGGATGGCGCATGTTGCCGTAGGAAGCCATGAAGTACGCCAACGCGCGGTTGCGGTCCGCGTGCGCCGCCTCGGACGCCGCCACCTCGGAGTCCACCGCGATCTCGGGGCGGCCGCTCTCCTGACGAAGGAACGCCAGCAGTGCCTCCACCGCATCGCCGTGGCGGGCGAGCTCGTCCGTCACCACCAGTGCACCTGCGTTGATGAACGGATTCCGGGGAATGCCGTCCTCGTGTTCGAGCTGCACCAGCGAATTGAACGGATCACCCGACGGCTCGCGGCCGACGCGCGCCCACACGCCGTCGCCGCGGGACAGCGTCAACGCCAGTGTGAACACTTTGGACATGCTCTGCACGGAAAACGGGTGCTGCCAGTCGCCGACGCCGTGGACCGCACCGTCCACTTCGGCCACCGCCATGCCGAACCGGCCCGGTTCCACCCTGGCCAGCGCCGGGATGTAGTCGGCGACGGCGCCGCGGCCGATCTCCGGCGCGACGTCGTCGGCTATCCGGTCCAGCAGCGCCGCGAGATCCACGGCCGTAGCGTAGAAGGCGCCCTCGGCCGGGCGGCGCGCACCCCCGGCAGTGATCTCCCGCACACCTTAAGTCTTCCTTAGCCTGCTTGGTGACCCGCCGCACATCGCTCTAGCGTCTGGCAACCATGGATTCCTCGCTGCTCACCGAAAAAGGTGAAAGCTATTCGAAAGCGCTGGGCAACCGCCAGGTGCAGATGATCGCCATCGGCGGCGCGATCGGCGTCGGGCTGTTCCTCGGCGCCGGCGGCAAGCTCCACCAGGTCGGCCCGTCGCTGATCTTCTCCTACGCGATCTGCGGAATCGCCGCCTACTTCGTGATGCGCGCGCTCGGCGAGCTCGTCCTGCACGAGCCCAGCTCCGGCAGCTTCGTCACCTACGCGCGGAAGTTCATCGGCCCGTGGGCCGGGTTCGCCTCGGGGTGGATGTACTGGGTGAACTGGGCGATGACCGGGATCGCCGAGATCACCGCGGTCGCCATCTACGTCCACAAGTGGCTGCCGGACGTGCCGCAGTGGATCACCGCGCTGATCGCCCTGGGTGTCCTGCTGGCGGTGAACCTGCTGTCGGTCAAGGTGTTCGGCGAGCTGGAGTTCTGGTTCTCGGTGGTCAAGGTGCTGGCCATCGTCGTCTTCCTGGTCGTCGGCGCCGGCCTGGTGCTGACGAGCGCGGACATCGGCGGCAGCAGCGCCGGCGCGCACAACCTGACCGGACACAGTGGACTCTTCCCGGCCGGCGTCGGCGTCGCGCTGATGACGCTGCAGGCGGTCATCTTCGCCTACTCGGCCATCGAGGTGGTCGGCATCGCCGCCGGTGAGACGAAAGACCCCCGCAAGGTGCTGCCGAAGGCGATCAACGGCGTGGTCTGGCGGATCGGCGTGTTCTACGTCGGCTCCGTGCTGCTGCTGGCGATGCTGCTGCCGTGGCCGTTCTACAGCGGCGACGAGAGCCCGTTCGTCACGGTGTTCAGCCGGCTCGGCATCCCGGGCATCGGCGACGTGATGAACGCCGTGGTCCTGACCGCCGCGCTGTCCAGCGTCAACTCCGGCCTCTACTCCACCGGCCGGATCCTGCGCTCGCTGGCCGAACAGGGCGAGGCGCCGTCGTTCGTCAGCCGGATGAGCCGCCGGCACGTGCCCTACGGCGGCATCCTGTTCACGTCGGTGGCCTACGTGCTGGGCGTGGTGCTGAACTACCTGGTGCCGAAGGAGGCGTTCGACATCGCCATCGCGATCGCGTCGCTCGGCGTGATCAGCACCTGGGCGACGCTGATCTTCTGCCAGCTGCGGCTGCGGCAGGCGGCCCTGCGCGGCGAGCTGGAGCGCCCGTCGTACCGGATGCCGTGGGCGCCCTACAGCGGCTGGGCGACCCTGGTGTTCCTGGCCCTGGTGGTGGTGCTGATGGGCTTCTCGGACGGCGCCGAGAAGGTCGCGTTCTACTCCATCCCGGTGCTCGCGGTGGTCCTCGCGGTCGGCTGGCGGTTCGTGGTCAAGCGCCGCGAACGCACCCCGGCCGGATAGCGGGCGGGCCGCGGGCGGGCATACTCGACGCGTGTCCTCGAGCAGCACGGAACCCCGGCGGGTGACGATCCACGACGTCGCCCGCTCGGCCGGGGTGTCGCGGCAGACGGTGTCGCGGGCGCTGAACGACAAGGCCGAGATCGACGGCTCGACCAAGCAACGCGTCCTCGACGCCGCCCGCGAGCTCGGCTACCGCCCCAGCCGCTTCGCCCGCGGCCTGGTCCGGCCGGAGACCACCACCATCGGGCTCGTCGTGCCGGACCTGCTCAACCCGTTCTTCACCGAGGTCGCCTCCGGGGCGCTGGCGGCGGCCCGCACCCGCGGCTGGCACGTCGTCGTCCACGACACCACCGACGACCCCGAGCAGGAGCTGGCCACGCTGCGGGTGATCGGCGCCCAGGTCGACGCGGTCGCCGGGTACTTCGGGCGGTCCGACGAGGACCTCGACCGCCTCACCGCCGGCATCCCGGTCGTGCTGATCGGCCGGGAGCCGCGCACCCCGCGGTTCAGCGGCATCCGGATCGACGGCGAGGACGGCGTCCGCGAGGCCGTCGCCCACCTCGTCTCCCGCGGGCACCGGCGGATCGGCATGCTCGACGGCCGGCCGGCCCCGACCGTCCGCCGGCAGTGGTTCCTGCGCGCCGCCGCCGAGTGCGGGATCTCCGTGCAGCCGGGCTGGATCGCGGGCGGCGCCCAGAGCGTCGACGGCGGCGGGGCGGCGCTGGCCACCCTGCTCGCCGCCCACCCCGACGTCACCGCCCTGTTCGCGTTCAACGACGTGATGGCGATCGGCGCCCTGCGCGAGGCGCGCCGGTTCGGCCTGCGCCTGCCCGCCGACCTCGCCGTGATCGGGTTCGACGGGCTCGCGCTCGGCACGCTGGTCGAGCCCGAGCTCTCCAGCGTCGCGATCGACACCCGCGCGGTCGGCGCGCTCGCCGTCGAACAGGCGGCCCGGCTCGTGACCGGTGCCGAACCCCTCGGCCCCGGCGAACTGGTCGTCCGCGCCCGCCTCCACCTGCGCGAATCCGCCTGACTGCTTGACACCCGGTCCCGTCGCGCAGCACACTGCGGAGCGGTCCGTGAACGTTCACGGGAACGTTCTCGGACGACGTGGCGAGCGCGGAAAGGACCCCATGTCGTACCTCGAAGACCCCGGCCCCGGCCGCGGTTCGCTCCCGCCGCGCGCGGCCTTCACCTCCGACGCGCCCACGCTGTCGCTGAACGGCACCTGGCGGTTCCGGCTCTCCCCCGGCCCCGCCGCCGCGCCCGCGGGGATCGAGGGCGACGAGTTCGACGACTCGGCGTGGGTCGAGCTGCCGGTGCCGTCGCTGTGGCAGCTGCACGGCCACGGCCGGCCCGCCTACACGAACGTGCGCTACCCGTTCCCGGTCGACCCGCCGCACGTGCCGTCGGACAACCCGACCGGGGATCACCGGCTGCGGTTCGACCTGCCCGCGGACTGGCCCGCCGGGTCCGCGGTGTTGCACTTCGACGGGATCGACTCGTGCGGCCGGATCTGGCTCAACGGCACCGAACTCGGCGTCACGCAGGGCAGCCGGCTGCCCGCGGAGTTCGAGGTCGGGCCGCTGCTGCGGCCGGGAGGCAACATGCTCGCGGTGCGCGTGCACCAGTGGTCGGCCGGCAGCTACCTCGAGGACCAGGACATGTGGTGGCTGTCCGGGATCTTCCGTGCCGTCACGCTCATCGCCCGCCCCGGCGGCGGCATCGGCGACTACTGGATCCGCGCGGACTACGACCACACGACCGGGCTGGGCACGGTCCGCGTCGAAACCGGCCCGGACGTCGTGCTGGACCTCCCCGAACTCGGCGTCACCGGGCACCCGGCCGGGGATCCGCTGGAGCTGCCGGTCGACCCGTGGAGCGCGGAGACGCCCCGGCTGTACGACGGGACGCTGTCGACCGCGGCCGAGCGGGTGCCCGTGCGGATCGGGTTCCGGACGGTGACCGTCGAGGACGGGCAGCTCAAGGTCAACGGCCGCCGGCTGCTGCTGCGCGGGGTGAACCGCCACGAGCACGACCCGCGCACCGGGCGCGTCGTGTCGCCGGAGACCGCGCTGGCCGACGTGCTGCTGATGAAACGGCACAACGTCAACGCCGTCCGGACCAGCCACTACCCGCCGGATCCGGCGTTCCTCGAGCTGTGCGACACCCACGGCCTGTGGGTGATCGACGAATGCGACCTGGAGACCCACGGCTTCGAGCCGCTGGGCTGGGCCGGCAACCCCAGCGGCGAACCGGCGTGGGCCGAGGCGTACCTCGACCGGATCCGGCGGACCGTCGAGCGGGACAAGAACCGGCCCAGCGTGATCCTGTGGTCCCTGGGCAACGAAAGCCACACTGGGGACAACCTGGCGCGGATGGCGGAATGGGTGCGGCACCGCGACCCGACGCGGCCGATCCACTACGAAGGCGACCACGAATGCACCTATGTGGACGTCCACAGCCGGATGTACGCCACGCACGAGGAGGTCGAGCGGATCGGCCGCCGCGAGGACGACAACGTGCGCCGCCGCGACCTGCCGTTCCTGCTGTGCGAGTACGGGCACGCGATGGGCAACGGCCCCGGCGGGCTGCTGGAGTACCGCGAGCTGTTCGAGCGGTACCCGAACTGCCAGGGCGGGTTCGTCTGGGAGTGGATCGATCACGGCCTCGCCGCCGACGGGCACTTCGCCTACGGCGGGGACTTCGGCGAGCTGCTCCACGACGGCAACTTCGTCATCGACGGCCTGCTCTTCCCCGACCGGACGCCGTCGCCGGGACTGACCGAGTTCGCGAAGATCATCGAGCCGGTGCGGATCTCGGCCGGTGCGTCCGGAATCGTGGTGAGCAACCACTACGACTTCGTGAGCACCGGGCACCTCACGTTCGGCTGGACGCTGGAGGACGAAGGAATCGCGGTGGCGCAAGGCGTTCTCGACGTGCCACCGGTCCTCTCCGGACAGTCTGTGGCGGTTCTCTTCCCGGATCTGCCTGCGACGACGGGCGAATCGTGGTTGACCGTGTCGGCGGCGCTGACCTCGGCGACGGCGTGGGCTCCGGCCGGGCACGTCGTCGGCTGGGGCCAGCTGCCGGTGTCGCCGGCGCCCGCCGCGGCGCCGCTTCCGCCGCGCGGGCCGGTGTTCCGCACCGGCGGGCAGCTGGTGCTGGGCGCCGGCGCGTTCGACCCGGCGACCGGCATCCTGACCGCGCTCGGCGAGCACGCGGTGCACGGGCCGCGGCTCGACGTCTGGCGCGCGACGACCGACAACGACCGCGGCACGTTCGCCGGGCGGCCGGACGCCGACCAGTGGCGGGAGGCGGGGCTGCACCGCATGCAGCACCGGGTGATCACGGTCGACGCCGACGGCGAGGAACTGGTGGTGCGGACGCGGGTGGCGCCGCCGGCCCAGCCGTTCGGGCTGTTCGCCGACTACACGTGGACGGCGTTCGACGACCGCCTGCGCCTGCGGGTGACGGTGACCCCGGACGGCGAGTTCCCCGGCACGCTCCCCCGGCTCGGCCTGGCGATGGCGGTCCCGGGCGCGCTGGGAGCGGCGGAGTGGTTCGGCGGCGGCCCGGGCGAGGCGTACCCGGACAGCCGCCAGGCGGCGCGGATCGGCCGGTTTTCCAGCAGCGTCGACGGGTTGCAGACGCCGTACGTGTACCCGCAGGAGAACGGCAACCGGACAGCGGTCCGCTGGGCCCGCCTGACGGCCCCGGACGGCGAAGGCATCCAGGTGGACGGCGACCCGACGTTCGACTTCACGGCCCGCCGCTGGACGGCGGCCGACCTGGAGGCCGCGCGGCACACGGATGATCTGGTGCCGGGCGAGCTGGTGCACCTGACGCTGGACGTGGCCCAGCACGGGCTCGGGTCGGCGTCGTGCGGGCCCGGGGTGCTGCCGCGGTACCGGCTGGTGCCGCAGAAGACGGAGTTCACGCTGTGGTTCCGGGCGGTGCGGTCCCGGTAGGACAGCTGGGATCCCGCTCAACCCCGCAACATCGGCGGGTACAGCAGCTCCGCTCGCCCCCGCCGGCCCCGGCCGGCCGCGCCGCGCCGCTCGGATCGGGGTGGCCGGGGCCGGTGAGCCGGGGACGGTCCGGCCCGGCCGCCCGCTGTCCGGGCGGGACCCGACCGGGCTCAGGTGCGCAACATCGGCGGGTATAGCAGCTCCGCCCGCCCCCGCCGGTACAGCCGGGCCGGGCGGCCGCCGTCGCGGGTGGTCGTGCGGCCCGTCGGCTCCAGGAGACCTTCCGCGCCCGTCACCTTGCGGTGGAAATTGCGCGGGTCGAGCCTCGTGTCCCAGACCGTTTCGTACACCCGGCGCAGCTCCGCGACCGTGAACTCCGGCGGGCAGAACGCCGTCGCCAGCGGCGAATACTCCAGCTTCGCGCGAGCGCGCTCCACACCGTCACGAAGGATGCGGTCGTGGTCGAACGCCAAGCGCTCGCCCCGCAACGACCGCACCGGTGCCCAGCGGGCCTCCGCCGCGTCCGTGCCCGCGCGCGGCACCGGCAGGTCCGGGGCCAGCGCCAGGTACGCCACCGTCACCACCCGCATCCGCGGGTCGCGGTCCGGGGCGCCGTAGCCGGCGAGCTGTTCGATGTGGACGGACCCCGGCGGCAGCCCCGTCTCCTCCGCCAGCTCCCGGCGGGCCGCGTCCGCCAGGTCCTCGTCCTGCCGCACGAACCCACCGGGCAGCGCCCACTCCCCCCGGTACGGCTCCACGCCGCGGCGGACGACCAGTGCGCACAGCTCGTCCGCGGTCAGGGTGAGCACGACGAGGTCGACGGTGACGGCGAACGGCGGGTGACCCATGCCACCCACCCTAATCGTCAGCTTGACGATTAGCGAGTCCACCCCATATCGTCAGCACGACGATAAGAGGAGGGCTCCATGGCCGACATCGACCGCCGCTTCGGGTTCCGGCACCTGCGCGGTGCCCCGACCGTGCACATCCGCCACTACCGCCGCGGCAAGCTCGCGCACGACGGCGTCGGGCTGTCCTTCTGGTACCGGCCGCTGACGGCGGTCGTGTCGGAGGTCCCGGTCGACGACCGCGAGCTGCCGCTGCTGTTCCACGCCCGCACGGCCGACTTCCAGGACGTCACCGTCCAGCTCGCCCTGACCTTCCGGATCGAGGACCCGGCACTGGCCGCCCAGCGCATCGACTTCTCCATCGACCCGGACACCGGGCGCTGGAGAAGCGACCCCCTGGCGCAGATCAGCGGGCTGCTCACGGAAAACGTCCAGCAGTACGCGGTCGAGGTGCTGACCCGCACTCCACTGGCGGCCGCGCTCGTCGACGGCGTCCAAGCGGTCCGCGACCGGATCCGCGCGGGACTGGCCGAAGAGGACACCCGGCTCGCGCAGACCGGCTCGGCGGTGATCGACGTCCGGGTCGTCGCGATCCGGGCCGAGCCGGAGGTCGAGAAGGCGCTCCAGACGACGGCGCGCGAGAAGGTGCAGCAGGAAGCCGACCGGGCGACCTTCGAGCGGCGCGCGCTCGCCGTCGAACGCGAACGCGCGATCAGCGAAAACGAGCTGCAGAACCAGATCGAGCTGGCCCGCCGCGAGGAGCAGCTGCTCACCCAGCGCGGCGCCAACGCCCGCCGCCAGGCCGAGGAAGCCGCGGCGGCGAACCGGATCGAGACCGAGGCGCAGGCGTCGCGGAAGGAGCGGCTGACGCAGGTGGAAGCCGACGGCAAGCGAGCGCTCGGCGAGGCCGAGGCGGCGGGCGAGGCCGCGCGGCTGGCGGCCTACCGCGACCTGCCCGAGGGCGTGCTGACCGGGTTGGCGCTGAAGGAACTGGCCGGGAACCTGCCCCGGATCGACAACCTGGTGCTGACCCCCGACCTGCTCACGCCGCTGCTGACGAAACTCGGTGTCCGCTCGTGAGCCTGGCCCCGCGGGTCGTCCTGGTGCACCGCCGCACCGAGCTCGACGAGCTCGTCGCCCGCCACGGCACCCGCGGGCAGGCCGAGTTCTTCCTGCGCACCCGCGGCCGCGACCTGGCCGAGGTGACCGCCGCCGACGCGGCCGTGCGCGCCGCTCTCGCCGCCGCCAGCGCGGCCATCCCGCTCGACTGGCGGCGCGGCGAGGTCGAACGGGCCGACCTCGACCGGTTCCTCTTCACACCCGAGGACGTCGTCGTGGTGGTCGGGCAGGACGGCCTGGTCGCCAACGTCGCCAAGTACCTCGACGGCCAGCCGGTCATCGGGGTCGCGCCCGGTGAGCCGGGGGTGCTCGTCAAGCACCCGGCGCACGCCGTCGCCGACCTCGTGCGGTCCCCCGGTGCCGTCGAGCACCGGACCATGGCCGAGCTCACGGCCGACGACGGCCAGCGGCTGCTCGCCCTCAACGAGATCTACCTCGGGCACGCCGGGCACCAGACCGCCCGCTACCGGCTGCGGGCCGGCGGGACGGCCGAACGCCAGGCGTCCTCGGGCCTCCTGGTCGGCACCGGCACCGGGGCCACCGGCTGGTCTGGTTCGTCCGGGAGGCGTGGCCGTCGCCGGCCACCGGGACCACCTGCACCGAAGGAGACCTGACGGAGACACCGCTGACCGTCGAGGTCGAATCCGACCGCCTGGTCGCGTTCGGCGACGGCCTCGAAGCCGACACCGTCGCCCTCACCCGCGGCCAGACGGCGACCTTCGCCCCGGCGGCGAAGACCGTCCGCCTGGTGCGGTGACCGCCGGCCCGGCACACCGAGGGGGCGTGCCGGGCCGGCGGGTCAGGTGCCGTACCGGGCCTTGACGATCGACGGCGTGTCGAGGTTGTGGCCCGCGTCCATGCTCTGCGCCAGCCGCAGGTACTGGCCCTCGGCCCACATCAGCGGGCCCGCGCTGCCGGTCGGCCGGCCCAGCCCGAAGCAGCCGACGTCGGCGCGGTCCCAGACCTGTTCCGGCACGAAGTACCCGTCGTTGACCGAGTCCGCCATGGACTTCAGGTACACCGCCGCCGAGCGGCCGTTGGCCAGTTCGTACTGGCCGCGCTCCCCCGACAGCACCGGCCACAGCCGCCCGAACCGCTGGCTGCCGTTCGCCGGCCAGCCGCTGCAGTTCGCCGTGCTCTCGCCGTAGTTGTCGTGCGGGTAACGGTGGAAGTAGACGTCGCCGTTCGGCAGCGTCACCTGCACCGCCGAGTTGCCGTCCGACGCGGCGGCCGTCGGCGCCACCGAGTTCGCGATCGTCGCGTCGCCGGCCGGCCGGATGCCGAGCCGCACCAGGTCGAGGAAGCCGAAGTCGGTGACGTCGTGCTCGTAGAAGCAGCCTTCGTCGAAGCAGATCGTGGCGCCGTCGTCGGGATTGCCGGCGCGGTCGAGGCGCTCGTAGTAGGTGTGCCCGCCCCAGTAGCCGGACGTGGTCACGGTCCAGCCGGCCAGGGAGTTCCGCCAGGAGTCCGCTGTGGACTCCCAGGCCGACGCGCTCGCCGTGTCGCCGTTGGCCCGTGCGATGGCGCCCGCGGCGATCAGCCCGGCGATCTCGGCGGCCACCGACGACGGCGACTTGCCGTACTGCTCCTCCCACCGCTCGGTGGTGTCCGGGCCGGTCGAGACGATGTGGTTCGCGGTCGTCTTGACCTTGGCGTACGTCGAGGCGTCGGTGAGGCCGGTCAGCCAGGCCAGCAGGATCGCGTCGGCGTCCTGGTCAAGCTGTTCGCAGCAGCCGAGCTGCTGGGCGCTCGCGCCCGTGACGCCGGAAACCGGGCTGTAGCGCGGGAAGGAGCCTGCCGGGTAGATCGTGCCGTCACCGGCCATGGGGCTGCCGATCCACTGCGAGTTCCACAGGAACTGGGCCATCCGCTTGGCCTGCGCGCTGTCGCCGGCGGCCAGCAGGCCGGTCGCCTGCTGGTAGAGGTCGCGGCCCCAGACGCGGTGGTAGCCGTCGTTGAGGTGGTCGCCGTTGGTGAAATCGCCCCACGGCGTGGCCAGGCCGGCGACGCTCGCGCCGGGGTGTTGCTTGTCTTCGGCGGTCTTCAGCGCCATCGCCGCGACGTAGTAGGCGCGACGGCGTTGCGTGTCACCGGAAACGCTCGCCGGCGCGGGTTTGAGTCCGTTGACGTAGGAGTTCCAGCCACTGCGATAGGACGCCGAAACGGACGTGAATCCGCTGCTCAGCGACGCACTCGCGGCCGAGGAGGCAGCGGCCGCGGTGCCGCCGTAGCCGAGGGCGACGGTGAACGTCGTGTCGGTGCCGACCGGGATCTGTCCACACTGGACGACGTTGCCGGTGCCGGAAACGTTGTCGAACTGGTTGTTCAGGTTCTTGTCGGCGCGCAGGTCGACCAGGCAGTCGCTGGCCGCACCGGTGTAGCCGTTGTCGTGCGCGGAGAAGCCGGCCGAGACGCGCAGCGCGGAAACGACCGTGGTGGCCGTGCCGCCGAACAGCGTCTCGGTCCCGCTCGCCATCAGCGCGCCCGAGGAGTCCCACCAGGCGTTGTCGTTCGCGCCGCCGCCGGCCATCGACGGGTTGGCCAGCAGGTAGAGCCGGTAGCTGCCGCCGTCGAGGGACTGGAAGCGGGTGTTCGTGACGAGGGTCGCGCGGGCCGGGTCGGTGACGTAGTCGGTGGTGATCCGGTACTTGCCGCTCTTGGCCGTGTTGGTGACGGTGTACTGCAGCGCCTTCTCGTCGGGCATGGACACGACGTGGTTCGTGGCGTCGCGTTCCAGGTCGACGAAGCTCGCTCCGTCGGTGATCACGAACTGCATGTCCTGCACATTGGGTGCAGACGCTGACCTGCAGTTTTGTGGTTTCCAGTGGCTTAACGCGGTATCCAGCGTGCGCCAGGCTATACGCAGGTCAGGCGGTAACTGAAGACCGTTCTATTCCATCGGTATCCAGCTGTGTCCTGTCGAGCTGCGCCTCATGGCCTGCCCCAAGATCGTCTCTCTCCTCGACGACGCGCAGCTGCACCGGTTCTCCCATTGCGACAAGGAATTGCTGGCGGGCAGCCTCGGTGAACAGGACGTAGTCGGCGGTCTGGTCAAGCGTGGCGTGCCCCAGGAGCAGCTGGATCGTGAACGGGTCCACACCACAGTCCTTCGCCCAGGTCGCGAAGCCGCGCCGAACCGAGTACGGACTGACCAGCGGGATCTTCGCCTTCTTGCAGCCGCGTCGCAGTGCTGCCTTGTACCCCTCCGGGGTGACGAGGCCGCCCCGCGGCGCGAGGAACACGATCACGCTGTCGCACTTCGAACCGTCCGCGTGCCGGACGCCGCAGCCCCCTGTGAGTGGCCGGCCAGCCAGCGCCTCATGAGCAGCGTCGATCGCTTCCGGGAGTAGCGGCACGACGCGGTCTTCTTCGTCCTTCGGGTAGGCCCGGATAGCACCGTGGGAGGTGACGTAGACGTTCGAGATGGTGACCTCGCGTCGCTCGAAGTCGATCTGGTCGGCGTGTAGGCCAGCCAGCTCACCGGGCCGAACGCCGGTGCGGCGCTGGAAGCGCATCGCCCGGGCGTACCTCGGGTGCAGGTACCCGCCTATTGCGTCGCTCCCCCGCTCCGGCCGACGGCTGAGCACGGTCTCATCTGAGCCTGTCAGCTGGCGTTTCCGCCTCCGTCGTTTCGGCTTCGGGAGCTCGACGCCGACGCACGGCGACGCGTCGAGGATCGGCGGCTTCTGCTTGACCGTGGCGTTCATCGACACCCGGAACGGCGAGTAGATGGTCCGCACGGTGTTCCACTTTCGGCCGGGGGCGAGGTCTTCGGCCACCCACTCCTGGACGTCGGTGTGCTTGATCTCGTTCAGCGGGACGTTGCCCCAGCGCGGGCGAATGTGCGTGTCGATGGCTCTGGCCTCGACCTTCCAGAGGTCGTTGACGCGGTCGCGGTACCGCTTGGCGGCGAAGATGTCCCACCACTGGCCCCAGGTCATCTTCGCCGCCTTGGGCGTGGCGGCTGCTGCGGCGGCGCGCCGGCGTGCTTGGGCGGCCGCGTCCTCGGCGGCCTCCTTCGCGTCCGACTTCCGCCTGAACCCCTTACCGTCGTCGCTGACGTAGCGGTTGACGTACTTGCCGTCGACCTTGATCTTGTAGCCGCCGCGGTAGCCTCCGCCGGGCAACGGTTCAGCCCATGCCATTCAGGCCGCCTTCCACGACGCCCAACTGGTGGACAGAGCCCGTCTGCGGCGGGCCGAAGATCTCCGCGGACGCGCGCGCGACCATGGCGCGCTGCCACTGCGACTTCAACTCCTTGACCTCCTTATGGACCTTCTTCAATGCGCCGTCGATCTCGGCGGTGGAAGCCTGCCGGTTCGCCTCGAAACAAGCCTGCTGATGCTCGATCGTCCACAGTGCCAGCTTCGACATCCACGACACGCCACCGCATGATGCGGCCGTGATCGCGGTGAAGATCATGGGTGCGGTGGTGATGTCGAGCGTGATGACGCACAGCAGGAGCACCAGCGCGGCGATGCCAAAGACCACTCCGAGGCTGCCGGTGACGAGCGGCAGGTGGCTGGAGATCGGCGACGCCGGGGCGACGTTGTGCTGAGGCGTGGTCATGAATTCCCCTCCCGAGGGTGTGCGGTGGTACCTCCGTTCGCGTTGGGACTAGCGTTCGAGCTAGACGTTGTGTAACTGGGTGCACCCCGTTCGGCCGAACAGAGCATCACGGATCGGTTAACCCACTTCACGCCGTGTCGTTTGTGGACTAGAAGTCCCCTTAGGGGCACCCAAGCTGCGCAGTTCCATCGCTCTCTGTGACCATGCGTCGGCGACGTCCCTTCCCAACACCACCTCGACCAGGGTGTAGACCCGGTCGAGGTCTGCGCGCGAGGCGGCGCGCAACTCGGCGAGCGCGGTCGGGCTGACGCCGGCGGTCTCCTCGCTCGCGGGTTCACCGCCGTGGAGGATCGCCGTAGCGGAACCGGGCTTCCAGCGCAGGTGCTTCTCGAGCACGCTGAGGGTGTCGCGGCCGACGGGTTTCTCGGCGCGCTCGACGCGCAGGACCGTCTTGTACGAGAGGCCGGTCGCATCGGCGAAGGCCTTCGTCGTGTTGTAGCCGAGGTCCTGACGGTGGCGGATGACGTAGGCCGCCAGCCGAGTCCAGTCCAGCCGATTCCAGTCCTGTCCAGTGGTCACGTGGCGATGGTGACGGCCCGGGCCCCGCTGGTCTACGCGTGCAGCCGGGCCACGCCTGCTCATACTGTCCATCAGGGTCCCCTCGTTTCCAGTGGTGTCCAACGTTAGGCAGTCACGAGAGATCGAAACAACCAGGTCACACGTACCGTTATATCTTCGTGACCACCATCTAGTTCCACTTGAGTCCACTTCTGTCCTACCGTGTCCAACATGACCACCGCAGACGCCGCGAACAACGGCGGCGGCGCCGGGACCAACGGACCGCCGACGAAGCCCACCAAGAAGCTCGTCCTCTCCGCGAAGGAAGCCGCGGAGATCACCGGCCGGCACCACGAGAGCGTGCTGTGCGCTCTCCGCCGCGGCCTCCTCAAGGGCAGTCAGGCTAGCGCCAAGGCGAGCTGGCTCATCCGCGCCGCCGACGTCGAGGACTGGGTGTCCCGCGGCGCCCCGACCGGGCGTACCGCCTGATCTGCCGGCGGCCCGGACGTGCTCGCACACCGCCCGGCCCGCCGGTCACCACCCCCAGAAAAACGCCTGCCCCGCGCCATGCCGGGCGCGGAGCAGGCAACGCCCCCGAAAGGGCTGACCCGAGGAAGGACCCTCCTCATGATCTCGACCACGGAGCTTACGGGAGTCCAGCTCGAACAGCTGGAAGCCCTGCTCGCCGACACCACTCCGGGCGGTGGCAGCTACCGGCCGCCGGTCGCCCACAACCCCGAGATCGTCGCCCAGCTGGTCGACGCCGGGCTCGTGCACCAGTACACCGACACCCTCTTCGACACCTACGAGGTCACCGTGGCGGGTCGCCAGGTCGTGCAGGACCACGCGATGGACGAGGCCGGCGGCGAAGCGTTCCTCCGCGAGGCAGACCCCGCCCAGTTGCGGGAGACGATCCGCAAGCTCAAGGCCGTCTTCAACGACCTCACCGACCCGGTCCTGCGCGAGCGCACCCTCACGGACATCGAGACCGTCCAGGACGCCCTCGACGCCCGGACCGAGGAGCAGTGCGAGAGCACCGGCCGGCACCGCGCGGTCCCGGTCGATGACCGACCCACCGAGGTCCTGGCGCGGGTGGAGGAGCGGACCGTGCCGATGGTGCGGACCGGCGTGCTGGACGTCCCGGACCAGGACAGCGCCGAGCGGCTGCTGGCCGCGATCCGGGGCTCCGACACCGGCGCCGACGTCTACGACGAGTTCGTCGCCGAGCAGACCGCCGCCTGGGACGCCCTGGAGGCCGACCTCGCCGACGAGCGCAACTGGCTGCGCCGCAACCTCACCCCGCGCCGCAAGCTCGTGCTCACCGTCGTCGCCACGGTCGTCGTCACCTGGTTCGCCGCGTGGCTGGTGATGGGCTGATGACGCTCGCCACCTTCACCCTGCCGACCAACATCGTGCAGCGCGCCGTGCGGTTCCCGACCGTCGAGCTCGACGCCGCGGGCGACCTCGCGCCGGTCGTCACGCTCACCGGCGACGTCCTGACCGACTTCCGCGCGGCCGCCGAGGAGGCCGCGCACGAGGGCGAGCTGCGGCCGTGCCCGTGGTGCCAGCACGAGGGCCATTGGATCCGCTGGCGCGCCTACCCCGTGCTCGACCCCGGCCCGTGCCCGCCCGGCGACGTCCTCACCGACGTCGTCGAGGGCTGCCGCTGCTGCCTGTGGGGCCGCGGCCCGTTCCGGATCGCCGAACCGCTCCTGGACCGGCTGCGCCGCGAAGCGCACGACGACCGAGACATCCACATCGACCACCTCGACCGCCACACCGGTCGCTGGACCCGATTCGAAACGGAGTTCTGATGTCCAAAGCGGACAGGATCCTCGACGACGAGCTCGACCCCGAGGACCTCGACCCGACGCCGCGAGGCGGGAAGAACGGCCGGAACACCGACCCGGACCAGAAGACGGGCAAGTTCCTCCAGAAGCTCGGCGAGCGGATCGGCTTCGTCGGCATCGCGCTCCTCACCGTCGCCGCGGCCGCAGTCGGCGGCCTGGCCGCCAGCTGCGACAACCCCGCCGCCCCGGCGCCGACCTCGACGTGCGAAGAGGACCAGTCCTGCTGGGACTGCACGAAGGACGGCAACAAGCAGTGCGGCGACACCGCGCCCGCCGTCAAGGCGTCGTGCGAAGAGCCCGCCTCCTGGTGCCGCCGCAGCGACGCCGCCGAAGTGGTGCAGCCGTGACCCTGGCCAACGACCCGGTCGTCGCGCACATCCGCCAGCTGCACGAGCGGTTCGAGCAGGAGCGGGAGGCCATCCGGACCCGCAGCATCGCGCTCGGCTACGCCTTCGGCCGCGTCGACGAGCGGGTCGCCAGCGGCGGCGACCCGCCGGACGACGACCGTCACGCCTCCGCCTTCGCCGACACCTACGAGAACTACAGCGACGGCAGCTGGGCTGACCTCGCCACCCAGTACGCCGCCTTCCTGACCGGAAAGGACACCCCGAAGTGACCGACACCCTGCTGGAGCTCGCCGCGGCGGGCCTGCTCCGCGTCCGCGCCAACGCCGCCTACGACGCCGTGCGCGCCAAGGCCGCGGCCGAGAAGGACATGAAGCGCTCCGACCGCCTGAGCGTGTGGAGCCCCGACGGCAAGGTCTACCTCGGCGCCGTGTCGAAGACCAACCCCGAGACGTCCGCCGGTATCGGCGACGCGGCCGCGTTCCTGGACTGGGTTAAGGCCACCTACCCGGACGACGTCGACTGGGACATGGACATCGTCGGCCCGGACGACGAGGTCAAGGCCGTGCTCTATCAGCACGCCAAGCACCTCGTGAAGCTCAAGGAAGTCGTCAAGCCCGAGTTCCGCGCGAAGGTCCTGGAGGCGTCGAACGCCGCCAAGGAGCCCGCCGGCCCCAACGGTGAGTTGGACGTCCCCGGCGTCGTCATGTCCGCGGCCGCGACGTCGACCGTGACGTTCCGGCCGTCGCCCGACGCGGCCGCCACGCTCACCGAGCTTATCCGCAGTGGCGCCGTGAAGGTCCCGGACCTGCTCGACGTCCCGGACGCACCGGACGGCGGCGAGTGAAGCCGGGCGTCAGCGAGAAGCTGCGCGAGCCGTTCCCTCCGGAGGCGATCGGGCTCCGTCCCGTGGTGGTGTGCCCGGCATGCAAGGGCACCGACGTCGTCTGCGAGAAGCACCACCCCGCGACGCTGTGCGACACCTGCGGCGAGATCGCACCCGAGAGCCACGAGCACCACGAGTACATCGGCCACGCCTGGATCCGGGAACGCTTCACCGAAGCCGACCCCGACTGGTCGTGGGAGCCGCTTGCCGGTGACGACCGCGGCCTCCCGCTGCTGGACAAGCACGGCGGCCTCTGGATCAGGCTGACCATCGGCGGCCGGTCCACGCTCGGCTACGGCGACGCCCCGGACACCTACGGCGG
Organism: Amycolatopsis sp. NPDC049688; assembly: GCF_040674975.1. NCBI lineage: Bacteria > Bacillati > Actinomycetota > Actinomycetes > Pseudonocardiales > Pseudonocardiaceae > Amycolatopsis > Amycolatopsis sp. NPDC049688. The sequence continues at coordinate 491,939 of NZ_JBFANY010000004.1, forward strand.
CAACGCCGTCAAGGTCGCGATCAGCAACGCATTCCGCAACGCCGCCATGAATTTCGGTGTGGCGCTGGAGATGTGGAAGCGCAAGACCCCCGGCACGGTCTCTGTCGCCCCGACGCCCGACGAGGACCCGCGGCGCGCGAACCAGCTCCGCGAGGAGCTCAAACGGCACTTCCACCGCAAGAACAAGAGCTTCGGCCAGCTCGTCGGCGGGTTCCGGAAGTGGTCCCACGGCGACCTCGAGTTCCGCGACGCACCGGCCCACGTCCTGCTGGCCTACAAGGAACACCTGGGGATCACGTGAACGAGACGCCGTGCGGCGTCGTCGAGGGCGACGTCGTCAACCCGCACATCTGGGTGGCCAAGAGCAAGACCGCCGTCGAGTGCACCACGTGCGGGCGCACCATCTCCCAGAAGTCCTGCCGGGACACGGTCTTCGCCCGCGCCGACGGAGCGTGCGAATTGCGCATCCCGGGCTGGTGCCAGGGCCGGGCGCGCGAGTTCCAGCACCGGCTCCCCACCGGGCGCCGCGGCCTCTGGGTGCCGTCCAACGGGCTCGCCGTGTGCGGACACGGCAACGCGGACGGATGCCACGGCTTCATCCACCAGCACCCGGCCGTCGCGGTCGAAAAGGGCTGGACCGTCGAGACCGGCATCGAACCGGCGCTCAAACCCGTCGAGCTGTGGACGTGGGGCCACATGCAGGCGTTCGCCCTGCTCGACGACGACGGAGATTTCCACTTCCACCACGAACCCGCCGAGAGCTTCGACACCGCCCAGGAGGCATCGTGACGACGACAGTGGACGAACTCGTTCCCTCGACCTTCTGGTTGCCTGGGCTGAACTTCCGCGGCCAGGTCACGGGAACCGAGTTCTCGATCACCGCACAGAACGCCAACGGCGCCGTCCAGCTCGCCTGGCCCGCCGGCACCGTCCCCACGCTGGAGTCCGGCACGGTCACCGTGCACTCGCCCACCTCGCGCGGCGTGCCGGAGAGCTACGCGAAGGTGTGCCTGATGCTCCGTGGCCCGTGCTACGCCGAGCTCCAGACCGCCGCGTTCCGCGACCAGTTCGAGATGCCGCTGCGCACCGGCGACATGCGCCTGGTGTGCATGCTGCTCGCCCAGCTCCACGACGACGTGTTCGCCGGAACCCGGGTGCGGTCATGACGGCCACGGTCACGCCGGTCGCCGACCTCGACGGCGTCATCCACCGTGCCGACGCGCGGTGGGCGCGCCGACACGGCGACGAGCCGGCCGCCCCGGAGTACCTGAAGCAGATCGTCGACGCCGTCCGGCCGCTGCTCGACCAGCCGACTGCCGGTCCCGACGTCCAGGCCGCGCCGGCCGAGGACACCGAGGCCCTTCGGGAGCAGCTGGCGGCCGTGCAGGCTGAGGTTGACCGGCTCTACGCGGCGCTCGCGGCGCAGGCGAAGGAACTCGGCCAGGCCCGGGCAGAGCTTCGGAACCGCCCGCCCGCCGACGTCGTGCACCAGCGCCTCACCGCGGCCGCGGGCGATGTCACCCTCCGGGAGAAGCTCGCCGCGGCGGCCGGCGACGTCGAGCGCCTCACCGCTGAGGTGACGCGGCTGCAGGAGCAGCTGGCCGACCAGGACGACGTCGCACTGGCCGAGCACACGTGCCTGTATCCCATCGCCGAGCCGGGCGCCGAGCCCGGCCCGTGCGACGTGTGCCGGCGCCCGTACCCGCGCAGCGCCGACGCCTACGAGCTGGAAGAGGAACTCCCGCCCGACGTCGAGCCGTGGGCCGCACTGTTCGGCCGGATCCGCGACGAGGCCGCCGAAGCGGGGTGGACGGCGTGACCGACCTCAGCGTGCTGCACCAGCACGGCCTGACCCACCACCAGACCGGCCCGCTCCGGACGGCCGGCCACCACACCGCCGAGGCGGTCGCCGACCTCGTCGACGCCCACCGAGCGACCGCCGCCGCGTCGGCCCTGTCGCAGATCCCGGGCTTCGGCGGCCGCCGGATCGCGCTCGTCGTCGACGCCGTCGACAGTTGGCGTCTCGGAGCCGGGTCGTGACCGCGGCCGCGCACCCGGGCTACGAGGCCGTGCTGCTGGTCCGTCCCGAGGCATGGCCGGCATTCGCCCGGTGGCTGCCGAAATCCGGCCTGACGACGAACCCGGTGCCCGCCCGGCACGCCGTGCCGCAGTACGAACTCGCGACCGTGCCGACAACCAACGACCTGAGCCCCCGGGAGTTCGAAGTCCTCGAGCTGATCGCGGACGGTCGTGAGAACGCGGAGATCGCGGCGAAGTTTGTTCGTCTCGATCGACACGGTCCGCACTCACGCCAAGGCCATCTATCGGAAGCTGGAGGCGCGAGGCCGGGCGCACGCCGTCCACATCGCCTACCAGCGCGGCATCCTCGGAGGCTCGTGATGCGGCCACTTCGGACGATCGCCTACTGGCTCCGCTGGCTGCTCCGGCCGTCGTCGGTCCGCTGGACCTGGCGCGACAACGACGACTTCGAGTACGCGTGCGCCGAAGAAGAGGACGCCTGATGTACGAGTCCCGCGCCTACGACAAGGACACCAGCGACGGCTTCGGCCCCGACCCGGTGCTCGTGCTGGTCGTCACCGGCACCCACGACGTGTCTCGGCTGCTGAACCTGCTCAACGGCGGCCAGGCCGTCATCGAGCAGTTGGAGCTCGGCGAGCGCCTCGCCCGCCAGGCCGCCCGCAACCGCGGCGGCCGCGCCGCCATGCAGCTGCTCGCCCAGCACGGCGGACCCGACCTACTGGAGCGCCTCGACCTGAACCCCGAACGAAAGGAACGCCCGTGAGCGTCACCCTCAGCAGCAGCATGCCGAAGGACGACCGGAACGGCATCGGCATGATCTCCTCCGCCCTCGTCGACAACCCGGGCGCGATGCAGCTGATCGTCGCGATCGTCCGCGGCAAGACCATCACCATCGACGTCGACACCGGCGACGAGGTGCCCACCGCCCGGATCCTCGCCATCGAGGCATTCGAGGGGAAGTCGGCGATCGGCCGGCAGCTGCGGGAGATCATCCGCCAGCAGTACTCCCAGCGGACCGGCCACAACGAGCTGCCGTTCGACGAGAAACCCGAGCCCGCGGACGACAACGAGGACTGACCGCGCCTCGACCGTCCACCTGCCGCCGCTCCCGGCCCGTCCTTCCCCCGGGCCGGGAGCGGCCCCACATCAAGGAGGTGAGCCCGGTGCTCCACCCATCCCCGCTGTCCGCGCTCACCGAGCCGTCATGAGCGTCGAGGCCGTGCACTGGGCGCTCTACGACGCGCCGATGCCGCTGACCGAGAAGGGCAAGCCGGACTCGACCGCGCGCTACGTCCTCGTCGTGCTCGCCGACCACGCCGACGCAGACGGCACGAACAGCTACCCCAGCCCTCTGCGGGTGCGCTGGGCCACCGGCCTCGACGAGCGCACCGTCACCCGCGCCATCGCGCGCCTCCAGGCGGCCGGCCTCATCGTCTACGACGGCGTCTCCCGCTACGGAACGAAGCGGTGGGCCCTCGCCCTCAACCGCCGACGTGGTGACACCTTCGAGCACCACCTGGAGGCGGCCGAGCAGGTGCGCCGAGTCGAGTCCGAGCGCCGCCAGGCGCGCCGGGACCGGGCCGCGATCGAGGCCGTGTCCGGGACGCAGAGTCCCGGACAACCTACGGCTGTCCGGGACGCAGAATCCCGGCGTCCGGGAGTTTCCGTCCCGGCGTCCGGGACGCAAGATCCGGATGTCCGGGACGCAGCGCCCCCCGAACCACCAGTAGAACCATCAGAGAACCACCAGGACCCCGGGGGCACGCTGCCCCCGGACCCCCTGCGACGAGACGACCCGCAAGCGGGCCGCCTCAACGATCCGGCGACGTCACCTTTCGACGGTGGTCCCGCGCAGTCCTTCCGTGAACTGGACCACTCACCAGCGCGCGCGAGCCCGAAACCCGCGAAGTGCCCGCACGGTCTCCCGAACCACACCCGCTCCGACCGCACACCCACCTGCTTCGCCTGCCGCCGAGGACTCCCGTCCGGAAAGGACCCACCGTGGCCCACGACCGCACCGGCGAGCTGATCGAGCCCGACGAGCACGACTGCGACGGCGGCTGGATCGACCGCGACGCCGACCCGCCGCTCAAGCCCTGCCTGATCTGCAAGCCCCACCTCGCCCCGGCCCGCATCGAAGCGAAGCTCCACGGCCTCTACGCCGAACCCCAACCACGAAGGGACAACCCATGACCGAGTACTCGCCTCGCGACCTCGCGGCGGTCGACCTGCTCGCCGACCTCGAGGAGATCACCCGCGAGAACCGCGACATGTGCCTCGACGAGATCGCCGGGCACCTCGCCGACCGCCGCTGGCGCCGTGCCCCGCACGAGGACCAGGAGACCGATGCCGAGCGGGAGGCGCGGTTCGATGCTGCTGCGCTGGACGTCGTGGCCCGCCTCTCAACGGGGGATCCGGCGCACCCGTTCCCCTACATCTCGGAGATGGCCGAGGGCCAGCCGCGCAACATCGAACCGCTGCCGTTCACCTCCGACGACGTCGGCGAGCGTCTTCGCTTCCCGCTCACCGGCGGCGTTTACCGGATCATCGCCGTCGACGAGACCGACCGAATGATCACCATCGAGGCGATCGGCCACCCGGACGACCGCACGACCGAGTCGTTCGCCGACGTCCTCGCGGCCGACGCCGAGGTGCTCCGTGGCTGACGACGCTGCCGGCGCCGTGCGCCGCACCCCACACCCCGACAGTGGCCGGGCTTGGACCCTCGGCGACGAGGCCGCGGGCACCGACGCCGGCTCACGCCCCGCCGCGCCGCCCGACCTGTGGTGGTCGCCGTCGATGGCCCGGTTCCTGTCCCGCCACGAGGACCAGGACGACGAACACCTGGTGTGGGTGTGGCACGGGCACCAGGAGAGCCTGCGGCACTACCTCGGCACCGGACTGGACAGCAACCCGCCGCTGCCCGCCGACGCGGTGCGCCTGGTCCCCGATGGCCCCGAGACGCGTCGCCCGGTGGTGCTGCTGCCCGCCGAGGACTGCACCTGTACCCCGCCGTACGCGGACTGCCCGCACGGTCCGGAGCCGGTCGACGCGCTCGCCCTCGCCGTGTGGCTGCACGCCGAGAGCGAGTGGTTCCGCGAGCAGAAGCAGCGCGAAATCCGGATGCTGCACGACCAGCTCCGCCGCCGGCGCGCCGAGCGGGACGGGCTGCAGGCCGAGCTGACCTGGCGGCGCCTCCGGATGGACGAGGTGCTCGCAGAGATCGACAGCTACGACGGCCCGACCAGTCCGGCGGAGCTGCCGGAGGACAGCGCAGGCACGAACATCCTCACCCGGATTCGCGCCCTGATGCAGGGCGACCAGCCCGCCGACGACAGGCAGCAGGCGTTCACAGACGCGGCCGGCGACCCCGAGGAAGAGCGCATCCGCGACGCCGAAGCGGCGCACGTCGGGGCCGAAGAGATGGCGGACGCGATCGCCGACGGGTGGGACCCCGCCTCCGACCTCGACGACGAGGAGCCCACCGGGGAGGCCGACCGTGGCTGACCTCGCACCCGGAATGAACATCCGCCTCTCCACGCTGCCTGGCGGCGGCTCGACCTTCGTCGAGATCGAGGACGACCACGGCCGCAGCGTCCGCATCGGCCACGCCACCACCCAGCTGGACGGCACCTGGACGATCCGGATCACCGCCGCCGACATCGCCGCACTGCCCGCCCCGAGCCAGTGCGAGGCCCGCACGCCGACCCGCTGGCAGTGGCCGTGCATCCACCGCGCCGGCCACGACAGCGCCCACCGGGCCCTCATCCCCAACGGCACGTACTCGTGGCACGACCCGGTGGCGGTGGACCGTGGCTGACACCACCTGCAGCCGCGGCCACCGCCTCGGCGACGGCGCGGCCACGCCTGGGCCGCACGAGCGCGCGAACGTCTACCGCTACCGCGACGGACGCCGAGCCTGCCTGCGCTGTACCCGCGCGCAGTGGCGCCGCCAGTGGGCCAGGAAGGCGGCCCGCCGTGGCTGACCCCGTGAGCGCCGTCATCCGCCTGTACGCCGCGTACCTGCGCGTCCGGCTCGCCGCCCGCGAGCGCGCCGCCAAGTCCCGCACCATCCGCCGACTCGACCGGGAGCACCGATGACCGAGCAGCCCACCACCCCACCCCCCGCCGGCCGCACACCGACCCTGGGCCGCGGCCTCGGCCGCTGGTCCGCGCACATCGACGGCGACCTGCCCCCGACCGAGCCCTACCAGCCGCCGACGCGTACCCGCCCGCCCGGCGGCTGGCCGAAGACCGGCAACCTCGGCGCCACCGCCCGCCTGGAGGACGACGAGCTGCCGGTCACCGTCCCGGCCCGCCCGTACGCCGACGTCCGCCTCGCCCGCGGCCAGCACCCCGACCGCGTCGCCCAGTTCCTCGCGTTCGACCACGCCGCCCTGGCCCGCTCGATGGCGGCAGCCGCGGCCACGATCGCCCGCGCGGCCCGTGCAATCGGCTGGTTCCGCCGATGACCGCCGAAGAGCAGCCCGACGGCATCGCCGACGACTCGACCGACCTACCTGACCCGGCCCGCGCCGCCGAGCGCGTGAACGCCTTCCTGGCGTGGTTCGGCGACGGGTTGGTCGGCGAGGGCGACGACACCCCGCTGTACGCGCGGGACCTGCAGGCCCTGGCGAACGCAGCTGGCCAGGCGACGAACGAGGACGCGGCGGTCCTGCGGGCGAGGCTGGCGCTGTCTCCGGTGCAGGTGGAGGCGATGGAGCAGGAGATCGCCGAGCTCAAGCAGGAGCACGGCGTGCTGTCCGGCCAGCTCCACGAAATCCGCGCGGCGCTGGCTGCCGTCGACGGTGACCCGGCGGTGCCGGTGGAGTACCTGGCCGACACCGTCCGTGCCGTCCTCCGAGGGGACACGCCGACACCCGCGCTCCGGGTGTTCTTCCCGGGCGACACCGTGCCCGCCGGGACGGCTTTGATGCTCGACGACGGGTCGCTGCTCGAAGCCGACACGGGAGCCGAGCGGTGGGACATCAACGACGGCGTCGCGGTCGAGCTGCTCGGCATCCCGACCCGCGAGGAGTGGCAGGCCGCTGTCGACCGGGCCCGGGACGCGCGCGCCGACGCCGAGTGGCAGCACACTGAAGGGACGAACCCATGACCACGACGTCCGTCCCGGCGACCGGTCCGCGCGACCGGTCGCGTCCGGCTCTCGCGCGTTCTACGGCGGCCGCGGTGTGCGTCGTCCGCGGCTGCACCCGGCCGGTCTACACCGGACACGCGTGCCCCGAGTGCGTGACCGAGTTGGCCGGCCAGCTGCGCGAGGTCGGCGAGTACGAGGGCGTGCTGCCGTTCATGGTCGAGCCGGTCCGCGGCGGGCCGGGCCGCGGCTCGCCGGGCTACGGGTCGCGGCCGCCGCTGCGGCTGGACGTGCTCGCGGCGCTCGACCCGCGCACGCTCCCGACGCCGGAGGACGACGTGTGGTCGATCTGGGGGACCATCGAGCGGATCTCCGCCTGGATCGCGGCCGAGCGAGGCGAGACCGGCCACGGACTCTGGTACGTCCTCACCCAGCTCCAGTGGGCCGCCGGCCAGGAAGGGTTCGGGGACGTCGCCGACGCCGTGCAGGAGCTACACCGGCGGGCCCAGGGGCTGGCGCACGACCGGCCGGACGGCACACTCGGCGACTGCCTCAAGCCGGGCTGCCCGGGCCAGGTGCATCCCGAGGGGCTCGGCGGCCGCTGCCGGGAGTGCAACCGCCCGTACCTGGGGCTCGGCCTGCTCAAGCTCCAGTGCGCGCAGGCCGCCGCTTGAAGGCGCGGTAACGCGACGCGGCGCCGCCGCGACTTCGAACAACCAAGCGAGGAGAGGATCACCACATGCCCATCCGCTACCTGACCCCGCGCCCGCAGGTTGTCGAGGCCCTCGAATGGACCGGCGACAACTTCGCCGAGGTCGTGACCTTCGGCAGCAGCTGGGGCTTCACCGCGGTCGACAACGGCGACGGCACCATCACCACCACCGGCGTGTGCTGTGCCGGCAACAACCTGCCTGTCGGTACCTGGCTCGTCGCGAACCGAGCCCAGACCCCGACCTCCGCCGAGGTCGAGGACCAGTACCAGGATCTTCCGTCCACCGGAGCCCCGTACGAGTACGGCGTCACCACGACGTCCACGCCGTAGGGTGCGGGGCAATCCGAACGAGAAAAGGAGGTCCTGAGTGGACCTGTGGCACGAGGCTTACGACTCCCTGAACAAGGCCGAGGGCGCCTTCGCCGCGAAGGGCATCGAGCCGGACCTGGACCAGCTGCTGAAGATCGCCGAGGTCAAGGCACTGTTGGCCGTCGGGCAGGAGCTGTCGAAGATCCACCATGAGGGCGTCAACCCGGACTACAGCGCCGGCGGCTGACCTCGACGGAATCGAAGGAAGGCCCCCGAACGTGCGTCGGGGGCCTTCTCGCGTCAGCGCCCGGCTCGGCCTACATTCGAGGCATGGCTGACCAGCACCAGGTGACGCGCACGGTCACCTACTTCGACGGCGAGGGCCACGAGCTGCCCGGCCCGGTCGACCCGTTGGTCGGGTTCTTCTGGGCCCGACTCGACGAGGAGCCCGACTCCGCGGACGTGCGCGCGAAACGGGCGATCCTCGACGACTACGCGCGCTATTGCGCCGACACCACCAACCCGGCCCGGGAGGCCATCTGCGGGGTGACGCGCACCGTCATCCGCCACCTCGCCACCGTCTACACCGGGCACCCCGACTACGACCCCGCGTGGCGGCCGTGACCGACCGGCCGCGGTACCCGGTCGGCACGCGCCTGCGCTTCCGGCTGTCCGGCTCGGTCTGGACGATCGAGAAGGACTGGCACCCACACCCCAACGTCGTCAAGACCGCGCGGATCACCGACGACCGGTACTACGTCGTCGAGGTCAACGGCCACCGCGACGTCATGCACCACGAGGTGATCGCCGACGGGTGCGACGTCATCCCCGACGACCCGCCGGCCGAGGACGGCACGCCGTGAAGCGCGTGCCCGCCCGCCTGGCCGTGCTGCTGCTGCACCAGGAGGCCGACGCCCGCGGCGACGACCGCTACCGCATCGGGCCAGCCACGCTCCGGCAGTGGGTGCGCCGCGGCCACCTCACCCGAGGTGACGGCGGTTACGACCTGCGGGAGCTCCTCGCCTACCTCGAGCGCCGGGATGGTGTGATCGAGGCATGAGCGACCAGACCGACGAGGCCCCCGCGGGCCCGACCTGCTCGAAGTGCGGCGCCGCGCCCGCCGGCCCGGGCGGCATCCTCTGCCCCGGCTGCCTGGCCGTCATCCAGGCGCAGCGGCTCCCCGAGTAGGCCGCGACACCCCAACCGGGCCCCGGTGCTTGGCCCAGGTGATCACATGTGTCACGCTTTCTGCGGGCGGAGCTATGCCCGCCCCTCAAGCTCACACACAAATCGCGCCGTACCCGGGATCGGCTCCGGGACCCACCGCCCCCGCCGGGCAGCAACCGGCGGGGGCGGTGCTGTACCCGGGGCTCGCCGGCTGAGTCGACGAGAGCCCTCGGCCCAGGCCCGCGCACGGGCAGGACGTGGAGGGCAACCCCGAGACCAGCTGGAGGTGATCGCGTGGCCAGAGCGCGCCCGATCACCGACGAGGACAAGCGCCGCGTCCGGGACCTCCACGCCGCCGGCGAGTCCCGCAACGCCATCGCCGAGGCCATCGGCCGGTCCGGCGCCACCGTCTCGAAGATCGCCGCCGAGCTCGGTCTCAGCTTCGACCGCGAGGCCGTGAAGGCCGCCACCGAGGCCAAGGTCGCCGACGCCCGCGCGCGCCGGGCCGCGCTGATGCTGGACCTCCTCGACGACGCCGCGCGGCTGCGGGCGCAGCTGTGGACGCCGCACACCTACGTCGACCACGGCGGCAAGGACTTCGTCCGCGAGGTCTGGACGCAGCCCGAGCCGACCGCCCAGGACAAGCTCAAGCTGATGCAGGCCACCGCCACCGCGGCGAACACCTCGATGAAGCTGGAGGAGCACGACACCGGCTCCGGCGGCGTCGACGGCGCCAAGAGCATGCTCGGCGCCCTCGCTGCTGGCCTGCAGGCCGCGTACGACCAGCTCCCGCCGGACGATGCCGGAGCTTGACCTCTCCCGGATCTTGGCGGTCATGTCGCCGAAGCAGATCCGGTCGATCGTCGAGGCCGGCCAGACCGAGCAGATCGCGCTCTGGTCCGGCGCCGTCCGGTCCGGGAAGACGATCGCGTCGCTGCTGGCGTTCCTGATCGCCCTCGCCGTCGCACCGGACATCGGCATGATCGTCATCTGCGGGAAGACGAAGGAAACGATCGAGCGGAACCTGATCGAGCCGCTCCAGTCGGCCGAACTGTTCGGGGTGCTAGCCAAGCAGGTCCACCACACCCGCGGCGCCGGCGTCGCGACGATCCTCGGCCGCACGGTGCACATCATCGGCGCCAACGACGTCCAGGCGGAGAGCAAGATCCGCGGCGCGACCATCGCGCTCGCCTACGCCGACGAGGCGACGCTGCTCCCCCGCGGGTTCTGGATGATGCTGCTGTCCCGCCTCTCGGTCCGCGGCGCCAAGCTGTACGCCACCACGAACCCCGACGGGCCGGCGCACTGGCTGCGGAAGGACTTCGTGCTCCGCGCGGCCGACGTCGGGCTGCGGTCGTGGCACTTCACGCTCGACGACAACCCGAGCTTGGACCCGGCGTACGTGGCGCGGCTGAAGCGGCAGTACGTCGGCCTCTGGTACCGCAGGTTCATCCTCGGCGAGTGGTGCCTGGCTGAGGGCGCGGTCTACGACATGTGGGACCCGGACCGGCACGTCGTCAAGACGCTGCCGCAGATCGACCGCTGGCTCAGCGCGGGCATCGACTACGGCACCACGAACCCGTTCGCCGCGCTGCTCCTCGGCCTGGGCCACCCCGAGCAGGACGGCACGCGGCGCCTGTACCTCACCCACGAGTGGCGCTGGGACTCCAAGCACCAGCGCCGGTCCCTCACCGACGTCGAGTACAGCGAGCGGTTCCGGGGCTGGCTCGGCGAGCTTCCGCACCCGAACTTCCCCGCGGCGAAGGGGATCTGGCCGGAGTGGACGGTCGTCGACCCGAGCGCGGCGTCGTTCGTGCAGCAGCTGCACCACGACGGGCTGACCCCGACGCTCGCGCGGAACGAGGTCCTCGACGGCATCCGTACCCTGTCCTCGCTCTTCGCCCGCGACCTGCTCAAGGTCCACGAGTCCTGCGAGGGCTTCATCTCCGAGATCCCCGGCTACAGCTGGGACCCCGACAAGGCCGAGAAGGGCGAGGACGCCCCGATCAAGGCGGCTGACCACTCGCTCGACGGCGGCCGGTACGGCATCCACACCACCGAGGCGCTCTGGCGCCCCTACGTCCAGGAAGGACAGGCAGCATGAATTTCGGCGAAGCGCTCGACGCCCTGAAGCAGGGCCGGAAGGTCACCCGCGCGGGCTGGAACGCGGGCGGCCAGTACGTCGAGCTGCAGGTGCCCGACGAGCACTCGAAGATGCGGCGCCCGTACCTGTTCCTGTGCCCGGTCGACGGCGCGCTGGTGCCCTGGGCGCCGTCGCAGAGCGACGTGCTCGGCGAGGACTGGAGCGTCGTCGAATGAGCGCCGAGGAGATCGACACCGGCAGCCAGAACGTCACCGGCTACCGCAAGCAGACCCCGGACGCCCTCGACACCGTCAACGAGATCAAGCACACCGAGGAGGTCGTCGCCAAGCTGTGGCGCTGGGTTCGCGCCCGGCCCAACGTGCCGACCGACCCGCGCCAGCTGGCCCTCGCGCGTACGGCGTTCGAGGAGGGGTTCATGCACCTCAACCGCGCGGTATTCCAGCCGGTCGACCCGTTCGAAGGCGACTGACATGGTCCAGCGCCGCCGGTACGCCACCCGGGCCGAGCTCGCCGCGCTGATGGCCGAGCGGATGCGCGGCGAGAACGACATGGACTCGACGTGGGAGGACCACGCGAACGCCGCGCTGGACGCCCTCGCCGAGCTGCACGTCCCCGTCGACGCGCTCGTGCGCATCGTCGCCGAAGAGGAGGTCTGAAGTGGCCGTTCATCACCCCGGATTCCACGCGCAGGATGGCTGGTACTTCGACCGGCAGGACGACGGCTCCGTGAAGATCGCCGCCGCTGTCCAGCGGTGCAGCGAGCAGATCGTCCTCGACGCGGACACGTGGGCTTCCATCGTGGCCAGCGTGAGCGCGGCGGGCGAAACCTCGGCGCGCTACCAGCAGGCGCGCCGCTTCCACGCCGGAACGGAGGTCTGACCGTGGCTCAGCGCTACGCCAACGCCGACGAGCTGGCCGACATGCTCGCCGCCGTCCCGGCCGTCACCTACGACCGGGCGACGGCCCGCGAGGTCGTCGACGGCCTGATCAGCATCGGCGTCCCGGTCGCCGTCCTGGTCATGGTCGACGTCCCCGACACGCCCGAGGCAGGCTGACGTGCCGCTCCCCGAAGGCGGGCCCTGGCCGCCGCGTGACTTCGTCGAGGCGTTCGAGACGATGCACACCTGGGGTGCCTGGTACTCCGGCAACCCCGACCAGCTCGCCACCGCCTACGAGCGCGTCGGGTCCCGGCTGGTGAACCACCCTCAGCTGCGCCCCTCGCAGCTGCGCGGCGGCGTGGTCGGCACCATGGCCCGATGGTTCTGGGGCCAGCCCATCCCGCCCGGGGAGAAGCGCTCCAAGCTGCACGTGCCCGTCGCGGCCGACATCGCCACCACGAGCGCCGATCTGCTGTTCTCCGAGCCCATCACCCTCACGTCCGACGACAAGGGCTCTGAGGGGCAGCTGAAGGACCTGCTGTCCGACGACCTGCACGCGACGCTGCTGGAGGCCGCCGAGATCGCGGCCGCGAAGTCCGGTGTGTACCTGCGGATCGTGTGGGACCGCGAGGTCAACCCCGCCGGCCCGTGGCTGCAGGCCGTGCACCCGGACGCCGCCATCCCCGAGTGGCGCTACGGCCGGCTGGCCGCGGTGACCTTCGTGCGGCAACTGGCGTGCGACGCCCAGGTCGTCGTCCGGCACCTCGAGCGGCACGAGGTCGTCGACGGCAAGGGCGCGATCCTGCACGGCGTGTACGTCGGCACCGAGACCGACCTCGGCAAGCCGGCGCCGCTGAACGAGTACCCCGAGACCGAAGCGCTCGCCGACGTCGTGGACCAGGACAGCAAGATCCTGACCGGGATCAACCAGCTGACCGCGGTGTACATCCCGAACATCCGCCCGAACCGCACGTGGGACCACCTGCCCGCGTGCGCGCCGTTCGGTCGCAGCGACTTCGCGTCCACCGAGCCGCTGATGGACGCCGTCGACGAGATCTACACCTCGTGGATGCGGGACCTGCGGCTGGCCAAGGCGAGGATCATCGTTCCGGAGGCGTACCTGCAGGACCGCGGGCCGGGGCGAGGCGCGCAGTTCGACGTGGACCGCGAGGCGTACGAGGGCCTGCCGATGATGGCGGCGGCGGACGGCTCCACACCGTTGACGCTGCAGCAGTTCGCCATCCGCGTCGAGGAACACGAGCGGATGGCGCTGCACTACGTCGGCCGGATCGTGACGACGAGCGGCTACAGCCAGCAGACGTTCGGGCTCACCGGCGACGTGGCCGTGACGGCGACCGAAGTCACCGCGCGCGAGCGGAAGAGCTTGATCACCCGAGACAAGAAGGTCAAGTACGTCCGGCCGCGGCTGGCGGAGATCCTGCAGGCGCTGCTCAAGGTCGCCGACGCGCAGGGCTTCGGCTGGAAGGTCGACGCGGGCAAGCTGCTGACCGTCAACTTCCCCGACGCCGTCCAGCAGGACCCCACGAGCCTCGCCGGGACCCTCGCCCAGCTGGAGGCCGCCCGGGCCGCGTCCACCGAGACGAAGGTCCGGCTCCTGCACCCCGAGTGGGAGAAGTCCGAGGTGGACGAAGAGGTCGCCCGGATCCTCAAGGAGTCGGGCCCGATGCAGGTGCAGAACCCCGACACCTTCACCGGCGACCTGGGCGACGGGCCGCCGGCCGACAAGCCCCCGGCGGGCGAGTAGCGCGCGATGCCGGTCGACCGGACGCTCGGCGCGGACATCGCCGGGACGATCGCCGAGCTCTACCACGGGCTCGAGGTCCAGCTGGCCGACCAGATCTCCCGCCAGCTGCGCGCCGGCATCGCCGAGCCCCCGGACGCGGAGAAGCAGCTGGCCGCGCTCGGGATCCTGTCCCGCGGCGCCCGGTCGCTGCTGAACCAGATCGAGCGGGACCTCACCGGCACCGTTGAGCAGGCCGTGGTGCTGGCCTACCACCGCGGCGGCGAGGCCGCGATCGCCGAGCTGGCCAAGCGGTCCGGGATGTCCGACCGGATGCTCGCCGACCTCCGCAAGCAGCTGCCGCAGCTCGGCGCGATCCAACGGATGGTGTACGCGCTCACCTCGAAGCTGCTCGGCACGCACGTGCGGATCCTCCGCTGGGAGCAGGACGCCTACCGCGAGGTCATGGCGAAGATGATGCTCACCGGCACCCTCACCGGGCGGGAGACCCGCCTCCGCACCGCACAGCGCGCCTGGGAGGAGCTGCTGGCCCGCGGGATCACGGGGTTCGTCGACAAGGCCGGCCGCCGCTGGGAACTCGCCTCCTACGTTGAGATGGCCTCCCGCACTGGCACCGCGCAGGCCGCAGTGCAGGGCAACCTCGACCGGCTCGCCTCCGCCGGCATCAACCTCGTGGTCGTCTCCGACGCCCCGCAGGAGTGCAAGCGGTGCCGACCGTGGGAGGGCAAGGTCCTCGCCCGCACAGGCCCGGGCGCGCGCGACGTCCGCGTGCAGCACGGCACCCAGGACCGCACCGTCACCGTCCACGTCGCCGGGTCGGTCCTCGAAGCGGTCGAAGCCGGGCTGCTACACCCGAACTGCCGCCACAGCCTCTCGGCGTACCTGCCCGGCGTGACCCGGCTCCCGACCGACACCGCGGACCCCGACGGCGACCTGGCCCGGCAGAAGCTGCGCGCGCTGGAACGGAAGGTGCGCAAGGACAAGCTGCAGGCCGCCGCCGCGCTCGACCCAGCCGCCCGCCGCGTGTTCGAGGCGAAGGTCCGCGCCACCCAGGCCGAGATCCGCGACCACCTCAAGACCGCACCCACCCAGCTGTTCCGCCAGCCCCACCGCGAGCGGATCGGCACAGCCCGATGAGGAGACCCTGGTGGCGTTCAACTTCGACGAGCTGACGCCGGAGGCCAAGCGCGCCGCGTTCGCGCACATGCGCCTCGGCAGCGGCGGCCGGCACAAGAAGCTGTCGGCCAAGAAGAAGGCCGCCGTCGAGCACCACGGCCGCGGCAAGGTGAGCGGCAAGCTCGACAGCGGCACGGTCAAGGGCAACCTGACCGCGGCCGACCACGACAAGGGCTCCATGGGCGGTCAGCTCCCGATCGCGAAGGCACGACCGTCCGCACGCAAGGCCGCGGCGACCCCGAAGGCGACCGCCGACACCCCCGAGGCCCGTTTCGACAACCACACGACGAGCCACATCGAACAGCTGACCCGCGGCAAGGGCAGATACGCCAGCCTGGCAGCCCTGCGGAAGGCCCTCGATCAACAGGGCTACTCCCGCTCCGAGCAGGACACGCACCTCAAGCGGATGAACCGCGAGCGAAAGATCAACCTGGTCCCCGAGGACAACCGCAAGGTCCTCAGACAGGAAGACCACGACGCCGCTGTCCGGCTCGGCAGCGATGACAACCACCTGGTCAGCCTCCTCCCTCCGACGGCGGCCGCTGCTGCGGTGAAGCCGTCGCCGAGCACCGACGTGAAGAAGCTGGCCGCGTCGCGGACCGAAGCCGACCACGCCGATCTCGCCCAGAAGTACCTGCAGATGCACGGCGACGCCGGGGTCGAGAAGAAGATCGCCGCGCTGTCAAAGCGGAAGCGGCTCGGCCCGGGCGAGCGCGCACAGCTGGCCGCGCTCAAGAACCTGAGGAAGAAGCCGCAGGCCGCCCCGGAATGGCCGTCCTGACTTGATCGAAGGAGGGCCCACCGTGGCCGACACACCGAAGCTGGGCTCCGGAGCCCGGTTCCGCAAGCTCGTCGCCCAGGTGGCGGCGAAGGGCGCCGACGACCCGAAGGCAGTCGCCGCGGCGGCCGGCCGGAAGAAGTACGGCGCCCGAAAGTTCGGGCGACTCGCCGCGAAAGCGGCGAAATCGCAGGGTTCCGAGTAGACCGTCCAGGAAGGACGTACGATCATGGCAGAACCGTCGCAGGGGCCAGGCGCCCCGGCCGACGCGGGGACCGGTGGCCAGGCGCCGCAGGGGACCCAGCAGCCGCCCGCGCAGCAGACGACCGGCCAGGCGCCGGCCAGCCAGCCGCCCGCGGACACGAAGACCGACCTGTCCACGCTGCCCCCGGATGTCCGCAAGGTCATCGAGGACCTGCGTACCGAGAACGCCCGGCACCGTACCGACAAGCAGCAGAGCGCAGCCCAGGCCCAGGCGGCCAAGGAACAGCGCGACGCCGTGCTCAAGGCGTACGGACTCCTGCCCGACGGCACCGACGCTCCGCCCGACCCCGAGGCCCTGGCGGCCCAGGTCACGCAGCAGCAGGCCGTCAACTGGGAGACCGCCGCGGAGAACGCGATCCTCCGGGTCGCGGGCCCGGCCGGCGCGGACGCGGACGCCCTGCTCGACAGCAACGCCTTCCTCGACAGCCTCGGCGAGTTCATCGAGCTCGACCCGAAGTCCTCGGACTTCCGGACCAAGCTCAAGGCCCACATCGCCAAGTGGGTCGAGGACCACCCGAAGCACAAGACCGCCGGCGCGGCCTCCACGGCCACCCGATCCGGCGGCGACCACCCGGGCGGCACCGGCACCCCGACCACCCGACCCCGTTCCCTCGCAGCCGCCGTGTCCAAGCACTACGGCGGCAAGTAACCCAAGGAGCACGACATGCCTGTGACGCTCGCTCAGGCGCAGCTCAACACGCAGACCGACGTCGACTACGCGGTCATCGACAACCTGCGCCGGTACAACTGGCTGTTCGATCGGATCGTCTTCGACGACACCGTCGTGCCGGGCACCGGCGGCGGCACGCTGACCTACGGCTACACCCGGCTCACCCAGGCGGCGCCGGCCTCGTTCCGCGCGCTCAACACCGAGTACACGCCCGGTCAGGCGCAGCGTCAGCGGTTCACCGCGGACCTGAAGCCGCTCGGTGGCGCGTTCACGATCGACCGCGTGCTGGCCAACCTGGGCGGTGCGGCCACCAACGAGACGACTTTCCAGATGCAGCAGGTGCTCGTCTCGACGCGCTGCCGCTTCAACCGGGAGCTCATCCTGGGCGACACGGCAGTCGACTCCCTGGGCTTCGACGGCCTCTCGAAGGCCCTGACCGGCACCACGACCGAGAAGACGGCCGGCTACTCGGCGGGCTCGGCGGACTGGACGCCGGCCACGGTCAACACCCAGGCGCTGGCGAACACCCGCCTCGACGAGCTGGACGACTGGCTGTCCACCATCGTGCCGTCGCACGTCGGCGGCGGCGACCAGGGCGAGCCGGGCGCGCTGCCGCCGGGCGAGAAGGCGATCCTGGGCAACACGAAGTCGATCACCCGTGTGCGCGCGCTCGCGCGCTGGGCGTCGATGTACACGTCCACGAAGGACGATCTGGGCCGTGAGGTCCAGAAGTACGGCGACTGGACGCTGGTCGACCTCGGCGACCGGGAGGACGGCGGCTCGCCGATCATCCCGATCTCCGGCACCGGCACCACCGACCTGTACGCCGCCACCTTCGGCCTCGACGCGCTGCACGGCGCGAGCCCGGCCAACCACCAGCTGGTGCAGACCTGGATGCCGGACTACTCGACCGCCGGCGCGGTCAAGACCGGCGAGGTCGAGATGGGCCCGGTCGCCATGGTGCTGAAGAACACCAAGGCGTGCGCGGTCCTGCGGGGGGTGAAGGTCCAGTGACGAAGTTCCGGATCTCCACTCCCGTCGCGGAGTTCACCGGCGAGGTCGGCGGGTGCGCTTTCGCGAAGGGCGTGTACGAGGGTGAGGTCGGCGACGGCCCGCTCGCCTACTTCCGCTCCCAGGGCTACACCGTCGAGGAGCTCGACGAGACCCCGGCCGAGCCGGAGGCGACCGAGCCGCCCGCGCCGGTGCTGACGTTCGCCGACGACCCGACCATCGCGCCCGCGGGCAACGCGTCCGAGGCCGACTGGCGGGCCCACTGCCTGGCTATCGGCGCGACGCAGGACCAGGTGAAGGACCTCAAGCGTGACCAGCTCAAGGAGCTGGCCGCCACGATCACGAAGGAGTCGCAGGCATGAGCCAGCTCGGCGCGTACCGAGGCGTCGTGCGCGACGCCATCGCGTTCCTGTCCAGTTCGGACCGCCCGGACCCGACCCAGACGTTCCACCGGTGCAACCTGCCGCGGGTGGGCCTGGACGACGTCCCGGCGGCCGCGTCCGGCGTGCTGCTGTCGGTGGCCCTGTGGCTGAACGCCGGCGACCTCGTGTCCTCGCTGACGTTCATCTCCGCGGGCACCGCGGCCGGGACGCCGACCAACCAGTTCGCCGCCCTGTACAGCAACGCCGCCACCCCGGCGCTGCTGGCCCAGTCCGCGGACGGCACGAACGGCGCGTGGGCCGCGGACACGGCGAAGACGTTCACCCTCGCCAGCCCGGTCCGGATCGCCACCTCGGGGATCTACTGGGCCGCGCTGTCGGTCACCGCCACCACGGTGCCGACGCTGGTCGGTTCCTCGGCCGGCGCGAAGCCGGTGCTGACCGGCGAGGGCAACCTCGCCCAGACGTCCGGCTCCGGCCTGACCGCGACCGCCCCGGCGACGATCGCCACCCCGGCGTTCAAGCGCCAGGTCCCGCTCGTCATCGCGCAGTAAGCCCGCGCGGGCCCGGACGGGAGACCGGGCCCGCGCAACCCCCTTGGAGGAGGTGAACCCTCGTGGCACTTGTGTACGCCACCCTCGGCGACCTGGCCGAGCACAAGCCCGAAGACGTGACGCTGTCCAGCAGCAACACCGAACTCGCGCGGCAGCTGGAGTCAGCCTCGAGGGAGATCCGCCGGGCGACCAAGACGGCGATCTACGACGTCGACAGCGACGGCTACCCGACCGACACGAAGATCCGGGAGACGTTCCGGCTGGCCACCTGCGCGCAGGTGTACTGGTGGGCCGAGACCGGCGACGAGCAGGGCGTCGCTGGCCAGTTCAACAACGTCAGCATCGGGTCGGTGTCGATGTCCCGCGGCGGCGGCGCGGCCGCCGCGGGCGGGAACGACGGCCGGCTCGCCCCGACCGCGGCGACGATCCTCGCCGACGGCGTCACCCCCGGCGCGATCGTGGGGTCGTACACGTGGGAGGGCTGGCTGTGAAGCTACCCCGCTGGCTGCTGCAGCACACCGCCACCATCGAGCCCTTCGCGGGCGCGGGCGCCAACGGGCCCGTGTACGGGGCGGGTGTGGTGGTGCGGTGCTTCCGTGACGACAAGCGGCGCCTGGTCCGCTCCGGCACCGGGGAACAGGTCGTGTCGGAGACGACGCTGTACTGCCCGCCCGGCACCGTCGCACCCCCGCAGTCCCGTGTGGACCTCGGCACCCGCGTGGCCACCGTCATCACCGTCGCTGACCGCGACGGCGGCACGCTGCCGGTCCCCTCGCACGTGGAGGTGAACTGCACGTGAGCATCCGCGCCGAGGTGACCTGGCACGGCGGCCTGATCGACGAGCGGGCCGAGTCCGCGGCCGAGCACGGCCTGGCGCTCGGCGCGGAGCACGTCCTGCAGGCGTCCCGTGCCGTTGTGCCCCTTGAGGAGGGCACGCTGGAGCGGTCCGGTGTGGCCAGCCACGAAGGGCTCGCCGCGGCGGTGTCGTACGACACCGTGTATGCCCGGTACCAGCACGAGCGGCTCGACCTGCGGCACGCCAACGGCCGCACCGCGAAGTACCTCGAGGGCCCGCTGAACGCCGAGCAGGCCACCGTCGCCGAGATCCTCGCGGCCGAGCTGAGGAAGGCCCTCGAATGAGCTTCACCGGGGACCTGCTGGACGGGTATGCCGCGCTGATCGCCGCGGCCGGCATCGGCACCGTCCGCAGCGACGGCAGCGCCTACCAGGCGTCGGAGACTGCGATCACCTTCGGCGCCATGCCCTCCGAGCCGGACCGGGCGATCACACTCACCGCGTACCCGGTGCGCGACGATCCGTCCCTTTCGGACTCGGTCGTCGGACTGCAGGTCCGAACCCGCGGCGGCAGCGACCCGCACGACGTCGAGGGCCTGGCCGACGCGCTGTTCGACCTGCTGCACCACCCGCAGGCGCACACGGTCGGTGCGATCCGGGTCGTGCAAGCGCTGCGGAACTCCGGCGGGCCGCTCGGCCGCGACGAGAACAACCGCTGGGAACGCTCGGACAACTACTACGTCACCGTCAACCGGCCCACGGCCAACCGCACCTAGGAGCACGACATGCCCGTCCCGACTCGCACCCCGCTGGGCGCCGCCACGACCCAGATCATGTGGTACCTGGACGTCGACACCGCCAGCAGCACCACCGCGCCCGTGTGGATCCCCGTCATGGGCATGACGGACTTCAAGCAGAAGCTGGACCCGACGCTGCAGGACGACTCCGACTTCGACAGCGCCGGCTTCATGTCGAAGACGAAGACCGCCGAGGCGTGGGGCGTCGACGCGAAGATCGTTCGCAAGGTCCTGAAGGCCGACCAGACCTCGTACGACCCGGGCCAGGAGTTCCTCCGCGGCAAGGCGATCGGCAAGCTCGGCGCCGCGAACTCCGCGCACATCCGGTTCTACGAGATGACCCCGGGTGGCCCGCGCGCGGAGGCGTACGACGGCTGGGCCGCGGTCACCTGGTCGCCCGACGGCGGGAAGATGAGCGACCTCAACGCCGTGTCGCTCACGCTGGACGGCCAGGGGCAGCTCGTCGCGATCACGCACCCGAACACCGGCTCCGTCATCCCTGTCCTCACCGCGGTCGTCCCGGCCGGCGGCACCACCGCAGGTGGCAACCTCGTCCGCATCCAGGGCACCAACTTCACCGGCACCACGGGCGCGGCCAGCGTCAAGATCGGCGGCACCAACGCCACCGCCTACGACGTCATCTCCGACGGCCTCATCGAGGCCATCGCCCCCGCGCACGCGGCCGGCCAGGTCGACGTCGTCGTCACCAACGGTGCCGGCGCCTCGGCTGCCACCGCCCAGTCGAAGTACACCTACAGCTGATGGCCGTGCTCAAGGACCTCACGCAGTTCCTCGGGGACGACGTGCTGGCGGTCAAGGTGTCGGGCAAGGCGCATCCGGAGGGCAAGGAGTACCGGATCGCCGAGCCCGACGCCGACACCGGCCTGTACCTGATGGCGCTGGCCCAGACCGCCAAGAAGACCGCGGCCGGCGCCGAGGTCACGCCAGAGGAGCTGTCCAGCCTCCAGTTCGACGGCGGCCGCGAGATCGACCTCACCCGGATGGTGCTCGGCGACGTCTACGACGAGCTGCGCGCCGACCAGGTGCCGTTGCGGAAGATCGCCGGGGTGACGCAGTACGCGTTCATCCACTTCACGATGGGCGAGCAGGTCGCCGAGCAGCTGCTGCCGGGGGAAGCCCCGGCCCCGAACCGGAAGGCACGCCGGAAGGCGTCACGGGACGGGGCGACTACGACGCGGCAACCGGGCTCCACCGCTGGTACGACCTCAGCCCGGAAGCGAAAGCCGAAGCCGAAGGCACGGTAGGCCCGACCTGGGTCGAGCTGCTCGCGAAGTGGGCGCTCGTCGAGACGGACCTGCACGAGCTGTACGGAATCGACGTCGGCGACCGGGCCCTGTTGAGGGCCCGGTCCTGGCGGTGGCTCCGGATCCGCATTCAAGGCCTGTTGCAGTCCCCGGACACCCGCGTGCACCGGGTGTTCTTCCCCCCACTACCACCGTCCGATCCCCGAAGGAGGTAGCCGCGTGGCGCTGAACATCGGCGAGCTCGTCGCCTACCTCCGCATGGACAAGGACGACTGGGACCGGGCCAAGATCTCAGCGAAGCACGACCTCGACGACATCGCCGACGAGGCCGAGAAGTCCGGCAAGAAGGTCGACAAGGCCACGAAGGACACGGCCAAGAAGGTCGAATCGAACTTCGACGCGATGAAGTTCGGTGGTCTCTCGTTCGGGCTGCCGACCGCAGCCGCCGTCGGCTCGGCCGGCGTCGTCGCGGCCCTCACGATCGCGACGGCCGCGTTCGTCGGTGTCG
This sequence comes from Amycolatopsis sp. NPDC049688, assembly GCF_040674975.1. NCBI lineage: Bacteria > Bacillati > Actinomycetota > Actinomycetes > Pseudonocardiales > Pseudonocardiaceae > Amycolatopsis > Amycolatopsis sp. NPDC049688. The sequence continues at coordinate 514,204 of NZ_JBFANY010000004.1, forward strand.
GGCTCGGTGCCGCGCTGGAGAGCCGCCGGGTCTCCGACGCGTGGAGCGCCACCTCCGAGCACATCACCAGCCAGACGAACCAGATGTCCACCGTGCTGGAGGACGGGCTCGTCGGGGCGGCGGGGGACGTCGACGCGGCCTTCTCCCGCATGGCGCCGCGGATCCAGCAGGGCATGAAGGACGCCGCGCCTGCCGTCCGGGAGCTGGTCGGCGCGGCGACCGACCTGGCCGAGGAAGCGCTGCCCGGCGTCGAGGTCGCCGCCCGCAACGCGCTGCCGCAGATCAAGGGGATCCGTGAGTTCGCTGGGCAGGCCGGGGCCGGCGTGTCCGACATGTTCATCGCGATGTCCCGCGGCTCGGTGGATGCGGGCGCCGGGATGCGGCAGCTGGGCGGGATCACGCGGGACCTGCTCGGGTTCCTCGGCAACCTGGTCACCAACCTGGCCGCCAACCACAGCGAGCTCGGCGTGCTGCAGGGCGGCCTCGCGCAGGTCGAGTCCGCGCTGCTGAAGGTCACCTCGGCCGGCTCGCCGGTGGTCACCTTCCTGCACGGCTTCGGCCAGGCCGGGTCCGGCACGCTCGGCGTGATCAACGGCCTGGTGTCGGTGCTGTCCGCGCTGCCGCCGGAAGTCACCCAGTTCGGTGGCTCCCTGCTCGCCACGAACATGATCCTGTCGAAGTTCGGGATCGACGCGTCCGCGAAGTTCGAGGGCCTGACCGCGAAGGTCAAGGCCGCGAAGGGCCCAATCGACGCCCTGAAGACAGCCGGCCAGGGCCTCGTCGAAGGCGCGTTCAGCCCGGCCGCGATCGCCACGGTCGGCCTGTCGATCCTGCTCTCCGAGCTCGGCCGACGGCAGCAGGAAGCCGCCCAGAAGGCCGCCGAGCACAAGGAAGCCGTGCGGCAGCTGGTCGACGCGCTGCGCCAGGACGCCGGCGTCGTCGGCGAAGCATCGAAGGCCACGATTGCCAAGGCCCTGGCCGACAAGGACGCCGCCGGGAACGCCGCCGCCCTCGGCATCAAGATGTCCGATGTCCAAGCCGCGTCGCTGGGCAACGCCGTGGCGCTGGAAACCCTGAAGCACCACACAGACTTCATGATCGAGGGCTGGCAACGGTCCGGGCAACTCACCGCAGCTCAAGCCGACGCGCTGAAGAACAACACGAACTGGCTGCGGGAGAACGGCGGCGCCGCCAACACCGTCGTCAACGACTACGGCAACCTGACGGCCAGCCAGCAGAACGCGCTGCGCGCCGCGGAGAACCTCACCGGCGCCGTGGGCGACCAGATCCGGCAGGCCCGCGAAGCGCACGACACCTACCTCGCGCAAGAGGAGGGCCTCAGTGGCCTGTCGAAGTCGTACATCGAGGTCCGCGACCGCGCCCTGGAGGCGTACAACGCCACCCAGCAGCTGAACAACAGCCAGCTTGGCCTCCGTGGTGCCGTCCTGACCACGCAGGAAGCGACCGAGAAGTACGACAAGGTCATGAAGGACCACACCGCCAGCACCCGCGACAAGGAGAAGGCGACGCTCGAGCTGGAGCGGGCGCAGCAGGCGGAGATCAACGCGGCCTACCAGCAGGGCGTTGCCGCGTCCAAGGCCACCACGGACATGGGCAAGCAGTCCGACGGGATGCGCGCAGCGAACGCCGAGGCGATCAAGCTGGCCAGCAGTTTCAACGGGCCGCTCCCTGCGAGCCTGCAGCAGACGATTTCGAAGATGTCCGTTACCGAGGCGCAGGCGCTCGGCCTGAAGGTCGAGATCAACAAGGTGGGCCAAGCCGTCTACACGCTGCCCAACGGCAAGCAGATCGTCCTCACCGGCGACAACTCCCAGGCGCTCGACGCGACACTCGCCGTGCAGCGCGCCCTGGCGGCCCTGCACGACAAGACGGTGTACGTCACGATCGCCCAGCGCGGAAAGTCCCCGACCGGGATCTCACCGACCGGGGCGCCGGTCTACAGCGCCAGCGGCAACTACGTCGCCCGGTTCGCCGCCGGCGGCCTCTCCGCCACCGAAAGCATGCGACCGCTCTCCAGCGCCGTCGGCGTGGTGGTCCCCCCGGGCACCGAGCGGGTGGTCGGCGACAACCAGCTCTACGACGAGCTGTACGCGCCGCTCAACGGATCTCAGCGCACGCGCGACCTCATCACCGCCGGGGCGAAGCACGAGGGCATCAGCCTCGAAACCCCGGTCCCCGTGCCGGTGCAGCGCGACCGGGCGCTGGTGCACATCGACAACTTCCACCCGCCGGCGAACGCGTCGCCGTGGGACGTGGCCGAGGACCTCGACTGGATCTCGCGGACGGGGGGCTGACGTGGCCGGCGAACTCATCACCAAGGACGGCCAGGTCGAGTGGCGCGGGCTGCTGCTCGGCGCAGGGTCGGCGTACAAGCTGACGAACCTGCAGGGCTGGCTCGACCTGCCCGACATGCGCGACGGCGACGTCGCGTTCGACAACTACCACGGCAGCCAGCCGGGCCAGCTGCTCTCCGACCGCCGCACGGTCGAGCTGTCGTTCACGATCAGCGCCGACCCGGCCGGGTTCGCGGCCGCGCAGAAGGCGCTCCGGGCGGCCACCGCGCCCGACGAGAACCCCGTCGAAGAGCCGCTGGTCGTCCAGTGGGACGGCGTCAAGGCGATGGTCAACGCTCGGTGCGTCCGGCGCTCGATCCCGGTGCCGCGCAGCAACGGCACCGGGTACACGCAGGGCGCGATCCAGTGGCGGGCGACGAATCCGCGGATTCTGCACCTGCCTCAGCAGGTTGTCGGGCCGGTCAGCCCGCCGGTGGCTGGTGGCGGCGGCCTGCTCTGGCCGCTGACCTACCCGCTGGTGTGGGGCTCGACGCCGTCCGGCGGCGAGCTGCTGCTGACCAACGCCGGGGAAGCACCTGCGCAGCCGGTCTTCCGGATCACCGGCGCCAGCACCGGCCCGGTAGTCACCAACGCTGACAGCGGCGCCCAGCTCGCCTTTGACCCGGCCTACCTGCTGCCGTCGGGCAGCCGGGTCACGCTCACCTACGAGAACCGCTCAGTGCTGCTGGACGACGGGGTTTCCCGCTCGAACCAGCTGATCACCCGGGGCTGGTTCACGATCCCGCCCGGGGCGACGACCCGGATCCGGTTCACCAGCGCCGACGGGCAGGGCCTGCTCGAGGCGCTCTACTACTCGACTTCGATGTGAGGGGGACTTCCCGTGGCTGAACGAGGTTCCTGGGCCGTCCAGCAGGTCAGCGGTGTCGGCGTCCAGACCGTCGAGGACGCCCGGCACGCCATGGCCGCCCTGTGGACACCGGCCGGGCAGGTCACGTCCCGATCCGGGATGGTGCCCACCGGCACCACGAACGCGCCCGGCAGCGTGCTGGCCACCCTGCCGACCGCGAACACCTTCGTGCACGTCCAGCCGTTCCGCTACGTGCGGCAGTCCAGCCGCGGCGGCGGCACCTACACGATGATCCTGGACTCGATCAAGGACATCGACATCCTCAACCCCGCCAACGGCGGCACGGCCGCGGACCCGACGAACTCCCGCATCGACCTCATCATCGCGCAGCAGTCCGACGCCTTCTTCCTCGACGCGAACAGCAACATGGTCGTCAAGCGCGTCGGCGGCACCCCGGCCGGCAGCCCGATAGACCCGACCGTCACCGGCAGCGCCGACTACGTGCTGCTCGCCCGCGTCACCGTGCCGCCCAACGCCACGACCATCCAGACCGCCAACATCGCGAACGTGGCCCTCCCGTCTGCTGTGGCGGTCGGTGGCCTGCTGCCGGTCGCCAGCCAGGCCGAGCGAGACGCGATCGCCAACCCCTACGACGGGATGGCGGTCTACCGGCGCGACCTGGACTGGGAGGAGACCTACGACGGCACCGCGTGGCGCGCCCCGATGTTCTGCCGAACCGCCGCCCTGGCGAACATCACCAACCCCGTCACCGCCCAGATCGCCCTGCTCACCACCGACCTCTACTACTACCGCTGGACCGGCTCGGCCTGGGTCCCCACCCAGAACGCCAGCCGCATCGGCGGCGAGTGGCTGGCCAACGCCACCCAGTCCATCGGCTCCGGCGCCGGCGCGGTCAAGCTGACCTTCGGCGGCGTCCGGATCCCCGCCAACGGCGTCACCCTCACCGGCGGCAACACCGTCAACATCACCACCGACGGGACCTACAACATCTACGCCGCCGCGGGCGCAGCGTTCAACGCCAGCAACAACTTCGGCGTCGGCATCTACGGCACCGGCGGCGGCCCCGGCGCCGGCCAGTCCTGGTGGGCCGCACCGCACTTCTCCAGCGGGACGACGGAAGCCGCGTGCTCGGCGAAGCGGTTCTTCGCCGCGGGCACCCAGCTGTGCGCCTACCTGTACAACAACGGCGCCGCGCTGTCGCTCAACCCGACCACCGGCCGGGTGGCTGAATTCGCGGTCTGGCGGGACAGCTGATGCCCGCCCCGGTCTACAGCTACCAGATCGCCGACCTCGCGACGAACCGGATCCTCGAGGACGTCGCCCTCACCGGCGTGCGGTTCAACAAGCCGCTCTGCGCGTCGGGGAAGTTCTCGGCGAACTGGAAGCTCGGCCCGAAGACCGCCCACCTCGACGCCTATGACCTGTCGATGCCCTGCCGCCGCGTCGTCTACGCCTACCGCGACGACAGGCCGATGTGGGGCGGGATCATCTGGACCCGCGCCTACGACTCGGCAACCGGCACCGTCGCCATCGGCGCCGGCGACTGGTGGAGCTACTTCGACCACCGCAAGGTGTTGCCGGTCTTCACCGCCGACGGCACGCTCACCCAGGTGGCCGCGCTCACCGAGGCGTACGCCACGACCGACCAGAACGCCATCGCACGCCAGCTGGTCGCGACCGCGCAGGCGCACACCGGCGGCAACATCCTCGTGGTGCCGGCCGACACAGCCACCTCCGGGCAGCTGCGCGACCGCACCTACAACGGCTACGACCTCGCCCAGGTCGGCGACGCCCTCACCAACCTGGCCAACGTCATCAACGGTCCGGACATCGCGTTCGACGTCGCCCCGGGTACGTCGGCGCCGAAGCGGGTAATCCAGGTCGGCACGCCGATGCTCGGCCAGCAGGGCTCCGCGCACCGCTGGGAGGTCGGCGGCAACGCCACCCGCTACACCTGGCCCAGTGATGGCACCCGCATGAACACCCGCAGCTTCGCCACCGGCCAGGGCATCGAGCTCGGCCTACCGATCGCCGTCGCCGAGGACACTACAAAGTACGCGACCGGCTTCCCCTTGCTGGAGAACGAAGCCCAGTACGGGTCCGCCGAGGACGCAGGCACCCTGAGCGGGCACGCGCAGGCCGACCAGCAGGCCAGCCGGATGCCGATCGTCCTCCCGAAGATCCTGGTGCGCGGCGACACCTCCCCGACCGCGGCTGAAGTCAGCCGCGGTGACGACGGCTGGCTGAAGATCCCGGCGGATTACTTCCACAGGACTGGCTGGGAGGGCCCGGTTCGGGTGGTGGACATGGCGTTCGCGCCCAGCGCCAGCGCCGAGCGCATCGAGCTGACCATGGCGCCCCTGCTGGACGGAGTCGCCTGATGGGCCAGATCAGTCTGCCGAGCAACCTCCTCGACCGGATCAAGCGCGTCGAAGCCGATATCCAGCGCTTGTGGAAAAGCACTGGCCTCGCGTCGGCCACGATCGCCGCTGGTGGCCTCACCCTGCTGAACAACGCCTTCTTCAAGATGCTCGGCGCCAGCAACAACGAGATCGTCTACATCGGACCCGATGGCCTCGGCAACCAGGTCGTCCGGATCCGCGACGCCGCAGGCAACATCGTCTTCGGCAGTGTGTCAGCGGGCGGCGCCAGCCAGCGCGTTGCCATCAACCCGAACCCCGCCGGGCCCGCGCGAATCGAGTTCTACGACGACGGCAACACCACCGACCGCGTGTCCCTGTCGCTCAACGGCGGCAACTTCGTGCAGCAGCGCGAAATCCAAGCCACCAACGCAATCAACGGCGGCAAGGTGTCTTTCTACAGCGGCAACAGCGTGTTCGGTCATCAGGTCGCCGGCGCGGACGCCTACCTGCAGTTCACCGACGACGAAAGCATCTTCCTCCGCGGAAAATGGGCGACCAGCGTGGCGTTTTCCGGGCATTCAGCGCTGTTCGTCAACTCCCTCGGTGGCGGCGGCGCCTCAGGCCCGATCATTCTTAGCGCCTCCTATGGTCCGACGATGATCGGCACTATGCGCCCGGTCGCCACGCGGCAAGGCCCAGCGGCCGACTGCTACTGGGCGGTGACTTCCTCGAGCTCGACCGGCGTCGCGATCAGCTCAAGTGGCGGCGCCGACAATCTCTACCACCTCTGGATTTTCAGGACGGCGTGATCATGCGAATCCGGCACACCGACGTCGCGTTCGAAACCGACAATGACCGGCAATTCTGGGTGATCTACGGGACACAGACCGCCGACGATGGCACCGAGATCGGGCATCGCCACTATCTTCCGGCTGACACTTTGGAATGGCGCGCTGCCGAGTACGACATCGACCCGGCCGACACGGCGACCCTGCTGGACATCGTGCTCGCCGAGCCGCATCTGTCCGAAGAGGACTGGGCGGCCGGGCACAAGCTGCACGACGCCCCGGACATCGACACCGCGCGCCGCGACCACCTCGCGCGCTGCGCCCGCGCGAAGCTCCGGCACCGCATCAGCACCCGCACCCGGGCGTCCACCAAGGACACGCCGGCCGTCCCGCACCCGTGCCAGCGCGTCGCCGACGAGTCGCCGCTGCACCCCGAAGCCATCGAGTTGAAACGCCAGCTCGTCGAGCAGGCCCGCACCGCGCACATCGCCACGCAGGCCGCTGCTCCGCCAGACCGGATCGCCGCACTCCGGGCGGCCGTCGAGAGAGGCCAGCCGGCATGAGCTCCACCGAGAACACCGGCTCGACGAACTACCTGCTGGGCCGGATCGAGACCAAGGTCGACCGGATCGACGAGAAGCTCGACCACCAGGGCGAGACCCTCGCCGGCCACGCCGAGCGGCTCGTCGCCGTCGAGCGCGACATCCGCGAGCTGAAACTGGCGCGCGCGAACGACCAGCAGCAGCGCGACGGCGGCCTCAGCGCCATGAAGGTCGCTCTCGTCTCCGCGGTCACCTCCTCGCTGATCGGCGGCGGCTTCGCCGTGATCCAGATCGTCACCAAGAACTGAAGGAGCGCGCCGTGGCCCGAGGAACCGACGTACACCCGTACTACCAGCGCGGCCTCCGCTGGAACCAAGTCAGCGATGTCCACTTCGCGTGGGTCAAGGTCTCCGACGGCGGCGCCGCCTACTCGATGACCTTCGGCGGCGTCCGGTACGTGCCCGACACCCACGTCGCCGGCGCCAAGGCAGCCGGCATCCCCGTCGGCGGCTACCACTACGCCCAGCTCACCCCGGGCCCGGAGGTCCAGGCTGATGTGCTGCTCGGTGAGGTCGCCCGCCTGGGCGCGCGCGGGGTCGCGCCGATGCTCGACCTCGAGGCGCCGTTCCAGGCGAACGCGGCGGCACGGACGTTCGGCGTCGCGTTCTGCCGCCGGGTCGCGGCCGCCGGGTACCGGCCGGCGGTCTACATGAGCGCCGCCTTCGCCCGCGTCCTGCGGCCGGACCAGTGGGACGTCCCGGGCCTGGTGATCGTGATCGCCCGCTACGGCGCCCGCCCCGAAGCGCCCGGCGCCGCGCAGTACCTCGGCCGCTACGACGTCCACCAGTACTCGAGCTCCGGCACGCTGCCGGGCTCGGCCGGGGCCGTCGACCTCGACGAGTCCTACACCACCGCCCACCTCACCACCGCCCAGGAGGACGACATGCCGTTCACCCCCGAGGACTTCAAGAACCTGATGTGGGGCAACGTGTTCGACGGCCCGCCGGTTGGCGGGCGCAACTACGCGGCCTTCGTCAAGGACATGGACGCCAAGCTCGGCGCCCTCGGCACTGCGCTCGCCACGGTGACGAAGCTGCTCACCGACAGCGCCGCGCACCCGGTCGACGCCGACCAGCTCGCCGCCGCCCTCGAGGGGAAGCTGCTCGCCGAGCTCGTGCCCGCCGTCACCCAGGCCGTCACCCAAGCCGCGGGTGAGGACACCGCCGACGAGGTCCGGAAGATGCTCGTCGCGCGCCTCGGGACCCCGGCGTGAAGGCGTTCCTGCGGCGCGTGATCGCCGCCCTGCCCCGGGTCCGCAAGACCACCGCGGCAGTGTGGGGCACCCTCACCCCGCCCGCGGTCGTCGGCGTCCTGGCCCTCGCCGGCGTCCACATCGACACCGCCGCCGCCGTGCTGATCCTCGGCGTCGGCGCCGCCGTCCTCGCCCCGGCCGCGGTGTACCGGGCCGGCGCGAACGCCCCCGCGCCCGACGCAACCACCGCCCCGGCTCCTGGAGAGGTAGCACCATGACCACTCGCATCCCCGACGCGTCCCAGCAGGCCGCGTGCAACGCGGTCACCGCCCGCACCGACGTCGGCGGCGCCGGCTCCCTGAAGTTCTACACCGGCAGCCAGCCGGCGGACGCCGACTCGACACCGGCCGGGACGCTGCTCGTCACCATCGCGCTCGCCGCGACCGCGTTCGGGTCGGCGAACACCAGCGGCCAGGCCGCGCTCGCCTCGACCCCGCGCACGGGCACGGCGGCCGCGGCCGGGACCGCGGGCTGCTGGGAGATCGTCTCCGGCGGCGGTTCGAAGGTGATGCAGGGCAGCGTCACCGCGACCGGCGGCGGCGGGGACATCACCCTCGACAACACCTCGATCGCCGTCGGGCAGACCGTCCAGATCTCCGGCTTCACCTACACCCACCAGCCGGGATAGTCCGTGGCCGGCCTCGCCGACGCCGCGACCGACCGCGTCAGCATCAACCAGGCGCCCGCGCTGGGCACCTGGTCGGTGTGCGCTTGGGTCAAACCCACCGCCTCGGCCAGCTTCAGCCCGATCGTGCGCGTCGAGGCGGGCGGCGGCACCGCCATGGTGTTCGGCATGAAGAGCCTGGCGCCATCGCTCTACAGCGCGGCCAGCGCGACCGGCATCAACGGCACGGCGCAGACGCTGAACCAGTACGTCTTCGTCGGTGCCACCCGCAACGGGACAGCGGCCGCGCTGTACTGGGGCACCAACCCAGCTTCGCTGTCCAAGGTGACTGGCACGGTGAACAGCTCCGGCACGCCGGACACGTGGACGGTCTTCGGCCGTTCGCCGAGCGACGGCTCGGAGTGGTTCGCCGGCGTCGTGGACTACCTGCGCACCTGGGCTGCGACCGTGCTGACCGACGCGGAGATGGCCGCCGAGGCCGCGGCCACCGCGCCGGTGAAGGCTGGGGCCTGGGGCGTCTGGCCCTTCGGTGACAACGGCTCGGGCGGCGTAAGCCTGAACGACACCTCCGGCAACGCGCGGCACCTGGTCGCTGGCTCGACGCCGCTCTCCCTGGTCGCCGACGTGTCGCTCACCCCGACGATCACGGGGACGGGGGCGGCGGTCGCACCTGCCGTTGCCGTGGCCGGCACCGGGGCGGTCACCGTCTCCGGGACCGGCACCACCACCGCGCCGTCGGTCGTAGCCGCTGGGACCTCGGCTGTCCGGGTGGCCGGATCCGGCGCGGCGAACGCACCGCCCGCGGCCGCCGCGGGCACCGGCGGCGCCGTCGTCACGGGCAGCGGGGCCGCCCTGGCCCCTCCGGTCGCCGCGAGCGGCCAGGGCAGCGCCGTGGTGGCCGGCCAGGGCGCGCCCACCGCGCCGCCCACCACGGCGGCGGGCACCGGCGCGGTCGTCGTCGCGGGGACGGGCGCGGCCACCGCCCCACCGGTCGTCGCCGCGGGGACCGGCACGCTCGGCACCACCATCACCGGTAGCGGCGCGGCGGTCGCGCCGCCGGTCGTCGCGTCCGGCGCCGGCCGGGTCGTCATCACCGGTGTCGGCACAGCGATGGCGCCGCCCGTGGTGGCGCACGGCTTCGACCGCACGGTCGTCCCGGCCGTCCGCCCGAAGGTCACGATCCGCCCGAACCTGGCCCGGCTCGCCGCCGCGGCGAACCCAGCGACCGCCAGCTGCACGCCGAACCGGGCGCTGCTCACCATCACCGAGGAGGCATGACCGTGCCGATGGACATGAAGGTCGGCGACCTGGAGCCCGCGCTGGTGCTCACCGTCTCCGACCCCACAGCGGACTTCCGCGGCGTCAGCGCGTGGCGGGTCATCGGGTCGCTCAACGGCGTCGTCGTGTTCAACACCGTCCTCAGCTCCGGCGACGTCGCGATCAGCGACGCCACCCCGAACGTGGCGGTGCTGACGCGCGCGTGGGCGGCCGGAGACACCGACGCCGCCGGCGAGATGAAGATCGAGGCTCGCGGCACCTGGCCGAGCGGGCCGCAGACTTTCCCCGCCGTCGGCACCGAGGTCGTGACGTTCCACCCCGCCCTCGCGTAGCAGCAGACCCGAAGCGGCCCCTCGCACCTTCGAGTGCGAGGGGCCAATTTCGTCATGCCTACCTGCTCAGCACGTCCCATCCGCGCGGCAGGCGTCAAGATAGCGCGCCGCGTCCTCAGCCTCCTGGTGATGGCGCTGCTGCTCCTGCTCCTGGCGAGCCTGCACGGGCGCTGTCATGGTCCAGCGGACACCGCCGATTACGAGGCACACCGCGGCCAGGACCCCGAGCAAGATCAGGTAGTGCCGGGGTTCGTTCAGCGCGAACCATTCCGGCCGGCGGATGCGGTACATGCTGCGCTCCTCGCGGAAATGGATGTCCACCAGCCTGGTCGTCTCGATCATGATTGCTGTTACGGGTGGCGCCGGGCCCCCGGATGGAGGGCCGGGGGCCCGGCTCCGCGCCCACCTCTACGCGAGGGGGCGCGGTCTGGTCCGCCCGCCGCACCTATCGAGGGGGGAGGAGGCACGGCGGGCGGAGTGGGAGACCCGGCCGCCACGGGTATCGGGGTCACCGCAGCAGCCGGGCCGTTCAGGGGGATGGGCGCGGGATCCGCGCGACGACGCCAGCCATAAGCCGGTCGCTCGGCGTTTCCTCGCGCAGCACGGGACCGTCCGGCCACCATCCCTGCGCTGGGATGACTCCAGGGCGCACGAGTTCCCAGCCGTCGATGAGCTGCTCGATCGCAGCCTGCCGACGAAAGAACGCGCCGCTGAGGCTCCCACTCGCATCGAACCTTTGAAGCAGCCGTTCTACGAGTACGACCGCCGAGTCCATCTCCGGATCGAGGAAGTGGCTCGCGATCAGGTAAGACCCCTTGGGAAGTAGCGCGCTCAGGCCCCGCGTCCAGGCGCGCGCGGCGCCGTCGCCGAGCCACGGCAGAACACTTGGCGCGACTACCGCGACCGGCTCGTCTGCGACGAGCTCAGTGTGGAGCACAGTTTCCACGTCAGCCAGGTCCAGAGGGTCAGCGCGCTTCACCACCGCGATGTCGTCTGCGAGGTAGCCAGTTCCCTTTGCACTCAGCAGCGGATCGGGCTCGACGTAGACCACCGAATGCAAGAGGCCCAATTCGATCGGTTCCCGCGCGGCTGTGTGCGGCGGAGGACCGGGCGGAATCGGCGCCCCGCAGTAGATGACCTGGCCGATGCCGCGCAGCCCGATGGTGAATCGCCAGGCCCGCTCGACGAACAGGGCTTCGTTAATGGCGATCCGCTCGACGTCCTGCGCGGCTTCCCGCAACTTCCGAAGAGTTACGCGGTCCTCCTCGTAGGCTTCGCCGCCGCCGAGCATCGCGTTCCAGAGGCGGGCGCGGTCTTGCCGGGCGCCGGCGACCTCGGGCACGATCACCGGCCTTCCCGCTTCCACCACTCCTGGAGGACACCGCGCACCGCATCGGGGATCGCGCTGCCGATGTCTTCGAGCGGGATCAGCGCTGTCTTGCCGTCGATCTTGATGGCGGGTTCGACGCGACCGTTGGCGACCTCGACGAGACCAACGATCAGGTCCGTCGGTTTGCCCATCTCGTCGGTCGTGCGGAAAGCTCTTACCTGCCGCCAACCCTCGTCAGCCATGGTGGCCCCCAGCATCCGTTACGCTCCGTTGACTTGTAATGACATGTTCAGCGACGGTACTACCGGGTACACAACTGGTCAAGACAAGCTGACCAGTGCGACAATCTGCGCATGGTCGATCGCAGAAGCGGCATTCCGGCGTTCAAGCAGGTCGCGGCCGATATTCGCCAGAAGATCGGCAGCGGCCACTACGCGGCTGGCGAGCAGCTTCCGAGTGAACGCGAGCTTGTGGAGAACTACGACGTCTCTCGTCCGACGATCCGCGATGCAATCAATGTGCTGCGGTCGGAGGGTCTCGTGACGTCCGAGCACGGACGTGGCGTGTTCGTCCGGCCGCCGGCCAGCATTCAACGGATCGCGCGATCACGCCTCTCTCGCGAGGCTCGGGAGCGGAACCGTGGCGCTTTCCTTGCAGATGCCGCGGCGCGTGGCTTCACCGCGTCCTCGTCGGTCAAGATCCGCTTCGAGGAGGCGGACACCCGGACCGCTGCCCATCTCGCCATCGACGAAGGCGCCGAGATCACCGTGAGGGACCGGGTGATGCGTGCCGATGGGCTGGTAGTTCAACTGGCGGTGTCGCGCCTCCCTCGCGAGATCACGCGCGGCACCCTCATCGAAGAGGTCAACACCGGCCCGGGCGGCGCGTACGCGCGTCTGGAGGAAGCCGGCTACACGCTGGGCAGCTTCGTCGAACACGTCGGCGCCCGGATGCCGACGCCGGACGAAACCTCGCTTCTACAGCTGGCAGAAGGCGTGCCGGTGATCACCGTGACACGGGTTGCCTACAGCGCCGATGGCCGACCACTGGAGATGAACGACATGGTGCTGGCCGGTGATCGGTACGAGCTGTCCTACGAGTGGCCGGCCGACTGAGCGACGCACGGGCACGAGGCCCCGGCAGGCTTACGCTGCCGGGGCCTCGTGCTGTTCGAGTCCGCTGAGCCGCTCCGCCCAGGCGAGCGTCACGGCCTGGTGGCCGTAGCGGGCGAGCGCGACGACCAGCGCCGCGCCGATGACCGCGGCCACGATGGCCTTGCTGCCGACGCCGTAGCTCGCGAGGTTGATCAGCGCCATCAGGATCAGCAAGGTGATGGTGCGGCGAAAGATCGACATGCTGTCTGCCCCAGATCTGCCCCACGGTGGAGGCTCCGGCGCAGGTCAGCTGCTATATGACCCTTATATCCTGCATGTTCGGGACGTCGGCGCGCGGGTAGAACACCTCCGAGGTGACGCCGTTGGCGACGGTGAACCACACCGGGCTGCCGGTGGTCGCCGCCGTGCCGAGCGCGGACTTGTTGCCGGTCGCCCACGAGGCCCCGCCGCCGCAGCAGTCGGTCGCGGTACCGCTCGCCAAGGCCGTGCCGGGCAGCGCACCGGCAAGCAGAATTCCCGCTCCGGCGCAGGCCAGGACTGCTTTCCACCTGATCATCGGGACCCTCCGACGGCGTTGTCGTCAATATGTTGCGAGCCGCAACATATTGAGCCACGTGTCGGTGACAAGCAATGTCCGATCGGACTGAACCGATCCAGTCCCGGCTCAGGCGTCGGCGATCCGATCCAGCCATTCGGCCATCAGGACGCGCTCGGCCGCGGTCAGCACGGTGGCCCCGTCGAGACCGGCCCGCAGCGCGATCGCCCGCTCCGGCAGGTCCGAGCCCGCTGGCTCACCGCCGCCGGTCAGGATCCGGCTCAGTACCGTCTCCCGCGCCGTCGCCGAGAACTCGGGGTCGCGCTCCGCCGGCGGGGTTGCGATCAGGGCCAGCACCACCCCCATGCCGGTCGCGTGTACCAGCCGGGCCGCGCGCTCGACGCTCACCCGCAGCCGGCCCGCCGCCGCAACGCGCTCGACGATGCCCCGCAGCATCGCCTCGGCCTCCCGGCCCGCGGGCGACGTGCGGCCCGGGCGTGTGTCGCCGTACATCAGCACGTAGAACTCCGGACGGGAGAGCCCGAACTCGATGTGCAGGTCCCAGCCGCGGCGCAGGTCCTCCACCGCGTCGCCGGTCGAGCCCAGCGCGCGCTTGCTCGTCAGGTACTCGTCGAAGCCGTACGCGGCGACGGCGTCGAGCAGGCCGTCCTTGTCACCGAAGAGCCGGTACAGCGCGGGCGGCTGGACCCCGGCCGCCGCGCTGACCGCACGGGTCGACAGGCCGTCGCGGCCCTCCGCCGCCAGCAGCGCGGCCGCCGCCTGGAGGATCCGCTCACGGGTGTCCGCCGCCGTCTTCGTCACCATGGTTCCAATGATAACAAAAGGCCGCTATCACTTGTTCGATACGTGGTCGGCCGCGACTTGCCGGGCGAGGCGGCGGAGCAACGGCGCCGCCTCGGCCATGCACCGCGCCGGGTCCGGTTCCAGGTCGGTCAACGCGTACGCGGCCGAGATGCCCGCGCCGGCGAGGGCGTGCGCGGACAGCGCACAACGTCCGGACACCGCGACGCACGGGATGCCCTTGGCCGCCGCGGCGCGGGCCACTCCCGCCGGAGCCTTGCCCGCCAGAGTCTGCTGGTCGAGCGAGCCCTCGCCGGTGATGACCAGGGAAGCCCCGGTCAGTGCCGCGTCGAAGCCGAGCAGGTCGAGGAGGAGCTCGATGCCCGGGCGCATCCGGGCACCGAGCACGGCCAGCGCGGCGAAGCCCACTCCCCCGGCCGCGCCCGCACCCGGTCGCTCGGCGATCGCCGGTCCGGCGATCGACGCCCAGTGTCGCAGGGCGGCGTCCAGCACTTCGACATCGCCGGGGGACGCACCCTTCTGCGGGCCGTAGACGGCAGCGGCCCCCCGCGGCCCGTACAGCGGATTGTCCACATCGCTCGCCAGCTCGATGTCCACTTCGGACAATCCGGTCAGGTCCAGAGCGGCGATCCGGGACAAGGCCGCACCACCCGGCGGCAGCTCGCGCCCGGCGTCGTCCAGAAGCCGGGCGCCCAGCGCGGTCAGCATTCCGGCGCCACCGTCGGTGCACGCGCTGCCGCCGACGCCGAGCACGATCCGGCGGCAGCCCGCGGCCACCGCTGCGGCGATGACGTCCCCGGTGCCCGCGCTCGACGCGGTGAGCGGTTCCGGCCCGCCGGGAAGCCGGTGCAGCCCGGACGCCTCGGCCAGCTCCACCACCGCGGTGCCGCCCCGGACCGCGTAGGACGCCGTGAGCGGCACCCCGGTCGGCCCGCGGGCGGGCACCCGGACCCGGCGGAACCCGGCGGCGACGGCGGCGTCGATCGTGCCTTTGCCGCCGTCGGCCACCGGCAGCGTCGTGACCGCGACCGCCGGGTGGACGTCGGCGAGGCCGGAAGCCACCGCCGACGCCACCTCGGCCGCGGTCAGCGACCCCTTGAACTTGTCCGGCGCCACGAGAACCTTCACGCGCTCGCCCTGTACGCCCGCCAGTCCCCGATCTCCGTGATGTCCCGCAGGGCGACGTGCGAGGTGTACGGCCGCCGCAGCAGCATCGCGAACGCCGAGCTGCCGTCGGCCAGCTCCACCACGCCGAGCTCCAGCTCGTGCGGCTCGGACGGCAGCACCTTGTCCCGCAGGTCGTCCAGCGAAACGTCGTATACCTCGCCGGTGACCGACGCGCCGCCGTGCGAGACCGGGTACAGCGCCGGGCACTGCGAACCGACCGCGTAGAAGCGGTACTTCGCCGCCGTCCGGGCGGTGCCCACGAACGGCGAGCCGTCCAGGAGGTGGTGCAGCGGCTCGCCGCGCATGGCGCCGCCGTTGAAGAACATCAGGGCCACGGGAACTCCTTACCGGAAAAGGGCTTCGACACCGTCGACGGCGAAGTACACGGCGAAAACCAGCGCCAGCAGCGAAAGCAGCCAGCCGGCCTCGCGCCACTTGCCGCGGCCGATCTTGATCAGTACGAACGCGATCAGGCCGGCCCCGACGCCGTTGGTGATCGAGTAGGTGAACGGGATCAGCGCGGCGGTCAGGAACACCGGGATCGTGTAGTCCGGGTCGTGCCACGGGATGGTCCGGCACTGCGCGACCATCATCCCGCCGATGACCACCAGCGCGGGGGCGGCGGCCTGCGCCGGGACCACCCCGGCCAGCGGCGTGAACAGCAGCGTCCCGGCGAACAGCAGGCCGGTGACGACGCTCGCCAGCCCGGTCCGCGCCCCCTCGCCCACGCCGGCCGCCGATTCGAGGAACACCGTGTTCGGCGACGAGCCGGTGACGCCGCCGGCGATCGCGCCCGCGCCGTCGACCAGCAGGATCCGGCCCATCCGCGGCACCTTCCCGTGCCGCGACAGGCCGGCTTCGTCGGAGACGCTGGTGATCGTGCCCATGGCGTCGAAGAAGCCGGACAGCACCAGCGTGAACAGGAAGACCGTGGCCGCGAGGGCACCTGCCGAAGCGAAGCCGCCGAACAGGTCGATGTGGCCGAAGAGCCCGAAGTCAGGCGCGGCGACGACGTGGTCGGGCAGGGCCGGGGTCGTGAGCCCCCAGCCGCCGACGCCGAACCCCTGGTGCAGCACGACGGCCAGCACGGTGGCCGCCCCGATGCTGATCAGCACCGCGCCCGGGACCTTGCGGGCCACCAGCACGATCATCAGCAGCAGGCCGAAGCAGAACACGACGATCGGCCAGCCGTGCAGGTGCCCGCCCGCCCCGAGGCGCACCGGGACCGTGGTCTGCGCCGAGTCCGGCACCCGGGTCACGAACCCGGCGCTGACCAGGCCGACGAGGGCGATGTAGAGCCCGATCCCGACGGTGATCGCGGTCTTGAGCGGCCGCGGGATGGCGTTCATGATCCGCTCGCGGACGCCGCTGACGGCCATCAGCACGATGCACCCGCCTTCGAGCACGACCAGCCCGAAGGCCTGGGCCCAGGTCATCGACGGGGCCATCTGGAAGGCGACGATGCCGTTGATGCCGAGCCCGGCGGCCAGCGCGAGGGGGGCGTTGCCGACGAGCCCCATGAGGACGGTCATCACGGCGGCGGCGAGCGCGGTCGCCGTGGTCACCTGCGCGGCCGAGAGCCGGGCGCCGGTGATGTCGGCGGAGGCGCCGAGGATGAGCGGGTTGAGCAGCACGATGTAGGCCATCGCGACGAACGTGGTGACGCCGCCGCGGACTTCGCGGCCGATCGTGGTCTGCCGCGCCCGCAGTTCGAAGAACTTGTCGAGCGGCGAACGGCGTTGCGGGGGTACTTCGTCGACTACTGGGGTGGGGACTTCGGTCTGGGTCATGCGTCCTGCCCTTGCCGGTGAGGGTTATTCGGGCTAGCCCGGCGCAACGGACTTGAGCGTGCAGCCCAACGGGGACTTTGCGCCGGGCGACGGCTGAATAATCCTCATTGGGTGTGCTCGGCCAGGGCCAGGCACCACGCCGTGCCTGGCCGAGCGGGACGTTCGATTCGGTTGTGCTCCGGTCAGCTGGCCTTGTGGGTCAGTAGTCGGTGCGGTCGGCCTTGTCGAGCCAGGCCGCGAAGGGGGCAAAACCGTCCTTCGTGGACAGTCGGGTCACGGGCACCGTCCACGTTTCGCGCGGGCGGTCGAAGAGCTCGTAAAAGGCGCGGTCGTCGAAGCCGGCCTTGGCCGCGTCGTCGCGGTCGGCGGCGAAGAGCACCTTGTCCACCCGCGCCCACAGCGCCGAGGACAGGCACATCGGGCACGGCTCGCAGCTGGAGACGAGCACGCAGCCGTCCAGCTTGAACGTGCCGAGCGCCTGGCAGGCCGCGCGGATCGCGACCACCTCGGCGTGCGCGGTCGGGTCGAGGTTCGCGGTGACGCGGTTGACACCGGTCGCGACGACCTCGCCGGCCCGCACGATCAGCGCGCCGAACGGCCCGCCGCCGTTCTCGACGTTGCGCGCGGCGATGCGGACGGCTTCGTCCAGCCATTCCTGCTCGACGGAAATCGACGTGGTCATCTCAGACTCCGGTGATGTGCTCGGGGCGGATCGGGACGCGCGGCAGCTCGAGGCCGGTGGCCGCGCGGATGGCGTTGGCGATCGCCGGTGTGGCCGAGATCGTGGGTGGTTCGCCGACGCCGCGGACGCCGTAGGGCGCGTGCGGGTCGGGCCGTTCGAGGACGTCGACGCGCATCGGCGGCATGTCGAGGATGGTCGGGATGAGGTAGTCGGTGAACGACGGGTTCCGCACTTTCCCGTCCTGCACCAGGATTTCCTCCATCACGGCGAGGCCGAGGCCCTGCGCCGAGCCGCCCTGGATCTGGGCGACGACGGCGTCCGGGTTCATCGCCTTGCCGACGTCCTGGGCGCAGTCGAGCTGGACGACCTTGACCAGGCCGAGGTCCAGGTCGACGTCGACCACCGCCCGGTGGGCGGAGAAGCCGTACTGGACGTGGGCGTCGCCCTGGCCGGTTTCCGGGTCGAGCGGGTAGGTCGGGCGGTGGTGGAACTCGCGGGTCTCCTCGATGGCCGTGTCGCCCAGCAGCTCGGCCAGGTCCGCGACCACTTCGCCGTCCGCCGCGACCACCTTGCCGCCGGCCAGGCTCATCCCTTCGGACGAAACGCCGAGTCGACTGTATACAGCATCCGCGACCGCGCGGCAGGCGTTGCGGACCGCGCCGCCGGTGACGTAGGTCTGGCGTGACGCCGAGCTCGAGCCCGCGTCGCCGACGCTCGTGTCGGCCGGATGCACGCTCACCCGGGTCACGCCCAGCTCGGTGCGGGCGATCTGCTGCTGCAGCGTCACCAGGCCCTGCCCGACCTCCGCGGCGGCGGTGTGCACCATCGCCACCGGTTCGCCGCCGAGCACCTCCAAGCGGACCCGGGCGGTCGAGTAGTCGTCGAGACCCTCGGCGTAGGAGATGTTCTTGATCGTGACGCCGTAGCCGACGCCGCGGACGACCCCTTCGCCGTGGGTCGTGTTGGACACCCCGCCCGGCAGCTCGCGGATGTCCCGCTCGCCGGCGGGCGCGGGCGGCAGCGGCAGGTCGCGGACCCGCTGGACGAGTTCCGCCACCGGCGCCGGGAAGTCGACCACCTGGCCGGTGACCACAGTGGACCCTTCGCTGAGCGCGTTGCGGATCCGCAGTTCCGCCGGGTCCATGTCCAAAGCGGACGCGAGCTTGTCCATCTGGGACTCGTAGGCGTAGGTCGGCTGGACCGCGCCCAGGCCACGCATCGCACCGCAGGTCGGGTTGTTGGTGTAGACCCCCCAGCCCTCGATGTGGGCGTTCGGGACGTCGTACGGGCCGACGCCGAGCGTGGTGCCGTTGCCGACCACGACGGGAGTCTTGGACGCGTACGCGCCGCCGTCGAAGTACAGCTTCGCGCGGACGTAGACGAGCTTGCCGTCCTTCGTCGCCCCGTGCTCGTAGTACATCTTCGCCGGGTGGCGGTGGACGTGCCCGAAGAACGACTCCAGCCGGTTGTAGCTCATCTTCACCGGACGGCCGGTGCGCAGCGCGAGCATGCAGGAGTGGATCTGCATCGACAGGTCCTCGCGGCCGCCGAACGCGCCACCGACCCCCGACAGCGTCAGCCGGACCTTCTCCAGCGGCAGGCCGAGGGCCTTCGCCGTCTGGCGCTGGTCGACGTGCAGCCATTGGGTGGCCAGGTAGAGGTCGACGCCGCCGTCCTCGGCCGGCACGGCCAGGCCGGACTCCGGCCCTAGGAACGCCTGGTCCTGCATGCCGATCTCGTACACGCCGGACACGACGACGTCCGCGGTGGCGTCCGGGTCGCCCTTGACGATCCGCTGGTGGCGGACCAGATTCCCGCCCGGGTGCAGCTTCGGCAGGGTGTCGTCGTGCGCCGCCCGCTCGGGATCGGTGATCGGCTCCAGGACATCGTATTCGACGACGATCTCCTTGAGCGCCTGCCGCGCGATCTCCGGATGGTCGGCCGCCAGGATGGCGACCGGCTCGCCCTGGTAGCGGACGAGGCCGGCGGCCAGCGCCGGGGTGTCCTGGTACTTCAGGCCGTAGACGTTCTCCCCGGGTACGTCCTCGTGCGTCAGCACCGCGTGCACCCCGGGCCGGGCCAGCGCGCGGGAGACGTCGAGGCGGACGATCCGGGCGTGCGGGTGCGGGCTGCGCAGGGTGGCGCCCCACAGCATGTCCTCGTGCCACAGGTCCGAGGAGTAGGCGAACTCGCCGCGCACCTTCAGCGTGCCGTCCGGGCGCAGCGGGCTCTCGCCGATGCCGCCGGCGATGGTGTCGTGCAGCTCCTGCGGAGAGCGGGCCGGGGCGCTCATCGGACGGCCTTCTTCGCGGCGGCGTCGCGGACGGCGTCCAGGATCTTCTCGTAGCCGGTGCAGCGGCAGAGGTTTCCGGCGAGGGCCTCGCGGATCTCGACGTCGCTGGGGTCCGGGACGCGCTCGATCAGGTCGTGCGCGGCGACGAGCAGCCCCGGCGTGCAGAACCCGCACTGGACCGCGCCGCGCTCGACGAACGCCTCCTGCACCGGGTCGAGCGCATCGCCGGACGCCAGTCCTTCGACCGTGACGACCTCGCGGCCTTCGGCCTGCCCGGCCGCGACCAGGCACGCACACGCCGGGACGCCGTCGAGGTAGACCGTGCACGAGCCGCATTCGCCCTGCTCACAGGCATTCTTAGAGCCCGGCAGGCCGAGCCGCTCGCGCAGCACGTAGAGGAGGCTTTCGCCTTCCCAGACGTTGTCCGCCCGGCGCCGTTCGCCGTTGACGGTGACGTTCACGCGCACTTCGCGCTCCCTCCGCAGTATTCGGTCCAGGCCCAGGTCAGCGTCCGGCGTGCCATGACGCCGAGGGCGTGCCGCCGGTAGGCCGCGCTGCCGCGGACGTCGTCGATCGGCGACGCGGCTGCCGCCACCAGGTCACCGAAGCGGCGTTTCACCGAGTCGTCCAACGCCTTCGGAGCGTCCCAGTCCAGCTCGGCCGCCAGGAATTCTTCGGCTTCGACGGCACGGCGGGGCGTGGGCGCGGCCGAGCCGACGCCGGTGCCGACCCGGCGCTGGTCCGGGTGCAGGGCCAGGCCGAAGGCGGCGACGGCGATGACCATCGCGTTGCGGGTTCCGATCTTGCTGAACTGCTGCGGCCCGGTGGCGGGGGCCACCAGTACCGCGGTGATCAGCTCGTCCGGCGCCAGGACGTTCCGCTTGACCCCGGTGTAGAAGTCCTTCGCGGCGACGATCCGGGTGCCGCGGACCGACGCTATCTCGACGTCGGCGTCCGCGGCCAGCAGCGCCGGGTGCGAGTCACCCGCGGGCGAGGCCGCGCCGAGGTTGCCGCCCACCGTGCCGCGGTTGCGGATCTGCGGCGACCCGACGGTCCGCGCGGCCATGGCCAGGCCGGGCAGCCGGGTGCCGAGCTCGCCGATGATCCGGGTGTAGGGCACGGCGGCGCCGATCCGGATCCGGTCGCCGTCGGTGCCGTGCTCGTGCAGTTCGGCGACGCGGCCGAGGTCGAGCAGGGCGCCGGGACGGCGGTGGTCGAAGTTGAGCTCGACCATCACGTCCGTGCCGCCGGCGATCGGGACCGCACCGGGGTTCGCGGCCTTCGCGGCGAGCGCGCCGGCCAGCGAGTCGGGTCGGAGGAATTCCACTGTGGACGTCCTTTCGGGGCTGCTTCGGCAAGAAGTACACACGCTGCGGTGTGGCCGCGACCACGGCAAAACCCCTGAAAGACGGGTGAATTTCGGGCCCGCGTTTGTACTTTCCGACAACGCCCGTCCCGCGGGCACGCCAAGACCGCCGCACGAGGTCGGCTCTCGCACGGCGGCCGTGGTCGTGAGTGGTAAGGCGAGTTCTAACGCGCGTTACCACTCACGAGCGTCAACAGGGCTCGAACTCGCGGACGGCATCGAGGGCGGCGCCCATGGCGGCGTTGCCCTCGCGTTCGATCATGATCTCCACCAGGACCGGCCGGCTCGTGCGCTCGGCCTCCTTGCGCGCCCATTCCAGGGACGTGCGGATCTCCCCCGGCTCGTGCACGCGGGTGCCGGAACAGCCGTAGGCCTCCATGATCTTCACGTTGTCCGTGCCGATCGCGTCGTAGTGGATGTCGACCTCGAAGTTCATTTCGTAGCCGGTCTCGGCCTGCCGGATCAGCCCGAGGTACTCGTTGTTGAGCATGATCAGCACGAACCCGACGTCGTACTGGGCGGCGACCGCGAGCTCCTCGACCAGGAACTGGAACGAGTAGTCGCCGACCACGCCGACGACCTCCGCCTCCGGGCGTGCTTTCTTCACGCCGATCGCGGCCGGGATCTCCCAGCCGAGCGGGCCGGCCTGGCCGCACACCTGGTAGTGCCGTGGTTTGTGCGCCTGCTGGAACTGGCCCGACCAGATCTGGTAGAGCCCGATCGCGGTGACGAAGTAGGTGTCCTCGCCGAAGGTTTCGTTGATCTCCTTGAACACCCGCGGTGCCTTGATCGGCAGGCTGTCGAAGTCGTCGCGCCGGGGCAGCGCCGCCTTCAGCTCGCCGATCCGGGCGATCCAGTCCCGGCGCGGCCGGGCCTCGCGTTCCGCCGCGGCCGCCAGCAGCGCGTCGAGGAACTCACGCGTGTCCGAGACGATCCCGAGGTCCGGCCCGAACACCTTGCCCAGCTGCGTGGGTTCGATGTCGACGTGGATGAACTTCCGGTCGCCGCGGTACACCGACAGCTCGCCGGTGTGCCGGTCGCCGAACCGGGCGCCCAGCGCCAGGACCAGGTCGGCCTCCAGGAAGGCCGCGTTGGCCCAGCGCTGCGACGTCTGGATGCCGGCCATCCCGGCGAACAGCTCGTGGTCCTCGGGGAAGCTGCCCTTGCCCATCAGCGTCACCTGGACGGGCATGCCGAAGTGCTCGGCCGCGGCCCGCAGCTGTTCGCTCGCCTCCCCCAGGACGACCCCGCCGCCGGCCAGGATCAGCGGGCGTTCGGCCTGCAGAAGCAGGTCCAGGGCTCGTTCGACCCGCGCCGGGGCGGGCTTCACGGCCGTCACCGGCAGCGGCGAGTCGATCGACGAGTCCCACTCGATGTCCTGCTTCTGGACGTCGATCGGCAGGTCGATGAGCACCGGGCCCGGCCGGCCCGAGCGGGCGATCCGGAACGCCTCGCGGAAGATCCACGGCAGCTGCGCGGCCTCCTTGACCTGCACCGCCCACTTCGTCACCGGCTTGGCGATCTCGACGATGTCGACGGCCTGGAAGGCTTCCTGG